>NZ_JBXAPH010000001.1:0-89137 GCF_058803745.1 Rhizobium sp. GW821-FHT14E12
GGACTACTCCTAGTGTTTGCACTAGGACTTCCGATGTTCGTCTCAACCTCGCAAGACGGCCCTCACCGGGAGCTTACTTTAGCGCCGACGTTTCGCCGAACTAAATAATCTCCGATGGGCCGCTTCTTCCATGTTGTCGGTCTGGTGAACCGCCTGGAAACGGAAACGCGTAGCGGAAAGCAAGGGCGAACGGCGGACTATCTCAATCGCCTGGAGAATGGCCGACGATATTCGGCGATGCAAAGATGACGACGGCGCCTCTCGACCGCCTGACCCATCACTGCGAGATCGTCAAGACCGGAAATGAATCTTGGCGCTCCAAGAACCGCTCTCAGAGCTAAAGGCCAAGCGATGATCTACCGCAAATGGGGCGCGAACTTGGATAAGCAAAAGGGGTCAATGTTCAGTGCTGATTGACAATCCGCTCTGCTGGCGCTGCAGATGGATTTCTACACTCGCACCACCGCCCGTCCGGTTCGCAAGCTCTAGATGTCCTCCATGAGCGATTGCTATTGCCCTTGCCACCGAGAGCCCAAGCCCTGTTCCGCCAGTTGCGCGCGAACGCGACGGATCGCCCCGCCAAAAGGGGTTGATCGCCACCGCCTGCATGTCCTCCGGAAAGCCCGGGCCACGGTCGAGAACGCGGATGACGGCGCTTCCATCCGCCAGTTGCTCCGTTTCGCAACGCAGCTGACCACCGCTTGCTGCATAGCGGCAGGCATTTTCCAAAAGAGCTAGCACAGCCTGACGGATACGGGACGAGTCCGCTGATATCCAGGCCGGCTGAAGATCGGTCTCGACTTGAAACTTGGATGCGTCGACTAAGGGTTTGGCCGATGCAAGAATGGCATTGACGACCTCGGCAACATCGAGCCTTTGACGCTGCATCACGAGTTTCTGGTCTATTGCCAACGAAAGCGTGCGCAAATCCTCGACAATTCTTGCCAAGCCTTCGACCTGAAGCAAAAGATCGGAAATGGTCTTCCGCCTCATGGGGAATACACCGTCGAGCATGCCCTGCAACGATCCCCGTAGAATCGTCAGTGGTGTGCGCAGTTCATGCGCGACCGCCATATTATTGAAACGCAATCTTTCTTCCATTGTCTCAAGACCCGTGGCAAGAGCATTGAAGCTCTCCACAAGGCTGGATACTTCACGGGTCCCGTTGAGAGACGCGGCGACCCGCACTGAAAAATCTCCCGTTTCCAGGGCTTTGGCGGCGGAGGTAAGCTCTTCCAGGGGACTTACGATCCGTCGTACCAGATATATCCCGATGACGGCGCATGTCAGAGCGGAAAACAGGCTGAAGATCACTATGGAAAGCTGAATTCTCAGATCTGTCTGCGTTTCGATGTGAGCGAGCAGAATCTTGAGCGCATCTCTGTCATCAACGGCACCCTCGTTCAAAGTCCTGAAGGCGGCCTCGGCACTCGGCGGCAGGTTGTCGGTTGCACTTTGCTCGATATAGGAGGCATACCAGCCGACCCCTAGACCAGTCATGCCGACGCTGAGAACGAGCATGGTTGCAATTACAGTCGCGGTGACCGTGGCCAATGACAGGTTGGAAAATCTGGGCATCTTCACTCGGGATCGAAGAAACGGTAGCCAACTCCGCGTACCGCAGGGAAAAAGCCCTTCTGCCCCATATCCTCCAGCTTGCGTCGAAGATTGGAAATATGCATGTCCACAGTGCGAACCAGGGCATCGCTGTCGGGCAGGCAGGCGTCGAGAATATCGGACCGCGCAAAAGCCCGGCCCGGATGGCGGATCATATGGGCGAGAATTCGGAACTCGCTTAACGTCAGAGACAGTGGCACGCGTTTTCCGTCCTTGTCGACGACTGCGGAGTAGCTGCCGAAATTCACTTCCAAGGCGCGAAACCTTTGGATTGTATCCTGTCTTTCTCCCAGGGTCCGACGCAGAACCGCCCTGACCCGGGCAACGACTTCCTGCGGGTTAAATGGTTTGACGACATAGTCGTCGGCACCAAGACGCAGGCCGCTCAGGCGGTCGAGGTCATCGGCGACAGCCGTCACCATAATGACAGGCGTAGAACTGGTCTGACGCAGGCGACTCAAAACGGCAAAACCGTCGAGTTTCGGGATACGCACATCCAGTAGCACGATATCGGGCTTCAGTTGAACATGATGCTGAAGGGCGGTTTCGCCATCGCTGGCCCGGACAGTACGAAAGCCATCTCGCGACAGATACCCTTCGAGTATTTCCGCGATTGCCGGTTCATCCTCAACGATCAGAACGAGACTGTTGTCCACGCTAATTCCCTGCAATTCTTTCGTCTGCCTCCGTCTCGACGCCGAAGGCAAAATTATGATGGACAACGAGGACGTCTGCAAATTCCAAACCGCGCTGCCACGACAATACCACCGTTTCCGGACAATATCTTGATCTCGTCTTGACCATTCCTTGATCGTCTCGCTGCAAACCGTTGGTATCGGAACTTTCGGAGACGTCGGCATGCGACTTGCATTTGATTACTTGAGCTCCGTCCTCGTCGAGGAGCAGCAGCCAGCCGCGCCGAGGGTCGCACGATTCGGCTCAATGAGAAGCTTACTGGGCGCAACATCCGGAATGTGGCCAACAAGATCTTCGCGCGTGAGCATCAAGCAAAAGTGGAAGAGAGCTATGCTACTTTCAACGGCGACCGCATTTTTTGGTGCGGCATCCTTTTCTGTCGCGCTTGAGAGCGCCGGGGCCGCCGCCGCCGAGCAACCGAAATCGATATCGGTGATAGCGTTTCCGAGCCCCCACAATTGGCCGATCTGGGCAGCGCAAGAGAAAGGCTATTTCGATCGCAACGGTATCGCGGTGACGCTGACGCCGACGCCGAACTCGGAGTTCCTGATGACCGGCCTTATCGACGGCAGGTTCGACATTGCCATGGCAGGGATCGACAATGTGGTCGCTTATATGGAAGGGCAGGGCGAAGCGCCGACAAAAGAGAAGCCCGACATCTTTGCCTTCATGGGCGCCGGCAACCACGGCTTTCTGCAGTTCGTAACTGTGCCGGAGGCGAAGAGCTACGCGGATCTCAAGGGAAAGCAGCTCTCCGTTGACGCCGTCACGACCGGTTATGCGTTCGTACTTCGCAAGCTGCTGGAGAAAGGCGGTCTCAAGGTCTCCGATGTGGAATTCGTCAGCGTCGGCGGGTTGCAGGAGCGTTTCCAGGCGCTAATGAAGAAACAGCAGGCTGGCACTCTCCTGATCTCGCCAATGCATGCGGCCGCGCAAGCCAGAGGCTTCAATCTGCTGGCCAATGCTGACGATGTTCTTGGCCGCTATCAGGGCACGGCTTTCTCCGTACGTCGAAGCTGGGCGAGAGACAATGAGGCGGCACTAGTCGGCTATATACGCGCATATCTTACCGCTCTCGACTGGCTCTATGAGCCGGCCAACAAGGCTGAGGCTATCGCAATCCTGCGCAGGAATATGCCGAATATGTCGGAGACGTTTGCCGATGTGAGCTACGAAATCCTTCTGCATTCCGAAACGGGGATCAACCGAACAGGTGATCTCGACATCGCGGGAATAAAAACCGTGCTGGCCTTGCGGAGCGAGTATGGGGAGCCACGCAAGGTGCTGACGAACGTCGAGAAATACTACGACCTTCAATACCTGGCAAAGGCTGCTGGTCCGTCAAGGCAGCCAACGAACCCGTAGATCGATTTGCAAGAGTGCAAAGCGTCATCATGCATGGCTGCGGCCGCGGAATCGCGCGTGCCAGCATCTGCGTCTCATTTGACCCCTATAGAGCTGAAAACAATGGCCATTTACATGACATCGTCTGATCGACCTTTCAAGCAAAAGTCGCGAATCTGGGCGCTTTGGGCACTCACTGCCGCGTTTATCACTTTCCATCTTGTCGTCGGCCCGGTCTTCCCCCTGGGAAGCGTCGCTCTGACGCTGTTCGCCCAGATTGGAACATTATTGATTGCGTTTGGCGTCATGGGGCGGATCTGGTCGATCGTCTATGTTGGCGGCCTGAAAAATTTGGAGCTTGTAACCGAGGGGCCATATTCGGTCACCCGCAATCCTCTCTATCTCTTTTCCCTGATTACGATCAGCGGCGTCTGCCTGGTGTTTGGAAGCCTGCTTGCCACGGCGATTTTCACACTGCTCGCCTACATCGTGTTCCGATATACGGCGAAGCGGGAAGCACTATATTTGGCGCATCTGTTCGGCGAACAATACGCAGAATATGCCCGTCGCACACCATTGCTCTGGCCCGATCTCTCAATGTTCAAGTGGGGACAGGCCCACGCCATTTCTCGAAAAGCGCTGCTGGCGACAGCCCGAGACGCACTTTTCATTTTGGCCATGATTCCCTTTTCCGAATTGGTCGAATATCTCCGCGAAAGCCGCCTCCTTCCGCTGTCGATTATCCTCCCCTAAACGCAATCAGGCGGATCGCCACGCTATCTGAGCGCCGCATCTCAAGGCGTATCGCGGATGTCACGACGTCTTTCCCCTTCGTCTGGCCGCGCAAGTTTTTGCGCCCAGGTGCCGCCAAAACTGCTTCGTTGTCCCACTAGGAGTTTCTCATGCCAGTAAATTTTTTGGGTTTTTCCCGTACTGCTTTGGTTGCGCTAACGGCTATCGCGGCTGGCTGCGCTAGCACCGATCCGGTGGCCTACCAAGGCATCGCCTCTTCCAGACAACTATCTGTGAACACCCACAACAAGGATGGAAAAGTCCCACTGCTTTATTCCGGTGGCGGTGTGAATTTCAGGGCCTACTCCGCAGTGATCGTAGAGCCTGTTCAAATTTACAGAGACCGCGACCACCACTTTGTCAATATAAGCGACAAAGACAAGATCGCTCTTGCTTCCTATATGAAAGACACATTCGAAAATCGCTTGAAGTCAAAATACACGCTGACCTCAATACCAGGTCCTGCCACGTTAAGGCTCAGACTCACATTGACAGGCGCGAAGTCGAGTGCTCCTGTTCTCTCCACAGCAGCAAAACTTATGCCCCTCGGGCTGGCGGTCAACAGCGTTCAGGCCGCCCGTGGAAAAGAAGGCACACTCAGCGGTTCCATTAATTACTATGTCGAATTATACGATAGCGCCACCAACACACTGCTCTTAGCTTTCGTTTCGAAGCAGTATCCTGGGGCGCTCAATGTGGGAGCAAGCTTGGGACCGCTGGGGGCGTCCAAAGTCGGAATCCAAAAGGGTGCCGATGATCTCATTGTAAAACTGCAGCCCACCGTCGCCGCTTCGCTTCATTGATCACCGTTCGGTGCTTCTTGTTTCTATTCTCGGCCTTATGGCGCTCGACTGCGGATCGAATAGCAGCTTTCCGTCGAGCGCCAAATCGGTCTCTCCATAAGAATGGATGATCAACCAAACTCGGCGTTGGCCTGTTACATGCATCGAAGGGCGAAGTTGGCAACGGGCGTATGGCTGTCCAATCACGCGCAGCCATTCTCTTCCAGCCAGGAAAATACACCGGAAAACTCTAACCAAAATTGGCCCAGTTTGAAGGGTTCAGATCAATCACTTGCGGGATCGAACGCCAAAGTGACGCCTGCCTCCGGCACCTACCAAGTCGGTGACATCGGGGATGTAGATATTTGCTGATGATTCGAGGTGAAGAGTGGTGCGGACGACGGGAATCGAACCCGTACTCTCATAGAGAAGCAGATTTTCATACCACTTCGACTTTCGCCGCCGCCTTTCAGCGTTCGTGGTCTGGACTGTCCCTTCGCCGTGGCCCGTAAGCTTTAGGCGCCGCCCGTCCAGTCTCTACACCTTCCCTCGTGAGAGGGCTTGGCTCGGGATTGGCTTAGGGCATTTACCCGTTAGCGTTCCCCGACTTTGAGCGGTTCTACTCCGCAGATTTCCCTGCGGGCACTCCAATTTTAAAGTCTGCTGCGTCTACCGATTTCGCCACGTCCGCCTTTTTGTCGCCGATTCTACCCCTAGCTCTCTGCACCTATACTGCACCTAGCATGGAATCGGTCTTCTTCATCCTCCAAACCAACACCTTCCTAAGGCATTGAGAGAACTGCGTCTCTCGCCTTACGAACTTTTTTGCGGAATGGTAGAAGTAAGTCTTTTTAAGTCCCTTGCGTCTACCAGTTTCGCCACGTCCGCTCGCCTTTCCCCTTCAAGCACTTGAGCGATTCAGTCAAGGGAATGTTTGCGGCAAGGGGCAGAACTCAGCTCGGCTTGTTCTGGCGTTGAGCGGTTCCGACGCGATTGTCTCACCGCCCTCCGAGAGCGTTCACCAGCGCCGGTATAATCATTATAATTATGCCGCGCAGTGGGCGATCATATGCAAGCGAAGCCCGCTGGCACCGGATGAACCGGATTGAAGCGGGCCTCTAACCATCATCATGATGGCTGGCCGCATTGGAGACGGACGGTTCCACTGTGTCAATTCGAAGATTTTGGGGGTAGCTGTCGGCTGCAACGGCTGGTGCAAATCATGGCAGTTGCGTCTTTGCTGGTCGCAAGCCTTGGTTCCGCGAATACGGAATCTCGCTCGCACAGGTCGGAAACCGGGATAAACAGGCTTTCGTTACTCATGTTTCCTGTGTCATAGCGAAGGCGAATTGAACAAGGATGGACGACGCCCGTGGACAAGCAGAATGTTCTCGATGCCACCGAGGCCATGCGTGGCCTTTTTCCCGCAACGCCGCTGCAGCTGAACGAGCATCTTTCAGCTCGCTATGGCGCTGACATCTGGCTGAAGCGCGAGGATCTGACGCCGGTGCGTTCCTACAAGATCCGCGGCGCCTTCAATTTCTTCCGCAAGGTGATTGCCGCAGGCGGCACGGGCAAGACCTTCGTCTGCGCGTCGGCCGGCAATCATGCGCAGGGCTTTGCCTTCGTCTGCCGCCATTTCGGCGTACCGGGCGTGGTCTTCATGCCGGTGACGACGCCGCAGCAGAAGATCGACAAAACTCGCATGTTCGGTGGTGAATTCATCACCATCAAGCTCTTCGGTGACTTCTTCGACCAGTGCTATCAGGCGGCGCGCGAACATGTGCAGCATATCGATGGCGTCATGGTGCCGCCTTTCGATCATGTCGATATCATCGAGGGGCAGGCGACGGTCGCCGACGAAATCGCTGAGCAATTGCCAGACGGTGTCATGCCTGACCTCATCATTCTGCCTGTCGGCGGCGGTGGATTGGCGGCCGGCATCACCGGTTACTTTGCCGATCGGCTTGGCAAGGAGACATTCGTCTTTGCCGAGCCTGCGGGTGCGCCGAGTCTGCGGCGCAGTATCGAGGCGGGGCAGGTGGTGACGCTGACGAAGGTCGACAATTTCGTCGACGGCGCGGCTGTTGGCCGTATCGGCGACCTGAACTTCGCTGCCCTGAAGGGGTTCGCGCCGGAGCAGGTCAGGCTGATCGAAGAGAACGCCATCTGCGTGACGATCGCCGATATGCTGAACGTAGAGGGTGTCGTGCTTGAGCCGGCAGGCGCGCTGGCGATCACCGCACTGGAGACCATGGATCCAGATGCCATCCGTGGCAAGACGATCGTTGCGGTCGTCTCCGGCGGCAATTTCGATTTTGAGCGCCTGCCTGATGTCAAGGAGCGCGCCATGCGCTATGCCGGGTTGAAGAAGTACTTCATCCTGCGCCTTGCCCAGCGCCCCGGCGCGCTGCGCGATTTCCTCAACCTTCTCGGTCCAGACGACGATATCGCCCGCTTCGAATATCTGAAGAAGAGCGCCCGTAACTTCGGTTCCATCCTGATCGGCATTGAGACCAAGGATTCCGATAATTTCAAGCAGCTGGTCGAAAAGTTCGAGCACGCCGGCATGGGCTATGAGGACATCACCGAGAACGAGATCCTTGCGAACCTGATCATTTAACTTTGCGACCTCACGTCCTTCATGCTAAAGGCGATTCATGGCTTCGATCTTGTCCAATATTCTCTCGATCTTCACCGGCGGCGGCGCTTCGGCGACGAGCGCTGAAAAGGCCGGTGGCTCCACCATCAGCGCCGAACCGCAGACGCATGGCGACTGCACGATCCATGCGACGCCGCAGCGGGAAGGCAATCAGTTCCGCCTGATGGGCAGGATCGAGAAGGATGTGAACGGCGAGACGCTGGTGCGCAACTTCATCCGGGCCGATGTCTTCACATCCTCGGACGATGCTCTCGAATCCACCTTCCGCAAGGCGCGGCAGATCATCGACCAGAACGGCCCATCGCTGTTCGGCGACGGCGAAAAGGTTCGCCAAGTCTAATTTCCAAAACCGGCTGGCGACAAGCCGTAAACGGCAATTGCCATTGAAGGAACTGAATGTTCTTTCAATGGCTTGCAATTGTTATGCCGCCGTCGAGATCTGCGGCTCGTTGGTAACGGGAAAATTCACCGAGCGGGCGATGAAGCACATCTCGTGCGCCTTATGATGCAGCTCAAGCGCCGTTCTTGCGTCGGATGCCGCATCGATGACGATCCTGGGGCGCAGGACGACCGAGGTGAATTGCCCGGCGCTGCTACTCTCTTCCAGCATCGTTCCCTCCGCCGCGTCCTCATAGGACAGGACGATGACGCCGGCTTGCGCGCAAAGGCCGAGATACCAAAGCTTGTGGCAGGCCGACAGCGAAGCGACCAGCAGGTCCTCGGGGTTCCACCGGGTGGGATCGCCGCGGAAGCTCGGGTCGGAAGAGCCGGCGATCGTCGGTTTTCCCTCGGCACGTATCTCATGATCCCGTCGATAGCCGCGATAGCTCGACGTTCCCGTACCGTCATTGCCGGTCCAGACGACGTTGACATGATAGGTATGTTGCTTGTCTTTCACCGAAATCCTCCGACTGCTATGCCCTGGGTGAACCTCATCGACGCATCGCAGCTGCGTATATCGCAGGAGATTATCTGAAAGCTAAAGCCACTTTCGCGATAAATTGCAGACCGGTCTCGCGCAGTCGTCGACATTTGGCGATACGCCTGACACGCAAAGGCCGCCATCAGCATCCTGCATCAGGCGGCCTTTGCCGTCAGTTGGAAATCAGCCCACCCGGCTTCCCTATGCCTCTCAGGCAGACCGGAAAAGCTTGGCGCCCGACGGAGCGCTGGTGGCGCCGCCGTCGACGGTGATTTCGATGGCGGTGACGTTGCTCGAGTCGTCGGAAGCGAAATAGAGGGCCGCTTTGGCGATCTCTTCCGCCTCGCTCATGCGGCCAAGCGGGCTCAGGCTGCCGAAGCGGGCTTCCAGCGCATCCTTGGCGTCTTCGGTCATCGCCCGCGTGTTCCAAATCGGCGTCTTGGTGGCGCCCGGCGTCACCTGGTTGACGCGGATGCCGCGCGGCGCGAGTTCGGAGGCGAGGTTGCGGGTCATGGCACGCACGGCGCCCTTGGTGCCGGCATAGGCGGAGTAGCCTGGGATGCCGAGAACGGCATGCACGGAGCCGTTCAGGATTACCGACGCACCGTCGTTCAGATGCGGCAGCGCCGCCTGCACGGTAAAGAAGACGGCGGTGAAATTCGTGCGGACCACCGTCTCGAACTGTTCGAGCCTGGTCTTTCCAACGGCGGTTTCGCCGGCAATCCCGGCATTGGCGAAGAGGATATCGATATTGCCAAGCTTTTCAGCCACTTCCGCAAAGGCTTTCTCAGTCGCGGCAACGTCGGTGACATCAACCTGCAACGCTAGGACATCGCCGCCGAGCTCTTCGACGGCGGCGGCAAGGGTCTGCGGGTTGCGGCCGGTGATGGCGACCTTGGCGCCCTCGGCGAGGAAGACGCGGGCGGTGGCAAGGCCGATGCCGCTATTGCCGCCGGTGATGATGGCAACCTTGTTCTTGAGGCGCATGTTGGTAACTCCTATTGGCTTCAATCGCGATCTGGATTATGATCGTTCTCCATAAGGATTATGATGATAATCCACATTCGTCAAGCGGCTTGAGAGGATTCTTCGATGGGCCATTCGCAGCTGGAAAAACAGAAGACGCACGAGCGGATCGTCACGCTTGCGGCCAGGCGCCTGCGTGAAGAGGGGCTGGAAGGGATCGGTGTCGCCGATCTCATGAAGGAAGCGGGGCTGACGGTTGGCGGCTTCTACAAGCATTTCGCCTCAAGGGACGAGCTGGTGGCCGAGGCCGTTCAGGCGGCGGTGGAGGGGCAGCGGCGGCAGATGCAGGAGAGAGGGATCGATCCGGCCGATATCCCATTGGCGGACTATGCCGAGAACTATCTCAGCGCCTCCCATCGCGACCACTGCGGCGAAGGCTGCGCCTATGCGGCCCTAACCGCCGATATTGCACGCAGCGGCGAAGCCGTCCGGACGATCGCCACGGAAGGAATGCAGAAGAATATCGAAACGATGACGGCGCGGATGCCGCAAGCGGACGCCGCCGACGCCCGGCGCAGTGCCCTCATCGCCACTTGCCTGATGGCCGGCGCGGTCGGTCTTGCCCGCGTTGCGAACGACGAGGCGCTTTCCGACGAAATTCTGGAAGCCGCAAGGAGTTTCATGAGGGAGCTGGCGGAAGACGACGGAAAATAAAAAAGCGGCCGGTGAGAACCGGCCGCCGTGACGTGTCGTCGTACTTGCGAATTAGGCGGCAAGTGCCAGTTCGGCAGCGCGAGCCTGGGCAGCGCCGATTGCCTTTTCAGCAGCTTCCGGACCGAAGGCAAGGCCTTCGACATAGACCGTTTCGACATCGGTGATGCCGATGAAGCCGAGGACCGACTTCAGATAGGGAACGGCGTGGTTCAGCGGAGCGGCCGGGCCTTCCGAATAGACGCCGCCGGATGCGAGCACGATATAAGCCTTCTTGCCGGTGGCCAGGCCCTTCGGGCCGGTCTCGGTGTAGGTAAAAGTGCGGCCGGCGCGGGCGACGTTGTCGATCCAGGACTTCAGCGACGAATAGATGCTGAAGTTGATGAGGCCTGTGCCGATGACCAGCGTGTCGGCGGCGAGCAGCTCGTCCACCAGCGCTTCAGAAACCTTGATGGCTTCGTTCTGTTCAGCGGTGCGGGCGTCGGCCGGCGTACGAATGGCGGCGGTGAAGAATTCATCGATATGGGCCAACGGAGCGCCGGCCAGATTGCGATGAACGATCGTCTTGCCCGGATTCTGGGCCTTGATCTTGTCGGCAAGATCGCTGGCGATCTTGGTGGAGACTGAGTCCGAGCGCGGGCTGGATGTCAGAAGCAGAATGGAGGACATGCTATGTTCCTTATCAATGGGTTGCGATAGCCGGATGGGAGGTTCGGCCACGTTTCGCATCCATAGATAAGTCTTCAGTGCTATCGAGAAAAACTGTGATAATATGGATTGGAATGATCGATAAAATGGATAGCCCATGCTTCCCAACCCAACGCTTGACCAATTGCAGGTTTTTCTGACCGTTGCCGAATCCGGCAGCTTCTCCGCAGCCTCGCGCGTGCTCAACCGCGCGCAGTCGGTGATCAGTTATACGATCGCCAATCTCGAGGCGCAGCTGGAAATGCCGCTGTTCGAGCGTTCGGGCTCGCGCCAGCCGAAGCTGACGGATGCGGGCAGGGTGATGCTCGAGGATGCGCGCCGCATTCTCTCCGATCTCCAGGTGATGCGCGCCAGGGTCAAGGGCCTGAAGACCGGGCTCGAGGCGGAGGTGGCGGTCGCCATCAGCGTCATGGTGCCGACGAATGCCACGGTGGACGTCCTGAGAGAGTTCCGTGACCGCTTCCCGTCCGTCTCGCTGCGGCTTGATGCCGGCGAGCTCGGCACAATGATGGAGCTGGTCGCCAGCGGCAAATCGACGATCGGAATCGGCGGCGCGGTCATAAAACAGGATGATTCCATGGTGATCGAGCGCCTTGGTCACTCCTTCATGATGCCGGTCGCCTCACCACTCCATCCGCTTGCCCAGATCAAGCGGCCGCTGACCCTTGCCGACGTGCGCGAAGAGGTGCAACTGGTCGTCACCGATGCTTCAAACCTCACCAAGGGCCGGGATTTCAATGTCCTGTCCTACAAGATCTGGCACCTCAGCGATATCGCCACCAAGCATCAGCTGATCCGCGGCGGCCTCGGCTGGGGCGGCCTGCCGGCTTCGCTGATCTATGAAGATCTGCAGAAGGGCCGGCTCGTGCATCTTGATCTCGATGCCTATGAGCAGGGCGAATATCCGATCTATGCCGTGCGCAAACTCTCCAATCCCCCCGGTCCTGCGGCGGCCTGGATGATCGAGGCCTTCCGTGATCGCCTGTCGCAATGCCCGGACCGGGTGGATTTCAAGGCGGCCATGGACGTGTTCCGTCCTGACGAAAACCAGTTGGCGGCGGAATGAAAATGGGCGCCCTCTGAGGCGCCCATTTTCATTTTTGTAATTGTGTAGCCGACTACAGAACCAGCCGGAAATTATTGAACCCGTCCGTGCCTTCGCCGGCGTCCTCGATCTTGACGCTCTTCACCTCGGCAAGGAAGCCCTTGGCCTTGGGTGAGCTTGGGAACAGGACGGTGGTGCCCGGTAGTGGCTTGAAGGTCCAGTTGCCGTCGGCGGTCGGGTTGATCGTGCCCTGTTCGTGGACATAGCGGACGATGACGTCGCGGTTGGTGTCCGGGGCCTTGTAGATGACCTTGTCCGCTGCGATTTCCGGGAAGTTGCCGCCGCCGCCGGCGCGGTAGTTGTTGCTAACCACCACGAATTTCTGGGCGGGATCGATCGGCTTGCCGTTGAATTGCAGGTTCTGGATGCGATTTGCATCGGCATTCAAGAGCTTGCCGTCATCGCTGAAGCGGCGAGGCTGCGACACGTCGATCTGGTAGGTGACGCCGTCGATGATGTCGAAGTTGTAGGACGGGAAGCTGTCGTTGAGCAGAGCGACATCCTTGGCGCCCGGCTGCACCTGATTGAACATCGCCGCCGACATTTCCAGCCAGTTCTTCACCTGCGCGCCGTTGATGACGACCGCCTGAACTGTATTCGGATAGAGATAGAGATCAGCGACGTTCTTGATGGCGATATTGCCGGCGGGAACGTCGGTATAGTAGTCGACGCCGTTACGCCCACCGCATTTGAAGGGCGCGGCTGCCGAAAGCACCGGCAGATCCTTGTACTGCGTCTCTTTCAGCATGTCCTTGATGTACCAGATCTGCGCCTGGCTGACGATCTGCACCGAGGGATCGTCGGCGACGAGCGCGAAATAGGAGTAGAGCGGCGCCGAGGTCTTGCCGACGGGCGTGCGGACATAGGCGAGCGTCGCTTCGTGCTCGGCCTTGGCGGCTTCGACCACTTCCTTCTTGTCGGCGACATCGGCGATGACCTTCTTCTTGTCGTCGCGGTGATAGATCGGCCGCGCCTCGGCGGTGAAGTCGACGATCTTCCAGCTATTGCCGTCCTTTTCGAGCAGCAGATCGATCAGGCCGAGATGCGAGCCCCAGAAGCCGGCCATGACGGTAGGCTTGCCATGCAGCGTACCCTTGACCGGATCGGCGTCCTTGATGCCGTCCCAGGTCTTCGGACCGGGGAAGACGAGATGCTGGTGGCCGGTGAAGACGGCGTCGATGCCGGGAACGGCGGCGACATAGAGCGAGGCATTTTCCATCTTGTCGGAGGGCGCGCTGCCGTCGATACCGGAGTGCGAAAGCGCGATGATGATATCGGCGCCTTCTTCCTTCATGACCGGCACCCAGGCCTTTGCGGCTTCGACGATATCGCGCGTCTGCGCCTTGCCTTCGAGATTCTTGATATCCCAGAGCATGATCTGCGGCGGTACGAAGCCGATGAAGCCGATCTTGATCGGGCTTTCATTGCCGGCGCCGTCCTTGATCTTCTTTTCAAGGATCAGATAGGGCTTGAAGAACAGATCGTCCTTCTTCGGGTCTGAAGCGAGCTGGCCCTTGGTCAGGTTGGCGCAGACGAAGGGGAAGTTCGCGCCGCCGAGCACCTTGAACATGAAGTCGAGGCCGTAGTTGAACTCGTGGTTTCCGAGCGTGCCGACCTCGTAGCCAAGCGTATTCATCGCCTTGATGACCGGATGGACATCGCCCTCCTTCATGCCGTGCTGATAGGCCATGTAGTCGCCCATCGGATTGCCCTGCAGCACGTCGCCATTGTCGATCAAAAGCGAATTGGTGGCTTCGGCGCGGATGTTGTCGATGATCGTCGCCGTGCGCGACAGGCCCATCGTGTCGTTCGGCTTGTCGGCGTAGTAGTCATAAGGGAAGACGTTGACGTGAATGTCAGTCGTTTCCATGAGGCGCAAATGCGCCTGATTGCCAGCCGCGCGGGCAGCGAAGGGATGCAGCACGATGAGCGCGGCGGTGGCGCTCAGGCCCTGCAGCAGGGAACGGCGCGACATGCTGGGCAATTCCAGAATGGAAGACATGAAACACTCCTTCAACGATTATTATGGTTCTCGATCACCTCTGGGGGTGAGGGAGATTAGGACGAATTTTGAAGGTGTGCACCTGTATTATGACAGGCTTATTGTGGTTTCCGCGTCGAGTGAGGAAACAGGCCGTCAGCGCCGAAGAACTGGCTGTATGTCCTTGTGGAAAAAGCGGAAATAGGAGGCGACCAGAGCCGAAGCATTGGAGGAGGGATCGAATTCGATGCCGATTCGGCCGTTATGGACCCAGCGCACGATACCGTCCAACAGCCCGATCTCGCTGCACTCGACGCGAACCTTGCTGCCGGCGGCTGCATGGATCGGTGATTGCAAATCCAGCGCGATGCCGCTGGCGGAGAGATCGACCACGCGGCCGGTCACCGCCTTTGCGAGATACCATACCTGGCCCATCAACCGGACGCGGCGGCGCTGCGAACGCCTGGTCTTGATCTTCAGATTGTATTGGGCCGGCGGTTTTGAAAACGACTGCATGATTTCACCTCGACGCGTGCGTATCACTGATGTCACGGATAGCGGGCATGCATTGAAAGGTGTTTAGCGTGATCGGTAAAATTGCAATTATCCGTATCGATTCGAGACTTAAGAGCTTCAGCATCGGGCTCGCGCCATTGCCATAAAATTTCGAATGGAAGTGTTGGGAGCCAGACAAGGCTCCAAACTACTTCTGCTCCCACTTGTTGCGGCCTCTCTTCTTCTAGTGGTAGTTTCAATCTTCAGCCGAGCGTTCCGATTTGGTTGTCGCTCTGTGGGCTTATAATGATTTCCGGGAGGCAGATGGATGAAGACATCTATGCGATCGTTGGCGGCTATGGCGGTTTTTCTGGCAGTCGCAGCGGGCGGAACAAGCCCGGCTTTCTCCAAGGCTTCCGATCAGTGGGAAAAAGATTGGCAAACCTGCATGGACAAGTCGGATGGCAGCAACGCAGCCTGGGGTGGCTGCGGACAGCAATGGCTGAAGCGCGAAGATGACAAGTTGAATGCAACTTGGAAAAAGGTGTTTGAACAGGCGACAGGTCAGACCAAAACTGATCTTTTGGCGGAACAGCGTCTCTGGAACACCTACAAGGAAGGTTCCTGCCAATTATATGCAAACGGCGACTGGGGCGCGGAACGAGCGGTGTTGGACTATGTTTCGTGTCGGGCTGGCGTGATCGATAAGCGGATTACCGACCTCGAAAGCTATGGCGAGTTGTTCAAGGGCAACTAGCCACTTTCGCCGCGTGCTGAACCGTCGGGTCATGACAACCTCATTTCACGTTGTTCCGCCCGCGCCACGTCGCTCCGGGATTTTACAAAGACAATGACATTACGCATCGTTTCGCTGAATGCATGGGGTGGCAGGCTGCATGAGCCGCTGATGCGGTATCTGGTCGATGTCGACGCGGATGTCCTCTGCCTACAGGAAGTCGTGCGGACCCCCGGCGCTGAAGCTGATTGGCTGGTCTATCGCGGTCATGGCGTCGAGCTTTTGCAGCGGGCCAATCTCTTCGAGGAGATCAAGGCGGCTCTTCCGTCCCATGACGCCTTCTTCTGCCCGGTGGCGTGCGGTGAGCTCTTCGACGGCGATCGGCCGTTTGCCTCGGAGTTCGGTCTGGCGACGTTCGTTCGCAAGACATATCCGATCATCGGCCAGGCCCTGGGCTTCGTGCATGGAGAATTCTCCTCAGACGGCTGGGGTCCGCATCCGCGATCGCGCAACGCCCATTGCATTCGCCTGTTCAACTACGAAGCCGGCAATCCGATTACCATCGCCCAGATGCATGGCCTGCGCGATCCCGAAGGCAAAGGGGATACGCTGGCGCGTCAGCACCAGGCGAGGGCGCTGGTCGATCTGATCCGTCAAGTGTGGCCGGGAGAGGAGCGGCTGGTCGTTTGTGGCGATTTCAACGTCCTGCCGGGAAGCGTGACCTTTGAGGCTCTGGGGGAGTTGGGACTTTCCGATCTCATCACCTCGCGGGGACATAGCGACACGCGCACGTCTCATTACCGCAAGGAACCGCGCTTTGCCGACTATATGCTGGTGACGCCGACGGTGGAGGTGGTCGCATTCGATCCCGTTGCCGAGCCGGAAGTCTCCGATCATCGCGCCCTGCTGCTGGATCTGCGGTAGTCCAGCTCAAAGACCGACATTCGGCCGGTCGATGACCTCTCGTAGTGCAAAGCTGGAATTGATCTTCACCACATGCGGCAGGGCGGAGAGCCAGTCGCGGTGGATGCGTTCATAGTCTTCGAGATCGCGCGCGGCGATGCGCAGGATATAGTCGTATTCGCCGGACATCAGGTAGCAGCCGAGCACGTTCGGGCACAGTTTCACGGCCGCTTCGAATTCCGAAAGCGTCTTTGCGAACTGGCCGGACAGCGAGATATGCACCATGGCGATCATCTTGTAGTCCAGCGCCTTGTGCGACAGCCGCGCATGATAGCCGCCGATGACGCCATTCTTCTCCAGAATATCGAGCCGGCGCGAACAGGCGGACGGCGACAGGCCGACCTTTTCGGCAAGCTCGGCATTGGTGATCCTGGCGTTCTGTTGCAGCACCCGCAAGATCGAACGATCCATGGCGTCTAGGTCCGACATTCGAAGATCCTTCGAAGAATTTTCCTTCTGCGCAATAATCCACGAAAAATGACTGTCGGGCAAATTCTCTTTGCAAGGACATTTCAAAGCGGAGGTGGTCTCATTCGGATCAAGCATTCAGGGAGGAATGATATGCGTGTCGGTTGCCCGAAAGAGATCAAGAACCACGAATACCGCGTCGGCCTGACGCCCGCGTCGGTCCGCGAATATGTCGCCCACGGGCATGAAGTCTGGGTCGAAACGAGGGCCGGTGCCGGCATCGGCGCCGATGACCACGCCTATATCGCTGCCGGTGCGAAGATCGCCGCCAGCGCCAAGGACATCTTCGAAAAGTGCGACATGATCGTGAAGGTCAAGGAGCCGCAGCCGTCCGAATGGGCGCAACTGCGCGAAGGTCAGCTTCTCTACACCTACCTGCACCTCGCGCCGGACCCGGAGCAGACCAAGGGTCTGATCGCCTCGGGTGTCACCGCCATCGCCTATGAAACCGTCACTGACGAGCGCGGCGGTCTGCCGCTGCTGGCGCCGATGTCGGAAGTCGCCGGCCGCCTGTCGATACAGGCGGGTGCGACGGCGTTGCAAAAGGCCAATGGCGGCCTCGGCATCCTGCTGGGTGGAGTGCCTGGCGTGCTGCCGGCCAAGGTGGCGATTATCGGCGGTGGCGTCGTCGGCCTCCATGCCGCCAAGATGGCGGCTGGCCTCGGCGCTGATGTCAGCATCCTCGACCGTTCACTGCCGCGCCTGCGCCAGCTGGACGACATCTTCAACGGCCGTGTCCACACCCGCTATTCCAGCATCCAGGCGCTGGAAGAAGAGGTCTTTTCCGCCGATCTCGTCATCGGCGCAGTGCTGATCCCCGGTGCCGCCGCGCCGAAGCTCGTCACGCGTGAAATGCTGACCGGCATGAAGAAGGGCTCGGTCATCGTCGACGTCGCCATCGACCAGGGTGGCTGCTTCGAAACCTCGCATGCCACGACCCATTCCGAGCCGACCTACGAGGTGGACGGCGTCGTGCATTATTGCGTCGCCAACATGCCGGGCGCCGTTCCCGTCACCTCGGCACATGCGCTGAACAACGCCACGATCTATCACGGCCTGGCTTTGGCCGACCGCGGCCTGCGGGCAATTGCCGAGGACAAGCATCTGCGCAATGGTCTCAACGTCCACCGGGGCCGCGTCACCAACAAGCCGGTGGCGGAGGCGCTGGGCTATGAAGCCTTCGCACCGGAAAGCGTCTTGAACGTAGCGTAAAGCCCATCACGCTACGTCAGATGGAGGCGCCGGCATTCTCATATGCCGGCGTTTCTTTTTTATCTATTCTGCATTGATAGCAATTGTTGCGCGCCGAGCGGACATGCACATAGGCAATGCCATCGCGGCCAAGAAGCTCGGCCGCATAGGCGGGAATATTGCCGATCGGCGTCACGGCGCCGGTGCCATAGACGATACGGTTGTTGTCGCCATAGCCACGCACGATGAAATCGGGGCTGGTCGTCAGCATCGGCGGCAGGACTTCCTCGGTGGCATAACGTTCGCAAGGTTCCTTATGCAGGAAGACCGGCCCGGTCTCGGCATAGGGCTGCAACTCCGGAAACGGCCGATAGGCGAATACGAGAAACTTTTGGCCCGCATCGATATTGCGCAGGCAATGGCGGCAGGGATGGTCGGGGCCGTCGGAGGTCATTGTCTCCGGCTGGTGACCGTAAGCATCAGCGCCGCCGTTCCAGAGGTTTTCTGCATCGGGCGTGGGCATGGCGGCAAAAGCGATGGTGGACATGACAAATCTCCTTGTTGAGGTTCGTCATGTGATGCGCCGCAAGGGCAGCGGAAGCCACCCGATTCCTGCCGTCAGGTCCTTTTCATCAGTTCCAGCAATTCCTTGTCGCTGAGCGGCCGCACGATGCCTTCGCCGGTCGAGACCGGGGAGAAGCCGAACATCTGATAGAGCTGAAGCGCGCGCGGATGGTCGAGATTGTTGGTGGTCGTGGTGACGCGCTGCGGGTTCAAAGTCCATATGGCGTAGAGCGATTGCAGCAGGAACCATTTGCCGATGCCGAGGCCTAGCGCGTGTTCGATCAGGCCGAAATGGCTGAGCTCGATCGTCTCCTCGTCCTCGCGGAAATATTCGAAGAAGCCAGCCGGGGCGCCGTTGACATAGAGCACGCTGATATCGTTGCGTTGGTCGTTCAGGACAGCCGTCAGTTCTTCGTCGGACATGCGAAGCCGGTCGACCCAATGCCAGCGCGCGCCGACCTGGCGGTAGAGATAGCGGTAAAAGGGCAGCGGAATTTCCGGCGCGCGCATGATCGCTGTCTGGATGTTGACAGGCACAGCAAGGCTCGCCTTGGGCGGCGCCGTCATTTCCAGACGGGTGATATGAACCTTGAGCGACGAGGGCGTCTTCACGGGCCGCAACGCTCAATCTTTTCCGGTAACAATGGGCGTATCCGGCCGGCTGCCCCATTCCGACCACGAGCCGTCATAGAGACGGTTGCTGTCATGGCCGAGCGATTCAAGCGCAAGTGTAATGATGGCGGCGGTGATCCCGGAGCCGCAGGTGGTAACCACGGGCTTTTCGAGGTCGATACCAGCCTGCTGGATCGTCTCGCGCAGTTCCGGCAGGGATTTGAACTTGCCGTTCACGGCGAAGACGCCGGATGGCAGGTTCTTGGCACCCGGCATATGGCCGGAGCGCATGCCTTCGCGTGGTTCCGGCTCAGCGGCGGCGAAACGGCCGGCGCTGCGGGCATCGGCGATCTGCAGGGAGCCGCTATCGACAATGCCGCGCATCTCGTCGAAGGAGACGACGCGGGCTGCATTGAAATTCGGTTTGAAGGTCGTTGGCGCGAATGCGGGCAGGGCGGTTTCCAGCGGCCGTCCCTCGGCCTTCCAGCCATCCAGGCCGCCGTCGAGCACGAAGACGTTCTTTGCACCCATCACGGCGCGGAACAGCCACCAGACGCGCGGCGAGGCAAAGAGGCCGGGGCCGTCATAGACGACGATGCGATCGTTTTCGCTGATGCCGAGCTTGCCGACTTCGGCCGCGAAGAATTCCGATGATGGAACCGTATGCGGCAGGCCGGTGGAATGATCGGCAATCTTGTCCTGATCGAAGCGGATGGCGCCGGGAATATGGCCACTGGCATATTCGGCATCGGCATCGCGCTTCTGCGCAGGCAGATAGAAGGACGCATCAAGGATGCGCAGATCCTTGGCGCCCAATTCGTTCTGCAACCAATCGGCGGATACGACGAAACGGCTTTTCTCCGCTGTCATGATGATCTCTCCCTGCCTATTTTTGATTCTGGGGGTTGTGTCAGGATGTGGGACTTGGCCGGCTTTACGCGTCGTCCGTGGGCGTGCCGAAACGGATGCGGAATCGGCGGTTCTCCTTGCCCTTCTTCTCGATCTTGGCGATATGGATTGCCCCGACTTCCTGCGTCTCCGACACATGTGTGCCGCCGCAGGGCTGGCTGTCAACGGCGGAATTTTCGCCGATGCAGACAAGGCTGACGCGGCCAAGGCCAACCGGCGGGCGCACATTCTTGGATTTGACGATACCGGGATTGGCAGCCAGCTCCTCATCCGTGATCCATTGGACGAAGACGGGATGGTTTTCGTTGACGAGCGCCATCATCCTTGCCGTCACCTCGTCCTTGTCGATCGTCTCACTCATGTCGAAATCGACACGGCTTTCATCCTCGCCGACCGCCGCGCCGGTGATCGGAAACTGGCAGACGACGGAGAGCAGGTGACAGGCCGTGTGCATGCGCATCAATTTGTAGCGGCGCGGCCAGTCGACATGCAGCACCAGCTTTTCGCCGAGGATAGGTTGCGCCTCGCCCTCGAGCGGCACATGGATGATGATGTCCTTGATCGGCCCGTGCCTGGTCTGTCCCAGCATGATCTTCGAACCGTCGGCTCGCTCGAAGAAACCGGTGTCGCCCGGCTGTCCGCCCGAGGTGGCGTAGAAGCAGGTCTGGTCGAGCTCAATGCCCCCATCCTCGTGAATTGCTGTGACGACGGCTTCGGCGGTCGAAAGATAGAAGTCGTCACGGTAAAGGGCATTCACGGGCATGACGTCACGCTTGGTTTTCGTAAGGGATCGGAATATCGGAGCTTTTCGCAAGGTATGACGGCAACGGCAGACCCTTCGACTTCAGGAAGTCCGGGTTGAAAAGCTTGGACTGATAGCGATTGCCGTAGTCGCAAAGGATCGTCACGATCGTGTGGCCAGGGCCGAGATCCCTAGCCAGGCGTACCGCGCCGGCGATGTTGATGGCCGTCGAACCGCCCAAGCAGAGACCTTCATATTCGACGAGATCGAAGACATAGGGCAGGGCTTCGGCATCGGTGACCTGATAGACGTAATCGGGCGTGAAGCCTTCGAGGTTCGCCGTGACGCGGCCCTGGCCGATGCCTTCTGTGATCGAGGAGCCGGAGGATTTCAGCTCGCCATTCTTGTAGAATTCGTAAAGGGCTGCCCCTTCCGGATCGGCAATGCCGATCTTGATGTCCTTTTTGAAGGCGTGCAGGCCCATGGCCACGCCCGCCAGCGTGCCGCCGGAGCCGACCGAGCAGATGAAGCCGTCGATCTTGCCGTTGGTGTCGGCCCAGATTTCCTTGGCCGTCGTCTCGATATGCGCCTGCCGGTTGGCGACATTATCGAACTGGTTGGCCCAGATCGCACCGTTCGGCTCGGTCTTTGCCAATTGTTCGGCAAGCCGGCCGGAAAGCTTCACGTAATTGTTCGGGTTCTTGTAGGGAACCGCCGGCACTTCGACGAGCTCGGCGCCGAGCAGCTTCAGCGCGTCCTTCTTTTCCTGGCTCTGCGTTTCCGGAATGACGATGACGGTGCGGTAGCCCAGCGCCTTGGCGACGAGGGTCAGGCCGATGCCGGTATTGCCCGCCGTACCCTCGACGATGACGCCGCCGGGCTTCAGCAGGCCCTTCTTCTCGGCATCGCGGATGATGTAGAGCGCGGCGCGATCCTTGACCGACTGGCCGGGGTTCAAAAACTCCGCCTTGCCGAGAATGGTCGAGCCCGTCGCCTCGGAGGCTCCCTTGAGCTTGATCAATGGCGTGTTGCCGATTGCTTCTAGGACGGAGGGATGGACGGTCATGGAATCTCTGCCTTCTGTTCAGCACTACTGTAAGAACGGTCTTTTCCCTTCACAAGGCAGTCTAGGCAAGAAATTCTGTTCCACGCTCCCCGTTTGGGCCGCAAAATTCCACTTGGACGACAAAAGACTTGGAGGCTTGTCATCGGAAAGTCCGCTCCTACGTCCGACCGGCACGGATTTCGACCATGCCTGCCTCATGTTGGCCGAAAGCGGCCACAATGATGCGCTAGTCCTAAAATGCTGAGGAAGACCGCCTGAATGCGGCATCCGGGCAGGTCGCCAGTCGAGGAGAAAAGCCATGAACCCATTCATCGCCCGTCCCGAACATGGAGTGGCCTGGATCACCGGCGCGAGCTCCGGGATTGGCCGTGCGCTGGCGCTGAAGCTCGCTGGCGAGGGCTACAAGGTTGCCGTCACCGCGCGCCGTCACGACAAGCTGCTGGAGCTGCAGGCGGAAGCAAGCAAGCTCTCCGGCAGCATCGTCGTCCTCGACGGCGATGTCACCAGTGCCGAAGACATGGAGCACACCGTTGCTGCGATCGAATACCAGCACGGCCCGCTGGCACTGGTCGTTCTCAACGCCGGGATCTATCTGCCGGCGCGTGCCGAGGATTTGAACCATGATGTGTTCGACCGCAGCTTCGCCGTCAATCTGCACGGCGTCGTCAACTGTCTGGTGCCGGCGGTGCGTCATATGCGGGCGAGGGGGCACGGCCAGATCGCGATCGTCTCGTCGGCGGCAGGCTATGGCGGCTTGCCGGGAGGTGCTGCCTATGGTGCCACCAAGGCAGCGCTGATCAACATGGCCGAAAGCCTGAATTTCGACCTCGGCCGGGTCGGCATCCGCATCCAGCTGGTCACGCCGGGCTTCGTCGAGACGCCGCTGACGGCGAAGAACAAGTTTCCAATGCCGGGGCTGATGTCGATGGACGACGCGGCCACGGCGATTGCCGCCGGCCTGAAAGCGCCGTCATTCGAAATCACCTTCCCGAAGAGCTTCACCTACAAGATGAAACTCATGAGATTCCTGCCGTACAGCCTGTATTTCCGCCTTGTCCGACGCATCGTCAGCGGCGGCAAACGTCAGTCCGTCGGTGCACGGGCGACTCCGCATCCGGCTGAATAGCGCTCAGTTTTCGTTTCGCAGCGATGCGTGTGCGTCGAGGGCACGTCGCCGCGCTACGGCGTGATCAACGATCGGTAGGGGATAGTGTTTGCCAAGCGTTATGCTTGCGCGCTGAAGCACGCTTTCAGGCGCTTCAAATGGCCGATGGATATATTTGCTGTCGAGATCCGCCAGCTCCGGCACGAAGGTTCTGACATAGCCGCCATCCGGATCGAATTTTTCGCCCTGCAGCACAGGATTGAATATGCGGAAAAAGGGTGATGCATCGGCACCGGACCCTGCTACCCATTGCCAATTTGCAGCATTGCTTGCCGGGTCGGCATCGACAAGCGTATCGCGAAACCAGGCCTCGCCTTCGCGCCAGTCGATCAGCAGGTCTTTTATCAGGAACGAGGCGACGATCATGCGAACGCGATTGTGCATCCAGCCGTGACGCCAGAGCTGCCGCATGCCGGCATCGACGATCGGATACCCCGTTTGCCCGCGCCGCCACCTGTCGAACAACTCGCCATCCGAGCGCCAAGGAAAATCGTCATATCGATCGTTCCAGTTGGCGGAGTTGAGCTTGGGAAAGTGAAAAAGCTGGTGATAGCAAAATTCCCGCCAAGCGATCTCCTTGCGAAAGCGGACGATATTGTCCGTCGGGATTTTCTCGGGAAGACCTCGCGTGGCGTGCCAAATCCGGGCTGGGGAAATCTCGCCCAGCGCCAGATGCGGCGAAAGCATAGATGTCGCCGGCCTATCGGGAAAATCGCGATCGACAGCATAACCATCAAGAGCGGCTTCAATGAAGTCATCCAACCTCTCACGGGCGGCGGCTTCGCCCGGTGTCCAGATATCCGCGAAACTTGAGGCCCAGTTGGGTTTGGTGGGCAGCAATGACCATGACCCGAGCGAATCCGATTGAGGCCAGTGGCTGGGTGCGTCGAGTTTTGCGGGCGCATTGACGGGGAATGGCGGTTCGCCGGATTGCTCCAAGGCCCGCCAGAACGGCGTATAGGTTTTGTAGGGGGTGCCGGTGCCCGTGCGCAGGCGCGACGGCTCGTGCAGAAGCTGGCCGGCGAAACTGTTTGCCTCCATGCCGGCGTCGCGCAATGCTTTCTTGACCTGAATGTCCATCGCTATGCCGGCTGGGTCATAACGTCGGTTCCAGACGATGGCCTCGGCGCCCGTCTCTTCGATAAGCTTTTCAATTGCCGCGAGCGCGTCGCCCTTCCGGAGAACGAGCTTGCTGCCGAGCTCATGGAGACTGTTTTGCGAGGCGGCGAGGGAATGATGGAGCCACCACTCCTGCGCCGCACCGAGCGGTCCGCAGCCCTTCGCTTCCGGCTCTCGAATATAGACGGGGATGACGGGACGCCCTGATATCGCCGCCGCCTGCAGGGCATGATTGTCGTCGAGCCGTAGGTCCTTGCGAAACCACAAGAGGATGGGCTTTGGCTCGTTCTGCGATGATCTCATTGATTAGACCGATGGTTCTTTCGCTTTTTCGTCTTTTCCATTGCTGCCGCAACAACATATGGTTTCGGTGAAGATATAGTTCCTTGCCGCGCCTACAGCCATGGAATAACGCTCGCAACTCTCCTGAGAAAATCTCGATGCGTCCCATCATATAAGGATTGTTGTCACCGTTCTGTAATGCAAGTTCGCTAGCAGTCCAGCCAACTGGCAGGCCCAGAGATGACAGGCAGGGAAGAACACGATGGCAGAAATCCGGATCGAGCAGGTTCGCAAGGCTTATGGGCGCAATCCGGTCGTGCATGGCGTCGACCTGAATTTCCGTTCCGGCGAATTCGTCGTCATTCTCGGCCCATCCGGCTGCGGCAAGTCAACCCTGCTGCGCATGATCGCCGGGCTTGAGGATATCACCTCGGGCGAGATCGTCATTGACGACAAGGTCGTCAATCAGCTTGAGCCGCGTGAGCGCGGCTGCGCCATGGTCTTTCAGAACTACGCGCTTTATCCGCACATGAATGTCGCCGCCAATATGGGCTACGCCCTGAAGGTGGCAGGCGTGCCGCGTGAGGAGCGCGATCGCCGCATCAAGGAAACCGCTCGCATCGTCGGCCTGGAGGATTTCCTCGACCGCAAGCCGGCCGAGCTTTCCGGCGGCCAGCGCCAGCGCGTCGCCATGGGCCGCGCCATCATCCGCGAGCCGAAGGTCTTCCTCTTCGACGAGCCGCTCTCCAACCTCGACGCCAAGCTGCGCGTGCAGATGCGCGTTGAAATCCGCCGCCTGCACAAGCGTCTGTCCGCCACCTCCGTCTTCGTAACCCACGATCAAGTCGAGGCCATGACGCTCGCCGACAAGCTGGTGGTCATGTACAAGGGCAATGTCGAGCAGGTCGGCACGCCGCTTGAAGTCTACAACACGCCACGCACTCGTTTTGTTGGCTCCTTCATCGGCTCGCCGGCTATGAATTTCCTCGAAGGCACCTTCTCGGCGAATGGCGAGCAGTTCATTTTCGACGGATTGCCGTTTTCCATCGACGCCAATATCGGCAAGCGTCATGCGGGCCAGACGGTCGCTCTCGGCATCCGCCCGGAACATGTGCGTCTCGTGCCGGCCGGCACGCCCGGCGCCGTTCCTGCGACCGTGGATTTCGTCGAGGAACTCGGCGCTGGCCGTGTCATCCATTGCGATATCAACGGCTCCAGCTTTGCCGTCGCGGTCGCCGATCATACATCCGGTGAAACCGGCCAGGCCGTGGCGCTGGAGCTGCCGCAGCCGCACATCCATCTCTTCGCCCAGGATACCGGGCTCAGACTAGACGCCATTGCCACCGTCACGCCCCTCAAGGTGATGGCGAACTGATTTCAGATATCAATTTTCAGCAAGTGCGCCCGGAAATCCTCACCGATTTCCGGGTTTTTCTTTTTGCGGAGCTATCATCGACTGCGGCCGCGATCCGGACTCTAAACCTGGTCGAGGATCATTTCGTGCATTCGAAATTCTCCGCCTTGTTCATATCCGTCGCCCCCCGCTTGTATCTCGGATAGGATGGATATTCGCACATTGGCCGCGTGCGGCCGGCACCATCCTTGCCGGCATCGCTGACGATCAGATTCTCCGGCGCTTTTCCCTTTTCGGCCCAGTTCTCCAGCGCGGTCAGGGGATCCCAGGCGGCGATGAACTTGCCGCTGCCATGACCGAAACCCGGTACGAGATAGAAGCGCATGAAGCCATGGACATTCTCCGTCCCCATCGTTTTGACCACGCGCTGATAATAGGAAACCGTATTGTAGGGCGAGATGGCGAAATCGGTGGTGCCGTGCATCAGCAGCATTTTGCCACCGCGTTTCTCGAAGGCGGACAAGTCGGCGCTGTTTGCATCGGTCAGCCTGGAAACCTGTGCAATCCGCTTGGCATATTTCGCCGGGTCGAACGTCATCGTGTCAAATTTCGGATCGCGCACGATGGCGTAACGGATCAATGGATCAGCAAGGACGGCAAGGCCGAAATTGGCAACGGGGGTTGGCGGGTCAGTCAGGTCTGGCGATGAGCCGAATCCCCACAGGCCATAGAGATCGCCGCCTTGAAAGATCGGCCAGCGCGCGAAGCCATCGACACCGTCTTCGAGCTTTACCGGAGATTTGTAGGGCGTATTGATTGTCTTTAGGACCCCGATCTGGACGTCTGAAAGGCATGTGTCGCCTTCATCCTTTCCGCTTTCGCAGCGAAGGTCTTCCACCTTGAAGGTTGTGTCGCACGCTGCCGTATTCGAAATGAGGCCGTCTTCGACACCGTCGAGCTTGTCGCATGCCTTGGTGACGGCAGAATTGAGCAGCCCGACTTTGGCAGGGCTCAGATAGCCGCCCTTCCGATAGAATGCCTTCGCGAGATGATTGCCGGAAAGCTGCAAGGCCGAAAAGGGGTTGGCTGGATGAGTAACGATGGCGCCATCGTAGTCGGCTGGCCAGCGCTGGATCGCAATCAGGGATTCGTGTCCGCCTTGCGAATTGCCTTGAATATATGTCTTCTGCGGCTTCCTGCCATAATAGTCGGTGACCACTGCCATTGCGACATCGTGGGTCTTCTTGATTTGGAGGCCGCCGAAATTGGCCAGGGCCTCATCGTTCAAGAGGAATTTGCCGTCGAGCACCGACGGCGTGGTGGCCGCTGTCGCTGCCGAAGGTAACATAGCCGCGCTGCAGAGGCGTCTGGACCGCGTCGGATCCGAAGGAAACGTTCTTGACCGCTTCGATCAAGGTTCCGTCATAGCCTCCGCCGCCATACTGGATGATTTTGTCGTTCCAGGTTAGCGGCAGATTGATCTGAAAGTTGATGTTCGGTGCTTTGGGATCAACGGGCTCGATCCCGCCAAGCACCTTGCAGAAACCATTGCCGGCGGCTTGGTCGCCTTTGACAAGATCGGCGGAGTAGACGACAGCACGACGAGCCGGCTCGCCGATCTTGTCCGGAGAAATCAACACCCCGCGCAGAGCCATGCAATGCGCGTCTTCCGGTGTCGGTATGTCTTGAGCAGCGCTGACCCCCGCGCTCAAAACAAGCACTGCATTCGCCGCCATCAATTGCCAAAGTCTCATTGCATCCTCCTCCTTGCAATTTCGATACGCTCGCACCGTCGCATTTGTCGTCCCTGCGAATTCCGGTATTCGCTCCGGAAATTTCGTCCATGCCGCAACGTTTCGTCCCGTAAGCTCGGGGGTATGGCGAGATCACGACGAAAAACATGCAGCAGGCGGACGCTTGACGACTCCCGTAATCAGTCCCTCCAACCGATTAGGCTAGAGAAAAATGCAGGCAACGGAGGAGCGTCACAATGCATTTTTCGAGCAAATAATTGTATTAATCGAACATCGCCAGGGGCACCCGCCGCCGGCTGCCCGGCGAAATGCAAATGCCCTTAAGCCGGTGCCTCCATCTGAGGCGCGGATAGGGCCGGGACATGCAGCGAACGGGTGACGAAAGCGCCGATGTCGATAAGGCGGCGGACTTGATGTCGTCAACACCGGCTGCGTGGGTAACTGCCGCGCCTACGAATGAGGCACGGCAGGCTTCGATCACTTCTCGGTGGAGATGAGGCCGCGAACGAACCAGCGCTGCATTAGCGCCACGACGAGGAGCGGCGGCAGCATGACGATCAGCGTGCCGGCCATGGCGATATGCCACTCGGGCAGGCCGCCGACGTTCGGGATGAGCTGCTTGAGTTCGGTTACCGCGGTTGCGTGCGACGGATCGGTGGTAATCAGCAGCGGCCACAGATACTGGTTCCAGGCCCAGAGGAACATGATGGTGCCGAGCGCTGCCATATTGGTGCGCGACAGCGGCATCAGGATGTCGACGAAGAAACGCAATGATCCGGCGCCGTCCATGCGCGCTGCCTCGGTCAGTTCGTCCGGTATCGTCAGGAAGAACTGACGGTAGAGGAACGTACCGGTCGCCGTGGCGACGAGCGGCAGGATCAGGCCGGGATAGGAATTGAGCAGTCCCAGGTTCAGCTCGACATGAATGCCCGAAACCTTTTCGATGAGCCAGCTAATACCGGTGACGTCGAGGATCGCCTGGTAGGGGGACAGCACATTGGCGACGACCGCATAGGTCGGCACGACACGCACTTCCAGCGGCAGCATCAGGGTTATGAAGATCAGCCAGAAGATGAGGTGACGGCCGGGATAGCGGAAATAGACCAGCGAAAAGGCGGTGAGGGCCGAAAGGATCACCTTGCCCACCGCCACGCCGCCGGCGAAGATCAGGCTGTTCAGCAGCTTGGGACCAAGATCGGCGGTCGTCCAGGCCGTCTTTATGTTGACCCAGAAATCGGTGCCGGGGATCAACGACATCGGTACCTGATTGACGTCGGTCATATTATGGGATGCGGCGATGGCCACAATGGCCAGCGGCGTCATCGCCGCGACGAAGCCGAGGAACAGGATCACATGCGTGAAGAAATTCAGAATTGGGGTGCGCTCGACCATGTCAGCCTCAACGGTAATGCACGCGCCGCTCGATGAAGCGGAACTGGAAAAAGGTGAGCACGATGATCAGCAACATCAGAATGATGCTCTGCGCCGCGGCGCCGGAATAATCGAGACCTCTGAAGCCGTCGAAGACGATCTTGTAGACCATGAGGTTGGTCGAGTTGTGCGGGCCGCCGCCGGTCATGATGTCGACGATGGGGTAGGAATCCTGGAAGCTCTCGGTGATGTTGATCACTAGCAGGAAGAAGATCGTTGGCGTGATCAGGGGGAACTGGATATCCCTGAAGCGCCGGAGCACACTGGAGCCGTCCATCGCGGCTGCTTCGATTAGCGAGCGCGGAATGGCCTGGAAGGCGGCCAGGAAGAAGATGAAGCTGTAGCCGATGTACTTCCACGAGAAGGCGGCAATGATGGAAGCCATCGCGGCATTGCCGTTGAGGCCCGGATCCCAAAATCCCGGCCAATAGTGATTGACGACCGACATGAAACCGGCTTCCGGTGCCAGGATGAAACGGAAGGCCATCGCCGATGCCGGGGCCGCGACGCCATAAGGCCAGATCAGTACGACGCTGTAGAATTTGGACCCCCGGAGCTGCCGGTCGGTCAGCGCTGCGAGGACCAGTGCTGCGCCCATGGAGATGGCGGTGCTGACGGCGGCGAAGATGATGCTGATCGTCACCGAGTTCCAGTAGTCGGCACTGGCGAGAATCGATTTGAAATTGTCGAGCCCGACCCAGATATTGCCGCCGCCCCAGGGCTGTTGGAGCGTCAGCGACCAGTAGATCGCTTGGCCCGCCGGCCAATAGAAGAAGGTGAAGATAAGGAGGAGCTGCGGCACTGCGAACAGGATGCCAACACTCCACTTGCTGAAAGTCGTACGCTTTTCCATTGCTTCTTCCGGCTTTGGTCTGATGCCATACTCGGTCATGACAAACGTCCGCCGGGGAAATCCCGGCGGACGCTGTCTGTCTTGGCTTGCGGCTTACGGGAGCTGCTTGCCCTTGTAGGTGGCTTCGAAGCGCTCGAGGACGGCATTGCCGTTCTTGGCGAGATTGTCGATGCCTTCCTGGACGCTGACCTTGTTGGCGAAGATGGCCTGCATCTGGTTGCCGAATTCAGCGCGGATCTGCGTGAAGTTGCCGAGACGGATGCCGCGGGTGATCGCGGTCGGTTCGGAGGCGGTCAGGCTGGCGATGGCAACTTCGCGGCCCTTGTAGGGAGCCTTGTCGTAGAAGCCGGAGGACTTCATGAATTCAAAGCCGGAATTCGTGACCGGGATGTAGCCGGTGTTGGTCGACCAGAAGAGAGCGGTCTTGGGGTCGTGGATGAAGTTCAGGAACGCAGCGGCGCCCTTGTATTCATCGGCGGACTTGCCGGAGAGAACCCAGAGCGAAGCGCCGCCAACCAGCGAGTTCTTGCGCTCGGTACCGGCGTAGACCGGAAGCTCGGCAACATCCCAGTTCATGCCGGCCTTTTGCGTCTTGCCGACCGTGCCGTGGTCGCCGACGGAGGTCATGATCATCTGGCAATCGCCCGATGCGAAGGCCTGAACCATATCCTGGCCGAGTTCCTTCGACTTGATCTTGATGAGGCCCTGATCGTACCAGCTCTTGAGGTCGGTCACGTATTTGACGAACTTGGTCTTGTTGACCTCGAGACGGGCATCGAGGCCGTCATAGCCGTTGTTCTTGGTGGCAATCGGCTGATTGTGGAGCGCGGAGAACTGCTCCATCAGCTGCCAGCTTTCGTTGCCGGAGATGTTGATTGCCATTGGGCAATCATAGCCAGCGCCCTTCAGCGCCTTCATGTCTTCGGCGGCTTCTTCCCAGGTCTTCGGAGCGGCAGTCTTGCCGATCTTCGCGAAGGCGTCCTTGTTCCAGTAGAGCAGGGCGGTTGAGGAGTTGAACGGGAAGGAGAGCAGCTCGCCCTTCGACGTTGCGTAGTAGCGTGCGATGCCGGGGAAGTAATCGTTCCAGTCGATCTTGTAACCGTTCTCGGACATCAGCTTGCCGGCGGGATAATAGGCGCCGGAGAGCATCATGGTCGCGGTGCCGGCGTCGTAAACCTGAACGACTGCCGGCTGCTTGCCGGCGCGGAAGGCGGCAATGGTGTTCTGCAGGGTCGCGTCGTAATTGCCCTGGCTGGTGCAGACGACTTCATAGTCCTTCTGCGACTCGTTGAAGTTCTTGCACATCGTCTGAACGACGCGCTCCAGATCGCCCGATAGGCCGAACCAGAAATCGAACTTGGTCGGAGCGGCAGCAGCAGGCAGGGCCAGCGCTAAGCTCATGACGCCGGCGGCGGCAGCCGAAATGCAGTTTTTAAGTGTCGACATAATCCCTATTTCCCTCTTGAAAGCTCGGAACCGGTGGTCTTGGGCAAGCCCGCGGTAGCGGCGTTATAGACATGCTGTGTGACAGTTTGTTGTGGGTACGAATCTCCCGCTCAGAGGCGGTTTTTCGTCTCTACAAGCGCTTTCAAAGACCTGTTGCGGATGAACTGGAAGGACAGGACAGTTGCCACGGCAAGCGTAACTTGATGTTCGTCTAATATTGATGATTTCAGGAAGGATGCACATGCGTCGCCGATCCCGTGTCTTATCGGGATGGAGCGCTATATGATGAAGGGGTCGTTTCCGATCATGGCTATACTTGCCTGATCACGCGTGGCCCGTTGATATGGATGATTGGGGAGCGTCTATAGAGCCGGCGGGCTTTCCTTGCCGCGGACCCGCGCCTTGATGCATGATCACATAGACATAACGACGGAAGCATTGGGGAGCGAATCCATGGCGCAGAGCGAACGGCAGAAGATGGCGGCGGGCGAATGGTATTGCTGCCTCGACTCCGAGCTGGACGCCCTGCGTGTGGCGGCTCGCAATGCCGTGCATCAGCACAACACGATGCCGCCCCTCCAGCGCGGCAATTTCGGCCCGGCACTGTCTATGCTTTTTGCCGGCGCCGGCGAGGGGGTGTTCATCGAGGCACCGTTTCACTGCTCTTACGGCATCAATATCTGGCTTGGTCCCAGGGTCTATTTGAATGCCGGCTGCACCATTCTCGACAGCGCCCCTGTGCGGATCGGCGAAGGCAGCATGCTGGGACCGGGCGTCCAGATCTATTGTCCGGAACATCACAGAGATCCGGCACTGCGTTGCGCTGGGCAGGAAATCGCGCGGCCGGTCGAGATCGGCAAGGCTGTCTGGATCGGTGGCGGTGCCATCATCCTCGGCGGTGTGACGATCGGCGACGGCGCGATCGTCGGAGCCGGGGCAGTGGTTACGAAAAGCGTGCAGGCGGGCACGGCCGTGGCCGGTAACCCGGCCAGGGCTCTGCCTTCAAAGTAAGGAATCGAGGAATCAGTTCGCCGGGCGACGCCGTTTCGTCCACCACACGGCAAAACGACGGCGCCAGCGCCGCACCAGCGGCAGGTCATGCGACAGGACGACGAAGCCGAGCGGCAGCATCCAGAAGCCGAGGATGGGCAGGAAGCCGAGAAGGCCGCCGAAAATCAACGCAATGCCGAGACCAACGCGAGCAAGCCGCGATCTCGGGAGCGGAATGCGGATGGAGCCTATGACAAGCTCACCTGTGCCGGGGTCTATGCCGAAACGACGGGCCTTTTCGCTCGCTTTGCGACCGCTATTTTCTGTGGTTCTGTCTGGATTGGTCATCCACAGGAGATGGTAAAGCGACAAAATAATACAAGGGAAATGAACTTTTTTGAAAAAATCGCTTGGCAAATCGGGAAAGCATTTGTATTAGCCCACTCACACCGCGCCAAGCGGTATTCCCTGGTAGCTCAGCGGTAGAGCATTCGACTGTTAATCGACAGGTCGCCGGTTCGAATCCGGCCCGGGGAGCCATTTTTAGACTTAGGTGCCTGTTATCTTGATCTTTTCGGTAGCAGGCACTTATTTGTCCTCTTTCTCTCCCTACTTTTAGACTTCCTTTTGGCCCTTGGATAATTGACGTTCGGCCAGATCTATGGCGGCCCGTCGCTCCACCATAACAAGAGGAAGCCAGCGGTTTCGTCCGCGGTAGCCAACGAACTACCAACGGTGTAAAGCTCTCGGCATGGCCCTAGACCCACTCAAAGCCCTCTCAGACTATGGTGAAGCGACATGCACCGTGCAGTTCTGGATTGCTGGCGCTCCTGCAGTTGAATTCAATTCCCTGAAAGCCGCCGTTCGCTATGCAAAAGATCAAGGCGGGCGATGGCAGGAGATCGAAATCACCGTGCATCTGCCCAGGGAAGATATCGTTTACGCGACCGAGAAGGTGCACCGATTAATCGATGCATTGCCGGATCGCCGCCGGAAGTAGATTTCCATATTTCAGAGATCTCCAGATGGAGATCACATGGGCGCAAAGAAAACCGTCGGCATTCCCGCCGACGGCCGCGGTCTCCATCACTCCGTCACCTTCGATCTCAAGGCATCATCGCTCTCGAAAACGTGAGGATGCATTCATGTAACGTTAAGGTGAATCAGCGCATCAAAAGCGGGCGCAATCGCGCAGCATAGTCCCCCAATGCTTTAGAGGTTCGACATGAAAAATCTGATTCTCGCTTCCGCCGTTGCCCTGGCATCCGTCGTCGCCGTCAGCGCGCCGTCGCAGGCTGCTCCGTTCCATCGCCATCATCATGATTGCTTCGTGAAGACCGTGAAGCACAAGGTTCATGGCCATTGGGTCATTCGCAAGGAACGCGTCTGCCGTTAATTCGGCATCAGTGTTTACGCCGGTGGCGCTTACCGGCGGCAAATGAAACCGGCCGCTGTCGAGTTCTTTCGACAGCGGCCGGAATGTTTTGTGGGGTATGCAAGCAGGCTGGATCGGTGATCGATCGTCTGATCGATCAATCGCTAGCGAAATTCATCGCGCCGACCATCCAGAATTACGGACGGATTTCAAAGATGACGCCGCCGCGACGCGGACGATAGTCGCGTCGGTCATAATAGCGACGGTCGTCACCCCAATAGCGGCGACGGTCCGAACGGCGATCCCAGCGACGGTCGCGGCTCTCGCGCCAATGGCGGCGATCATGGTGACGCTCGCGCCAATCCCGCCGTCCACGATCGAAATCCTGGTTACGCCGAGATCCGCGTTCCTGCACCAGAACGATGTCGGAAACGCTGGTCGACGGTGAGTTAGTCACCGGCATCGCTCTTGCCGGAACCGCGGCGGCCAGCATTGTTCCCATGGTCAGCGAAGCTGCCAGGGCAATCGCAGCAAATTTTCTCAAAGCACCGACTCCTTTATGTAAACCATGTCCCTTTTCGGTGAGTAAACGCCGCGAGCGCGGTAATGTTCCACTTTAAAGTTGATATAGTTTCGACGGAGACACGCAATACGATTGTGATGCGCAGATTTGCGGGGGGACGTGAAGTGACGCAGTCGGCCGCAGCGGGGTGCCGGGTCCGGATCAGGCATAGAAAAGGGGCCTGGCAGGGAAAGCCAGGCCCCTCTCTTCTCTGATCGGAGGTCAAGTCAGATCAGGTCAGAAGTTGCGTTCGAAGCGGAGGATACCGGCGACGGTATCGTCCTTGACGTAGTCGTAGTGAACGTAGGTCAGTTCCGGCTCGACGAGCAGGTCCTTGACCGGGTTGAACTTCAGGTTCGTCGTTGCTTCGAAGATCTTCGAGTCGGTGTAGGCAAGCTGCAGGTTCCACTTCAGCTTTTCGTTGACCGGTACGCCAACGCCGCCCCAGACGGCCCAGTCACCCCAACCGCATTTGGAGGCATTGACGGTGCCGCTCGACGTGGTGCAGGCGGAGACATCCTGGTTGGTGCCGGCATACTTGTTCAGCTTGTCGCCGTCCGTATTGTAGCCGCCCATCAAGAAGGCCGTGAAGGCACCGAAGTCGGCATCGACGCGAGCCTTGACGGCACCTTCTTCGACGATGGAGTCATAACCACCGACGACCTTGAAGGACCATGCGCCAGCCTTGTAGCCCGCACCGGCGACAACGTCAGGAGCGTAGTGGTTTGTCTTGTCGTCCGTCCACCAGCTTGCGCCATAGGAGGAGGAGCCGGTGCCGCTGGAATTGCTGTCTTCGAGCGAGATGACAGCCGTGAAGCCGTTGCCGGCATCATAGTTGTAGGTCAACTGGTTGAGTTCGTACGGGCCGTCATAGATCACGTCGTCGTTGATGACGTCGCCGGCGTAGCCGATATAAAGGTTATAGGCCGAGTCTTTCTTACCAACGGTGAAGCCGCCGAGGCTGATATACGACCACAGCAGGTTCGTGCTCGTCGAGCCGCCGTCGTTCCAGTCCCAGCGAACGATGGTTTCGGTCTTCAGCGGGCCGTATTCGGTGTCGGTCGCGGTGTCGACGTTCAACTCGGCGCGGGTATGCCAGAGAGTGCCTTGCTTGCTGTCACGGTTATAAGCATTGTACCATTCACCTTCGGTACGAACCTTGCCGCCGACTTTGAGGCAGGTTTCGGTGCCCGGGATGAAGAAATATCCAGGACCGTAGGCGTCGCAGATGCGAACGTATTCGAGCGGCTCCGGCTCGGCGGCGACGATAGCGTCAGCCGCGTGAGCACCGGTTGCTGCTGCGAGCGCGGCAGCGGAGCCAAGAAGAAGGCTCTTGATGTTCATAATAACTCCAATCTGTTCCCGATTGGGCATGAGATATCGCGCCAAAAAATGACGTGCCCAACCCATCCCGTTCATGTTCCCTATCAGTAGGTGCGAAGTAGTAAGCTTCACGAACTATTTGGTGAACCTGCTTCGCTGATTTGGCAAGTTACTAAGATTGGCGAACTATATGTACGCTACTCGAAAAAAATCTTTGTTGCAAAAATGACGCAAATCGCTGGTTCGCCTTGTATTGCAGGCTTTCCAGGGGTTGCGGAGAGGGTGTGTCTGTAACCTGAAGGAGGGTAAGGGAAGGGGAATGCCGTGGAATCAGCAATTTCATGCGTTCAGCATTGTGGGTGATATCCGCTGCGAACACCTCAAGGATACTGCTGACTGGTAGGGCGCCAATGAACGGCGAGCGCTAAGAGACTACGTGGCTTTGATGTCTCGCCACCACTTGTCGCCTCGACGAGAAGCGAGGGCGCGAGCCGTTGCAGCTGCCAAATTCGATCCTGAACGACAGGTCGAGAGCTATAGTCCGCCGACAGTCAGAAATTTCGCCGGCGTCGGGAGTGCTCCGCAAAGAATGAGGACCTCACCCCTCCTTCATCGGTATCTTGGCCTCTTTCACTGCGGCGATGAACGCCTTCCGTGCGTCCTCGGGAGTACGCTTGCCGCTGATCACGTCGGCACAGACGGACAATGCCCGGTCCAAGGCGGGGGCTTCCTCAATAGGCCAATCCTCGATCAGCGCCCAGGAGGCCGCTTGGGTCGTATCGATGATCACCCACTCTTCGGGTTTCTCAAGAGCGATCGTGACCGCCTTGCTCCATTTTCTTTCCGTCATCGGAAACTCTCAAATTTGCGGATGCTTATAGCCTGTCTCATAGGCCGATTCATGTCGTCTGGCGAGGCGGTTTCGTCCGGGATCGACGCTCGCTGGAATGTTTCAGGGCCGCCGGGATGACGAGACAAAACGGAATCAATGTCCATCATCCAGACGAGCCTCCCGGCACGCTTCGATGACATCACAGCCTGCTCGCTATGCTGCTTTGCCGTGCGCTGTTGGAAACGCCTGAAAACCAAGGGGAACAGCGCGCAGCATGAAGCCAGAAATTTCCAGCTTGATTATTGCGTATCTAATTGATTTTATTAGGAAAATAAATGGAGGCCTCGCCCGGAATCGAACCGGGATGCAAGGATTTGCAGTCCTCTGCGTAACCACTCCGCCACGAGGCCATCCGATTTAGTAAAGGCGAGTGATGGCGGGCGTTTAGAACGAATCTCAGGAGAGTGCAAGACCTATCGCGGCCGATGATTAAATAACTTGTCGATTGGCGTCTACAGGGTGTGTTTCAGGGGCCGAACGTCGCGACAACGCATTTGCGGAAATGTTGCTGCATTGCAAAAATAGATTCCTCCTCTATTTCCGACCGAACATTCGGATAAGCTGGTGGAGCAGTTTATGAAATATGTCAGGGAATTCGAGGCCCTCAGGGGCATGCTGGCGATCTGGGTCCTTGTCGGCCATGTCGCCTCCGCCGTCGCGATCCACGGACGGTTGTTTCAGGAGCGGTTCTATAATGAGCATGCGGTCGATGTGTTCATCATCCTCAGCGGCTTCGCCATCACCGCATTGATCGACAAACGGCCGGAGTCCTATCATCTCTATATCGCGCGGCGCGCGCTCAGGATTTTCCCCGCTTACCTGTTTTATCTGGCCATTTCCGTGGCAGTCGCAGGAGTGGCGGTGCAGATATGGGCGGCTTCCCCCGACGGCTCTATGAAAGTGGCGCGTATCGGTATTGCCGCGGATACGCTTGCCTATTGGCCCTGGCACCTGCTGGCGCATGTCACGGGCCTGCATGGGCTGGTGCCGCCGCGCTTCCTGCCGTTCACTGACTATGCCTTTCTTGGTCAGGCCTGGAGCATCTCGCTCGAATGGCAGTTTTATCTGATGGCGCCGCTCTTGATTGGATTGATCATGAAACCGGTGTCGTGGTCGCGAATCGCCATTCTTATTCTTCTTGCCTTCGCCGTTGCCGCAGTGTCGCCGGCGCTGCCGCAAAGCTTTCTCGGCAAGTGGCTGGTCGATTTCGGCATCGGCATCACCAGCTTCTATTTCATGAAGCTCCGTGCCTTAGGCGAACCCTTCCTAAAGTCATTACCGTTGCCGCAGCTTTGGCTGGTTGGGGTCGGCCTGTGCATATTGCAGCATTCCGTCGACTATCTGCCGCTCGTCATCTGGCTGACGGCGATCCTGATCATCGTTTCGGCGCGCGAGGGCAGGGGCACCGTCTATGAACGAATGTCCGCTCTCGCCTGCAGCCGGCCGCTGCAATGGCTGGGCGGCATGGCCTATTCGCTCTATCTCTCGCATATGCTGGTTCTGCTCCTGGCGCTTGCCACGCTGCCAAGCCTCGGGATCTCGTCGCCCTGGGCGCACGCCGGTTACCTGCTGGCGGTGACGCTCATCGGATCGCTGATCGTTTCGCGGCTGTCTTATCTCTATATAGAGAAACCGTTTCATGAGTTCGGCCGCAATCTCGGTAGGCGCGAACCGGCTGCGATGGAACCTGCGGCGATCAGTAAAAAGAGAGCGGTTTGATCCGTGCTTCACGAAAGCCGCTGTTGTCGCGGCGCGACGCATCGTGATGAATCTCTGCGTCCGCCGCAGCAACGCCTTGAAAGCGCAGCCGCACGCGATTAAGACACGCTAAGCATAGAAGCAAAACCGGCTTAGCCTTCGGGCGCGAGAGGATATGATGGATTTCGAAGCAGCACGCGTGAAGATGGTCGAGAACCAGATCCGCACGACGGATGTCACCTCCCATTCCGTGTTGAACGCGTTTCTGACGGTGCCGCGCGAGAATTTCGTGCCGGAGAAGTCGAAGCTCCTGGCCTATATCGACAATGATATCGAGGTCTGTCCGGCGGCTGCAGGCACGCCGGCGCGCTTCCTGATGGAAGCTTCGCCTTTGGCAAAGCTCCTGCAGCTCGGCGCGATCACCAAGGAAGACAAGGTTCTCGATGTCGGTTGCGGCACCGGTTACGTTTCGGCACTCTTGTCGATCCTGGGCGGCAAGGTTGTTGCGCTCGAATCCGACGAGGCGCTGGCTGCTACGGCCAAGGTCAATCTCGCAGCGCTCGGCCATGACAACGTCACCGTCGTTACCGGTGAGCTGGAAAAAGGCTATGCCGCCAGCGGCGCTTATGATGTGATTTTCGTCGATGGTTCGGTTCAGGAAGTGCCGCAAGCACTTCTCGATCAGCTCGGCGAAGGCGGTCGTTTGATCGTGGTGCTGGGTTACGGCCACGCCGCCCGCGCCACCGTATTCATGCGCGAGCGCGGCGCCCTTTCGGAAAACGTCTTCTTCAATGCGTCGATCAAGCCGCTGCCGGGCTTTGCCAAGGCCAAGGAATTCGTGTTCTGATCGGCAGCACAGCCGAATGATCCTTTTGAGACGGGCGCTTCAGGCGCCCGTTTTTCGTTGGGCTTACCCGCGACAAAATCGGCAATCGCATGCGATTCGCTCCGGCCGTAACAAAACTGTGCATCAGCGGGCTTAGTGCTTTCGCGGTGATTTTTTTCCCAAGGGTAGTATTCTAGGGTGGCGCTGATTCGGGCGCTCCTTTGACGGGATTCCGGTCGTTGTATCTGGGAAAACGGGGATGAATATGGCTCAGCCAAGTGTCGTGCGTGAACCGTCCATGGAGGAGATTCTGGCGTCCATCCGCCGGATCATCGAAAGCAACGAGCCCGGCGCCGCCCATTCCATTTCGCCGTCCCTGCCAGCCGTCTACACCACTGCCGACGATGAGCGCGATGACGATATCCACCTGACGGTCGATGAGGAATTCGCCGCCGCGGACTTGGCAAACGCATCGCCGTCCCCATCCGCAGACTCCGAACCGCGTTTCGTTGCCGCCAATTCGCAGGTGCCGCTGCGTGAGCCGGAAGTGCCTGGCCGCACCCTGTCGCTTGCCGATGTAGCCGCGCGTGTCCGTGCCGCTTCCGAGCGCAATGCCGCGCAACTGAACCCGGCCCGTGAAGCACCACAGCTGCGCGAATTGCCGCCGGCCATGGTTGCGCGCCTTGCCGAAGCCCGCGTCGAACCGCTTGCCGGTGTGCCGCTGCGCAATACCGTCACTGAAGCGCCGGTGTCGGCTGTAACCGCGCCGACAGCCGCACTTCTCGCCGAGGCTGCGCTTCATGCGGCCAAGGTCGAAGCGCAAGCCGAACCGAAACAGGCGGAACAGCGCCCGGCCTCCGTCGCCCCCATGGCCACGCCGATCGAAGCCCCCGTTTTCAATCCGCCGCCACAACAGCCGGCAGCCGCTACCGCCGATCGTTTCCTGCCGCAGGTGCAGGCCGAACTCTCGTCTTCATTGATGTCCGAGGCTGCCGGTGCGCAGGTCGCACGGTCCTTCGGAGAGCTCGCCGCCGCGATCGACGGCAGTGAGCGCCGGTCGTTGGATGAGATTGCTGAGGAGATGCTGCGGCCGATGCTGCAGGATTGGCTCGACGACAACCTGCCGACGCTGGTCGAGCGTCTCGTGCGTGAAGAAATCGAACGAGTGGCCCGCGGCCCGCGCCGCTGACAGCCTGAGCTTCGGGTAGACGATCAGCCGCTCCGGCTTCCGGGGCGGCTTTTTTATTGACTTGCCCGCGACCATCCTATTTACAACCCGCATCACCGAACCCTCTAGATCCGGTCCCAAAATGCTCGACAAAACCTATGATTCCGCCGCCGTCGAACCGAAGATCGCCCAGAAATGGGAAGAGGCCGACGCCTTTCGCGCCGGTGTGAACGCCAAGCCTGGCGCCGAAACCTTCACGATCGTCATCCCGCCGCCGAATGTCACCGGCTCGCTGCACATGGGCCATGCGCTGAACAACACGCTGCAGGACATCATGGTGCGCTTCGAGCGCATGCGCGGCAAGGATGTGCTGTGGCAGCCCGGCATGGACCATGCCGGCATCGCGACGCAGATGGTCGTCGAGCGCCGCTTGGCCGAGAGACAGCAGCCTAGTCGTCATGTCATGGGTCGCGAGGCCTTTATCGACAAGGTCTGGGAATGGAAAGAAGAGTCCGGCGGGCTGATCTTCAATCAGCTTAAGCGTCTCGGTGCATCCTGCGACTGGTCGCGCGAACGCTTCACCATGGACGAAGGTCTGTCAAAGGCCGTTCTTGAGGTCTTCGTTACGCTCTACAAGGAAGGCCTGATCTATCGCGACAAGCGGCTGGTCAACTGGGATCCGAAGATGCTGACGGCGATTTCGGATATCGAAGTCGAGCAGCATGAGATCAACGGCCATCTCTGGCATCTGCGCTACCCGCTGGAAGAAGGCGTAACCTATCAGCATCCGACCGCCTTCGACGAGGAAGGCAAGGCGACGGAATGGGAAACGCGCGACTATCTCGTCGTTGCCACCACCCGCCCGGAAACAATGCTCGGCGACACCGGCATTGCCGTTAACCCGGACGACGAACGCTACAAGGCGATCGTCGGCAAGCATGTCATCCTGCCGATCGTCGGCCGCCGCATCCCGATCGTCGCCGACGAATATCCGGACCCGACCGCGGGTACCGGTGCCGTCAAGATGACGCCGGCGCATGATTTCAATGACTTCGATGTCGGCAAGCGCCGTGGCCTGCGCGTCGTCAACATTCTGACGCCGGAAGCGTCCATCACCATCAAGGACAACGAGGATTTCCTCGAGGGCCTTGATAACCCCGCAGCGCTGCACGGCGCCTGGGATGAGCTGGAAGGCGCGGATCGTTTCGAGGCGCGCAAGATCATCGTCCGCATCTTCGAAGAGGCCGGCCTGCTCGACAAGATCGAGCCGCATAAGCACATGGTTCCGCATGGCGATCGTGGCGGCGTTCCGATCGAGCCACGCCTGACCGAGCAGTGGTATGTCGATGCCAAGACGCTGGCCGAACCGGCGATCGCTTCCGTTCGCGAGGGTCGCACCAAGCTCGTTCCGAAGAGCTGGGACAAGACCTATTACGACTGGATGGAAAACATCCAGCCCTGGTGCGTTTCCCGTCAGCTCTGGTGGGGTCATCAGATCCCGGCCTGGTATGGCCCGGATGGTCAGGTCTTCGTCGAGAAGACTGAGGAAGAGGCGCTGCAGGCGGCGATCCAGCACTATCTCTCGCATGAAGGCCCGATGAAAGCCTATGTCGAGGACCTGCTGGAAAACTTCAAGCCGGGTGAAATCCTGACGCGCGACGAAGACGTTCTCGATACCTGGTTCTCGTCGGCGCTCTGGCCGTTCTCGACGCTCGGCTGGCCGGATGAGACGCCGGAACTGGCGCGCTACTATCCAACTAACGTGCTCGTCACCGGTTTTGATATCATCTTCTTCTGGGTTGCCCGCATGATGATGATGGGCTTGCATTTCATGAAGGACAAGAACGGCGATCCGGTCGAGCCCTTCAATACGGTCTATGTTCACGCCCTGGTGCGCGACAAGAACGGGCAGAAGATGTCGAAGTCCAAGGGCAACGTCATCGATCCGCTCGAACTGATCGACCAGTACGGCGCCGATTCCCTGCGTTTCACGCTGGCGATCATGGCCGCACAGGGGCGCGACGTGAAGCTCGATCCATCCCGCATCGCCGGCTACCGCAACTTCGGCACCAAGCTTTGGAATGCCACGCGCTTTGCCGAGATGAACGGTGCCAAGAGCGATCCGCATTTCGTGCCGGAAGCCGCCGAGCTCACCATCAACCGCTGGATCCTGACCGAGCTTGCCAGGACGGAACGCGACGTCACCGAAGCGATCGAAGCCTATCGCTTCAACGATGCCGCCGGCACGCTTTACCGCTTCATCTGGAACCAGTTCTGCGACTGGTATCTCGAACTCCTGAAGCCCGTCTTCAGCGGCGATGACGAAAATGCCAAGGCGGAGGCGCAGTCCTGCGCGGCCTACGTTCTCGAAGAGACCTACAAGCTGCTGCACCCCTTCATGCCCTTCATGACAGAAGAGCTGTGGGCGCATACGGCGGGCGAGGGCAAGGAGCGTGACGGCCTGATCTGCCACGCCGAGTGGCCGGTTCCCTCCTATGCCGATGATGTCGCGGCCGACGAGATCAACTGGCTGATCGACCTTGTTTCGGGCCTGCGCTCCGTCCGCTCCGAAATGAACGTACCGCCGGCCGCCACCGCGCCGCTGGTGATCGTTGGCGCCAACAGCCTGACCCGCGAACGTCTGTTCCGCCATGACGCAGCGATCAAGCGGCTGGCCCGTGTCGAGGCAATTTCACTCGCCGATACCGCTCCGAAGGGTGCGGCGCAGATCGTTGTCGGCGAGGCCACCGCCTGCCTGCCGCTCGGCAGCCTGATCGACCTTTCGGTCGAAAAGGCTCGTCTGGAGAAGGGGATCGCCAAGAACGAGCAGGAAATGGCCCGCATCGTCGGCAAGCTGTCGAACGAGAAGTTCGTCGCCAATGCCAATCCGGATGTGGTTGCCGCCGAGCGCGAGCGCCTGGACGAACTCCAGGGGCAACTCGCCAGCCTGAAGGTCGCTCTTGCGAGAGTCAGCGAAGCCGGCTGAGGCCGCAGATAATCCAAGTAAAAAGGGCACGCTGACGAAGGTCGCGTGCCCTTATTTGTTTGCGCCATCGATTCGACGGAATCACCAAAAAAGGCCGATCTTGCCCATCGCCAGCTTCGCGCAGGTAAAAACAATTACCCCTAAATTGATAGCTTTCTCGAAAAGCGAAACTGTTGTCGGATTGTAACAGAATTGTTTCAGTAGAGAATATTAATCTATGTGGGGCATCAAATGTTTTTGAAGAAGAAAAAAATATCTAACGCGAACCGTAATGGAGCATGTAGCTCACTTTCTTACGTAAATCAGTCACTATGTCGCGAGCAGCTGGAGCATCAGCAGTGCATTGCCAATTCATGTGATCGTCGCAACAATCAGACACATAGATGCACAAGTGGGGGAGACACAATGGCATTTCGTATTGCGTTGAAGGGTGCGTTCGCACTCGTTATCACGTCGTCATTTGCAAGCGCCGCATTCGCGGGTGGGCTTGATCGCGGCGGTTACGATATCGATCTACTCTTCGACAAGGGTCGTTACGCTTTCGAATCCGGTGTGACTTATGTCATGCCCGGTCGCAAGTTCAAGAATGCCAAGGATACCAATCCGGCTGACGGCAATCTCAACGGGCGCAGTAGTTCCACGGATGTCACCGAGAATTATGCCATCCCGTATATCGGCTTCAAGGTCGGCATCACCGATGACCTCGATTGCATGGCCGACTATTCCGAACCGTTCGGCGGCCATAGCAATCCGGGCCTGAACTGGGCCGGCGCCAACAATGAAATCGAGACCAAGCTGCGCACGCATAATTATGGGGCGACGTGCTCCTACAAGTTCGATGCCGGTCCGGGTCAACTGCGTTTGATCGGTGGCGGCTTCTACCAGGAGGTCACCGGCTACAAGTCCCGCCTGGTCTCGGCCATTCCCGCTCCGCTTTCCGCCGTCTATGACGGTGTGGGCTCGCTGGACGTCGATGGTCATGGCTGGGGCTGGCGCGCTGGTCTTGCCTATGAGATCGAGGAATACGCTTTCCGCACCAGCCTCGTCTATAACAGCCGCGTCAAGTACGACAACCTCAAGGGCACGGTCGATCTGACGGAGCTGCCGCCGATCCGTGCGTTCTTCGGCAAGACCACGTCCGTCTTCGGCTCGGCCGATGCACCGGATTCGCTGGAATGGAAAGTGCAGACCGGTATCGCTCCGGACTGGCTTGCCTTCGGCTCGGTCAAGTGGACCAACTGGAGCCTTCTGCAGAGCATCGCGCTTTGCCCGACCTCCACGCGCGGCATTTCGTGCCGTCCGGGTGGAGCGACCGAGCTCACATCGCTCGACCTGCTCTATCAAGACGGCTGGACGATTTCCGGCGGTATCGGTCATAAGTTCAATGACAAATGGAGCGGCGCGCTCAGCCTGACCTGGGATCGCGGCACCAGCCAGGGTTATGGCATGAACTCGGATACTTGGACGCTCGGCGCCGGCGTCAACTACAAGGCAACCGAACATGTCCAGTTCACCTTCGGCGGCGCGCTTGGCCTGCTGACCAGCGGCAAATCCGGCCAGGTGACTTATAACGGCCTTACGTTCGGCAATGACGTCAACTACAGCTACGGCAACGACCTCGTTGCTGCGCTTTCGACGTCGATGAAGGTGAGCTTCTGAGTCTAACCCATTGAATTGAAGTAACTTCCGAGAAATCTGGTTATTACATCAAGTGATTCCCGCGCCGCGAGCCCCATTCGGTCTCGCGGCGTTTCAGTATCAAGTTCAGGGCGAAGTCATCTTCAGATAAGGCATGCAAAATAGTCCCGAATAGCCACTTTATGGTTAATAAAACGGGAAGATCGGCGATCTCTTTGTGATGAATCGGCAACACTTTATTTCAACCGGTTATAGGTGCGTGTCCGCCGCCCAATTTGTCCATTTCCCGCCACAAATGAGGAGCAGCGATTATACGGGCACAGGGGCAGGCCTTGTAGAGAGTGCGTAAACGGTTGATGGGTCAGTTTCCACTTTGGCAGAATGAGCAATCCTGGATCGGAACGGTGACGTTTCCGATGCGGTCGGAAATGCTTTATTTCTCGCGGGAATCCAGAAATCGTCCGATCTCAGGTCTCTCCTTTGGGGCAGTTGAATGGTGTGCTGTTTCGGCAGCGACGCGTGAACGCGGCGGCAGGAATGCTCGTTTGGACATAATTTCGAATTATGCTCGGAAATGTGGCAAACGACCTCCGGCTGGTGCCATGCGAACCTTCTTGACGGGAGGTTTCGCTGGTTCGCGCGCGGGTAGGGAATACATTCGCAAACCTTGCGGCGCAGATGGGGTTGCCGTGATGAATGCGGATGGAGCGAGAGAAGTCGACTGTTATGTTTAAGTCCGAGTTCATATCAGCGAGAGTGATGTTGCTCAGCCTGTCGCTTGCCACCTTCGTGGTCCTGACAGGCCAGTGCCGGGCATTCGATATCAATGCCGGCGTCACCAAGGAATCCGGTCCTTTCGATCTCTTCAAATTCGGTTTTCGAGCCTACAAGAACGGCCAGAAGGAAGAGGCCGTCGAAGCCTATCGTTACGCGGCCGAAAAGGGCCATACCGGTTCGCGCTGGGCGCTGGCCAATATGTATGCCGACGGCGACGGCGTGACGCAGGATGATTTTGAGGCCTTCAAGATCTATAGCGAGATCGCCCAGCAGGGTGTGGAGCCCGGCTCCGAGGACACTGGCTTCTTCATCAATGCGCTGCTTGCGCTTGCCAATTATTACAAGACCGGCATTCAGAACAGCCCGGTCAAGACCGACCTCAATCAGGCGCGTCAGCTCTATTTCCAGGTTGCTTCGACCTTCGGCGTTCCCGAGGCGCAGTTCCAGCTCGCGCAGATGATGCTGTCGGGCGAGGGCGGTGCCCCCAACGTGCAGCAGGCCAAGAAGTGGCTGAACCAGGCCCGCAAGAGCGGCCATCCCGGCGCCATGGCCGTTTTCGGCAATATTTTATTCCAGGAAGGCCAGACCGTCCGTGGCCTTGCCTTCATGACGGCGGCGCTCGACAAGTGCAAGCCAAAGGACTGCGGCTGGATGGAAGACTTGCAGGAGCAGGCTTTCTCGGTCGCCAATGAGAACGACCGCCGCGTTGCCGTCTCCATGTCGCATCAACTGGATGTCGCCGGCGCCGAGTAATGGGGCTGTTTCTTCTTCAGAGCGCGATGTTGGCCCTGCGCTAATTCTGAAAATCGAGATGCGCGATCACCGGAACGTGGTCCGACGGCTTTTCCCAGGCACGCACATGTTTCTCGATGGCCGTGGAGGTCAGCCGATCGGCCGCTTCGGGCGACAGCATCAAATGGTCGATGCGGATGCCGTTGTTCTTCGGCCAGGCGCCGGCCTGATAATCCCAGAACGAATATAATTTGACCGCATCCGTCGTGGCGCGCACCGCATCGGTGAAGCCGAGATTTTCGAGCCGGCGGAAGGCCTGGCGGGTCTGCGGCAGGAACAGCGCGTCATTCTCCCAGACCTTCGGATCGAAGCAGTCATGGGGCTCCGGGATGACATTGTAGTCGCCGGCAAGAATGATAGGCTCTTCCAGGGCGAGCCTATCGGCCGCGAATTTCCGCAGGCGTTCCATCCAGGCGAGCTTGTAGGGATATTTTTCGGTGTCGACGGGATTGCCGTTCGGCAAATAGAGGCAGCAGACGCGCAATGCGCCATGGTCCGGCACGGAGAACACCGCTTCGATGAAGCGCGCCTGTTCGTCGCTGTCGTCGCCGGGAAGGCCGCGCGTCACTTCGTCGGGCTTCATCTTGGAAAGGATCGCCACGCCGTTGAAACCCTTCTGCCCGTGCGTCTCGACATGATAGCCGAGTGCCTCGATCTCCAGGCGCGGAAAGCCTTCGTCCACCGTCTTGATTTCTTGCAGGCAGGCGATATCCGGATCGGAGTCCTTCAGCCACTGGCAGAGGTTTTCAATACGCGCTTTGACGCCGTTGATATTCCAGGTGGCGATCTTCATGACGGGGCGGCTCCTCTGCTTCGCCTTCTTTTATCCGCAGCAATCGGCCTTGACCACGCCCAAATGAAAACCGGCCGGGAGCGAGGGCTTCCGGCCGGTGATCAATCTGTGGAAAAACGGGAGCGTCAGATCGAAAAACTTGTTCCGCATCCGCAGCTTGCGACCGCATTCGGATTCTTTATCTGAAAGGACTGGCCGAGCAGATTGTCGACGAAATCGATCTCGGACCCGGCCATATAGACCAGCGACAATTGATCGATCAGAACGGTGGCATTGCCTTTTTCGACAATGATATCATCGTCTTGCGGGCCGTCGGCCAGATCGAACTTATAAGAGAAGCCCGAACATCCACCGCCTTCGACCGCAACGCGAAGCGCTCGCTTGCCGGCTTCGGCGCTAACGATCGCGGCGATTCGCTTTGCCGCTGCGTCCGATAGGGTTACACTCGTCTCAGTCATGCTTTCCTCCTGCCGGGGTCAAGATCCGGAGAGAACCAATGGGCCGTCCGACTTTCAAACGGCTGATATCAATAGCCTTTATCATGAAAGCGCGGCGGGTGACAGCTATGGTTTCATGGTTGAGCCATGTGCCATTTTGCTGTTTGTATTCGATATAGGTATGAAGGCCGCGAGGCGGCGTCAATGGGCTGGCGCCTGAATGGATGGATGATGACGATCGACAGGCATGCATTGGGTTTCGGTTATGGCGAAAAGGCGGTCTATGCGACCGACCCCTGGACTTCGCGCGGGCGGCTTTACGAAGAAGGGTCGAGCCCGACGCGCTCCGATTTCCAGCGCGACCGCGACCGCATCGTGCATACGACCGCTTTCCGGCGGCTGAAGCATAAGACGCAGGTTTTCATCGCGCAGGACGGTGATCATTACCGCACACGTCTGACACATACGATCGAAGTGGCGCAGGTCGCCCGCGCCCTGGCGCGCGCCTTGAAGCTCGACGAAGATCTTGCCGAGGGTGTGGCGCTCGTTCACGACTTCGGCCACACCCCATTCGGCCATACCGGCGAGGATGCGCTGCACGAGATGTTGCAGCCCTATGGCGGCTTCGATCACAATGCGCAATCCTTGCGTATCGTCACGAAACTCGAGCGGCGCTATGCCGAATTCGATGGCCTGAACCTCACCTGGGAAACGCTGGAGGGTCTGGTCAAGCACAATGGCCCGCTGCTGACGCCGGATGGCAAGGATACGCGCGGCCCCGTGCCGCAGCCGATTCTCGACTATTGCGAAATCCATGATCTTGAGATCGCCACCTATGCCAGCCTGGAGGCGCAGGTCGCGGCGATCGCCGACGACATCGCCTACAACACCCATGATATCGATGACGGCCTACGCTCGGGCTATCTGACCTTCGACATGCTGGAGGAAATACCATTTCTCTCCGAGCTGATGGCCGAGGTGAGGGCGCGTTATCCGAATTTGGAGGCAAGCCGCTTCACGCATGAAATCATGCGCCGGCAGATCACACGCATGGTGGAGGACGTGATCTCCGTTGCGCAGCAGGCGCTAAGCGAGGTCAGGCCGGGCAGCGTTGCCGACATCCGCGCTGCCGGCCGCGTCATCGCCACTTTCTCTCCCGAGATGGCGGAAACGGACAAACGGATCAAGCAGATGCTGTTCAAGCGCATCTACCGCCATCCGGATATCATGCGTATCCGCACCGGCGCCGCGCAGATCGTCACGGATCTGTTCCGGGCCTATATGGACAATCCCAAGGAGATGCAGAGCCATTATTGGGTTGACCATATCGCAGGCCTTGCCGTCACCGCCAAGGCGCGTCATGTGGGGGACTATCTGGCCGGCATGACCGATACCTATGCCATCAGCGCCCACAGGCGTCTGTTTGACCAGACTCCCGATTTGCGGTAGGCAGCGGCGGCGTCGGGCCGAAAGAGCCCGCCCAAGCTATGCGTGGACACTATGATGAACCTTTTCACCGACTTCGAAGTAAGAATTAAGAACGCTCTCGAGCAAATTGATATTGTGAGGGAAAAGCGATCCGAACTCGACTTCGGCCGCATCGGCGTCGAGCCGCCGCGAGACGCCAGCCACGGCGATGTCGCCACCAATGCGGCCATGGTACTGTCGAAGCCGCTGGGCATGAACCCGCGCGCTCTTGCCGAGATCATCATTGCGAAATTGCAGGAAGATACCGATGTTGCCGAGGTTTCGGCGGCCGGTCCGGGCTTCATCAATATTCGCCTGTCTGTCGGTTATTGGCAGCGTCTGCTGGCGACGATGATCGCCGAAGGCGAGAAATTCGGCCGCTCGACGGTCGGCGCTGGCCAGAAGGTCAATGTCGAATATGTCTCCGCCAATCCGACGGGGCCGATGCATGTCGGCCATTGCCGTGGCGCCGTCGTCGGCGACGCGCTGGCGAACCTGCTCGGCTTTGCCGGCTATGAGGTTACCAAGGAATATTACATCAACGACGCTGGCTCGCAGATCGACGTGCTGGCGCGGTCCGTCTTCATCCGCTACCGCGAGGCGCTTGGCGAACAGGTTGGTGATATCCCGGCTGGTCTCTATCCTGGCGACTATCTGGTTCCGGTCGGCGAGGCGCTGGCCAAGGAATTTGGCACCAAGCTTCGCGGCATGCCGGAGGAACATTGGCTGCCGATCATCAAGGAACGTGCCATCGACGCGATGATGGTCATGATCCGCGCCGATCTGGAGGCGCTGAACGTCCATCACGACGTCTTCTTCTCGGAGCGGACCCTGCACGCCAACGGCGCCGCGCTGATCCGCACCGCCATCAACGACCTGACCTTCAAGGGCTATGTCTACAAGGGCGCTCTGCCGCCGCCGAAGGGGCAGTTGCCGGAGGATTGGGAGGATCGCGAGCAGACGCTCTTCCGTTCGACGGAAGTGGGTGATGATATCGACCGCCCGCTGATCAAGTCGGACGGCTCCTATACCTACTTCGCCGCTGACGTCGCCTACTTCAAGAACAAGTTCGACCGGGGCTTCAACGAGATGATCTATATTCTCGGTGCGGACCATGGCGGCTACGTCAAGCGCCTGGAAGCCGTTGCGCGCGGCGTCTCGGAAGGCAAGGCGAAGCTCACGGTGCTGCTGTGCCAGCTGGTCAAGCTGTTCCGCAATGGTGAACCGGTGAAGATGTCGAAGCGTTCCGGCGATTTCGTCACGCTGCGCGAAGTGGTCGATGAGGTCGGCCGCGATTCCGTGCGGTTCATGATGCTCTATCGCAAGAGCTCCGAGCCGCTGGATTTCGATTTTGCCAAGGTGACAGAGCAGTCCAAGGACAATCCGGTCTTCTATGTGCAATATGCACATGCGCGCTGCATGTCGATCTTCCGGCAGGCCCAGGAAGCCTTCCCGGATCTCGACATCGCCTCGCTTGATCTGGCGAAGGCGGTGGGCGGCGTGATCTCCGATCCGGCCGAGTTGCAGCTCGTCGCGAAGATTGCGGAATTCCCGCGAATCATTGAAGCTGCGGCACAGGCTCAGGAGCCTCATCGCATCGCCTTTTATCTTTACGATCTGGCAAGTTCGTTCCACGGACATTGGAACAAAGGTAAAGATTTACCTGAATTACGATTTGTTAACGATAAGAACCGAGAATTGAGCATTGCCAGACTTGGGCTGGTGCACGCTGTCGCGTCGGTTTTGAAGTCGGGTCTTGGTATAACCGGGACCGCCGCACCGGATGAAATGCGATAAACGTCACCGTTTGCCCACATTGCACTGGCATTTAACTGTAGCGTTTGCGAGTGGATTGGGTGATGGCAGAAAAACAGTTGGCGTATCGCGCAAGCGGAAACGACGGGTTCTTTGCGGATGATGATCCGCTTGCCGAACTCGCCCGCATCGTCGGTTTCGAGCCGCGGCCTGCCGCCCAGGCGGCACCTGCGGCTCAACGGCAAGAGCCGGCCTTCGATCTCGAAGACGAGCTCCTGCGGGAATTCGAGCGCTATGATGCGCCACGTTTGAGTCCAGCGAATGACATTCCGGTCTTGCCGGAAGATCAGCCCTTCGCTGGTGAAGCTGAACTGTCGCGTCCCGCCGAGCCGGCAATCGCCGAACCTCAGCCTGCCGAATTGCAGCAGCAGCCCGCGCCGGCGATCAAGCCGACCGTCGGTGCACGCGATCTGATCGACGAACTCGAAATGTCGATTGCGCCCGCATTGCAGGCCGCCCCGGCTCCACAGCCGGCCCCGGTCCCGCAACCTGTTGCTCCGCCGGTCGTCAAGCCGACGCCGCAGCACGCCGCGGCCACCGTGCGTTTGCCGATTGCCAATTTCACCGTGGCGCCTCCTTCCACGCAGGCAACGCCCGTCGTCCCGGCTCCCGTTGTTGCCCCGGTCGCTCAAGCGCAGCCCATCATCGAGGCGCTCGATTTTGAATTGCCGACGATGGGGGATGCCCGGAGCGTCGAGCCCATCGCTGCTCAGCCGGTCGTCAAGGCGCCGGAACCGGTCAAGCCGGCAAGCTTTGATGCGGCGGCTCTTTCCGCCGAGATCGACGACCTGCTGGCTGATGTCAACCGCTATCCCGTTCCCGCCAGAGGCAGTGAGCCGGCGGCAAGGGTCGAGCCGGACTTCGATATTTTCGCCTCGCAGCCCACAACACCGGCAGTTTCTGCCGTAGAAGCTTTTGTCGCTCCTGTGGCCTCCGTCGCCCCGCAGCGCGAAGAGCCGAAGCCGATCGTGCTGGAGGATGAAGACCCCTTCGCCGGCGAGGACTTCGAATTCGATCTCGCTGATATCGAGATGGAACTTGCCGAACTCGATTTTGCGGAAGCGAACAAGTCTGCTCCCGTGACGCCGCCGACGCCCGCACCGGCCGTTGCGCCGCAGCCTGCGCCGATCGTTTCGAGAGCCACGCCTGTCGTGCCGGCTCCCGTGGTTGCCGTTGCCACGCCATTCGTTGCGGAAGCCCAGCGGCCGGAACCGGTTCAGCCGCCCGTCGTTGCCGCCGCGCCGGTCGTCGCAAAGGCAGTGCCGACGCTCGATATCGATCAGGCTTTGCCTTTCGACCCGTCGGAAATCTCCGATACGGAAGACCGTGTCGAGACCTTCGAGGGCTCGCATGTTCCGAACCTGCCGCCTGTCGAGCCGGAAGCGCCGATCGCGGTTCCCTCGGAATATGATTTCGATATCGATGCCGAGATGGCGAGCCTGTTCGGCACGCCCGCCAAGGAAGCTGCTCCTGAGCCGATCAAGCCGGCTGCTGCCGCTCTCGGCGGTGCAATGGCTGCTGCCTCCTGGTCGAAGAATGCGACGGCACAGCCTGTTGCCGCAGCCGCCAAGCAGCCTGTCGAGGAGTTCGACGAGTTCGAGCGGGCTCTGGAAGAGGACTTCCGCCGCAGCTACCGCGAAGCATCCACTCCGGTCGAGAATGTCGCCCGCATGACGCTGAACCCGGCCGTGCAGGCCATCCGGCGTCCGGCCCGTTCGTTCCGTGGCATTGCAACCGCTGCCGCGCTCATCGCGGTTCTCGGCCTCGGCGCCTATGGTGTTTATGGTTGGGTCCGTCACGGCTCGCCGATTTCGAGCTTCTCCGGTGAGCCGCGTGTGATTACGGCCGATGCCGAACCGATCAAGGTCGCTCCGGAAAATCCGGGCGGAACGGTTGTCCCGAATCAGGACAAGGCCGTCTACGACCGCGTCGCCGGTGATGGCGCCGCCGCGCCGAAGCAGAAGCAGCTTGTGTCCTCCAACGAGCAGCCGGTGGATGTCGTCCAGAAGACGTTGATCCCTGAAGCTGTTTCGCCCGATGACGGCAGTGCCGATCAGGTCACGCCGACGCCGGTTGGTGAAACTCAGGATCCGCGGCTGTTGCCGAGCCAGAGCGGCGATAATGCCGACATGGCCGCCAACGATGACGGGCAGGTTCCGTCGGTCTCGCCGCGCAAGGTTCGCACGATGATCGTCAAGCCTGACGGTTCGCTGGTTGCTCGCGAAGAGCCGGCCGTCGACAAGACCACGACGGCAGCAGCTCCGGCTTTGGCGCCGAAGACCGCAGCGGCCAAGCCGGCCACCGACAGTCAGGTAGCCTCTGCCGACCTTCGTCCGGCCAGCACGGATACGCAGGCATCGCAGCCGGCTGATGCCAATGATGCTGCCAGCGCCGAGAGCACGCCGATCCGCGTCGTCAAGACCACTCCGCTTCCGACCGCGCGTCCGGCACAGCAGCCGGCCAAGACGGTGGCTGCGGCTACCCAGAACGTCGCTGCCCATACGGCACAGGCCCAGCCGAAGCCGCAGCAGGTTGCTTCGGTAAGCCCGGCCGCAACGCAGGCAGCTCCGGTCGCGTCGGCAAGTGCCGGCGGCGCCTATGGAGTGCAGATCGCCTCGCTGCCTTCCGAGGCGGAAGCGCAGCGGTCGCAGGCGAACCTGAAGACCAAGTTCGCCAGTGTCATCGGTGGTCACCAGCTTGAAATCCGCAAGGCCGATATCGCCGGCAAGGGCACCTATTATCGCGTCCGTGTCGTCGCCGGCTCCAAGGACGATGCCGCCGACCTCTGCGTACGCCTACGTGCCGCGGGCGGCACCTGCCTGATCTCGAAATAAGAGATCAGAGCACCGGGCATCAGCTGAAAACGGCGGGCGAGAGCCCGCCGTTGTCCTTTGAACCAGCTTCTTTTTATGTATCTCGCCTTGACGTGCTTCGCATTTCACGAAGCGGCCGCTATGATTCGGACATGACCGAATCAAAATCCATGATCCTCGGCTGTAGCGGCCATTCCATCACACCCGAAGAGCGTTCCTTCTATCAGGCGGAACAGCCATGGGGCTTCATCCTTTTCGGACGCAACATTTCCGAGCCGGCGCAGATCGCCGATCTCGTCGCGTCCCTGCGCGATAGCGTCGGTCGCGATGCGCCTGTTTTCATCGACCAGGAGGGGGGCAGGGTGCAGCGCATTCGTCCGCCGATCCTGCCGCATTACCCTTCCGGCCAGGCGCTAGGCGATATCTATCGCCAGAACCGTGAGCAGGGTCTGCGCGCCGCTTGGCTGATGTCGCGGCTCCATGCCTTCGACCTTCTGAAGTTCGGCATCAATGCCGATTGCCTGCCGGTGCTCGACGTGCCGGTCGAAGGATCGAGCAATGTTATCGGTAACCGCGCCTATGGCGGCGATCCGGTGACGGTGACCGAGATGGGCCGCGCCGCCTCGGAGGGGCTTAAGGCCGGCGGTGTCCTGCCGGTGATGAAGCACATGCCTGGCCACGGCCGCGGCTTTGCCGATTCGCATCATGAATTGCCGGTCGTCACGGTGTCCCGCGCCGAGCTGGAAGCGCATGATTTTCCACCTTTCGTCGCGCTCAAGGACGAACTGATGGCGATGACCTGCCACGTCGTCTTTACCGATATCGATCCCGCCAATCCGGCGACGACCTCGCGCAAGGTCATCGAGGAGATCATCCGCGGCCATATCGGCTTCAAGGGCTTGCTTCTCTCCGACGATAGCTCGATGAATGCGCTGGCCGGCACGATCGGCGAGCGGGCTGCGAATATTGTTGCCGGCGGATGCGATATCGTGCTGCATTGCAACGGTATTATGGACGAGATGCAGCAGGTGGTGCGCAACGTGCCGGTGCTCAGCGGCGGCGCGCTTGAGCGGGCCAAGGCGGTGGAAGCGGCTTTCGGCTATAATGACGGTGTGGATGAAGCGTCGATTCGCGCTGAATTCGATGCGATGTTTGCGGTGGCTTAAGACCGAACTCCGGGGATCTGACGGGTGAACAAGGTGAGCGGCACGGAAAAGAGCCAACAGGCGGCAGCGCCGATGGACAAGCTGTGGCAGGACAGCAATGGCGAGCGCGGCATGCACGAGCCCACCATGCTTGTCGATATCGCCGGCTTCGAAGGTCCGCTTGACCTGTTGCTGCATCTTGCCCGCACCCAGAAGGTCGATCTGTCGCGCATCTCCGTGCTGGCGCTGGTTGAGCAATATCTGTTGTTCATCGATACCGCCCGGCGAATCCGCATCGAGCTTGCGGCCGATTATCTCGTTATGGCCGCTTGGCTTGCCTACCTCAAGTCGAAGCTGCTCATTCCGCAGCAGAGCAAGGAAGACGGCCCGAGCGGCGAGGAAATGGCGGCGACGCTCGCCTTCCGCCTGAAGCGCCTTGAAGCCATGCGCGATGCGGCGACGGGTCTCGTCAACCGCAATCGTCTCGGCCGCGACATCTTCGTGCGCGGCGCGCCGGAGCATATTCCGGACCGGCGGCGGTCCGCCTATGACGCCAGCCTCTACGATCTTCTGACCGCCTATGCCGGTCTGCGCCAACGTCAGGCGGTCACGCAGGTGACGATTGAGCGACGCCAGGTCTGGTCCTTGGGCGATGCCCGTACGATCCTCAACCGGATGATCGGCGAGATCACCGACTGGACGGCCCTGGAACACTATCTGCTGCGCTATATGACCAGTCCCAGCGAGCGCGTCACCGCCATCGCCAGCGCCTTTGCGGCCTCGCTGGAGCTCGCGCGGGAAGGCAAGCTGGAAATTCGCCAGGAGGGCGCGTTCCAACCGCTCTACATGCGGCGCGGGCCGAAGCATGATGTCGATGAGCTTGAGGCTGCGGAATAGGTGCGGGTGTGAGCGGTCCTGATAACGATCAGCATATGGATGATGATGCCACGGTACCGGCGATCGACGAGCGCGCTCTGCGTGAAGCGGAACGCATTGCCGAAGCGTTGGTCTTTGCCTCCGCCCAGCCGGTATCCGAGAGCTTTATTGCCGAGCGCGTCGCGCAGGGCGTCGATATCAATTCCATTATGCAGCGGCTGAAGGCAGATTACGCGATGCGCGGCGTCAATCTGATCCAGGTCGACGGCGCCTGGGCCTTTCGTACGGCCGCCGATCTTTCCTTCGTTATCCGCCGCGATGACAACGAGGCGCGGAAACTGTCGCGGGCGGCGCTCGAAGTCTTGGCGATCATCGCCTATCACCAGCCGGTGACCCGCGCCGAGATCGAGGACATCAGGGGCGTGCAGACCTCTAAGGGGACGCTCGACGTATTGATGGAGTCCGGCTGGGTTCGTTTTCGCGGCCGTAGGCGCACGCCTGGCCGGCCGGTGACACTGGGCACTACAAGGGATTTCCTCGATCATTTCGGTCTGGAGGAGTTGCGCGACTTGCCCGGTCTCGAGGAGCTGAAGGGGGCAGGGCTGCTTTCCGGCCGTATCCCCGCTAATTTCAACGTGCCGTCACCGCTGATGAGCGATGAATTGACGGAGGACGAGGATCCGATCACGCAGATGGATCTCGAGGAGCTTGGTCTCCTGGCGCCGGGTGGCGCTTCGGACGATTGAGCTCAAAATCGGCACTCTCGACACGCTTTGGGCCGCTTGGTGGCCCATAAAGCTTTTTTCAAAACAATGCACAGGCCTCTGTTTCGCCATTAGCTGATGCGAATATGGAGCTCATTCTCCTGACTTGGAGACGTTTGGCTATTGCATTGTTGCTCGCTATCCCGATAAGCGTCGATGCAGTACATTTTGGTGTTTGAAAAACATTCACAAACGTCTTACATCGGGAAGACACTGAAATCGGAGTTATCGCAATGGGTTCTCTAAGCATTTGGCACTGGCTGATCGTCCTGGCCATCGCGCTGTTGTTGTTCGGCCGTGGAAAGATCCCGGAGCTGATGGGTGACGTCGCCAAGGGCATCAAGAGCTTCAAAAAAGGCATGAACGACGACGAGGAGACGCCGCCGCCGGCACAGTCGACAACGTCCCGTACCGTCGAACACAAGGCCGACGAGTCGAAGTAATCATGTCGGGCACGTCAGGGGCTGAAATGCTCGCTGTCGGCCCAGGAGCCTTTTTATGTTCGATATAGGCTGGTCCGAGCTGCTGATTATCGCCGTGGTGGCGCTTGTGGTCATTGGCCCGAAGGAATTGCCGGCGACGCTACGAACGATTGGCAAGATGACGGCGCGGGCTCGGAAAATGGCGGGTGAGTTTCGCTCGCAGTTCGACGAGGCCATGCGTGAAGCCGAGCTGGACGATGTGCGCCAGACGATCTCGGATGCCCAGAAGCTCAACCCGGTCAATTCATTGCGGGAAGCAATGAACCCGTTGCGGCAGATGGGCAACGATATCAAGGCGGATCTGCAGCGTTCGACGACGTCGGACAAGCCTGCAGCAACCTCGACCCCGGCTGAACCGGTTTCCGAACCATCAATGGGATTGCCGGAAACGCCGTCCGTCGCCCCCGCGATTGGCGGAGCGCCTACAGTGGTCGCGCCTGCACCTGTTGCCGCCGCGCCGGAAACGCCTACAAAGCCGAAGGCTGTGCGCAAGCCGCGTGCAAAGGTGCCCGCCAAGACGGAAGAGGTCGCTGCCGTGGTGGTCGATACGCCGATCGTCGCGGAAAAGCCGAAGCGTGCGCCGCGCAAGGTCGCTGTGGCTGCCCCTGAGGCTCCCGTTGTCGCGACTCCAAAGAAGCGTGTAGCGGCCGCCAAGACCACACCGGTCGCCAAAGCAACGCCTAAAAAGAAGGACAAGGCATGACGGGCGACATTGACGATAAGCCACAGCCGCTTATCGAACACCTCATGGAATTGCGCACGCGGCTGATCTGGTCGCTGGTGACGTTTTTCATCGCCTTCATCGCCTGCTTCGCCGTTGCCAAGCATCTCTTCAACTATCTGGTCTATCCCTATAAATGGGCCGTCGTCTGGGCTCACCTTGATGTCACCAAGGCCGAGTTGATCTACACTGCGCCGCAGGAATTCTTCTTCACGCAGGTGAAGGTTGCCATGTTCGGCGCCTTGGTCATCGCTTTCCCGGTCATCGCCGCGCAGATCTACAAGTTCGTGGCGCCCGGCCTCTACAAGAACGAGCGTGGCGCCTTCCTGCCGTTCCTGATAGCATCGCCGATCTTGTTTATCATGGGCGCGGCACTGGTTTACTTCTTCTTTGCTCCCATGGTCATGTGGTTCTTCCTGAAGATGCAGCAGGTGCCGGCCGACGGTCAGATCGGCATCGCGCTCTTGCCGAAGGTCTCGGAATATCTGAGCCTGATCATGACGCTGGTCTTCTCCTTCGGCCTCGTTTTCCAATTGCCGGTCATCACCACGCTGCTTGCGCGCGTCGGTCTGCTGACATCGACCTGGCTGGCGGAAAAACGCAAATTCGCGATCGTCTTCGCCTTCATCGTTGCCGCCGTGCTGACGCCGCCGGATCCGATGTCCCAGATCGGCCTTGCAGTGCCGACGATCATTCTCTACGAGATTTCCATCTACGCGGCGCGACTCGTGGAACGCCAGCGTGCCCGGCAGACGGCTGAGGAGAATGACGAGAATTCCGATGTTGCCAAGACGGATAGTGTCTGAGCGGCGGATCGGAAACGTCCTTCCATAAGGGTTTGCCAATTCGATCTCCGACCGAAGTCTCGGTCGGAGCTGTAGTCATGTCTAACGACCTGGAACGACGATGCTTGATATCAAATGGATTCGTGAGAATGCCGAGGTTTTGGATGCAGCGCTTGCCAAGCGCGGTGCCGAGCCTTTGTCGCAAGGCCTCATCGCGCTCGACGAGAAGCGCCGCTCCATCATCCAGTCCGTTCAGGATATGCAGTCCCGCCGCAACGCCGCCTCGAAGGAGATTGGCGCGGCCATGGGCCAGAAGAACACCGAGCTTGCCGAAAAACTGAAAGCCGAAGTCGCCGACATCAAGACCTCGCTTCCGGCCGCGGAAGAGGAAGAGCGCGTGCTGACGGCCGAGCTCAACGACGCCCTGTCGCGCATTCCCAATATTCCGCTTGATGATGTGCCGGTCGGCAAGGACGAGCACGACAATGTCGTCAAGCATTCCTGGGGCGCCAAGCCGACCTGGAACCACAAGCCGAAAGAGCATTACGAAATCGGCGAAGAGCTCGGCTACATGGATTTCGAACGAGCTGCCAAGCTCTCCGGTTCGCGCTTTACCGTGTTGACCTCGCAACTCGCGCGCCTGGAACGGGCGCTCGGCCAGTTCATGCTCGATCTGCATACCAGCGAGCATGGTTACACCGAAGTCAGTGCGCCGCTGATGGTGCGTGACGAGGCGATGTTCGGCACCGGCCAATTGCCGAAATTCGCCGAGGATTCGTTCAGGATCACGGATGGCCGCTGGCTGATCCCGACCGCTGAGGTAACGCTGACCAATCTCGTTTCCGGCGACATCCTCGACCAGGAGAAGCTGCCGCTGCGTTTCACCGCGCTGACGCCGTCTTTCCGCTCGGAAGCGGGTTCTGCCGGTCGCGATACGCGCGGCATGCTGCGCCAGCACCAGTTCTGGAAATGCGAGCTCGTGTCGATCACCGATGCCGAAAGCTCGATTGCCGAGCATGAGCGCATGACCGCCTGCGCCGAGGAAGTATTGAAGCGTCTCGGCCTGCATTATCGTGTCATGACACTCTCGACCGGTGACATGGGCTTCGGTGCCCGCAAGACCTACGACCTCGAAGTCTGGCTGCCGGGGCAGGATACCTATCGTGAAATCTCTTCCTGCTCGGTCTGCGGCGATTTCCAGGCCCGGCGCATGAATGCGCGCTACCGCGGCAAGGACGACAAGGGCACGAAATTCGTGCACACGCTCAATGGTTCCGGCACCGCGGTCGGCCGCTGCCTGATCGCCGTTCTCGAGAATTATCTGAACGACGACGGCTCGGTCACTGTGCCTGACGCACTGCTGCCATATATGGGTGGTCTGAAGAGGATCGAAAAAGCAGCATAATTTACTGGTGGGGCGATGCGGATACTTCTGACCAATGACGACGGCATTCATGCCGAAGGGCTGGCAGCGTTGGAGCGTATCGCCCGCACCATGTCGGACGATGTCTGGATTGTTGCGCCGGAGACGGATCAGAGCGGGCTTGCCCATTCGCTGAGCCTTTCCGAGCCGCTGCGCCTGCGCAAGGTCTCCGACAAGCATTATGCACTGCGCGGCACGCCGACGGATTGCGTCATCATGGGCATCCGCCAGGTCATGGACATCAAGCCGGACCTGATCCTGTCAGGCGTCAATTCCGGTTCCAACGTTGCCGACGACGTCACCTATTCCGGAACGATTGCCGGTGCGATCGAGGGTACGCTGCAAGGCGTGCGCTCCTTTGCGTTGAGCCAGGCTTATGTGCATGAGAACGGCACGCGCGTTGTTCCCTGGGAGGTGGTCGAGGCACACGCGCCGGCGCTGCTCGGCAAGCTTATCGATATCGACCTGCCGGATGGCACGTTCCTCAACCTGAATTTCCCTAACTGCCGGCCGGACGAAGTCTCCGGCACCGAAGTGACGGCACAGGGCAATCTCGCCTTTAATCTGCAGGTTGACGAGCGCGCCGACGGCCGCGGCTTTCCCTATTACTGGCTGCGCTTCGGCGAGCGCAGCGGCATCTTTCGCCCCGGCACCGATATCCACGCACTGAAACAAAATCGTATTTCGGTAACTCCTTTGAAACTCGATTTGACGGATTATTCGGTGCAAGACCGCGTGGCGCGGGCGCTCGGGCATGGAGTAGCGGATTGACACCTCGTTTGGTCGAGAAGGAAGGCTTCGCAGCCGTTGTGCTGCGTCTGCGGGCCGAAGGCATACTGGATATCGATCTGATGACGGCTGTCGAGCAGACGCCGCGCTTGCCGTTCGTGCCGCTGCAATTCACCGATGACGCCTATTCCAGTCGCACGATCCCGATCGAATGCGGGGCCTTCATGGAAGGCATCGATCTCGTGGTCCGCATTCTGCACAGTCTGAAGATCAAGCCGGGCCACCGTGTTCTCGAAATCGGGACCGGCAGCGGCTTCACCGCCGCCGTCATGGCGCGCATTGTCGAGCGGGTGCTGACGGTCGACCGCTACAAGACCCTGACGACGGCCGCGCAGCAGCGCATGGACACGCTCGGCCTGCGCAACGTCATCATCCGTCAGGCGGACGGCAGCGTCGGTCTGCCGGGCGAGGGCACCTTCGACCGCATCGTGGTGACATCGGCCTTCACGACCATGCCGCGTTTCTATGCCGATCAATTGGTGTCCGGCGGATCGATGATCGCGCCGCTGATGCTGTCGGACGATGTTTGCCGCATGGTGCGCCTTACCAAGACCGGCAGCCGCTTCGAGCGCGAGGAACTCTTCGACGTTCCCTATCAGCCGATCGTGCCGATGCTCGCCTCCTATCTTTAAGACCAAATTTGGATCGAATTGCCCGGCGCATTCCGCATGCGCGGCGGATTCATTTTCTATGGTTAGCAATTCCTCAAAAAAACACATGTGGTGCCAGTGCTTTAACCGCATGGTAAGATTAACGCGCTTTAATCGACCCATAAACAGTTGCGTCTCAAGTGGGTCGAGTCATGGGTTTCAGTCTTTCGTCAAACTTCGGTAAATCGGCAGGGAAAGTCCTTGTGGCAGTTCTCCTGGCGAGCACAGCGACAGCTTGCAGTTCAGACACGACGCGCTTCGGCGGGCTCTTTGCGGGCTCGCCGGATCGGACGACGACAGGTTCCATCAATCGCGGTGGGTCGAACAACCTGGATGGTAGTGCCGTACCGAGGGCCGATGTTGCCCAGGGTGGCGGGGGCTATCAACAGCAGGACTATTCGCAGCAGAACGCGCCAGCCGCGCGGACCTATCCGAATTCTCCGGCCGGCTACAATCCTTCCTACTCCAGCGCCCGCGTATCGACCGCGCCGGTCGCGATCCAGCGTTCCGATCTGGCGGCGCCGACGGCCTCCGCGGCGCCGGCCCGTTCGCGCGGGGTGTCCAATTCAGAAGATCAGGCGCTCGCTCAACCTCTGCCGGCATCGCGTGGCAGGCAGGCGGCTTCCCGTATGGAGCCGGCTTTGGCTTCGGACACGGCGTCGACCGGTACGCTGAAGGCGCCTTCCGCTTCGACGACTTCTTCCGGCTGGACGACGGTCAACGCGCCGAGCGTTACGTTGCAGCAGGGCGAAAATATCGATCTCCTGTCGCGTCGTTACGGTGTTCCGGCAAAAGAAATCCTGCGCGCCAACGGCTTGAGAAACAGTGCCGGCGCCCAGCCTGGCCAGCAGATCATCATTCCGACCATGAATGGCGCAGGAGTTTCGAGCCCGGCGAAGGTTGCTTCGGAAGCGACAGATCTTTCCAGGGGCGGCAAGATGCCGGGTCCAGCCAAGGCTCCCGAGCAGGACGCCGCCGTGCTGCCATCCAACGGCCAGTTGCGCGGCAAGTCGCAGGCCGGTCTCGCCGATCCGAACAAGCTTGCTGCCGGCAACGGCAAGGGTCCGCTGCCGAAGGGTGACGGCACCTATGTGGTCAAGCCGGGTGACTCGCTCGCCAGGATTGCCCGCAACGCCGGTGTCAGTGTCGATGAGTTGAAGCAGGCAAACCGCATGAAGTCGGGTGAGGGCGTTCGCGTCGGGCAGGCTCTGAAACTGCCGCATGCCGGTGCCGACCCGATTAGGACTGCCTCCATTGATCCGCAGAAGTCTGCCGCGAAATCGCTCGCCGAACAGAAGGAAGTTGCCGAAGCTCCGGTAACGAAGGCGAACGCCAAGGTTGCCGCCGCTGAAACGGCAGCAAAGGCAGCGCCCAAGGCCGCTGCCGACAGCGCACCGGATTCGGCCAAGCCGCAGGCTGTTGCAAGTGTTGCGCCGACGCAGTCCGTCAGCGACGCCGCGACCAAATCCGACGTCTCGGCCGACGCGCCGGAAGCGACCGGTATCGGCAAATATCGCTGGCCGGTTCGCGGTGCGGTCATCGCCGGCTACGGCTCCAACGTTAACGGCAGCCGCAACGACGGTATTGATATCTCGGTTCCCGAGGGCACGCCGATCAAGGCTGCCGAGAACGGCGTCGTCATCTATGCCGGCAACGGCCTGAAAGAACTCGGCAACACGGTTCTCGTCCGCCACGACGACGGCACGGTCACCGTCTACGGCCATGCTGACGCGCTCAGCGTTGCCCGCGGCCAGAAGGTCCAGCGCGGCCAGACGCTCGCCACGTCAGGCATGAGCGGCGACGTCAAGCAGCCGCAGCTTCACTTCGAAGTCCGCAAGAATTCCGCCCCGGTCAACCCAATGACCTTCCTTGAATAGGTAGTGCGTCTCAAGGAGTCTGCAAAAAGCCCGGTCACCACCGGGCTTTTTGTCGTTTGGGGACTCTGGAAAAGGTGATCAGTCCCGCTCGAGCACGATCCTCTGCCGTCCGGCCAGGTCCTGAATATATTGCCAGGCCACGCGCCCGGAACGTGCGCCACGGGTGGTCGCCCATTCCAGCGCTTCATGGTGCATCTGGGCGCGGTCGAGATTGAGCTTGAAGTGATCGGCATAGGCATCGATCATCTGCAGATAGTCTTCCTGGCTGCATTTGTGGAAGCCGAGCCAGAGGCCAAAGCGATCGGAAAGGGAAACCTTTTCCTCGACGGCTTCCGACGGATTGATGGCCGTCGACTGTTCGTTCTCCATCATGTTGCGCGGCAGCAGGTGGCGGCGGTTGGATGTGGCGTAGAACAGCACATTGTCCGGCCGGCCTTCCACGCCGCCATCGAGCGCCGCCTTGAGTGACTTGTAGGCGGTATCGTCATGGTCGAAGGAGAGGTCGTCGCAGAAGAGGATGATGCGATGCGGTGCGGTTTTCAGGATATCGAGCAGCACGGGCAGCGAAGAAATATCCTCGCGATGAACTTCGATCAGCTTCAGCGAAATGCCGGTAGCGCGGCGCACGTCCTCGTGCACGGCCTTGACGAGCGAGGACTTGCCCATGCCGCGCGCGCCCCAAAGCAGGACATTGTTGGCGGCGAATCCTTCGGCGAAGCGCAGCGTGTTCTCATGGAGGATGTCGCGGACATGATCGACGCCGCGAATGAGGGTAAGCGCCACGCGGTTTGGCCGGGAAACCGGTTGTAAATGTAGCCGGGTAGGAGCCCAGACGAAGCAGTCGGCAGCGCTCCAGTCGTTGACGGCCGGCGGCGGGCCTGCCAGGCGTTCGAGCGCATCGGCGAGGCGGCGAACTTCCGCAAGGATCAGGGCGTTTTGGTTTTCGATCACCGTTTTTCCTCCAGAACGTTAGTCAAGAAAGTTGTAAAATGCACCTCGTTCTGTCGGGTATCATGCTCCTTGTGGGACTGAAAGGCTAAGAGGCCGGGAAAACGGTACGGTTCGCGGCTGTTTTTGTTGCAATCGCTATGATCGCAACTATATTCCGGCAACCTGACGCGGGGCCTGTTCCCGCAAGGAGTTCAAGGGAGTTTTTGATGTTTGTCACCAACGCATATGCGCAGAGCGCAACAGATTCAGCCGCGAGCGTCTTTGGCGGTTCCGGCTTTGAAATGATCATCCTGTTTGTGCCGCTGATGGTCGTTTGGTATTTCCTCCTCATCCGTCCGCAGCGCGCGCAGGCGAAGAAGCGTGACGAGATCCTGAAGAACATTCGCCGCGGCGATCAGGTCGTCACGGGCGGCGGCATCGTCGGCAAGGTCACCAAGGTTGTCGACGACAAGGAACTGGAAGTGGAAATCGCCGAGGGCGTCAAGATCCGTGTCGTTCGCAGCGCCATTTCGGAAGTGCGCGTCAAGGGCGAACCCGTCAAGGCAGACGCCGCATAAGGTCTTGATGAGAGGGCTGGCCGACAAGGCTCGCCCTCCTTGTGCATGGCTGCGAAAATCGGAATCGACTTTCGGACGGGATTGTGCGCAAATTCAAAGTGTTACTGCGTCCTTTGCATGCTGCGGCGCATGCGGGGCGCAGTAAGAAAAGACCAAACTCGAGAGAGCGATGCTGCACGTCTCCTGGTGGAAGACCGTCCTGATCTGGTTCGCCGTTCTCTTGAGCGTTCTCCTTGCCGTGCCCAATCTGCTTGATGAGCAGCGGCTTGCTTCCTTCCCGAACTGGTTTGCGCAACGAAAGGTCGAGCTTGGCCTCGATCTCAAGGGCGGCTCGCATATCATGCTCAAGATCGAGCGTGACGACGTCGTCAGAAACCGGCTGGAAACTGTCGTCGGTGACATCAGCGCCAGACTGCGTACCGTCAATATTGCCTATTCCGGTTTGACCGGCACCGGTCAGAAGATCCAGTTGCGCATCAACGACCTTGCCCAGGTGCAGGCTGCTGTGAATGCCCTGAAGCCGATTACCGATGCGGCTTCCGGCAAGCCGGAAGCGACCTTGTCTCAGGGTGACAAGGGTGCGCTTAGCATTGATATCACCGATGCGGGCATCAAAGACGGTCTTTCCGCCGCCGTGACCCGGTCGCTCAAGGTCATCGGCAATCGCATCGCGCAACTCGACGTCGGCGAACCGCTGATCCGTCGGCAGGGTGCTGACCGTATCGTGATCCAGGTCCCGGGTCTTGGCGATCCGCAGCGCCTGAAGAACCTCTTGAATCAGCCCGCCGAGCTCAACTTCCGTTTGGTCGATTCATCGATGCCGGTGCAGGACGCCATGAACGGCCGTCCGCCCGTGGGCTCTGAGGTATTGTTTTCCGAGGACGATCCGCCGGCCGGCTATCTTCTGCAAAAGCAGCCCCTTCTTTCGAATATCGACTTTGCCGATGCCGCGGCCGCGTCGAACGCCCAGAACAACGATGGCACTGTCTCCGTTAGGCTGACACCGGAGGCGACTGGCCGGTTTGCGCAGGCAACGACCGCCAATCTCGGCAAGATCATCGCCGTCGTGCTTGACGGTCAGGTGCTCTCGTCTGCTTCGCTGAAAAACGCGATCACCACTGGTGAGATCAATATTCCCGGCGACTTCACGGCCCAGGGCGCGCAGGACCTGTCCGTCATGCTGAAATCCGGGCCGCTGCCGGCGACGCTAACGACGGTCGAAGAACGGACCATCGAGCCCGGTCTTGGTAGCGAGACGATGCGCTCCGGCATCATCGCCTGTGTGATTGCCGCCATTTTCGTGGCGGCGCTGATGATCGGTTTTTACGGGCTGCTCGGCGTTGCCGCGACGATCGCGCTCATCATCAATATCGTCATGGTTCTGGCGCTCATGGGGGTATTCGGCATTACGCTGACGCTGCCGGGCATCGCCGCCATCGTGCTGATCATCGGCATAGCGCTCGACGCCAATGTGCTGATCTATGAGCGCGTCCGGGAGGAAGAGAAGAAGACCCATCTTCTCGTCGATGCGTTGCGCCATGGCTTCAACAGGGCCGCTGCCACCGTTGCCGATGCCAATTTCACGGTGCTCATCATCGCTGCCATCCTATTCTATGTCAGCAGCGGCGCTGTGCGTGGCTTCGCAGCGACACTGATCGTTGGCGTTTTCACCACCTTCTTTACCGCCTGCTTCGTCACGCGCTCGCTCGTCAATGCCTGGATTTCGCATCGCAAGCCGCGCGTGCTGCTGGCCGGCGTTCGCAGCGGCATCTTTGATGGCGCCAATATCCGTTTCATGGGCATCCGCCGCTATACGTTCACTGTATCGGCGGCATTGTCGGTGGCGACCTTGCTCGCCTTTGCAACGATCGGCATGCATCTCGGTATTGATTTCACCGGCGGATCGATCATCGAGGTGCGTGCCAAGCAGGGTGTTGCCGACACCGCCGATATTCAGGCGCGCTTGCTGGACGTTATTCCGGGTGATGTTCAGGTCGAACGGCTGGATGACCGGCTGGGGGCTATGATCCGGGTCCATGCGCAGGATGGTGGCGAGAATGCCGAACAATCCGCCGTGACCCTCGTTCGCGATGAACTGAGCAAGGATTACGACTTCTCCCGCGTTGAAGTGGTCGGCCCCTCGGTTTCCGGCGAGATCACCAGGACGGCGTCGCTTGCCGTTCTGGCGACACTGGCGGCGATCCTCATTTATATCTGGCTGCGGTTCGAGTGGCAGTTTGCAGTCGGCGCGATCATCGCGACACTGCATGACGTGATCCTGACGCTCGGCCTCTTCGTGCTGAGCGGCATGGAATTCAACATGACCGGCATAGCGGCGCTCTTGACCATCGTCGGCTATTCACTGAATGACACGGTCGTGGTCTATGACCGTATGCGCGAGAATCTCAGGCGCTACTCGCAGATGCCGTTGCCGATCCTGATCGATGCTTCGATCAATCAGACGTTGTCGCGCACGGTTCTGACATCGGCCACGACGTTGTTGGCGCTGCTTGCTCTCTATATATTTGGCGGCGAGGTGATCCGCTCCTTCACCTTCGTCCTGCTCTTCGGCGTCGCGGTCGGCACTTTCTCGTCGATCTATATTGCGGCGCCGGTCCTGATCGTCTTCAAGCTGCGCCCGGATAAGTTCCAGGCCGGCGGCAAAAGCAAGGGCCAGACAGGGAGCGACATGCAATCAGAAAAACCAGCGGTGTGACAGAGTGGCAAAAGGTATAGAAATCCGAAGCGCGCATTTTCCCGGACGCGCGCCGATCGACGCTTACGGCAATGGCGGCTTTCGCTTTGCGGACATGTCGCATCGCGGCTCGCTGCTTTGCCTGCCCTCCGGCATCTATGGTTGGGACATGACGATGGAGGATGCGCTGACGCCGGCGCATTTTCAGAGGGTGCTCGACGAAGCCGCCCAGATCGAAGTGCTTCTGGTCGGCACCGGCACGGAGCTGCGCCCGCTCCCGGCGGAATTGAAGACGGCGCTGCGTGCCAGGCAGATTTCCTCCGATCCGATGAGTACGGGGGCTGCGGTGCGCACCTTCAATATCATGTTGGCCGAGTCGCGCGCCGTGGCCGCGGCGCTGATCGCCGTTTGACGAGAGATCGAGCCAAGCATGACGACAGACGCTGCTCCCCGTAGCAACCAGGATCTTTGCCTGGTGACGCTTCGCGACACCGATCGCGACCGCTATCTAGCTTGTCTTTTGGCGCCGGAGGACAAGCGCGGTGCTCTCGCGGCACTCTATGCCTTCAACGCCGAGCTGGCGCGCATCCGCGATCTTGTGCATGAACCGCTGCCGGGCGAGGTACGCATGCAATATTGGCGTGATCTGCTCGAAGGGCAGGCGCATGGATCGAGCGCGGCCAATCCTGTTGCTGCTGAGCTGCTGGCGACGATCGAACAATACCGCCTGCCAACGCAGACGCTGATCGACATGATCGATGCGCGCATTTTCGATCTCTACGACGATCCGATGGAGACACGCGGCACGCTGGAAGGCTATGCGGGCGAGACCGCCTCGGCGATGATCCAACTTGCCAGCCTGGTATTGTCGGCGGAAGACGCCCGTCGTTCCGCCGATGCCGCGGGCCATGCCGGGGTGGCACAGGCGATTGCCGGGCTGCTGCTGCTCATGCCGCTGCACCGTCGTCGCGGCCAGCTTTATCTGCCGCTGGAAATCCTGACGGCGACCGGTCTCGATCGCGACACATTCCTCGCCGGTGAGGACCAGGTGCGGATATCGGCGGCCATCGAGGCTTTCGCCGGCCTTGGGCGCGAGCATCTGGCGAAGGCAAGGGCCGCCGGCCCTATTGCGCCAGCGGTGTTTCCGGCCTTTCTGCCGGCGGTTCTGGCTGAACCGGTGCTGAAGCGGGCGCAAAAGCTGGGCGCCAGTGTGTTCGATCAAGCCTTCCAGCCACCGCAATGGCGCCGGCAGATGCGTATGGCACTCGCCTCCATGACGAAGAAAATCTGAAATCGACCAAGTTCGCGCAAGTCTCGAGGTTTATGGAGATTGCCGAACTGCCGCCCGTATTCCTGGAGAAGCCGCCATGGGCATTATCGTCTGGTGCACACTCTTTGCGATCGTCGTCTTCTTTGCCTTCTTTATAGCGCGCATGACGTCGCAGAATAAGGAAGACGGTTTGCACGATACCGGTCTTGCCATTCTTGAGTTCGGGCGGGCCTTTCCAACGGAAGCGATCCGGCAATTGCAGACGACGGCCAATGGCCAGGCGGTGTTCGTGCGCCTGCATGATGATAAGGCCGGTTTCATGCGCAGCCTGCGCAATCACTACAGCGTTCATCTGATAGAGCCGGGCAGGGCACGCGCCAAGGACTCAGGGACTGGCCGTGGCTTGACGATCGATTTCCTCGACGCCCCGCATCACAACGGCACATTCGAATTTGCGACGTCTGCGGAGGCCGCGGAAGTATCGCTCTGGCTGCTTGGCAATTATGTTGCTGGCGAAGATCTCAAACCGTCGGCGCTGATGCCGACGGCAAAGGCTTGAGAAGGTCTTAGGCGCTCTCGGCGACGACTGGCGACTGGAGGATCGGCGCCGGAACGCCGAGCCATGCTGCGCAATCCGCGAGCGCCCGTTTGGCGATCAGCTGCCGCTTCATGATCGTCTTGTCCTTGCCGCGAAAGCGCTTGACGCCTTCCGGCTTGACGATCGAACCCGGTTCCAGCTCCGGGAACAGCCCGAAATTGATGTTCATTGGCTGGAAGGAGCGCTTGCCCGGCTCTTCGTCGGATACGATATGGCCGCCGGTGATATGGCTGAGCAGCGAACCCAGCGCCGTGGTGGCCGGCGGCACGGACGGTGCCTCGCCCTTGCGCTCGGCGGCGGCGAAGCGACCGGCGAGCAGGCCGATGCTGGCACTCTCGACATAGCCTTCACAGCCGGTGATCTGGCCGGCGAAACGCAAGCCCGGCCGCGATTTCAGTGTCAGCGAGCGATCGAGCAGCGTCGGAGAGTTGATGTAGGTGTTGCGGTGCAGGCCGCCGAGGCGCGCGAATTCGGCATTCTCCAGCCCCGGGATCAGCCGGAAGATCTCGGCCTGCGCGCCATATTTCAGCTTCGTCTGGAAACCGACCATGTTGTAGAGCGTGCCGAGCGCATTGTCCTGGCGCAGTTGCACAACCGCATAGGCCTTGACGGTCGGGTTATGGGCATTGGTCAGGCCCATCGGCTTCATCGGCCCGTGGCGCAGCGTCTCGCGCCCGCGCTCGGCCATGACCTCGATCGGCAGGCAGCCGTCGAAATAGGGCGTGCCTTCCCATTCCTTGAAGCCGACAGCATCGCCGGCGATCAGCGCATCGAGGAAGACGCTGTACTGAGCCTGGTCCATCGGGCAGTTGATATAGTCCTTACCGGTGCCGCCCGGCCCGACCTTGTCGTAGCGGGACTGATACCAGCAGATGTCCATATTGATGCTGTCGCGATAGACGATCGGCGCGATGGCGTCGAAAAAGGCAAGCGCATCCGCGCCGGTCTCGGCCTGAATGGCGCTGGCAAGGCCAGGTGCCGTCAGCGGACCGGTGGAGATGATCGCCTGATCCCATTCCTGCGGCGGCAAACCCTCTATTTCCTCGCGCACCACGGTGATCAGCGGATGGCTATCGATCGCCTGCGTCACTGCCGCGGAAAACCCGTCGCGGTCCACCGCGAGCGCGCCGCCGGCCGGAACCTGATGCTTGTCGGCACAGGTCATGATCAGCGAACCGGCCAAGCGCATTTCCGCGTGGATGACGCCGACCGCATTGCTGGTCGCGTCGTCAGAGCGGAAGGAGTTGGAGCAGACGAGTTCTGCCAGATCGTCGGTCTTGTGCGCCTCTGTGCCGCGCACGCCGCGCATTTCATGCAGGATGACCGGTACGCCGGCGCTGGCGATCTGCCAGGCGGCTTCGGAGCCGGCAAGGCCGCCGCCGATTACATGGATGGGAGAAAAGGAGCTGGTCTTTGTCATGGGCGCGTCATTATCACGGGCAGGCCGATGATCCAATTGCTTTACGCAAGGCCCGGAATCAAAAACGGCGCCGAAAGGCGCCGTCTTGAGGCAGTCCGTTCAGTCCGTTGTGATTAACGGAAAGAACGGGAAGCGATGTTGCGGATTTCGTAGCGGCTAACGCCGATATCCGACAGGGTCTGGCTGGAAAGGTTGCCGAGTTCGTTCAGAGTGCGGCGATAGCTGATCCAGTTCTTAGCAATGCGAATCGGGTTCATGATCTTGTCCTCAAGTAGTCAGTTGCGAGCGGCGCGATTGCCGCCTCAGCGCTTGAGATACATATATACATAAGGACGCCGATTTTGCAGTGCGAATAAAAAGCATCTGCTATGCATTTGTGCAATGTGACGCCTAAAAAGCCATCAACGCCTAAATTTTATCCGACATGCGCGTGGCGAATGGCTTGGAGGCAGCCTGACGATTGTGCAGGTGCGAACAACGCAAAAAAAGAACGCCCGTCGCGGAGGTCCGCAACGGGCGTTGTGAGGCTGTCGCTGTTGGGCGAAGCCAGTCCGGCGATTAGCGGCCGGTGGCTTCGCGAGCTACGCGATGGATGTCAGAACGGTCGATGCCGAGGTCGTGCAGTTCGCGGGTGCTCATACGGCCGAGTTCGGTAACTGTCTGACGATACTTGCGCCAGTTGTTGAAAGAGCGGGTCAGGTTCATCGTAATTCCCTTTCGAGGGTTTGGAGATCGGCGGTTCCGCGAATGGTCCCGGCCTCGATCTAATGGATTTAAATATATTGCTGCGGCGCGAAAACTAAAAGCGCGATTGCTTCATGTCACCTATGCATAAAGCGCAATCCTCAAGGGTATTCTGCTTAAGATGATGGCTGCTTTATGTGCACATCACGGCGACGTAAGGATGGCTCTCGAATCATTTATTTGACCAAATATAAATACTTACGCCCATGTGTCGGGCAATTGCCCGGATATTGTCTGCGTCTTGCCATGATCCATGAGCTCTTTCGAGCCATAGTGTGTCGAAAAGATCGCTGAGGGCGGATCGACGAAAATTTCGCTTCGTGCGGCTCTCGTATCCACTAGCCTTGCGTCGTCACGAAAAAAATGCCTCGCAGGCGAGACCTGATGATCTTCAGGGGACTAAACGATTTAATCGGGGCAAAAAATAACGCCCACCGCGGGAGGAGGATGCGGTGGGCGTCATTTGTGGTGATTGACGACTGGGAGGAGGAGTGTCGTCAATCTATCGGGGCGCCCTGGGAGGAGGAGTGTGCGGCCCCGAATTCCATATGAGGAAATATCATTCCTCAGGCTCTTTCCAGCTTGCGCCGAAGCGGCGCGCCACTGCCGTCCTTTGATGCGATATCAATAGTATGACTTTTGAATTTTGTGCAACGCAATAATTTCATGGGAGGTATGTTGGCTACGCATGTCTTTTTCGAGCTTTGCGACGCCACCGCATATAATGGCAAACGGAGTCTTAATGCTGGATTAATATGAGACGGTTTGCCGGCAATTTTCAGGGGGGCGGATGCGTGCATGTGGCCTCGATTGCATTCCATTATGGGATAGGACACGTTGAAGTAAGGAATCGCAGTCGGGAGCGCGCGATGTATCGGGGTAGGCTTGAGCGTGATCTGAAGATCTGGGTCGACAAGGGGCTAGTTGATGCACCGGCGGCCTCGGCTATCCTCGGCGAATATGACAGCCGGCCCGCAAGCTTCAGCGCCGGTCGCGTGCTGACCGTCATGGCGGCGCTTTTGGTCGGTGCATCGATCCTGCTCTTCGTCGCCTCGAATTGGGAAGAGATTCCAAGGATCGCGCGCCTGCTTGGGCTCGTCGCGCTGATCTGGGTGTTTTATCTGGGCGGCGCCTATCTGTTTGCCCGTGGCCGCGCGACTATCGCCTCGGCATTGCTGATTCTGGGAACGATGACCTTCGGCGGCGCCATGTCGCTGGTCGGCCAGATGTACAATATATCCGGCGATGTGCTGACAATGATGATCGTCTGGTTCGCAGCCGCCGGTATTGCCGCGGCGCTGTTTCGTTCGTCTGCGCAGGTGGCTCTTGCCGGTTTTCTCGCCTGGGCCTTCTGCGGCTTCTATCTCTCGGATCACTCCGATGAGTGGTACGGCGTCATGCCCTGGGCGCCGCCGATCATGGCAGCAATCATCATCGCTCTTGTGCGATACGTCGATGTGCCCCGGGCGCGGCATCTCGCCTATCTGATGATGGTCGGCTGGCTGACATGGCTTTTCGCGCAATATGAGAGCCTGCACGCTGCCATCCTGCTGGCCGCCGCCGGCCTGATTGCCTTCCTGGCGGTCAGCCTTCCGGTTTCGCCACTGGCGCGGATCGCGCGGTCTGCCGGCGCGGCACCTGCCTTCTATGCTTTCCTTGTGGGTGCCATCGGCCTCCTGGCGATCCACGGAGAGATTGCCGGCGGTTTTTTTGAGAATGACATCTGGGTTCAAAACAAGCTGCCGCTCGTCGTGCTCGCCTTCATAACGCTGGCAAGCGCGGTCATCGCGATCGTTCTCGGCGGTCGCGACAATGGTGCCTTGCGTTATCTCGCCTATTTCGTCTTTGCCTGCGAGATCCTCTATCTCGCGAATGAAACGATCGGCTCGATCATCGGCACGTCGGGCTTTTTCCTGATCAGCGGGTTGCTGGTTGCGATTGCCGCCTGGCTGGTCATCCGGCTGGAGCGGCGATTTTCCCATGGTGACGGGCAGGGGGACAGGGCATGACGTTGATCGCTGATACGAAAGCCGCCGGAGGCAATGTCGCGCGCCGCATGTGGATTGCCGCGATCATCGTTGCGGCCCTGCAGACCGCTGTACTCGGCTATATGGTCGGTGAGAGGGCCTGGGGGTTGCGAAGCGGTGTCGAGGTTCTGCTGAAAACGGCGCCGGTCGATCCGCGCGATCTTCTGCGGGGCGACTACGTCACCTTGAACTACGACATTTCACGGGTTCCCATCTCGACGCTGGTCGACGGCCCGCCGAAGAAGGGCCTGAATGCTCCGATCCTGTCCGTTCGCCTGAAGAAGCAGGACGACGGTTACTGGGGCATTGTCGAATCATCATTCGGAGCGCTCGATCCGAAGCCTGACACGGTCGTACTCAAAAGCCTGCCATTCGTCGGTTATGTTTTCGATGGCGAGCCGACCGATGCGTCGCAGGCGATGGTCGGGGTCACCTATGGCATTGAGCGTTACTACGTGCCCGAGGGACAAGGGCGCGATATCGAGAGTGCGCGCAATGCCGGTCGCGTCGCCATCTCGGCCCGGATCTCGTCCGATGGCGCTGCCCACATCAGAAGCCTGCTTCTCGACGGCAAACCGCTGTATGATGAGCCGCTTTATTGACCGGCTTGCACTATAAAACCGAACAACCTTCGCGGACGGTCGTGGAACCGTCATTTTTCCTTTGCGTGGTTTGAAACGGGTGATATAGAGACGCCGCGCTCCGGAAGGCCCCATGAGCAGGCATTGCCATGCGGTTTTGGGAACGCGGGTATGGTGAAATTGGTAGACACGCCAGATTTAGGTTCTGGTGCCGCAAGGCGTGGGAGTTCAAGTCTCTCTACCCGCACCAAGGCTGCCTTGTGGACGGGGGAGGCTTACGGCCTGTCTCCTGGCCCGCTGTTGGTAGCGCCATTCTGCCCGGAACATCCCGTTTTCAAGTTGAAAGCGGATTAGATGTTCCGGATTCAAAGAGGTAGAGCGGCCTTTGCGCGTTCGTTCGAACGCGCGGCGCTCTAGCAGAATGACAAGGAATTGCATCCAAGCCACGCTCGGGATTTTCCGGCGTCGTGCTCATCGTAACGAACGGCTGTCTGGGCACGGCCGCCATGAATGAAGGTAGGACAATGCAGGTTATCGAAACGCTCGCTGAAGGGCTGAAGCGCGAAATCAAGGTGGTCATCTCCGCCAAGGACATGGAAGGCCGGATGAACGAGCGCCTGGCCGAGGTCAAGGACAAGGTCCGTATCAACGGCTTCCGTCCAGGCAAGGTGCCGGTTTCGCATCTGAAGAAGGTCTACGGCAAGTCGATCATGGCCGACCTCGTCAACGAAATCGTCCGCGACCAGCCGCCGGCAATCCTGACGGAGCGCGGCGAAAAGTCGGCAACGCAGCCTGAAGTCGCCATGACCGAAGACAAGGACGAAGCTGAAAAGATCCTGGCTGCTGAGGCCGATTTCGAATTCACGCTCTCCTACGAAGTCATCCCGGCGATCGAACTGAAGTCCGTCAAGGGCGTCAAGGTTACCCGCGAAGTCGCCGAGATCGGCGAAGACGAAGTGACCGAGCAGATCCTGAAGATCGCTGAAAGCGCTCGCAGCTACGAAGCCAAGAAGGGCAAGGCCGCCGACGGCGACCGCGTCACCATCGACTACCTCGGCAAGGTTGACGGCGTAGCCTTCGACGGCGGCAAGGACGAAGATTCGCAGCTGGTCATCGGCTCGAACCGCTTCATCCCGGGCTTCGAAGAGCAGCTCGTCGGCGTCAAGGCTGGCGACGAGAAGATCATCACCGTGACGTTCCCGGCTGAATACCCGGCCAAGAACCTTGCCGGCAAGGAAGCCACCTTCGACATCACCGTCAAGGAAGTTGCAGCTCCGGGCGAAGTTGAAATCAACGACGAACTCGCCTCCAAGCTCGGCCTCGAATCGGCTGACCGCCTGAAGGAAATCGTTCGCGGCCAGATCGAAAGCCAGTACGGCTCCGTTACCCGCCAGAAGGTCAAGCGTCAGATCCTCGACCAGCTCGATGAGATGTACCAGTTCGACACGCCGCAGAAGCTGGTCGATGCCGAATTCGCCAGCATCTGGCGCCAGATCCAGACCGACCTCTCCGAATCGGGCAAGACCTTCGAAGACGAAGACACGACGGAAGAAAAGGCTCGAGAAGAATATCGCAAGCTGGCTGAACGCCGCGTCCGCCTCGGCCTCGTTCTCTCCGAAATCGGCGAAAAGGCCGGCGTCGAAGTCAGCGAAGACGAACTGCAGCGTGCACTTTACTCGCAGCTCCAGCAGTTCCCGGGCCAGGAAAAGGAAATCCTGGACTTCTTCCGCAACACGCCCGGCGCTTCCGCCAACCTGCGCGCGCCGATCTTCGAAGAAAAGGTCATCGACCACCTGCTGACCGAAGTCGACGTCACCGACAAGACCGTTTCCAAGGAAGCGCTTTTGGCTGACGACGAATCCGAAGACAAGCCGGCTGCAAAGAAGGCTGCTCCGAAGAAGAAGGCCGCCAAGGCCGAAGCAACCGAAGCCGCCGCCGAAGGCGAAGAAGCTGCCGCTCCGAAAAAGAAGGCTGCTCCGAAGAAGAAGGCCGCTGAAGACAGCGCCGAGTAATTCGGTTCTCTCTCAGGATGAAATCAGGCCCTGCCGTTCGCGGCGGGGCCTTTTTCGTTGGTGTCGGGTGACGGGAAATCGTAGAAATCGATACCAGATGTCTCTGGCCGCGGCGGTAGTGCCAATGGCAACATTACGCCAACAGCGGTCATTGCAGTCGTTAGGAAATTGCCTATCCTGTGATCAGGAAGTCTGTCACATCCGGCATGAACTTCAGCGCATCGATTCTTAGCAAGCTGCGATACATAAAGAGGAGGAACTCACCAAGGTCCTCTTTCGTGCATAGCCGTCTCGCCTTGGGTGGCCGGGATAGCGTTGAAAGACGCCTTGCCTTGTCGCGATAATCATGAGACTTGCTACGTCACAGGTTATTGTCGTAAAATGCCAACATGACCCGACCGCCAACTCAGCCTGATATCGAGGTGATGTTTGAACTGACATCGCGTCGCTTCGACGGCGGCACAAAAGTTGTCCTGTCCGGCTATCGGCCGACCTATGAGATTCGTGCCGACTATTGGACTTCGGCGCATCATGAATTCGTCGGAGTGGAGCGGGTTCTTACAGGAGAACGGGCGTTGGCCAAAGTCTGGCTTTTATCGGCCGAGGCATATCCTCATTCACTTTGGACAGGAAGAAAATTGCACGTTGCGGAAGGTTCACGGATCGTTGGCGCGGCGGAAGTGCTGAGCGTCATCAATCCCGTTCTTCAAGAAGCCGATTTGTCGCACAATTCCTGACTTTCGCGAAAAAATCGGTGGCGCTGAAAATACAGGGAAAACTCTGTCACAAAAATCCCTCGCAAAAACCAGAGGTTCTTGACCGAGTTTTGCGACACGCTGGCCGACGGCTTAGGGCCGAAGGTGGCCATTGGCGGCATTTGCTTCAAAACTTCGGCGAATTAGGCCTCCGCTCACCGTCTGGACGGGGAGAGGAGACTATTCCGCCCCCCTCAAAGCTCCGACTTGATATCACCCATCCGGTTCCATGCATCGAGGCCCGCGATCTTGTAGGCTTCGGCGAGTGTCGGGTAGTTGAAGGTGTTTTCGACGAAATATTCGACCGTGCCTTTGAGGTTCAGCACGGCCTGGCCGATATGGACGAGTTCGGTCGCCCCTTCGCCGACGATATGGACGCCGAGCAGGCGGCGGGTCTTCAGCGAGAAGATCAGTTTCAGCAGGCCCGTGTCGAGGCCCATGATATGGCCGCGCGATGTCTCACGGAAACGGGCGATGCCGCATTCATAGGGGATGTGACGGTCCTTCACCTCTTCCTCGGAGAGCCCGCAGGTGGAGATTTCCGGCACGGCGTAGATGCCATAGGGGAAGTATTTCGGCGGCTCCTTGGCAATAGCGCCGACGGCGACGCGGGCGGCGATGCGGCCCTGTTCCATCGAGGTCGAAGCAAGGCTCGGGAAGCCGACGACGTCGCCGGCCGCGAAAATATGCGGAACGTTGGTGGCAAAGGTTTCTGGATTGACGCTGAGGCGGCCGCGATTGTCGGCCTCGAGACCAGCGGCGGCAAGGTTCAGCGTATCGGTTGCGCCCATGCGGCCGGCGGCAAACAGCACCATGTCGGTGACGATGCGACGGCCGTTGTCGAGCGTCAGCTCCACCTTGCCGTCTTGGCGAACGACCTTCTCGGCCTTCTGCCCCAGCAGCAGCTTCATGTTGCGGTCGCGAAGCTGGTAGATGAAATCTTCGACGATCTCCTTGTCGATGAAGTCGAGCATGGTCGACTTCGGATCGATCAGCGTCACCTGCGTGTCGAGCGCGCTGAAGATCGTCGCATATTCGATGCCGATGACTCCGGCGCCGATGACGACCATCGAGCGGGGCAGCGTCTCGATCTCCAGCAACTCGTCGCTGTCGAGAACAGTCTTGCCGTCGAAGGGCATATAGTCCGGCCGGAACGGCTTGGTGCCGACCGCAAGCAGGATGCTGGTGCCGGAGACATGAATGATTTCGCCGTCGTCCTTGACGACTTGCATGGTCTGGGAATCGATGAAGCTCGCCTTGCCGCGAATGTGCTGCACGCGATTGCGGGCGAACTGATGCTCCAGCACCTCGACTTCATGATCGAGCGTGATCAGCAGACGGCGGCGCAGGTCCTCGGCGCTGATCTCCTGCTTGACCCTGTAGGCGCGGCCATAGAAGCCGCGTTCGCGCCAGCCGGAGAGGTTGAGCGCGGTCTCGCGCAGCGTCTTTGAGGGAATGGTGCCGGTGTGAACGGAAACGCCGCCGACACGCTTGCCCTGTTCGATCACAAGCACCTTCTTGCCAAGCTTGGCGGCCTGAATAGCGCCTCTGCGGCCGGCAGGGCCGCTACCCACGACGAGGAGATCGAATTGGTCCATCGGGAAGCCTCGGATGTTTGATTACGGAATCAATGTCGCAATGCAACATGCTGTCCGTCAACCGGTAGCTGCTCAATGTTACAGATTATCTAACGGGAAAGGCCCGATACTCAGGAGTTTGAGAGGCCGAGCCACGGCTCGAGCTTTTCAAACGTCCGATCCATCGCATAGGCACGGGTGAAGGAAAACGGCAGGTGCCCGTAAATGATAGACATCTGGCTCTCCGCGGTCGCTTCGCCGGTCTTGGCAATTGCGGCGAGATAGAGGGCCGAAGCCAGTCCGGTGCGGTCTGAACCCGCCTGGCAGTGGATCAACAACGGCTTGGGCGCATCGCGCATGATCTCGACCAGCTGGGCGGCCTGGGCCTGGGTCAGCTCGCGAGCGGAGGACATGCGGAAATCGATGTGATCGATATTCAGTTCCTTGGCCTGGGCGACTTCGCTGTCATACCAGGCGTGGCCGGTATTGTTGCCGCGCAGGTTGATGATGGTCTTGATGCCATATTGCTTCTGCAATTGCGCAATCGTCGATGCCGATGGCTGCGATGAGCGGTAAACCTCGCCCGCGATGACCGGATGGAAATTGGTCGTCCAGAGCATATGCGCGTAGAAGCCGCTGGCGATCAGTGCGAAGGGGGAGAGTGCGAGAAGCACACCGCGGCCGATACGGCGCAAGCGACGAAGGAGCGGCGATGAGGTCTTCGGCATGTAATCTCCGTGAGCGTCGAACCAGGAACGACAAGGCGCAATCAAAACAACGGCTTCCTCCGGCAGACCCGCCGATGTGGAAGCATCGTCCTTTTGCCAGATCATCCTGACGCCTACCTGAAAAATGCGGATGGAGATCGTGGAGTGCGGATGGAAGGTGCCGTTAGCATCCGGCGACGCCATTTGCGCGGAAAAGATCATTAGAAATAAAATTATATGAATATATTCTAATGTAAATTCTTATGCTGATGAGCGCGATTTAGAACAATCGCAGCGCCTTGAAACTGACGTGGCCGTTCTTGCCGATGATGATATGATCGTGAACGGCGATGCCCAAGGGGCGAGCGGTTTCGACGATCGTCTTCGTCATGTCGATATCCGCGCGCGAGGGCGTGGGGTCTCCCGAGGGATGGTTGTGCACGAGAATCACGGCCGTGGCCGAGAGTTCGAGCGCCCGTCTGACCACTTCGCGCGGGTAAACCGGCGTGTGGTCCACCGTGCCCTGGCCCTGCACCTCGTCGGCGATCAGCGCGTTGCGCTTGTCGAGAAACAGGATGCGGAACTGCTCGCGCGTCTCGTGCGCCATCGCGGTGTGGCAATAATCGATCAGTGCCTTCCAGGAGGAGAGCACCGGTTTGCCCGTCAACTCGCTCTTCAGCATGCGCTGTGCAACGCTTGCCACTAGTTTCAAGTCCAGCGCCACCGCTTCGCCGACGCCGCTCACCTCTTGCAGCAGATTGGTCGATGCGCCGAAGACGCCGCCGAGCGTGCCGAAGCGCGCAAGCAGCGCCTTGGCGATCGGCTTGGTGTCACGGCGCGGAATGAGCCTGAAGAGCAGCAGTTCGAGGATTTCGTAATCGGCGAGCGCCGTATCGCCGCTGTCGCGATAGCGATTGCGCAGGCGTTCACGATGGCCGTGATAATGGGCCTCGGGTGCAGTTGGTGCACTTGGCGGCTTTGCCGGTTTATCGCCTCGAGCGGGCTTGGCGGCCCGAGGAGCAAAGAACAGTCGTTCGTCGAAAAGCGATGCGTCCTCGAGGCCATCCATCACCCCGCCACCATCGAAGGGCATGTCGCCATGTCCGGAGGAGGGAGCGGGGCGTTTCGCCATGAATTATGCCTGCAGCGGCGGCAGGCCGGGACGGTCAAGACCGCCGGGCGACAGGGTGAAGATTTCGCAGCCGGTGGCCGTGATGCCGATAGTGTGTTCGTACTGTGCCGACAGCGAGCGGTCGCGGGTGACAGCCGTCCAGCCGTCGCCGAGCACCTTCACATGCGGCCGGCCGAGATTGATCATCGGTTCGATGGTGAAGATCATGCCTTCGCGCATTTCCGGGCCTTCGCTGGCGCGGCCGTAATGCAGAATGTTTGGAGAGTCGTGGAAGAGGCTGCCGACGCCGTGGCCGCAGAAGTCGCGAACCACGGAGCAGCGCTCCGCTTCGGCAAAGGTTTGGATCGCCTCTCCGATGGCGCCGGTCCGGGAGCCGGGACGTACGACGGCGATACCGCGCATCAGCGATTCGTAGGTCACTTCCAGCAGCCGCTCCGCCGAACGCTTGATTTCGCCGACCGGATACATACGGCTGGAATCACCATGCCAGCCATCGAGGACGTAGGTCACATCGATATTGACGATATCGCCGTCGCGCAGCGGCTTGTCGTTGGGAATACCGTGGCAAACGACATGATTGATCGAGGTGCAGGAGGATTTCGTGTAGCCGCGATAGTTCAGCGTCGCCGGATAGGCGCCATGATCCATGCCGAATTCGAAAACGAAGCGGTCGATGACATCGGTCGGCACGCCGGGCGCGACGATCGCGGCGAGTTCGTCGAGGCAGCGGGCGGTGAGCTGGCAGGCCTTGCGCATCCCCGCGAAGGCATCCGGTCCGTAGAGGCGGATTGCGCCCGTATTCTTCGCCGGCGCGGTCGCCGCCTCAATGTAATTCACCATGATCAGCCTTCAGCAGAAATTTTATACTTGCTATTTAATGCAGCTATGCCGGGTTCGTCTATCGGGATCAACCCTGCGGGCGTTATTTCCGTGGGCGAAACCCTGCATTTCAGCGCGTAGACTTCGACACCGCGCTTCAAGGCCCGCTCGAACGCGGCGGCGTAAACGACATCGAGATCGCCACAGACGCGAAAGCGCTCGCAATCGTGCCGTTGGATCACGAACAGCATGACGGCGCGATATCCCGCCTCAGCCATATCGCCCAGCTCTTCGAGATGCTTGGCACCGCGCGCCGTCACCGTATCGGGAAACTCGGCAAGACCCGGCTCGCGCATGAAATGCACGTTCTTGACTTCGACATAGGTGGTTGTCCGCAGCGGGTCGGTCAAGAGCAGGTCGATGCGGGAGTTGCGGCCGTAATTCTGCTCGCGCCGCACCGTCGTATAGTCGCCGAGATCGGAGATTTGGCCGAGTACAATGGCTTCCGCCGCCGTGCGGTTCGGCATCGCGGTGTTGACCCCGACCGTGGTGCCATCAGCCTCGATCAATTCGAAGACGTGGCGATATTTCCGTTTCGCACCATCGTGCTCCGACAACCAGATGCGCGATCCAGGCGTTGTCAGGCCCTGCATCGAGCCGGTATTCGGGCAGGAGCCGGTGATGATCTCACCGTTCTCCAGCTCGGCGTCGAAGAGAAAGCGCTTGTAGCGGGCGATCAGCCGCGCGGGAACGAGGGGTGGATTGAAGAGCATGGGGTTTGCCGCTCAGGCGCGCTCCATCACGAAGCTGCCGGGTGCCTCCTCGAGGGCATTGAGGGCCGCGCCGCCGGGCTTGCGGGCGTCGGTCATGCGGCTATCCTGCTTCAGGATCCAGGCGTGCCAGTGCGGCCACCAGGAGCCGGGCGTTTCGCTCGCTTCCGTCAGCCATTGATCATATTCGCCCTTGATCGGCCCGCCGGTCCAGAACTGGTATTTGTGCTTGTCCGGAGGGTTGACGACGCCGGCGATATGGCCGGAGCCCGTCACGACGAATTCCACCGGTCCGCCGAAGAAGTGGCTGCCGACGAAGACGGACTTGGCCGGCGCGATATGATCCTCGCGCGTCGCCAGATTATAGACGGGGATCTTGACGTCCTTCAGCGACAGCTTCTTGCCGTCGAGGACCATTTTGCCCTGGCTGAGCGCATTGTCGAGATAGCAATTACGTAGATAAAACGAATGGTTAGCGGCGGCCATTCGCGTGGAATCCGCGTTCCAGAACAGGAGATCGAAGGGTAGGGGATCCTGACCCTTCAGATAGCTGTTGACGAAGTAGGGCCAGATCAGTTCCGAGGCGCGCAGCATGTTGAAAGCCGCCGCCATCTTCGAGCCTTCGAGATAGCCGATCGCGTTCATCTGCTCTTCCAGCGCCTCGATCTGCTCCTCGTCGACGAAGATCTTAAGGTCGCCGGCAAAGGTAAAATCGACCTGCGTCGTCAGGAATGTCACCGTGCGGATACGTTTGTTCTTTTCCTTGGCGTGCAGCGCGAGCGTGGCCGCCAGCAGCGTGCCGCCAACGCAATATCCCACAGCGTTGACTTCGGTCTCGCCGGTCGCCTTCTCGACGGTCTCCAGCGCGAAGTCGATGCCTTCGCGTGCGTAGGAGGTCCAGTCCTTGGCCGCGTGGCGGCGGTCTGGATTCACCCAGGAAATGACGAAGACGGTGTGCCCCTGCTCGACGCACCATTTGATGAAGGATTTCTGTGGGTTGAGGTCGAGAATATAGAATTTGTTGATCCAGGGCGGGCAGATCAGCAAGGGGCGTTTCAGAACCTTGTCGGTTGCCGCGTCATATTGGATGACCTGGCAGACGTCGCTCTGCGCGATCACCTTGCCGGGCGTCAGCGCCATGTCGCGTCCGACGGCGAATTTCGTCATGTCGGTCTGGCGCACCCGCAGTTCGCCTTGCCCGGCGCTGATGTCCTCGGCAAACATCTTCATGCCGCGCACCAGGTTTTCCGCATTGGAGGCGACCGTTTCCCGGTAGAGCTGCGGATTGGTGGCGACGAAATTGGCCGGCGACAGCGCCGCGGTGATCTGCCTAGTGTAGAAGGCTGCTTTGTGGCGCGTGTGCTCGTCAAGCCCTTCGGCGTCGGTGACCAGTTTCTCCGCCCAGCCGGCGGTCAGCAGATAGGTCTGGCGCAGGAAATCGAAGAAGGGGTTCTTCTGCCAATCCTCGTCGGCAAAGCGCTTGTCCTTGATCGGCTCGGCTTCGGCCACTGCAGGCGAATCGCTGCTGAGGCGCTGCATGGTTTTCGTCCACAGGCCGAAATAGCCAGACAGCAGGTAGGTTTGCGCTTCCAGCGTCCGGCGCGGATCGGAAAGCCAGTATTCGCCGATTTTGGAGAGTGTCTTGACCATGTCGGTGACCGGGTCGGCGACGGTGTCGACCTTTTCGCCGCGTTCGCGCGGCGCAAGCCAAGCGGAAGCGGCCTTGCCGAGGTTTTCCAGAGCACGGGCAAAGTTCACGGCCATCGCCTCAGGATCCCTGACGATATAGGGTTCGACCGATTTCGGATCGAAACCGGGAAAGGCGCCGTTGCCTTCAGTTTTGTCCCGCTTGCTGTCGGTCACGCATCATCCTCCCGGCGGCAAATCTCTTTTGTTTTCCATTTGTACATCTTGCGGGAAAAGGAATACAAGTCGAATGAAACGCAACCCTGCTCTTGCTTTGCCGCTGCGACAAATTTAACAGTCGCATCCCACAGCAAGGGAATAGGGCAGGACGACAATATGGGCGGCGGCATGGTGGCAAGACTAAACCGGTATTCCGTACTTAGCGGTGCTTTGTTCGGCATTCTCGCGCTGGCGCTCGCCGGTTGCTCGACCCCTGAGGAAAAGGCGGCCTTTGCCAAGCGCAAGCAGGCGCCACAGGCCGTGGTGGTCAGATCCGTCGATGGCAAGCCCGTCGACGAGGGCAGCACGCAGCAGCACTACAAGGATGGTTATCCCTCCTTCAACGCTCCGCCGACCGCGGCGAATGTCCAGATCAACGACCAGCAGGCATCCGACATCGGCAAGCAGTTGACGTCGCTCGGCGCGCAGCGCAAGGCCGGCACGATTTCGGAAGCGGAATACCAGAAGCGGGTTGCCGACATGCGCAAGCTTGCCGCCGAACACGGCCAGGATACGCTGTCGGAAATTCAGCAAGGGGGCGCACAGCCCGGTCAAACGCAGAATTAGCCTTGCGTTTCAGGCGATTTGGACGCAAAGCGTTCGGATAGGCCGAATTTCGATGTTTCTTTCTGGTTGAGAACGCTTTGCGTCCCCAGCCGCCCAAGATTCACCGTATCCTTCGTGTCAGCTTGAGTGCGGTGCCGCGATTCCGGAGTTCGTATCGCGGGTCACCGGGAGATCGACGAACTTCATGCGGTTGCAAGGGCCGCTGTCCCATGGGGAAATAAATGGAAGAGTTTCATAAAGTCCGGCGTTTGCCGCCTTACGTCTTCGAACAGGTCAACCGTTTGAAGGCCAGCGCGCGAGCGGGCGGGGCCGACATCATCGACCTCGGCATGGGCAATCCGGACCTTCCGACCCCAAAGGCGATCGTCGACAAGCTGTGCGAAGTGGTCCAGGACCCGCGCACGCATCGCTATTCTTCCTCCAAGGGCATTCCGGGTCTCCGCCGCGCGCAGGCCGCCTATTATGCCCGCCGTTTCGGCGTGAAGCTCAATCCGGATACGCAGGTGGTTGCCACCCTCGGCTCCAAGGAAGGCTTTGCCAATATGGCGCAGGCGATCACGGCGCCCGGCGACGTCATCCTCTGCCCGAACCCGACCTATCCGATCCATGCCTTCGGCTTCCTGATGGCAGGCGGCGTCATCCGCTCGATGCAGGTCGAGCCGGACGACAGCTTCTTCCCGCCGCTCGAGCGCGCCGTGCGCCACTCGATCCCGAAGCCGCTGGCGCTGATCATCAACTATCCGTCCAATCCGACGGCCTATGTCGCGACGCTCGATTTCTACAAGGAAGTCGTCGCTTTCGCCAAGAAGCACGACATCATCGTGCTGTCGGATCTCGCCTATTCGGAAATCTACTTTGACGACACTCCGCCGCCGTCGGTTCTCGAAGTACCGGGCGCCATGGACGTCACCGTCGAGTTCACCTCGATGTCGAAGACCTTCTCCATGCCCGGCTGGCGCATGGGCTTTGCGGTCGGCAATGAGCGCTTGATCGCCGCCTTGACGCGGGTGAAGTCATACCTCGACTACGGCGCCTTTACGCCGATCCAGGTGGCGGCAACCCATGCGTTGAACGGTGACGGTTCCGACATCGCGGAAGTGCGCAGCATCTACAAGCGCCGTCGCGACGTGCTGGTCGACAGCTTCGGCAAGGCCGGCTTCGAGGTGCCGCCGCCGGCAGCGACCATGTTCGCCTGGGCCAAGATCCCCGAGAAGTTCCGCCATCTCGGCTCGCTGGAGTTCTCCAAGCTTCTGGTCGAAAAGGCCGATATCGCAGTCGCACCGGGAATCGGCTTCGGCGAAATGGGCGACGATTATGTTCGTATCGCGCTGGTCGAGAACGAGCATCGCATCCGCCAGGCGGCGCGCAACCTGAAGCGCTTCCTCTCGACCGCGGATGACACGTTGCATAATGTGGTTTCGCTGAACGCTCATCGCTCCTAATTTTTCACGGCAGCCGTTCCAGCGGCTGCCGTGCCCCAAGACATTGATCAGGAACTATCCATGGCAGATGCCCTCAAAATCGGCGTTGCGGGCTTGGGCACCGTTGGTGCCTCGCTCGTTCGTATCATTCAGAGCCGCGCCAACGAGCTTGCCGTCACCTGCGGCCGCCCGATCAAGATTGTCGCCGTCACGGCGCGCGATCGCACCAAGGATCGCGGCATTGATCTTACCGATATCGAATGGTTCGGTGGCCCGGTTGATTTGGCGCAGAAGGCCGATATCGATGTGTTCGTCGAGCTGATCGGTGGCTCCGAAGGGGCTGCCAACGCTGCCGTGCGCGCGGCACTTGCCCGTGGTCTGCATGTCGTTACCGCCAACAAGGCGCTGCTCGCCTATCACGGCGTCGAGCTTGCCGAGATTGCCGAGGAGAAGGGCGCTTTGCTCAACTTCGAAGCGGCGGTCGCCGGCGGCATTCCCGTCATCAAGGCGCTGCGGGAATCCTTGACCGGCAATACGGTTTCGCGCGTTTACGGCATCATGAACGGCACCTGCAACTACATCCTGACCCGGATGGAGAAAGAGGGCCTGTCCTTCGCCGATTGCCTCAAGGAAGCCCAGCGTCTCGGCTATGCCGAAGCCGATCCGGCTTTCGATATCGAGGGCAATGACACGGCGCACAAGCTTGCCATCCTGACGACGCTCGCCTTTGGCAACCGCATCGCGGCCGACGACATCTATCTCGAGGGGATCACCAATATCTCCATCGAAGACATCCGCGCTGCTGCCGACCTCGGTTACCGCATCAAGCTGCTCGGCGTCGCCCAGCGCACTGAGACCGGTATCGAACAGCGCGTCCATCCAACGATGGTGCCGCTCGATTCGGTCATTGCCCAGGTCGATGGCGTCACCAATGCCGTGGCGATCGAATCCGACATTCTCGGCGAATTGCTGATGGTCGGCCCCGGCGCCGGCGGTAATGCGACGGCCTCTTCCGTGCTCGGTGATATCGCCGATATCGCCAAGAGCCAGCCGGGCGCACAGCGCGTGCCGGTGCTCGGCCATCCCGCCAAGGCGCTGGAGCCCTACCGCAAGGCGCAGATGCAGAGCCATGAGGGCGGCTACTTCATCCGCCTGACCGTTCTCGACCGCACCGGCGTTTTCGCCAGCGTCGCGACCCGCATGGCGGAAAACAACATTTCGCTGGAATCGATCGTGCAGCGCTCGACGCAGCACCTGTCGCCGTCCCACCACCAGACAATCATCCTCGTCACCCATGCGACGATGGAGGATTCGGTGCGCAAGGCGGTCGCCGCGATCAAGACCGAAGGCTATCTCGTTGGCGACCCGCAGGTCATCCGCATCGAGCGGCCGAAGGAATAATCTGACGCGCGGCCCGTTCCGGTAAAGCGGAGCGGGGCCGTCCAATTCTGGGAGACATGGTGGAACAACCGGCAGATCCTGTGCAGCGGGCATTTCTGGGCGTCGAACGCTCTGTCTCGGGCAATCGCTGGGTCTCCCGGCTCGACCAGGCCGGCCAGAACCGGGCGCTGGCCATGGCCCAGACCCACGGTCTGCCGGATCTGATCGCCCGCGTCCTTGCCGGTCGTGGCGTCGGCGTCGACGAGGCCATGGCGTTTCTCGATCCAACCATCCGCAGCCTGATGCCGGATCCCTATCTGCTGACCGATTGCGAAAAGGCTGCGCAGCGCCTGCTGCGTGCCGTCAAGGCGGGAGAGACTGTTGCGATCTTCGGCGACTACGACGTCGACGGTGCCGCGTCTTCGGCGCTGCTCTACCGCTTTCTCACCCATTTCGGCGTGCCGGCGAGCATCTATATTCCCGACCGCATCTTCGAAGGCTACGGCCCTAACCCCGCCGCCATCAATCAGCTCATCGACAATGGAGCGACGCTGATCGTCACCGTCGATTGCGGCTCGACCAGCTTCGAATCGCTGGAGGCGGCAAAGGCCCGCGATATCGACGTCGTCGTCATCGACCACCATCAGGTTGCGCACGAGCTGCCGCATTGCCACGCGCTGGTTAATCCGAACCGCGAGGATGATTTGTCGGGGCAGGGGCATCTCTGCGCCGCCGGCGTGGTCTTCCTCGTTCTGGTCGCCGCCTTGCGGCAGCTGCGCGAGGCGGGCGATGCTCGCGTCCGCTCCATCGATCTGCTGGCCTGGCTCGATATCGTTGCGCTGGCGACCGTCTGCGATGTCGTACCGCTGAAGGGGCTTAATCGCGCCTATGTCGTCAAGGGCTTGATCGCCGCCCGCCATCAGGGCAATCCTGGCCTTGCGGCACTCTTCCGCAAGGCGGGACTCGGTGGCCCGGTGACACCCTATCATTTCGGCTTCCTGATTGGCCCGCGCATCAATGCCGGCGGGCGGATCGGCGATGCGGCGCTCGGCGCCCGCCTGCTGACGCTCGAGGATACCGGCGAAGCCGAGACGATCGCCGAGAAGCTGGACGAGCTGAACCGCGAGCGCCAGGCCATGGAAGCCGCCATGCTGCAGGAGGCGGAGGCAGAGGCGCTGGCCGAATACGGCAATGGCGATGGCGCCTCGGTCATCGTCACCGCCCGCGAGAATTGGCATCCGGGCATTGTCGGCCTGATCGCATCGCGGCTGAAGGACAAGTTCCGCCGTCCGGCCTTTGCGATCGCCTTCGATTCCAATGGCAAGGGCACCGGTTCCGGCCGCTCGATCAACGGCTTCGACATGGGCCGCATGGTGCGCGCCGCCGTCGATGCCGGTCTGCTCGTCAAGGGCGGCGGCCATGCCATGGCGGCGGGCCTGACGGTGGAGCGCGGTAATCTCGGGAAACTGCGCGCCTTCTTCACCGAGAAGGCCGAAAGGCAGGTGCCCGGCCTCGTCGCCAACGAAACGCTGAAGATTGACGGTGCACTCGGCGCCAGCGGCGCGACGGTGGATCTGATCGACCAGCTCGAAACCGCCGGCCCCTATGGCTCCGGCCATCCGCAGCCGATCTTCGCGCTGCCGAGCCATCGCCTGCGCGATTCGCGCCTCGTCGGCCAGTCGCACATCAAGATCACGCTGGAAGCCCAGGACGGCGGCCGCCTCGACGGCATCGCCTTCCGCGCAGCCGAAACGCCGCTCGGCGAACTGCTGATGTCATCCCGCGGATCGCAGATCCACGTCGCCGGCACACTCGGCGCCGACCACTGGCAGGGCAACCGCCGCGTCCAGTTGCGGGTCACCGATGCAGCCAAGGCGCCTTGAGCGCAAAGCAAAAGCCGCTGCGATAGCGATATAAATTCAATGATTTCAGGGGAAAGACAGTGGCAC
>NZ_JBXAPH010000001.1:89236-1672307 GCF_058803745.1 Rhizobium sp. GW821-FHT14E12
CGCCCTAGGGGAGTCGAACCCCTCTTTACAGAATGAAAATCTGTCGTCCTAACCGATAGACGAAGGGCGCGTGCTGTGGCGCCCTTATAGTCAGCACCTTTTGATCCCGCAAGCGGAAAATCGAGAAAAATCCACGACTAGAGGCAGATTTTTCGATGCGATTGTGGAAAAGTTTGAGGCAGTTCCGTTTGGTACGCCCTAGGGGAGTCGAACCCCTCTTTACAGAATGAGAATCTGTTGTCCTAACCGATAGACGAAGGGCGCATGATGCGCTCGCTCGCATATAGGAATAGCGCAAAGCCGCCGCAAGCGGAACAAGCATTCTTGTAATGAGAGAGAGAGACAACAGTGGCACGCCCTAGGGGAGTCGAACCCCTCTTTACAGAATGAAAATCTGTCGTCCTAACCGATAGACGAAGGGCGCGTGCTGTTGTGTGGCGCGCTTATAGCGGGGTGATTTCATTCCCGCAAGCGCCTATTTCGCTTTTTCTTCGAAAAAATGACAGGTGCATGAAGCTACAGCGAAATTTGAATAAGCCTGCCTTAACAGGACGTTGTGAAGATCTGCGGAGAGGAACGGCTCAAAGCCCCGATGCGCCCTGTGTTGGCGTGATCAGCGACTTGGCGCCCGGGCCTTGGCCCTTCGACGCGGCGATATGCGCCAGCATCAGCGCTTCCTTGCTGTCGATCGTGTGGGCAGAAGAGCCGGGGGCGGGCATGATTTTTGATGGCGTGGCATCCGCTGTCGGCTTCATCGGGCTCGTCGATGGGGGAGCGGCGTTGCGGATGACGGGCGGGGGAAGCACGGACTCGGAGGTCCGGCCTACCGGCATGCCACCATCGTTCTGCGGCGGTGCCATGGTCTGTGCGGCACCCGGCGGCAAGGTGTAGACGCTGCGCATGAACGGCGTAATTCCCTGCTGCCCACCGTCCGGCTGTGTCTTGGCGAGCGTTCCGTCCGGATTGACGGCGATCGGGGCAGGTGCCGCATAGATGCTGCTTCTGCTGGCGTTCACCGCCGTCGGCTGTGTTACCAGCCCGGCGATGCCGGCTGGTGTGTCGGTGGCGGGAGCCGGCGGGTAGCCGGATTGATTGTTCGCCTGTTCGGTGACGATCTGCCGCCGTACGTCATGCACGCTGCGAACCAGCGGATCACGATAGGCGGCATCGCCTTTCAGTCGCTTCGCCTCGGCGCTGCTGTTGAGAGAATCGGCAAGTTGCTCTGCGGCGCTTGGTGGTGGCGCGGTCTCCGCCGCCAGCTTTGGCTTGTCGGCTGTCGTCGCGCAGCCGGAGAGCATCAGAAACGAGAGGGCAATTGCAATAGCGCTTGCGCGCGTCTCATTGCCGGATAGAATCTGCCGATCGCACAAAGGACGTTCCCCGCTTTAAAGAGTGTGCACCGGAACGGCCTCTTGCGAGGGACGATGATGTCGCGCGACACTGACTGGGAACGATGGGACCCCGCGAAATCCGATGCATGATGCTTCGAGTCGTCCAAGCATGCAGGAGAGCGGGTATGGCCGGCAAGCGCGAAACCGATGGCTCCGCGCGTGCCGTAAGCCTCGCGAAAGCTTGCTTTTACCAGGCGCCTGTATTTTGCATCGAAGCCCAGGGTTCAGCGGGCGCAAGGTTGGCGCCCTTCTGGAGAATCTCGATGGAAATGCCGTCCGGCGAGCGCACGAAGGCCATGTGACCGTCGCGGGGCGGCCGGTTGATCGTGATGCCGTTGTCCTGGAGCTTCTGACAGGTCGCGTAGATGTCGTCGACCTCATAGGCGAGGTGACCGAAGTTGCGTCCTCCGGTATACTCCTCCGGATCCCAGTTGTAGGTCAGCTCGAGGCTGGGCGCGCCGCTGTTGCGTGATGATTCGGCATCGTCGCTGGCGGCGAGGAAAACGAGCGTGAATCGGCCTTTCTCGTTTTCATAGCGGCGGGTTTCGGTGAGGCCGAATAGAGTGCTATAAAAATGCAGTGACGCCTCGAGGTCCGTCACGCGGACCATGGTGTGGAGATAACGCATTCTATTTCCTCTCTAATGTTGTGCTGGACCGATCATGAAACGGGACACCAGCTTCGGGCAAGACTTTGGCTTGATAATCAAGAGTGGGAATAAACAAAACTAGGACTTGCGCATTTCCGTTACCAAGATGTTAAACTTGATTTCAAGGAATCAGTTAACCGTAACAGTGTGACGCGTAATCGAGGGCTGGCCAGGATGAGCGACAGAATTTCATCGAAGGGAATAGCCGACTTCGGAGAGTTATCGGGCGAAGCCGTCGATCTTATCGAGATCTCCGGCGTCGTAAAATGGTTTGATGTCGCCAAGGGTTTCGGCTTCATCGTTCCGGATAACGGCATGCAGGACGTTTTGTTGCATGTGACGTGTCTGCGTCGCGACGGTTATCAGACAATTCTTGAGGGAACGCGCATCGTCGCGCTGATCCAGCGCCGCGAGCGTGGCTATCAGGCCTTCAAGATTCTCTCCATGGACCAGTCGACCGCCGTGCACCCGTCGCAGATGCCGCCGGTACGCACGCATGTCCAGGTGACCGCGACAAGCGGCCTTGAGCGCGCTCTGGTCAAGTGGTTCAACCGCACCAAGGGCTTTGGCTTCCTGACGCGCGGTGAGGGTACCGAGGATATCTTCGTGCATATGGAAACGCTGCGCCGTTTCGGTCTGGCCGAGCTGCGGCCGGGGCAGGTGGTTCTCGTTCGCTTCGGACCGGGCGAAAAGGGCCTCATGGCGGCGGAAATCCATCCGGATGCGCCGAGCCCGGCAACGCGGCCGCATTGAGATGACCGCAAGACCGTCTTTTACTGTTTTGAAAAGCGCCGCTTTGGCGCTTTTTCTTGTTTGCTGTGCCGGCCCAACGAGCTTTGCCGCGCAGACTGCGATCGAGCAAACGGTCAAGTTTGCGTCAGAACCCTTGTCGATCAAGACTGCGAAGGGTGAGACGCACAAGTTCACCGTGGAATTGGCGCTGACCGAACCGCAGCTGGAATTCGGGCTGATGTATCGCGACGCGATGCCGGCCGATCACGGCATGCTGTTCGATTTCGGCACATCGCGGCCGGTGATGATGTGGATGAAAAACACCAAGCTGTCGCTGGATATGCTCTTCCTGGACAGGAATGGCGTCATCACCCATATCCAGGAAAATGCCGTGCCCTATTCGGAAGCGATCATCAGTTCTGGCGGTCCGGTGGATTACGTCATCGAATTGAACAGTGGCATTGTGAAGAAACTCGGCCTCGCCGTCGGCGACAAGGTAACGAGCGGCACCCTTTCCGCCAAGCACGGCAAATAGATCTTTCCCCGGGGATCATCGGTTCGACACGATTTTAGCTGTTGCAGCATGAAGGCGAACCGTGTATCTCCCCACTCGTTCTGCCAAGCAGAGCGACGCGATCTTTTGAAGATTGCGGAAGGGTACGGAGTGTAGCGCAGTCTGGTAGCGCATCTGGTTTGGGACCAGAGGGTCGGGAGTTCGAATCTCTCCACTCCGACCATCGTTTAGCCCTGAAAACGCTGAAGAAGCTGATTTTCATGGGGTTTCGGCCAACTTTCTGTTACAAAACGTGTAACAAAATGGAAGTTGGGAATGCCTTCAAAGACTAAATACCTGCTTAACCGCGATGGCCGTTATTTCGCTCGGCTCGTAATCCCGAAAGACCTTCGGCCCTTCCTCGAAAACAAAAATGAGCTTCGCTCGCCCCTTGGCGCGGATTTGCGGGTCGCAAAAGCGCGCTTGCATACCGCTGTCGCCGAACTTCAAGCGAAGATCGCAGTCGCCGAACGCAAGGCGCAGGTATCAAAGGGCGAAGCCATCACGCCGGGCCGCTACCCGCTGCCTGTCGATCAAATCGCGCTTCGAAACTACAATGAGCGGATCGCCTTCGATACAGAGCTTCGGAACATGGATAATCGCCATGCGACGGGTCTCCTGGACGATAGGCTTGTCGAGCTGCTACGGGCTGGGATCGCCGGTAGTCTCGATGACGACACCCTTGAGACGCTAGTAGGAAACCTTGTCGAGCGTTTTCGCCGACTCGGAAACACGACGGTCATCAAGGGCACAGCCGAATGGCGAACCTTGGCCCGCGCTATGTGCGTTTCGGAATTAGAAGTGCTGGCACGGGTAGCAGAGCGCGACGAAGGCGATTTCACCGGCAAGCCTGAAAACCCGATGCTTGCCGCTGCCGTCGAGCAGGACGAAATTGCCGAAGATGTATCGGCTTCCGAATTTAACAATCTCACCTTTGAAATGGTCATTCAGGAGAAGGAACGCCTGACTGGCATAGGCTTGGGTGGCAACAAGAAGTCAACCGCAACCTTGGAAAAGTATCGCCAGACGGTCTATGATTTTGAGCATCATCGCCGCAGTAAGCGTATTGCTACCGTCACGCTCGAAGAGGGTGAGACATGGCGCAATGCTATGCTTGAAGCCGGGAAGCTCTCAAGAAAGACGATCCGTGACAAGCTCGCTGCTATCAGGGCAATCCTGACATGGGGGCAGGAACAATGCCGGGGAAAGTTGTTCCCGGCTATCCCCAAAGGAACGCCCTTCGATTATCTCGAATTGCCCGTGCCCGAAGTGAAAGACAGCGCTGACCGCACCTATACTCTTGAGCAGGCTAAGAAGGTTCTCGAGACGGCGCGGGCCGAAACATCGCGCCCAAACTTCCGTTGGATACCTTGGCTTCTGGCTCATAGCGGAATGCGTGTCGGCGAAGCGTTGCAGCTAGAGAAAGCTGACGTGTTCGAACTCCAAGGGAATTGGTTCGTTCACATACGTGTCGGCGGTGATCGCACGACAAAGACCCGTAAAGCGCGAAAGGTGCCGGTTCATCAAGCATTGATCGCCGAAGGCTTCATCGAATTCGTCAAAGCGCGTCCGGCTGGCAAGCTGTTTCCTGGCGCCTTTCAAGATCAACGTATTCGCGAGTGGCTCAAGGAAGGTCCTCTGAAGGATTATGCAGACACCCCACCGCCTAACCACGGTTTCCGACACCTATTTGAGGATGCACTTTTCGGGGACGTAAACCACAAGGCAGCGCTTTATATCGTAGGCCGCTCTTCTGGTTCGTCGGCAGACGACTATGGCGGAAGCGATTTGAAACTATTGGAACTTGCCGTGCAGATGAAAAAGGTGAGAAGTATAATTTAGCATATGCGCTGTTCGGAGACGCTAGGGCAAGATGACGGAGCCTCACTATCGAGATTTTCTCTACGCTGGCGAGACTGACGTTCACTTGGCATATTATTCAGCTATCGGTCGAGTTTGCGCCAAATGGTCGAATGTCGAATTTCAAGTCGATGTTTGTTGCCAGTCGCTTTACGATGTGCTCGGAGGAAATCAGCTTTCCGACAAGCCGCCTACCTCGTTCGAGCAACGTATGGAGTTTTGGAAGAAGTGCTTTAAGAAGTTAGACGTCTTGTCAGAATACAAGGAATTGGCTCTCAAACTTGCGTCGGATCTGAAGAGCGCTGGAAAAGATCGAAACGCTTTGGTTCATACCCATTGGGGAAGTTTGTTAGGTCAAAATCCTAGTAAGTCCGCGTCTGGAAACTCTGTCATGATCAATGGGGGAGGGTATTTCATGCGGGGGAATAGTATAGAATTTAAAAGAATTGTTGATTTTACAGATCATATAGATCGCCTGAATACGCGAATGCTTCAGTTTACCATCGCTCTAGCTCAGATAAGAAATGCGCAAATAGCGGCTGGAGCGTGATTTTTATCCTATTTAAGGAATTAAATCCTATTTAAGGATTCACAAATATTCCTTAATGTGCCAGAATCCACCTCAAGTTAATTGAGGACGGAATGCATGAGTTTTGCCGGCATTGTTTCGAATGCGATGAAGGCTATTGGTCTTCCGGTAGAACAGAAGGCATATTCCCTCAATAGCCCCGACTTCCGCGACCTAATTGGCTTCCGCCCTACTTACTCAGGCATCAAAATCAGTGAGCAGTCGGCGCTTTATGTCCCCGCTGTTCTTCAGGCTGTTCGTCTGATCTCTGAAACCATTGGTTCTCTTCCTTGCAAAATCTATCGGGAGACCGCGGGCGGCAAGGAAGCGGCCAAGGATCATTCCGCTTATCGTATTGTCCATAAGCGGGCGAATGAATGGACTGGCGCGGGCGATCTTCGCACGCGCCTGACTGCCGACGCCCTCATGCACGGCAACGGCTACGCACAGGTGGTTCGCTTCGAAGACGGACGCCCGTTTGAGCTTCACCGGTTGAAGCCGGGCAAGGTGGCGATTCTTGAGCATTCATTGACCGGTGCTCCCGTCTATCGCGTCTCGGAGGCTTCCGGCACCCGCGATTATCCTCACACCGAAATTCTACATGTCCCTTCCTTCCTCGCAACGTCGCTGATCTCGTTCGGCAAGGAAGGTATCGGCCTTGCCGCGATCCTTGAGCGCCATGGTGCGCAGTTCTTCGGTTCCGGCGCTCGCCCGACCGGCATCATTTCCAACGACAAGCCGCAGGGCGGCGAAGCGGGTGCGCAGGCAGTCGGCAATATCCGCAAATCCTTCCGCGAATGGCAGAAGGGCACCTCCGGCGATCCGCTCATTCTTGATGCCAGTTGGAAGTATGACCAGCCCGCAATGACCTCGACCGATGCGCAGTTCCTTGAGCATCGTCTTGAGCAGGTTCGTGAAATCGCCCGCATTTTCGGCGTGCCCCCGACCATGCTTTTCGAGCTTACGCGTGGAACTTGGTCGAATACGGAGCAGATGGGCGCGCAGTTCCTTCAGCTTTGCCTTCGCCCGTGGCTGGACCGCTGGACCGACGCCATGACGACCGTGCTTCTCAGTGAGGACGAACAAGACACCCATTATTTTGAATTTGTGACCGACGACCTCATGCGCGCCGATGCGGCTAGCCGCACCGCGAATATGACCGCGCTCGTAACGAACCGCATCATGACCCCAAACGAAGTCAGGGCGATCCTCAATCTTCAGCCGCTTCCGGGCGGCGACGAACTCACCAATCCGCACACGACGAGCAACGCCGCACCTGTCCAAACGTTGGACACGGCCCCGGCGAAGGAACCCGCATGATCCAGCACACCGCCTTCTTCGGCGACGGCGAGAAGCTGTTCGCCTTCCCGACACGCGAACTTATCGAAGAATTAGAGCGCAAGACCGGCCACGGCGTCGGCGCGCTGTTCCGGCGCTTCCGCACGTCAGACTATGCCTTTTCTGAAGTCCTTCAGGTGCTTCGCCTCGGCCTTATCGGCGGTGGCACCCTGCCGCGTGAAGCGGACCAGCTTGTAGCTCTTTACGGCATCGGGCGTCCGCTAGCAGAAGTTTTCGCCGTCGCCGATGGCGTTATCACGGCACTGTTCTTCGGTAATGAGGAAGAAGCCCAGGACCAAATTCGACAAGCCGCAGCGACCGGCGATCTCGCTGCTTCCATTCGTGCTGCTTATCAGGACGTGGCCGAATGACGGAACGCCTTGAAATCAAGGCCGCGCTCACGGTTGACGATGCTGGCGCCATTACCGGTATCGCGTGGCCGTTCGGCTCCCCGGATCGCGTCGGCGACGTGATCGAAAAGGGCGCATTCGCCTCGCCGGAAGTCCTCCCAATGCTCTTCGCCCACGATCAGGCGCAGGTAATTGGCGTTTGGAACGAAATCAGCGAGACGCCGGACGGCCTGACCATCAAGGGCCGCTTGCTCGTGGACGATGTTGAACGTGCCCGCGAAGTCCGCGCCATGATCCGTAACAAGGCCGTGTCTGGCCTGTCCATCGGCTTCCGCACGAAGTCCGCAAAGCCCCGCCAACGTGGGCGCACGATTACGGCCCTCGACCTTCACGAAATCTCTGTTGTCGCCGTTCCCAGCCATCCCGGCGCGCAAATCACGTCAGTAAAGGCCGCAGATGGCACGGCAGAATACAAGGATACGAATTTGGAAAACGAAGAACTCGAAATGAAGAGCGATCCGGTGGTTTCGCCGGAAGAACTTGCTGAAATCAAGGCTCTCCGCAGCGATGTGGACAAGCTGAAGGCAAAGCTCAGCCGCCCGACCGCCGCGAACAACAATGTGCCGACCGCCGTGAACGACAACGGCATCGAGCGTAAGGCGTTTGCTGACTATCTCCGCAGTGGCGAAATCGACCGCAAGGCCCTGACGGTCGCCAACGATGCCCCTAGCTACGTCCTCGCTCCGCAGGAAACCAGTAACGAATTCGTCCGCAACCTTGTCGAATTCTCACCCGTTCGCGGCATCGCGGATGTTCGCTCGACCGGCTCGCATACCATCATCCTGCCGAAGCGTCTCACCGTCACTAACGCCAAGTGGAAGGGCGAGGCTGTGGTATCCGAAGCATCGGAACCGACGTTCGATCAGATGGAATTTTCCGTCAAGGAAATGACCACGCACATCGATGTCGGCAACTGGCTCATTGAAGACGCCACCCACGACATTATCTCGGAAATCCGCCTCGCGCTGGCAGAAGACTTCGGCGCGAAGGAAGGTCTCGCCTTCGTAAATGGCAGCGCCGCAGTGGAGCCGAAGGGCTTTATGACTGAAGCCAGCATCGCCAACAGCCTGAACGGGCATGCGACGAATCTTTCCGCCGACGCCCTTATCACGCTCATGTATTCGCTTCCGGGCGTTTACCGGAACCGTGGAACGTGGGCCATGAACGGCACCACGCTCGCCGCAGTCCGCAAGCTAAAGGATGGCAACGGCAACTATCTGTGGCAGCCGTCCTATCAGGCAGGTCAGCCCGAAACGATTCTTGGCCGTCCGGTTATTGAACTTCTCGACATGCCGGATATCGCGGCGAATGCCTTCCCGATCATCTTCGGCGACTTCAAGGCTGGTTATCGCATCTATGACCGTATCGAGCTTGCGGTGCGTGAGAACCCTTATCTGCTCGCAACCGAAGGCATGGTTCGCATCCATGCTCGTCGCCGTGTCGGTGCTGGCGTCGTTCGCGCCGATGTCTTCCGCAAGCTGAAGATGGCGACGGCCTAATCCATGAACATTCAGCGGCCCGCATACGAACAGGTGACGATTGCGCATGGTGGCAACACCGTGACGCTTCGCCCATCCTTGCGGGCCGCCGCTACCCTTGAGGCTCGTTTCGGCTTCCCGGCACTGTTCAAGGCGCTGGACGACCTCAACATGACTATCATTTGCGAAATCATCCTGACGGCCTCGTCCCCCGTTAAGGATGCAGCGGCTTTCCTGCTCGGCATACCGGGAAAGCCGCTTTTCCCTTTCTTCATGGCCGTGCGCGAGCCAATTGGCGACCTCTTATCCATGCTCATGCCCACACCTGACCCGCAGGCGAAGCCTTCAATCAGTAGCGGCAAGCCCTTGCCTTGGGCTGAAGCTTACGCACGCCTGTATGACAGCGCGACCGGATGGCTCGGCTGGACGCCCGATGTAGCGTGGAACGCCACGCCTACCGAAATCACCCGCGCCATGTCTGCACACTTTGACCGGCTTATTACGACCGGCATTCTTGTGCGCGATAAAGAAAAGTCGGCGAAGGCACCCAATCCCGAACAGGCAGCGCAGAATGAAGCCGCTGGCCTCGACCCCGAATTTGACCGCGCCGGGCTTCGCGCCCTCAAGGCCAAGATTGCAGGTGGCGCATGAGCTTGCCACCTCGCATCTGCTCTTGTGGTCGCGTCGTGCCGCATGGCGCCCTTTGTGAATGCCAGCGCAAGGCAAAGCAGGAGCGCAATGCCCGTCACGATGCACGTCGTCCTTCAGCCCGTGAGCGCGGCTATAACCATGAATGGCGCAAGGCCCGCCTTGAATACCTTGCCGCTCACCCGCATTGCCGGGAGTGCAGTAGCCACGGCATTACACGCCTTGCTTCCGTCGTGGATCACATCGTCCCGCACCGTGGCGACAAGAACCTGTTCTGGCACCGCGCCAACTGGCAGCCCCTTTGCACACCTTGCCACAGCTCTATCAAGCAACGGCAGGAGCGAGGCCAATGAACTACCTAGAAATCGTGTGGGGCGAAGTTCCCACGGGTGCGACCGGGCTGCCTCATCGGTGTGTCTCTGAACCTAAAGATGTGATCCCTATTCGTCTGGCAAACTTTGTAGTCGCCTTCACCAGATATGAAGCTGACGAGCTTACTGGCATTCATGCAAACCGGGCAGATGAAATGTGTCGGCTGTCCATTAGCCATGTCATTTTTGAGCTTGAAAACGATATCCATCTCAGGGGTTTGGAAAAGCTCGTATCTAGACTTCTCTCTTTCAAACTCGTCCTGCCGCAGCAGTTCACCGCTCAGAGTCTTGAGAGCTTGACTAAGCTGAACGTTCGTTATGTTCGCCACTGTCAGTTGAGTAGAAAGCTCGTTCAGGAGTTTGGAAGCTTCGGTCTGGTCCGGCGCTTTGCCACCCTCGAAAAGCCCCTTGATAGCTCCAATGGTAGATGCTGCCTTACCGGTAAGCCCTACAGCGCTCGAGGCAAGCCCAAGCGCTTCGTTGATAATCGTAAGGTCCATTCTGCCCTCCACACGTATGTGCCCGAGTCGGAACGCTACCTGTCGGGAGGCACGGCGCGCAAGGGCAACACCGGGGCAGTCCGCAACTTTGCCTCTTTCGAGGGAACCGGCGCGGGGAGCGCCGCACAAGCGATGCCGAATATAACTTTTTCAGGAAATCAGAATGTCAGCGGTTAGTCTTGATCTCGCCAAGGCTCATATGAAGGTGGATGGAACCGCCGAAGATGAGCTTATTTCCCTCTATATTGACGCCGCAGAGACGTGGTGCGGAAATTACATCGGTAAACCTATCGCCGACCTCGACCCCGTTCCGGCAGATGTGAAACGGGCGATTTTGTGCCTCGTTTCTTTCTATTTTGAGGTGCGAAACCTCGCGACTTTCGGCCTATCCATGCAGCTTGCACCGCATGGCGTGACCTCGATCCTCGATAGCTACCGCGAAAAGTGGTTCACCGATGGCGAGTAAGGACGGCCTTGACGACCTCATGAAGGCGTTCGACCGGGCGAAGAAGGCCCCACGTCAGCAGATCACGAAGGCGCTTTTGGCTTCGGCGAACGAACTTGCCGACGCTCAACGGCACCTTGCACCGAAAGACACCCACGCGCTTGCGAACAGCATCGCTGTGACCGACCCCGGCCACTCAACGCCTGCATATTCGCAGCCGGGCGGTTCTCGCATTGCCGGAGAGACGGAAGTGATCGTGACCGCTGGCAACAGTGACGTGCGTTACGCGCACCTTGTCGAATACGGCACGTCCGACACCGAAGCACAGCCGTTTTTCTGGCCCGCCCTTCGCCTTCTCCGCAAGCGCCTTCAGCAGCGTATCGACCGGGCCGGAAAAAAGGCCGTGCGAGACGCATGGGATGGAAAGAATGATTGAACCTATTTTGAGCCTTCAGACCGCAATTCGTGCCGCGCTCGTGGACGCGCCGGGCGTGGTCGTGCTTGTCCCGGCTGACCATATCCGTTCCGGTGCGACCCGGCCCGACAAGACGCCGTGCATCATCATGAGCGACGGCAACACCACCTTGCATGGACACGACTACAGCAGCCAGCGCACGGCATGGGTCTATCTCGACCTTCATATCTGGACGCTGGACGCTGGACAGGACGCGGCAAAGGAAATCGCCGGGGCTATCACGACGGCACTCGACAAGCCCCTTAATTTTGAGGGGTGTTATTGCGACCATTTCCGCATCACGACTTCCCGGTTCCCGCGTGATCCCGACCCGGCATATGGGCACGGTGTCCTGTCCGTCGAAGCGCTCATTCGGTGGATTGTCTAATGCTGAACATTGGAAAGCTTGATCGCCGTATCACCATTGAGCGCCAAACGGAAACGGTGAAGCCGTCCGGTAGCGTCGTGAAGGCGTGGACGCCCGTCGCGACCGTATGGGCGGAAGTCCTTCAGCAGTCGGCGAGCGAATTCTTCACCGGCTACGGCGAGGCAGAGACTGGCACCGTGATTTTTCGTGTCCGTTATCGGCCAGGCATCACGACCGCCGACCGCGTGAGCTATGACGGCACAGCCTACGGTATCGAGGAAATCAAGGAAATCGGCAGGCGGGACGCGCTGGAACTTCGCGGCGTGACGACACAATGACAACACTTGCAATTTCAACCCGTCCATATCATCTTAGTTGTAGTGCGCCGGTGGCGAAATTGGTAGACGCGCGCTCTTGCCTAAGCATCCGCTTGGGGTGTTTAGGAAGGGCGTGGGGAAACCCTTGCGGGTTCGAGTCCCGCGCGGCGCACCACTTTTGGTCTGCGCCATGACGCGCGGTGTTAAGCCCTCCTTTATCATTCCCGCGACTTCTCCGGTAACATCTGTTCCGAAAACTTCTTCTTATTTGTCGAAGGAGGCGAAAGCGGAATGGCGACGTGTTGCTCCCATCCTTATTGCCGACCGGAAGGTGCTAACCGAAGCCGACCTCGCGGCGCTGGAAAATTACGTGATCGCCGTCGCCACCATGCGACAGGCCCACCAAGAGCTTCAAGCAACCGGCCTGCTTGTTGACGGAAAGCGCAACCCGATCAGCACCATTCTGTTGCAAGCACAACAGCAGCAACTTCGCGCCGCTGGCGAGCTTGGCCTTACGCCTGCCGCTCGGTCCCGTGCGTCCATGATGGACGTCGCTGATGATAACGACGACAACCCCATGATAATCGGAAGGAGCCGCGCCCATGCCTAAGGGCGCGTTCCCACACTGGATTTATGACGGGAGCGCTATCGCCGACCCGTTCGGCTATGGACAGGAAGCCGTTGACTTCATCCGGGCGCTGAAGCACCCGGCCAGTATCGCAGCGAAGGGCCGTTTCCAGCTTTACGACTTTCAGGAACGCATGACGCGCCGGATTTACGGCCCGCGCAACGCTGATGGAAGCCGTATCGTCCGCACGGTCTTCCTTATGCTGCCCCGTGGCAACCGCAAGACCAGCATCGCGGCAGCGTGGGCACTTCTTCACACCATTGGCCCGGAAGCTCGCCCGGCTGGACAGGCAATCTTTGCCGCCTCTGATCGCGAACAGGCAGGCATTGGCTTCAAGGAAGCGGCAAACATCGTGCGCGAAGATCGCCGTATCGTGGCCGCAACCCGCATTTATGACGCCCACAACTCGGCGAAAAAGATCATGTGCCGCCCGAACAAGGCGGAATTGCTTGCCGTTTCGAGCGACGGCGCGGCCCAGCACGGCAAGACGCCCAGCTTTGTGCTTGTCGATGAAATCCACGCATGGAAGGGCCGTGATCTTTGGGAGGCCCTTAAGTCCGGCATGGCGAAGGTTCCCGACACCCTCATGATTATCGCCACGACGGCAGGCCGTGGACAGGAAAACATCGGCTTCGAGATTTACGACTACGCCCGGAAGGTCGCGACCGGCGAGATTGACGACCCGTCCTTCCTACCAATCATCTTCGAAGCCGAACCCGGCGATGACTGGCGTGACGAAGACGTGTGGCACAAGGTCAACCCCGGCCTTGCGCACGGCTTTCCCGATCTCGGCGGGTTGCGCACGATGGCACGCGAGGCTGAACACCGGCCCGCCGAACGATTTGCATTCCAGCAGTTCCACTTGAATATGTGGCAGGCCGCTTCCCGTGACCCGTTATTCGACATGGCCGTTTATGACTCCGGGAGTGATCCGAATTTCGACCTCGCCGAACTTGAGGCCCTACCTTGCTGGCTCGGTGTCGACTTGTCCCGCTCCGGTGACTTGACCGCCCTTGTCGCCGCGTTCCGTTATGAAGATGGCCGGATTTCGCTCCACCCGTGGTTCTATCTGCCGTCCGAAGGTTTGGACGACAAGGCCAAGGTAGAACAGGTTCCTTATCCCCGGTGGCGCGACGATGACCTGTTGAACGTCATTGACGGCCCAGTAATCGAACCTGACATTATCGCCGATAAGATTGTTGATATTTGCGGCACCTATGACGTGTGCGAAGTCATTTTTGACCCGTCACTTGCCGGGCCGCTTATGGCGAAGCTCATGGATCACGGCATCAACGTGCTTCAGCTTCCGCAGACGGCGAAGCACATGCACGGCCCGATTTGTGACCTTGAGCGCGTGGTGAACGGTCGTCGCATCCGGCACGGGGCGCACCCGATCTTGAGGAACCATTTCGAATCCGTCGTGGTGAAGCGTGCGACCAGTGCCAGCGAATTGACGACGATGCACAAGGGCACTCGCCACAGTAACCATATCGACGGCGCTATCGCATCGGCGCTGGCCGTCTTCCGGGCCGCTGCGAATGATAACCAGCGCTCGATTTTCGATCGTGATCCCGATGAGTTTGACCAGCTTCGTGACGACGAAGCCGCATAGGAGTTTCCAGAATGTCCGATGAGCAGCGCCTTCTTGTGTCTTTCGAGGCCCGCCTAACGAAGTATGAGCGCGACCTTGAACGCGCCAAGGGCAAGAGCCGCACCAATTTTAAGGCCATCCAGAAGGAGGCCGAAAGCGCCGGTTCCGGTATCGAGAAGGCGATGTCCAGTGCACTCGGCACGCTCGGTAGCTTCGGTAAAGGCTTGATCGGCGGTGCCGTGGGCGCCCTTGCCGTGGGCGGCATTGACCAGATTCTTAGCCGTGTCCGCGAACTTGCCAAGGGTGTCGCCGAAATCGGCGATCAAGCTAAGATGACCGGCTTGAAGGTGAAGGACTTTCAAGAACTCGCCTACGTCGCCGAACAGAACCGCATTCCGGTTGACGCACTTGCCGACGGCATGAAGGAACTGTCCCTTCGCGCCGATGAGTGGATCAAGACCGGACAGGGCAGTGGTGCGGAGTCATTCCAGCGCCTCGGATATTCGGCTGAAGAGCTTGCGAAGAGGCTTGAGGATCCAAAGGAACTCTTGCTCGATATCATAGACCGCATGCAGGAACTCGACCAAGCAGCCCGTATCCGCGTCTTTGATGAACTCTTCGGTGGGCAGGGTGGCGAAAAATTCGTCCAGCTCATTGAGCGTGGAGCCGATGGCATCCGCAAGACCATCAAGGAGGCGAACGACCTCGGCATCATCATGTCGGACCAGCTTATCCAGCGCGCCGACGAATTTAATCAGAAGTGGGATGCCATCGGCAGGACGATCAGCACGAACGTCAAGCAGGCCGTCCTTGGTCTTGCCTTCGCCGCAGATAGCTTCTTAGACGGCTTCAACAAGCTCGAAGAGCAGGCAACGGGTAACGTTCAGAAGGCCCTTATCGCCAAGTATAAGGAGCTGGATACCGCGAAGAAGCAGCTTGCTGACCTCATGCGGGAACAGGCATCAAACCCGGACGATCCTTTCGCCGCGCAGAACATCGAAAGGCAGCAGGGGCTTATTGCCGACCTGACGAAGGAGGCTATGAACCTTCGTGACATTTTGGACCGCCGCAGCGGCTACAGTGACAATTTCGTCTACAAGACCGGCGAAGATGCGAAGGGTGCAACCCCGCTTGTGAGCGCCTTGAATGCAGCGCTGGCGAATACCAGCGCGAGCACCCGGAACGCCGTCAATGCCCTGACCAGCTACACCGATGCGATTCGCATGCTGAAGGGTGAAGTGCCGGAACTGGCGAAGGCCCTTGCCGACATGGATGCAAAGGCCAAGATTGAGGCCATCTATCAGAAGGCCATTTCGATGTCGTCCGGCCAACGCGACATCTATATGGCGAACGAGATGCGCGGCAAGGCGCTGTCTGCCTTGAACCTCAAGAGCGCTACCGATGATCCCGAGAGCTACCTTTCCGCTATTCTGACGAAGGACAAGGGCGCAGGCAGCATCACCGGCATGCAGTCTGCATTCCAGCAAAAGCTTGCGAAGATGATTGCCAGTATGCCCGATAACCTGAAGGGCACCGTCAGCATCTATTCCGGCTTTCGCGATATACCGACTCAAGAAAGGCTTTGGCGGGAGGCCTTGCAGAAGTATGGTTCGCCAGAACTGGCACGCAAGAAGGTCGCGCCGCCCGGCAAATCACAGCACAATTTCGGCAATGCCGCCGATCTTACCTACGCCAACAATCACGCCCGGCAATGGGTTCTCGCCAATGCCGGTAGCTTTGGCCTTTCTTTCCCTGTTGCAGGGGAGAACTGGCATATCGAGGACACCGATGCGCGGAACAAGCAAACCGCCGCAGAAATCGAAAAGCTCACCCAGGCGGCGCAAAGGCAGTCTGAAGCCTATGGGCGTATCACCGGCAGCGCCCGTGAATACGTCAATGAGCAGAAGACCGAACAGCAGACCATCGGCATGACAGCCGAAAAGGCGAAGGCGCTCCGGTTCGAACAGGAAATGCTTGCACAGGTGCAGCGTAGCGGTATCCCGCTCACGGCGCAAAATAGGCAGGAAATCGCCCAGCTCGCGCACGGGATGGCCTTCGCTTCCGCATCGCTCGAACAGTATCAGCAGAGGCAGCAGCAGGCACAAGAGACGGCGCGCTTCTTCGGTGAAACCATGGTCGATAGCCTGTCCGGCCTCATCACCGGCACGACGACGCTTCAGCAGACCATGCAGAACCTCTTGCAAACGCTTATCAAGGTTGTGCTTCAGGCCGCGCTCATGGGCGAAGGACCGCTCGCCGGCCTGTTCGGCACCAAGACAACGAATTCTAATGCCGGCGTTGGTTTCGGTGGCATTCTCGGCGGATTGTTCGGCAAGATGCTTGGTTTCGCTGAAGGTGGTCATGTTCATGGCCCCGGCACGGGGACCAGCGACAGCATTCCGGCCCGCCTGTCCAATGGTGAGTTTGTTGTGAACGCGAAGGCAACGAAACAGAACCGCGCTGTTCTTGAAGCGATCAACAGCGGCAAGGTGGCAGCATTCGCGACGGGCGGCTACGTTGGTGACGCCCCGGCGCTTCGCAAGCCCGACCTTATGGCCGCGAATAGTAATGGCGCGCCTGTTCAGCAGATCAGTGTTTCGTCTACCATCACGGTCAACGGTAGTGCGGGGACGCCTTCGCAGAATGACGATTTGGCGCGCAAGATGGCGAAGGAATATGAGGTGTCAGCCCGCAGCATCGTTGCGGACGAAATTCGTCGCCAGACAAAAGCAGGAAATTATCTGAACCAGAGGGCGCGCTAATCATCCGCCTCTCATAGGCTCGGTATGGCGAAAATTTCAGGGATTCACTTGAGGAATAATTTCCTATATGTTGCGAGCAATGAATTTTTTGGCAAACTGACGCGCTCGCTCGCAGATTTCGCTATAATACGATAATGGCCCCGGCAGTGTGCTTTTCTGCCGAGGCCAAGAGAATACTGCCGCTTCAAGACAGTGATTTGGTTATAGGATATAATTCCTATTTTGTCAACCCCTTGAGGCGGCACCCTTCGCGGAGTGTCGTTAGCTCCCCGAAGGTCATACTGGCCTTGGATATGTGGGCGACACCGGGAACATGACCGGCGCTATCAGTCAGCCAGAGACGAACGGAAGATCACGCTGCCCCGCTCCCCGATGGAGAACATCGGACGCTTCAGCGAGGTTATCGCCGCACCGGGAAACCGCGTGGAATGGATGCAATAAAAGATGGACGCAATGTGAAACGCTGACAGGATCAGCAACCACAACGTCCGGTCACGTGTCGATTGAAGGAAAGTCGAACGTGGCGCTTACCGCTTTGCCCGCAAGGGCAGGATATCGGAGTGCTGCTAGGCAAATGGAAGCCGCCTAGTTGGTCTAACGGACCAGAACTCTTCACCACCTGTTTGACGCAGAAAATCCCCCTCGACTTGAACCACCTCGCCGACCTCGTGTCGGCTTTTATAGGTGGTTCAAGTCGAGGGGGAATAAGTCCTATTCCCGCAGGTCATTGTGATGTGATGACGCGATTAGGAAGATGCTGAAGGTCAGCCGGGAGCGTAAGCGACCGGGCAAGCGAAGCGCGCGGAGCCGCAAAGCGGCGAGTGTCTAATTCCGTGCTTCCGGTTTTTCGTATCATCTTCGACATGCCTCTCATGTCTCGTCAGAGGCTTTTTCTTTTTTCACACGCTCAAGCTCACGCTCTACCGCTTCCCGAATGAACTTCGGGCGGCGGTGCTTGCCGACCAATGCGTCTATTTGTTTCAGCGTTTCTTCCGGGAGCCGGATGGTCGCAATTTTCATGTTCAGGGGAGGTCTACCCATACCGTGCTCCATGTTCGTGATCGGGCCTTGGATCACATAGCATCTATCGCTGAAAATAAACACCAGCGTTTATTGACGGAATAAACACCAGCGTTTAATGAACCGTTACCGATTTGACGGAGATGGAAGAATGACAGATGCACAAGTTTACATCGCAACAGACAGCTACGACAGCGCGGTTGACCGCTTGGAAGACATCACCCGAACCTTCGATCCGGCAGCACCCGACATGCTTCGCACCCGCATTGTAGAAGTTCTCGGCGAACTCGGCGTGTGGCCCATGATGACCTTTGCCGGCAGCGATGACCCGTATGCGGCGCATGAGGGAAGCGGAAGCCGAGCTTCAGGCAATGTGCGCCTGAGTTTGACCGTATATTTTTGAGGTGCAAGAAGCGCGCTGCGTTACCCGGCGCGCTTCTTGCTTAAAGCTTCTGTCACTGGCACAATCGGGCGTAGGCAGGAGAAAAGAACAATGCAATTCAACTATCGCGCCACGGCGCGCTTCATGCTTCGACCGCTCGTCCGACTAGCATGGACAACCACACAGCAGAAATGGACTACCTCATTCGTGCTCGCCGGTATGGCGCTGGCGACCGTAGTCATGCCTGGGCTCGGCATCGCCGTGTTCGGAACGGCCTTCGCAGGGTGGTGGCTCGCGGTCTTCCTGATGACTATCTTCTTCGGTCTAGTCGGCAACCGCGTCGGCGTGGGCCGTGAGAAGGCGACATTGATGCGCCAGACACAGACCGAACCACGGCAGGATTAAAACTACTATGGCAGCGATGGTTGCACTCATGATGACCGGGTTCGTCGTTGTTGGCGTCTACAAACTCTTCACGCAGCACGATTTTAGGAAAAGCCTGTTTGGTGAATTTCTTGAAGCGCCGCTAGCGACCATATTTATCTTCGCCCTTTGTGGATGCATGTTGCTTTTCTTTTGGGGTGTATTCATCCCGCCGCTGGGAGCCGTCAGGGTTCCGATCATGGGCAAGCGCTATGAGCTGTGGGCTGTGGCGGGCATAGCTTCGCTTATAGGCTTCGCTATCATGATGTTCTTCAATTGGCTTAGGTCGTCCGGCCGGTAATGATAGGGTCGGCAATCGCGGCAACCCTTTTCGTTCAAGGAAAAACCATGTCGAATACATATGACGGCCTCACGCCGAACGAGGCCGATGATCTCATGATCGGCCTCGTTGGAACCATCGTTTGTGAGGAACTCGCTGCGGCGCGGACAATGACACCTGAAGAGTGGGACGACCGCGACATTTTCCAATGGTCGCATAGCATTGCCAGCGCGATCTATTACGCCTTTGAGAACCGCCGTCGAGGTGCGGCATAATGCGAAAACCCGGACGAGCTGGTCAGTGACCGTCCGGGTTAATATCGTAAGCTAAGCGGTAAACGTTGCTAGGGGAGTTCGCGCTTCCCTAGCAGCACTCCGGTAATCTACTGCGCCCGGTCGAATGTTTCAAGACGAAGCCATCATCATCGAGTCGCGTGCAGCAAAGGGAAGGCCAGTAATGAACACAGACACTACGTCTTCAGGAGAGGCGGCTAACGCATGTGCCAATTCACGCAGCGAGATGTGGTTCCACACCTTTGCGTGCGTCAGCTTAAGCGCTGTCGTATAAATTCGATCGGTGTCCGCACCGCCATCCGTGCGGACGCTGCTCAGAAAATCATTCAGCGCGTCTAGAAGCTCTGCTCGGCGACTGACCTGAACAAGTTCCTCATCAAGACGACGCCATTCTGATGGGCGCATGGCGAGAAGGTCCATATCATTCATCCTTAGACAACATGCTCTTGGCAGTGCGAGTTATCTCTGAGAACTCGTTACTGGTGCTTTTGCTTGTTGAACTCGTGGCCTTTTTCGATGCTAATTTCCAGCATCGCGGTGTCCACCGCAGGGTGATACTTTCCGGCAAAATGTTCAAGCGCAACCTTAAAGGCTTCGACGAACAGGCCGTAGTCAAAGTTCATTTTTTTGGCGATTTGAATCGGCCAATCATAGTGCGTCTTGCTATATGGCTCGTTCCCGGTCTCCGTAAGGCGAACTGCAGGAATTTCGTAGTATGAAATTCCCCCGCGTCCCTTAAGACTACTCCCGGTTATCTCCCATTGATCATTTATTACTCTCATGTTTTCCTCCTGATCTTTTCAAGCGCCGTCTATATTGATAATTGATCCGTGAAGAACAGTGCGGTGGTTAAACTATCAGGCTTTTCTCTACTCGCATACCGCGTAATATCTCTCGTGCGTTCAGCGAATCATAGGAAATGTCATGGCGTTCAATGAAAACGGGCAAGCGGGGGCCATTGCAGCGGAGTGGGGTGTTGACGTCGAGTTGTTAGAGAGCAGTGAATGGGAGCTTGAGACAATCGACGGCAATGATGGTGAGGTTTACGGCTACCTTGTCCGCTTCGGTGATCAGACTGAACCGGAAGTCTTGGCAGAGTTAGGGCTTAGCCCCGGTGAATTCACGCGCCAGCTTAGCATCAATGCCTTTGATGAGCCTGACCCGGAGCCGGACGATTTTGAGCTTCGAGAACCTCCGCAGCAACACATAAACAGCAAACGCTCTTACTATATTGGCGAGCAACGTTTCACGCCGTCTCAGTTCAAAAGGCTGTCCGCTGCGCGGAAAGTTGAAGCGATGACGCAGTGGTTTCTGTCGCGGTATGAAGACCCTAGCCATAACACTTCATACAATACGCGGGAGGGCGGTTTTCTTTGGAACCACGGCGGACCGTATGATGCAGACGACGAGATTCAAAGCGAATTTCAGGATCTCGCTTCTTTCGAAGATATTCAGGACGCGGTGGATGAGGTGCAGAGTGACGGCATCTACGAGTGGGCGCCCATCGAAAGCGACTATGGTTATGATGATCATGATCGTGATTCCGCCGATCAAGAAGGTCAGGACGACGACGGCATCCATTCCATCGAGGAACCCTTACCGGATATTTCGGACTTCGCTCACGAGGAAGAGGAGGAGGACAACAATCAACTTGGAGTGGGCGAGGACTACACTAAAACCGTCATTCGGCGTGTCGATAATCCGCCACTTGGGGAAGTTTATCTAACGGATTCAGACGGAAATATCCTCACGGATTCGACTGGTAATCTTCTCACGGTGAATGTGCCAGGAGGGCCGGCGACCGCCTCAACAGATTTTACGTTTGCGGAGGGGGTGCTGGTTCCGTCCGCAAATCAGGTCGCCGCGCCCGGAAATTTTCAAAAGGAGTTGCTATCTCGATTAGAAAGCCTTGAGGCAGCGCTACAGACGTATCAGGAAAACCTCCCGCCGCGTAGTCATAATCATCCGCCGGAACTGGTCGAACCCGATCCCATTACGCCCTCGGAAGTGCGGATTGTTGTCGAGGTTGCCATTGAAATGCGGGCAGAGGCTCAGCAAGCCCAACCGGACCCGATAAAGCTAGAAGCACAAGCATCTACACTTCGCAGAGTCGCAAGTTCGATTCTTGCATGGTTGGCTAGGAAGGCTGATCTCGCGGTCGATACCGCGATCAAGTCGGGCGTGCCGATGATAATGGGTGCTGCGTGTGTGGTCACTGCGCTTGCAGCTGTTGCGGAAAAAGCATCGGCATGGGCGCACTTTCTTTCGATGCTCCACTGACCCCACCTAAAAAGACCTTGCGTCCAGAGTTGGTCATCGCTTACATGGGATCTGCAAAGTGACAGAATTTGGGTCGTTACAGTGTTACAAAGAGTGGAAATTATCATTGAAAATCAATGGCATTTACGATTTCGAATCTCTCCACTCCGACCATTTTAAATCCCCTAGAAGTATCGATGGATTGAGATGAGGCTGCGCCGCCTTTTTGCTTGATAACAAAGGGATTCGCGGCTAAGCAGAATCCCATATGCGCTCTGCCCGAAAAGGCCGGGCGAAGACAAGAGAAGCAAGAAAGCGGGCTGTCCCGCTTATTCGGAGGCGCTGCAGCGATGCCTGCCAAGATTTACCGTCCCGCAAAGACCGCCATGCAGTCCGGCAAGGCCAAGACCCACCTCTGGGTTCTGGAATTCGACCAGGAAACCCCGCGCAAAATCGATCCGATCATGGGCTACACCTCCTCGGCCGACACGCGCCAGCAGCTCAAGCTGACCTTCGACACGCAGGAGCAGGCCGAAGCCTATGCCCAGCGCGAGGGCATCGAATACCGCGTCATCGCTCCCAAGGATGCCAACCGCCAGGTGGTCTCCTACACCGATAACTTCCGCTTCAGCCGCATCCAGCCCTGGACTCACTGAGCCGGGTGTTGATTGCAACGCCGCCCATTGAGTTTGGCGGCAGTTTCAGGCATGTAGTGCCCGCCGCGACCAGCTCGCGGCGCCTTGGCTTAAAGGCCCCTTAGCTCAGCTGGATAGAGCACCTGCCTTCTAAGCAGGTGGTCGCAGGTTCGAATCCTGCAGGGGTCGCCAAGCTTTTCTTTGTCCAACCCTCACGACATATAGGCAACACGCCTTAGCGCGTCGCCGACAACCAGCCGCCGCTATCGGCCGGCCTGGTCGCATTGACCGCCATCTCGATAAGATCGTATCCGGACATCGCCCCGATCATTTTGATGATGATGATTGCCGCGCCCAGAAGCGCGAGTGTCATGACTATCCTGTCGCTCTTCTTCACGCCCCGTTCCCCAACGCCTCGTGAAAACTGCGTCTTGCGCAGCCGGCGATAGTATATCGCGTTTGGGGCGGTGCGCCATATGCCTTTTCAGGCGGCCAGCCTACCGCCGGAGGCGGTCGCTGTAGCGCCAGCTGCTGCGATCGTAAAACTGAGGCTTGTCTCGAGCGGATGAGAGGTCTTGGCTAGTGAGCAATATCAAGCAGCGTTCAGATCCGCAATCTCGCCGTGCCGGGCAAGCAGGCGAGGGGCGGTCATGTCGCCGGTCTCTTCGTCGACCATGACGGAATAGGCTGCGACGCCGATGAAGCGGGCGGACATGGAAGAGGCGATCTTCTCTGCGCCGGCGGCGCTCGATGCCTGTCGCATTTCGCCTGGAACCAGGTTTCCACGGTTCTTCTTGTAGGGAAGGATAATAAATTTTTCGCCGGATGCCATTGTGCTTCGCCCTTGTTTGTTCGCAAAATGTTCTTGTTTGTTCCTGATGTCAAGATGGTTAATGGTGGCAACGGCCCGATAATCCGAATGAAATAAAAAACCCGCCGGCTGCGTCACAGCCGACGGGTTTCGTTTGTCCGGTAATCGCTGGATCAGTGCAGGATCTGGCTCAGGAACAGCTTGGTGCGCTCGTGCTGTGGATTGTCGAAGAACTCCTTCGGCGAGTTCTGTTCGACGATCTGGCCCTGGTCCATGAAGATCACGCGGTTGGCGACCTGGCGGGCGAAGCCCATTTCGTGGGTGACGCAGAGCATGGTCATGCCTTCTTCGGCGAGACCCACCATGGTGTCGAGCACTTCCTTGATCATTTCCGGGTCGAGTGCCGAGGTCGGCTCATCGAACAGCATGATCTTCGGGTTCATGCACAGCGAGCGGGCAATCGCCACGCGCTGCTGCTGACCGCCGGAAAGCTGGCCCGGATATTTCTTCGCCTGTTCCGGGATCTTGACGCGCGTGAGAAAGTGCATGGCGATTTCTTCCGCCTGCTTCTTCGGCATCTTGCGCACCCAGATCGGCGCCAGCGTGCAGTTTTCCAGGATCGTCAGATGCGGGAAGAGGTTGAAGTGCTGGAACACCATGCCGACTTCGCGGCGCACTTCGTCGATCTTCTTCAGGTCATTGGTGAGCTCGGTACCATCGACGAAGATATTGCCCTTCTGGTGTTCTTCCAGCCGGTTGATGCAGCGGATCATCGTCGATTTGCCGGAACCCGACGGGCCGGCGATGACGATGCGCTCGCCGCGCATGACCTTGAGGTTGATGTCGCGCAATACGTGGAAATCACCGTACCACTTGTTCATGTTGATCATTTCAACCGCGACTTCCGTATCGGAAATGGTCAGTTTTTTCGGTTGGGCATCAGCCATATTATTTTCCCTCAGTTTTTATCGTTTGTGGCCAGTGTCGAGATGGCGTTCCATGAAACCTGAATAACGCGACATGGCGAAGCAGAAAAGCCAGAATACGAAGCCGGCAAAAATGAGACCGGTGACCGGTGTCACCGGACTTGCCCAATTCGGATCGGAGAAATTCTGGCGGACGATGCCGAGCAGATCGAACATGTTGATGATCGAGATCAGCGAGGTGTCCTTGAACATGCCGATGAAGGTGTTGACGATGCCGGGGATGACCAGCTTGATCGCCTGCGGCAGAACGATCAGCCGCATTTTCTGCCAATAGCCGAGGCCGAGCGAATCGGCTCCTTCGAACTGGCCCTTCGGAACCGCCTGCAAGCCGCCGCGGATGACTTCAGCCATATAGGCCGAGGTGAAGATCGAGACACCGATCACGGCGCGCAGTAGCTTGTCGATCGTCCAGCCCTGCGGCAGGAAGAGCGGCAGCATGACGCTGGCCATAAACAGCACCGTGATCAGCGGAATGCCACGAATGACCTCGATGAAGAGCACGCATAGCATGCGGATCACAGGCATTTGCGAGCGTCGTCCGAGCGCGAGTACGATGCCGAACGGAACTGATACTGCGATCGCGACGAAGGAGACTATCAGCGTCACCATCAGGCCACCCCATCTCTGGGTTTCCACGATATCGAGGCCGAACCCGCCGTAAAGCAGGAAGAACGACAGGATCGGGAGCACGATGAACGCCAGGAGGACATTCAGCCCTTTTCTCGGAACCGACGGTATCAGCAATGGCGCGATAGTCAGAACGGCAAGAATGATGACGAGTATTGGCCGCCAGCGTTCCTCGGGCGGATAGAGACCGAACAGGAAGACGTTGATTTTCGCACCAACGAAAGCCCAGCATGCGCCGCTCCAGCCGTCCGGCTGAGTGCCGCCCTGTACCGTCGTTGCGCAGAAAGTGCGATCGGCGCCGGTCCAGGCCGCCTGGATGAATAGCCAGTTGACGATATGCGGAATGGCCCATGCGAGAAAGGCGATGGCGAGGACGGTCAACACCATGTCCTTCGGCGTCGCCAGCAGGTTCTTTTTGATCCAGTGCCCAACACCCTTCTCGTTGGCCGGAGCCTGCTGCGGCGGAAGAAGGGTTTTGCTCACAAAACTATGGTTCGTATTGGACATATTATCTCTCCACCAGAGCCATCTTGGCGTTGAACCAGTTCATGAACAGCGAGGTGACGATGCTCAATGTGAGGTAGACGATCATCCAGATGATGACGACCTCGATGGCGCGGCCGGACTGATTGAGAATGACGCCGCCGACGGCAACGAGATCGGCATAGCCGATGGCGATCGCGAGCGACGAGTTTTTCGTCAGGTTCAGATATTGGCTGGTCAGTGGCGGAATGATGATGCGAAGCGCCTGCGGAATGACGATAAGCCGGGTGATGGCGGAAGAACGCAGACCGAGTGCGCCGGCTGCTTCCGATTGTCCCTTTGCTACGCCGAGTATGCCGCCACGCACGATTTCAGCGATGAAGGAGGCGGTATAGAAGGAAAGCGCAAGGAACAGGGAAATGAATTCCGGTCCGACGACGAAGCCGCCCGTCAGATTGAACTTTCCAGCAACGGGGTAGTCGAAAGAGAGCGGTCTGCCGGAGACGAGGAAGGTCAGAAGTGGCAAGCCGACGATGAGGGCGATCGACACCCAGATGGTGTGGAACTGCTGGCCGGTGGCTGCCTGGCGTCTGTGTGCCCAGCGTGCCAGGAAGAAGACGGCAACGATGGCGATGACGATGGCCGCGCCGACAGCCCACATCCCAGCGCCGAAGATCGGGCTCGGAAAAGCGAGGCCACGATTGCTGAGGTAGCTGGAGAACGGCAGGTGCAGGGCGTCGCGTGCCTGCGGCAACAATACCAGAACGCCACTATACCAGAAGAAGATGACCAGCAGCGGTGGGATGTTGCGGAAAAGCTCGACATAGGCCTGGCAAAGCTTGGCAATCAACCAGTTCTTCGAAAGACGCCCGATGCCGATGAGGAAGCCGATGATCGTCGCGGCGATGATGCCGCATATCGAAATGACGATCGTATTGAGCAGGCCGACAATCAGCGCTTGGGTATTGGTGGAATCGCTCGAAAAGGGAAGCAGCGCTTGCCCGAGATTGAAGCCGGCGCGCCCCGTGAGGAAGCTGAAGCCGAAAGACTGGTTCGATGCACGCAGATTGTCGATGATGTTTTGGACGATGAACCAGGCCGCCGCCACCAGAATGATAACAGTAAGGACCTGATAGAACAGGCCGCGGACCTTGGGATTATATATCGCCGATGCGAAAGAGCGTTCGCCCTCGGGCGAATTCGTTGTGATTGCCATGCGGAGCTTTTCCCCGGTGTGCCCGTTCGGGCTTGTTATATTAGATGAGGAAGGCGGCTCCCGCCTTCCTCGAATAATCAGGTCACTGGCTTAGCGAACCGGCGGTGCGTACTGGATGCCGCCCTTGTTCCAGAGCGCGTTCAGGCCGCGGGCGATCTTCAGTGGGCTGCCTGCACCGATGTTGCGGTCGAAGACTTCACCGTAGTTGCCGACGCCCTTGATGACGTTGTAGGCCCAGTCGTTGGTCAGGCCCATATCCGTGCCGAGGGTCGAGCCCTGTTCTGCACCGAGGAAGCGCTTGATGTCCGGGTTCGCCGAGCTCTTCATCTCATCGACGTTCTTCTGCGTGATGCCGAATTCTTCGGCGTTGATCAGAGCATAGGCGGTCCAGCTGACGATATCGAACCACTGGTCGTCACCCTGGCGTACGGCCGGGCCAAGCGGCTCCTTGGAGATGATCTCAGGCAGAACGACGTTGTCGTCAGGGTTCTTCAACGTCAGGCGCAACGAATAGAGGCCGGACTGGTCGGTGGTGTAGACGTCGCAACGACCGGAGTCATAGGCAGCGTTGACTTCTTCGAGCTTGTCGAAGACCACCGGATTGTACTGGAGGTTATTGGACTTGAAGTAGTCGGCGAGGTTGAGTTCCGTCGTGGTTCCCGACTGCACGCAGACGGCGGCGCCGGAGAGTTCCAGAGCCGACTTCACGTTCAGTTCCTTGCGGACCATGAAGCCCTGGCCGTCATAATAGGTGACCGGGCGGAAGTTGAGGCCGAGCGCCGTATCACGGTTGAGGGTCCAGGTCGTGTTGCGCGACAAGAGGTCGATTTCGCCGGACTGCAGCGCAGTGAAGCGATCCTTTGAGCTGAGGGCAGTGTACTTGACCTTGGTCACGTCTCCGAAGACAGCCGCAGCGACAGCCTTGCACATGTCGACGTCAAAACCGGAATAGTTGCCAGAGGCATCGGGCTGTGAGAACCCAAGAAGGGCGGTATTCACGCCGCATTGTACGAATCCCTTGGCCTTCACATCGCTCAGCGTCGATGCCGACGCACCAGAAACGCCGTAAGCCAATGCCGCCGCTCCGAGGAATGCGGACAGAGCAATCTTTTTCATCTTTCCCAACCTTTGTCTCTTGTTTTATAGTTAAAATGTATCGCTCCCGAAGCAGGTTCTCGGAGAACCGTGTTCCTCACTCTCCCGGTGCGAGTGGTCCTATCTCATTCGTAAATGCATTTCGGGTCAAGACATTGGCCGAATTATTGAGGAATATTCCGGCATTTTTGCTCTGTGCGGCTTTAAAATGGGCAATTGGCTTCGGTTTAGGCAGCGTTTTGTCAAAAAATGCGCGAAAACGGCGTAAAATTCTGTCGTTTTGGTATTTCTGTAGGTGGTAATAGTAGGAACTACTGAACCATTCGGGGTTGACCCCGCCTGACTTGGCCGCCACAAATCGAAATCCCACAGCGCCAAAGGCATATCCAAGCATGAAAGACAAAGACACACCGCTGCAAAACGCCGGCATCAATACCCGTTTGGCACACATCGGCTATTCGCCCTCCGACTATCATGGCTTCGTCAATCCACCGGTCGTTCATGCGTCCACGGTGCTTTTCCGCGATGCGCGGACGATGGAGACGCACGACCAGAAATATACCTACGGCACGCGCGGCACGCCGACGACAGATGCGCTCTGCGAGGCGATCGATGCGCTGGAGGGATCGGCAGGTACGGTTCTCGTGCCGTCGGGGCTCGCGGCGGTCACCGTGCCGTTCCTGGCCTTTTTGTCCGCCGGCGATCATGCACTGGTCGTTGATTCGGTTTACGGGCCGACGCGCTTCTTCTGCGACACCATGCTGAAGCGTCTCGGCGTCGAGGTCGAGTACTACGATCCACAGATTGGTGCTGGCATCGAGCAGATGATCAGGCCGAATACCAAATTGGTGCACACTGAAGCGCCGGGCTCGAACACCTTCGAAATGCAGGATATTTCCGCGATTTCGACTGCCGTTCACAGGCATGGCTGCGTTGTCACCATGGACAATACCTGGGCGACGCCGCTCTATTTCAAGCCGCTCGATCATGGCGTCGACATCTCGATCCACGCCGCAACGAAATATCCGGCCGGCCACTCCGACGTGTTGATGGGAACCGTCTCCGCCAATGCGGCGCATTGGCAGAAATTGCTGGACGCCCACGGTCAACTCGGTATGTGCGGCGCGCCCGACGATGCCTACCAGGTGCTGCGCGGCCTGCGCACCATGGGCGTGCGGCTGGAGCGGCATCAGGAAAGCGCGCTTGCCATAGCGCAATGGCTCGAGGGCCGGGAGGAGGTCGCGCGCGTCCTGCATCCGGCCTTGCCGAGCTTCCCGAGCCATGCGCTTTGGAAACGTGACTTCAAGGGATCGAGCGGCATCTTCTCCTTTGTACTGGCCGTCGACAGTCCGGAGAAATTCAAGGCCAAGGCGCACGCCTTCCTCGACGCACTCCGGATTTTTGGTCTCGGCTATTCCTGGGGTGGGTTCGAAAGCCTCGCATTGCACGTCAAACTCAACGACCGGCGCGTCACCAAGGTGCCGACGGAAGGCCCGGTGCTACGCCTGCAGATCGGGCTTGAAGACGTCGCCGATATCAAGGCCGATATCGAAAAGGGCTTTGCCGCAGCAAAAGAGGCCTGATCAGCCGATGGCGCGGTAGCCGTAGATCCAGTCCATGTCCGCCGCGAGGCTTTGCGGCGGACGCAGGGATAGAACCAGATCGCGCGCCAGCCGCACGGGACCGCGGGCGTGATAGGCAAATTGATTGAAGGCGGCGCGTTGGCGCAGGCGTGCGATTCGTGGCGCACGATGTCTTTCAAAAAGGTCGAGCGCCTCGCCAAGCGAGCGTGAAGCGACCGTCCCGGCGAGCTCGAAGGCATCCTCGATCGCCATTGCCGCGCCCTGGGCCGCAAAGGGCATCATCGCATGCGCGGCATCGCCGATCAGAATCGCATCCTTGCCATTGTGCCAGCGCCCGACGTTTGCTTCGTAGAGCGGCCAGAAGCTTAGTTGCTCCTGCTGTTCCAGCATCCGTGTGATTGCGCCGTTCCAGCCAGAGAAGCGCTGTAGCAGATGATCGCGTTGTGCTTTGGTGCCGGTGGCATCCCAGCCGTGGCTCGCGCTGCTTCCGGGCGTGTTTGCGACGATATTGAAGGCGGATTTTTCCCGGATCGGATAGCAGACGAGATGCGCCGAAGCGCCGAGAAACGCGGTAACGTTTGCTCGGTCGAGGATCGAGGGAGCCAGCGCCTCGGGGATGGTGAAGCGCCAGGCGATATTGCCGGAGAAAAGCGGCGAGGGGCTGCCGGGCACCAGCGCCCGCACCTTCGACCAGACTCCATCGGCGCCGATGATCAGATCCGCCTTATCGCCGATGGCCGCATCGAGCGCCTGCCGGTTCGTTGCGTCGATTTGCCGACCGAGATGCAGCGCGCAGAGCGGATTGGCAGTCACGGCATCGAGCAGCGCCTTTTGCAGCGTGGCGCGATGCACAGCACCATAGGGCGAGCCCCAACGCTGCTTAGCAAAATTCCCGCAGGGAACGGATGCGATCGGCCGCAAGGATGAGCCGGAGACCAGCCGTACTTCCTTCGGCTCCAGCCAGACCGGCAGGAGCGCATCGAGCACACCGAGCGTGTCGAGAATGCGGGAAGCGTTGGGAGAGATTTGCAGGCCAGCGCCGACCTCAGTCAGCGCTTCGGCCTGTTCGAAAATCTCAGAGCGAATGCCGTACCTTGCCAGCGCCAGCGCCGCCGTGAGGCCGGCTATCCCGGCACCGATGATCGCGGCGCTCTTGATCGGCATTCAGCTATGTCCGATCCGGTCTCGTAGAATCAGGCGGCCTTGAACTGGAAAACGCAGCCGGCCGGATTGGTCTGGTCTGCCTTCAGCGACGGATTGTAGCGATAGAGCGTCGAGCAATAGGAGCAGACCTTCTCGCTCTCGTCACCCAGATCGATGAAGATATGCGGATGGTCATAGGGGACCGAGGCGCCGGTGCACATGAATTCCTTCACGCCGATCTCGATAACGCGGTGACCGCCGTCATTCTGGAAATGGGGAATATTGTGGCCGGCCATGATGATCTCCGAATACGTCTTGCCTTGGATGGCATGAATGTTGCGCCAGACTTGGTAGCCCTTCTTTATAATCCTTCTTGGCGATTGTGTAGTGCGAAAGTCCGGCTCGGCGCACAGATTTTCGTGGGGCCGGGGTTCACCTGATATCGCCGATAAAATAAGGTTTGGCGCCAAAGAGACGATGTTTGCAAAGACCTTGCCATGAATCTGAATGTCCCCGCCTTTTCTCACTTCACCCATGATGGCCTGAAGCTCGCCTATTTCGACGAGGGCGATCCGAACGGCCCGCCGGTGCTGTTGATTCATGGATTTGCCTCGACCGCAATTGCCAACTGGGTCAATCCGGGATGGCTGAAGACGCTGGGCGATGCGGGCTACCGCGTCATCGCCATCGACAATCGCGGCCATGGAGCAAGCGATAAATCCTACGATGCCGATGCCTACCATCCCTGGATCATGGCCGAGGATGCCGTTGCCCTGCTCGATCATCTCGGCATTCCCGAAGCCCATGTCATGGGCTATTCGATGGGCGCGCGCGTTTCGACCTTCCTGGCGATGGCGCATCCAGACCGCGTTCGGTCTCTCGTCCTCGGCGGTCTCGGCATCGGCATGGTCGACGGCGTTGGTGATTGGGATCCGATAGCCGATGCGCTGCTTGCGCCGTCGCTGGACGATGTCACGCACGAGCGCGGCCGCATGTTCCGCGCCTTCGCCGATCAGACCAAGAGCGATCGCCAGGCGCTGGCCGCCTGCATCAAGGGCTCGCGCGATCTCGCGGCAAGAGAAGACGTCGGGAAGGTCGAGCAGCCGACCCTGATCGCCGTCGGCACCAAGGACGACATTGCCGGCTCGGCGCAGGAACTTGCGGCGCTGATGCCGCATGCCGAAGTCCTGGATATCCCCAACCGCGACCACATGCTCGCCGTCGGCGACAAGCTGTTCAAGAAGGCCGTCCTGGAGTTCTACGAGCGGCTGGCCGATTGATAGGTCAAGTCACTTGCCGGTGAAATGCGGTTTGCGCCTTGCGGCGAAGGCGGCGCGGCCTTCGGCATAGTCGGCACTATCGAAAGTCTCGGCGCCGATAACCTCCGCTTCCCGCAGAAGGTCGCTATCCTGTTCGACGACCGCACGCACCGCTAGCTTCGAAGCATGCAGCGCGATCGGCGCATTGGCGGCGATCGCATGGGCAAGCGCCGAGACCTCACCGTCGAAGGCTTGGGCTGCGACCTCTTCCAGCAGGAAACCGGCCGTCACCATCTTGCCGGCCGGCATCGGTGCGCCGGTGAACAGCGCGACCTTGGCCATCTGCGGTCCGAGCGCATTGACGATGTCCTGCACCGCATCGGCGGGGTAGGCGATGCCGAGGCGGACGGCGGGCACCGAGAAGCGCGCGCCTTCCTCGGCGACGCGCAGATCGCAGGCGGCGGCGATACCGAAGCCGCCGCCATAGCAGATGCCGCGGATCGCCGCGATCGTCGGCACGCGGCAGTGGCGGATGGCGGTAAAGGCGTCGCTGTTCAGCCCCTCGTAGGCGATGGCGGTTTCCGTATTCTTGCGCAGGCTATCGAATTCGCTAATGTCGGCGCCGGCGGAAAAATCGCCGGCTGCACCGCGAATGACGATGACATGTGCATGGGCTTCGTCGGTCAGAATGCGGACGGCTTGCGGTATCGCGCGCCACATTGCCGCGGTGACGGCATTCTTGCGGTCGGGATTGTCGATGGCAAGCGTCCCAACACCATCGCTGCAACTCGCACGCAGGAGACCGCCGGCAAAATCATGCGCAAAACTCATACGTGCCTAACCCATTTATGTTGTCGGACTTTTACTCTATATAATGTCCTACCAATAGGAAATCAGGAGACCGCCAATGGTCGCAGCAACGGACATTCGCCCGGTCGAAGGCTTAGGCTCACTCAAGGTCGTCGACCCCATCTGGGACAGCATGCGCGAGGAAGCCCGCGCTGCCGCCGATCGGGATCCGCTTCTTGCCGCCTTCCTCTATTCCACGATCATCAATCACCGGTCGCTGGAAGAATGCGTCATCTATCGGATCTGCGAACGTCTGGACCATCCGGACATGCAGGGCATTCTGCTGCGTCAGACCTTCGAGGAAATGCTGTCCGACTGGCCGGAGTGGGGCTCGATCCTGCGCGTCGATATCCAGGCCATTTATGATCGCGACCCCGCCTGCCTGCGTTTCCTGGAGCCTGTTCTCTATTTCAAGGGTTTCCATGCGCTCCAGACCCATCGCCTGGCGCATTGGCTGCTCAATCGCGGCCGCCGTGATTTCGCGCTTTATTTGCAGAGCCGCTCCTCCAGCGTTTTCCAGACCGACATCAATCCGGCTGCGCGCATCGGCAAGGGCATCTTTCTCGATCATGCGACCGGCCTGGTCGTCGGCGAAACCGCCGTCATTGGCGACAACGTCTCGATCCTGCATGGCGTTACCCTTGGCGGCACCGGCAAGGAAGGCAGCGACCGCCATCCGAAGATCGCCCATGGCGTGCTGATCGGCGCTGGCGCGAAAATTCTCGGCAATATCCAGATCGGCCATTGCTCGCGCATTGCCGCCGGCTCGGTGGTGCTGAAGGAAGTGCCGCCGAAGACGACGGTGGCCGGCGTGCCGGCCAAGGTAGTTGGGGAAGCCGGCTGTTCGGAGCCCTCCCGCTCCATGGATCAGCTTCTCGCTGAGAAGATCATCGTCGACCAGATCATGGGCGCCGGAATCTAAGGAAAATCCTGTTAAGCGTTCAGGATTTTGCGGCGCCGGCCCGGGTGGAAGGCGCGCTTCCGGTCTTTACACTGCCGCTTTTCCTATGCAAGAAGCGGCCAACCTGAGATTCCTCGCGGAGATAAATTGTGAAGCCTGACGAAATCAAGAAGCTCGACGCCTATTTCAAGCGCACGTTCAACCCGCAGATGGTGGTCAAGGCCCGTCCGCGCAAGAACGATTCCGCGGAAGTCTATCTCGGTGAAGAGTTCCTGGGCGTTGTCTACATCGACGACGAAGACGGCGACCGTTCCTACAACTTCTCGATGGCTATCCTGGATATGGATCTCTAATCGAGACGCCAATTTCCGAACTGCACCGATCTCGAAGAGAGTCGCATTTTCGTCGAAATGCAGCTCTTTTTTTGAGTAATCGCTCGAAAGCAATCCAAATGCTCGTCATTTCGAATCAAGTTTGGCATGGTTTTGGCTGAAATCCGGATTTTTCGGGCAGGGAAGAATTTTTCTCCCAAAGCCTGTAGTTGCAACTAGCCTAATATATTTTAGCAAAATCAGAAGGATGCCTTGCGGCCTCTCCAGCCACCGCTGCGTCTCCATCGGAAATGCAATCTTAAATAGATATTGCGACGCACAAGACTACTTGACTATTTGTGCGCTGCATTTAAGTTTTCTCTTGCTAGACCGACTATCGGCCAATCAGCAAAGGGACGGAGAAAACATGTTCAATTTCGATGAAGCCAATAAAAAGGGCAAGGAAGCGATCGACACGGCGCTGAAGAACTATACCGATGTCAACAAGGGCTTTCAGGCGATTGCCGCCGAAACCGCCGAATATTCCAAGAAGTCGTTCCAGGATGGCGTTTCGCATTTCGAGACGCTCGCAGGCGTGAAGAGCTTCGAAGCGGCTTTTGAGTTGCAGACCAGCTTCGTGAAGTCCTCTTATGAAAGCTTCGTCGCCGAGGCGACCAAGCTGGGCGAAATGTACGCCGATCTCGCCAAGTCTGCTTACAAGCCTTTCGAAGCGCCGATTGCCGCTGCCACGAAGGCCGCAGGCAAGGCTGCTTCTTCGGTTGCGCCCTCCGCATAAGCGTTTCGCTTACCGCTGGTAATTTCAGGAAAGACCGGTTGCGCGACGCGCGGCCGGTCTTTTACGTTTTCGATTATCGGTTTCTATTGGACTGTGGCAGCGACTTTTTTGATCATTGCCCGTTTTGGCAACGAATAGTGATTGCAGTGTCCGGCAGGGGGCTTAAAATCGCGCCAATATGAACTACGTTAGAGGTTCGGATATCCGGCCCGACAGAGTCAGTTAGCCAATCCAGTTTGCCAAGTCGGAATGCGATAGCTTCTGCCGGATGATTTGAGGAATGAATGAAATGATCGCTGAGCCGATCCGGATGCAAAAAGACAGCGAAAGGAACGGGGATAACGGCAATCGCGGAACCTCGGTGATCACGCGCACCAAGGCCAAGACCAAGAAACCCAATCTCTACCGCGTGCTGCTTTTGAACGACGACTACACGCCCATGGAATTTGTGATCCACATCCTGGAGCGTTTCTTCCAAAAGGATCTCGAGAGTGCCACCCGCATTATGCTTCATGTCCACAACCACGGCGTCGGCGAATGCGGGATATTCACATATGAAGTAGCTGAAACGAAGGTAAGCCAGGTGATGGATTTTGCCCGGCAACACCAGCATCCGCTGCAATGTGTTATGGAAAAGAAGTGAGGATCTGAACGTGCCAACATTTTCGCCTAGTCTTGAGAAGGCGCTGCATCAGGCACTGACCTACGCGAATGAGCGGCATCACGAATATGCCACGCTGGAACATCTGCTATTGGCATTGGTTGACGATGCCGATGCCGCAGCTGTCATGGGCGCGTGCAATGTTGATCTCGACGCGCTCCGTAAGACGCTGACTGAATACGTCGATAATGAACTTTCAAACCTGATCACTGGTTATGACGAGGACTCGAAGCCTACTTCCGGCTTCCAGCGCGTCATCCAGCGCGCCGTCATCCATGTCCAATCCTCGGGCCGCGAGGAAGTGACGGGCGCCAACGTTCTCGTCGCGATTTTCGCGGAACGGGAAAGCCATGCGGCCTTCTTCCTGCAGGAGCAGGAAATGACCCGCTATGACGCGGTCAACTACATTTCCCACGGCATCGGCAAGCGTCCGGGAGCCTCCCAGACCCGCACGCCGCGCGGCGCCGAAGATAGCGAATCCGAGAGCAAGCCGACCTCCCGCGGCGAGCAGGAGGAGGGCAACAACAAGAAGCAGCAGGACGCGCTGAAGGCCTATTGCGTCAATCTCAACGAGAAGGCCAAGAACGGCAAGATCGACCCGTTGATTGGTCGTCATTCGGAGGTTAACCGCACCATCCAGGTGCTGTGCCGCCGTTCGAAGAACAATCCGCTCTATGTCGGCGACCCGGGCGTCGGCAAGACGGCGATTGCCGAAGGTCTTGCCAAGCGCATCGTCGAGGGCAAGGTTCCGGAAGCTCTGGCCGATGCCACGATCTTTTCGCTCGATATGGGCACGCTGCTTGCCGGCACCCGTTATCGTGGCGATTTCGAAGAGCGGCTGAAGCAGGTCGTCAAGGAGCTGGAAGAATATCCCGGCGCCGTGCTGTTCATCGATGAGATCCATACCGTCATCGGTGCCGGCGCGACCTCCGGCGGCGCGATGGATGCGTCGAACCTGTTGAAGCCGGCCCTGTCTTCGGGCGCGATTCGCTGCATCGGTTCGACCACCTACAAGGAATACCGTCAGTTCTTCGAGAAGGACCGGGCACTCGTCCGCCGCTTCCAGAAGATCGACGTCAACGAGCCGAGCATCGAGGATGCCATCGAAATCATGAAGGGCCTGAAGCCCTATTTCGAAGAGTATCATCACCTGCGCTACACGAACGATGCCATCAAGTCGGCGGTCGAACTGTCGGCCCGCTATATCTCGGACCGTAAGCTGCCGGACAAGGCGATCGACGTCATCGACGAAACCGGTGCGGCGCAAATGCTGCTGCCGCCGTCGAAGCGTCGCAAGCTGATCACCGAGAAGGAGATCGAGGTCACCATCGCGACGATGGCGCGCATTCCGGCGAAGACGGTTTCCAAGGACGACGAGATGGTTCTTGCCAATCTCGAACAGGAACTGCGTTCCGTCGTCTACGGTCAGGACACCGCGATCGAGGCTCTGTCGACGGCGATCAAGCTCGCTCGTGCGGGCCTGCGCGAACCGAACAAGCCGATCGGCTGCTACATCTTCTCCGGCCCCACCGGCGTCGGCAAGACGGAAGTCGCCAAGCAGCTTGCTTCGTCGCTCGGCGTCGAACTGCTGCGCTTCGACATGTCGGAATATATGGAGCGTCACACGGTTTCCCGTCTGCTCGGCGCACCTCCCGGCTATGTCGGCTTCGATCAGGGCGGGCTGCTGACCGACGGTGTCGACCAGCATCCGCACAGCGTCGTCCTTCTCGACGAAATCGAGAAGGCGCATCCGGATATCTTCAATATCCTGCTGCAGGTCATGGATCACGGCGCGCTGACCGACCACAACGGCAAGAAGATCGACTTCCGCAACGTCATCCTGATCATGACGACCAATGCGGGTGCATCGGAAATGGCTAAGGCCGCCATCGGCTTCGGCTCTGCCAAGCGTACGGGCGAGGATGAAGAGGCTCTCAACCGGCTCTTCACACCGGAATTCCGCAACCGTCTGGATGCGACCATTCCGTTCGCGCCGCTGCCGACCGTCGTCATCCACAAGGTCGTGCAGAAGTTCATCATGCAGCTGGAGGCGCAGCTTTCCGAAAGGAACGTTACCTTCGATCTGCACGAGGACGCGATCGCCTGGCTGTCCGAAAAGGGCTACGACGAAAAGATGGGCGCTCGTCCGCTGGCGCGCGTCATCCAGGAAAACATCAAGAAGCCGCTGGCGAACGAAATCCTCTTCGGCAAGCTGAAGAAGGGTGGCGTTGTCACGGTCACCATCGGAAAGAAGGAAGATGGCACTACGGGCATCGTGCTCGAATCCGTCTCCGAAACTGCGCCGATCCGGCCGAAGCCGGAGGCAGAGGTGGTCGATGCGGTGGTCGAAGTGGAAGAAGATGACGGCGATACCGTCAAGACCCGTAGCCGCGTCGGCAAGACAGGCACCGCTTCGGACGCCCGCCGGTCGCCAAAGACGGCCGCACCCGCCAGCGATGTGCAGGAAGGCAAGTCACCGCGCAAGGGCAGCACGGTACCGAAAGTGCCGCGCAAGTAGGCCGCAATCGACTGCTTGAGAAAACAAAACGGCTGCATTGGTAACAATGCAGCCGTTTTCATATGTTTATATCAATACTCTAATAAAGCGCTAGAGATTGGTGTAATCGATTTCGAGGAAGGACTCGACTTCGGGTATCCAGCGATCGCGCACGAAAGCGACATGGTCGGGGTGGGCATCATAGGCGTCGTAGCCGGCTTGATCTTCGAATTCCATCGAGAAGCCGAAGGTAAAATCATTCTTCGGGCTGGTCTGCCGAAGCTGCTCGAAGTTGCGGACGCTCGGTATTGCTTCAAGAACAAGGGCGTCTTTGAGAAAGCTAATCTCGTTAGCTGAGCCGGCCTCATGTTTCAGGCGAAAGGCGACGGTATGGCGAATCATCTGCTTTTCCCGTTCAGCCCAGAGCCTCGATGATCTTCTTGGCATTCTCCGCCAGGACCACACCATCTTCCATCTTGCCGGAATGCGGCTTCAGCGCGGTGCCCTCATGGCGCGGAATGACGTGGAAGTGCAGATGAAACACCGTCTGGCCGGCGGCCGGCTCGTTGAACTGGGCGATATAGACGCCATCGGCATCGAAGGCCTCCTGTACCGCGACGGCGACTTTCTGGACGGTCGTGATTAGGTGTGCAAGGGCGGCCGGATCGGCGTCGAGCAGGTTGCGCGAAGGGGATTTCGGCAGCACCAGCGTATGACCGGGTGACTGCGGCATGACATCCATGAAAGCGACCGTGTGCTCGTCCTCGTAGACGCGGACAGAGGGGATTTCGCCCTTCAGGATCTTTGCGAAGATGTTGCTGGTGTCATAGGCCGGGCTGGTCATGAAGGGTCTCCTCGTCTTCCGATTATGTTTGTCTAGCTCTTTGTTTTTACGCAATTCCGGACGGAAAACCGCCGCACACTGTTCCTAGAATTGCCCTAGTTATCCTGCCGCTCGCCTTTGCGGAAGGGGCTGTGCTCCGTCAGGATCTCGCTCATCTCTTCCACCTGCTCGCGCTCATGCTTGAGATAGTCGGCAACGGCGCGGCGCAGGCCCTGATGACCGATATAATGCGCCGAATGCGTGATGACCGGCAGATAGCCGCGCGCGAGCTTGTGTTCGCCTTGCGCGCCGGCTTCGACCCGCTTCAGCCCTTTGCTAAGCGCAAAATCAATCGCCTGATGATAGCAGACCTCGAAATGCAGGAAGGGATGATCCTCGATGCAGCCCCAATGCCGGCCATAGAGCGCATCGCCGCCGATGAAGTTGATGGCGCCGGCGACATAGCGGCCCTTGCGCTTCGCCATGACGAGCAGGATATCATCGGCCATGCGCTCGCCGATCAGCGAGTAGAATTTGCGGGTGAGGTAGGGCCGGCCCCATTTGCGGCTGCCAGTATCCATATAGAAGGCGAAGAACTCGTCCCAGATGCCTTCGGTCAGATCGCGGCCGGTCAGCCAGTCGATACTGATGTCGCCCTCGAGAGCAGCGCGGCGTTCCTTCTTCAGCGCCTTGCGCTTGCGCGACGCCAGCGTTTCCAGAAAGGCGTCGTGGTCGGCGTAGCCGTCGTTGATGAAATGGAACTGCTGGTCGGTGCGGTGCAGATAGCCATCCGTCTCGAAGACGGAGATCTCGTCTTCCGGCAGGAAGGTGATGTGGGCGGAGGAGACGCCGATCTGCCGAGTCACTTCCTTCAGGCTTTCGGCCAGCGCCGGCTGGATCGCGGTGCGATCCTGACCTTCGGCCACCAGCAGCCGCGGGCCTGTCGCCGGCGTGAAGGGGATGGAGCATTGCAGCTTCGGATAATAATGCCCTCCAGCTCGCTCGAAGGCGTCGGCCCAGCCATGATCGAAGACATATTCGCCCTGGCTGTGGTTCTTGAGATAGCTGGGGACGGCGCCGATCAGCTCGCCGCTATCGGTTTCCAGCAGCAGATGGTTGCCAAGCCAGCCCGTCCTGTCGGTGGCGGAGCCGGACTCTTCCAGCGATGACAGGAAGGCATGCGAGACGAACGGGTTGTACGGCAGCAGCGTACCCGTTCTCGACGCCCCGGCGAGCCTGGACCAGCTCTCCGGAGCGATATTCTTGAAGGAACGTTCTACGCGAATGGATAATTCGTCTGTCATGAAATGAGGGCAGGGCTCTCCCTGGGATCAAAACCTTCGAAGGTCATCTGGTCTGCGTTGGCAAATGTGTGTTGACGGGCCGCTTCGTCGCGCACGGTCCAGGTGATGACCGGAATGCCGCGCTGGCGCTGCGCCGTGATGAATGGGTTCGGCAGATGGCCATAGAAATACGAGATGAAGTCTAGCCCAAGCTGCATGGCTTCGTCATGCTTAAAAAACGTCTCTGGCTTATTTCCCTCCGCCGTCAGGCCGACCGGGTAGGGGGCCTCGAGCGCCTTCAGGTCCTTGAGCAGCCAATGGTCGAAGCTCATCAGCGCCACATGGCCCTTATAGCCTTCCAGCACCTCGAGCACGGTTTCCGCAAAGCCTTCATCGTCGCCTTCACGGCCCTTGAGCTCAAGCACCAGCGGCACCTTGCCGTCGCAGAGCCGCAAGAGCTGCTTCAGTGTCGGGATCTTGTCCTTGGTGCCGCCGATCGACAGCAGGCCGAGTTCGCCTGACGTGCGGTCGCGCACTTCGACGGGAAGATTGCAGACGCGTTGCAGATCGTCATCGTGAAAGACGACCGGGACGCCGTCCGAGGCATAGTGCAGATCGCATTCGATGGCAAAACCTGCCTCGATCGCCCTGGAAAAGGCCGACAGCGTGTTTTCCCAGACCTGCTTGTTCATGTCGTGATAGCCGCGATGGGCGACGGGGCGTTCAGTCAGCCAGGCAAGCTTGCTCATTATGCGATTTCCAGAATGGCATCGATCTCGACGGCGGCGTTGAACGGCAGCGCGGCCATGCCGACGGCGGCGCGTGCGTGCTTGCCGGCTTCGCCGAGTACATTTGCCAGAAGATTGGAGGCGCCGTTGATCACAAGATGTTGCTCGACGAATTCCGGCACAGAGGCGACGAAGCCGTTCAGCTTGATCAGGCGCTTGATGCGGCTGAGGTCACCGTCCAGGGCCGCTTTTGCCTGAGCGAGGATATTGATGGCGCAAAGCTCGGCTGCACGCTGGCCACCGGCAACGTCAACATCCTTGCCGAGATGGCCGGTAACGCCGACCTTGCCGTTTTCCATCGGCAGCTGTCCCGAAAGATAAAGAAGATTGCCGCTGATGACATAGGGAACATAATTCGCAGCCGGCGCAGCGGCTTGCGGCAGGACGATGCCAAGCTCCTTCAGACGACCATCGATAGCGTTGGACATTTTCATCTCCCGTTTTGTTGTAAAACCTTCAAAAATCCGGCATCAAGATTAAATTCCCATATAAGGGACCGGCGGCCTCGTTTTAGCCGAAAGCGTTCTTATAACATCGCGTGCGAGTCCAACAGGAGATAATGAATGTTCCGCTCGAGTCTTGCTGCCGTTATTGTTTCGAGTTTGGGCATCGCATCTCTGGGCGCACCGGTAGCCTATGCGGCTGGTCCGAGCGGGCTGATCGCGCATCGCGCCGTCTACGATCTCGAACTCAAGGACGCCACCGACCGCTCCGGCATTGCCGGCATGTTCGGCCGCATGGTCTATGAGTTCGACGGTTCCGATTGCACCGGCTTCACCACCAATTTCCGTTTCGTCACGCAGATCGATACGGGCGACACCACCCGCCTCAGCGACCAGCAGACAACGACGTTTGAGGATCTTGCCAAGCGCACATTCCGCTTCGAGACCAAGTCCTATACCGACGACCAGCTCGACAAGGACGTGCGCGGTGCTGCGGCGGACGACCAGAAGGGCATCAAGGTCGACCTGACCCAGCCCAAGCCAAGACAGCTCGAGCTCATCCAGAGCCGCTTCCCGACGGAGCACATGCTCGACATCATCCACAATGCCAAGCTCGGGAAGAACTTCTTCGAGGCCCAGGTTTTCGACGGTTCCGACGATGGCGACAAGCCGTTGCTCGCAACCACCGTCGTCGGCAAGTCGGAGACGCCGGCCACCGACGATCCCGATGCCGACAAGGCAGGCGCCTTTGCCAAGACGCCGTTCTGGCCCGTGACCGTTGCCTATTTCAACGAGAAGTCCAAGGGTGACGCGATCCCCGTCTACCGCATGTCGTTCAAACTCTATGAAAACGGCATCACCCGCGACCTCACCATGGACTATGGCGACTTCGTGCTGACCGGCAAACTCTCCAAGCTGGAAGTGCTCGACGCCAAGGCCTGCCAGTAAAGCGTCGAGCCAAAGCTGTCCAAATCGCTCTTTTTTCCGCCGCGCCCTTGCATTCCCGGTGAATCGAATGTATGGCCAGCCGCATTCCACACGTAAGGCATGGGATTGTCCGGGAGAAATCCGGATGGTTCCGCCCGGTGGCATCTTCTAAGAGGATGCTGTTCGCCTTGCGGAGGTTCAACCGGAAAAGGATACAAAGGCATGGCATTGCCCGATTTTTCTATGCGTCAGCTTCTGGAAGCTGGCGTTCACTTCGGCCACCAGACGCATCGCTGGAACCCGAAGATGAAGCCGTACATCTTCGGCGATCGTAACAACATCCACATCATCGACCTCGCCCAGACGGTTCCGTTGCTGAGCCGCGCTCTGCAGGTTGTCAGCGACACCGTTGCCCGTGGCGGCCGCGTTCTGTTCGTCGGCACCAAGCGTCAGGCGTCTGAACTGATTGCCGACAGCGCAAAGCGTTCGGCTCAGTACTACGTCAACGCTCGCTGGCTCGGCGGCATGATGACCAACTGGAAGACGATTTCGAACTCCATCCAGCGTCTGCGCAAGCTCGACGAAATCCTCAATGGCGACGCCCAGGGCTTCACCAAGAAGGAACGTCTGAACCTTGAGCGCGAGCGCGAAAAGCTGGACAAGGCTCTCGGCGGTATCCGCGATATGGGCGGCACCCCGGACCTGATGTTCATCATCGACACCAACAAGGAAAAGATCGCGATCGACGAAGCCAAGCGCCTCGGCATCCCGGTCGTCGCCATCATCGACTCGAACTGCGATCCGGACCTGATCGACTATCCGATCCCGGGCAACGACGACGCTTCGCGCGCCATCGCTCTCTACTGCGACCTGATCGCACGCGCTGCCATCGACGGCATCGCTCGCCAGCAGAGCGCATCCGGCCGTGACCTCGGCGCTTCCATCGAAGCTCCGGTCGAGCCGACCCTGGTCGAAGGCGGCACCGAAGCCTGATCACGCCCCGCGGCGGACAGACACTTGTCCGCCCGAGCGTATTGACATCCGGGACAAGGCCGTTTGCGACTTCACGGAGTTCGAGCGGCCTTGTTCTGTTTCAGGGAATGCATGGCCTGGGCGGTAGATCCAGGCATGTTCCAATCAAGAATTCCAGAGTATGACGCAGCTTCATAACGCTGTCATACTTACGGGTACATTTCGTCCCTCAAATCGGTGCCGCGTCGGTTCAAAACCGCATGCCGCACCGTATGAACCGACAAGAGGAAGCTTATGACCGAGATTACGGCTGCACTGGTGAAGGAACTGCGCGAAAAGTCTGGCGCAGGCATGATGGATTGCAAGAAGGCGCTTATCGAAACCAACGGCGATATCGAAGCCGCGATCGACTGGCTGCGCGCCAAGGGCATCTCCAAGGCCGACAAGAAGTCCGGCCGTACCGCCGCTGAAGGCTTGGTCGCCATTGCCGGCGCCGGTCACAAGGCCGTTGTCGTCGAGCTCAATTCCGAAACCGACTTCGTTGCCCGTAACGATGCCTTCCAGGAGCTCGTTCGCGGCATCGCCGAAGTCGCGCTGTCCACCGATGGCTCGGTCGAAGCCATTTCGGCTGCGACCTATCCCGCATCCGGCAAGCCGGTCGCCGACACCATCAAGGACGCGATCGCAACCATCGGCGAGAACATGACGCTTCGTCGTGCGGCCAAGCTTGAAGTCGAGCACGGCGTCGTGGCGACCTACATTCACAACGCTGCCGGCGACGGTATCGGCAAGCTCGGCGTTCTGGTTGCCCTGAAGTCGGTTGGTGACAAGGCCGTACTGACGTCGATCGGCCGCCAGGTTGCCATGCACATTGCGGCTACCAACCCGCTGGCTATCCGCGCCGAAGAAGTCGATGCGGCAGTCGCCGAGCGCGAACGCAACGTCTTCATCGAGCAGTCCCGCGAATCCGGCAAGCCGGAAGCCATCATCGAAAAGATGGTGGAAGGCCGCATGCGCAAGTTCTTCGAGGAAGTCGCTCTTCTCTCGCAGGCCTTCGTCATCAACCCGGACCTGACGGTCGGTGCTGCGATCAAGGAAGCTGAAAAGACTGCTGGCGCTGCGATCGAAGTCGTCGGCATGGCCCGTCTGCTCCTCGGCGAAGGCGTCGAGAAGGAAGAGGCCGACTTCGCCGCTGAAGTCGCTGCCGTGGCCAAGGGCTGATCATCGAATTCGTTTCGTCTGTTGACGAAACGAAACCATACCCCAGATAGGTGAAACCATATCCGGGAAAACCCGTGGGCATCGCGTGACAACGCGATGCCCTTCGTGTATCCGGCTTTCACAATCTTCCCCGCGATCACTTCAAGGAGCCATGATGACTCAGCCGATCTACAAGCGTGTATTGCTCAAGGCCTCCGGCGAAGCTCTGATGGGCAGCCAAGGGTTCGGTATCGACGTGACCGTCGCCGACCGGATTGCCTCCGATATTGCCGAGGCGCGCGCAATGGGCGTCGAAGTCGGCGTCGTTGTCGGCGGCGGCAACATTTTCCGTGGCGTCGCCGTGGCCTCCAAGGGCGGCGACCGCGTGACCGGCGATCACATGGGCATGCTCGGAACCATCATCAACGCGCTGGCGTTGGCAACGTCGCTGCGCAAGCTCGATATCGACACGGTGGTCCTCTCCGCCATTTCCATGCCGGAGATCTGCGAGAGCTTCTCGCAACGCGCCACGCTCTATCACCTCTCGCTCGGCCGTGTGGTGATCTTTGCCGGCGGCACCGGCAACCCCTTCTTCACCACTGATTCAGCCGCTGCTCTGCGCGCCGCCGAAATGGGCGCCCAGGCGATCTTCAAGGGCACGCAGGTCGACGGCATCTATTCCGCCGATCCGAAGAAGTTCCCGGATGCGACCCGCTTCGAGCAATTAACCCATAGCCAGGTGCTCGAAAAGGGCCTCGCCGTCATGGATGTTGCCGCCGTGGCGCTGGCACGGGAAAACTCCATTCCGATCATCGTCTTTTCCATCCATGAAAAGGGCGGCTTCGCGGAAATCTTGACCGGCGGCGGCCGCAAGACCATCGTATCAGACAACTGACGTTCCTGTGGCGCCGGACCTTCCCGGCGTCGCCTATTACACGGGAGTATAAACATGAGTGAAGGCACTGACCTCAAGGAATTGAAGCGCCGCATGGACGGCGCCATTGCGGCATTCAAGAGCGATATCGCTTCGCTGCGCACCGGGCGTGCGTCCGCCAACATTCTCGATCCGGTGACGATTGAAGCCTACGGTTCGCGCATGCCGCTGAACCAGGTGGCCAATATCACCGTTCCAGAGCCGCGCATGCTGTCGGTCTCGGTCTGGGACAAGTCGATGGTCGGCGCCGTCGAGCGTGGGATCCGTGAATCCAACCTCGGTCTCAATCCGATTATCGACGGGCAGAACCTGCGAATTCCGTTGCCGGAACTCAACGAGGAGCGCCGCCGCTCGCTAGTCAAGGTCGCCCACGAATATGCCGAAAAGGCAAAGGTGGCGATTCGCCATGTTCGCCGCGACGGCATGGACGGTCTCAAAAAGGCCGAAAAGGACGGTGACATCGGTCAGGATGAGGGCCGCTCCTTGTCCGAGCGTGTGCAGAAGATGACGGATGAGACGATTTCGGACATCGACCGCTTGCTAGTCGACAAGGAAAAGGAAATCATGCAGGTCTGATTTCAGTCTAGAGCATCGCGCTTTCGATCACGAGATATTGAAAGCGGCGCGGGTGCTCTAGATTAAGAGGCCAGAACCTTTCCCGCCGAACAAAACTGGACCCATATGTCACTTCCGACCTTCTCTGCCATACCCGAACACGTTGCCATCATCATGGATGGCAACGGGCGCTGGGCCAATGCACGCGGACTGCCGCGAACCATGGGCCATCGTAAGGGCGTGGAGGCGGTGCGTGAGACCGTGCGGGCAGCCGGCGATATCGGCGTAAAATATCTGACGCTCTTTGCCTTTTCGTCGGAGAACTGGCGGCGGCCGGAGACGGAGGTGAGCGATCTCCTCGGTCTGCTCAAGGCCTTTATCCGGCGAGACCTTGCCGAGTTGCATCGCCAGAATGTCCGCATCCGGGTGATCGGCGACCGCAACAATCTGCGCGGCGATATCCTGCCATTGTTGATCGAGGCGGAGGAGACCACCAGGGACAACACTGCCCTGACGCTGGTCATTGCCTTCAACTACGGCTCGCGTGATGAAATTTCCCGCGCTCTCGTCAGCCTCGCGAGGGACGTCGAGGCCGGGCGGCTGCGCCCGCAAGATATCAGCCCCGAACTGGTCGGCGCGCGGTTGGACACGGCCGGAATTCCCGATCCCGACTTGATCATTCGCACCAGCGGTGAAGAGCGGTTGTCGAATTTTCTGCTTTGGCAGGCCGCCTATTCGGAATTCATGTTCATGCCGGAATACTGGCCGGACTTCAGCCGGGACCTTTTCTTCTCCGCGCTGGAAAAATATGCCGCGCGCGATCGGCGTTTTGGCGGTCTTTCCGCCAAGCAGGCGGCCGTGGGGTCCTGATGAGTCGCGAACTCAGGCTGCGTATTATCTCCGGCATCATTCTTGCCGCAATCGTTCTTGTCGCCACCTGGTATGGCGGGCTGAGCTTCCGTCTGCTGGCGGTGGCGATCGGTCTGCTTGTCTATTATGAGTGGTCGACAATATCGGATCTTCATGGCCGCGATCCGCAGGGCAATGCGCTTGCCTGGCTGGGCCTGTTGCTGATTTCCGGCTCAACGCTGATGGAAGAATCGGTCTACTCCATCGAGGTGCTGTTCGCTTTCGTCGCGGTGACAGCGATCATGGTCGCCATGCGCGGCAAAAGCTGGTGGCTACCCGGCGGAATATTTTATGCCGGGCTGACCGCCATTGCCCTGGCAGAGATTCGCGACGATGACCTGCGCGGCTTCGTGCTGATGTTGTTCATTTTCGCCACCGTATGGGCGACCGATATTTTCGCCTATTTCGTTGGTCGGGCCATCGGCGGACCAAAGCTTGCGCCGCGCATATCGCCGGGCAAGACATGGTCGGGCGCCATCGGCGGCGCAATCGCCGCCGTGATTGCCGGAACGGCGGTCGTCTGGAGCTATTTCTCCGCGGATAGTTTATGGATTCCGGTGCTCGCGCTGATCCTGTCGATTTGCAGCCAAATCGGCGACTTATTCGAGTCTTTCATGAAACGCCGGTTCGGCGTCAAGGACTCCAGCCATCTAATTCCCGGCCATGGCGGCGTCATGGATCGAGTCGACGGACTAATTTTTGCTTGTTTTGCGGCGTTTATGTTGGCTATCGTGATATCGCTGACAATGAGCGGCGAGACCATGTCATTGGGCAGTGTCCTGCTCGGTGTATGAAATCAACGCGAACAGGATCAACATGGGTAGCGTGGCAGGCATCATCGGCTTCTTGACGAACAACGTCATTACGTTTGTTTTCGTCCTGTCACTGCTCGTTTTCGTGCACGAGATGGGGCATTATCTGGTCGGGCGCTGGTCTGGCATCCGCATCATGGCCTTCTCGGTCGGCTTTGGTCCGGAGATCGCCGGTTTCACCGACCGCCACGGCACGCGCTGGAAACTGTCGCTCATTCCGCTCGGCGGCTATGTCCGTTTCTTCGGCGACGAGGATGCCTCGAGCAAGACCGACACAGATCAGCTCGCGGCCATGACCGAGGAAGAGCGCGCCCAATCCTTCGCCGGCGCCAAGCTCTGGAAGCGCGCCGCAACCGTTGCCGCCGGTCCGATTGCTAATTTCATTCTCGCCATCGCAATTTTTGCTGTGCTGTTCAGCGCCTACGGCCGCACGGTCGCGGATCCGGTCGTTGCCATGGTCACGCGCGGCGGTGCCGCCGCAGAAGCAGGGATCGAGCCTGGCGACCGTCTCGTCGCCATTGACGGCAACAAGATCGCGACCTTCGATGAAGTGCAGCGCTATGTCGGTATGCGGCCCGGCCGCAATATTGTGCTGAGCGTCGAGCGCGATGGCCAGAAGCGTGATTTCAACATCATGCCGAAGCTTGCGGAAGACACGGATCAGTTCGGCAACAAGATGGAGATGGGCCGCATCGGCATCGCGCTCGTCGATCCGGTGGTGACGGCTGTAGAGCCGGGCGGACCGGCGGCACGGGCGGGCTTGCAGGCCGGCGACCGGCTCGTCGCTATCGATGGCAACAATGTCGCCACCTATTACGATATCGCCCGTTACGTCGGTGATCGCCCCGGCAAGAGCCTAGTCCTGACCGTCGAACGCAATGGCCAGACCCGTGATTTTGCGATGGTGCCGGCCGCGTTGCCGGAGACCGATTCCTCCGGCAACAAGAAGGATGTCGGTAACATCGGTATTTCGCCGGTCGATCCGCTCGTTGCCACCATTGCACAGGATAGTCCTGCCGCAGGGGCGGGTATTTCGCTTGGCGATCGCATTCTTTCTGTGGATGGACGCGCCATCGGCTCCATCGGCGAGGTGCAGCGTTATGTTGCCTCCCGAGCGGACAAGACGGTGGTATTGTCCGTCCAGCATGACGGCGTGACGCGGGACCTCAGAGTCACGCCGAAAATGGCCGCCGAACCCGATGCCTTCGGCAACGAGACAGAGATCGGCAGCATTGGAATCAGCGATGGCCAGAAGCCTATCAAGCTGCGGTATCAGGCATACGGGCCACTGCAGGCGCTCAGCGAAGGCGTGAAGCAGACCGGTAACATTATCTCCGGCACCTTTGAATATCTCGGCAATGTTATCGGTGGCTACATGAAGGCGGATCAGCTCGGCGGCCCGATTCGCGTGGCGCAACTCTCCGGTCAAATGGCAACTCTGGGTTTCTCTGCGGTGCTCCAATTCGCCGCCATACTTTCTGTTTCAATTGGTTTATTAAATTTGATGCCGGTCCCGGTACTTGATGGCGGCCATCTGATGTTCTATGCGATTGAAGCAGTAAGGGGAAAACCGCTAGGTGCCCGAGCGCAGGACATCGCTTTCCGGATTGGGTTCGCAATGGTTTTGTCACTCATGGTATTTGCGACATGGAACGACATCAGCTCCAGGATAGGCTGATGGGGGAGCAAGGGAAGAATTACGATTTATTTACGATGTTTCAAAGCTGTAGTGGCCAATGAGCCACGCTTTGAAATGAAGTAAACAGAAATTAACTTGCTCCCTTGCTTGTATGTCAAAAGCGGGTAAAACGACACACGTGGCCGGAATCGGGTTCTTCCCGGGGCTGGGGACGACTGAAAAAAGGTAAGAAGTGAAATGAAGGCTGGTTCAAGATTTTTGAACGCAGTGTCGGCGGTAGCGCTGTCTGCTGGTGTTGTTGCGTCGGGCGCTGGTGTTATCACCCTTGCTTCTGCCTCGGTCGCAGAAGCCGCTGTCATACAACGGATCGATGTCAGGGGGGCCGAGCGCGTTGGCGTTGATGCTGTTCGCGACAATCTCACGATCAAGCCTGGCAAGAGCTTCTCGCCCGGTGATATCGATAGTTCGGTGAAGCAGCTCTATGCCACCGGATATTTCTCCGATGTGCATGTGACTGTTTCCGGCAGCACGCTGGTCGTTTCCGTCAAGGAAAACCAGCTGATCAACGCCGTGGTTTTCAACGGCAACCGCAAGATCAAGGACGATAAGCTGCAGGGGATCGTACAGACCCATGCCGCTGGTCCCTACAGCGAAACCCAGGTGCAGGCCGACATCAAGACGATCAAGGACGCCTACGCGGCGATCGGTCGTAATGAAGTTCAGGTGACGACGCAGACCGTTCCGGTCGCGCAGGGCCGCATCAACGTTGCCTTCGTCATCAACGAAGGCGATCGCACCAAGATCGACAAGATCAACTTCTCTGGCAACCAGGCTTACAACAGCGGTCGTCTTGCTTCGGTGATCAGCACCAAGAAGACGAACTTCATGTCGTTCCTGACTCGTAAGGACGTCTACAGCGCCGACCGCCAGCAGGCGGACCAGGACACGCTGCGTCAGTTCTACTACAATCACGGTTATGCCGACTTCCGCATTGTCAGCGCCGATGCGACGCTGAACGAGCAGAGCAATGAATACACGCTGAACTTCAACGTCGATGAAGGTCCGCGCTATACCTACGGCGACATCAATGTGGTTTCGACGGTTGACGGCGTCAATGCCGAGGACCTGAAGAGCCTGGTCATTACTCAGAAGGGTAATGTCTATAGCGCCAAGGACATCCAGACCTCGATCGAGAACATTTCCAAGCGCGTCGCTTCGGCCGGCTATCCGTTTGCCCGCATCACGCCGCGCGGCAACCGCGACCTGAGTGGCCACACGATCGGCATCGAATATCTGGTCGACCAGGGCGAGCGCGCCTATGTCGAGCGTATCGAAATCCGCGGCAACACCCGCACGCGCGACTACGTTATCCGTCGCGAATTCGATATCAACGAAGGCGATGCATTCAACCAGGAAATGATCACCCGCGCCAAGCGTCGCCTCGACGCGCTCGGCTACTTCACGAAGGTTGATATCAGCACGGCAGCGGGCAGCGCTCCGGACCGCGTCGTCGTTGTCGTCAACGTGGAAGATCAGCCGACCGGCTCGTTCGGTATCGGTGCTGGTTACGCAGTCGGCAACAATGGTGGTCTGCTGCTCGAAGCTTCGGTTGAAGAAAAGAACTTCCTCGGCCGCGGTCAGTACATCCGTATTGCTGCGGGCGCCGGTACGGAAGGCAATCGTACCTATAACATCTCGTTCACCGAGCCCTATTTCCTCGGTTATCGTCTGGCCGCCGGTTTCGACATCTTCAAGAACCAGACGTCGAGCGACGACTACTATGATTACTCGGAAGAGGGCTTCTCGCTGCGCGTGACGGCTCCGATTACCGAGAACCTCGCGACGACCCTGCGCTACAACTACAAGCGCCTGACCTACGATGGTACGAATGACTGGGAAGACAATCTTTCCGCTCCGTACCAGAATCTGGTCGAGAACGGCCCTTGGATTCAGTCGACGGTTTCGCAGACCTTCACTTACAACACGCTGGATGACCAAAATCTGCCGCGTGAAGGTATCATTGCCAAGTTCACGCATGAATATGCGGGCCTGGGCGGCGACTCCGACTTCTACAAGCTGAGCGGCAAGGCGCGCTATTACAAGATGATCAGCGATGAGGCCGATATCATCGGCTCGCTGACGGTTGGTGCCGGCTACGTCATGCCGACGGATGGCAAGCTGAACGTCTTCGATCAGTTCACGCTCGGTGGCCGTGAAATCCGCGGCTTCGAGAATGCCGGTATCGGTCCGCGCACGTCGAATGGCGATCCGCTGGGCGGTACGACCTACCTCACGGCTTCGGCTGAGGCCAGCATGCCGATGCCGGGTGTTCCGCAGGATATCGGTCTGCGTCTTGCAGCCTTTGCTGACGCGGGTACTCTCTACGGCAACAAGGCTAATCTGTTCGGCGATGTCTTGCATAATGACAGCTCGATCCGTGCCTCGCTCGGCGCAGGCCTGATCTGGTCGTCGCCCTTCGGTGTTATCCGTGTTGACTATGCCGTACCGGTTCTCAAGGAAGACTACGACAAGGTTGAGAATTTCCGGTTTGGCATCGCCAACCAGTTCTGATATCGGCAGCCCAGAACTGCGGGCTTAACACCGTTCTGGAGCTGGTGCTTATGGAACATATCGGTTTTTTCCCGCCCCATGATGGCGTCAGCCTCCGTGCGCTGGCCGAGCATCTTGGGGCGGAACTTGCTGATGAGGCCTTCGCGGGCGTCATCATCAAGTCCATTGCGCCGGTCTATCGGGCTGGCGATGGCGATGTTTGCTACATTCTTTCCCGGAAGAATCGTGCGGAACTGGAGACCTGCAAGGCTTCGGCAATCATTTGTTTGCCGACTTTGAGTTCCTTAGTCCCGGAACACATTCCGGTTATTCTTTCCAAGAAGCCACATACGGATTTCGCGCTGGCCGGTGCATTGCTGCATCCGCAAGCCATGCGTCCGGTTGCGCTGACATCGACACCGACACTGATTTCGCCAACCGCTTTCGTCGATCCGACAGCTAAGCTCGAAGCTAATGTGGGCGTAGAGCCGGGCGCGGTCGTTGGACCGGGTGCCGAAATCGGCGAGGGAACCCGCATCGGAGCCGGTGCCATTATCGGCCCAGGTGTCAAGATCGGGCGCCAATGCACGATCGGCGGCGGCGCCAGCGTTCTGTGCTCCTATCTCGGCAACGGCGTCATCATCCACAATGGCGCACGTATCGGTCAGGATGGATTCGGCTATGCGCCAAGCCCGCGCGGCATGATCAAGATTGTACAGATCGGCCGCGTCATCATCCAGGATAACGTCGAGATTGGCGCCAACACGACGATCGACCGCGGCACCATGGATGATACGGTGATTGGTGAAGGTACCAAGATCGACAATCAGGTGCAGATCGGACATAACGTCCGGATCGGCCGTTATTGCGCTATCGTCAGCCAGGTCGGCATAGCCGGTAGTGCGGTGATCGGCGATGGCGTGCAGATCGGCGGCCATACGGGCATCAACGGTCATATCCAGATCGGTGATGGCGTTCAGATCGGCGCCATGAGCGGCGTCATGAACAGTATCCCGGCGGGCGAGCGCTTCGCGGGTATTCCGGCGCGGCCCTTGTGGGATTTTCTGAGAGAAGCTGCGGAGGTCGCGAAGCGATCCGGGGCCAGAGAGAAGAAGGATGGGAGTGCGGAGCATGACTGAAGACGCCAAGACGTCGCTGTCGTCGGCTGATATCATCGAGATTATGAAGCTTTTGCCGCATCGCTATCCTTTCCTGATGGTCGACAGGATCATCGAGATCGATAGCGATAACTCCGCCATCGGCATCAAGAACGTCACAGCCAACGAGCCGCAATTCACCGGGCACTTTCCGGGCTCACCGATCATGCCGGGTGTTTTGCTGATCGAAGGCATGGCACAGACGGCAGGTGCGATCTGTGCCCGCAAGGATGGCATTGGCGGCAACCTCGTCTACTTCATGACCATCGACAATGCCCGCTTCCGCAAGCCGGTCGTTCCAGGCGACCGCGTGGAATTCCATGTCGTCAAGCAAAAGCAGCGCGGCACGATCTGGAAGTTCCATTGTGACGCCAAGGTCGATGGTTCGGTGGTTGCCGAGGCCGATATCGGTGCGATGATTGTACGGAAGGACCCGGATCAGGCATGAGCAGCATTGCAAAAAGCGCGCGCATTCATAAGCTCGCGGTCGTTGAAGACGGGGCGGTCATCGGCGAGAATGTTGTCGTCGGTCCGTTCTGCCATGTCGGTCCGAAGGTCGTGCTGCATGATTCTGTCCAGTTGTTGACGCATGTGGTCGTGACCGGCCGGACGACGATCGGCAAGGGTACGAAGATATTCCCCATGGCCGTCGTCGGCGGGGATCCGCAAAGCGTGCATCACGGTGGCGAAGAGACGACGCTGGATATCGGCGAGAACTGCACGATCCGCGAAGGCGTGACGATTAATACCGGCACGGCCGATTACGGCGGCAAGACGGTCGTTGGCAACAACAACCTGTTCCTCGCCAATTCGCATGTCGCCCATGATTGCCGTGTCGGCAATCATGTCATCATGTCGAACAACGTCATGCTGGCCGGGCACGTCACAGTTGAAGACCGCGCCATTCTCGGCGGCGGCTGCGCGGTGCATCAGTTCACCCGCATCGGCCGTCAAGCCTTCGTCGGCGGCCTTTCGGCTGCGAGTTACGATGTCATTCCCTACGGCATGCTGAACGGCAATCCGGGCGTCCTGTCGGGCCTGAATATTGTCGGCATGACCCGCGCCGGCATCGAGCGCTCGGTGATCCACCGGGTTCGCCGCGCCTACAAGAGCATTTTTGAGGGCGAGGGCTCGATCCGTGACAATGCGGCGGCGATCCGCGAGGAGTATGCCGATTGCAAGGAAGCGATGGAGATCCTTGATTTCATCGCAGCCGATAGCGATCGCGCACTGTCGTCGCCCAATCGCGGCAAGGGCTGAAGTGGCCGCGAGCGGTCAGGACAACAAGGGCAGGCTGGCGATCATCGCAGGCAGTGGCTTTTTGCCCGCCTATGTCGCCGAAGCCGCCCGCCAGGCTGGCGAAAATCCCGTCATTCTTGCATTGACCAACGAGGCGGACCGCGACTGGTCCGCTTTCGATCACGCTACTCTTGGAGTCGGCAATTTTGCCGGTCTTGAAGCCGTGTTCCGCCGCTATGGCATCGACCGGGTCGTCATGTCCGGCGGTGTCGCACGCCGTCCAGCCTGGCGGGAGATACATCCGACGTGGCGGGTCATCAAAGAGTTGCCCTCGACCATTCGCACCCTTCTTTCCGGCGGCGACAATGCCGTACTTCAGATGGTCATCCGCCTGATCGAAGCGGGCGGTGTCCGCGTCGTCGGCGCACACGAGATTGCGCCCGATCTGCTGGCGACTACCGGCCCCCTCGGCCAGTATGCGCCATCCAAGGAAGATCTGAGAGATATCGCCCAAGGCGCGAAAGCGGCCGATGCGTTGGGGCTGCTGGACATCGGCCAGGGTGCGGTTAGCGTCGGAGGCCGCGTCGTCGCGCTGGAGGGCGCCGAAGGCACCGATAAGATGATCGAGCGCGTCGCCGGCCTGCGTGCCGAAGGGCGTATATCGACGCGCCGTCGTGGCGTGCTGGTCAAGCTCTGCAAACCGCAGCAGGATGTGCGCGCCGACTTGCCTTCGATTGGCGTCTCGACCGTGCTGAACGCCAAGGAGGCCGGCCTTGCCGGCGTGGCGGTGGAGGCGGGCAGGGCGCTGGTGCTGGAGCGCGAGGCGGTGATTGCGGCGGCCGACGAAGCCGGGATTTTTGTCTGCGGCATTGATCGTGGTCTGAGCGCGGAGGGGTTCATGTGAGCAACAGACCGCTGAAACTCGCTGTGATCGCCGGGGAAGTCTCGGGTGATCTGCTCGGCGGCGATCTGGTCGCCGCATTGAAGCGTCGTTATGACGGCCCGGTGGAATTGATCGGCGTCGGCGGTGAGGCGCTGGAGGCGCAAGGCCTGCGATCGCTGTTCGATTATTCCGAACTGTCGATCATGGGGTTTGCGCAGGTGATCAAGCAGCTGCCGAAGCTGCTCGCCCGCATCAGGCAGACGGCGAATGCCATCATCGCGGCCAAGCCGGATGTACTGCTGATCATCGATAGCCCGGATTTCACCCATCGCGTCGCGAAAAAGGTGCGGGCGGCGTTGCCTGACCTGCCGGTCGTCAATTACGTCTGCCCCAGCGTCTGGGCGTGGAAGGAATATCGCGCGCAGAAAATGCTCGCCTATGTCGATCATGTCCTGGCCATCCTGCCGTTCGAGCCGGCGGCAATGCAGCGGCTGGCGGGACCGGCGACGACCTATGTAGGTCATCGCCTGACGGTGGACTCAAACCTCGTCGAGACCCGCCATCAGCGTGCGCTCCGCACCGTGAGTGCCGCCGATAGCAAAAAGACGATCCTGCTGCTTCCAGGCTCCCGCTCCTCGGAAATCCGCCATCTCATGCCAGTTTTCGAGCAGGCAGTGGTGGAGCTTAGCCGGCGAAACGATCGCATTCGCTATCTGCTGCCGACCGTCCCACGGCAGGAAGCATTGGTGCGCTCTCTTGTTGAAAACTGGAGCGTCAAGCCGGATGTCTTCGTCGGCCAGGAGGTCAAATGGAAGGCTTTCGCGGAAGCGGATGCGGCTGTTGCCGCCTCCGGCACCGTGATCCTGGAGCTGGGTCTTGCCGGCGTGCCAGTCCTTTCGACGTATAAAACGGAGTGGCTTGCCCGGTTTGTGATGTCGCGCATCAAGGTCTGGACAGCCGCTTTGCCGAACCTGATTGCGGATTATGTCGTCGTGCCCGAACTCCTCAACGACGTGTTGAGGGCCGGTAAAGTGGCGCGTTACATGGAACGCCTGTCGAACGATACGCTGGAGCGGGCGGCCATGCTGGAGGGCTACGATCTGGTCTGGGAGCGAATGCAGACGGAAGAGCCGCCCGGAGAGAAGGCGGCGGCGGTCCTCCTCGATGTTTTAGCCAATAAAAAACCCGGCCATTTCTGACCGGGTTTTTTGTTGTTCTGTCGCTTGGCTTAACGCTTGGAAACCGGAACGTATTCGCGCGGCGGTTCGCCGGTGTAGAGCTGGCGCGGACGGCCGATGCGCTGCTGCGGATCCTCGATCATCTCGTTCCACTGGGCGATCCAGCCGACGGTACGCGCAAGCGCGAAAAGCACGGTGAACATGGTCGTGGGGAAGCCCAGGGCCTTCAGCGTGATGCCGGAATAGAAGTCGACATTCGGATAGAGCTTCTTCTCGATGAAATACTCATCGGTCAGCGCGATGCGCTCCAGTTCGATCGCGATGTCGAGCAACGGATCGTCCTTGATGCCGAGTTCGCCGAGAACCTCGTGCGCCGTCTTCTGCATGATCTTGGCGCGCGGATCGTAGTTCTTGTAAACGCGGTGGCCGAAACCCATCAGACGGAACGGATCGTTCTTGTCCTTGGCGCGAGCGATGAATTCCGGAATGCGGTCGACCGTGCCGATTTCCGTCAACATGTTCAATGCTGCCTCATTGGCGCCGCCATGGGCGGGACCCCAGAGGCAGGCAATGCCAGCGGCGATACAGGCGAACGGATTAGCGCCGGAGGAGCCGGCGAGGCGGACGGTCGAGGTCGAGGCATTCTGCTCGTGATCGGCATGCAGGATGAAGATGCGGTCCATGGCGCGTGCGAGCACCGGATTGACCACATATTCCTCGCAAGGAACGGCAAAACACATGCGCAGGAAATTCGACGCGTAATCGAGATCGTTCTTCGGGTAAACGAAGGGCTGGCCGATATGGTACTTGTAGGCCATGGCGGCAAGCGTCGGCATCTTGGCGATCATGCGCAGGCTAGCGACCATGCGCTGATGCGGATCGGTGATGTCGGTCGAGTCGTGATAGAAGGCCGACAGAGCGCCGACGCAGCCGCACATGACGGCCATCGGGTGCGCGTCTCGGCGGAAGCCGGTGAAGAAGCGGCTCATCTGCTCGTGCACCATCGTGTGCATGGTCACGCGATGATCGAAATCCTTCTTCTGGGCAGCGGTCGGAAGTTCACCGTAGAGAAGCAGGTAGCAGACTTCGAGGAAATCGCCGTGTTCGGCCAGCTGGTCGATCGGATAACCGCGATGCAGCAGAACGCCTTCGTCACCATCAATATAGGTGATGCTGGACTCGCACGACGCGGTCGAGGTGAAGCCAGGATCGTAAGTGAAAGTGGAGGTGTTCTTATAAAGGGCACCAATATCAATGACACTTGGGCCGATGGTTCCGGTTTTCACCGGCAGATCCACCGTCTTTTCGCCCCAAGTTAGTTTCGCGCTTTGTTCCGTCATGCTGATCCTCCAAGATTTGGCGGGGGGTTGACGCCATAAAAAGCGCCAAAAGGTTAAGCGACTAGGGATTAGCTATATGATCCAGAGCCTAATGCCAAGTTATCGTTACGGCTATTTGTGCATTGCGGTATCAACTTTTGGGCACTGCGGTAGATGAAATTGCCTCGCTCGCGTGGCGGGTGAGGTGATTTATCCACCACACGCATAATTTCGGTTGAAATCACCGGCCGGTGACGGCAAAAATCTCGCTATAGCTGTAGTTTTGCGTAGGGCGCGGGGGCGCATGCCTAATTTAGAGGCACCGGATCGGCAGATGGACGGCCTGAATCCTGCTGTTGCGGCTGATCGCAACAGCGGCTTTGCGACGATTCCTGTTCCTGTCGGGGTAATGCCGCCGGCACGGACACAGGATCAAGCCACCCCCGCGATACGCCTTCTTCTTGCGGCAGGCCGCATCAGGACCGGCCTTTCCCGTTTGATCGAAGAAGAGGCGGATTATGGCCGCGGGATCCTGCTTGTGCCGGTCTATATCGGTATCGGCGCAATTTTCTGGTTTACTGCTGGCGCCGATCCGCCGCCGCAAGCCGTCTTTGCCGCTCTCTTGATTTTCGCCGTCGGTTTCTTTTTCAAGCGCGAGGCCGGACCGAGGCTCCGGCACCTTCTTCTGGCCGGCATGCTGGTGTGTTCCGGGATGGCTTTGGCGCAATGGGAGGCTTGGCGCGCATCGACCGTGATGCTCGATACTGCGGTGACGACCACGATAACCGGGCGTGTCGAGCGGCGTGAGTCCAGCGACAAGGAGCGATGGCGTTATGTGGTCGCACTCGACGCAACGGAAAATCCGACCATTCGCAGAGCGCCGGAGCGAGTGACCGTCTTCGTGCGCAAGCAGCCGCAACCCTTTGAGCTTGGAGATCTCATCCAGACCAGGGCGCGGCTGACGCCGCCGGCCGGGCCTGCCTTGCCGGGCCTGAATGATTTTGCCTTCAGCGCCTATTTCAACCGCATCGGCGCGAATGGCTTCGCCTATGGGACGCCGACATTGTTGCTACCGGCTGCTGATATCGTTGAGGGGTCGGTTCTCGATAGGGCTGATATCTGGCTCGCGGGTTTGCGCAACAGTATCGGCGACAGGATCAGGAGGACGTTGCCCGGCGATACCGGTGCCTTTGCCGCGGCCCTTGTCACCGATGAGAGACGAGCGATCTCGCAGGAGACGACCGAAGCGCTGCGCACCGCCGGCCTTACGCACATCATCGCCATTTCCGGTCTGAATATGGCGCTATCGGCCGGCATTTTCTATGTCGGCCTGCGTTATGTTCTCAGCCTGTTCTTTGGCGTGGCGCAAGCCTGGCCGACAAAGAAGATCGCAGCCTTCGGCGCGCTGGTGACGGTGACGGCCTACTACCTCATTTCCGGTTTCGGCGTTTCGGCCGAACGCGCTTTCATCATGATGGCGATCATGCTGATTGCCGTGCTGTTCGACCGGCCATCCATCAGCCTTCGAAACGTCGCGCTGTCAGCGATCATCATTCTCGTTCTGTCACCATCACAGGTACTCGGGCCAAGTTTCCAGATGTCTTATGCGGCGACCCTCGCACTGGTGTCCGGTTATACGCTCTGGACGCGGCGTCGACATCGAGAGACCGTCTTCTCCCGCTTCCGGATATTGCGCCCGCTGCTCTTCGTCTCGCGCTTTTTCGGCGGTATAGCGTCGACGTCGTTTCTCGGCGGGGCATCGACAGCGATTTTCTCGATCGAGCATTTTCACCGACTGGCGACATACGGGCTCGCCGCCAATCTCGCGGCCATGCCGATTGTCTCTTTCATCGTCATGCCGTTCGGCATGGCGGCAATGCTGTTGATGCCATTCGGCCTCGATGGCCCATTCTGGCAAGTCACCGGCAAGGGACTCGAGCTTGTCATAGGTGTCGCCACGACGGTCGCCGCCTGGGGCGGCGATATTCCTTTCGGGCGACAGCCGCCTTGGATGTTCCCGGCTGTTATTGCCGGCTTCTTGTTGATGACATTGTTGCGAACGCGGCTGCGACATGCCGGTGCGCTCGTGATCATCGGCACAGTCGCAGCCGTCGCGCTCGGCCCGGATGTCAGAAAGCCCGACCTGATGATTTCCGAAGATGGGACGTTGGTGGCACTCCTGCGAGACGGTGCCTTGGCGACCAATCGCGAAAAGCCGCCCAGTTTCATCTTCGACCAGTGGCGAGGAGCATTGTCGATAACCGATCACAAACCGCCGACGATACTGGTGTCCGACAGCCAGCTACCCAAAATCAATAAGTCGGATACCCGTCGCCGCCTGAGCTCAGAGGAAAAGAATGCCGTCCGAAAGGCAATGGACGCGGCATTGGACAATGCGGGGCAGGGCGGGTTTGTCTGTCAGAAGCGGGAATGGTGTGTCGCGATGCTGGACAATGGCGACATACTCGTCACCATTGAGAATGCCGCCTATCTTGGTCCGGCCTGCGACACAGGCAATATTGTCGTGATTCCTATCCGGTTGCGTCTCGACCGTTGCAAATCCGGAGCCATGCTTTTCACAGGAGCCAATCTCCGCCGGACCGGATCTATCGAGATGGATCTCAGTGCCGACAAGCCAATCGCCATGACCGCGTTTGATACCCTGGCACGGCCATGGAATTTGCATCGTGCCTATGACTGGCGAACGGGCGCTTTCGGTGCACCGATCGCGCCCGTGTCACCTGTCAGTGATAGCGGCGGATGAGGCCGACGAGCTTGCCTTGCACCTTGACGCGATCCGGTCCGAAAATACGGGTCTCGTAGGCGGGGTTAGCCGCTTCGAGCGCAATCGAGGCACCCTTGCGGCGGAAGCGCTTCAATGTCGCCTCTTCATCATCGACCAGGGCAACGACGATATCGCCGGGATTGGCGGTGGTGCTATTGCGGATGATGACGGTGTCGCCATCGAAGATACCGGCATCGATCATCGAGTCGCCCTTGACCTCAAGCGCATAATGCTCGCCGGAGCCAAGCATGTCGGCGGGGACGGTGATATCGTGGGTGTTGTTCTGAATGGCCGAGATCGGAACACCGGCAGCGATGCGACCCATGACCGGCACGGAAACGGCGCTGTTGTTCTCGTCGTTCGCCGGCTTGGCGGGGGCGGGCGGCTGTACGGGCTGGGGTTTGCCCAGGCTGCCTTCGATGACGCTCGGCGAGAAGCCGCGACGCGGCTGCAGGCTCGGGCTATAGGCTTCCGGCAGCTTGATAACCTCAAGCGCCCGAGCCCGATTCGGCAGGCGGCGGATGAAGCCGCGCTCTTCCAGAGCCGTAATCAAACGATGAATGCCCGACTTGGACGCAAGGTCCAACGCATCCTTCATTTCATCGAAAGAAGGTGGAACGCCGGACTCCTTCATCCGTTCGTGAATGAAGAGAAGCAGTTCCTGCTGCTTGCGTGTCAACATCGTATTTGAACCCCAGAATCGTGAAGGTGTCGTGAAACAAATCCAGAACGGACACTATATGTTCCATATGTGTTCCGCAAGTCCCTAATTTTCGATGAATGTTTTGCCGGCGCATTAAATAAAGGGGAACATAACAAGTCCCTAGTAGGCGGAACCACGGAGTATTTCAGCGCGGATCAATGAAACAGATGCGGAAATCGACCATGATCGATTCTGCGGGAATGGGAGCCGGCTATCTTTGCATGATCACTGAAACCCGGAGCAATCCCGACTTCCGCGCAATTGCAAGGCATTCGATAACGAGCCCTCCCATTTGCGATCTGCCTGGTTTTAAACGCTGCGTTTTCATCTTGAATTGAGCGTCGGAAGAGCGCAAACCTGCGGCGAGCACTAAGGGGGAAACCATGGTTTCATCGCCGCATCCGCTGGATCATCTCGTTCTGCCGACGGTCAATATTGCCATGGCGCGGGAACGGCTGGGCAAGCTCGGTTTTACAGTCGCCGCCGACGCGCGCCATCCCTTCGGCACCGAGAATGCTTGCGTGTTCTTTTCCGACAAGACTTATCTGGAGCCCCTGGGCGTCGCGTCGCACGAGCAATACGAAACGAGCATCGAAGAAGGCAATGTTTTCGTTGCCCGTGACCAGGCCTATCGTTTTCGTCTCGGCGAAGAAGGTTTTTCGGCCGTGGTTTTCGGCACGGAAGATGCGGCCGTTGACGACAAGCGTTTCCAGGCAAACGCCCTGTCGGCCGGGCGGATGCTGAATTTCGAACGGCCGATGCGTATGCCGGATGGCTCTGAAACGATCGCCGGCTTCCGTCTCGCTTTCGCGGCCGATCTGCGGTCGCCGGATTTTTATGCTTTCTGCGCCCAGCGCATCAATCCTTTGCCGGCGGATCGCAGCGCCCTGGAGCGGCATGCCAATGGTGTGACTGGCATTGCGCGCATAGCCTTGTCGACGCCGAAGCCGGCGGCATTCCGGGGTTTCTTCGAGCAGGTTGTCGATAGGCCGAAGATATCGGAACATTCCTTCGGGCTGACGATTGAGACGGCGAATGCTCGGATAGAGCTCCTGACCCCGCAAGGCATGGAAGCCTTTTACGATTTTCCCTTGCCGGCGGGCGATCCCGGCCTTCGGGCGCGCGCAATCCTTTTCAAGACGCGCGATCTTTCCGTGACATCGTCGCATTTGGCTGCTAACGGCGTCACATACACGCGTAAGAACAATCGTATTCTGGCAAAGCCCGCCCCCGGACAGGGCGCGTTGTTCGCCTTCGAGGAGATAGTATGAGCACCAATTCCGAAGTGATCGTCGGCGAGGGCGCATCCAAGGTTCTGTTTTCCAACACCGCCAAGCTGTCGCTGATTGCCGGCCCCTGCCAGATGGAAAGCCGCGATCATGCCTTCATGGTAGCCGGCGTTCTGAAGGAACTTTGCGGCAAGCTCGGTATCGGCCTTGTCTACAAGTCTTCCTATGACAAGGCGAACCGCACTTCGCTGTCCGGCAAGCGCGGCATCGGCCTGGAAAAGGCCATGGAAGTCTTTGCTGATCTGAAGAAGGAATATGGCTTTCCGGTCCTGTCCGACATTCACACCGAGGAGCAGTGCGCTGTCGTTGCCAAGACGGTAGACATCCTGCAGATCCCGGCCTTCCTGTCGCGCCAGACCGATCTTCTCGTCGCCGCCGCCAAGACCGGCCGCGTCGTCAATGTCAAAAAGGGTCAGTTCCTGGCGCCCTGGGACATGAAGAATGTGCTGGCCAAGCTGAACGACAGCGGTAACCCGAACATCATGCTCTGCGAGCGCGGTGCCTCCTTCGGTTACAACACGCTGGTCTCCGACATGCGCTCGCTGCCGATCATGGCGGCCATGGGCGCTCCAGTGATTTTCGATGCGACTCATTCCGTGCAGCAGCCGGGCGGGCAGGGTGGTTCGACGGGCGGTGACCGCCGGTTCGTCGAGACGCTGGCACGCGCCGCCGTTGCCGTCGGCGTTGCCGGTGTTTTCGTCGAGACGCATGAGGATCCGGACAACGCACCGTCCGATGGTCCGAACATGGTTTATCTGAAAGACATGCCGCAGCTTCTGGAGAAGCTGCTGGCCTTCGACGCCATCGCCAAGGCTTGAGACTTTAAGCGGCATTCAACAGGCTGACATGAACTTGCTATACGCGGCCTGTTGGAGCGCCAGATCGAGGTGCGGAGCGGCATTGTAATTTCCGCGACTTCGATTAAGACGATTTCAATCGATTTATAACCCAGCGAGCAGGAAGCTATCATGACCGCAATCACCGACATTATCGCCCGCGAGATTCTCGACAGCCGTGGCAATCCGACTGTTGAAGTCGATGTCTACCTCGAAGATGGCAGCTTGGGCCGCGCAGCGGTCCCGTCGGGTGCATCGACCGGCGCGCATGAAGCCGTCGAACTTCGTGACGGTGGCAAGCGCTACCACGGCAAGGGTGTCGAAAAGGCCGTCGAAGCCGTCAATACCGAGATCTTCGACGCGATCGGCGGCATGGACGCTGAAAACCAGATCCAGATCGACGACATCATGATCGAGCTTGACGGCACGCCGAACAAGTCGCGCATCGGCGCCAACGCCATCCTCGGCGTATCGCTCGCCGTCGCCAAGGCTGCCGCCCAGAGCGCAAACCTGCCTCTTTACCGCTATGTCGGCGGTGCTCATGCCCGCCTGCTGCCGGTTCCGATGATGAACATCATCAACGGCGGCGCCCATGCCGACAATCCGATCGATTTCCAGGAATTCATGATCCTGCCGGTCGGCGCGGACACTTTCCGCGACGCCGTGCGTATTGGCTCGGAAATCTTCCACGTCCTCAAGAAGGAACTGGCGTCCCAGGGCCACAATACCAATGTCGGCGACGAAGGCGGTTTCGCGCCTGGTCTCTCCAGCGCTCCTGCTGCCCTCGACTTCATCATGAAGTCGATCGAAAAGGCCGGCTACAAGCCAGGCGAAGAGGTTGCTCTCGGCCTCGATTGCGCTTCGACCGAGTTCTTCAAGGACGGAAAATACGTGCTGGAAGGCGAGGGCCGCACGCTGGAGCCCGGCGCCATGGCTGAATATCTTGCCGAACTCGCCGCCAAGTACCCGATCGTTTCGATCGAAGACGGCATGGCTGAAGACGATTGGGAAGGCTGGAAGGCTCTCACCGATCTGATCGGCAAGAAGACGCAGCTCGTCGGCGACGATCTGTTCGTCACCAACTCGGCTCGTCTGCGCGACGGCATCCGCATGGGTGTCGCCAACTCGATCCTCGTCAAGGTCAACCAGATCGGCACGCTGACGGAAACGCTCGACGCCGTCGAAACCGCGCACAAGGCCAACTACACGGCCGTCATGTCGCACCGTTCCGGCGAAACCGAAGACTCGACCATCGCCGATCTCGCAGTTGCCACCAACTGCGGTCAGATCAAGACCGGCTCGCTGTCGCGCTCTGATCGTCTTGCCAAGTACAACCAGCTGATCCGCATCGAAGAAGGTCTCGGCCCGCAGGCAAAATATGCCGGCAGCTCCATTCTTCGTGGCTGATTAAGGCTTGAGCTCGGACAATGTCCGGGCGCCTCGAAAGCCTATGATCTCTTGAACCGCGCCTTCGGGCGCGGTTTTTCGTGGCGAAACGTTAGAGTCAACGGATGGTTAATCTCTACCGGCTAGAGTCACGATAGATGTTTGATTTGGCATGATCTTATCCGGAAACCCGCTTCGCATTTTCGCTGCGCGGACCTAAGGTTCGGGATCATACTCCGTAGGGCGTTTCGAGCGGGCGAGTATGTGGACAAAATATCATAAGAAGAGAAGATTTGGTCGTTTCGTCCTTCCCGCCATCACGATCGCCTTTGTCAGCTATTTCGGCTATCACTGTATTCATGGCGATTACGGTCTGAAGGCCACCGAGGTTTTCGAACAGCGTCGCATCGATCGCGGCAAGGAACTTGCCGATCTCGTTGCCAAGCGCGAACACCTCGAAAAGGCCGTGGCGCTGCTCAGCGACGGCTCGCTGGACAAGGATATGCTCGATCAGTATGCGCGCTATCAACTGACCTATTCTAGGGCCGACGAAATCGTCATTTTCAACAAATAGCCGCAATTAACTGAATTCAAGTTAATTGAATTTTTCGTAGCTATAACAATAGCTTGCGATGAATATGAGCCATGCAATTATAGCATTGCTGTGGCGGGCAATCTTCCCTATGTTACGCCACACTATAAAACGAGGCTACTTACACAGGGAGGGTTGAATGGCGCCACGCAAATCCGCGTCCGTTTCCAGCCGCAAGACAGCATCGAGGCCTGCCAAAGAAACCAATGGCGGCGCAATCGCGGAATTTGACCGCGATGCGGAACTGAGTGCCTATCGTGAGATGCTGCTGATCCGCCGCTTCGAAGAGAAGGCTGGCCAGCTTTACGGTATGGGCTTCATCGGCGGTTTCTGTCACCTTTACATCGGCCAGGAAGCTGTCGTTGTCGGCATGCAGATGGCCCTGAAGGATGGCGACCAGGTTATCACCGGCTATCGTGACCACGGTCACATGCTGGCAGCCGGCATGAGCGCCCGCGGCGTCATGGCCGAGCTCACCGGACGCAAGGGCGGCTATTCCCGAGGGAAGGGCGGCTCCATGCACATGTTCTCCAAGGAAAAGAATTTTTATGGCGGCCACGGCATCGTCGGCGCGCAGGTCTCGCTCGGCACCGGTCTCGGCTTTGCCAACTGGTATCGCGGCAATGACAGCGTCAGCGTCGCCTATTTCGGCGACGGCGCTGCCAACCAGGGCCAGGTCTACGAAAGCTTCAACATGGCGCAGCTCTGGAAGCTGCCGGTGATCTACGTGATTGAGAACAACCGTTACGCCATGGGTACGTCGACGGCGCGCGCGACTGCGCAGCCCGACTTCTCCAAGCGCGGTGCCTCCTTCGGTATCCCCGGCATCCAGGTTGATGCCATGGACGTTCGTGCCGTCAAGGCAGCCGCCGACGAAGCGGTCGAATATTGCCGTTCCGGCAAGGGTCCGATCATTCTGGAAATGCTGACCTACCGTTACCGCGGCCATTCCATGTCGGATCCAGCTAAGTATCGTTCCAAGGACGAAGTGCAGAAGATGCGCTCCGAGCATGATCCGATCGAGCAGGTTCGTGTCCGTCTTCTGGACAAGGGTTGGGCGTCGGAAGACGACCTGAAGGTGATCGACAAGGACGTCCGCGACATCGTCGCCGACAGCGCCGATTTCGCCCAGGCCGATCCGGAGCCGGATGCATCCGAGCTCTACACCGACATTCTGCTCTGAATCAGGGAGGGACGAACCATGCCCATCGATATTCTCATGCCCGCCCTTTCTCCGACGATGGAAGAGGGCACCCTTTCCAAATGGCTGAAGCAGGAAGGTGACAAGGTCACCTCCGGCGACGTCATTGCGGAAATCGAAACCGACAAGGCCACCATGGAAGTGGAAGCCGTCGACGAAGGCATCATCGGCAAGCTGCTGATCGAAGCCGGCACCGAAGGCGTCAAGGTCAATGCCAAGATCGCCATTCTGCTGCAGGACGGCGAATCCGCATCCGACATTTCCAGCGCCAAGGCTGCTCCGGCTGCCGAACCGGTCAAGACCGAAGCGCCGGCCGCTGCCGCTGCTCCGGCTCCCGTTCCGGCACAGCCGAAGGCTGCTGCTTCTGCCGATCCGGAAATCCCGGCGGGCACGGAAATGGTGTCTATGACGGTGCGTGAAGCACTGCGCGACGCCATGGCCGAAGAAATGCGCGACAACCCAGACGTCTTCGTCATGGGTGAAGAAGTCGCCGAATACCAGGGTGCCTACAAGATCACCCAGGGCCTGCTGCAGGAGTTCGGTCCTCGCCGCGTCATCGACACCCCGATCACCGAACACGGCTTTGCCGGTGTCGGCGTCGGCGCTGCCATGGCCGGTCTTCGTCCGATCATCGAGTTCATGACCTTCAACTTCGCCATGCAGGCGATCGACCAGATCATCAACTCTGCTGCCAAGACGCTTTACATGTCCGGCGGCCAGATGGGCGCTCCGATCGTGTTCCGCGGCCCGAATGGTGCTGCAGCCCGCGTCGGCGCTCAGCACAGCCAGGATTATTCTGCATGGTATAGCCAGATTCCCGGTCTCAAGGTCGTCATGCCCTACTCGGCAGCCGACGCCAAGGGCCTGCTGAAGGCGGCGATTCGCGATCCGAACCCGGTTGTCTTCCTTGAAAACGAAATTCTCTACGGCCAGCACTTCGACGTGCCGAAGCTCGATAATTTCGTTCTGCCGATCGGCAAGGCTCGTATTCATCGGACCGGCAAGGACGTGACGATCGTTTCCTTCGGTATCGGCATGTCCTATTCCATCAAGGCGGTTGCCGAGCTGGAAGCCATGGGCATCGATGTCGAGTTGATCGATCTGCGCACCATCCGTCCGATGGACCTGCCGACAGTTATCGAATCCGTGAAGAAGACCGGCCGCCTGGTGGTCGTCGAGGAAGGCTATCCGCAGTCCTCCGTCGGCACGGAAGTCGCGACCCGCGTCATGCAGCAGGCCTTCGATTATCTCGATGCGCCAATCCTGACGATTGCCGGCAAGGATGTGCCCATGCCCTACGCCGCCAACCTCGAGAAGCTGGCGCTTCCGAATGTCGGTGAAGTGGTCGATGCGGTGAAAGCCGTTTGCTACAAATAAGGGGAGGGCTTTTCGATGCCTATCAACATCACCATGCCTGCCCTCTCGCCAACCATGGAAGAGGGTAACCTTGCCAAGTGGCTGGTCAAGGAAGGCGACAAGATCAAGTCCGGTGACGTGATCGCCGAGATTGAGACCGACAAGGCGACGATGGAAGTCGAAGCCGTCGATGAAGGTACGGTTGCCAAGATCCTCGTTCCTGCCGGGACAGAAGGCGTCAAGGTCAATGCGCTGATCGCGGTTCTGGCCGGCGAAGGCGAGGATGTTGCAGCGGCTGCTTCTGGCGCTGGTGCGGCTCCGGCCGCTGCGCCGAAGACTGAAGCTGCTCCGGTTGCTGCCGCTCCCGCGGCAACGCCTGCTCCGTTGGCCTCAGTCGCTCCTGCCGTGGCGTCGGCTCCGGCAGCGACGGATGGTCATCGCACCTTCGCATCGCCGCTCGCCCGTCGTCTCGCCAAGGACGCCGGCATTGATCTGACCGCGCTCGTCGGCTCCGGCCCGCATGGACGGGTGATCAAGAAGGACATCGAAGCCGCTGCTGCTGGCGGCGGCGTTGCCAAGGCCGCTCCGGCTGCCCAGCCTGCGGCTGCCCCGGCACCCGCTTTGGCAAAGGGCCAGTCGGAAGACGCCGTTCTCAAGCTGTTCGAGCCCGGTTCCTACGAACTCGTGCCGCATGACGGCATGCGCAAGACCATTGCCAAGCGCCTGCAGGAATCCAAGCAGACCATCCCGCATTTCTACGTCACCGTCGATTGCGAGCTGGATGCATTGCTGGCGCTGCGCACGCAGCTCAACGATGCCGCTCCGAAGTCGAAGGACGGTGTGCCGGCCTACAAGCTCTCCGTCAACGACATGGTCATCAAGGCCCTGGCCCTGGCTCTGCGCGACGTGCCGGACGCGAACGTCTCCTGGACCGACAGCAACATGGTCAAGCATAAGCATGCCGATGTCGGCGTTGCCGTTTCCATCCCGGGCGGCCTGATCACGCCGATCATTCGCAGCGCCGAGCTGAAGACCCTGTCTGCCATCTCCAACGAGATGAAGGACTATGGCAAGCGCGCCAAGGAGCGCAAGCTGAAGCCCGAGGAATATCAGGGCGGTACGACCGCCGTGTCCAACATGGGCATGATGGGCGTCAAGAATTTCGCCGCCGTCGTCAATCCGCCGCATGCGACCATCCTCGCCGTCGGTGCGGGTGAGCAGCGGGTGATTGTCAGGAAGGGCGAAATGGTCGTTGCCACCGTGATGAGCGTCACGCTGTCGACCGACCATCGCGCCGTTGACGGTGCGCTTGGCGCCGAACTCCTGGGCGCCTTCAAGGGCTACATCGAAAACCCGATGGGGATGCTCGTCTGAGCCTTGTCGTCATACGGAGGCATGAATGACCAAGACCGTTCTGTGTTATGGCGACTCGCTCACATGGGGCTATAACGCCGAAACGATCGGTCGTCATGCCTTCGAAGATCGGTGGCCGAGCGTGCTGCAAAAGGCGCTCGGCGATCAGGCCCGCGTCATCCCGGAAGGGCTGAACGGCCGCACGACGGCTTTCGATGATCACCTTGCCGATTGCGACCGCAATGGCGCAAGGGTGCTGCCGACGATCCTGCAGACGCATGCGCCGCTCGATCTCGTCATCATCATGCTCGGCACCAACGACATGAAGCCGGTCGTTGCTGGTCCCGCTTTCGCGGCGATGCAGGGTGTGCGGCGGTTGATCCAGCTCGTGCGCAATCATACATGGGGTTTCGATCATGAAGTCCCCGATATTCTGATCGTCGCGCCGCCTGTCATATCCGAAACGGCCAATGCGGCTTTCGCCTCGAGTTTCCTTGGCGGGGTCGAGGAGTCGGGCAAGTTGGCGACGCTCTATCGCGATCTTGCGGACGAGGAAGGTTGCGGCTTTTTCGATGGCGCTTCGGTTGCCGTCACCACGCCGCTCGACGGCGTGCATCTCGATGCCGAAAACACCCGGGCGCTCGGTCGTGGCCTGGAGTCGATCGCTCGCATGATGCTGGGTATCTAACAATTCAAGGCAGGCTGACGCTTTACCGGCCGCCATCAAAAAGGCAGGAAACACATGGCTGAGAATTACGACGTCATCATCATCGGCTCTGGTCCGGGCGGCTACGTCGCCGCCGTGCGCGCCGGCCAGCTTGGCCTGAAGACGGCGATCGTCGAGCGCGAGCACCTGGGCGGCATCTGCCTCAACTGGGGTTGCATCCCGACCAAGGCGCTGCTGCGCTCGGCCGAAATTCTTGACCATTCCAACCACCTGAAGGACTACGGCCTCGTCCTCGAGGGCAAGGTGAGCGCAGATGTGAAGGCGGTTGTTGCCCGCTCGCGCGGCGTTTCAGCCCGCCTCAACTCCGGCATCGGCTATTTGATGAAGAAGAACAAGGTCGACGTGATCTGGGGCGAAGCCAAGATCACCAAGCCCGGCGAGATCATCGTCGGCAAGTCGACCAAGCCCGTTGTCGAGCCGCAGCATCCGCTGCCGAAGAACGTCAAGGGCGAAGGCACCTACACCGCCAAGCACATTATCGTCGCCACCGGCGCCCGTCCGCGCGCTCTGCCGGGCATTGAGCCGGACGGCAAGCTGATCTGGACCTATTTCGAAGCGCTGAAGCCTGATTTCCTGCCGAAGTCGCTGTTGGTCATGGGCTCGGGCGCCATCGGCATCGAGTTTGCGAGCTTCTATCGCTCCATGGGTGTCGACGTCACCGTTGTCGAGGTCATGCCGACCATCATGCCGGTCGAAGACGCCGAAATCTCTGGCATCGCCCGCAAGCAGCTCGAAAAGCGTGGCCTGAAGATCATCACCAAGGCCAAGGTCACCAAGGTCGAGAAGGCTGCTAACAGCATCACGGCTCACGTCGAGACCGAAGACGGCAAGGTGCAGCAGATTGTTGCCGACCGCATGATCTCCGCCGTTGGTGTACAGGGCAATATCGAGAATCTCGGCCTTGAAACGCTCGGCGTGAAGACCGATCGCGGCTGCGTCGTCATCGACGGCTACGGCAAAACCAATGTAGCGGGTATCTACGCAATCGGCGACGTTGCAGGCCCACCGATGCTGGCGCACAAGGCCGAGCATGAAGGTGTTGTCTGCATCGAGAAGATCGCCGGCCTGCCGAACGTGCATCCGACCGACAAGAGCAAGGTTCCAGGCTGCACCTATTGCAATCCGCAGGTCGCCTCTGTCGGCCTGACGGAAGCCAAGGCCAAAGAGCAGGGCCGCGAAATTCGCGTCGGCCGCTTCTCCTTCGCCGCCAACGGTAAGGCGATCGCGCTCGGCGAAGATCAGGGCATGGTCAAGGTCATCTTTGACAAGAAGACCGGTGAGCTGCTCGGCGCCCACATGGTCGGCGCCGAAGTCACCGAACTGATCCAGGGCTTTGTCGTCGCCATGAACCTGGAGACGACGGAAGAAGAGCTGATGCACACGATCTTCCCGCATCCGACTGTTTCTGAATCGATGAAGGAAGCCGTGCTGGACGCCTACGGCCGCGTGCTGAACGCTTGATAATTTTCTGACATGCCCTCTATGTTGAGGGTGGAAAATAGCGAAGGAAATCATCATGTCTATCGGCACGGAAGCTTGGGTCGTCTTTCTTTTGATCGGTCTGGTGGCGGGGTTTCTCGCCAGCCTGATCGTCGGCGGCGGCGGTGGTTTGATCGGTTGCCTGGTCAGCGGCGTGATCGGTGCTTTCGTTGGCGGGTTCCTGTTCAATTGGTTCGGGATCTCGCTGGGAATTGAGAGCGCGCTGGTGGTTGAGATCATTCACGCGACCGTGGGTGCGATTGTCGTGGTGGTGCTGGCGAGATTGATCGCCTAGAGCCTGATTCAGAAAGTGCGAAGCGGCTTTCTGAATCATGCTTGAAGAAGCGATTGGCGTGAGGATTCGATGGTAAGTGTAGGCTGGTTGGGTTTGATCATCATCGGCGGTCTCGCGGGTTGGCTCGCGGGCAAGCTGATGGAGGTGCGCTATGGCATCATCCTCAATATCGTCCTTGGTATCGCCGGCTCGGTGGTCGCGGCAGCCATTCTCGCGGGGCTGCATGTCGAAGTGCCGGGCGGAAGGTTTGGTTTTTTCGTCACCGGTTTCATTGGTGCATGCATTCTGATATTTCTCGCCAAATTCGCCCGGCGATGAATGGGCCGCGGACAAGCGGCGGAAAGTAGACGTTTCATGGTCACGATTCTCGACAGGATCAATTCAGACGCAAAGCGCGTGAGGCATCCGGAAAAGGCAAATCGGCCGGACACGGAAGTTCTGCGCAAGCCCGACTGGATCCGCGTCAAGGCACCGACATCGAAGGGCTATGCCGAAACGCGCTCTATCGTGAAGGAGCACAAGCTCGTCACGGTCTGCGAGGAGGCCGGCTGCCCGAATATCGGCGAGTGCTGGGAAAAGAAGCACGCCACCTTCATGATCATGGGCGAGATCTGTACGCGCGCCTGCGCCTTCTGCAATGTCTCGACCGGCAAGCCGAATGCGCTCGATATGGCCGAGCCCGAAAATGTTGCCAAGGCCGTCAAGGAAATGGGCCTCAGTCACGTCGTCATCACCTCCGTCGACCGTGACGATCTGGCCGACGGCGGTGCCGAGCACTTCGAAAAGGTGATCTGGGCGATCCGCGCTGCTTCACCGATGACGACGATTGAAATCCTGACGCCCGACTTCCTGAAGAAGCCGGGCGCGCTGGAGCGCGTCGTGGCCGCCAAGCCCGACGTTTTCAATCACAATATGGAAACCGTGCCTGGCAACTACCTGACGGTACGTCCCGGTGCACGTTATTTCCATTCGGTCCGGCTTCTGCAGCGGGTCAAGGAGCTCGATCCGACCATGTTCACCAAGTCCGGCATCATGGTCGGCCTCGGCGAAGAGCGCAATGAAGTCCTGCAACTGATGGATGATCTACGCACCGCCGACGTCGACTTCCTGACCATCGGCCAGTATCTGCAGCCGACCCGGAAGCATCATCAGGTTATGAGCTTCGTCACCCCGGAAGAATTCAAGTCCTACGAGACGGTTGCCTATACCAAGGGCTTCCTGATGGTCGCCTCCAGCCCGCTGACGCGCTCGTCCCACCACGCCGGTGACGATTTTGCGCGTCTACGGGCAGCTCGTGAGAAGAAGGTTCTGCTCGCCGCCGAATAAGCTTTTACACGCTCTTGCCTTTTCAACGAACCGCGGCGATCTTGCCGCGGTTTTCGTTTGTGCCGTCATCAGATCATCATCTATGCGGTCTACAGGACGCGTCCCGCCGCTTGTTGCCGGTATTGGGCCAGTCAAGATTCAATGTGGAGTTGGACCGTGGAGCAGATCGTCGCGCCGCAAGCGCCACCTTATGTTGTTGATATCGAGACTGCGGCGTCCATCCTCAAGAACGCTGAGCGCGTCCTCGTCATCGGCTGCTCCGGCACCGGCAAAAGCACGCTGGCTCAAGCGATCGCAAAGCTGCGTGGGCTGACTTACGTGTCGATGGACCGTGATATTTTCTGGCTGCCCGCATGGAAGCATCGGCCGCGCGAGGAAGCCATCGCGCTGATCGAGCAAGCGGTTGCCGGACCGCGCTGGATCATGGATGGCAACAGCCCCGGTACGCTACCTTTACGCCTGCCACGCACCGATATCGTGCTATGGCGGCGCCCGCCGCGACGTGTCGCTCTATCCGGTGTTGTCCAGCGCTGGCTGCGCTTCAGAGGCAAGACACGGCCAGAGATGGCGGTAGGCTGTCCAGAGCGGCTGACCATGACTTTCCTTCGCTACATCTGGAATTTCGAAAGGGAAGAGGTTCCGCAATTCACGCAAATGCTCGCGCTTCATGGACGGCATGTGCCAGTCGTGACGCTGAGAACCTATCGCGACGGCGATGAATTGCTAACGCGCCTTCGGTCGAGAATCTGAGTGGGGAGATTGCGATGGATCAGATGGCGATGCCTATCTTGCGCAGTGAAGTCAACAGCTTGGAGCTTGCAGCCGATCTTATTCGGGGAGCCGATCGTATTCTCGTCATCGGCTGCTCCGGTGGTGGCAAGTCGACCTTGTCGCAGAGGATCGGCGAGCGGTTCGGCCTTTCCTATGTCTCGCTGGATCGAGATGTCCGCTGGCTTCCCGGCTGGGCTGAGCGCGACGAAATCGAGCGGAAACGTATCATCGTGGAGAAGGTCCAGGAAGAGCGTTGGATCATGGATGGTACGAATACCACGACGTTTGACCTGCGCCTGCCACGGACGCATTTCGTCATCTGGGTGCGTATGCCTCGGCTGCTCTGCCTATGGGGAGCTGTGTCCAGATGGTTCAAATGGATAGGGCGGACTCGCCCGGAAATGGCGCCAGGTTGCCCCGAAAAGATCGAGTGGCAATTTCTGCGTTTCATATGGACGTTTGAGCAAGTCTATTCGCCCAGGATCATTGCCTGTCTCGCCGAGCACGGCCGGGACATCCCTGTCCTTCAATTGACGAGCCGCCGGCAGATGCGCGAGCTTCTTGGCCTTCTCGACTGACTGAAGCCGGACTTCACAGCGATACAATCAGCTGGTTTTGAGAGGTGAAATGTGAAGGAATTGAACAGTATAGCCGAAGCCGCCATCCGCCTTAAGGCTACCGATCGCATCCTCGTCATGGGCTGCTCAGGCGGTGGAAAGACGACCCTTTCGCAAAAGATCTGCGCGCAGTTGGATCTGCCCTACGCCTCGATGGATCGCGAGTTTTTCTGGCTGCCGGGCTGGGTAAAGAGAGACAAGGCGGAGGAACGTGCTCTGATCGCGGCAAAGGTTGCCGAGGAGCGCTGGCTGATTGATGGAACCGCGCCGTCAAGCTTTGATCTGAGATTGCCGCGCACAGAGCTTGTTCTTTGGGTACAGATGCCGCGCTGGTTGTGCATGTGGGGCGCTCTGTCGCGAGCGGTGCGATGGTTGGGACGGTCTCGCCCGGACATGGCACCGGGTTGCCGCGAGCGCATCGATGGGGAATTCCTGCGCTATATCTGGGATTGGGAGCGCAAAATTGCGCCCAAGGTGCTGGCCGGCCTCGCACAGCACGGCCCCGATGTCCCAGTTTTACAGCTAAAATCCCGCGGCGAAATGCGTCAGCTTCTTGATCTTCTTGCCCGTCCTGCTTAATTGCGGCCCATGCCAAAGTTTGAAACGCACCGCCCCGTTCCGCACACACCTGATCAGATGTTCGACCTCGTCGCCGATGTCGAGCGCTATCCCGAATTCCTGCCGCTTTGCGACGGGCTGGTGATCCGCAATCGCAAGGAGCGCGACGGCAAGGTCCTGCTGGTGGCTGACATGACCGTCGGCTACAAGGCGATCCGCGAGACCTTCACGACGCAGGTGCTGCTCAACAAGGCGGAGCGGGCGATCGATGTGAAATATATCGACGGGCCGTTCAAATATCTCGACAATCGCTGGCGCTTTCAGCCGGCTGAAAATGGCAGTGTCATTGATTTCTTCATCGATTATGAGTTCAAGAGCCGCATTCTCGGTGCGCTGATGGGCTCGATGTTCGATCGCGCCTTTCGCATGTTCACGGATGCCTTCGAGACGCGGGCTGGCAAGATCTACGCCTGATCGAGCGCAATTAGCATTTCCAGCGCAGTCCGCACCGTAGCAAGACGAACCTTGTCGCGGCCAATATCACCGTAACGCATCTCGCGACGGATGAGGCCGCCCGTGCGCGTCTTGGCGGCGAGGTGGACCAGGCCAACCGGTTTGTCCGCCGATCCGCCGCCCGGCCCGGCGATGCCGGTCACGGCAACCGCCAGATCGGCATGCGAGCGGAAGAGGGCGCCATGCACCATCTGCAGGGCAATTTCCTTCGATACAGCGCCGAATTGCACGAGCGCCTGTTCCTGAACGCCAAGCATCTCCATCTTCGCCGTGTTCGTATAGGTGACGAAGCCGCGATCGACCACCGCCGACGAGCCTGGAATGTCCGTCAGCGCGCCGGCAATCAGCCCGCCGGTGCAGGATTCCGCCGTGGTGATCATAAGGCCCTTGGCAGCGAAATCGCTGATGATGTCGCGCGCAAGTGCCAGAATATCATCCGGGAAATGGCTCATGGCTTACCGCCGCGATAGACGACCGTTGCCGTGGCGATGGCTGCAATGCCCTCGCGGCGGCCGACGAAACCGATCTGTTCGTTGGTGGTCGCCTTCACCGAGCAGCGCTCGAGGCTGATTCCCAAAAATTCCGAGAGCTTGGCGCGCATTGCGTCGCGGTGCGGACCGACCTTCGGCGCTTCCGCGATCAGGGAGACATCGGCATTCATGATCGTGCCGCCGTGGTCGCGGACGATCTTTGCAGCATGCTCGATGAAGATGCGCGATGGTGCGCCCCTCCACTGCGGATCGGAAGGCGGGAAGTGATCGCCGATATCGCCGGCGCCGCAGGTGGCGAGCAGGGCGTCGGTCAGCGCGTGTAAGGCAACATCGGCATCGGAATGGCCCTTGAGCGTCTGGTCGTGCGGAATGAAGACGCCGCAGAGCGTCACGCCATCACCCGGTTCGAGCTGGTGGACATCATAGCCGTTGCCGGTACGCACGTCCGGCAGCAGGCTGGCGGAAAGCTTTTCATCGGCCATGGCGATATCCCTCTTGATCGTCAGTTTGACATTGTCCGCGCTGCCGGCAACGACCGTGACCGGCAGGCCGGCCCATTCGGCAATCGCCGCATCGTCGGTGAAATCCGTCTTGTTACTGGCAGCCGCCTTTTCGTGTGCCGCCAGAATATCGATGAGCCGGAAGGATTGCGGCGTCTGCGCGGCGTAGAGCCCGGCGCGTGGCACGGTTTCCGTTACCAGCGCGTCGGTGTCCGTCCGCTTCAGCGTATCCGTCACCGGCATGGCCGGCAGCACGGCGGGCGCGTCGGCGGACAGTGCTGCAGCGACGCGGTCGAGCAGGTCGTGATCGAAGAAGGGGCGCACGGCATCGTGGATCATGACGTGGGTGACGCCGGTCTTTTCCAGCTGCCGCAGCCCCGCAAGCACGGATTGCTGACGTGTGGCGCCGCCGAATGCGATCTCGACGCCGGACGAATCGGCAATCGTCTCCAGCGCCGAGCGCAGCAATTTCTCGTCGTCGCGGTGAATGACGATCACGATCTTCGCCGTTTGCGGCCATGTCACGAATTTTTCAAGCGTATGCGCAATAACCGGCCTGCCGCCGATCGCGCGATACTGCTTCGGGCCTTCCTCGGGCGATCCCGCCCGCTCACCGCGCCCGGCAGCAACGATCACGATTCCGATCGACATCGGTTGCGTTGAGTGCATTTGCGTCATAAACCCCCGGGGATGAAAGGCTTCGCTCCAGCATGATCCCCAAAAAAGTGCGAAGCGGTTTTCTGGACAAGATCATGCTAAGAAGATCGCCAAAGCAGCATCTTACTACAGCAGGGTCTATCGCCTCGAATGGGTATTTTCCAGCATTTGCCCAAAAAATATCGGCATTCTCCGAAACCTCTTGGCAAGCCTCTCAAGACTGTCTAAAAATAGTGCAGATGCATGGTGTGCCTGAAAGATAATCATTTGCTTCCGTCCGAGCTTGCAGCCCCGTTTTCCATTGGCCCGGTGCCCATCCGCAATCGCGTGATCCTCGCGCCGATGTCGGGCGTAACCGATTTGCCGTTCCGGCAATTGGCCCTGCGCTATGGGGCCGGCCTGGTCGTGACCGAGATGGTCGCGAGCCGTGAACTGGTGCAGGACACCCCCGAATCCTGGGCGCGTCTGAAGAGTGCGGGGCTGAAACCGCATATGGTGCAACTGGCCGGACGCGAGGCGCACTGGATGGCGGAGGCGGCAAAGATCGCTGCCGACAACGGCGCCGATATCATCGACATCAACATGGGATGTCCCGCCAAGAAGGTGATCGGCGGCTATTCCGGCTCGGCCCTGATGCGCGATCCGGATCACGCGCTGGGCTTGATCGAGGCGACCGTCAAGGCGGTCAATGTCCCCGTGACGCTGAAGATGCGGCTCGGCTGGGACGAAAATTCCATTAATGCGCCGCATATCGCGCGCCGCGCCGAGGAGGCCGGTATCCAGCTGGTGACCATCCACGGTCGCACGCGCATGCAGTTTTACGAGGGCAGGGCGGATTGGGATGCGATCCGCGCCGTGCGTGATGTCATTTCCATCCCGCTCGTTGCCAATGGCGATGTCGACACGCCGGAAGACGCGAGCGAAATACTTCGCCGTTCCGGTGCCGACGCGGTCATGGTCGGACGCGGCTGTCAGGGGCGGCCGTGGCATGCGGGCGTGCTTGCCGGTCATCGCGAGCCGGATCGTAGCGAGATCGCCGACATCGCTCTCGAACATTACCGGATGATGCTGGATTTCTATGGCGAGGCCGTTGGCATTCGCCATGCCCGCAAACATCTCGGCTGGTATCTGGATCGTTACGCTCCCACCATCAATGGTGCTGAAAAGGCAAGAATCATGACTTCGAAAGACAGCCAAGAGGCGGCCGCCTTGTTGCATGCGGCGCTACAGGCCGGGTCCGATCTCGCTCGAAGCCTCCCGGAGGCCGCATGAGCTCGAAATCCAATTCCGGCGGTGCCGAGCATACGGGTGGCGCCGTGGCCATGGCGGTTCTCAACGCGATCCAGAATCCGGTCGTCATGGTCAACGAGGCCGGCCTGATCGCCTTTGCCAATTGGGAGGCCGAGGCATTCTTCGGCGCCAGCGCCTCGCATCTGGCACGCTACGAGATTTCCGCCTTCATTCCCTTCGGGAGCCCGCTGCTGGCGCTGATCGATCAGGTGCGCGAACGCCGTGCGCCGGTCAATGAATATCGTGTCGATCTGAGCTCGCCGCGTCTCGGCCAGGACAAGCTCGTGGATATCTACGTCGCGCCCGTTTCGAGCGAGCCAGGTTCCGTGGTGGTCGTCTTTCAGGAACGCTCCATGGCCGACAAGATCGACCGGCAGCTGACGCATCGCGCCGCCGCCCGCTCGGTGACCGGTCTTGCCTCGATGCTGGCGCATGAGATCAAGAACCCGCTCTCCGGCATTCGCGGCGCTGCCCAGTTGCTGGAGCAGTCGGTGGAGGATGACGATCGCGCGCTGACGCGGCTGATCTGCGACGAAACCGACCGTATAGTCTCGCTGGTCGACCGCATGGAGGTCTTTTCCGACGAGCGTCCGATTGATCGTGTCCCGGTCAACATCCATTCCGTGCTCGATCATGTGAAGGCTGTTGCCAAGGCTGGCTTTGCACGCAACATCAAGTTCAGCGAAAACTACGACCCATCCTTGCCGGCGGTTTATGCCAACAGGGATCAGCTCGTACAGATCTTCCTCAATCTGGTGAAGAATGCCGCCGAGGCCATCGGTGATAAGCCGGATGGCGAGATCATGCTGACGACCGCCTATCGCCCGGGTATCCGCCTTTCCGTCGCCGGCACGCGCGAGAAAATCTCGCTGCCGCTCGAATTCTGCGTGATCGACAACGGCCCGGGCGTACCGACCGATCTCCTGCCGCACCTCTTCGACCCGTTCATCACCACGAAGACGAACGGAACCGGTCTTGGCCTGGCGCTTGTGGCCAAGATCATCGGTGACCATGGCGGCATCGTCGAATGCGACAGTCAGAACCATCGCACCACTTTCCGGGTTCTGATGCCGGCCTCCAAAGGCATCACACTTGAAGACGCCCCCTTTCCGAACTCTACAGGGACTACTCGATGACAGCCACGATCCTTGTCGCCGACGACGATGCAGCCATCCGTACCGTGCTTAATCAGGCCTTGAGCCGCGCCGGTTACGATGTGCGTATCACATCCAACGCAGCCACGCTCTGGCGTTGGGTCTCCGCCGGCGAAGGCGACCTCGTTGTAACCGACGTTGTCATGCCGGATGAAAACGCCTTCGACCTTCTGCCGCGCATCAAGAAGGCGCGGCCGGAACTGCCTGTCCTGGTCATGAGTGCGCAAAACACCTTCATGACGGCGATCAAGGCCTCGGAGAAGGGCGCCTACGACTATCTGCCGAAGCCGTTCGACCTGACGGAGCTGATCGCCATCATCGGTCGAGCGCTGTCGGAGCCGAAGCGCAAGCCCGCCAAGCTCGATGACGATATGCAGGACGGCATGCCGCTGGTCGGCCGCTCGGCCGCCATGCAGGAAATCTACCGTGTGCTGGCTCGTCTGATGCAGACCGACCTGACGTTGATGATCACCGGCGAATCCGGCACCGGCAAGGAGCTTGTCGCCCGCGCGCTGCACGATTACGGCAAGCGCCGCAACGGCCCCTTCGTTGCCATCAACATGGCCGCGATCCCGCGCGACCTGATCGAATCGGAATTGTTCGGCCACGAGAAGGGCGCCTTTACCGGTGCGCAGACGCGCTCGACCGGCCGCTTCGAGCAGGCCGAGGGCGGCACGCTGTTCCTCGACGAAATCGGCGACATGCCGATGGATGCCCAGACACGTCTCCTGCGCGTGCTGCAGCAAGGCGAATATACGACGGTCGGCGGTCGCACGCCGATCCGCACCGACGTTCGCATCGTTGCCGCCACCAACAAGGATCTGAAGCAGGCGATCAATCAGGGCCTCTTCCGCGAGGATCTCTATTACCGCCTCAACGTCGTGCCGCTGCGCCTGCCGCCGCTGCGCGACCGCGCCGAGGATATCCCCGATCTCGTTCGCCATTTTATCACCCAGGCGGAAAAGGAAGGGCTCGGCTCCAAGCGGTTCGACCAGGAAGCGCTGGAATTGATGAAGGCCTATCCATGGCCGGGCAACGTGCGCGAGCTCGAAAACCTCATCCGTCGCCTGATGGCGCTTTATCCGCAGGATGTCATCACCCGCGAAATCATCGATTCGGAACTGCGCGCCGACGTACCGGATAGCCCTATCGAGAAGGGACCGGTGCGGACCGGCACCATGACGATCGCGCAGGCTGTCGAGGAGAATATGCGCAGTTATTTCTCCAGCTTCGGCGACAATTTGCCTCCGCCCGGTCTTTATGATCGCGTGCTGACCGAAATGGAGTACCCGCTGATCCTTGCGGCGCTGACCGCCACGCGCGGCAATCAGATCAAGGCTGCGGACCTGCTTGGCCTTAATCGCAATACGCTGCGCAAAAAGATCAGAGAACTGGGTGTTTCCGTCTATCGGAGCTCCCGCACGGCTTGACAATGTGATCAGATGCGTTGCATTTTCGCCACAATGCGTTGCTTAAAGGTCACGCAGCCGGTTCGCGGTTTTTGCGGTAGCGATTCATCGGCAAGACTCCTGCGCAAGTAGAATTTGTTCAGAAGTTTCAGGCTGTTGTATCGATAATTTTAAGCAGGGGTTTCGCGTTGATGCGAAACCGGGCGGCAATGCCGCCCTTGCCTGCTGCGCTCTGCCGCTGAAACAGTGCTGATTGCAATTAGGCCAAGGCGCCGACCGTCGCCTGTGCCTGGAGATATTGGGAATGAAGCAGGACGCGGTGTCGGCGGCGGCGAGCGACGAGGCGGTTGTCAAGGTGACGGACCGTCGTGCGTCCTTCGCTCTTCCTGGCCTGATCCTGGCCGGTGGCGCATTGTCGTGCGCGATTGCCACGCTTCTGGTACTTCTGGGCCTGACGCCCATTGCCCCCACATCCTCGGTCGTCTTTACCTCCGTCGTGATCAACGGCCTGTTCGTTCTGGGCCTGATTGCCCTGATCGGGCGCGAGGTCGCGCGTCTCGTCAAGGCGCGCAGCCGAGGCCGTGCCGCAGCACGCCTGCATATCCGCATTGTCGTTCTCTTTTCCATCGTCGCGATCACGCCCGCGATCCTCGTGGCCATCGTCGCCAGCCTGACGCTGAATGTCGGCCTCGACCGCTGGTTCGCTTTGCGCACGCAGCAGATCATCAGCTCCTCGCAAAACGTCGCGCAGGCCTATCTGATGGAGAATGCCAGCTATCTTCAGGGCCAGACCGTGTCCATGGCGAACGATCTGGAACGCAACCGCTCGCTCTACAGCCTCGATCGCACCGGTTTCGCCGATCTGATGACCAGGCAGGCCAAGGGCCGCGGCCTGCTCGGCGCCTTCCTGGTACGCCGCGACGGTACGGCGATCGTCCAGGCCGATGTCAAGACAGAGCGTCCGCTGCCGGCAATCCCCAAGGATGCGCTCGACGCCTCGGCCGATGGCCAGCCGACGCTTATCCCTCCCGGCGTTACCAACCTCGTCGGCGCGATCATCAAGCTCGACGATCTTCCCGGTGCCTTCCTCTATACGGTCCGCGCCGTCGATCCGCGCGTCATGAACGCTATGCGGATGGTCGAGGATAACACGGCCGAATACAAGGCGATGGAACAGGGGCGCATGTCCCTGCAGATCGCCTTTGCCGTACTTTACATCGGTTTCGCCCTGATCGTGCTTCTGGCGGCAATCTGGACCGCAATCGCGGTGGCTGACCGTATCGTTCGACCGATCCGGCTGCTGATCAGCGCTGCCGACAATGTCGCCTCCGGCAACATGAACGTACTGGTGCCGGTGCGCGCCGCTGATGGCGACGTCGGCAGCCTGTCGCGCACCTTCAACAAGATGATCTCCGAGATCCGTACCCAGCGCGACGAGATCCTCGAAGCCAAGGACGAGGTGGATGACCGCCGCCGCTTCATCGAAGCGGTGCTTTCCGGCGTGACCGCTGCCGTCATCGGCGTTGAGCATGATCGGCGGATCACCATCGCCAATACGTCGGCCGAAGAGCTTCTGTCCCTGAAGAGCGACGAACTTGTCGGCAAGAACCTCGCCGAGATTGCCCCGGAGGTCGAGCAGGTCGTGACCGAGGCCACCTCGCGGCATCGCAATGATTTCCGCAAGCAGATCAGTCTGGTGCGCGGCGGCACGGTACGGACGCTCAGCGTGCAGGTGACGCGCGAGGAAACGCGCGATACGAACGAATCCTACGTCATCACCCTCGACGACATCACCGATCTCGTCATCGCCCAGCGTTCGACCGCCTGGGCCGACGTCGCCCGCCGTATCGCCCATGAGATCAAGAACCCGCTGACGCCGATCCAGTTATCTGCCGAGCGCATCCGTCGTCGTTTTGGCAAGAATATCGCCGAGGCTGATCGCCCCGTTTTCGATCAATGCACCGACACGATCATCCGGCAGGTCGGCGATATCGGCCGGATGGTCGATGAATTCTCGTCCTTTGCCCGCATGCCGAAGCCGACCATGGAGCCGAGCGATCTGCGCGATATCCTGCGCGACGCCGTGTTCCTGCGCGAAATGGGCAACAGCCATGTCAAGTTCGAGCGCGAACTCGGAGAAGAGCGGCTGGAGGGCATGTTCGACACGCGCATGCTCGGCCAGGCCTTCGGCAATCTCATTAAGAATGCTGTCGAAGCGATCGATGGTGTGCCGAGCGACGAGGCCCGCGAGGAGCCGAAAATCCTCGTGCGCGCGTCGCTGGATACCGAACGCGACCGCTTCACGGTCGATGTCGTCGACAACGGTCGTGGCCTGCCGGTCGAGAACCGGCACAGCATTCTCGAACCCTATATGACGATGCGCGAGAAGGGCACTGGCCTTGGGCTCGCGATCGTCAAGAAGATCATTGAAGACCATGGCGGGCAGCTCGAACTGCACGATGCTCCCGCCGATTTCGACCAGGGCAGGGGGGCCATGATCCGCGTGCATCTGCCGCGCCGTGAGCAAGCCATCGTCGCCCAGACAGCAAGTGACAAGGAAAGCGTTTATGGCATCTGATATTCTCGTGGTGGACGACGAGGAAGACATTCGCGAAATCGTTTCGGGAATTCTTTCGGATGAGGGGCATGAGACCCGCACCGCCCATGACAGCGACAGCGCGCTCGCGGCGATCTCCGATCGGGCGCCGAGGCTGATCTTTCTCGACATCTGGATGCAGGGCAGCAAGCTCGATGGGCTCGCGCTGCTGGACGAAATCAAGGCGCGCCATCCAGACCTGCCGGTCGTGATGATCTCCGGTCACGGCAACGTCGAAACCGCCGTCTCCGCCATCAAGCGTGGTGCCTTCGATTTCATCGAGAAGCCGTTCAAGGCCGACCGACTGATCCTGATTGCGGAGCGCGCTTTGGAGAATTCCAAGCTGAAGCGCGAGGTTTCGGAGCTGAAGCGCCGCACCGGCGATGCCATCGAGCTGATCGGCACTTCGGTCGCCGTCTCGCAGCTTCGCCAGACCATCGACAAGGTCTCCCCGACCAACAGCCGCGTGATGATTTTCGGCCCCTCCGGCTCCGGCAAGGAGCTTGTGGCGCGCATGATCCACAAGAAGTCGGCGCGCGCCAATGGGCCTTTCGTTGCCTTGAATGCCGCGACGATCACGCCCGAGCGGATGGAAGTCGCCCTGTTCGGCACCGAGGGGTCGCCCGGTCAGCCGCGCAAGATCGGTGCACTGGAAGAGTCGCATCGCGGCATCCTCTATCTCGATGAAGTCGGTGAAATGCCGCGCGAGACGCAGAACAAGATCCTGCGCGTGCTGGTGGATCAGCAGTTCGAGCGCGTCGGCGGATCGAAGCGGGTCAAGGTCGATGTCCGCATCATCTCGTCCACCGCCTACAATCTCGAGAGCCGGATTGCCGAAAGCCTGTTCCGCGAGGATCTCTATCATCGGCTCGCCGTGGTGCCCGTACGGGTGCCGGCGCTTGCCGAGCGGCGCGAGGACATTCCTTTCCTCGTCGACCAGTTGATGCGGCAGATTTCAGAGCAGGCCGGCATTCGTTCTCGCCGGATCGGCGACGATGCCATGGCGGTGCTGCAGGCGCATGATTGGCCCGGCAATATCCGCCAGCTGCGCAACAACATCGAGCGGCTGATGATTCTCGCGCGCACCGATGGCCCGGACACACCGATCACGGCGGAAATGCTGCCGACCGATCTCGGCGACATGCTCCCGAAGGTCTCCGCCAAGAACGACTATCACATCATGACGTTGCCGCTGCGCGAAGCCCGCGAAATGTTCGAGCGCGACTATCTGATCGCGCAGATCAACCGTTTCGGCGGCAATATCTCGCGCACAGCGGAGTTCGTGGGCATGGAGCGCTCGGCGCTGCATCGCAAGCTGAAGTCGCTCGGTGTCTGATGCGGTTCGTGCGGCTGCAACAATCTGTCGCACAACTGCCCGTAGTCTCGTGAAGTTCTGAGCAAGGTCCGCCATGCCGAGAATAGCCTATGTGAATGGTCGTTACGTCAAGCACAGCGACGCCATGGTTCACGTTGAGGATCGCGGCTATCAATTTGCCGATGGCGTCTATGAGGTGTGTGAAGTCCGTCATGGGTTGATCGTCGATTTGACCCGGCACCTCGATCGTCTCAACCGTTCGCTCGGTGAGCTGCGGATTGCCTGGCCGATGGGCCGTGCGGCGCTGATCCATGTGATCCGCGAGACGCTTCGCCGCAATCACGTCCGCAACGGCCTGTTCTATCTGCAGGTAACGCGCGGCGTCGACCGGCGCGACCATGTCTTCCCACCGGAAGGCACGCCGTCCTCGATCGTCGTCACCGCCAAGAGCACAGATCCCTCCATCATCGCGAAGAAAAATGCCAATGGCATCAAGGCGATCACCGTGCGTGACAATCGCTGGGACCGGGTCGACATCAAATCGGTCGGGCTTTTGCCGAACGCGCTGGCACGCCAGCAGGCCAAGGAGGCCGGCGCACAGGAGGCAATCTATATCGATCACAACAGCATGGTGAAGGAAGGGGCCGCGACCAATGTCTGGATCGTCGATCCCGATGGCAATCTGGTCACGCGCCCGGCCGAGCATGGTATTCTGCGGGGCATCACGCGCACGACTTTGATGGAGGTCGCGGCCAGGCTCGGGCTCACCATCATCGAGCGTTTCTTCTCCGTTGAAGAGATGATGGCGGCCCGCGAAGTGTTCATCACGGCGGCCACAAGTATCTGTTTTCCTGTGATTGCCATCGATGGCGAGGCGATTGCCAATGGCCATCCGGGCAGCGTTTCCGAGAAAATTCGTGAAGCCTTTTTCGACGTTGCGGAAAAGACTGCGATTTGATACCAACAATCGATGGCGGGAGAGATTGAGGGTATCTCCTGTCCGAGACCTCAATATATCTTGATATTGCACCGGCTTAGGTCGGCAAAAAAGAAAGAATCGGCGCGATGGCGGAACGTTCTCAGAACTTGCAGGACCTGTTTCTCAATACTGTTCGCAAGCAAAAGATTTCACTTACAATCTTCTTGATCAATGGCGTGAAGCTCACGGGCGTTGTTACGTCCTTCGACAATTTCTGCGTCCTGTTGCGCCGCGACGGTCATTCGCAGCTTGTTTACAAGCACGCGATTTCGACCATCATGCCGGGTCAGCCGATGCAGATGTTCGAGAGCGAAGAAGTCGCATCCTAACTAGGATTTGCCGTTATCACGACACGCGATACCAAAAATGATTCCATCATCCCGGAAGCCGTAAAGCATCGGGATGATATGCGGGCTGTCGTCATCGTGCCTGTGCTGAAGCAAGCGCGTTCGCGCTCGGCACAGGCGGATGGTACGGTGACGACGTCGCGCACACCCGAGAGCCGCCTCGAAGAAGGCAGGGGCCTGGCGCAAGCGATCGACCTTGATATTGTCAACGGCTCCATCGTACCGATCAACGATCCGCGTCCGGCGACCTTGCTTGGCACCGGCAAGATCGAGGAAATCCTCGCGCTGCTCGATGAACTCAATGCCGGTCTGGTGATTGTCGATCATCCGCTGACGCCAGTGCAGCAGCGCAATCTCGAAAAGGCCTGGAACGCCAAGGTCATCGACCGCACGGGCCTCATCCTCGAAATCTTCGGCCGCCGCGCCTCCACCAAGGAAGGCACGCTGCAGGTAGAACTTGCGCATCTCAACTATCAGAAGGGCCGGCTGGTTCGAAGCTGGACCCACCTTGAGCGCCAGCGCGGTGGCGCGGGCTTCATGGGCGGCCCCGGCGAAACCCAGATCGAAGCCGACCGGCGACAGTTGCAGGAGCGGATCATCCGGCTGGAACGCGAGCTGGAACAGGTGGTGCGTACCCGCCAGCTTCACCGCGCCAAGCGCCGGAAGGTGCCGCATCCGATCGTAGCATTGGTGGGCTATACCAACGCCGGCAAGTCGACGCTATTCAATCGCATTACCGGCGCCGGCGTCTTGGCCGAGGACATGCTGTTCGCAACGCTCGATCCGACGCTGCGGCGCATGAAGCTGCCGCATGGCCGTACCGTCATTCTCTCCGATACCGTCGGCTTCATTTCCGACCTGCCGACCCATCTCGTCGCCGCCTTCCGCGCCACGCTGGAAGAGGTGCTCGAAGCTGACCTGATCCTGCATGTCCGCGATCTCTCGGACGAAGACAACCAGCAACAAAGCGCGGATGTCATGCGGATCCTTGGGGATCTCGGCATCGGCGAGGCGGAAGGGGCTGAGCGCATCCTCGAAGTCTGGAACAAGATCGACCGTCTGGAGCCGGAGGCGCATGATGCTATCGTCCAGAAGGCATCGACCGCCGAAAACGTTATCGCCGTATCGGCGATGAGCGGCGAGGGTGTCGATCGTCTGATGGACGAAATCAGCCATCGACTTTCCGGTGTCCTGACCGAGACGACGATCACGCTGCCCGTCGACAAGCTGGCGCTGCTGTCATGGGTTTACAATCATGCCATCGTCGATAGCCGTGAGGACAACGAGGACGGTACGGTGAAGCTGGAAGTACGCTTGACCGAGACGGAAGCGACGGAACTGGAGCGGCGTTTGGGCCGCGGCCCGAAGCCGCAGCGCGAGGATTGGGAATAGGGAAGGACTTGCGCCCTTATTCGGCGAGCTGCCTTTCGATCGCCTTTGCCGCCTGCCAGATGTCTTCCATCCGCTCCAGCGAAGCTCCCTCCAGCGTTTCGCCTGCCGCCTCAAGCGTCGTCTCGATGTGATTGAAGCGGCGACGGAATTTCGTGTTGGTGCCGCGTAGCGCCTGCTCCGGGTCCGTCTCCACATGCCGGCCGATATTGACGACCGCGAAGATCAGGTCGCCAAGTTCGTCACTGACCTTGGCCTTATCGCCGCTGGCAAGCGCGACCCGCAATTCGCCGATCTCTTCCTCGATCTTGTCGAGGATCGGTTCAGGCGCGGACCAGTCGAAGCCGACCTTGGCGGCGCGTTCCTGCAGTTTCAGTGCCTCGGTCAAAGCCGGAAATGAGCGCTGCACGGAGCCGAGGAGACCGGCCTTGAAATCCTCCGAGATACCGCGTTTTGCCCGGCGCTCTGTGCGCTCGCGCTTCTCCTCGGCCTTGATCTGATCCCATTGCAGCTTCACCGCGCCCGCCGTATCTGCGTCCGAAACGGCAAAGACATGCGGATGCCGGCGTATCATCTTGCGGGTGATGGCCTCGACGACGTCGCCGAAGGAGAAGTCACCTGCTTCCTCCGCCATGCGGGCGTGGAAGACTACCTGCAACAGAAGATCGCCCAGTTCGTCGCAGAGATCATCCATATCCTTGCGCTCGATCGCATCGGAAACCTCATAGGCTTCCTCGATCGTATAGGGCTTGATCGTCTCGAAGGTCTGGACGATATCCCAGGGGCAACCAGTCTGAGGATTGCGCAGCGCCGCCATGATCTCGATCAGGCGGGATATGTCTTGTGATGCTTCCATGGAGATCTCTGTGGTCCGGCCTTGTTCAGTTCAGCGGAATGTCGTTGTCGCCCTTGGACGACTGATAGCTGTCGGAGAGAGCGGTGTAGGCGGCCTTGATGCGTGCCGTCTGTTCCTTGAGCGCCGTCTTCAGCGGATCCTTTTCCGTTTCCACCAGATCGGCAACGGCAAAACTGTTCCAGAAGGCGTTCTGCCGGCGATAACCGCCGGGCTCCAGTCCGAAGACCTCTTTCAGGATCAGCAAGTCATGCGGGATCGCGAAGGCGTCGCGGGAATCTTCATGGCTGAAGAAATAATAGAAGTTGTCGAAGCCGGCCCAGGTGATCGCCGACATGCACATGGTACAGGGCTCATGGGTCGACAGGAAGATCAGATCCTTGGTCGCGGGCTTGTCGCCAAGCTCGTAAAACCGCTTCAGCGCATGCACTTCGCCGTGCCAGAGCGGATTTTCCAGCTCATTGTTGGTTTCGGCGACTACCAGCGACAGGTCGGACTTGCGAAGGATCGCCGCGCCGAATACCTTGTTTCCAGAGGCAACGCCTTTTTGCGTCAGCGGCAGGATATCCTGTTCCATGACATCGAGAAGGCGGGTGGCAATGGTGTTTGCGGACAAGCGTCTTACTCCGAGGATTTTCTATTAGCTTAGCGGCATTGCCGGCGCTGCGGAATGCGCAAACGACGTATAGACACGGTTGGCCACAGGCAATAAATCTATCTTTGAAGTTGAAAAGACCTAAAATTCTATAGATTTCCTATATTTATATGAATCCCGTCTTCTGGTGAGTTTTGCTCAAATCAGCGAGATGTCGAGCAAAAGAATACGGACTTGCCGGAGCATTAGAATTTCTGTTTCTTCAATCTTATGGCTGCAAAGGCGATATTCTGGCAATCTCGAAGTGGAATGATAATGCCTCCCAGGACTGACCAGCTCTCGGTGTTTCCAGCTTTCTTTCGCGTGGAAGGAAGGGTTACGGCTGTCTTCGGGAATGGTGATGAGGCTTTCGCCAAGACGCGGCTTCTGATGAACACCCAGGCGAAGATCGTCGCCTATGCCACGGCGCCGGAAGCGGACTATCACTCCTTCCTGATTGCCAACCGTATCGAAACCGTGCGCACCGCGTTCTCTTCGGATCAGGTCAAGGGCGCTGCCCTGGTTTTCGCCGCTACCGGCGATGCGGAGGCCGACCGCGCCATCGTTGACGCGGCGCGCGTCGAGAGAATTCCGGCAAACGCCGTCGATCAGCCCGACTATTGTGATTTCTACACGCCGGCACTCGTCAACCGTGCCCCGGTCGCCGTTGCAATCGGCACCGAAGGTGCTGGTCCCGTGCTGGCGCAGATGATCCGTGCGCAAATCGACCAGATGCTGTCGCCCTCGCTCGGCAAGCTCGCAGAACTGGCAACGCGCTATCGCAAGCCTGTGGATCGCCTGGTGCCACGCGGCGTCGCCCGCCGCGTCTTCTGGCGCCGCTTCTTTTCCGGCCCCGTTGCCGATGCCGTCAGTGCCGGCCACTTGCCGCAGGCCGAACATGCGGCCGATAGCCTGTTGCACTCGGCGCACAAGGTCGAGGGCCACGTCTGGCTGGTCGGTGCCGGTCCTGGTGCGGAAGACCTGCTGACGCTGCGCGCCCAGCGCGTGATGATGGAAGCCGACGTTATCGTCTATGATGCGCTCGTGCCGCAGGCGATCGTCGACATGGGGCGTCGCGATGCCGAGCGCCTCTCGGTCGGCAAACGCAAAGGCTGCCATTCGAAGTCTCAGGAAGAGATCAACGACCTGTTGGTGCAGCTTGGCCGCGACGGCAAGCGTGTCGTGCGGCTGAAATCCGGCGATCCCTTGGTCTATGGCCGGGCGGGCGAAGAAATGGCCGCGATGCGCGCCGCCGGCGTGACCTATGAGATCGTTCCGGGCATTACCTCGGCCTTTGCCGCCGCCGCCGATTTCGAGCTGCCGTTGACGCTGCGCGGCGTTGCCTCGTCGCTGGTCTTCACCACAGGTCACGACCTGACCGGCGATGTTCTGCCGGATTGGGCGAGCCTTGCTATTTCCGGCGCAACCATCGCCGTCTACATGGGCCGCACGGTTGCCGCCTCCGTCGCCGGCCGTCTGATGGAGGCCGGGCTTCCGCCCGAGACCACCGTTGCGGTCATCGAGAACGCCAGCCGGCGCGATCGCCGCCTGATGCACGGCACATTGAAGGATCTGCCTGATCTGGAGCATCGCGACGAGTTGAGCGGTCCGGTCATGGTCATCATCGGCGAAGCCGTCGCCGGCGCCAATTTTGAACAGTCCGAGCCGCTGGTCCGTCAGGAGACCGCCGCTCAAGAATTTGCAAGGAGCTGATCCCATGGTCGACAAGGTTCTGACCGCTAACCGGCTGACCGATGGTGTCGCCGTCTGGTTGAATGCCAACGGCGAGTGGGTGACGTCCCTGCAGGAGGCGCTGGTTGCCCGTCACGCCGAGGCCGAGGCCGCGCTAGAAGCTATCGGTAAGCAGGCTTATGCCGACAACAAGGTTGTCGACGTCAATCTGATCGAAGTTCAGGAAACCGGCGGCAAGCTTTGGCCGCTGCGCCTGCGGGAGCGTATCCGCGCCGAAGGTCCCACCATGGAATACGCGCCGGGCTATGCCGCGGCCGATCCGGAATTTATTGCAGTCTGAGGAAGCCATGTATCGCTACGACGAATTTGACCACGCCTTTGTCGCGGAACGCGTTGCCCAGTTTCGCGATCAGGTGGAGCGGCGCCTTTCGGGGGAACTCGCGGAAGATGCGTTCAAGCCGCTGCGCCTGATGAACGGCGTCTATTTGCAGCTGCATGCCTATATGCTGCGCATCGCCATTCCCTATGGCACGCTGAGCTCGCGCCAGATGCGCATGCTCGCCCATATCGCACGCACCTATGACCGTGGTTATGGTCACTTCACCACCCGTCAGAACCTGCAGTTCAACTGGCCGAAGCTGTCGGATATGCCAGATGTGCTGGCTGAACTCGCATCCGTCGAGATGCATGCCATCCAGACCTCGGGCAATTGCATTCGCAACGTCACGGCCGATCATTTCGCCGGCGCTGCCGCCGATGAAGTCGCCGACCCGCGTCCTTACGCTGAAATCCTGCGTCAGTGGTCTTCCGTCCATCCGGAGTTCTCCTTTCTGCCGCGCAAGTTCAAGATTGCCGTTACCGGCGCCGAGCGCGACCGCGCCGCAATCCAGGTGCACGACATCGGCCTGCATCTGAAGAAGAACGACAAGGGTGAGATCGGCTTTGCCGTCTATGTCGGCGGCGGGCAGGGCCGCACTCCGATGGTTGCCAAGCTGATCCGCGACTTCCTGCCGGAAGAGGACCTGCTGTCCTACACGACCGCTATCATGCGCGTGTACAATCTGCATGGCCGCCGCGACAACAAGTACAAGGCGCGCATCAAGATCCTCGTGCACGAAACCGGCGCCGAAGAGCTGGCCCGTCAGGTCGAGGTCGAATTTGCCAAGCTGAAGGACACGGAGCTGAAGCTCCCCGAGGCTGACGTTCAGGCAATATCTGCCTATTTCGCTCCGCCGGCTCTGCCGCAGCGCGCCGAAGGCTGGGAAAGCCTTGCGCGCTGGAAGAAGTCCGATCCGGACTTTGCTCGTTGGGTGCAGCAGAATGTGCAGCCGCACAAGAACCCCGATTACGGCATGGTGACGATCTCGCTGAAGCCGATCGGCGGCATTCCGGGCGACGCCTCGGATGCGCAGATGGATCTGGTCGCCGATATCGCCGAGGAATATGCCTTCGATGAAATCCGCGTCAGCCATGAGCAGAACCTGATCCTGCCGCATGTGGCGCTCGCCGATCTCGAAGCCGTCTATCGGGGCCTGGTTTCCGCCGGCCTCGAAACTGCCAATGCCGGCCTGATCACGGATATCATTGCCTGTCCCGGGCTCGACTATTGTGCGCTTGCCAATGCCCGCTCGATCCCGCTCGCGCAGGAAATTTCGACGCGTTTCGGCTCGGCCGAGCGTCAGGCGGAGATCGGCGAGCTGAAGATCAAGATCTCCGGATGCATCAATGCCTGCGGTCATCACCATGTCGGCCATATCGGCCTGCTCGGTGTCGAGAAGAAGGGTGCGGAACTCTATCAGATCACGCTTGGCGGCTCCGGCGACGAACATACCTCGATCGGTGAAATTATCGGCCGTGGTTTTGAACCGAACAAGGTGACCGACGCCATCGAGACGATCGTCGACACCTATCTCGGCCTGCGCCTCGATCCCTCGGAAATTTTCCTCGATGCCTATCGGCGTGTCGGACCGCAACCCTTCAAGGAAGCGCTCTACGGCTCGTCCTCGGCTGCGGCCGAAGCGGCGTAAGGAGATGATCATGACGAAGATTTGGCGCGAAACCGGTTTTGTCGAAAACGATCCCTGGGTTATCGAGACCGAAGAGGTCAAGGCGACCGAAGAGCAGAAGCCGCTGCTCAACCTTGACGCCCTGATTGCCAAGGCTGAAGAGAGCAACGATGTCGGCCTCGGCGTGGTGATCAAGCCGGCCGACGATGTGACGAAGCTGGAACCCTATCTTGATCGTCTGGCTATCGTTGCCGTGGCTTTTCCGGCCTTCAGCGACGGTCGCGCCTTCAGTCACGCCTCGCTGCTGCGCCAGCGGCTCGGCTTTGCCAACGAGTTGCGTGCGGTCGGCGATGTGCTGATCGACCAGGTTCCGTTGATGCTGCGTGTCGGTATCGACAGTTTTGCAGTGACCAACGAAACAGCGCTGAAGCGGCTTTCGGAAAATCGCTTGCCCGGTATTCCACATTACTATCAGCCGACAGCCCGGCCTGCCGAAGGTGGCGAGACCTATAGCTGGCGCCGGCAGTCTGCCAAGACGGCCTGATTCGGCTCTTCATCTCAGACGTGTGGCACTGGTATATACACCGGATTGCCACATTCCTGGCGATAGCTATATCTAGCCTGCAAGGCTGCATAAAACTTGACTGTGATACACATATTTTATGCCGGCGCTGTCGGATGGAATGGAATGCCTTTAAATCCGCACTATAGTGTAATATCAGCCTCGCCAGACACAGACTGCCAAGAGCGACGCCCACACGACGAATACGGGATCTGAGACCGAATGAACGCCCCCGCCAAGACCGAAGAATTTGTTTCCGCAGTACCAGCAGGCGTTTTCGCCGAAAAGGTGCTGAGCGTGACGCATTATACCGACCGGCTCTTTCGTTTTACGATGACCCGGCCGCAAGGCTTCCGTTTCCGCTCGGGCGAGTTTGCAATGATCGGCCTGATGGTCGACGGCAAGCCGCTTTACCGCGCCTATTCGATCGCAAGCCCGGCCTGGGCCGAAGAACTCGAGTTCTTCTCGATCAAGGTGCCGGACGGTCCGCTGACCTCGCATCTGCAAAACATCAAGCCGGGCGACGAAGTGCTGATGCGCAAAAAGCCGACGGGCACGCTGGTGCTCGACGCATTGACGCCGGGCAAGCGGCTCTACATGTTCTCGACCGGCACCGGTATCGCGCCCTTCGCGAGCCTGATCCGCGATCCCGAGACCTATGAGAAATTCGAGGAAGTGATCCTCACCCACACCACCCGCGATGTCGCCGAGCTGAAATATGGCTTCGATCTCGTCGAAGAAATCCGCAATGACGAGCTTCTGAGCGAGGTTGTCGGTGACAAGCTGCGCCACTATGCGACCGTCACCCGCGAAGAGTTTGCCTTCAAGGGCCGCATCACCGATCTCATGGAAAACGGCAAGCTCTTTACCGATCTCGGTATTCCCGCGCTTGATCCCGAGATCGATCGCGGCATGATCTGCGGTTCCTCGGCCATGCTCAAGGATACCAAGGAGCTGCTGGAAAAGGCGGGCCTGAACGAGGGCGCCAACAGCAAGCCGGCCGAATTCGTCATCGAGCGGGCTTTCGTAGGCTAAAAGCTTTCGGATATTGTAATAGGCAAGGGCGGTCTCGGTAGCGAGGCCGCCTTTTTCATTTGCCGCTAAGATAGTCAATCAGCGTCGCCATCGCCTTGCCGGCGTCTTCGGCATTGCCCAGATGAATGGCGCGGATGACGCCGACGTGCAGCGCAATCGCCCGGTCCATGCCGTCAGGCGGCGCGGTGGAGTACCAGAGCCGGCGCGAGTGGGTCTGCACCGGGCCAAGCGCTGCGGTGATGAAGCCGTTCGGGCAGGCTTCTTCCAGGATTTCATCGAATGTCTTATCGGCGGCGAAGAAGCCTGTGAGGTCACCGGTGACGGCGCAATCCGTCATCAGGCGGGCGCATTCGAGCAATTGGTCGCGCTGCTCCTGGTTGGCATTGATGGCGACGAGTGACGCCGCGAGCGGCTCCAGCTCGCGCCTGACCTGCATGACATGCCTATGGTCTTCCGCTCGGATCTCGGCAATCTGCAGCCCGACGCGCGGCCGCACATGGATGAGCCCCTGCCATGCCAGCTTCTGAATTGCCTCGCGCACCGGCGTGCGCCCGTGGCCCGCAAGCTCGATCAGTTGTTTTTCCGTAACGAGCGCGCCGGGCTTCAGCACCAGCGTAACGATCAGGTGCTCCAGGGCGAGATAGGCGAGGTGGCTTTGCGAATTTTGCATCCCAGCCGATTCCCATGTCCATGCTGATGTATCAGTTTTTGGCACGCCGCATTTTCGATGGCAAGCCACACTGATATATCAGACTGTAGAGGGAGATCGCTGTCGCGTGTCTCGTGCTGGCTGCTATGGAGACGACGGAGGCCGGGTAAATACCCGGATTCCCGCCGCATCATGTCGCTCAGTGGCCGATGACGGAAGTAAGGCTCGGTGGCTGCCGCTTGGCGGCCATCAGCAGATCCAGTTCGGTGGCTGATGGGCCGAACTTGTCGAAGAGGCGTTTGGCCTCTTCGTCGTCGAGGCGATATTTCCGCGCGAATTCGGCGATGCTGTAGGGGCGACCGCGCAGTACCTTGCGGCTCGGCGTCTGATTGGCGCTTTCCATCATACTTCCAACCTCCTCTTTGCTTCTGGTGTCGTACCTAGCGCTCGCAGTGGGGTTGAAAAGGGTCTCGGTCGCCGGAGCGCATATACGAGCAATAAAAAAGGGAAGGCGGCTGTCCCGTCTTCCCTTCAGTTCCCACTCGGGACGAGCTTTCGCCCGCGCGGTGTCTATCGCCTGATCAGTCGTCCGACGAAGATCAGGATGCAGGCGCCGATAAAGCCGGTGATCAGGTAGTTGATCAAGGCGTTGAAGGGCAGCGTAAGGCCCAAAATCCCGAAAAGCCAACTGGCAACGAGCGCACCTACGATGCCGAGGACGATGTTCATGATTATGCCGGTATCGCTCTTCATGATCATTTCAGCGAACCAGCCGGCAAGGCCACCAATAACAATAGCTGCAATCCAACCGACTTCCATAAGGTCCTCCTGAGACTCGGTGGGTTGTTCACAAATGCTGATATACACCAAAAGCGATTCGTGCGGCAAACAATTGCGCGCGTAAGGTGGGGAGCGGCCGTCGCAACCCCGATTATTGACGGTTATTGCTACAATTGGCCCTCCGTGCCGGGACCAATTCATATATCGACAAGATATTTTCCGGTTCCGTGAAGGCTCAGTTTTCAGCCGATCTGGGCGATTCCGTCGGCAGTGCTGACAGATTTTGCGACTTCAATCTGCGGAAAAGCATTTGGCGACGCCGCAACGGCTATTTTATGGGTTGACCACAATAGGGCGCCTGCATATGTTCCGCGCACTTCCAGCCGGGGTGCCAATCACCCGCGGACGGGGAGAGCGTAGCTCAGCTGGTAGAGCAACTGACTTTTAATCAGTAGGTCTCGGGTTCGAACCCCGACGCTCTCACCACGGTTCCTTTAAGTGGCCGGTTTGGTGAAGTTAATCCAAGAGACAATGATCTTTCTGAGCTTGGGGTAACGACGACGGAAAGACCTGCGTTATGTCGTCAAACGCAAGGGCCGTGTTTGCGACGTTGACGCATTGCCTGATCAACTCTTCAGGCTTCCGAACCACCCTGAGAATGTTGGCCGTATTTCCTGGAACGGCTTTTGCAAGGTTATTCGCGTCTTTACGCATTTGAGGTCATCAGTTTTGGAACGAAACACTTTGCAACCATTTCCCGCCGCCGTAACGCTTGTGATGAGCGACACCGGCGGATATCGACGTGTCAATACGGCACAGGATGCGACGGAGACGCTGCTGGACCATTGGCCAATTAGGGATGGTGAAGCCTACCTGACCGCGATCCAGGCCTGTCTCGACGCGATCATGGAGCGCGTTCATCCTCAAGCCGCCCGAATTGCCTTTATCAAGGCGGCAGAGGAAGCTGGGGTATCTCTGTTGCAGTGATCATTGCTCATATTTGAGCTCTTGCGCGGCTTAAGGAGATGCGTTGATTGGCCTCGTATTATGCGGCGCCTACGCCGCGGTGGCAGCACCCGCAGCCTTGAGGATCAGTGCGATAGTGTTGCGAGCGATGCGCTCGAGTTCGGGCCGGGCCGTACCGGCGCGGGCGCGCTGCGCGAGGCTGTGCTGCAGGGCGGCGAGCATGTCGGCGATAGCATCGATGTCGGTCGCGGGCGGCAACTGGGCGTCGTCGCGTGCCGCAGCGATGCGCTCACGGAACCGTGCATCAGCGCGTCCGAGGGCAGCAAACAGTTCGGCACCGATCACCGGGTCGGCTGTGGCCTCGCCGGTGATGACGCTGAGCACGGGGCAGCCGAGCGGGCGATCGTCACCTTCCGAATAGATGGCGACAAGTATCAGGAAATAGCCATTGAGTGCCTTTGCGAGCGAGGGTTCGTCGAAAAGGGCCCGGCTCCAGCGTTCGGCGCTGTCCTCGACATATTGTGTGACCGCCCGGAGGTAGATGCCGCGCTTGTTGCCGAAGGCGGCATAAAGACTCGGCCGAGCCATTTTCGTTGCCTCGGATAGGTGATCGAGCGATGTGGCGGTGTAGCCGCGACGCCGGAATTCGAGGAGTGCGGCGCCGAGCGCAGCCTTGGCATCGTATTGGCGTGGGCGCCCGCGGGCGGACTTTTCGTTCATTTTTGTACCGTATCGCAATAAATTCATTGCGCCATATTTTTGTGCGAAGTAGTCTAAAAATCAGCGGCACGGAAAGCAACCCCTCTGGAAGCAAAGGCTGGCGGATAGGCGCGTGCATTGCGCCCTGCAGCGCTCTCGGCCGCATGCGCAAGCGGGGAGCGCGCGGCATTTCTCCGCCTCGATGAAAAGGACAATCGATGACTGACAAAATCCGCATCGGCATTAACGGCTTCGGCCGCATCGGCCGGACCGTTCTACGGGCTGCGATGAAGCGCGACGACGTCGAGATCGTGGTGATCAACGATCTGCTGCCAACCGATCATCTCGCTTATCTCCTCAAATATGACAGCGTGCATGGCGGCTTCGGGGGCGGCGTATGGGCCGCGGACGGCACGCTCGATATCAATGGCAACAGGGTTAGGGCCTTCAGCGAACGGGAGCCGAGCGCGATCCGTTGGGGGGAGGTGGGCGTCGATCTCGTCATCGAGTCGACCGGCTTCTTCCTGACAAGAAAGGCAGTGGAAGGACACCTTGCTGCCGGTGTCGGCAAGGTCCTGCTCTCGGCACCGCCGGAGGACGACACACCGGTCTTCGTGATGGGTGTCAACGCGAACGACTATGCCGGTGAAAGCATTGTCTCGAATGCCTCGTGCACAACGAATTGTGTCGCGCCGCTCGCCAAGGCGCTGAACGACGCTTTCGGCCTCGAGGAGGCGCTGATGCTGACGGTTCACGCGACGACGTCGAGCCAGAACACGGTCGACGGCGTGGCGCGCAAGGACTGGCGTTTCGGGCGTGGCATCCTCGAAAATATCATCCCGGCGACGACCGGTGCGGCGCGCATGGTCGGCAAGGTAATCCCAGAACTGAGTGGGCGGATCAACGGCATGGCGGTGCGCGTGCCGGTGTCGGACGTATCAATGATCGATCTTACATGCCGGCTCAGAGAAAGCGTGTCTTATAAGGACATCTGCGCGATGCTCCGCGAGCAGGCAGCGAGCGCGATGCACGGCATCCTCGCCTATTGCGACGAGCCCGTCGTGTCGACCGACATGCGCGGCAATCCGCATTCTTCCATCGTCGACGCACTTGCGGGCATGCAGATTGGGGGCGGACTGACCAAGCTCGTTGCCTGGTATGACAACGAATGGGGTTATGCCTGCCGTTGCCTTGACCTGGCAGCGCATATTTCGCGCGCAAGGTGAGGGAGCATCAATTTCTGTCTGGAACGTCTGTAGGTGATTTCGGCAAAGCGCCGGTTCTCGACCCAGATGAACAAATCCAGTTGGTCTCTGCGACGGTCTTGATACTGCCAACAAATCTGCCGATTGCCGTAATGGTCATGACATAGCCGGATGCTTTCATCATCTCCGCATCACCCGCGAAAAGGTGATTGGCGTTCCGGCTCCCGCGACGCTAGTAAGACGGCTGAATGACATAGCCGGAGTCTATCGTGTCGCTTGCCGATATCTCGCTTCTGAGTGCCTTGCTCGCCGGAGCGCTTTCCTTTCTGTCGCCCTGCGTCCTGCCGCTGGTGCCGCCCTATCTCTGCTATATGGCCGGTATTTCCGTCGAGCAGTTTCGTGGCGGTGGAGCGGCGGTGGCGAGTGGGCCGAGCGTTCGTGGCAATGTGCTGTTTTCAGCCCTGTTCTTCACGCTCGGCTTTGCGACCGTCTTCATTGCGCTCGGCGCGGGTGCGTCATCGATCGGCCTTCTGCTGCGCCAGCATCTTGATATCCTCGCCAAGATCGGTGGCCTGATCATCGTTATCATGGGCCTGAATTTCCTCGGTGTTTTCCGGCTCGGCATCCTTGCGCGCGAGGCGCGGTTCCAAGGTAGTGGCAAGCCAGCGACGCTGACGGGCGCTTATATCATGGGCCTTGCCTTCGCCTTCGGCTGGACGCCCTGCATTGGTCCGGTACTCGGAGCGATCCTTGGGGTGGCGGCATCGCGGGAGACGATCGGTGCCGGCGCCGGGCTGCTTGCCGTCTATTCGCTGGGCCTTGCCATACCCTTCTGGATCGCGGCCGGCTTTTCCGGTGCCTTCATGAGCTTCCTTGTCCGCTTTCGCCGCCATCTCGGCACCGTCGAAAAGGTCATGGGCGGGTTTCTGGTGCTCACCGGTCTGGCATTCATCTTCGGCTATGTCAGCGATATGGCGATCTGGTTCCAGCAGACCTTTCCAATCCTGATGAAAATCGGCTAAGCCGGACGTCATCGTCCGTTCCTGTTTTCATTATCAGAGTGGAAAATGCCCGATGGCTGACATTGTCGGTCTGTTGCTGCCGTTCTTCGGCCTGATCCTGATCGGTTACATCGCCGCACGCATCACGAAACAGCCGGCCGAGGCGCTCGGCTGGCTCAATACTTTCATCATCTATGCCGCACTGCCGGCTCTGTTCTTCAAGCTTGTTTCGCAAACGCCGATCGAGCAGCTGACGCGCGTCGACTTCATCGTTGCCGACATCGCCGCTACCTATTCGATCTTCCTGCTGGTGTTTCTGGTCGGACGTGTTCTGCGCCGCAACTCATTGGCTGATAGCACCATCCAGGCCTTTGCTGGCGCTTACGGGAATATCGGCTATATGGGGCCGGGTCTGGCACTGTTGGCGCTGGGAGAAAAGGCGGCGGTTCCCGTCGCGCTGATCGTCTGCTTCGAAAACGCGCTGCATTTCATCGTCGCTCCGGCGCTGATGGCAGTCGAGGGCGGCGACAAGCGTTCGCCCGGTCGGGTTGCCGCCGATATCGCCAGGAAGGTGCTGCTGCACCCCTTCATCCTGTCGACCGCCTTTGGCTTCGCCGCCTCCTCCTTTTCGGTCCACCAGCCGGTCGCCTTTCAGCGCTTTGTCGATTATCTCGCCCAGGCAGCCGCCCCTTGCGCGCTGTTTGCCATGGGCGTGACGCTTGCCCTTCGGCCGCTGAAGCGCATTCCGGCCGAGATCGGCTATATCGTGCCGGCCAAACTCATTCTGCATCCGCTGGTGGTCTATCTCGTGTTGCAGATGGTCGGAGGCTTCGATCCGATCTGGATCGAATCGGCCGTACTGCTCGCCGCCTTGCCGACGGCGACGAATGTTTTCGTCATCGGCCAGCAATATGGCGTCTGGCAGGAGCGGGCCTCTGCCACCATCCTGATCACCACGGCCTGCTCCGTGGTGACGGTGTCGCTGCTGCTCTATCTGATCAAGTCCGGCACCTTACCGGCGCAGCTTTTCCCGTAACATCGAGGTAAAGCCGCGCAGGCTGCCACCGGGCTCGATGCCCTCGCGCATGACGACGTTGCGCAGCGGCGGGATGGCCGAGAGGACGTGCAGGCCCGCGGCCCGCAGCATCTGCACCGGCAGGAAGTCCGATAGGAGCGAACGGTTCAGCAGATCGACGCTCGCCGTGCGGCTGAGGATATCTGTGCGCCGCTTGCGATCAAAACTATCTCCGGCGGAGGCAGCAATCGGTTGATCTGCGCGGTCGCAGAGAACATCGGTCAGCGCCAGGATGTCGCGCAGGCTGAGGTTCAGGCCCTGCGCACCGATCGGCGGGAAGACATGCGCGGCCTCGCCGATCAGCGCGGCGCGGCCCTTGCCGAAGCGATGGGCCGTCATGCCGGAAAGCGGCCAGACCTGCACATTGTCCTCGACCGTGACCTTGCCCAGCATCGATTGCATGCGCTCCTCGATCAACAGGCTGAGCTCTTCCAGCGATCTCTCCGCATTGGCGGCGGCTTCTGCCGGCTTCTGCACCCAGACGAGACTGGAGCGGTTTCCGGGAAGGGGAACTTGGGTGAATGGCCCGCTCTCGGTGTGGAACTCCGTCGAGATGTTCTGATGCGGCAGGGAATGCGCAAAGTTCAGGACCATGGCTGATTGCGGATAGGACCAGCTCTTGACCTTGATCCCGAGTGTTTCCCGCACCATCGAATTGCGCCCGTCCGCGCCGACGACGAAAGTCGCTTCGACCGTGTCGCCGTCTTCAAGCGTGAGGGTGACACCATCGTCGCGGATGGCGACCTCGGAAGCGGTCGTCTCGACGAGAGTAATACTGCCTTCCGCCTTGACGGCTTCGCTGAGGCTGTCGAGCAGCACGGCGTTCGGAATATTGTAGCCGAAGGCGTCGAGGCCGATTTCCGAGGCACGGAAGGAAACGGTCGGCGCGCGCAGCAGCCGGGTCGTTCCGTCGATGATCTGCATCGTCGTCAGCGCGGCGGTGGATGGTGCGATTTTTTCCCAAAGCGCCAAGCGCTCGAGGAAGCGAATCGATTGGTCCATCAGTGCCGTGGTGCGGCGGTCCGTCTTGCTGTAGGGCGCGGCCACCAGGGCGACGGATCGTCCGCCGCGCGCAAGCGCGATCGCCGCCACCATGCCTGTCAGCCCGCCGCCGATGACGGCCACTTCAACCTGCTTCATATCGATGCCTCACTTGTCTTCGCTCTGAAAATAAGCGCTTAGCCTGTTGAAATCCATGGGATGAAACATCGCAATGGGTGAAAATGACGGGTACACGCTATAGCGTGCACTAGAAATAGAGCTTTTGCGCTGGCAGTACCGGGCAAACGATGCATATTAGCGAGAAAAATCATCTGCCGGGGCAGGTGAATAAACAGGCGAGCAGTGGGGCGGATGAAAGTCTTCAATTATAAGCGGGTGCCTTATGCGGAGATTCGTGCTTTCTCCGTGCATATATTGACGGCATCCGGCTCTTTTCTCGCCTTTCTCGGCGTTGTCGCGGCAGCGGAACATCGCTTTGTCGACATGTTCTGGTGGCTCGGTCTGGCGCTGCTCGTCGACGGTATCGATGGGCCGATCGCCCGCAAGGTCCGCGTCAAGGAAGTGCTGCCCAATTGGTCCGGCGATACACTCGACAATATCATCGACTATGTGACCTACGTGTTGCTGCCGGCCTTTGCGCTCTATGAAAGCGGCATGATCGGCGAGCCCTGGTCCTTCGTGGCCGCCGGCATGATCGTCGTTTCCAGCGCCATCTACTACGCCGATACCGGTATGAAGACGGATGAATATTTCTTCTCCGGTTTCCCGGTCGTCTGGAACATGGTGGTCTTCACGCTGTTCGTCATCGGCGCCAATGCGACAACCGCCATGATTGTCGTCGGCGTCTCCGTCGTCCTGACCTTCCTGCCGATCAATTTCCTGCATCCGGTGCGCGTCAAGCGGCTGCGGCCGCTCAATCTCGGCATCTTTCTGTTCTGGTCCGCGCTCGGTGTCTATTCGCTGCTGATGCACTTCGTCATGCCGCACTGGGCCGTGGTCCTGTTTGTCCTCAGCGGCATCTATCTCTATTGCATCGGCGGCGTGCTGCAGTTTTTCCCATCCCTCGGGCGTCAATAGGATTTGCACGTCATGAAGAAGACCCAGGCCATTCGCATCCATCAAAACGGCGGTCCTGAAGTCATGAAGCTGGAGGAGGTTGATCTGCCGCCGCCGGGTGCTGGCGAGGTGCAGATCCGCCATGCCGCGATCGGGTTGAATTTCATCGACGTCTATTTCCGTTCGGGCCTCTACAAGGCGCCGTATTTCCCGCTGCCGCTGGGCAAGGAAGCGGCCGGCACGATTACAGCCGTCGGCCCTGATGTGACCGATTTTGCCGTTGGCGATCGCGTCACCTATGTCGGCAGTGACGGCGCCTACAGTGTCGAGCGCAATATCGAGGCCCGCCATCTCGTCAAGGTTCCCGACGTTATCCCGCTCGAGACCGCCGGCGTGATGATGCTGAAGGGGATGACGGTGGAGTATCTCCTCAACCGCACCTTCAAGGTCGGACCCGGAACCGTGCTGCTGTTCCATGCCGCCGCCGGCGGCGTCGGATTGATCGCCGGACAATGGGCAAAGGCGCTTGGCGCCACCGTGATCGGAACGGCCGGCTCGCCGGAGAAGGTCAAGCTGGCGCTTGAGCATGGCTATGATCATGTGATCGACTACAGCCGCGAGAATTTCGCCGATCGCGTCAAGGAGATCACCGGCGGCAAGGGCGTCGATGTCGTCTATGACTCGGTCGGCCGGGACACGTTTCCACAGTCTCTCGATTGCCTGAAGCCGCGCGGTCTGTGGGTAACCTTCGGTCAGTCCTCTGGTCCGATAGAGAATTTTAACCTTGCCATCCTCAATCAGAAGGGCTCACTTTTCGCCACAAGGCCAAGTCTTTTCGCCTATATCGGCACGCCTGAGGAGTTAAGAGCCAGTGCGGACGCATTATTTGCTGTTGTGCAAAGCAGCAAAGTGCGTATCAATATCAGCCAGACCTATCCGCTGAGCGATGCAGGGCGCGCGCACTCGGATCTGGAATCAAGAAAAACGAGTGGAACTACGCTGCTGATCCCATAGATCCAAAAGGGCGGATTGTTGGGAAAGAAATGAGGGGAACGTGTCGTCATCCGATATGCCGGCAGCCGGTGCGTTATTGTCGGTTCGAAAACTGACGAAGCTGTTCGGTAGCTTTGCTGCCTGTAATGAAATTGATCTGGAAATCCAGCCGGGTGAGATTCATGCTCTGCTCGGTGAAAACGGCGCAGGCAAATCCACTCTCGTGAAGATGCTGTTCGGCGTTCTGGAGCCGACCGCGGGCGAGATCGCCTGGCAAGGCAAACCCGTATCCATCGCTTCGCCTGGCGATGCGCGCAAGCTCGGCATCGGCATGGTGTTCCAGCATTTCTCGCTGTTCGAGGCGCTGACGGTTGCCGAGAATATCGCTCTTTCCCTTGATGACAGCGTTCCGATCGGGAAGATTGTCGAGGAGGCCGCCAGCCTGTCGCGCGCCTATGGCCTACCGCTCGATCCGCACGCGCATGTCGCCGATCTCTCCGTTGGCGAGCGCCAGCGCATCGAGATCGTGCGCGCGCTATTGCAGAACCCGAAGCTGATCATTCTTGACGAGCCGACCTCGGTGCTGACGCCGCAGGAAGCCGATCGCATGTTCGAGACGCTGTTCCAGCTCAGGGATGAAGGCCGCTCGGTCCTCTATATCAGCCACCGTCTGGAGGAGGTGCAGCGCATCTGTTCGCGCGCCACCGTGCTGCGCCATGGCAAGGTGACAGGCGCCTGTGACCCCAGGCAGGAAACGACAGGCTCGCTCGCTCGCATGATGGTCGGCAGCGATGTTGCCAGCGTTCAGCATGAGGGCCTTGGTAAGAAGGGCGATATCCAGCTGGAGGTCGCCGGCCTTACCGTGCCGGCGCGCACGCCGTTTGCCATCTCGCTGAAGGATATTTCGCTCCGCGTCCGCGCCGGAGAAATTCTGGCGATTGCCGGTGTGGCCGGCAACGGGCAGGGGGAGCTGTTCGACGTCGTCTCCGGCGAGCATACCGTGATTTCCGACGATTTGATCCATGTGCGCGGCGAGGCGGTCGGCACCAAGGGCATCAATGCGCGCCGCCTGCTCGGTGCCGGTTTCGTGCCGGAGGAGCGTCAGGGCCATGCCGCGGTAACGGGCCTGAAACTGTCGGACAATCTGGTGCTTGCCCGCGCGCAATCGGATCGCAAGGCCTTTCTCGGCGGCGGGTTCCTGAAGGTGATCCGTCACGGTGCGGTCAAGCAGGCGGCCAAGCGGATTTGCGAGGCCATGGATGTTCGCAAGAGCGGCGAGGACCCGGCTGCCGGGGCGCTTTCGGGCGGCAATCTGCAGAAATTCATCGTCGGGCGCGAACTGGACCGCCAGCCGACCGTGCTGGTCGTCAATCAACCGACCTGGGGCGTCGACGCAGGTGCTGCAAGTCGCATCCGTCAGGCGCTGGTCGATCTCGCTCGCGGCGGATCAGCCGTGCTCGTCATCAGCCAGGATCTCGATGAGATTTTCGAAGTTGCGACCGATATCGCCGTGATTTCGGAAGGCCGGTTGTCGCCGGCCTATCCGGCCAATGAATTGACACGGGAGAAGATCGGATTGCTGATGGGTGGCCAGCATGAATCCAAGAGCCATTCGGAGCCTGCGCATGCGCATTGAACTCGAAAAGCGCCCGCAGGCATCGAAGCTTTACGGGTTCGTATCGCCGCTGCTCGCGCTAGTTTTGATGCTGATCGCCGGCGGTATCATGTTCTGGATGCTCGGCAAGGATCCCCTGGATTCGCTCGAGGCCCTCCTTATTGAGCCACTGTTCGATCCCTGGTCGCTGAACGAGCTGGCGAAGAAGGCTGGTCCGCTGATCCTGATCGCCGTTGGTCTATCGGTCTGCTATCGCTCCAACAACTGGAATATCGGCGCGGAAGGCCAATACAGCGTTGGCGCCATATTCGGCTCCATCATTCCCGTCTATTTCTACGATTGGCATTCGCCGCTGCTGCTGCCGCTGATCATGATCTGTGGCGCAATCGGTGGCGCACTTTATGCCGCCATTCCGGCTCTCCTAAAGACGCATTTCAACACCAACGAAATCCTGACGAGCCTGATGCTGACCTACGTCGCCCAGCTTTTTCTGGATTGGCTGACGCGCGGACCGTGGCGCAATCCGGATGGTCACGGTTTCTACGGAACGCGTGACTTCGTTCCGGAAGGCGTGCTGCCGCCGATCTGGGATGACACCATCACCGCGCATTGGGGCTTCGTCTTTGCGATCATCGCGGCGATCCTTCTCTGGTTCATGATGCGCTACACGCTGAAGGGCTTCGAGGTGGTCGTGCTTGGACAGTCGGAGCGGGCAGGGCGTTTCGCCGGCTTCTCGCCGAAAAAGATGGTCTGGTTCGCGTTTTTGCTGTCCGGCGCGCTTGCCGGCCTAGCCGGTATTTCCGAAGTTTCCGGGACCATCGGCCACCTGCAGCCATCGATCTCGCCGGGCTATGGCTTCACAGCGATCATCGTCGCCTATCTCGGCCGCCTCAATCCTCTCGGCCTCATCGCATCCGGCCTGGTGCTGGCGCTGACCTATATCGGCGGCGAGGGTGCGCAGTTGACCATCGGCGTTTCTGACAAGGTGACCAGCGTCTTCCAAGGCTTCCTGTTGTTCTTCGTCTTGTCCTGCGACGCGCTGATCTATTACAAGATCCGCTTTGTCCGGTCGCGGGCGCACGTCAAGACCGGAGGTGCGGCATGACCTTTTTCGAAGCCGTTCTCCTGACGATCGTCACCGCGGCAACGCCGTTGGTCATCGCCGCTATCGGCGAGCTGGTAACGGAGCGTGCGGGCGTGCTCAATCTCGGCGTCGAAGGCATGATGATAATGGGCTCGGTCGGAGCCTTCGCCGCCGCCCAGATCACCGGCAATCCCTATCTCGGCCTTCTTGCCGGCGTGGCTTCAGGCGCGCTGTTCTCGCTGCTTTTCGCCTTCCTGACCCTGACGCTGGTCAGCAATCAGGTGGCGACCGGCCTTGCGCTGACGATCCTCGGGCTCGGCGTGTCCGGCATGATCGGCGAAGGTTATGTCGGCGTGCCGGGCATCCGTCTGCTGCCGATCGAAATCCCGGTCCTGTCGCAGATACCCTATATCGGCACCGTGCTGTTCAAGCAGGATATCGTCTTCTACCTGTCGATCGTCCTGGTGATAGCGGTCAACTGGTTCCTGTTCCGCAGCCGCGCCGGCCTCAAGCTTCGCTCCATCGGCGACAATCACGCCTCGGCGCATGCGCTCGGCATCAATGTCATCCGCACCCGCTATCTCGCCGTGATGTTCGGTGGCGCCTGCGCGGGGCTTGCCGGCGCTCAGCTATCGCTGATCTACACGCCGCAATGGACGGAAAGCATGTCCGGCGGCCGCGGCTGGATCGCGCTTGCCTTGGTGGTCTTCGCGTCCTGGCGCCCGTGGCGCATCCTCATCGGTGGCTATCTCTTCGGCGCCGTGACTATCCTGCAACTGCACGCGCAGGCCTTCGGCATTGGCGTGCCGTCACAATTTCTCTCGATGCTGCCGTATCTTTCCACGGTTGTCGTCCTGGTTATTATCTCTCAAAATCGGCGTGCGACGTTGATCAACACGCCAGCATCGCTCGGCAAGTCTTTCGTGCCGGATCGATGAACAATCAAAAGACGGGCTATCGGAAACCTTCCAACCAACAGGGGTTACTATGAAAAAACTAGCACTCTCACTCGCCGCCACCGCGGCCCTGATCGTCGGTATCGGCGCCGCCACATCGGCGGAAGCTGCCGCCAAGACGAAGATCTGCTTCATCTATGTCGGCTCGAAGACCGACGGCGGCTGGACGCAGGCACATGACAAGGGCCGCCAGGAACTGCAAAAGGCATTCGGCGACAAGATCGAGACGCCGTTCCTCGAAAACGTTCCGGAAGGCCCAGACGCCGAACGCGCCATCGAGCGCTTGGCCCGCTCCGGCTGCGCCATGGTCTTCACCACGTCCTTCGGCTTCATGGATCCGACGATTGCGGTTGCCAAGAAGTATCCGAAGGTGAAGTTCGAGCATGCCACCGGCTTCAAGACGGCCGACAATGTCGCGACCTACAATTCGCGCTTCTATGAAGGCCGCTACATCAGCGGTGTCATTGCCGCCAAACAGTCGAAGACCGGCACGGCCGGTTACATCGCCACCTTTCCGATCCCGGAAGTGGTGATGGGCATCAACGGCTTCGAAGCAGGCGCCAAGTCGGTCAACCCGAACTTCAAGATGAAGGTCATCTGGGTCAACACCTGGTTCGATCCGGGCAAGGAAGCCGATGCTGCAAAGGCACTGATCGATCAGGGCGTTGATATCCTGACGCAGCACACCGATACGACCGCGCCGATGCAGGTTGCCGAACAGCGTGGCATCAAGGCTTTCGGCCAGGCTTCCGACATGATCGCCGCCGGTCCGCACACGCAGCTGACCGCGATCGAGGACACCTGGGGCGCTTACTATATCAAGCGCGTCCACGCCTTCTTCGACGGCACCTGGAAGTCCGAGCAGAGCTTCGACGGCCTGAAGGACGGCATCCTGACGATGGCGCCCTACACCAACATGCCCGACGACGTGAAGAAGTTGGCCGAGGAGACCGAAGCCAAGATCAAGTCCGGCGAACTCGCGCCCTTCACCGGCCCGATCAACAAGCAGGACGGTACGGTTTGGCTGAAGGCAGGCGAGCGCGCCGATGACGGCACGCTGCTCGGCATGAACTTCTACATCGAAGGCATCGACGACAAGTTGCCGGCCTCGAAGTAAAAGCGGTCGAAAATCGCAAAAGTTGAAGAAGGGCGCTGATGGCGCCCTTTTTTGTTGCGCTGCATCAACGAATGTCGATTTACAAAAGTATTACTATATGATTTTTTCTCCATGGCCTCAGGAGATGGCCCTTTGGGAGGATATCATGAAATTGAAGACTGCACTGGTGAGTGCCACCATTCTTGCCGCCTGCATGTTTACGTCCGCATCGGCAAAGGATCTGGTCGTCGGCTTCTCGCAAATCGGTTCGGAATCCGGCTGGCGCGCCGCGGAAACGACCCTGACCAAACAGGAAGCCAAGAAGCGCGGCATCGATCTCAAGTTTGCCGACGCGCAGCAGAAGCAGGAAAACCAGATCAAGGCGATTCGCTCCTTCATCGCCCAGGGTGTCGATGCAATTTTGCTGGCACCGGTCGTGGAAACGGGATGGGATTCCGTTTTGAAGGAAGCAAAGGAAGCCAAGATTCCGGTCATCTTGCTGGACCGTACGATCAACGCGCCGAAGGATCTCTACCTGACGGCTGTTACCTCTGACCAGATCCACGAAGGCAAGGTTGCCGGAGACTGGCTGGTGAAGAATGTCGGCGACAAGAAGTGCAACATCGTCGAGCTCCAGGGCACGACGGGCTCCTCGCCGGCGATCGCACGCAAGAAGGGCTTCGAGGAAGCCATCAAAGGCCATGACAACCTGAAGATCGTCCGCAGCCAGACGGGCGATTTCACCCGCGCCAAGGGCAAGGAAGTCATGGAAAGCTTCCTGAAGGCGGAGAACGGCGGCAAGGATATCTGCGCGCTCTACGCTCACAATGACGACATGGCCGTCGGCGCCATCCAGGCGATCAAGGAAGCCGGCCTGAAGCCGGGCAAGGACATCCTGACCGTGTCCATCGATTCGGTTCCGGATCTCTTCAAGGCCATGGCGGCAGGCGAAGCGAACGCGACGGTGGAATTGACGCCGAACATGGCCGGTCCCGCCTTCGATGCGCTCGACGCCTATCTGAAGACCAAGAAGGAGCCGCCGAAGTGGATCCAGACCGAGTCCAAGCTGTACACGCAGGCTGACGACCCGGAGAAGGTCTACGAGGCGAAGAAGGACCTGGGCTACTGAGTTAGAAAACGGGTCGCATCGGCCGGGAAACCGGTCGGTGCGATTTCTCGGCGCGGAATTGCCGATGCGCGAGGCGAACGGCAGTTCCGCGTTTTTTATACCGCTCAATCCAAGGAAATTCTTGCTCCATGGCTCACGATGTCGAGCGCCTTCTGACCGCGACTGGTTTCTGCAAATATTTTCCCGGTTCCACCGCCCTTGACCATGTCGATTTCACGCTGCGGCGGGGCGAGGTTCATGCGCTTCTCGGTGAAAACGGTGCCGGGAAGTCAACGCTCATCAAATGCATGACCGGCGCCTATCGCCGCGACGCGGGCAGCCTTGCTCTCGAGGGCGCCGAGATCGATCCGCACGACACGTTGGCGGCGCAGAAGCTTGGCATCGGCACGGTCTATCAGGAGGTGAACCTCCTTGCGAACTTGAGCGTTGCGGAGAACCTGTTTCTCGGCCGCCAGCCGAAGCACTTCGGCATGATCAGCACCCGCGTGATGAATGCCATGGCGAAGGATCTGTTGTCGCAATACGGCATCGACATCGATGTCAGCCGACAGCTGGATCGCTTCTCCGTCGCGATCCAGCAGGTGATTGCGATCGCGCGTGCTGTCGATCTCTCGGGCAAGGTCCTGATCCTTGATGAGCCAACAGCGAGCCTGGACACCCAGGAAGTCGCCATGCTTTTCGGCATCATCCGAAATTTGAAGCAGCGCGGATTGGGGATTGTTTTCATTACGCATTTTCTGGAGCAAGTCTATGAGATCTGCGACCGCATAACCGTTCTTCGCAACGGTCGTCTGGTCGGTACGCGTGATGCGGAGGGCCTGTCACGTCAGACCCTGATCGCAATGATGCTGGGCCGCGAACTCGCCGAAATCGAGGCGGGTGTGAAGGAGGCGGCCAGCGAAAGCGGGCCTGCGAAGTACCATTTCACCAATTTTGGCAAACGCGGCAAGATCAAGCCCTTCGACCTTGAGGTTCGCGTCGGCGAGGTGGTCGGGATTGCTGGCCTGCTTGGCTCCGGGCGCACGGAAACCGCGGAGGTTATGTTCGGCGTCGAGCGCGCCGACAGCGGCGAGGCAAGGATCGACGCGCAGCCGGTAAGCCTTTCGTCTCCGCGCGCCGCCATCAAGAACGGCTTTGGCTTCTGCCCGGAAGATCGCAAGACAGACGGTATCATCGGCGATCTTTCCATTCGCGAGAATATCGTCATGGCGCTCCAGGCCCGTCGCGGCTGGGCACGTCCGCTGTCACGCGGCGAGCAGAACGCGATCGCCGACCGTTACATCAAGGCGTTGGATATTCGCACCACCGACCGTGAAAAGCCGATCAGGCTCCTGTCCGGCGGTAACCAGCAGAAGGCCATCCTGGCGCGCTGGCTGGCGACAAATCCGAGCTTCCTCATTCTGGATGAGCCGACGCGCGGCATCGACGTCGGCGCGCATGCGGAAATCATTCGGTTGATCGAGGATCTCTGCAAGCAGGGTATGTCGCTGGTGGTGATCTCCTCCGAATTGGAGGAGCTTGTGGCCTATAGTTCCCGCGTTATTGTGCTGCGCGACCGCGAGCATATTGCAGAGTTGACTGGCAGCGACATAACCGCCAGCCATATCGTCGACGCCATCGCCACGGCGCAGAGCAAGCGGGAGGACGCATGAGTTCCCAGATCAAGGCATCCTTGTTTCGATTGATGCCGCAGCTCATTGCCTTGGCTGCCATTCTTCTTTTGAATTTCATTATGTTCCCGCATTTCTTTAATCTGGAAATGCAGAATGGCAGATTGTACGGCAGCGTCATCGACGTCCTCAATCGCGGTGCGCCGGTAGCGCTTCTGGCGATCGGCATGACGCTGGTCATCGCCACCAAGGGCATCGATCTCTCGGTCGGCGCGGTGATCGCAATTTGCGGCGCTGTTGCTGCCTCGACGATCGTTGCCGGAGGTTCGCTCGCCTATACGCTGTTGCTGACCATCGGCGTCGGGATTGCCTGCGGATTGTGGAACGGATTTCTGGTCGCGGTTCTCGGCATTCAACCGATCATCGCCACGCTGGTGCTGATGGTCGCGGGCCGTGGCATCGCGCAATTGATCACCGAAGGCGTCATCCTGACCTTCAACAATGACGGGCTCATCTTCTTCGGTAGCGGATCTTTTGCCTGGCTGCCGATGCCCGTCGTCGTTTGGCTTGCTGTGGGGCTTGCGGTCATCGTGCTTGTTAGGCGCACCGCGCTCGGTATGCTGGTCGAGGCCATCGGGATCAATCGCCGCGCCAGCACGCTGTCCGGCATCCAGACGCCGATACTGCTGATCGCCGTCTATGCGCTGAGCGGACTTTGCGCCTCCATCGCCGGCATCATCGTTTCTGCCGACATCAAGGGCGCGGATGCCAACAATGCCGGCCTCTGGCTCGAGCTGGATGCGATCCTGGCCGTGGTCGTTGGCGGCAATTCCCTTCTCGGCGGTCGTTTCAGCATTGTCGGCTCATTGATCGGCGCGATGATCATCCAGTCGGTCAATACGGGCATCCTGCTCTCCGGCTTTCCGCCGGAGTTCAATCTGGTGATCAAGGCCGTCATCGTCATCATTATTCTGGTCATCCAGTCTCCCGCCCTTCAGTCCGTGACGACGTTCCTGTGGCGTCGGCGTGACGAGGCGCAGATGATCCGTGAGGAGCAGGCAAAGTGAATTCGAAATATCTTCCTCTGCTCGCAACGATCGTCATTTTCATCCTCGCCTATACCGGCTGCGCGCTGCAATATCCGACCATGCTATCGACGCGGGTGGCCGGTAACCTGCTGACGGACAACGCGTTTCTCGGAATTGCCGCCGTCGGCATGACTTTCGTGATCATCTCGGGCGGTATCGATCTGTCGATCGGCTCGGTCATCGCTTTTACCGGCGTTTTCCTGGCGATCGTCCTGCGCGACACCTCGATCCATCCCTTGTTCGCCTTCGCGATTGTTCTTGTGATCACGACAGCCTTCGGCGCCGGCATGGGGGCGATCATCCATTACCTCGCCATGCCGCCCTTCATCGTCACGCTGGCGGGGATGTTTCTGGCGCGCGGCATCGCTTTTGTCCTGTCGATCGACAGTATCCCGATCGAGCATGATTTCTATTCGCAGCTTAGCGACATGTATCTGTTGCTGCCGGGCGGCGGCCGCCTGACGGTGATCGGCGGCGTGATGCTTATCGTCTTTGCCGCCGGCATCCTGCTGGCGCATCGCACCCGCTTTGGCGCCAATGTCTACGCGCTGGGCGGCGGTGTGCAGACGGCGCAGTTGATGGGGGTTCCGGTCGCGCGCACGACGATGCAGATCTACGCTTTGTCGGGCTTTTTGGCCGGTCTATCCGGAATCGTTTTTTCGCTCTATACATCCGCCGGATATTCGCTTGCCACGGTCGGTGTCGAACTCGACGCCATTGCCGCGGTGGTTATCGGCGGAACGTTGTTGACGGGGGGAGCAGGGTTCGTCGGGGGGACTCTGATCGGGATTCTCATACAGGGCTTGATCCAGACGTACATCACCTTTGACGGAACACTTTCCAGCTGGTGGACGAAGATCTTGATCGGGCTGCTGCTTTTTGCGTTTATTTTGATGCAGAAGGGGCTTCTGTTACTTTCCCGTTTCAATCGACGTTACGCCTAAGGGAAGGACAGAGCGGTTGCGCAGCAGATTGCTTGAGACACGGAAAGGCCAAGGAAAATCACGAACGAGCCATGCTCAGGTTGTCGATGATCTCGGCAAGGCGATTGTGGCGGGCGTTTTTCCCATCGGCGGCATCCTTCCGGGCGATAGCGATCTTCTGCAACGGTTCAAGGTATCGCGCACGGTTCTGCGCGAGAGCATGAAGACGCTGGCGGCAAAAGGACTGGTCGTCCCGCGCGCCAGGGTCGGCACCCGCGTCACCGAGAGGATCCACTGGAACATGTTCGACAACGAGGTGCTGACCTGGCACTTCGAAAGTGGCGTGAACGAAGAGTTCCTGCTTCATCTCTATGATATTCGCCTGGCCTTCGAACCATTTGCCGCCAGTCTCGTCGCCGAGCGGGCCGGCGCGGAAGAAATCGAGCTGCTGCGGCGGCTGGCGCTGGCAATGGCCGCGCCGGAGCATACGGCGGATAGTCTCGCGCTCGCCGACCTTCATTTCCATCTGGCGATCACTGAAGCCTCCCACAATCCCTTCATGCGGTCGCTCGGCGGCCTGATCGAAGCTGCTTTGGTCGGCATGTTCCGCATGAGCGCGCCTCCCTCCAGCAACGGTTTCGCCAATATCGCCGATACGCACATGGCGATTGTCGACGCTATCGCGGATCACGATGGACCGACCGCGTATAAGGCGATGGAGTTCGTGATTTTCGATGGCCGCCAGCATGTGCTGGAAGCCTTCGCGGCGCTTGCTGATGCCTGAGCGACATATCCAAATTCGCCGTAGTTCCCCATTCAACTAGTTGCTAAGAGAAAGCGAAGCCTGCATAGGCCTCGCCGAGTCGTATCTTTCGGAGCTTGAAATGGAACGCACCTGCCTCGCCATCATCCTCGCCGCCGGTGACAGCACCCGCATGAAGTCGTCGGTCTCCAAGGTGCTGCATCCGATCGCCGGCCGTCCGATGATCGCGCATGTGATGGAAGCGATCGCCAAGACCGATATTTCCGCCGCCGCCCTCGTTGTCGGCCGCAATGCGGAGGAGGTGGCTGCCGCCGCCGATATCGGTGGCATCGAGGTCGAGGCCTATCTGCAGAAGGAGCGTCTGGGGACCGGGCATGCCGTGCTGGCCGCGCGCGAGGCGATCGCCCGGGGCTATGACGATATTATCGTCGCTTACGGCGATGTGCCTCTGCTCACCGACGTGCCGCTGCGCGCCGCCCGAAAGGGACTTGCCGACGGCAACGATATCGTCGTCATCGGCTTTCACACGGAAAATCCGAATGCCTATGGCCGGCTGCTGGTCAAGGACGGCGAACTGATCGCCATCCGTGAGGCGAAGGACGCAACGGACGCCGAACTGGCGGTGACCTGGTGCAACAGCGGCCTGATGGCGATCAATGGCCGCAGGGCACTCGATCTGCTCGACCGCATCGGCAACAGCAACGCCAAGGGTGAATACTATCTGACTGACCTGGTGGAAATCGCCCGCTCGCTCGGCGGCCGCGCCGTTGCCGTTGATGCGCCGGAAGTGGAAATGACCGGCTGCAACAACCGCGCCGAACTCGCATTCATAGAACGCCTCTGGCAGGAGCGTCGCCGTCATGAGCTGATGCTTTCGGGCGTCACGATGATCGCACCGGAAACGGTGTTTCTCGCCTATGACACGGTGATCGGCCCGGATGCGCTGATCGAGCCGAACGTTGTCTTCGGCCCCCGCGCGGTCATCGACGGCGGGGCGGTTATCCATGCCTTCTCGCATATCGAAGGCGCTCATGTCAGTGGCACCGCCACGGTCGGCCCGTTTGCACGGCTGCGCCCCGGCGCGGATCTTGCCGATGGCTCGAAGGTCGGCAACTTCTGCGAAGTGAAGAACGGCAAGATCGGCAAGGGTGCCAAGGTCAGCCATTTGACCTATATCGGTGACGCCACGATCGGCGCCGGCAGCAATATCGGCGCGGGCACGATCACCTGCAATTATGATGGCGTCAACAAGCACGAGACCCATATCGGCGCCAACAGCTTCATCGGCTCCAACTCCTCATTGGTGGCGCCGGTGCGTATCGGCGACAATGCCTATGTTGCCTCCGGCAGCGTGATCACCGAGGATGTCCCCGCGGATGCACTTGCCTTCGGCCGTGCGCGCCAGGAGGTGAAACCCGGCCGCGCCAAGGTCATCCGCGAAAGAGCCCTGGCCATCAAGGCAGCAAAAAAAGGCAGCCATTAAGTATTTCGCTTGCGGTCGCGTAACGGTTGGAAACCGAAAGTGACCGTCGCGGTAATTGTGAAAACTGTTAGAATCATTAGGACTTGCCTTCTTATTTGAGGCCAGACGGAGAGTTGCATGTGCGGCATTGTTGGGATTGTCGGAACGAAGCCGGTAGCGGCGCGATTGGTGGATGCCTTACGGCGTCTCGAATATCGCGGTTACGATTCGGCGGGTGTCGCGACCATTCATGACGGCGTGATGGATCGCCGCCGCGCCGAAGGGAAGCTCTTCAATCTGGAGAAGCGGCTTGAGGCCGAGCCATTGGCCGGTGTCACCGGCATTGCCCATACGCGCTGGGCGACGCACGGCGTTCCGAACGAGACCAACGCCCATCCGCATTTCATCGAAGGCGTCGCAGTCGTCCACAATGGCATCATCGAGAATTTCTCCGAATTGCGCGAGGAATTGAAGGCCGAGGGCAGGGTGTTCACCACGCAGACGGACACGGAAGTCGTCGCGCATCTGCTGGCGAAATACGTCGGCGAGGGCCTTGATCCGCGCGCGGCGATGCTAAAGATGCTGAACCGCGTCACCGGCGCCTATGCGCTCGCGATCATGTTCCAGAGCGATCCCGATACGCTGATGGCGGCCCGCTCCGGTCCGCCGCTCGCCGTCGGTTTCGGTAATGGCGAGATGTTCCTCGGTTCGGATGCCATTGCACTTTCGCCCTTCACCAACGAGATCACCTATCTCGTCGACGGCGACTGCGCGATCATCACGCGCAATAGCGCCACGATCCTCGATTTCAACGGTAAGGAAGTCAGCCGCCCCCGGCAGATATCGCAGGCGACCGCCTATGTCGTCGACAAGGGCAATCACCGCCACTTCATGGAAAAGGAAATCTACGAACAGCCGGAGGTGATCTCCCATGCGCTCAGCCAATATGTCGATTTCGTCGGTCATCGGCTGCGCCCGAATGCGTCGGCGATCGATTTCAAGGGTGTATCGGGACTTGCTATCTCGGCTTGCGGCACGGCCTATCTCGCCGGCCTGATCGGCAAATACTGGTTCGAGCGCTACGCCCGCCTGCCGGTCGAAATCGATGTCGCCTCCGAATTCCGTTATCGCGAGATGCCGCTGTCGCCCTCGCAGGCAGCGCTGTTCATTTCGCAGTCCGGCGAAACCGCCGATACGCTGGCGTCGCTGCGCTATTGCAAGGACAACGGCCTGAAGATCGGCGCAATCGTCAACGTCAAGGAATCGACCATCGCGCGCGAATCCGATGCGGTGTTCCCGATCATGGCCGGCCCGGAGATCGGCGTTGCCTCGACCAAGGCTTTCACCTGCCAGCTTGCCGTTCTGGCATCACTGGCGATCGGCGCGGGCGTTGCGCGCGGCACGGTGAGCGCCGAGGACGAAAACGCGATGGTACGCCACCTTGTCGAGATGCCGCGCATCATGGCAAGGGTGCTGAACATCATCCAGCCGCAGATGGAAAGCCTTGCCCGCGAAATCTCCAAGTTCAAGGACGTGCTCTATCTCGGCCGCGGCACCAGCTTCCCGCTCGCCATGGAAGGCGCGCTGAAGCTCAAGGAAATCTCCTATATCCATGCCGAAGGCTACGCCGCCGGCGAACTGAAGCATGGTCCGATCGCGCTGATCGACGAGAACATGCCGGTTATCGTCATTGCGCCCTATGATCGATTCTTCGACAAGACCGTCTCCAACATGCAGGAAGTGGCGGCTCGTGGCGGCCGTATCATCTTCATCACCGACGAGGCGGGGGCGGCTGCCTCCACGCTGCCGACGATGGCGACGATCGTCCTGCCGGTTGTCGATGAAATCATCGCGCCGATGATCTTCTCGCTGCCGATCCAGCTGCTCGCCTATCACACGGCCGTCTTCATGGGCACGGATGTCGACCAGCCACGCAATCTCGCCAAGTCGGTGACGGTGGAGTAAGGCGCGGCCTCATTTATTTTCGTGTGATAACGTCGTCGTGAACTGGGCCGATATCCGGCCCGGTGGCGTGGCTGCCGGGTTGTGCACTGCGCCGATTTCTGGCACGATTCATCAAGGAGGTGGTGGGGGAATTTGCCGGTTAGCGGTTGGCGACGGAACGGAGTTTTCGAACGGCGAATGACGGAAAAGCCCATCAAAATGTCCGTGGCGACACGGCTCAGAAACAATTTCCTGGCCGGCCTCATTATCTGCGCGCCGATTGCCATCACGCTCTGGCTAACCTGGTCTGTCATCCATTGGGCCGATAGCTGGGTCCGACCCTATATTCCCGCGCGCTACGATCCCGAGAGCTATCTGAACTTCGCCGTTCCCGGTACGGGTGTGGTGATCGCGATGATCTTCATCACCATCATCGGCTTCCTCGCCAAGAACCTGATCGGCCAGAGCATCGTTCGCTTCGGGGAGTCGATCGTGCAGCGCGTGCCGCTGGTGCGAACCATCTACAAGAGCCTGAAGCAGATCTTCGAAACCGTGCTGAAGGAGCAGGGGACGTCGTTCAAGAAGGTCGGGTTGATCGAATATCCGAGCCCCGGTCTCTGGTCGATGGTGTTCGTCTCGACTGATGCCAAAGGCGAAATCGCCTCGAAATTCAATGCCATGGGGCATGATATGGTGGCGGTTTTCCTGCCGCCGACCCCAGTACCAACAGCCGGTTTCCTGATCTTCGTGCCGCGCGAGAAAATCACGCTTCTCGACATGAGCCCGGAAGACGGGGCCAAGCTTCTGATTTCGGGTGGCCTGGTCTCGCCCGAATATCGGGAGAAGCTGATTGCAGCCAAGGAATTGCCGCCGCCCGTCCCGATGAAATCCCTGTCTTAATGCGAGATCGCGTGTTGGAACGGTAGCTCGCGCGCCGGCCAGTCCCTGCGATGCAACGCTTCTATCTCACGCTATTGAACATTTCGATCGCGCTGTTGAAGCGGGTGACGACGAGTTGATATTTGTCCGGCGTGGGATCCTGTTTGATCTGGCGGAAGTCGCCGACCATTCCGGTCAAACTGTCGTTGATGCCATCAAGAAGAGGAGTATTGACGCTGTTGCCGCCTTCCTGTTTGGCTTTTGCCAAGGCGGCGCGCTGATCCTCTAATGTCTTTTCCAGATCGGTGATCTTTGCGTCTATCTGACTCTGTAGAGCAGGCTTACCAGGATCTTCCGAACTATTGAGAAGATCGACCAGTTGTCTCGCCTGGCTGAGGGCAAGCCGTGTCTGATAGACCGGCATGTCCCCGCGTTCCTTGATCTTGGCAAGCTCGGCTTGTTCCCGACGATCAAGCTCCTTCTGCAATTGCTGATGGAATTCCTCCAGCGCGGCGGCCGCAGTCTGGAAATCGGCAAGCATCAACGGATCCTCGCGCTTTCCGCGCGCGAGCCCGTCTTCCATGTAGGCCTTGCTGGCATAGTAGACATTCAGGCCGGAGAGGCGGGGCACGGCCTGACCAAGCGCGGAGATCAGCTTGTCGGCGGCGGTATCGAGTTCTGTGGACGCATCGCCCTTTGCGCCGCGCACCGCCTTCAATTTGTCCGCGGATCGTTCGAGCGAGCCTTTGCTGACTTCGGTAATATTGTCGGAGGTCGCGCTCTTCGAAATATTGGCGTTCTGATAGGCCTGATATTGCGCCAGCAGGCCGGAATCCCCGATGAGATCATTATAGGCCAGCACGTAGTCGTTTAATTTTGCGCTGTTCGCCAGCTTCGATGCCGTATCGGCCGAGGACTGATTGCTGGCGGCAGTGGAATTCGACTGATCGTCGCAGGCCGAGAGGCCCAGGATTGCGGTGAATGCCATCGCGAGAACAGCGACAGAAGCAGACGTCTTCATGGAGTGAAACCCTTCGCTATATTGTGGCGTTAACGGCGATTATTGCGAGGACATCGCAAACAAGGTTCGCAGCAGGCTTAGGAACGACCTACGCCAAATGCGGCACGGTTTCAATCTCAAGATGTCGTGGCGGACGAGCGGAACGTTATGCTAGCGATCATCCGGCCAGCCGGTCGCATCAGCCGGATCGAACTGTCATGTCCCTATCATATTGCCGTTCTAGACCGGTTGCCGGAAGGGCAGGCGGGCACATCTCATGGTCGAATGTTTTCGGCTCAACGGAGCCTGACACTATCGTTCGACATGGTTTTCGACCGATCGGGAGATGAACGCCATTCCAGCACAAAGAGTTTTCATTAGGAGGATATTGCCGTGAGAAATTTGCGTTCAATGAGTTTGCCGCTGCTGTCGGCAGCGCTCGCCACTTGCGTTTTCGCAATGCCGGTCGTGGCCTTCGCCGATAGTTCCGTCGCCGTCGGTGGCGTCACGCTGGTGAACAAGGGCCTCGTCGCTGTCGGCCGTATCCCGGCTAACCAGCGCGACAAGTTCGGTGAAACCTTTGGCTCGGGTTCGGGCATGTCGATCGACGCCAAGAACTGGGTGCGCAATGCCGATGGCTCCTACAAGGGATCGCTATGGCTGCTGCCGGATCGTGGCTATAACGTCGTCGGCACCACTGATTATCGTCCGCGCCTCAACACCATCGACGTTCAACTGATACCGGTCGCCCCAGGCGCAACGCCGCCGGCTGGCAAGGAGCAATCGGGCGTCGTTGCCAAGCTGGCCGACACCATGCTGCTGGCCGACAACAAGGGCGCCGACACCACCGGCCTCGATCCCTCGGGTGGCAGTCGCCATCCGGAAGATGGCATGCCCTTGCTGCCTGAAGCACCGAACGGCAAGATCTCGCTCGACAACGAAGCCATCGTCCGCTTGGCCGATGGCACCATGTTCATCAGCGACGAATATGGTCCCTATATCTACCGCTTCTCCGCCGAGGGCCGCATGATGTCCGCCACGCCGCCGCCGGCGGCGCTGCTGCCGATGCGTAACGGCGCCGTGAACTTCGCCTCGAACAATCCCGGCCCCGGCGAAAGCGCGCCCGACCCCAAGGATCCGACCAGTGGACGCCAGAACAATCAGGGCCTCGAAGGCATGTCGATGACCCCGGACGGCAAGTTCCTGATCGCCGTGCTGCAATCGGCGACGCGCCAGGACGGCGGCGATTCCGGTTCGACCCGGCAGAACACTCGCGCATTGGTCTACGATGCCACCGACCTGGCCCATCTGAAGCTGGTGCATGAATATGTCGTGCCATTGCCGGTCTTCACCAACAACAAGGGCAAGACGGCTGTCGCTGCTCAGAGCGAAATCGTGGCGCTTTCGCCGACGAGCTTCCTGATGCTGGCGCGCGACAGCAACAACGGCTACGGCATGGAAGGCGAAAAGTCGCTCTACCGCAGCATCAACGTCGTAGACATCTCGACTGCCACCGATATCGCCGGCAGCAAATTCGATGCCGACACGCCGGTTGCTCCGAAGGGTGTTCTTGATGCGTCGGTGAAGCCCGCAACGGTTAGCCAGTTGATCGACATCAACGATAGCGCCACCCTTGGCCGCTTCGGTCTCCATAACGGCGCACCGAACGATCGCAACAACCTCTCCGAAAAGTGGGAGGCCATGTCGTTCGTCAGCGTTCTCGATCCGAAGCTGCCGGACGACTACTTCCTGTTCGTCGCCAATGACAACGACTTCCTGACACAGGACGGTTTTCAGGTGGGCGCCGCCTACAAGGGTGAAGGTGGGGCTGACGTCGACACCATGTTCCAGGTGTTCCAGGTGACGATCCCTGGCTTGTCTGCCAAGTAATAGCTTTTGAGAGGGATGGACGCGCCTGCTGCGTCCGTCCAACTATCCGGCTCTCAGGAACCGGATCGCTTCGTCGCGGCGGAAGAGATAGAGCAGGGTGCGTACCGCCATGCCGCGCTCGCCGGTCAGGTCCGGATCGCGGTCGATCAGATAGGCGGCGTCTTTGCGGGCGATCTCCAGAAGATCGGCATGGGCCTCGAGGCTGGCGATGCGGAAGCCGGGCGTGCCGGACTGGCGCGTGCCGAGCAGCTCGCCTTCGCCACGCAGCTTCAGATCCTCCTCGGCAATGCGGAAGCCGTCCTCGGTATCGCGCATGATCGATAGCCTCGCATGGCCGGTCTCGCCGAGCGGGCCTTTGTAGAGCAGGATGCAGGTCGAGGCTTCGTCGCCACGTCCGACGCGGCCGCGAAGCTGGTGTAGCTGAGCCAGGCCGAAACGCTCAGCATGTTCGATCACCATGATCGTCGCATCCGGCACGTCGACACCGACCTCGACGACCGTCGTGGCAACCAGCAGCCGGATTTCGCCGTTCTTGAAGGCCATCATCACGGCATCTTTTTCCGGCCCGCTCATGCGGCCGTGGATCAGGCCTATGCCGGGACCAAGCGCCTTGACGAGCGTTCCATGCCGCTCCTCGACGGACATTAAATCGGATTCTTCGGATTCTTCCACAAGTGGGCAAATCCAATAGGCTTTCTTGCCCTCTGACAGCGCACTCTTCAGCCGGGATACGATATCCCCGGTTCGTTCGGTCGGGATGGTGATCGTCTGGATCGGCTTGCGGCCGGCCGGCTTCTCGGTGAGTTTGGAAACATCCATATCGCCAAAGGCGGCTAGCACCAGCGTGCGCGGGATCGGAGTTGCGGTCATCACCAGCATGTGCGGCGAGATGCCCTTCGCCGTCAGCCGCAGGCGCTGGTGGACTCCGAAGCGGTGCTGCTCGTCGACGACGGCCAGCATCAGGTTCGCATAGCTGACGCTGTCCTGGAACAGCGCATGCGTGCCGATGATGATCTGTGCCTCACCGGAAGCGATGCGCTCGAGGATGGCATCGCGCTCGCGACCCTTGGTGCGGCCGGTCAGCACTTCGACGGAGAGATTGGCGTTGGCGGCGAATTTCGCGATGGTCGCATAATGCTGTCGCGCCAGGATTTCCGTCGGCGCCATCAATACGGCCTGGCCGCCACTTTCGATGACGGCCGCAATCGCCATCAGCGCGACGAGCGTCTTTCCTGCGCCGACATCGCCTTGCAGCAGTCGCAGCATGCGCTCGGTGCCCGCCATATCCTTGAGGATATCGGCAATGGCTGCCGTTTGGCTATTCGTCAGGGAGAAAGGAAGGGATTCCAATATCTTCTGGCTGATGTCTCCAGTCGGATGCACGGGCTGTCCCGCGACTTTGCGCAGCCGTTGACGGACGAGCGCCAGCGACAATTGCCCGGCCAGGAATTCATCATAGGCAAGCCTGCGGCGGGCCGGCGCCTGCGGGTCGAGATCAGCGGCGTCGCGCGGCGAATGCAGCATGTGAAAGCTGTCGGATATCGAGGGGAAGCCCTGCTTCTGCGCCAGCGCCTCGTCATCCCATTCCGGCAGTTGCGGCAAGCGTGTCAGCGCCGCCTCGATGGTCTTGCGCAGGAATTTCAGCGCGAGCCCCGCCGTCAGCGGATAGACGGGTTCGACCAATGGCAGGTTCTGCGCTTCGCTTTCGCGCATGATGTAGTCGGGATGCACCATCGACGGGCGGCCATTGAACCAGTCGACCTTGCCGCTGACGGTGACCGTCTCATCGATCGGCAATTGCTTTTCCAGCCATTGCGCCTTGCCGCGGAAGAATACCAGGCCGAGTTCGCCGGTCTCGTCATGCAGGAAGACGCGATAGGGCACGTTGCTGCGCGGGTTCGGCGGCGGCTGGTGGCGGTCGACGCGTCCGGTAATGGTGACGATCGCGCCCTGCGGCGCCCGCGCGATGCCCGGCTGCTCCCGTCGGTCGATAATGGAGTGTGGCGCATGAAAAAGGAGATCGATGACGCGGCAATCGTCGATGGTTTCCCGGTCGAGCAGCTTCACCAGCAGCTCGGCGACCTTCGGCCCAACGCCGGGCAGCGAAGAAATGGACGCAAATAACGGGTCGAGGATGGCGGGTCGCATGGCCGGCAAAATGCGACGGGGAGGGTAGTCTTGGCAAGAGCTGACCGCCACGGAGGCTTCCGCGAGGCACACACTCCCCGGAAAATTGAATGTCAGGCGCTTTTTTCCGAAAAAGCGGTTCCCACCTTCCAAGGCTGGTTTTATAGAGACGCATCAACATAAAGGTTTTTGTGATGACTGGGCTGACACTCAGCAGTGCCGATCTCGATCCCCGCCGCCGCCGTATCCTGTTTCGCTGCTGGCACCGTGGCCTCCGCGAGATGGATCTCGTTTTCGGCCAGTTCGCCGACAACGAATTGCCGGGACTCAGCGAGGCCGATCTCGATGAGTTCGAGCGCATCATGGATGAGGAAGACAATGATCTCGTCCGGTGGATCCTCGGAACGCTGCCGGTGCCCGAGCATCTGCAGACGCCGCTTTTCAAGCGTGTGGCCGCCTATAAGCCGGATTTTGAAGAGGTCGCGGAAAGGCTTGGGATAACCAGATGATCCCAGGGTTCGACGCGAAGAAACTGCTCGCGGCGAGCGAGCCGCTGACGGTTGGCCATGTTCCTGCGGGCATGGAGCCCTTCCTGCTGGCCGAACTGGCCCGCACCGGTGAGCCGATCGCTTATGTGATGTCGGACGGCCAGCATATGGCCGATGTCGAGCAGATGCTTGGTTTCCTCGCGCCCGAAATTCCGGTTTTGCCGCTGCCTGCCTGGGATTGCCTTCCCTATGACCGCGTATCACCCAGCTCCGACACCTCGGCCCGCCGTCTCGCGGCCCTGAGCGGCCTTATCGCCTACCATCGCAAGCCGCATGCGGCGATCGTACTGGTGACGGTCAATGCCATGCTGCAAAAAGTGGCGCCGCAGGATGTGATCGAGAGCCTGGCTTTCTCGGCCCGGCCGGGCAATCAGGTCCGGATGGACGACGTCGCCGGCCGTCTGGAGCGCAACGGCTTCGACCGCGTCGCGACCGTGCGCGAAGTCGGCGAATATGCCGTGCGCGGCGGTATCCTCGATGTCTTCGTGCCGGGAACGGAAGAGCCGGTGCGCCTCGATTTCTTCGGCGATACGCTGGAAAGCATCCGCAGCTTCGATCCCGCCAGCCAGCGCACGACCGGTCAGGTCCGCTCTCTCGATCTCAATCCTATGAGCGAAGTGACGCTGACGCCGGATACGATCAGCCGATTCCGCAAGAATTACCTCTCCTCATTTGGTGCCGCAACGCGCGATGACGCTCTCTATGTCGCTGTCTCCGAGGGCCGCCGCTATGCTGGGATGGAACATTGGCTGCCGCTGTTCTACGAGAAGCTGGAGACGGTTTTCGACTACCTCCGAGGCTTCCGGCTGGTCACGGATCATACGGTGCGTGAAGCCGCCGAGGAGCGCTCCAAGCTCGTTTTCGATTATTACGATGCCCGCCTGAACTCCGGACAGCCGGCCAAGAGCCAGATGTCCCAGGGCACGCCGTACAAGCCGGTAACGCCAGGCCAGCTCTATCTCGACGGCGGCAGCCTTTCCAAGGCGCTCGATGCCTTCAACGCCATCCGCATCTCGCCTTTCAACGAGCATGAGGGCGAGGCTCGCCGCGTCATCAACATCGATGCCCGTCAGGGTCCGCGCTGGGCGCGGTCCGCGACCGAAAACGCGGACGCCGAGCGCGTCAATGTCTTCGATTCCGTGGTCAAACACATAGCCGAACGCCGCGCCGCCGGCGGCAAGGTAATGATCACGGCTTGGACGGAAGGCTCGCTCGACCGCCTCTTGCAGGTGCTTGCCGAACATGGGCTTGCCCGCGTCAAGACGGTCGAGGCTTTCAAGGATCTCGCCACGCTGGCGAAAGGCGAGGCGGCCGCAGCTGTGCTGAGCCTGGAAGCCGGTTTTGAAGTTGGCGATCTCGTCGTCATCGGTGAGCAGGACATTCTCGGCGACCGCATGGTGCGCCGCTCCAAGCGCCGCAAGCGCGCCGCCGATTTCATCTCGGAAGTGGCAGGTCTCGACGAGGGCTCGATCGTCGTCCATGCCGAACACGGCATCGGCCGTTTTGTCGGCCTCCGAACCATCGAAGCGGCGGGTGCGCCGCATGCCTGTCTCGAGCTGCAATATGCCGATGAGGCCAAGCTTTTCCTGCCGGTCGAAAATATCGATCTCCTGTCGCGCTACGGCGGCGAGGGCACCGAAGCGCAGCTCGACAAGCTGGGCGGCGGCGCATGGCAGATGCGCAAGGCCAAGCTCAAGAAGCGCCTGCTGGATATGGCCGGCGCGCTCATCCGCATCGCGGCCGAGCGCCTGACGCGGCATGCACCGGTGCTCAGCACCCCGGATGGCCTCTATGACGAGTTCGCCGCCCGTTTCCCCTATGACGAGACCGAAGACCAGATGAACGCCATCGAGGCGGTGCGCGACGATCTCGGCGCCGGCCGGCCGATGGACCGACTCGTCTGCGGTGACGTCGGTTTCGGCAAGACGGAAGTGGCGCTGCGCGCCGCCTTTGTTGCTGCCATGAACGGCGCGCAGGTCGCGGTCGTCGTGCCGACGACGCTTCTGGCGCGTCAGCACTTTAAGACTTTCACCGATCGCTTCCGTGGCCTGCCAATCCGCATACAACAGGCATCCCGCCTTGTCGGAGCCAAGGAATTGGCACTGACCAAGAAGGAAGTTTCTGAAGGCAAGACCGACATCGTCGTTGGCACGCATGCGCTGCTCGGCGCCGGCATCCAGTTCGCCAATCTTGGTCTGCTGGTCATCGACGAGGAGCAGCATTTCGGCGTCAAGCATAAGGAGCGCCTGAAGGAGCTGAAGAGCGACGTGCATGTGCTGACGCTGTCGGCGACGCCGATCCCGCGCACGCTGCAGCTCGCCATGACCGGCGTGCGCGAATTGTCTCTGATCACCACGCCGCCGGTCGACCGCATGGCGGTCCGCACCTTCATCTCGCCTTTCGATTCGCTGGTGATCCGCGAAACGTTGATGCGCGAGCATTATCGCGGCGGCCAGAGCTTCTATGTTTGCCCGCGCCTCGCCGATCTTGCCGACATTCACGCCTTCCTGCAATCGGATGTGCCGGAGCTGAAGGTTGCCGTCGCCCACGGCCAGATGCCGGCCGGCGAGCTCGAGGACATCATGAACGCCTTCTATGAAGGTCGCTACGATGTGCTTCTCTCGACCACCATCGTCGAATCCGGTCTCGACGTGCCCACGGCCAACACGCTGATCGTGCACCGCGCCGACATGTTCGGCCTGGCGCAGCTCTATCAGCTGCGCGGCCGCGTCGGCCGTTCCAAGGTACGCGCCTTCGCGCTCTTTACGCTTCCGGTCAACAAGGTGCTGACGACGACGGCCGAGCGCCGCCTCAAGGTGCTGCAATCGCTCGACACGCTCGGCGCCGGCTTCCAGCTCGCCAGCCACGACCTCGATATCCGCGGCGCCGGCAATCTGCTCGGCGAGGAACAGTCCGGCCATATCAAGGAAGTCGGTTTCGAACTCTACCAGCAGATGCTCGAAGAGGCCGTTGCCGAGGTCAAGGGTGTCGACGAGATCCAGGACACCGGCTGGTCACCGCAGATCTCCGTCGGCACGCCGGTCATGATCCCCGACGCCTACGTGCCGGACCTGCATCTGCGCATGGCGCTCTATCGCCGCCTCGGCGAGATCACCGAAATCAAGGAAATCGACGGCTTTGGCGCGGAAATGATCGACCGTTTCGGACCGATGCCGATCGAGGTGCAGCATCTCCTGAAGATCGTCTACATCAAGTCGCTCTGCCGCGTCGCCAATGTCGAAAAGCTGGATGCCGGCCCCAAGGGTGTTGTCGTGCAGTTCCGCAACAAGGAATTCCCAAACCCCGCCAACCTCGTCGGCTATATCGCCAAGCAGGGCACCATGGCGAAGATCCGCCCCGACCATAGCGTGTTCCTGACGCGCGATTTGCCGACGCCGGAGAAGAGGTTACAGGGGGCGGCTGTGGTTATGACGCAGTTGGCGGAGCTGGCGAAGTAGAAAGACCGGTAATCAGCAGGCGGTGGTATTGACGACAGCTTTGGGGCCGGCAGCTTTCCAAGGGACTAATAGCCATACCTGCTGTTCGCCAATCCGATGCGTTATGCTCGACAGTAAAGGGAGCACGTCAGTGACAATTCCGTGCACCGTTTGGCGAGCGTACTAGACTGTGAATCCATAACCCCCCCCGAGGCCGAGATTGTAGGAAGGGTAAGCCACTGTTATTTTCGCGACTTGACGGAGACAGCTACCGTTCGGTGTTCTGCCGTAACGACGATGGGATGTTACAAAGCCAGAGCAAGTTCGAGCGGAAATCCGTTCAAAGCGCAGAATGTCGACGATAGAGGCCGCAGTCAGTGATGACTGTTTATTGCGGCGCGATACGCCTTTTCGGCCCATTGAACCAATGTCTCGTCATCTTCCAAAACATCGGCCGGTGCTTCCATGTAGGACTTGAGGGCTTGGGGTTTGCCTTGGCTATGATATTCCAAGGCGTGCGACCCTGCCGCGTCGAAATCTTTTCGGGTGTTTTCGTCTACTTTGAAATAGACCGCTCCCTTCCACACCATGGCGAAGACATGGTCTCCACGATACAGAGCGATGGCACCGAACAGCGGTCTTGTCGTGACGTCTGCCCAAGTTGACAGTCGTTCGACAACGTCTTTGGCCTGATCAGCTTTATTCGTCATCTGTCCTCGCGTTCGCATATCAAGCCATTGAATTCATCTACCAATCGGACACACCTTAGCATTTCGCGCCTGGGGATGTTGTGGATGGCGATAGCGGCCTAAAAGTGGTTGCCGCATTCAATAAAACAGCGGCCAGGATGTCTGCCTTGGGGTAGAAAATACGATGTGCCGAATAATCAGCGGGTGAAGTCTGCAACGGTTTTTCCGGGCGCGTGACCGGTACGGTTGCGCTCGATGGCCTCGGCCAGGTCCTCGAAGGCAACGACTTCGGCGATCACTGATCGTAGGGAGCCATCGGCGACTTGTTGGGCGATGCTGGCCAACTGAGCCGTGTCAGGCTTGACCGAGAACCAAACGCCCCGACGGCCTTCCGGTGACCGCGCGACCACGTCGGTTGCAGCGATACTCACCAGGATGCCATTGTGCGACAGGATAGCCCACGACGTGTCCACGACGGGACCGCCGACGAGATCGACAACGAGATCGATGTTGTTCGCAACAAGCTCGAACTTCTGCTTTTGGTAATCGATCACCTCATCAGCGCCGAGGGACAGGACATGGGCCACGCTCTTTGTCGAGGCTGTGGCATAGACGGTCGCACCTGCCGCCTTGGCGAATTGAACAGCAAAGCTACCTACGCCGCCAGCCGCACCGTGGATGAGCACCCGTTTTCCTTGAAGGTCGAATTCAGGGACCTGGAGGACTTGCCATGCCGTCATCGCCGCCACCGGCAGCGCTGCCGCGTCAATGTCTGACAGGTTTGCAGGTGTCCTGACGAGCTTGTCGGCGTTTATCACCAAATGGTCGGCATAGGCGCCGAGGCCACCGAGCGCAGCCATGACCCTTTCTCCCACGCTCACGTCTTTGACGTTCGATCCGACCTTGAGCACGACGCCCGACATTTCGATGCCAAGGGTGGCGGGCAACACCAAATTGAACCTTTCGCGCAGATAGCCTTCACGGACTTTCCAATCCATTCCGTTGATGCCAGCGGCTTTGACCTGGACCAGGACCTGATCCTGCCCCGGCTCGGGAGCACGAACCGTATCGACTTTCAAGCTGTCAGCGCCGCCATAGGCGTGCAGCCGCAGAGCCCGACCTTTGGCCAGTGGTTCAGTACTATTGTCCCTCTCGGGCGTTGCAGAATGGGTCATGCTTATCTCCTTTTGGAGAGACGGGCGGCGTGGGGCGACTCCGCTACCACGTGCCATTTTCTCGTATGCTGGCGCATCGTCTCGCCATTGTTGAAATGCCATCCCTAGGTCTTACGGAATGAGCTGCTGATCTCGTGCCCACCGCGTGATCACGTCGTGGGATGCCGGAGCGGGTCCGAAGAAGCGCTCGTGCTTGGAGATGTTCGAGACGTAGAGCCCCGTCCTGAAGAACAGGAACATTTGGATCAGATCATACCCGAGCTCGGAAAACAGTTTGACCGGCCCCGCCGCCACTCGAACGATCCACCATGGGATGATCTGGATCTTCAGACGCTTATTGATGACATCGGAGACAATGTCGGCCAGCTCCTGCTGGTTCTTCGGACCGTCACTCCAGCCGACATCGATCGTCTGGTTGGCGATTTCGGTCCCTTGATACGTTGCCGCCTTCGCAAGATAGGAGGCAAGGTCATCCGTCAGAACATAGGACCACCTGGTGGTCTTGTCGCCGATGCCCTGGAATTTGCCAGCTTTTACGGCCTTTGCGATATAGTCCGTGCTCTGGTCGAGAAACGAGGGCGCGCGGACAAAGACATAAGGCACGCCCGATTTCTTGATCAGATCCTCAGCCACCTTCTTGGCGTGGAAGTGAGGCACTGCCGAGGCCGCCTCACAGCTCACGATGCTGAGAAAGACAAATCTGCTAACCTTTGCCCGTGCCGCTGCCTCGATGAGGTTCTTGTTGCCCTGGAAGTCGGTTTCTAGGCTGCCCTTCATGTAGCTGTTTGCCGAGCTGACGACGACGTCGACGCCCTGCAAGGCGCGATCCAGCGACGCCGGGTCCATCATGTCGCCGCGTACCCATTCGACGCCGGCGACCCCGCCTGAGGGAGCGCCCTTACGCGACATGGCGAGGACGGCCGCGTTTTCGTCAAAGGCGAGGTTGCGCAGGATCTTTGCACCGAGGAACCCTGTCGCACCGACGACCAGGACTTTCAATCTCGCTGCAGCATCTGCGCCGCCCGACGCTTCACGAATTGCAGAGGTCGATGGATGCTGTGATTGGGTCATATCGAGCCTCCTGTCATGAATTCGCGTTGGCTGAGGGGATGAGCGTAGGGTAATCCGTATAGCCCTCTGCTCCGCCGCCATAATAGGTCGTCGGATCGGCCACGTTCATTGCCGCATTCGTCTTCAATCGCGCGACGAAGTCAGGATTGGCCAGCACCATCTGACCATAGGCTTCCAGATCGGCCAGCCCTGACGCCACGTCGGTGCCGATCTGGTGACGCGGACGACCTGGACGGTTGAGGATGAATGATTGGTGCCAGAGCTGGCGGATGTCAGCGACCAGTGTCTCGTTGCCCAGATGCATGATGTGCAGGTAGGCAAGCCCGAGCTTGTTGAGTTCCCCAACGAGGTAGCGGTAGAGAGCCGGCCCTTCTGCGCCTTCGTCGATACCCCATATCGTCGTGCCGGGGGACAGGCGGATCGCGGTGCGATCCGCACCGATTTCCTCGGCGATGGCTGAAGCCACCTCGATGGCAAAGCGGGCGCGGTTCTCGACGGAGCCGCCATATTCGTCCGTGCGCGTGTTGGCGCTCGGTGCGAAAAACTGCTGGACGAGATATGCGTTCGCGCCGTGGATCTCGATGCCGTCAGCACCCGCCTCGATCGCAGAGCGCGCCGCATTGCGGAAATCGGCGACGGTCTGGCGCACCTCTTCCGTCGTCAGCGCTCGGGGTGTGGGAATGTCCTTCATCCCTGTCATTGTGAACATGCCCGTCCCTGGCGCGATCGCGGACGGTGCGACACCCTGGCGATGATGCGGCGTGTTGTCAGGGTGGTTCATACGACCGGCATGCATGAGCTGGATGAAGATTTTGCCGCCCTTGTCGTGGACGGCGGATATGATCTTGCGCCAGCCGGCGATGTGAGCGGGCGTGTAAATGCCTGGCGTCATCAGGTAGCCCTGGCCGTCATCGGAAGGCTGGCTGCCTTCGGTGACGATCAGGCCAAGGCTGGCGCGCTGGGCATAGTAGTCGGTAGCCAGTTCGCCGGGCGTGCCGTCGAAGGCGGCACGGCTGCGGGTCATGGGTGCCATGACGAGGCGGTTGGGAAGCGAGTAGCGGCTGACATGGACTGATGTGAATATTGGATTCATTTGAGGTCTCCATTTGTTGGGACCACTATCCACTGTTCTGTTTTCGGGATAAACCCGTTGATGCTGAAATCAGTATTTCATTAATGGGGCAATGGTATGAACCATCTGAATGACATGGCGCTATTCGTCGAGGTGGCGAGAGCCAAAAGTTTCCGTAAGGCGGCGGAGGCTGCGGGCATTCCCAACTCCACGCTGTCACGCCGTATCAGCGAGTTGGAGAAGGCAATCGGTCTGAGGCTGCTGCATCGCACGACCCGCAAGATCGAACTCACGGAGGCGGGCCAGCTTTACTACGCACGGAGCAGGCGGATCGTCGACGAGGCACGGCTGGTGCACGAGCAGCTCGGCGAGATGCTTGAGCAGCCGAGCGGCGTCCTCCGCGTTTCGTTGCCGGTCGATCTGGCCACTCATTACCTCACGCCGATCATCGCCGATTTTGCGGGGCACTACCCCGGTATCACATTCGAGTTTGACTTAACCCCACGCCGCGTCGATCTGGTAACGGAGCCTTTCGATGTGGCGATCCGCATCGGCAAACTGGAAGATTCCGGTCTGATCGCCCGCCTGATCGGGAGGCATTCGCGCTACCTCTATGCGTCCCCTGGCTATATCGAAGCGTCAGGCGAGCCCGCCACACCGGCGGACCTGGCGGAGCACGAATGCATCTGCATGCCGAAGGTTTCGACCTGGACCTTGCATCAAGGGGTGAGCAAGGTTGAGGTGGAGACCGCCGTTCACGGTCGGTTTACACTCAACAGCGTTGGGATGATCCGTACCCTCGCGGTCAACCATCAAGGTATCGCCCTTCTTCCCGAGAGGATCGTCGCCGAAGACTTAGCGTCAGGCCGCCTCCGACGCGTTCTGTCCGACTGGCAGGGGTCAGAAGTCAGCATCTATGCCGTCACCGAAACGCGACTTATTCCGGCCAAGACCCAGCGCTTCATAGAATTCCTGTCCGCGAAACTTATGTGACCTCGATCGCAATCATGAAGAGCAGCCGCAGTAGGTGAGCCGTAAAGCCATTAGCTCGATCGCCGCACATCGCCCTCTTAACACCCAGGATAGTCGTTCCAGCGCCATGAGTTGACCGGCAGCTTTCAAGAACGTGCCCGAGTGCCTCTAACGGCAAAGAGGGGGCTAAATTTCGGTCGCAGCACCGACCAAAGCAGAAGGGCTGCTTTCGGTATTCGCCTAGGCCGCGCGAACGACAGAAATGGGGAGCGCAAAGCGGCCTTCAACTCTTTCATGAAGCAGCCGTGACCTTCCGTATGAAGGTTAAAATCTGTAGACGCTGTTCAATTCATCCCCGCCCGCGCCTCAGCCTTCATCTTGGCGATATCCCTCAACGCCCCAACGAGCACATCCGGTGTCTGCGCGCCGCTGACGGCGTATTGTTGGTCGAAGATGAAGAAGGGGACACCGGTGACGCCGATCTTCTGGGCGGCCTCGATTTCGCCGATCAGCAGATCACGGTCGGCGTCGGAGGCGAGCAGCGTGGCGATGACGGAGCGGTCGAGGCCGGCCTTTTCGGCGATATCCAGCAGCACGGTATGGTCGCCGACATTACGGCCCTCCTCGAAATTGGCCTTGAACAGGGCGTTGACCACCTTTTCCTGCTTTTCGCGGTTTTCGGTCCCGGCCCAATGGATGAGGCGGTGTGCGTCCAGCGTATTCGGGCCGATCTTGATGGCGTCGAAATCGAACTTGATGCCGACTTCGCGGCCGAGATCGCTCAGCATCTTGTGCGCCTGCGCGACACGCTCCTCGCCGCCGAGCTTCTGCGCCAGCGCCTTCTTCTGGTCGACGCCCTCGGGCGGATATTCGGGATTGAGCCGATAGGGGCGCCAGTTGAGATCTACGCCCACCTCGTCCTGCACCTCGGCGATCGCCAGCTCTAGCCGCGCCTTGCCGAGATAGCACCAGGGACATACGACGTCCGAGACGATATCGATCGTGATGCGTTCCATGGTCCGTGTCCTTCCGCTTTATCGGCCAAAGATCCCATCTAGGCTTTCCAGCCGGAGGCTTCAACCGGTTACCGAAAGGGAACCGGCAACATTTTGGCGGCTTCAGTGCCCTATTGCACCGAAGCGTCCCACCATGTCGGCAATTGATAGCCGTAGAGCGGCAGCACATCGGGATGGGCGATGCGGCTGCGCCGTGCCACCCATTGCTGGCCGATATGATAGAGCGGCAGGACGTAGTAGCCGGAAATCAAGATGCGGTCGAAGGAGCGCACCGCGTCACGGAAATCCTCGGCGGAATGGGCCGTCAGGAAATGATCCATCAAAGTATCGACATCGGGATCAGCGACACCAGCGAAATTGAGGCTGCCTTCAGCCTTTGCGGCGGCGGAGCTCCAGCGTCCCACCTGCTCGATGCCTGGCGACAGCGATGAGGGGTAGGCTTTGAGGATCATGTCGTAATCGAAGCTGATCGTCCGGAGCTGATATTGCGAATCATCGACGGTGCGGATCGTCACAGAGATGCCGAGCAGCGACAGCGACCGGCGATAGGCGATCGCGATGCGTTCCTGATCGGGGTTCTGCGTCATGATCTCGAAGCTGAGCTGGCGCCCGGCACTATCGACCATTTTCTCGCCTTTGATCGTGTAGCCGCCCTGCTTGAGCAGATCGACGGCCTTGCGCAGGATGGCGCGATCGCGGCCTGACCCGTCGCTGACGGGCAGCCTGTAGGTGCCGTCGAGCACATCGGCATCGATGCGGTCCTTGATCGGGCCGAGCATGGCCAGCTCGCGCGCATCGGCGGGCATGCCGAGCGACGAAAGATCGGAGTTCTGCCAGTAGCTCTGCGTGCGCGTATAGGCGTTCGAGGAAAGGCTGCGGTTGACCCATTCGAAATCGAAGGCAAGTGTCAGGCCTTGCCGCACCTTCTTGTCGGAGAAGATCGGCCGGCGCGTATTGAAGACGAAACCGAACATGCCGCTCGGCAACTTCGGCTTGAAAACGTCCTTGATGACGGCGCCGGAGGTGGCTGCCGGGAAGTCATAGGCCTGTTGCCAGTGGCCTGGGCTTCCGTCGGGATAGACGTCGATATCGCCCTTCTTGAAAGCTTCGAATAGCGTGGTCTCCTGCAGGAAATAGGTGACCGATATCTCGTCGTAATTGTCGACGCCGACCTTTGCGGGAATATCCTTGCCCCAATAATCGGGATTGCGCTGGTAGATGATACGCTGGCCCGGATCGATGCTCTTTACCTTATAGGGGCCGGAGCCGACGGGAATGGCCAGTGTGGTCCGGTCGAAGCCTTCCGGATCGATGACATGTTTCGGCAGGATCGGCAGTGACGACGCGATGATCAGCGGCGTTTCGCGATTCGCCTTATCGTTGAAGTGGATCCGCACGCCATGCTCGCCGACCTTCTCCATCTTGTCGACCGCCTGCAGCGGGGATGAGAAGACCACGCGGCCCTTGTCGCGCAGGAGCTCGAAGGTGAAAATCACATCTTCCGGCGTCACCGGCTGCCCGTCCGACCATTTGGCGCTCGGATTGAGGTTGAACTGGATGAAGCTGCGGCTCTCATCCCATTCGACCGTCTGCGCCAGCAGCCCATAAAGGGTAAAGGGCTCGTCGCGCGAGCGCTGCATCAGCGATTCGTAGATGAGATTGCCGTAATCCGGATCCCACATGCCGCGCGCCGTCGTGCGCATGCTTTTCAGAATGAAGGGATTGAGATTGTCGAAAGTGCCGACGACGCCATAGCTGATACGACCGCCCTTCTTGACGTCCGGTTTGACGTAGGGGAAATGCGTATAGTCCGCTGGCAGGGCAGGATCTCCATGCATTGCGATGCCGTAGAGCGGCTGGGCGGCCGCCACGTTGCAGAATGCTGCGAAGAACAGGAGAGTAGCGATCCGGAGCGCTTGCATGGCATCCTTTCCGGTAAGGGGTATGATTCTGCCGGACCTTATCATGACAGTGCCGAATTCAACACGCGTCCGGGGAATTCTTGGGTCTCAGCAGAAAAGACCAAAGAAAAGCTGGATATCCTCGCCTGTGCGATGTAACAGGAGTCCCGGGTTTCCCGGGTCATGCATTTGCCTCAATCTTTCGACAGGTGGACGGTAGTTTGACCCGGTTGGCATGGGGCGACAGGCTGTCGTCCCGCATCGGATTTCAGGAGGCGGTTTCGCTATGACGTTCAAGACTGACAACAAAACGCGGGCAGGTCTGTCTGCTCTGGCTCTCATGATCGGTGCGGCGCTTCCGGCTGCTGCCTTCGCTCAGGACGCTTCCGGCGCGGCCCCTGCTGACGGTGGCGGCGACGCCAGCCAGCCGCGCCTAGGCTGGTACAAGACCTGCACCAAGCAGGATGATGCCGATATCTGCATCGTTCAAAACCTCATGATGGCCAACAATGGTCAGCTCGTGACGGCAGTCGGCCTCATCTCGGTCGACGGCAAGGTCAACCGCAAGATCCTGCAGATTTCCGTTCCGACCGCACGTCTGATCCCTCCGGGCATCACCATGCAGATCGATGGCGGCAAGGGCCAGAAGCTCGATTACGCTGTCTGCCTGCCGGACAAGTGCACGGCCGAAGTGCCGGTGACCGACGCCATGATCGCTGCTTTGAAGAAGGGCACGGACGTGACCTTTACCTCGATCAACTTCCGTCGCGCTCCGAACCCGATCAAGATTTCGCTGACCGGTTTCGGCGCTGCCTTTGACGGCGCTGCCATCTCCGACTCGAAGCTGGCCGAAAGCCAGAAGAGCCTGCAGGACAGCATGCAGAAGAAGGCTGAGGAAGCTCGCAAGAAGCTCGAAGACGCTCAGAAGGCTGCCAAGCAGTAAGCTGCGGCACCTATTATATTTCATGAAAAAGCCCGGCGCGAGCCGGGCTTTTTCTATTGCGGCACCGGTCTGATGAAAGGTGAACCGCTCAAAACGAAAGGGAAGACGTTGGGAGCGTCTTCCCTTCGGGAAACCTGTTATAAAATAGGCGCTTAATGCGCGAGGCTCATCTTGGGCTTGAGCTCACCCGTGGGCGCCTGGTCGAAAATCTGAGCGATCTGTGGGTTGCGGAGCGGAACGCCGCTCTCGTCATTGATCAGGTTCTGCTCGGATACGTATGCGACATACTCTGTCTCGTCGTTTTCGGCGAGAAGGTGATAAAAGGGCTGGTCCTTGCTGGGCCGCACTTCCATCGGAATGGAATTCCACCATTCTTCGGTATTGGCGAATTCCGGATCGACGTCGAAGATGACACCGCGAAATGGGAACATCCGGTGTCGAACCACGTCGCCTATATTGAACTTTGCGTTGCGTTGTTTCATGGCGCGACTTCCTTTCAAGCAATCATGTGGTGAGTTTCACCGCCGATATCAAGGATTTTGCCCCGATTCCTTCATGTAGCCGTCACATTCGATTAACGCGTATCGTACCCTGATCGTTCGATCATGCGATGCACGAAATGTGACATCCAGTGAGGCAGTCGTGACCGAGAAATGCCTGCCTCACGCTTGCCGGTAATGAAAAAGCCCCGGCGAACCGGGGCTTTCGCTTCGGCTCTTATGCCGAATAGTACATGTCGTATTCGACCGGATGCGGGGTCATTTCGAAGCGCATGACTTCCTGCATCTTCAGTTCGATGAACGCGTCGATCTGGTCGTCGTCGAAGACGCCGCCGGCGGTCAGGAACTTGCGATCCTTGTCCAGGCTTTCGAGCGCTTCGCGCAGCGATCCGCAAACCGTCGGGATCTTCTTCAACTCCTTCGGAGGCAGATCGTACAGATCCTTGTCCATGGCCTTGCCCGGATGGATCTTGTTCTTGATGCCGTCGAGGCCGGCCATCAGCATGGCGGCGAAGCCGAGATAGGGGTTCGCGGTCGGGTCAGGGAAGCGGACTTCGACGCGCTTTGCCTTTGGATTGGTGCCAAAGGGAATACGGCAAGAAGCCGAACGGTTGCGCGCAGAGTAGGCGAGCAGAACCGGAGCTTCGTAACCCGGGACGAGACGCTTGTAGGAGTTCGTCGACGGGTTGGTGAAGGCGTTGAGCGCCTTGGCGTGCTTGATGATGCCGCCGATATAGTAGAGGCAGCTCTCGGAGAGGCCTGCATATTCGTCGCCCGCAAAGGTCGGCTTGCCGGCCTTCCAGATCGACTGGTGAACGTGCATGCCCGAACCATTGTCGCCGAAAATCGGCTTCGGCATGAAGGTTGCCGTCTTGCCGTAGGCATTGGCGACCTGATGAACGACATACTTGTAGATCTGCATCTTGTCGGCGTTGCGCACCAGCGTGTCGAACTTGATGCCAAGTTCGTGCTGAGCGGCGGCAACTTCGTGGTGATGCTTTTCGACGGTGACGCCCATTTCGCCGAGAACCGTCAGCATTTCCGAACGCATGTCCTGGGCGCTGTCGACCGGCGGAACCGGGAAATAGCCGCCCTTGACGCGCGGGCGGTGGCCGAGGTTGCCGGTCTCATAGTCGGTGTCGTCGTTCGACGGCAGTTCGCTCGAGTCCAGCTTGAAACCGGTGTTGTACGGATCGGCCTTGTACTTGACGTCGTCGAAGACGAAGAATTCGGCTTCCGGACCGAAGAAGGCGGTGTCGCCGATGCCGGATGCCTTGAGGTAAGCTTCGGCCTTCTTGGCGGTACCGCGCGGATCGCGGTTGTAGGCTTCGCCCGAGACCGGGTCGAGAATGTCACAGAGGATGACCATGGTGGACTGCGCGAAGAACGGATCCATGTGAACCGTTTCGGTATCCGGCATCAGCACCATGTCGGATTCGTTGATGGCCTTCCAGCCCGCAATCGAGGAGCCGTCGAACATGACGCCATCGGCGAACATGTCTTCATCGACGCAGACGATGTCCATCGTGACATGCTGCAACTTGCCCTTGGGGTCGGTGAAGCGCAAGTCAACGAACTTGACGTCGTTGTCCTTGATCTGCTTGAGAATTTCGCTTGCCGTCGTCATTAAATTTCTCTTCCCTTGACTTAGATGACGATTTTTAGCCGCGGCCAAAAGGCCGGGCGGGTTAAATGGCGTCTATGCCAGTTTCACCGGTGCGGATTCGAATGACCTCTTCCACATTGGAGACGAAAATCTTTCCGTCGCCGATACGGCCGGTCTGTGCTGCCTTGCGGATAGCGTCGATCACCGCCTCCGCGTTTTCGTCCGCCAATACGACTTCGACCTTCACCTTCGGCAGGAAGTCAACGACGTATTCAGCACCACGGTAAAGTTCCGTGTGGCCTTTCTGACGACCGAAGCCCTTCGCTTCCGTGACGGTGATGCCCTGCAAGCCGACTTCCTGAAGGGCTTCCTTCACTTCGTCGAGCTTGAAAGGCTTAATGATCGCTTCGATCTTTTTCATGAGAAAATGTCTCTCCGCTTTTCCTGTTACAGCAGGACTACTCCCCGCTCGGCCAACGTGATGCACGTATCATGCCAGTTCAGAGTGATCCGCTGCGAAAAATCCCGGCGAATTGACGCCGAGACCCCGGATTGATGAGGATTTTTGGAGAAAATGAAAGCGATTTCGCACAAAATTGGGCGGGATAAGCATATTTTTGCGAAAAAGTGCCTCAACTCTCACAATCGTGCCTTGGCGGGGTGCCTGTGGTTGATGGAGTTATTTTAAGCATATGCATAATTTTCGATCAAATCGCCCAGCCGAATGACGGTTGTTTTTCAGGCAGGTTTCGGATTCAATGTGGTCCATCATGATGTTACCGCTCGCCGATCTGCTTCTCTCACCTGATGATATGGCTGCCGTCGATCGCGCAGCGGCCGCGTCGGGTATCGATTCCTATGGCCTCATGGAAAAGGCAGGGCAGGCGGTGGCCGCGAGCGCCCTTCGGCATTTCCCCGGAATCTTGAGATATGTCGTGCTGTGCGGGCCTGGCAACAATGGCGGCGACGGCTATGTGGCGGCGCGCGCGCTCCGGCAAAGCGGCGCGGAGGTCCTGCTCTTTCATCTAGGCGATCCGAAAACGCTCAAAGGCGATGCCGCTCGCGCCTTTGCCGATTGCCCTGTCGCAGGAGAGGCGTTGGAGCGCTATCTGCCGCGCGCCGGCGATGTGGTCATTGACGCCATCCTCGGCGCCGGTCTCTCCCGTCCCGTCTCCGATCAGGTTGCCGCGATTATCGCGCGGGTTACCGAAGCCGGTATTCCCGTCATTACTGTTGACTTGCCCTCCGGCCTCGATGGTCGCAGCGGTCAGGTGCTTGGTACTGCTTTCCGCGCCGAATGCACGGTCACATTCATGACCCGTAAGCCTGGCCATCTGCTGATGCCGGGACGGGAGCTTTGCGGTGTTCTGGAGATCTTCGACATCGGCATTCCCGCGCGCATTGTCCGTGCCCATGCGAATGGCATGCTTGCGGAGAATACGCCGGCGCAATGGCTGGCGAACCTGCCAACGGCGGCCAGCGACACCCACAAATACAAGCGCGGCCACCTCGTCGTCTTTTCCGGCGGCGCGACGGCTACGGGCGCGGCGCGCATGTCGGCCATGGCCGGGTTGAAGGCGGGGGCAGGGCTCGTCACCATCGCCTCACCGGAACAGGCACTGGCGGTCAATGCCGGCATGCTGACGGCAATCATGCTGCACGCCGTCGAGGACGAGGTGTCTTTGCGTGAGTGGCTAGCTGACAAGCGCCTTTCGACCTTCGTCCTTGGTCCCGGCTTCGGTGCTGGCGAGAAGGCTCGACAATTTGCTTTGGCCCTAAGTGACCGCCATCTGGTGTTGGACGCCGACGGCATCACCTCGTTTCGCGACGACCCGCAACGCCTGTTCGACGCCTTTGCGGATGGCCCGACGCGTTTGGTGCTGACGCCGCATGAGGGTGAATTCGCCCGCCTCTTTCCCGATATCGCCACCGATGGCGCGCTAAGCAAGGTGGACAAGGCCAGAGCGGCGGCGGCGCGGGCGCATGCCGCGATTATCTATAAGGGTGCCGATAGCGTCATCGCGGCACCCGATGGCCGGGCGCTGATCAATGCCAATGCCCCGCCATGGCTTGCCACCGCCGGCTCCGGTGATGTGCTGGCCGGCATCATCGGCGGACTGATGGCGCAGGGAGCGCCCGCCTTCGAAGCGGCAGCCGCCGGTGTCTGGCTGCATGGCGCCGCCGGGCAGCGCGCCGGAAAAGGACTGACGGCGGAAGATCTAGTCGCCCACGTCACGCCTGTTTGAGGGATGCTATTTCGCGACTTCTTCCTGTAGCGCGATCGCGCCATGCGGCGCATTGACCTTGCCCTCATGGATCATGAAGGCGAAGACGTCGCGCGGCTCGGCCTTGACCTTGCGAGCCTCGTCGATCAAAGGCAGATCATCGGGTATCTCACCCTCGGCCCAGGTTTCCAGCCGCTTTGCCCAGGCTTTCAAGTCTTTCGGCGGATAGCAGGTCTTGATCTCATCGGACCCTTTCTGCAGACGAGCATAAACGAAATCGGCGGTTACATCGGCGATCATCGGATATTCGAAATGCTCGGCGCAAACCGGCGCGATATTGTATTTGGCGAGCAGGGCGATGAATTCCGGCACCTTGAACGAGTCATGCCGAACCTCAACCACATGCCTCAGCGCCAAGCCATCCTGCTTGCCCGGCAGCAGCTTTAGAAACGCCTCGAAATCATCCGGATCGAACTTCTTGGTCGGAGCGAACTGCCAGAGCAGCGGGCCGAGATGATCGCCCAGTTCACTGATGCCGGAGTCGAGAAAACGCTGCATGGATTCACCTGCTTCGGCAAGCACGCGCCGATTGGTGACGAAACGTGTCGCCTTGAGCGAGAAGATGAAACCATCCGGCACGTCGGCGGCCCATTTGGCAAAAACCTCAGGCTTTTGCGTGCTGTAATAGGTGCCGTTGACTTCGATCACCTTTAGCTGGCGACTGGCGAAATTGAGTTCTTCCTTTTGCTTCAGCGTGTCGGGATAGAATGTCCCGCGCCACGGCTCAAACGTCCAGCCGCCAATGCCGGTTCGGATCGTGCCGGTTTTGGTCATTCTCTCCTCCATTGATTGGGCGCGGCTAGATCACTCCGCCGCTACCACTTTTTTCATCGGCCGCCGCTCCAGCAATTCCTTGAGGAACTGGCCGGTATAGGAGCGCTTCTCCTTGACGATCGTCTCCGGCGTGCCCGTGGCAACGATCTCGCCGCCGCCGTCGCCGCCTTCGGGGCCGAAGTCGAGGATCCAGTCGGCCGTCTTGATGACTTCGAGATTGTGCTCGATGACGACAACCGAATTGCCCTGGTTGACCAGCTCGTGCAGCATCTCCAGAAGCTTGGCGACATCGTGGAAATGCAGCCCGGTGGTCGGTTCGTCGAGAATGTAAAGCGTGCGGCCCGTCGATCGCTTCGACAGTTCCTTGGCTAGCTTGACGCGCTGTGCCTCGCCGCCCGAAAGCGTATTGGCCTGCTGGCCGACCTTGATATAGCCGAGACCGACATCCTTCAGGGACTGCAGCTTGTCGCGCACGGCGGGAACGGCGGCGAAGAAATCGACGCCTTCCTCGACCGTCATGTCGAGCACATCGGCAATCGACTTGGTCTTGAAGGTGACGTCCAGCGTTTCCCTGTTGTAGCGCTTGCCGTGGCAGACGTCGCAGGTGACGTAGACGTCGGGCAGGAAGTGCATCTCGATCTTGATGACACCGTCGCCCTGGCAGGCCTCGCAGCGGCCGCCCTTGACGTTGAAGGAGAAGCGGCCCGGTTGGTAGCCCCGCGCCTTGGCTTCCGGCAGGCCGGCGAACCAGTCGCGGATCGGTGTGAAGGCGCCGGTATAGGTCGCCGGGTTCGAGCGCGGCGTGCGGCCGATCGGCGACTGATCGATGTCGATCACCTTGTCGATATGCTCGAAGCCGTCGATCCGGTCGTGTTCGGCCGGGATTTCGCGTGCGCCCATGACGCGGCGCGCGGCCGACTTATAGAGCGTCTCGATCAGGAAGGTAGATTTGCCACCGCCGGAAACGCCGGTAACGGCGGTAAAGACGCCGAGCGGGATCGCGGCTGTGACGTCCTTGAGGTTGTTGCCCCTGGCGCCGACGACCTTGATCTCCTTGCCCTTCTTGATCTTGCGACGTTCGTCGGGAACCGGCACGCCGAGCTCGCCGGAGAGATATTTCCCGGTCAGCGACTTTGGATTGGCCATGACTTCCTGCGGCGTGCCATGCGCCACCACCTGGCCGCCATGTATGCCGGCGGCGGGGCCGATATCGACCACGTCGTCCGCCGTCATGATCGCATCCTCGTCATGTTCGACGACGATCACCGTGTTGCCGATGTCGCGCAGATGCTTCAGCGTTTCCAGCAGGCGGGCATTGTCGCGCTGATGCAGGCCGATCGAGGGTTCGTCGAGGACGTAGAGCACGCCGGTGAGGCCCGAGCCGATCTGCGAGGCCAGACGGATACGCTGGCTTTCGCCGCCGGACAGCGTGCCGGAATTGCGCGACAGGCTCAGATATTCAAGGCCGACATCGTTGAGGAAGCGCAGGCGATCGCGGATTTCCTTGAGAATGCGGACGGCAATCTCGTTCTGCTTGTCGGTGAAAGTCTCCGGCAGCAGATCGAACCAGTCGCGGGCAATCCGGATCGACATCTCCGCGACCTGGCTGATATGCAGCTTGTTGATCTTGACCGCCAGCGCTTCCGGCTTCAGGCGGTAGCCGTTGCAGGCCGGGCAGGGGGCGGCCGACATGAAGCGCTCGATTTCCTCGCGCGCCCAGGCAGAATCCGTTTCCTTCCAGCGCCGTTCGAGGTTCGGCACAATGCCTTCGAAATTCTTGTGGGTCGTATAGGAACGCGCGCCGTCGGCGTAGTGGAACTCGATCTTGTCCTCGGTGCCGTTGAGGATGACGTCCTTCGCCGTATCCGACAGGTCACTCCAGCGGCTGCCAAGTTTGAAGCCGTAATGTTTGCCGAGCGCTTCCAGCGTCTGATTGTAATAGGGCGAGGTCGATTTGGCCCAGGGAGAGATCGCGCCGTCGCGCAACGTCCGTTCCGGTTCCGGCACGATCAACGCGGGGTCGATCTTCTTCAGCGAGCCGAGACCGTCGCAGGACGGACAGGCGCCGAAGGGATTGTTGAACGAGAACAGCCGTGGTTCGATTTCTGAAATGGTGAAGCCGGAGACCGGGCAGGCGAATTTTTCTGAAAACAGCACGCGCTCATGCGTCTCGTTCAGCGACTTGTTGGCCGAACCACCGGCGGAAGTTTCCTCCGGCGGCAGCGGCTTGTCGGCGAATTCCGCAACAGCAAGGCCGTCGGCGAGACGCAACGAGGTTTCGAAGCTGTCCGCCAGGCGAGCTGCCATGTCGGGCCTGACGACGATGCGGTCGACGACCACGTCGATATCGTGCTTGTATTTCTTGTCGAGCGTTGGCGCATCGGCGATCTCGTAGAACTGCCCATCGACCTTGACGCGCTGGAAGCCCTTTTTCATGAGCTCCGCCAGTTCCTTCTTGTATTCGCCCTTTCGACCGCGCACGAGCGGCGCGAGAATATAGAGCCTGGTGCCTTCCTCGTAGGCGAGCACGCGGTCGACCATCTGGCTGACCGTCTGACTCTCGATCGGCAGGCCGGTGGCCGGCGAATAAGGCACGCCGACGCGGGCAAACAGCAGGCGCATGTAGTCGTAGATTTCGGTGACGGTGCCGACCGTCGAGCGCGGATTGCGCGACGTGGTCTTCTGCTCGATCGAAATCGCCGGCGACAGGCCGTCGATCTGGTCGACATCAGGCTTCTGCATCATCTCCAGAAACTGCCGGGCATAGGCAGACAAGCTCTCGACATAACGACGCTGTCCCTCGGCATAGATCGTGTCGAAGGCAAGCGACGACTTGCCCGAGCCGGAAAGGCCGGTCATGACAATCAGCTTGTTGCGCGGCAGGTCGAGATCGATGCCCTTGAGATTGTGCTCGCGCGCACCACGTATGGAAATAGTCTTCAGCTCGCTCATCGTCTTACGCTTATCCCTTGGAGTCTGCCCTTATTTAGTGATGCCAAGCCGTGAGTCGAGGCTGAAATGAAGGGCAGCGCCAGGTTTTCGATTCGGTTGACAGGATCATAGGGATAAAATAGAACAAAGAAAGAACAAAATTCCTTGTGGATGAAGCTCCCTTGGATGATTGCTTAAATAGCACCTGATGGCGGCAATAGTCTAAGGTGCGCGGATAGAATTTCAGAGCCGTCGATGGGCGGCAAGTAGGGTGGTGTCATGGCCGGTAGTGTGAACAAGGTAATTCTGGTTGGAAATCTCGGGGCGGACCCGGAAATTCGCCGTACGCAGGATGGCCGTCCGATCGCCAATCTCAACATCGCGACATCGGAAACCTGGCGCGATCGCAATTCCGGCGAACGCAAGGAAAAGACCGAATGGCACCGTGTGGTGATCTTCAACGAAGGTCTCTGCAAGGTCGCCGAGCAATATTTGAAGAAGGGCGCCAAGGTCTATATCGAAGGCGCTCTGCAGACGCGCAAGTGGCAGGATCAGAATGGCCAGGATAAGTATTCGACCGAAATCGTGCTACAGGGCTTCAATTCGACGCTGACCATGCTGGATGGCCGCGGTGAAGGCGGCGGTGGCGGCGGTAATCGTGGTGGCGGCGGCGGTGATTTTGGTGGCGGTGACTACGGCGGCGACGACTACGGTCAGCCCGCACCGTCATCCGGCGGTGGTCGCAGCGCTGGTGCAAGCCGTGGCGCTCCCGCAAGCGGCGGCGGTGCTGGCAGCAATTTCTCGCGCGACCTGGACGACGATATCCCGTTTTGATCGAGCGGCCCTGATCGATAGCTTATATCGGCTTGAGTTGAACAGCTCGCCTTTTCCGGCGGGCTTTTCTATGCGAGCGTGAGGGCGGACCGCACGCCGTCCACGACAAACTGGGCGGCAAGTGCTGCGAGGATGACGCCGAGCAGGCGGGTCAGGATAGCGCGCCCCGTTGCCCCCAGCATGCGGTCGAGCCTGTCGGAAATTGCAAGGGCCGCGAAGACAAGTCCGAGATTGACGGCGATGACGCCGATTAGCTGCGCCCGGTCGAGCGTGGTTTGCAGCGAGCCGGCGAGCAGGATGGTTGCAGAGATAGCACCGGGGCCGGCGATCAGCGGCAAGGCGAGGGGGAAGACCGCGATATTGTGGATGTGATCCTTGGTGATCGCGACCTCGGTCGTCTTCTCTTTCCGGTCCTGCCGCTTTTCGAACACCATCTCGAAGGCGATCCAGAAGAGCAGCAGGCCGCCGGCAATGCGGAAGGCGCCGATGGAGATGCCGAGAATGCCGAGCACGCTGGCGCCGAACAGCGCGAAGGCAGCCAGGATGAAGAAGGCGATCAACGAACCACGCAAGGCTACCTGCTTGCGCTCGGCCCGGTTCATGCCGGCCGTGAGGCCGATGAAAAGCGGAGCGAGACCTGGCGGATCGACCGTGACAAGCAGCGTCGTGAAGGCATTGATTAGCGTGTCCGCGCTCGCCATATAGTCCCCAGCCATTTGTTTTCTATGGTTGTTGATCCATTGATATGCGAGGAATGGGCTTTCGCAAAGCGCAATGCGGCCAATCCGGGACGTGCTGCCACGGAAATGTTCGATTTAGCGGGTTAAGAGGGCAAAAGCCTGTTCAAAAGCACCCGCCAAAATTGGCGCTCGCAGGGCCTTTCGGCTATAAATTTCGCAGTGATTCTAAAAGAGATCGTGATCTGTTTTGACTGAGCAAACACCACCCGGCGGCGGGAAGCTCCCGCCAGGCATCGAGCCAATTTCCATCATGGAGGAAATGCAGCGGTCGTACCTCGATTACGCCATGAGCGTGATCGTCAGCCGCGCACTTCCCGATGTTCGCGATGGTCTCAAGCCCGTTCATCGACGCATCCTCTATGGCATGTCGGAACTCGGGATCGACTGGAACAAGAAATATGTGAAGTGCGCCCGCGTCACCGGTGACGTGATGGGTAAATACCATCCGCACGGTAACCTCGCGATTTACGACGCGCTCGCCCGCATGGCGCAGCCCTGGTCGCTTCGCCTGCCGTTGATCGACGGGCAGGGCAATTTCGGTTCCGTCGATGGCGATCCGCCGGCGGCTGAACGTTACACGGAATGCCGCCTGCAGAAGGTGGCGCATTCGCTGCTCGACGATCTCGACAAGGATACCGTCGATTTCCGCGATAACTATGACGGCACGCTGAGCGAGCCTGTCGTCGTGCCGGCAAAGTTCCCGAACCTGCTTGTCAACGGTTCTGGCGGTATTGCTGTCGGTATGGCGACCAATATTCCGCCGCATAACTTGTCCGAAGTGATCGATGGCTGTATCGCGCTGATCGACAATCCGGCGATCGAGCTGCCGGAGATCATGCAGATCATTCCGGGTCCGGACTTCCCGACAGGCGCCAAGATCCTCGGCCGTGCCGGTATCCGCTCGGCCTATGAAACCGGGCGTGGCTCCATCGTCATGCGCGGCGTCGCAGCGATCGAGCCGATGCGCGGCGACCGCGAGCAGATCATTATCACCGAAATTCCCTATCAGGTGAACAAGGCGACGATGATCGAGAAGATGGCCGAACTCGTGCGCGAAAAGCGCATCGAAGGCATCTCCGATCTGCGTGACGAATCCGACCGCCAGGGCTACCGCGTTGTCGTCGAGTTGAAGCGCGACGCCAATGCCGATGTCATCCTGAACCAGCTTTACCGCTATACGCCGCTGCAGACGTCTTTCGGCGCTAACGTGGTGGCTTTGAATGGCGGCAAGCCGGAGCAGCTGACCCTGCTCGACATGCTGCGCGCCTTCGTGTCCTTCCGCGAAGACGTCGTCAGCCGCCGCACCAAGTACCTGCTGCGCAAGGCGCGTGAACGCGCCCACGTCCTGGTCGGCCTGGCAATCGCCGTCGCCAATATCGATGAAGTCATCCGCGTCATCCGCCGCGCTCCCGATCCGCAGTCGGCGCGTGAAGAGCTGATGACCCGCCGCTGGCCTGCGGAAGATGTCGAATCCCTTATCCGGCTAATCGATGACCCGCGCCACCGCATCAATGAAGACCGCACTTACAATCTTTCGGAAGAGCAGGCGCGCGCCATTCTCGAGCTGCGTCTTGCCCGCCTGACGGCACTCGGCCGCGACGAAATCGGCGACGAACTCAACAAGATCGGCGCCGAGATCAAGGATTACCTCGATATCCTGTCGTCGCGTGTACGCATCCAAACCATTGTAAAAGATGAGCTTATCGCCGTTCGAGACGAGTTTGGCACACCGCGCCGCACCGAGATCGTCGATGGCGGTCTCGAGATGGACGACGAGGATCTGATTGCCCGTGAGGACATGGTCGTCACGGTTTCGCACCTCGGCTACATCAAGCGCGTGCCGCTCACCACCTACCGCGCCCAGCGCCGCGGCGGTAAGGGCCGCTCCGGAATGACGACGCGCGACGAAGATTTCGTTACCCGGCTATTTGTTCTCAATACACATACGCCGGTGCTGTTCTTCTCGTCGCGCGGCATCGTCTATAAGGAAAAGGTCTGGCGCCTGCCGATCGGCACGCCGACATCGCGCGGCAAGGCACTGATCAACATGCTGCCGCTGGAGCCCGGCGAACGCATCACCACAATCATGCCGCTGCCCGAGGACGAGACGAGCTGGGACAATCTCGACGTCATGTTCTCGACGACGCGCGGCACCGTGCGCCGCAACAAGCTGTCGGATTTCGTTCAGGTGAACCGCAACGGCAAGATCGCCATGAAGCTGGAGGAGGAGGGCGATGAAATCCTCTCCGTCGAGACCTGCACCGAGCATGACGACGTGCTGCTGACGACGGCGCTTGGACAGTGTATCCGCTTCCAGGTTTCGGATGTGCGCGTCTTTGCCGGCCGTAATTCCATCGGCGTTCGCGGCATTTCGCTGGCCTCGGGCGACAGCATTATTTCGATGACAATCGTCAACCATGTGGATGCCGAGCCTTGGGAGCGTGCTGCCTATCTCAAGCGCTCCACCAGCGAGCGTCGCTCGACCACGGGCGAGGAAGAGGAAATTGCGCTGGTTGGCGAGGAAGTCACCGAAGAGGGACAGCTGAGCGACGAGCGCTATGAAGAGCTGAAGGCACTGGAGCAATTCGTGCTGACGGTTTCGGAAAAGGGCTTCGGCAAGCGTTCGTCTTCTTACGATTTCCGTATCTCCGGCCGTGGCGGCAAGGGTATCCGCGCCACCGACACGTCGAAGACTGCCGAGATCGGCGAACTGGTCGCCGCCTTCCCGGTCGAAGAAAGCAATCAGATTATGCTGGTCTCGGATGGCGGTCAGCTGATCCGTGTTCCAGTCGGCGGTATTCGCATCGCCAGCCGCGCCACCAAGGGCGTCACCATCTTCTCGACGGCCAAGGACGAAAAGGTCGTTTCGGTCGAGCGCATCAGCGAGCCGGAAGGCGATGATGACGCCGTCGAGGCGGATGCTGAGGATGGTGTGCCGAATGGCGAGGCCGAGGCGCCTGCCAGCGACGCCGAAGGGACTAGCGAGGAATAGCTCGCAGTCTTCATAAGTTGAATGGAAAACGGCCGCCTTCGGGCGGCCGTTTTTGTCTGTTCGATAGCATCGGCATGAACCTGCAACCCGCCCTATCGAGAGGCGGCAAGACCTGTCCGCCAGGTGGTCCATCCTGTCAGCAGCACCAAGCCCAATACGATCGCGGGAGCAATGGCATGTGAATATTCGCCGTGTCCAAGCACGGTCGCGATCGCTGCGAGCATGATAGTGGCGGCGAGCGCCAGGCCGAGAAGGCGAGTGGAGCGCAGAAGGATGAGGGCGGCGGCAACCAGCTCGACTATGCCAGTCACGTAATGAAACCATTCGGGATAGCCCCAGCGCTGGTAGTCATCGAGAATGGTATTGGATGCAAAGATATTGCCCAATCCTCCGGCCACGAAGAACACTCCCACAATCCAGGGAAGTATCAGGTTCCATTTGAATTTACTCATGGCCTTTGGTCTCCCTTGTCATGGCACCCTGTAGAAAAGTTTTGACGGCAGATTCGCTCAGGCGCTCGATTGCTGCTTGATCCAACGGCTTGCGATCAATCCCCACGAGACCGCGCAACTGCGGCGCCATCACCAGCATGCTCAGGAACTGTTCGGCCAAATCAAACGCGGAGATGTCTGCCCGAAACTGGCCATCCGCTTGCTTTGGTTCGATCCAGCTTGCCAGTATACGCGCGGCATTCTCCGGGCCTCCGAACCAGATTGCCTGGGCGAGCCTCGGGAATTGATGGCCTTTGGATGCCATCAGGCGATGCAGTGCGAGCGTTTGTGGTTGAAGCACGATACCAAGAATGCTGCATCCGAAGGATGCGAGAGCTCTATCGAACTCTCCAATGTGGGGGATCTCAAGCAGTTCGAGCGGGCCGGAAAGATCAGCGCAAAGCCGCGTGACCGCTTCTATGAAAAGCCCTTCCTTGCCGCCGAAATGATCATAGACGTTGCGCCGCGAACCACCGGAGCGGGATATCACCATATCGATGGAAACCGCGTCATATCCCTGTTCCAGGAACAATTCCGCTGCACTTTCCACGAGTTGCTTAACCCGGTCTGCCCCACGTTCTGTCCTATGGGTTTCCATATGAGCCTCTTTTGAAGAAAGATGGTATGGTACTATACCATACCATACCATTTGGTGGTGCAATATTTGCCGGAGGCGTGCGACCTTTTGTCGATTTCATGATTTCCGCTGTGCAGCTGCCGCATAGAAAAAAACCGGACGCTGGGGAGCGTCCGGTTTGAATGGTCCCGGGCGCCTGGAGGGCCGCACGCGGGGTGGGGGAGATTGTCAGGAACCCGAGGGTTCAGAGTGTTCCGTGACGCTTGTTCAGCTTCTTACTCTCTTCGCTTTCGCGATGGAGCGCCGATATGGTGGATGCGACAGACACAACGAACATGCAGCTAATGAAAAGCGTAAGCACCGTTAATATCGTGAACATGATCGCTCCCTTCCTCTCGTGGAACTAGCGTTCAGATCCCTTTAGTATTGGCTGGAGGCGGTAAAGGAACGAGCCGAAGCAAAGGGACCATAGATCTTCGACTGGTCAGGCTTTTGATCGTAAAGTGCGATCGTTGCTGCAAGCATTCCGGAAATCATCGTCATCCAAACAACGTTAATAAGGGTGATCTTGTCGGGCATACTCTGTTTCCTTCTTACAGCAATGTGCAAATTTAAGGTTCGTACTTTAACGCAGCGGCTCGTGAATGGTTCCGCCATATGTTGGCCTCTATTTACCAACGCCCATCTGAAGCAACCTTGAATGCCTTGTTCATCTGGCGTTCAGATTCGCGATGCGTTTTGCGCATGGCGATGATTATTTCTTGAGCAGAAATATTGTCCTCCCTGTCGGTATGCGCAGCCCATTCGATTTCGTAGTTGTTCGCGAACAGGTGAGCGATGTGCTCGATGAGGATGGAGGCGACAATGGCGACTGCGACGATGAGGACCAGCATGGCCTGATATTCCTGAGCCGGGGCGGATGGCTCGATTGAGCCGGCCCGTTTCGATGTTGGGGTGAGTAAAGCATCGTCGATCTGAAACGGGCTTGAACGTTGCATTCATCTGTCGTTCAGAGGCCATCGCCGGGTTGCAAATGACTTGCGAGAAGGGGCTATCCGTGACAAAAGGCGTCGAAACAACGAGCCGGCTTGGTATGACGACAGCCTTTTATCCCGGATCCTTTGATCCCATGACCAACGGACATCTGGACGTCCTCGTGCAGGCGCTGAATGTCGCCTCCAAGGTGATTGTCGCGATCGGTATTCATCCCGGCAAAAAGCCCCTCTTTTCCTTCGAGGAACGGGCCGAGCTGATCAATCGGTCGCTTGCCGATGCACTGCCGCAGAAGGCGGTCGATATTTCCGTCGTCTCTTTCGACAATCTGGTGGTCGATGCGGCGCGCAAGCATGGCGCGAGCCTTCTGGTGCGTGGCCTGCGCGACGGCACCGATCTCGATTACGAAATGCAGATGGCGGGCATGAACCGCCAGATGGCGCCGGATATTCAGACCCTGTTTCTGCCCGCCGGCACGGCGTCGCGGCCCATAACCGCCACATTGGTGCGGCAGATCGCCTCCATGGGCGGCGATGTCAGCGCCTTCGTCCCGCCAGCGGTTCTTGAAGCCCTGACTGGCAAGTTAAAAGATCCGGCCAAATAAAAGCAGGCCGAAATCCATTTCCCGAACGGAGCACCCATGAAACTGTTTCATATCGCATTGGCAGGCTTTCTCGGCCTCGCCGCCTTCGCAGGCAGCACCATCTCGGCTGCGGCCACCGATCTTCTGACGATTCAGCTGAAGGACGGCCCGGTTGTCATCGAGTTGATGCCCGAAGTTGCGCCGAAGCATGTCGCGCAGATCGAAGCGTTGGCGAAGAAGGGTGCGTATGACAATGTCGTATTCCACCGCGTCATCGATGGCTTCATGGCCCAGACCGGCGATGTCCAGTATGGCAACACGACGAAGGGCTACAATGCCGCCAAGGCCGGCACCGGCGGTTCCGATCTTCCCAACCTTCCGGCCGAATTCTCGAAGGTTCCGTTTACGCGCGGCGTTATCGGCATGGCGCGTGCCCAGGATCCGAATTCCGCCAATTCGCAATTTTTCATCATGTTCGCCGATGGCGATTTCCTGAACGGTCAGTACACGGTCGTCGGCAAGGTCGTCTCCGGCATGGAGCTCGTCGACAAGATAAAGCGCGGCGAAGGCCAGAACGGCGAAGTGAGCAACCCGGACAAGATGCTGAAGGTCACCGTCAGCAAGAAGTAATTTCACAGGCATGATCCCAAAAAGTGCCATGCGGTTTTTGGATAAGATCATGCCAAGCCAAGCGACATGATCCCCAAAAATGTGAAGCGGTTTTGGACAGGATCATGCACAATCAAACATAGAACGAGGAAACGAAAATGGCTGAGATCAAGGATCCCGAAAACACCCTCATCCTGGAAACCACCAAGGGCGAAGTTGTCATTCAGCTTCTGCCGCAGGTTGCTCCGGAGCACGTTGCGCGCATCAAGGAACTCGCTCGCGAGAAAGCCTATGACGGCGTTGTTTTCCACCGCGTCATCGACGGTTTCATGGCCCAGACCGGCGACGTGGAGCATGGCAAGGTCGGCGGCAATACGGCTCGCGCCGGTACGGGTGGCTCGTCCAAGCCGGACCTGAAGGCTGAATTTTCCGCCACCACGCATACGCGCGGCACCTGCTCGATGGCGCGTTCGCAGAACCCGAACTCGGCCAACTCGCAGTTCTTCATCTGCTTCACCGATGCGCCTTGGCTGAACAAGCAGTATTCGGTCTGGGGCCAGGTGATCAGCGGCATGGACAATGTCGACAAGATCAAGCGCGGCGAGCCGGTGAAGGATCCGGACTCGATCGTCTCCGCGCGGATTGCCGCCGACGTCTGATTGTGATTATTCCTGAAACCCGCCTCTTGCGCCTTTGGCGCGGGGGCGGGTTTCGCTTTGCCTGGATTGCCTGAATGCGTGTTGACCTTTTCGATTTCGACCTCCCGGACGAGCGTATCGCGCTCAGGCCCGCCGAGCCGCGCGATAGCGCGCGTCTGCTCGTGGTCGATCCGAATGCCGAGATGGTCTTGAGCGATCGCCAAGTCAGCGATCTCCCGTCCTTCCTTCGTCCCGGCGATGCTATCGTCTTCAATGACACGAAAGTTATCCCCGCCCAGTTGGAAGGCATTCGTCATCGCGAGGGTGCGCCCGGCCAGCAGGTTTCGGCGACGCTGCATATGCGCGCCGCACCCGATCGCTGGAAGGCGTTCGCGAAGCCGGGCAAACGCATCAAGATTGGCGACCGCATCCAGTTCGGCCATGGCGAGAATGTCTGCGCGCTTGGCGCGCTTGATGCTGTGGTCGAGGAGAAGGGCGAGGGCGGCGAGATCACGCTGCGCTTCGATCTCTCCGGTCCAGCGCTGGATGAAGCGATTGCCACTGTCGGCCATATCCCGCTGCCGCCCTATATCGCCGCCAAGCGTCCGGAAGACGAACGCGACCGCGCCGACTATCAGACCATCTATGCTCGCGAGGAGGGCGCCGTTGCAGCGCCTACCGCCGGCCTGCATTTCACGCCGTCGCTATTTGCCACGCTGGACGCCATGGGCGTCGAGCGGCATTTCGTGACGCTGCACGTCGGCGCCGGCACCTTCCTGCCGGTCAAGGCCGATGATACCGAAGATCACAAGATGCATTTCGAGATCGGCCATGTCGATGCGGCGACAGCGGAAAAGCTGAACGCCGTGAAGACGAGGGGCGGGCGCATCGTCTGCGTCGGCACGACGTCGTTACGGCTGCTCGAAAGTGCGGCCGCCGAGGATGGTACGATCAAACCCTGGTCCGGTGCGACCGGCATCTTCATTACGCCAGGCTACCGCTTCAAGGCGGTCGATCTGCTGATGACCAATTTTCACCTGCCGCGCTCGACGCTGTTCATGCTGGTGTCGGCCTTTGCCGGCCTCGATACCATGCGCGCGGCCTATACCCATGCTATTGAGACGGGCTATCGCTTCTATTCCTATGGCGATGGCAGCCTGCTCCACCGGAAAGACTAAGACGAGATGAGCGAGAGCTTTCAGTTCACATTGAAGAAGACCGACGGCGGCGCCCGTCTCGGTGAAGTTTCCATGCCGCGTGGCACGATCCGCACGCCGGCCTTTATGCCGGTCGGCACGGTCGGCACGGTCAAGGCGATGTATCTCGACCAGGTGCGCGAGAGCGGCGCCGACATCATCCTCGGCAATACCTATCATCTGATGCTGCGCCCGACAGCCGAGCGTGTCGCCCGTCTCGGCGGCCTGCACGAGCTGATCCGCTGGCCGCATCCGATCTTGACCGACTCCGGCGGCTTCCAGGTGATGTCGCTGTCCGGCCTGCGCAAGCTCAATGAGCAGGGCGTTACCTTCAAGTCGCATGTCGATGGCAGCCTGCACCACATGTCGCCGGAACGCTCGATCGAGATCCAGGGCCTGCTCGGCTCCGATATCCAGATGCAGCTCGATGAATGCGTGGCGCTTCCCTCGACCCCGAAGGAGATCGAGCGCGCTATGGAAATGTCCTTGCGCTGGGCCGAGCGCTGCAAGGTCGCCTTCGGCGATCAGCCCGGCAAGGCGATGTTCGGCATCGTGCAGGGCGGTGACGTGCCCGATCTGCGTGTTCGCTCGGCGCAGGCACTGAGCAAGATGGATCTGAAAGGCTACGCTGTTGGCGGCCTTGCCGTCGGTGAGCCGCAGGATGTGATGCTGCGCATGCTGGAAACCACCCTGCCGGAACTGCCGACCGAGAAGCCGCGCTATCTGATGGGGGTCGGCACACCCGACGATATCCTGAAATCAGTTGCCCGCGGCATCGACATGTTCGACTGCGTGATGCCGACCCGCTCCGGCCGTCACGGCCTGGCGTTCACCCGCCGCGGCAAGGTCAATATCCGCAATGCCCGTCACGCCGAGGATATGCGCCCGCTCGACGATCAATCGAATTGCCCGGCCTCGCGCGATTATTCCCGCGCCTATCTGCACCATCTCGTCCGCGCCAACGAGGCGCTTGGCGGCATGCTGCTCTCCTGGAACAATCTCGCCTATTATCAGGAACTGATGCAAGGCATTCGCAAGGCGATTGCCGAAGACCGATTCAGCGACTTCATGGCGGAGACGCAGGAGAACTGGGCGAGGGGCGATCTCGAGCCGGTTTGAGATGCGTCTGGCTGACCACTTTGGGTCTAGCCCATCGTTCGCAGTCCTTGCTCCTGCCCAAAATCGGCGCTAATCGGAACTGTCGAAAAAGGCAGGGTCGGTTTTGGTAAGCCCGACCCCTTTCATCCGGAAGCTCTGTTCCGCGCCTTGGCGCGAGTACCCACGACGCGGAAGCTTGGCCATACCGGCCGAGCCACCCGCGTTGGTGCGGGCAATTTCGGCCGGCATGCCTCCGCGGGATAGATCTATGGAGCTGCCTGCCATGCGACTAAATCACCTTGATCTTCATGTCCCCGATGTCGCCGCGACGAGGGACGTTCTCGTATCCGCCTTCGGCCTGACCGAGGTCGAGACGCGGGGCGTGAACGGCCTCGCCATTCTGCGCGACGAAGCCGGTCTCGAACTGGTCATCAGTCGTCCGATCGAGAAGTTCGGCGGAGGTGATTCGGTCTCGGTCGGACGCAATACCTATCACATCGGCTTTATATTGCCGTCGCGCGAGGCTGTGGACGAACAATTTGAGCGAGCCAAATCGGCCGGTTGCGAGATCTGGCAACCGCCTTCGGCGGTGCGAGGTGGATGGTTATTTTACTGCTTTGCGCCGGGGCGAATTCTCATCGAGGTCGGCTGGCGTTCAGACCCAAGCGTCTGATCAGAAATATTAATGTCTGTAATGGTTTGTGATGCGATCTTCGCGTCACAAACCGGGCGTTTTTCGGTGGCGAATTCGAGCTTTTTCGATGGGTCGCAAGCCCACCCGAAATACCGGCACGATGAGAAAGCGTTTGGAAAAATGGCGAATCGGAATAAACGGTCCGTCCGCCGATGATAAGCTTCATTGGCTAATTTAATCGCGATGGGTTTGGAATTCCTGTGGATTTCGGCTACAACGCTTTTTCTTGATCGATAAGGGCTGTTCTAATCATAAGTAGGAGGCACCTGCCGTTGAGGGCGCAAGGTAAATTGGGGACGTGTCTGTCCGGCTTGTTATTCGTCGGATTGGCGGCAACAGGCTGCACGACTGAAACGAAAACATCTTCGGCTACTCATAGCTCGACAAAATCGATCCAGCCGGCGAAGGTAACCTATAATTACACCGCCAAGGATCGTGACTGTCTGAAGCGTGTCATGTATTTCGAGTCCGAACATTCGGATCACGATGGGTACATGGCGGTGGGCACTGTCGTGATGAACAGGCTGACGTCGGGGGCTTATGCCAATTCGATTTGCGGCGTCGTCGCACAGGAGCGGCAATTCGCGCCGGGCGTGATGACGAGGCTTGTTCGCCCCGAGGCGGAACCGGAGCTGGATACGGCGGCCACGGCCATTCTGCGTGGCGAACGGCATGCCGGTGTGAAGGACGCGATGTTCTTCCATACCAACGGCCTGAAGTTCCCCTACAATAACATGCACTATGTCGCGATAGCCGGCGGAAATGCCTTCTACGAGAAGCGCGGCCGGGATGGCGAGTTACAGACCCCGGCGCCACTTCCGGCCTATGAGGTCGCGATGAACTACGTGTCGACGCAAGGAATGTCGACGACACAATCGCCGTTCATATTGCCGGAAACGCGGCAAGTGCAACAAGCGCCTTCCGTCGCCACCTTTACGCCGGTGTCGAACCCGACTTTCACCATGCCGGCAGCGACGGATGCTATCCCGGCGGTGGTTCCTATCCCGACGCCGGCTCCGGCCTTGGTTTCGGTGCCAGTTACCCATGGGACGGCAGTCGTCGAACCGATCTCGACCATAGCGGTTCCCCAGCCGCGCCCCGATTTCGAGGGTGAGGGCTATTCTGGCAACTTGGTTAGAATTCGCGGCTAATAGAGCCTGCAACTGCCTTTTCAGCGGCGCGCACTATATCGGATGATAGACGCGCCGCTCCATGGCATCAATCCCGCAACATTGCTCAGATGCCTTTGCTGGCCGTATTAGGCAGGATTTGCACGCCGTTGATCTTGTAAGTGCCATCCGGCTGGCGGGCTATCTGATAGATCGCCGTCCAGTCCTTGTCGTCGATACCGGTGATCAACACTTCCTGATAGACGACGGCGCCGTTGTCGATGGCGCGGCTTTTGCCGAAGGCGTAGTTGCCGGGGTGATAGACCGGCTGGTAGCTCTTCTTCACCATCGCGAAAAAGACGTCCTTATCCGGAAAGAGCGCCTTGATGCCCGGCGCGGCGAAGGCATAGGCCGTCGCCGCATCATTGCGCAGGAAAGCTTCTATCTGTCCCTGGATCAGCGTTTGCGCCGTCTGCACCGGGTCTTCCGCACGCGCTTCGGGCGCAAGGATGAGGCAGAGCGTGACGGCGAGAGATAAAGCGCGCATGAACATCTCCGGCGAATATCCCGAAGAGCATAGCGCGCTTCATGTCTTTGCAGAAGGGCTATTGCCAGCGGCGGAACAAGGCGCTGGCATTCACGCCACCAAATCCAAAACCGTTGGAGATCGCATATTCCATCGACATCGGCCGGGCCGTTGCACCGACCAGATCGATACCTTCGGCAGCCGGATCGGCTTCCTGCATATTGCGGTTCGGCGGCGCGATCTGGTCGCGTAGCGCCATGATCGTGAAGACAGCCTCCAGGCCGCCGGCGGCTCCGAGGAGATGGCCGGTGGCCGCCTTCGTACCGCTGACGGCAATGCCGCCATCGCGGCCGAACACGGTCTTGATCGCCTCCATTTCACCGCGGTCGCCGACCGGCGTCGAGGTGGCATGGGCGTTGAGATGTTTGACGTCGTGGGGCGAAATTCGCGCCTGCGACAAAGCTGCCAGCATCGCGCGGCGCGCACCATCGCCATCCTCTGGGCCGGCCGTCATGTGATAGGCGTCGGCGGCGGTGCCGTAGCCGACGAGTTCGGCAAGCGGCGTGGCGCCGCGGGCCAGCGCATGATCCAGCGTCTCGATTACCAGCATGCCGGCGCCTTCGCCCATGACGAAACCGTCGCGGGCCGTATCGAAGGGGCGGGAAGCTTCCTCCGGCCGGTTGCTGAAGCCGGTGGAAAGGGCGCGAGCCGCCGCAAAGCCGCCGAGGCTCACCTTGTCGATGCAGGCTTCGCCGCCGCCGCAGATAGCCACATCGGCCTCACCGGCTCGGATCAGCCGCGCCGCATCTCCGATTGCCTGGACGCTGGCGGCGCAGGCTGTGACCGGTGCACCAAGCGGCCCCTTGTAGCCGTAGCGGATACTGACCTGGCCGGCTGCGAGGTTGACGAGGAAAGAGGGGACGGTGAAGGGCGATAGTCGCCGTACGCCGCGTGTTTCCGCCGTCCGGACCGCGTCGGCGATTGCCGGAAAGCCGCCGATTCCCGAGGCGATCACGGTGGCGGTGCGCTCAAGGTCGTGAAGATCGGTCGGCTGCCAGCCGGATTGTTTCACGGCCTCTTCGGCCGCCGCCATGGCAAAGAGGATAAAGCGGTCCATCTTCTTCTGGTCCTTCATTGGCACGTAACGATCGGCATCGAAACCTGCTTCACTATCTTCCTCGAGGCTTGGCACGACGCCGCCGACCTTGGCGGCGAGATCATCAACCATTGTCTCCGGCAGAAGCCTGAGACCGGAACGACCTTCGACCAGCCGTTTCCAGGCTGCGTTGACGCCGACGCCGAGTGGCGAAACCAGGCCCATACCTGTTACGACGATGCGATCCATGTCTTGCTCCTATTTAATGTAGTCAGGCGTCGAAGCCCAAGAACCATGCCTTCATGTGCTCTATCCGCTCATGGACGGCTTCATCGGCGGCCGGGCCGGGCACGAGAATCGTATCTTCGGGATGGAAGGCGCGGCCGGTCACGCGGTCGATGAGAAGCGGATCGCGATCTTCACCGGTGGCCGCATCGGCAAGCCGCATCGCGACGTCCTCGGGCGGCAGATGCCGGTTGCCCCAGGTGAACAACGCCATCAGGACAGGAAAGAAATCACGCCCCTTGTCGGTCAGGACATATTCGTAGCGCGGCGGCCGCTCATTATAGAGGCGGCGTTCGAAAAGGCCTTCATCGGTGAGGTGTTTCAGCCGCCGCGTCAGGATATTCGGGGCGACCCCGAGATTTTTCTGGAATTCATCGAACCGCGTCAGCCCCTGGAGCGCATCCCGGAGGATCAGAATGCTCCACCAGTCGCCGACGCTTTCAAGCGCGCGGGCGGCGGGACATTTGAAGGTGCTGAAGCTGGTTCTCTGCATGGCAGAGGCGAATAGCATGAATAACTATCATGATGCAAGTTACTAGTAAGCGCGCTGAAATTTGATTGCAGGAAGGGGTGACAAAGTGGTCATTTCAATCAGGGTGTTTCGAAACTGACATTCAGTCTCTGTCTCGGCTAGAGTAGCGACATGACAGCGATCCGGCATCTAGACACTGAGCGGTTATATCTACGCGGGCTTCTTCGAACCGACATTGCGTTCATACGCGAATTGATCACTCATCAGGAGGTACGCCGCTATCTTGGCGGCCCCATTCCGAGCGCCCGACATGAGGCGGCTCTGTCCGGCTATTTTACGGTCGACGAAGGGGAAATGGTGTGGTTGGCGGAAACAAAAGATTCATTGCAACCTCTTGGTTTGATTTCCATCTCGCATCACGCAGATGGCTTTGATGACGAACTGTCTTACCAATTTCATCCCGACGCTTGGGGGCTTGGCTATGCAACGGAAGCAGCTGGGCGCGTCCTTGAGTATGCATTGAAAGATCTGCAGTTCGACCGGCTAATAGCGGAAACACAGTCTGCTAACTCGGCATCTCGCCGCCTGCTTGAGCGAATAGGAATGAGAGAAATGAAACGATTGCAACGGTTCGGAGTCGAGCAGATCGTCTATGAACGCTAACTATTCGCCACGACAAATGCTGGGGGCAACACCTTGGGAAAGCATCATGGATCGATTTTATAGGCTTTGGAGAATGATCCGCCGCCCGAGCGATAGGTTTGGAAGCCCATAGCCTCATAGTAGGCGAGCCCCATCTTATTGCCTTCGCCGATGGTCGCATCGATATTCTGCAAACCAAAACTCTTCGCGGCCCGCAACGTCGCCTGAAATAGTGCTGAACCGATGCCCTGGCGGCCAGCTTGGGGGCTGACATGGGTTCCGATGATCCCCCATCCCTCGGATACTCCATAGGGATTTCCCGCTACGGCGTAGCGCAGGGACTGGAACCCGAGAATCCGCCCTTGTCCGTCCTCTGCGACGGAACATTCTATGCGATGTTCGTGCTCGATGTAATGCGCCAGGACCAACGCGACATCGCCAGCACTCTTTCGCAGGCCGGCGTCGAAAATCTCGTTCAGAACAATGCTCATGCCTTGAGCATCAGCAGATTTGGCGGGTCTGATGTTCATATTTGTAACCTGTGAGTGCAACGATTCCAGACCTACGTCCGCGACTCCGTCGGCGTGGACGGGGTCGCTTCCTCGTCGGGAATATCGTCGAAAGAGGAATAGTTGAGGTTATAGAGCTTCGAATAGAGCTTGCCGTTTGCCATCAGCTGATGGTGATTGCCGCTTTCGATCAGTTGCCCGTTCTGCAAAACGATGATGCGGTCGGCCTCGCGGATGGTGGCGAGGCGGTGGGCGATCACCAAGCCTGTGCGGCCTTCCAGCAGCTTCACCAGCGCCTTCTGGATCAGCATTTCGGTATAGCTGTCGATATTGGCGGTGGCTTCGTCGAGCACGAGGATCTTGGCGTCGGCGACGAGGGCGCGGGCGAAACTGACGAGCTGGCGCTGGCCGAGTGACAGGCCGCCGCCGCGCTCGCCGAGCATGGTTTCGTAGCCATCCGGCAGCCGTATGATGAACTCATGCGCGCCGACCGCCTTTGCCGCCTCGATGATCTCTTCGCGGGTCGCCTCGGCCTTGTTGTAGCGAATGTTCTCCATCACGGTGCCGGTGAAGAGGAAAGGCTCCTGCAGCACCATGGCGATCTGCTGGCCAAGCGAATCCTGGGTGAGGGAGCGGACGTCATGACCGCCGACCAGCACCTGGCCCTGCTGGACGTCGTAGAACCGATGGATCAGCGCCATGGAGCTGGACTTGCCCGAACCGGTCGGCCCGATCAACGCGACGGTCTCGCCGGGATTGACCTTGAAGCTGACGTTTTTCAGCACCGGATGCTTCGGGTCATAGCCGAAGACGACATCGCGGAACTCGACCGAGCCATCCATATCCGCCGACAGCACCTTGGCGTCGGGCGCATCCTTGATATCGATCGGCACGTCGAGCACTTCCGTCAGCCGCTGGCCAGAGGCCATGGCGCGCTGCATGACGGAATACTGCATCGTCAGTGAACGGATCGGATCGAAGAAGCGCTGAATGTAGAACAGAAAGGCGACCATGACGCCGACATCAAGCCTGTTGTTCAGCACCATCGAACCGCCGACGATGATGACGATGGCCATGGCCATACCCGTCAGCGTATCAACGATTGGAACCATGATTTGCGCATATCGTGCCGCGGTCAGGTGCGCCTTCAGATTGGTTTGCGCCTTCTCGTCGAAGAGGCTGAAATTGACACGTTGGCGGTGCATACCCTGGACGGCACGCACGCCATGGATCGCCTCGGCCAGTGCGCCGCTGGTGATAGAGTTGACTTCATGTGCGTTCATGAAGGCGACACGCGCCTTCGGGAGCCAGAACAGGCGGACGACGAAGAGGATCGGCATGACCGAAAGCGTCAGCAGGCCAAGCCGGAAATCGAGCGACAGCATGACGACGACAATGCCGAAGAGCAGGGCGATGTCGCCGACGGAAAGCACTGACGTTTCAAGGAATTCCTGCATGGAGTTAACGTCGCCCTGCAGGCGCGACATCAGTCGGCCGACCTCGGTCTTGTCCATGAAGGAGAGCGAAACGCGCTGCATATGTGCAAACATCGCCCGGCGAATATCGAACAGCACCTCTTCCGCGACCTCACCGACATAGGTCTCCTGCACGTAGCTTGCCCCGTAGTTGACGAGGATCGCCACGCTGAAGATCGCCAGAGCCAGCCAGAGCGCCGAATAATTGACGGCGCCCGGCACCATCGCATGGTCGATTGCGTAGCGAATGACGAGCGGTATGACGATCTGCGACGCGGTGAAGAGAAGCACGGCCACGACCGCGATATAGACCTGCCGGCGATACGGGCTAACGAAGGCCCAGATGCGACGGACGATCTTGGTGTCGAAGACCTTGCCGAAGATCTCTTCCTCAACGCGGTGCGAACCGACCACGGCACGGGGAGGGCGGCGTCCGTCGTCGCGCACATCGTTGCGCTCGGTTTCTGTGGTTTCCGACATTGTCAGGCCTCCCTCTTCACCGCGACGACCCTGTCGGTAGACAGCTTTACGTCGTCATCCGGGCGAACCTGCAGATCGTATAGCGCCTTGTACCGCCCCCCCGCGGCCAGGAGCTGTTCATGCGTTCCCCGTTCGAGGATCTCGCCATCTTCGATGAACAGGATCTGGTCGGCATGCATCAAAGAGCTCAGCCGATGGGCGACGACCAGGGTCACGCGGTCACGGGCAAAACGCTTCATGGCGCTGCGAATGCGCTGCTCGGTCGCCGCATCGATTGCTGCGGTGGAATCGTCGAACACCATCACCGCCGGCTTCAGCATCAGCGTCCGCGCGATCGTCAAACGCTGGCGCTGGCCTCCGGACAGCGATACGCCGCGCTCGCCGACGACTGTGTTGTAGCCAGCCGGCAGGCCGAGAATGTAGTTGTGCAATTGTGCGGATTCAGCGGCGCGCTCAATGCGGCCTTCCTTCGCCCAGGGATCGCCATAGGCGATATTGTTCTCGATGCTGGTCGTGAACAGGAAGGAATCCTGCTGCACGACGGCGACGTTCTGGCGCAGTGATTGCAGCGTCGCCTTGTTGATGTCCTGACCGTCTATGGTGATGCGGCCGGAGGTCACATCGTAGAAGCGTGGAATGAGATGCGCGATCGTGGATTTGCCGCTGCCGGGCGGTCCGACGATGCCGATGGTCTCGCCGCGCCGTGCCTCGAAACTGATATTGCTGAGCACGGGGCGCGTTTCTTGGCCGGGATAGACGAAGCTAACATTTTCGAAGCGCAGCACGCCGTCGGTGACGACCAGCGGCTTGGCGTCCGGCGCGTCCTTGATGGCGATGTCGAGGTCAAGCAGGGCAAAGAGCCTCGAGCCGCAAGTCGAGGCGCGGGCAAAGGCGTTGACCATCAGCCCGAGCTGGCGCACCGGCATTTGCAGGATGGTCATGAAGGTCAGGAACGAGGCGAGAGTGCCGACGCTGATTTCGCCCGCAATGACCTTGTTGCCGCCGACCCAGAGCACGAGGCCCATGGCGGCGAAAAACGAAAAGTTCATGGCGCTGGTGTTCACGACACGAATGCCGACGCGCTTGTGGGCGAGGGTGAGGGCGTTGTGCGACGCCTTGTCGAATTTCATCAGCTCGTGAGCCTGCGCGGCGAAGGCACGCACGACACGAATGCCGCTGAGATTTTCTTCCATGACGCGGGTCATAACCGACAGCCGCTCTTGTAGGTCGAGCCACGTCGCGCGCAGCCTGAGCTGGGTCACGGAGGAACGCCAGGCGACGAAGGGCACAAAGCTCAAAGCCAGAAGCCCGAGCACGGCATCGGTTGACAGCAGCATATAGGCGCCAACGCCGATCAACACGGTGAGCAGCACCGTGCGGACAAGCGCCGTGGAGAAATACATACGCACGCCTTCGAGATCGAGCAGCCCAATCGTGATGAGATCACCGGAGTGAACCTTGTCGTGGAAGCTGAAGGGAAGCTGCTGGAACTTCTCATAACAGGCGAGGCGCAACTCGTAGCCCATATGGTGGCCGACGGCTTCGCTGTAATAGTTCTGCACCATGGTGAAAAGACCGCGCAGAACGCTGACGACTAGCAGGAGCAGGGCGGTCGTCATCAGCGCGCTTTCGGCGACATGTCCAGCCACACCGCCGGCGAAGGCCGATTGCGTCTGATCCACCGCATGGCCAAGCAGGCGCGGGATCATCAACTGTAACGTTGCAGCTACAAAAGTGGCCCCTATGGCAAAACCTGTCTGCCAAGGGTGACGCAGCGTCATATGCGTGATCCGCACGATGGTAGAGAGACCTCGACCCCAACCGGCCGCACTAACATGCGCCAACGAAGTCAACGACTTCGCGGCGCTTCTTGATGAATCGCTGCTCACGCTCTTATCCAGGCATTTTTAGAACGAGGCGGGCCCGGAATCGGGTTCGGATCGCAAAGGGGAATTATTGATGTGACGAATGTCGCCGATTCCAACCGGGCATTCAAGGGTTCACTTGGTCACAAGTGCTCCCCGAACGTTAGATTGCGTGTTCAGAGACGTTCAGTTTCGGAACTCGCGCAAACAGTTGACGACCTCGCGCAGGCCCTTTGTCAGGTGCTTGTCGCGACGCATGACCATGCCGAGCTGGCGCGCAAGCCGTGGCTTCAAGGGCGATGTCGCCAGGTAATCGCTTCGATCGCGCTGCAGGGCCAGCCCCGGAAGCAACGACCAGCCGAGGCCCGCCGCCACCAACTCCTTGACCGCTTCGACGCTGCCGAACTCCATCGCGGGCTTCAGCCGGATTCCGGCGGAAGCGAACCATTCGTCGATCGCGCGCCGCGTGTTGCCACCCTCGTAGAGCATGAGGGTCTTGTCGCTGAAAAATGCGGCCTCCGGCCCATCGCTAGGCATTTGGCTGCCCTTGGGGGCTACAGCGAGAAGCTCATCTTCGTAGAATGGTTCCACCTCGAGCGAACGTCCGGCAGCGGGCAGGACCACAACCGCGAGATCCAGCGCATTCGCTTCCAGATCGCGAAGGATCTCGTCGGTGTTACCGATTCGGACGATAATCTCCAGCCCAGGCATGCGCTTCTTCACGGCGGCGATGGCACGGGGCAGGAGGTGGATGGAGGCTGTGCCGCCGCTGCCGATCCGGACGCGTCCGACCGAACCCTCGTGGTAAGGCATCATCGCCTCCTGCGCCGCGGAACAGTCCTCCAGTATCCGACGCGCGTGAAGCAGCAGCTCGACGCCGGCCGGAGAGGGCTGTGCTCGCCGGCCCACACGTTCGATCAAGCGAACGCCAAGCCGCTGCTCGAGGAGCTTCACTTGCAAACTGACGGCGGGCTGCGTCAATCCCACCTTATCGGCGGCGGCCGTGAAGCTGCCGAGATCGACGACGCTGACGAACGCGGCGAGCTGATCGAGATTGAGCATCAGAAGAATTCCTTATGAATTGTATTAATTTCATAAGCTTCCTTCGTGGGGAGCGCCAGTGCATTTTATGGGCATACCCAAAAGCAGCCCGGCGTTTTATCGGCTGCATGGCAGATCAGGAGCTTATGCGATGACAACCGACGTTGAAAACCCGATTGCAATAGGGCCGGGAAGGGACTGGAACGGGGTGATGGGCATCGCGCGGTGCGCGCTGACCACGCTCGTCTGCTATCTGGAAAAACGCGAGACCCGAAGAGACCTCTCGGAGCTCTCCGACACTCAGCTTCTGGACATCGGCGTGACGCGTGCGGAGGCAAAAGCCGAGGTCAATAAGTCATGGTTTTGGGGGTAGCACGGCGCAGCGGGTGCTATTGGTCGTAGTTGCTGATATCGCCGAAGGCATAACCACGTTGTCTAAGCGCATCGATCAGCGCCTTCAGATTCCGCGTGCCATCGAACTTGTCCTGAAACATCTCATCGTGCATGAGCAGGATCATTTTACCTGGTCGCACGAACTTGCCATACGCAAATAGATGATCAATCTCCCCGACGAGGTGATCGACGGACTGGACGGGTTTGCCGTCATTGCTGTGAACCCACTCGAAATCCCAGCCATAGAGGTAGAATCCGGCTTCGGCGACGAGTTCATAGTCCAGCCACTCGCGCTGCCACTCGGCGACATTGAGGGACATATCCTCGCTGGAAACATTGCGAAGCCGAAAGACATTGCGTCCCGGCAGGCGGGCGTCAACCTTCGGTGTCAAATCAAGAACGCCATTGGCACGAAGCATGTCAGCGACCACGGCATCGGTGTTTGAGTAGTAGTGTCGATAGTGATTGTTGGCATGGCTATAGCTGTGATTTCCCACCGTGACGAGCGGCAGGGCTTTGGCCTCGGTCAATAACGCGCGGCCCTGCGGATTGCTTTCGACGTGCTGCCCGACCATGAACATAACGGCGGGAACATTTTCCTGTTTCAGCGTGGAAAGGATATTCTCCGTGCCGAGCAGCGGACCGTCATCGAATGTCAGATATATCGTTCGCTCCGCCGCCGATGCAGCGCCGATGCAAGCCACGAGAAAAATCGCGACCTGAAGCGACCGTTGAAATACGTTCCAAAGCAAATCGTATCCGCCCGAAAGTCTATGCTGCAAACTTGCGGCAGGTTGGCATATCAGCCGTGATAAGAAAAGCATGTGGCGAACGATGGAGGCGGTCTGCGTGACGGCTGGGGCTAGAAGTAGGTGGGTGCGTTTCATTGGCACGTCGCACTTGGAAATAGAATGTACCCAGCCAAATACAAATATCACATAAGATAGATTATGGAACTAAACTCATATCCGATATGCCGCGTTACCGCGAACAAACATATTCCCAGAACGCTAAACCAAGCTCGTGGTCACCAGCAACAGGAATGTCGGCAGCGGCTCGCGCAGAACACCGGCGGCAATCGTGAACGGCGTTTTTCACCGGTGAAAGATATGCTGCGGATTTGGCGGTATACAGTCCGCTCGGTCATCCCTATTTCGTATTCAACAACAGATGATCGAGGAGGATGTGATGCTGACGAAACCTGATAAGGCCACGACGATTAGTCTTTGGAATGGGCACGAGATTCCGCGGCTCGGCATGGGTTGTTGGGCGATCGGTGGCCCGTTCTACGCAGGTGATGTGCCACTTGGCTGGGGAGAGGTCGACGACGATGAGTCGATCCGAGCTATCCATCGCGCCGTCGATCTCGGCATCCGTTTCTTCGATACGGCTTCGAACTATGGTGCAGGACATTCCGAAAAGGTGGTTGGCCGTGCGATTGGCAATCGCGACGATATTGTCATCGCCACGAAGTTCGGTTTTGCAACCGACGAGGCAAGCAAGCAGGCGACGGGAGCCTTCGCCGATCCCGCTTTCATTCGCCAATCTGCCGAGACGTCACTGAAGCGGCTGAAGCGCGAGCGGCTGGATCTGCTGCAGTTTCACCTGAACGACTTTCCGCTGGAGGCATCCGACGAGGTCTTCGAGACGCTTGAGATCCTGAAAGCCGAAGGCAAGATCGATGCGTTCGGTTGGAGCACCGATTACGCCGATCGCGCAGCCAGGCATGCCGCACGGACGGGTTTCGTCTCCGTCCAGCACACGATGAACGTCTTCGAGCCGGTTCCTGACATGATCGATGTAATCGAAAAGAATGGCCTGATCTCTATCAATCGCGGCCCGCTGGCTATGGGACTTCTCAGTGGCAAGTTCACAATTGACAAGACCGTTGGCGCAAACGATGTGCGCGGCGCGAGTCTTGATTGGATGGTCTATTTCAAGGATGGCAAAATCGCGCCGGAATTTGCAACACGGCTGGATGCCGTGCGAAATCTGCTGACGGCGGATGGACGGACGCTAACGCAGGGCGCACTTGCCTGGCTCTGGGCACGTTCTAGCCGCACATTGCCGATACCCGGCTTCCGGACTGTTGCACAGGTGGAAGAAAATGCCGGGGCATTGCAGAAAGGCCCGCTGGCACAGGACGTGATGGATGGTATCGACGCGGCCCTCGCCCGCTTGTAGGCTCAGCCTGCCTTCACCCGTATCACCTTGGCCCCGATCTTCTCTGCCAAGACCTTCGGATTGCAAGCAAAAATACTGTCTGGCCGTCCCGCCGCACACCAGACCTGATCGTAGCTCAGCAGACTTTCGTCGACGAAGACCGGCAGGTTGACGCGGTGGCCGATCGGGCCGACGCCGCCGATGGCGAAGCCGGTTTCGTCGCGGACGCGGTCGATGTCGGCGCGCTTTAGGCGCAGGCCGTAAGTGGCTGCGATATATGCCGTATCGGCATTGTGGGCGCCGGAAACGAGAAGCAGCGTCAGGCCATTGGTGTCCGCATTGACGAAGACCAGCGATTTGACGATCTGGCCGACGGCGCAGCCGGCCGCATTGGCGGCTTCCTCAGCCGTGCGGGTCGATTGCTCCATGCGCTTGATGGCGATGTCGAGGCCGAGATCGCGAGCGGCCTGCTCGACGCGCTCCAGGCTTGAAAGCTTCCTGCTATCCTCGCTCATAGATCATCATCCTCTACATCGAGCTCAATACGCATCTGGTCGTAGGCCGGTTCGACATTATCTGGCGTTTCCGCAAGCACGGTCTCGTAGTCGAGCGGTGTGTGCATATGGGTCAGGATCGCATGCTTCGGCTGCAAGCGTTCGATCCAGGCGAGCGATTGCTCCAGCGAAAGATGGCTTGGATGTGATCGATATTGCAAGGCGTCGATGATCAAGATGTCGAGATTTTGTACCTTCTCGACAGATTCCGCCGGGAAGTCGCTGATATCGCTGCAATAAGCAAGCTTGCCGATACGAAAGCCAAGCGAGTGGATGTCGCCATGCTGCTGCTTGTGTGGCCAGAAGCTGATCGGACCGCCCGGCCCTTCGATCGTAAAGCTCTTGTCGAGGCTTTCGATGATGACCGGCCTGACGATCGGCGGATAGCTGCTGCCCGGCGGCGTTTCCAGGCAATAGCCAAAACCTTCGCGGATACGGTCCATGGTCGGCTGATCCGCGTAGATCGGAATGCGTTCATGGGCATTGTGGAAGAAGCCGCGCAGATCGTCGAGGCCGTGAATATGATCGGCATGCGCGTGCGTATAGAGCACGGCCTCGATCGAACCCACGCCGGCGCGGATCATCTGTTCGCGAAAATCCGGGCCGGTGTCGATGACGACGGTGGTAACGCCGCCATCTGCGGCGATCTGCTCGACCATGAAGGCCGAGCGCGTGCGACGGTTTTTGGAGTTCTTCGGGTCGCAAGCGCCCCAATCGCCGGTAATGCGCGGCACGCCCGGCGACGACGAACAGCCCAATATGGTGAAGCGCCGCCGGTGTGTCACGCCGTCAGACCCTCGTCATCCGGGAGAAACAGCGAAATGCGTTCTCGGTGGTGATCGCTGAGATCTCATCCATGCTGACGCCGATCGTGTCGGCCAGCACCTCGGCGGTGTTGACGACATAGGACGGCTCGTTGCGCTTGCCGCGCCAACGTTTCGGCGCGAGATACGGCGCATCGGTCTCGACTAGAAGCCGGTCGTGCGGGATCGTCTTGGCGATGTCGCGCAGTTCCTCGGATTTCGGAAAAGTCAGGATGCCGGAAAAGGAGATATAGCCGCCGATTTCGACGCAGGTACGGGCGAGGGCCGGGCCGGCGGAGAAGCAATGCAGGATGAAGGGGAAGGCCCCCTTCCCTGTTTCCTCGGTCAGGATCGCGGCCATGTCTTCGTCGGCGCTACGGCTATGAATGACCAGCGGCAGCTGCGTTTCGCGCGCGGCTGCGATATGGCGCAGGAAGCCGGTCTTCTGATCTTCAGGCTTCACCGTGTCGTAGAAATAGTCGAGCCCCGCCTCGCCGATGGCGACGATCTTCTTATGCTGGTTTGCCAGCCGCACAAGATCCTCGGTCTGGATATCAAGCTCCTGATCGGCACTGTTCGGATGCGTGCCGACCGAACAGAATACGGATGGATACCGCTCGGTGATCGCCAGCAATCCATCGAGCTTTCGGACCTTGGTCGAGATGGTGACCATCTGCTTGACGCCGACTTCATGGGCGCGTGCGACGATCACATCGCGTTCCTCCGCGAAATCGGCAAAGTCCAGATGGCAATGCGTATCGATCAGCATGGCAAACCTTATTCGACTGTCGGCGCCACGTAGCGCGGGAAGACAGGCTTCGGCGCTTCCAGCGGTGTTCCGGGGACAAGACGGCCAGCCTCGCCGAGGGCGGCGAAGTCGCGTTTGTCTGAGGGAATGGCGATCAGATCCAGCAGCTTGGTAGAGGAATCCGGCATGAAGGGCTGCAGCAGAATGCCGATCTGGCGGACGACATCGGCCGTGACGTAGAGCACGGTCGCCATGCGAGCCGGGTCGGTCTTCTTCAGCGCCCAGGGTTCCTGGCCGGCGAAATAGCGGTCGCTTTCGGAGACGACGGCGATGATCGAGGCGAGCGCACGGTGAAGCGCCTGCTTGTTCATATCCTCGCGTGTGGAGGCCAGCAGCGCATCGGCTTGTGCCAGAAGCGCCTTGTCTTCTTCCGTCAGCTCCCCGCATTCCGGGATCTTGCCGTCGCAATTCTTGACGATCATCGACAGCGAGCGGCTAGCGAGGTTGCCGATGCCGTTGGCGAGATCGGAATTGATGCGCGTGCCGATCGCCTCCTCGCTGTAGCTGCCATCCTGGCCGAAGGAGACTTCACGCAGGAAGAAATAGCGTACCTGATCGAGGCCAAAATGGTTCACCAGATTGACCGGATCGACAACGTTGCCGAGCGACTTCGACATCTTCTCGCCCTTGTTGAGCAGGAAGCCATGGGCAAAGACACGCTTCGGCAGCGGCAACTTCGCCGACATCAGAAAAGCCGGCCAATAGACGGCGTGGAAGCGGATGATGTCCTTGCCGATGATGTGCACATCGGCCGGCCAGTATTTCGCGCGCGGATTGTTCCTGTCCTCGATATAGCCGGTCGCCGTGATGTAGTTCGTCAGCGCATCGACCCAGACATACATGACATGCGCCGGATCGTTCGGCACCTTGATGCCCCAGTCGAACGTCGTGCGCGAGATCGACAGATCCTTGAGGCCAGACTTGACGAAGGAAATCACCTCGTTGCGGCGCTCGGTCGGGCCGACGAAATCGGGGTTTTCCTCGTAGAGCTTCAGCAGGCGGTCCTGATATTCCGAGAGCTTGAAGAAATAGCTTTCCTCCTGCACCCACTCGACCGGCGTGCCCTGCGGTCCGTAGCGCACGCCGTCGGCGCGCAGCTCCGTTTCGTTTTCCTGGTAATAGGCTTCGTCGCGCACCGAATACCAGCCGGCATAGGAATCCTTATAGATGTCGCCGGCATCGGCCATCAGGTTCCAGATGTTCCGCGAGGTCTCGTGGTGGCGTTCTTCCGTCGTGCGGATATAGTCGTCGTTCGACGAATTGAGCAGCTTGCCCATCGCCTGGAACTCGGCTGAATTGCGGTCGGCGAGCTCCTGCGGAGACAGACCCTCGCCGCGCGCCGTCTGCTGCATCTTCTGGCCGTGTTCGTCCGTACCCGTCAGGAAGAAAACGTCGCGCCCATCCAGCCGCTGGAAACGTGCCATGGCGTCGGTGGCAATCAGCTCATAGGCATGGCCGATATGCGGCTTGCCGTTGGGATAGGCGATCGCGGTGGTGATGTAGAACGGGGTCTTTTCGGTCATATCAGGCAATGGTCCGCTTTACGGTTTCATCATTGTTATTCTTGCTCATGCTCGCTTTAGCGCATGTTTGCGGGGAGCGAAACACCAAGTTTCGCGCCTGCAGCATTCCTTGGCTCCGAACGTGCTTTGCTTGACAGGGTCCCGACCCGGCTTTACCCCTGCGGAAAACCGAAGGGCAGGACAGAAATCACCGTGAATTCCATTTTCATTTTTGGCAGCCTGTTCAACGGCTCGAAAAGGCCGTGGTTTTGAGTTTTCCAGCAACATTTCAACCCCTTTATTCCTTTTCCGGTTTCTTCGTCGGCATGCTGGTGGGCATTACCGGCGTTGGCGGCGGTTCGTTGATGACGCCCTTGCTGGTCCTGCTGTTCGGCGTGCATCCGGCCACGGCCGTCGGCACCGATCTCCTCTATGCCGCGATCACCAAGACGGCGGGAACGGCCGTGCACGGCATGCATGGGCGGGTGAATTGGAGAGTCGTCGGTCTGCTCGCCTCCGGCAGCGTACCGGCCGCGCTCGCAATGTTGTGGTTCATGGCCGGCGTAAACCGCGAGAGCCCGGAGGTTGCGCATGCGATCACCCTGTCGCTTGGCTGTCTTCTGCTGCTGACGGCGCTGATGCTGCTCTGTCGCGGACAGGTGTTGAACGCCATGCGCAAATGGCGGGGCGAGCGCGGAATGCTGGCGCCGCGCACCATCGCTCTGCTGACGTTGGTCCTCGGCCTTGTGCTCGGCACGCTCGTCACCATGACATCGGTCGGCGCCGGCGCGCTCGGAGTCACCGTGCTCCTGGTGCTCTATCCGAACCTTGATGTCCGCGAGATCGTCGGCTCGGATATCGTCCATGCCGTACCGCTGACCCTGATCGGCGGAATGGGCTATTGGTTCATCGGCGAGATCAATTGGACGATGCTGTTTGCGCTGCTTGTCGGGTCGATTCCCGGCATTGTCGCCGGCAGCCTGCTGGCGCCGCGTCTGCACGAGCGCCTGATCCGCATCGTTCTGGCCGTCACGCTGATGGTCGTCGCCGTGAAGCTGATCTTCCCTTAATAGGAAAGCTGCTGCTTCAATTCGCTGAGTACGGTGATGATGGTCTGCTTGCGGTCGAGATTATAGGCCAGCGACACGGTGAGCCGCTCGGTGACGTCGGAATAGAGGCGGGCAAGCCTTTCCGCCACCGTCAGATGCCCCTCCAGCGCGGCCGCCCTCGCCCGGGCCATGATGTCGTCGCCGATGTGGGATACGAAGAAACCGAAGATCGTCTCGCTTTCCTTGGCCGACAGCGCATCGGCGAGGCGATGCATCGCCCGGCGCGCGGCAGGCCCTTCGGCCGAAATCACTTGCTCATACGCAGCGACGATTTCGCCACCACCGTAATTCAGCAACTTCAGCGCCTCGTTGACACTGCCCTTGGCCGCCGCCAGCAGGTCCGCGCCCTGCCCTGGCTGCAGGCCGATACCAAGATGCGCAAGCGCGTTGCTCAAGGCATCATCGCTCAGCGGTGCCAGCTTCAACGGCAGGCAGCGCGAACGAATGGTCGGCAAAAGCTTGCCCGGTGCGTGCGACAACACCAGGAACAACGCCCGCTTCGGCGGCTCCTCGAGGATTTTTAAGATGGCGTTGGCGGCATTGCGGTTAAGGTCGTCGGCGGGATCGATGATGACGACGCGCCAGTTATCGGTGCCGGAGGTCTGCGAAAAGAATTTGCCGGCGCGGCGCACCTCGTCGACGGTAATCGCCGATTTCACCTTGCCGCTCTTCTCGTCGACCGGACGGGCGAGATGCAGCAGATTGTGCGAGGCGCCGCCGGAAATCTGCCGGCTGACGGCGGAGGCTTGATCCGGATCGCTAATCGCCTCAGGCGCACTGGCGGGATCGGGATGCGAGAGCACATGGTTGGCAAAGCGGAAGGCGAGCGTTGCCTTGCCGATGCCCTCCGGCCCTTCGATCAGCACGGCATGGTGGCCCTTGCCGGACCGATAGGATTGCGCCAGAAAAGCCTCGGCCTCCTCGTGGCCGAAAAGACGGGTGTTATCCTGCGGAGGGATTGCTCCGTCCAGAACGCCGGGCCGGTCTTCGCTCATTGTGCAACTTCCGGTCTGACGGTTTGCAGCTCGCTTGCCGGGCTCAACCGCTTTTCGATAATGGCGGCGATCTCGTCGGCAATGGCATCCTCTCCGCGCTGCGCATCGACGACATGGCAGCGGTCGGGGTCGCGTGCGGCGATATCGAGAAAGGCTTCGCGGCGCTTCTCATGGGTCTGCAATTCTTCCTTCTCGAAGCGATCTGGTGCTGCGTCGGCCGACGCGCGCTTGCGGGCGCGTTCCAGGCCCAGTTCGGCGGGTATATCGAGGATCAGTGTGCAGTCCGGCACGACACCGTTGACAGCCACCCGTTGCAGGGCTTCGATGAAATCCGGTTCGAGATTACCCGTGATTCCCTGATAGACGCGGGAGGAATCCATGAAGCGGTCGCAAAGCACGATCGTGCCGCGCGCGAGCGCCGGGCGGATGATCTCCTCGACGTGATCGTTGCGTGCGCCGGCAAACAGGATGGCTTCCATACGCGTGCCGAACATTTCCGCCGCGCCCGAGAGCAGCACATGCCGTACCGCTTCGGCTCCCGGCGAACCGCCCGGCTCGCGCGTTACCAGCACATCATGGCCAAGCCCGCGCAACCACGTCGCCAGACGGCGAATCTGGGTCGATTTGCCGGCCCCTTCCCCGCCCTCGAAGCTCACGAACAGTCCGGTTGCATCAGCCAATGATCATGTCCTGCACTTGTTTTACGCTCTTCTGCCGCTGCGCGATCTGTGTTCTGTTTAACCCAAGACGCAGGCGGGTGAAACCACCAGCTCGGACATTCTATATAGGCTGTGAACAGGGTTTTCGCGAGGCGGGAAGCGATCACGTCGGTGTCGGCGTATCCCAGAGCCAGGAAAACAGCAGCGTTTCCGTCAACTCCAGGAAGGCATCGAGCGCGCGGCGGCTGAGCGTCCCCTGAGCAACCGGATCCTTCGTATAGAGCGGCAGTTCGCGCAGCAGCCGCGCGCCGGAAAAGACGCGGAGCGTTCCCGCTTCATAGCCGGCGGCGACGGGAGCCGTCAGGGGCCAGCGGTAGACGATGCGGGCCGAAAGGCGATCGGGATTGTCGTTTGCCACATAGACATCGACTGGCATCTTGGCAAGCAGCCCGACGGTGGATTGCGCCCCGCCATAGACGCTGGCATTGCCGATCACTTCGCCGTCGGCGAAGAGGCGCTGGCTCTTGAAATTGCTGAGGCCCCATTCCAGCACGCGCCGGCTTTCCTCGGTGCGTTCCTTGTCCGTTTTCAAGCCCCCGAGCGCCAGGAACAGACGCTTGCCGTCGCGCTGAATGGAGGCGACGATCGAATAGCCCTCGCCGTCTGCAAAACCGAGGCCGAGGCCATCGACGCCGATGTTCAGCGGCAATAGCGGGTTGCGATTGCGCTGGAAGATCTTGTTCCAGGTGAAATCCGGCTGAGCGAGATATTTGTAGAAATCGGGATAATTTTGTTGCAGGTCCTGCGCCAACGTCACCAACTCGCGCGCGGAGATCTTGCCGCCGCCGTTCGGATTGTCCGGACTCGGCAGGCCGGTCGAATTGGTGAACACAGCGCGTGGCATGCCGATCTCTCTCGCACGCGCCGTCATACGTCGGGCAAATTCCTTTTCGCTGATCGAAATCCCCTCGGCGAGGACGATGCAGCTATCATTGGCCTGCTGCACCGCGATGCCCTGGATCAGGTCGCCAACGCGCACGCGTGATTTCAGCGCGGCAAACATGGTCGAGGTGCGCGACGGTGCCCCGCCGGTGCGCCAGGCATTTTCGGAGACCGGATATTCGGTGTCGAGCGTGATCTCGCCCCGTTTAAGCGCATCGAAGATGACATCCAGCGTCATCAGTTTGGCGAGCGATGCAGGCGAAATCGGTTGATCCGCGTTCTTGGCAAGCAGGATCGTGCCGGTTGAGGCTTCAATCATGAAGGCCTGAGTGGCCTTGGTATCGAAAGCGGGAGGCGGTGCCTGCTGCGCGACCGCCGGCAGGCATCCAATTCCGACAAGGAAGAAAAACGCGACAGTAAAGCGTCTTAGCATGTCGGCTCCCCAATGCGACCACCCCCGAACATATTAGCCAGGGGTGAAGATTCAGGCAATCACACCGATCAATCGACTTGCGTCTGACCTTGATGCTGGCGGTGATAGGCGGAGAGGATGGATTCCTGCGTCAACCCGTCATTGCGGACCATGACCGCATCGAAAGCGAGGTTGACATAGACCGTCTTGACCGGCGCATCCTGGTAAGCGGCAACCGTGGAGGCGAGCGACGGCGCGCCGAGGCTGGCCATGCCCGGCGAGAAGTCCGGGCGCTCATAGGGGATGGGGCCGATCATGGGCAGGACGACAAGCGTCGGCTCGACAGGATCGACGGACGGCGCGGCGCCGCCATTCCAGGTCATCGGCGGCGGATTGTTGTGCTTGCTGGCGTTGGAATTCGTCGGCGTGGAGCCGACAAAGGCAACGGCAGAATTCGGCGAGGATCGCGGTATCGGTGCCAGCGCCGGTGTGGTGTCGAAGCTGCGCTGTTCACGGCTCTTGCGGGCGTAGCTATCCGACGGAGGCAATTGATCGGCGGTCATTCCGCCATTCGAGGCAACCATCACACCCGTTGCGATCTGGCCGCCGGGATTGATGCTGGGAATACGCGACCCCTTGGGAATGTAGGAGGCCATCAGATAGGGCTCGTCGTGGCCATCCATGCGGGCGCGGCCGACATATTGCACGCGCACGTCGCCGGTGCCGCTGTGCTGCAGATCGAGCAGCTGCGCCGTCTTGTTGGAAAGGTCGATGATGCGGCCGGGATGGTAAGGCCCGCGATCGTTGACGCGCACGATGATGGAAGAGCCGGTTTCGACATTGGTCACCCGCGCATAGCTCGGCAGCGGAAAGGTCGGATGCGCGGCGGTCAGTGCCTGCTGGTCGTAGACTTCGCCGTTGGCGGTCAGTCGCCCGTGGAAAGCCGAACCATACCAAGAGGCGATCCCGGTCTTGTTATACGCGTAGTCTTCCTTGGGATAATACCACTTGCCCTTGACCTGATAGGGATTGCCGACCAGGAACCGGCCGCCACCCTTGGGGACCGGCCCGTTGGCGACAACCCGCGGGCTCGCCTTGACGCCATATTCCTTCTCGGAGAAATATTCCTTGCCGTGCTGACGCTTCGTCGCAACCTGCTGCGAGGTTCCGCAAGCGGTAACGGTGGCGCACATCAAGGAGAGAGCAAGCCAACGCATACCTGTCGCGTATGTCACCGCACGATTATCGAATTTCATCTGTCCCACGCCGCTTAACAAATTACCAGGACCGAGGCATGCACTGGCATATCCCTCATGCCGATATCTGCTACGCCCCAATCACCTAACGGTACTTTAATCATGATTGCATGTTGTCGAATTTGCGTTCCGATTTGAGCGGATACGGATAATTCCGAATGTTATGGTTAATGAATTATTAAAATAAAAGCTAGTCTTAGGGCCGCAGCACGACGCCGAACTGCCCCGACACGCCGTTGTTGCGTGAACCCAATGGAGGGCTCGGCTGCGACTTTTATGAAGTCCTGCGGAGCCGTGACGTCGATGGGGTGGCGAACCCTGCAAGGGCTAGTTGATTGCTTTTATTCAAACAATGATCCAAGTTTCCACCGTTAGCCTGACATTACATACCCCCACCCACGTCAGGCAACGGAGGAAAACATCATGCGATTTGTGAGAACGTTCACGGCTGCGGCCATTGTTGCTTTGATCAGCGCAAACGCGATGGCGCAGACAGCGACCCCATCGACGACAACGACCACACCGGCCACCACCACGACCACCACGGCGCCGGCGGCAACCGCGAAAACGACCGTAACCACGACCAAGCAGAAGGCTGCACAGCCTGCTCAGACGGAGGTTTCGAAGGCTTGCTCCGCACAGGCCGATGCAAAGGGTCTGCATGGAAAGGAACGCTCCAAGTTCCGCAGCCAGTGCAAGAAAAATGGCGGCAAGTCATAAGCCAGCCTGACACCGAGGCTGCGGCGTGAACACCGCCGCGGCCCTTCCCGCCCCTGCTCTCGGCTCCGGGCGATGGACATTGTCAAGCCGAGGTCTGTCGGGTAAAGAATGCCCGCATCAACCATTTATCGTTTGGAGCATCGGCATGGGAGCCGCCAAGTCGTCAGATAAGTAAGCCGCAACAACGCATTTTGTTGTTGCGGCGTTCTGTCGAACCTGACCCAGCCAGTTGCTGACATGCAGACGCCGCCGGATATTTCTCATTCGAGCGGATATAATCTCATGACCACCACACGCCCCATTTGGGGCCACACGCTGCCGGCGGCCCTGCTGCTGATGGCGCCCTTCGACATTCTCGCCTCCCTGGCGATGGATATCTATCTTCCCGTCGTTCCGGCAATGCCCGGAATCCTTGGCACAAGTCCATTTGTGATCCAGCTCACGCTCAGCCTCTACATGGTGATGCTCGGCGTCGGGCAGGTCCTGTTCGGGCCGATCTCGGATCGCATCGGACGTCGCCCGGTGCTGCTCGCCGGCGCGCTCCTTTTCGCGATCGCGTCTTTGGGCGCGGCTTGGTCATCGACCGCCATCCCCTTCGTCACGTTCCGCCTGCTGCAGGCAGTCGGAGCCTCGGCCGCGCTTGTTGCGACTTTCGCCACCGTTCGCGACGTCTATGCGGACCGCTCAGAGGGCGTCGTCATCTATGGCCTGTTCAGCTCGATCATGGCCTTCGTGCCGGCGCTAGGGCCTATTGCGGGAGCGCTGATTGCGGATCATTTCGGTTGGCGAATGATCTTCATCGTCCTGGCGGCGTTGTCGGTGCCGGCCGGGCTGAATGCCGCGTTCCGATGGCATGAGACGAGGCCCGGGAGCCAGACAATGCAGCGCCGATCGGTAATGCCGATCTTTTCCAGCCTGCCGTTCTGGACCTACACCTTGGCCTTCAGCGCCGCCATGGGCACCTTCTTCGTGTTCTTCTCGACGGCGCCGCGTGTCCTCATCGATCGGGCCGGTTATTCCGAGATCCGGTTCAGCCTCACCTTCGCGACCGTCGCGGTCGTCATGATCATGGTGACCCGGTTCGCCAAGGTGTTTGTTGCACGATGGGGCATTGCCGGAAGCGTGGCGCGCGGGATGGGCTTGTTGCTGAGCAGCGCTATTCTCCTCGGCGTGGGCGAAGTCTTCGGCTCGCCATCCTTCGCGAGCTTTGTCTTGCCAATGTGGGTTATGGCAGCCGGCATCGTCCTGACCGCATCGGTCTCGGCGAACGGTGCGCTCACCGGCTTCAACGACATCGCCGGATCGGCCGTCGCCTTCTATTTCTGCATCCAGAGCCTGATCGTCGGGACGGTGGGGACCCTGGCAACGACCATGCTGGGCGGAGATACCGCCTGGCCGCTGATCGGCTACGCGGCCACGATGGCGATGCTGGTGTCGGCTGGTCTCGCACTGCTCCGGTTACGGGATCAATCCTCAGAGCAGTGAAGCTTGTCGGGCGGCTGCGAGGCTGCCTAATGAGAGGCCGGAGCCTTCGCGCCGGCCTCGTCACGCATGCCACTTCATCGTGGTAGATGACTACATATGATATTGATAAGGTTAAATAAAAATCAGATAAAAGCCAGGCCGCTGGACACTGAGATCAGTGAAGCAATTGCGCCACCATAAGTGCCACCGTGATTGCACCTGCACATACCGTCAAAGCAGTCAAAATCGAAGTCGACATTAATCCGCCCCTCAAAGCTCTTTGCCTCAAACTCGAATGTTGGAGGCTAACTACAGGAGCGAGTGAGGAATGTCGCGTGACAGCTGGCGTGACATGGTGAGACATCGCCCAGGGCGCGCAGCCATGGCCATATCATGGCTCGTCTTATCAAGAAAAAGAACGGCCACGTAATCTCGTGGCAGCAGCGTGACGTCAATCGGCCGCCCGACCCCGCCCTAAAGTTGACGGCAGTCGCGTTCTTCGGTGGTGTCTACAGGATCGACGGTGACAATCAAGTGCGATTTCACGGGTGAACGCGGGCGCTGTTATGCCGTGGACAATGTAGAGATGGCGGAAGAGGTGGGATTCGAACCCACGGTACGGTTTCCCGCACGCCGGTTTTCAAGACCGGTTCCTTAAACCACTCGGACACTCTTCCTGTCGCCGAAGCGTTACGCTTCAGAAAATGTGGTGGGCTGGCTTTACAGCTATTCGGGCCGGAGCGTCAACCGGTTGCGCGGCGGTGTGCGGCCCAATTCGTGACCCAATTGAAGATGCAGGGATTGGGCTAGGCGTTTCAACGATCGGGCGATAGTAGTTTCTAGCATCGACCATCCGAAAGGACACCGCCTTCGCCCATGACGCCCAGCGACCAACCCCTGCCTCTCGGCCCGGCGCCGCTTGCTGGCCCGGCCCTCACCGCCTTCTTTTCCCGCGATGCCGTGGTCGTCGCGTCTGATCTCATCGGCGCGCGCTTTACCGTTGCGGGCGTTGGCGGGCGTATCGTGGAGACGGAAGCTTACCGGCCGGATGATGAGGCATCCCATGCTTTTCGCGGGCCGACGGCGCGCAATGCGGCGATGTTTGGCCCGGCGGGGCATGTCTACGTCTATCGATCCTATGGCATTCACTGGTGCGTGAATTTTGTCTGCACGACCGGGAGCGCCGTGCTGATCCGGGCGATGGAGCCGGAAAGCGGGATCGGGGAGATGATCCACAGGCGTGGCACTACCGACATAGCGGCACTTTGCAGCGGGCCGGGAAAGCTGACGCAGGCGATGGGCATCGACATCAGCCTGAATGGCAGGGCATTGGATGCTGCGCCCTTTGAATTCTCTCTGGCCGAACCATTGTCCGTCGTCGCAGGCAAACGCATCGGAATCAGCAAAAATGTCGATCCGCTCTGGCGCTTCGGCGCGGCCGGCTCACGCTTTGTCAGTCGCCGATTCCCGAAAGAATAAAAAGGGCCGCCGGCGTGGTGTCCGGCGGCCATGTAACCGCGCAGTGAAACTGGAAAGACTGTGCGGCTATTCCATCGCAACGCTATGATCGACCACCGGCGGTGCGGCTGGCTTGCGCAGAAGCATCAGCAGCGGCATAGCGAAGATCGACATCAGCATCAGCAGCTTGAAGTCGTCCATATAAGCGATGATCGTCGCCTGTGTGGTGATGATGCTGTCGAGCGAGGCGCGGCCGACGGCCGTTACTGGGCTCAAGCCCTGCGCCGCCGTCGCATCGAAATAACGATTGAACGGCGTCACATAGGCGGCGATCGTCGAATGATTGACCTGGGTATTCTCGGTGATCAGCATCGAGACGACGGAAATGCCGACGCTGGAGCCGATATTACGCGAGAGATTGTAGAGGCCGGTCCCCTCGCCGCGCATCTGCGCCGGCAGCGTCGCAAAGGCGATCGTCGTCAGCGGCACGAAGAGGAAGCCGAGACCCGCACCCTGCACGAAGCCGACCGAGATCAGCGTCCATTGCGAGACGTCGGGCGTCCAGCCGGTCATGTCGTACATCGCCCAGGCGGTCAGCGCGAGGCCGATGAACAGTAGCCAGCGTGTATCCACCTTGCCGATCAGCCGCCCCACAAGGAACATGCAGGTCATGGTGCCAAGGCCGCGCGGACCCATGACGATGCCGGCGGTGACGACGGGATAGCCCATCAGCGTCTGCAGATAGGGCGTCATCAGCGCCAGCGAGGCGAGATAGGTGACACCGACGATGAAGATGAACAGCATGCTCACCGCGAAATTCTGGTCCAGGAACAATCGCGGGTTCACGAAGGATTTCTCCGCCGTGAACATATGCACCAGGAAGAGATAGAAGGCGCAGACGCAAACCAGCGCCTCGATGATAATTTCCCCGGAATAGAACCAGTCCAGCTGTTCGCCACGGTCGAGGAAAAGCTGTAGTGCCGCGATGCCGATCGACAGCATGCTGAAGCCGAATATGTCAAGCTTGGCGAGCGCGTCGAGCTTGGTTTCCGTCACATAGACGACGATGCCGAAGAAGGCGAGCGCGCCGATCGGCACGTTGATGTAGAACACCCAGCGCCAGCTCATATTGTCCGTCAGCCAGCCACCGATAACAGGCCCGAGCACCGGGCCGACCATGACCGAGACGCCGAACAGGGCCATCGCTTTGCCGCGTTCCTCGACATTGTAGATGTCAAGCAGGATGCCCTGGGACAGCGGCACGAGCGCCGCGCCGAACAGGCCCTGCAACAGGCGGAAGCCGACGATCTGGTTCAGCGATTGCGCCAGACCGCACAGCACGGAGGCGATGACGAATCCGGCGATCGCCACCAGCAGCACGCGTTTGCGGCCGAACTTGGCCGACAGGAAGCCCGACGGCGGCGTCATGATTGCGGCGGCGACGATATAGGAGGTCAGTACCCAGTTGATCTGGTCGGCGCTGGCCGAAACGTCGCCCTGGATATGCGGTAGGGCAACGTTGGCGATGGTGGTGTCCAGCGCCTGCATGATGACCGCGAGGATGACGCAGGCGGTGATGGCGCCGCGATTGGCGATGGGGCCGGCGGGGGAAGCTACGGCAGCGTTACTCATGATCCTGACCGTGGGATTGGCCCAACAGGCTGGCGATAGAGTCCGGCAGGCCGCGGGCGTGGCCGGTATCGACACCGGCGACGACGCTCATGCCGACGCGCAGCGGCGGCTTGCCCTGCGTATCGTTGATGCTGATGATCATCGGAATGCGCTGAACGACCTTCACCCAGTTGCCCGTGGTGTTCTGCGCAGGCAGCAGCGAGAAACTCGCGCCCGAGGCCGGCGAGATGCTGGAGACGGTGCCCTTCCAGGTGACGCCCGGATAGGCATCGACGGAGATGGTGACCTTCTGGCCGGTCTTGACATAGGTCAGCTCGGTTTCCTTCGGGCTGGCATTGATCCACATATTGGTGGTGGACACCAGCGAGAAGCCTTGCTGCGCGGCCGTCAGATAGGCGCCGACCTGCAGCGAGGGAACATTGGTGGTGATGCCGTCGAAGGGCGCGCGCACGACCGTATCGTCGAGCTCGCGCTGGGCGTTGTCGACGGCGGCCTTGGCCTGCAGGTAAAGCGGATTCTGTTCGACCGGCAGGTCGGCGTTGCCGCCGAGCTGGGCGAGCGTGGTCGCTGCCTGCGCCTGGGCAACGGAAACCTTCTGCTGGGCCGCATCGAGGTTGTGCTTGGCCTGATCGTAAGCGGCCTTCGAGGCGACCGAGCTGTTGATCAGGTTCTGCTGGCGCTCATATTCGTTCTGGTAATAGGGAATGTCGGCCTGCGCCTGGGCGATCTCGGCGAGCGATTGCTTGTAGCTCGCCTGCAGGTTCAAGATCTGGTTGCGGGCGTTGCCGAGCTGCGCCTGCGCGCCTTCCAGCGTAATGCGGAACGAATCGGGCTTCAGGCGGAAAAGCACCTGCCCCTTTTTCACCACTTCGTTTTCATGCACGTCGATCGAGATCACCGTGCCGGAAACATCGGTCGAAACGCCGACCATGTCCGCCTGGACATAGGCGTTGTCGGTGGACATGATCTGCCCGCCCGTGACGTAATAGTAGCCGCCAACAACCAGTGCGACTGGTAGCAGCGCGAAGAGGATCGGCCGCGTCGGGCTGCGGCGCTTGCGCGGCTTTTCGGGAGCGGTGGCCGGAGCCGCTGTCCCTGCTGCTGCAGGCGCGGGCGCAGGGTTTGAGGACGGCGCCTCCGCGACTGCGCTTTGGTTCTGCTCGATTGCGGAATTTACGTTTGCGGGTACGCGAAGCGGAGAGGATGCGTCAGCCATGATGTGTCTCTTTGTCGCCCACCGTTGCACGGCAGGCCTGAACCAGGTTCGATTTCATAAGGGTAAGCAATTGATAAAGGCGCTCATGTTCCTCGATGGGAACACCTTGCAGGGCCTCCCTGCGGGTCTGGTCGCCCAGGCTGCGCATGGTGTCGAGCAATGGCCGGGCGTCATCGCGCATGTAGAGCAGCCAGCTCCGGCGATCGTTCGGATGCTGGCGACGCTCAACCAACCCACGATCAGCCAGCTTGTCGAGGATACGCACCAGCGTAATCGGCTCGATTTCCAATATCTCGGCAAGACCCGCCTGATGGATGCCCTCGTTGTTCGAGAGATAGGCAAGCGTCTGCCATTGGGAGCGTGTCAGTCCCAAATCTTTAGCACGCTGCTCGAACCGCTTCCGTAGAAGCCGCGCAACGTCGTGTAGGAGAAAGCCGAGGGTCGGTGATGTGTGCATGATATGAGAAGCCTGCTATTCATAAGCAACCTTATAATGCCGTGACGTATAATAAGTGGACGTCCGATTCAAGAGGCCGAGGCGCGATCAACGGCGGATTGTCAAAATGTCGCAGGGGTGTCGCAAAGATGTCGCAGTCGCCAGGGATGCGAAGCTGCGCGCGACTCATGGTTCATAATTCAAACTGGAAACGGCATCCGCAGGCCCTAAGCCCGCGGATTTATAGATTCTACACGCACATGCGCTAGCGGTGGCTGAGCAGGCCTATCAAATAACCAATGCCGGCCGCGGCAGCGACCATGAAGATCGGATCTTGACGAACCTTCTCCCGCAGCTGCTCGGTTACTTCCTGAGCCTCCTCGGTGACGACCGACTTTGCGCCCTGCCCGACCGCTGCCACGCTATGGGAAAGTCTTGTCAAATCCTCCCGCAGCGCTGCAATCTGCGCGGCCAGGTCGTCGACGGCGGTTTCTGCGTGTGCCTGTGCTGAGGCGGATTGGGCGGAAGCGGATTTCGTCTCGGCCATCGTCGGCTCCTTTTGTTGTTACCTTGTCAGTCAACGTCAATCCTGGGTAAAGGTTCCGGAGCTTTAGTGCCTCGCCCGGTTGATTTCCTTGGTAGCTCTTCAATTCCGTTTCGGATTGCTCTAAGGAACTCCGATTGCTTCGCCCGTGGGCGAAGAGGGTATTGATGACGAGGTTTGCCTTCCGATGTTCGATGTGTTGAGAAAACTGGCCAAGACCTGGGTTGCCAAGGGTATCTTCGTGCTTCTGATTGCTGCTTTCAGCATATGGGGCATCGAAAGCCGAATGGTGACGGGAGGGAGCAGTAATGCCGTCGTGACCGTCGGTGATCAGAAGATCGATACCAACGAATTCCGCCTTGCCTATCGTCGTCAGATCCAGGCGATCAGCCAGCAGCTGCGCATGCAGATCACGCCGGAACAGGCACGCGCCTTCGGTATCGCGCAGCAGACCGTCGCGCAGCTTGTGGCCGGCGCCTCGCTCGACCAGCTCGCCAGCGATATGAACCTCGGCCTGTCGCAGGATCGCCTCGCCCAGCTCATCGGCGACGATCCAGCCTTCAAGGCGCTGAACGGCACCTTCGATCGTCAGAAGTTCGAGAGCTTGCTGCGCAACAGCAGCATCAATCCCGACGATTATATCAAGGAGCGCAGCAAGGTCGCGGTCCGTAGCCAGATCGTGGAAGCCGTCTCCAACGGCTTTGTCGCGCCGAAGACTCTGGTCGATGCCGTCAAGCAGTATCACGACGAAAGCCGCAGCATCGACTATCTGCTGCTGACCAATGCCAATATCGATCCGATTAAGGCTCCGGCAGACGACGTGCTGTCGAAATGGTTCGATGGGGTCAAGTCGAAGTATCGCGCTCCCGAATATCGCAAATTTTCCTATGTGAAGCTCCAGGCGGAAGATATCGCCGATACGGCAAGCGTCACCGACGATGCCGCTCGTGCCGAATTCGAGAAGCGCAAGAATAGCTTCACCACACCGGCAACGCGCACGATCGAGCAGCTGACCTTCGCCAACAAGGACCTCGCAAATGCGGCCTCGGATGCGCTGAAGACCGGAACGACTTTCGATCAGCTCGTCACCGACCAGGGCAAGAAGCCGGCCGACGTGCTGCTCGGCACCTTCATCAAGGATCAGGTTCCGGATCAGACGCTCGCGCAGGCAGCCTTTGCCGTTACCAAGGAAGGCGGCACGACGCCCGTCGTCTCCGGTTCATTCGGCCCGGTGATTCTGCGCGTGACCAACGTCAAGGACGAGACCGCGAAGAACTTCGAGGACGTCAAGGAAGATATCCGCAAGCAGATCGCGCTCAGCGCCGCCGCCAGTGACATCACCAGCATCCACGATAAGTTCGAAGATCTGCGCGGCTCCGGCGTATCCTTGCAGGAGGCTGCTCAGCAGCTGAACCTGAAGGCGGTAACGGTGGATGCAATCGATTCGGCCGGGCTCGACCAGGCCGGCAACGAGATCAAGGATCTGCCCGCCAGGCAGCAATTGCTCGGTGAAGTCTTCAAGGCGGACCAGGGCAGCAATGCCGCGTCCCTGACGGTCGGTAACGACGGTTACGTCTGGTATGATGTTCTGGGCATCACCCCCGACCGCGACCGCCCGCTTGCCGAAGTCCGTGAAAAAGCCGTTGTCGACTGGACTGCCGAACAGCAGAAGATCGCGCTCGCCGCCAAGGCCGCCGAACTGAAGCAGGAAGCACAAAAGGGCAAGTCGCTTGCCGATATCGCCGCCCCGCTCGGCATTGCCGTCGAAAGCAAGGCTGACGTGACGCGCACGACGGACGATCCGGTCCTTGGACGTGCTGGTGTTGCCGCCGCCTTTTCCGGTCCGGTCGATACGGCCGCCAATGCTATCGGCGCCGACGACACCACGCAGATCCTGCTGAAGGTCACCGACGTCAACAACAATCCGACGACCGATGCGCTGAGCAACCAGGATCAGCAGGCGGCCCAGATTGCCAACGCTGCCGGTGACGACATTCTCGACCAGATCGTTGCCGACCTGCAGTCGAAATACACCGTCACGGTCAACCAGAACCTCGCCGAACAGGCGATGTCTCGCTAGCCCGGTCGGGAGGATCGATAGCCGATGGCTGAACTGAAACCCTTTCTTGCCAAGGTCGCCAATCGCGAGGTGCTGACGCGGGACGAAGCCCGTCAGGCATTCGAGATTTTGATGTCGGGTGAAGCCACGCCCTCGCAGATCGGCGCTTTCCTGATGGCGCTACGCGTGCGTGGCGAGACGGTCGGCGAAATCGTCGGCGCCGTCACGGCGATGCGTGCCAAGATGTTGCCGGTGGAAGCGCCGGCGGATGCGATCGATATCGTCGGCACCGGCGGCGATGGCTTTGGCACCTACAACATTTCGACGCTTGCGGCGTTTATCGTTGCCGGTGCAGGCGTGCCGGTGGCAAAGCACGGCAATCGCGCTCAGAGTTCCAAGGCTGGCACGGCCGACACGCAATCCGTGCTGGGCATCAAACTCGATATCGGTCCCGAAACGATCGCCCGGTGCATTCGTGAAGCGGGTATCGGCTTCATGTTCGCGCAACTGCATCATTCCTCGATGCGCCATGTCGGCCCTTCGCGCGTCGAACTCGGCACCCGTACGATCTTCAACCTATTGGGACCGTTGTCGAACCCCGCTGGCGCCCGTCGGCAATTGCTCGGCGTCTTCGCACCGGAGTGGGTCGTGCCGCTCGCAGAGGTGCTGAAGGACCTGAATGCCGAAAGCGTATGGGTTGTGCACGGTAATGGCCTCGATGAGATCACCACGACTGGCGCGACCTCGGTCGCGGCAGTCGAAGACGGGAAGATCCGTACCTTCGAACTGACGCCGGCAGATTTCGGTCTTGCGCATGCCGATCTTGCCGATCTCAAGGGCGGTGACGGCGTTGCCAACGCGGCAGCGCTCCGCGCCGTGCTCAGCGGTGAAAAGAATGCCTATCGCGATATTTCGCTTGCGAACGCGGCAGCATCCCTGGTGATTGCCGGCAAGGCGGAAACGCTTCATGATGGCATGAAGCTCGCGGCCCAGTCGCTCGATAGCGGCGCGACCGCCGCTGCACTGGAAAAGCTGATCGCCGTCTCCAACGCCGAAGAATAGGTTCAGGACGTCATGACCGATATCCTCCAGAAGATCGAAGCCTACAAGCGCGAGGAGATCGCCGCCGCCAAGGCCAAGGTCTCGCTTGCCGATCTCAAGGCGATGCAGGCCGGCCAGTCCGCGCCGCGCGGCTTCCACAAGGCGCTGCTCGCCAAGAAGAATGCCGGCTCCTTCGGCCTGATCGCTGAAATCAAGAAGGCCAGCCCCTCGAAGGGCCTGATCCGCCCCGATTTCGACCCGCCTGCCCTCGCCAAGGCCTATGAAGTGGGAGGTGCTGCCTGCCTCTCCGTCTTGACGGATAGCCCGAGCTTCCAGGGTGCGCCGGAATTCCTGAGCGCTGCCCGCGCGGCTTGTTCGCTGCCGGCATTGCGCAAGGATTTCATGTTCGAGACCTATCAGGTGCATGAAGCGCGCGCCTGGGGCGGCGACTGCATCCTCCTGATCATGGCCTCGCTCTCCGACAGTGATGCCGAGCGCCTGCAGGACGAGGCCTTTGGCCTTGGCATGGATGTGTTGGTCGAAGTGCACGATGCCGAGGAGATGGAGCGGGCGCTGAAGCTGTCCTCGCCGCTGATCGGCATCAACAACCGCAATCTACGCACCTTCGAGGTCAGCCTGACGGTCAGCGAAGCCCTGGCACCTATGGTTCCCAAAGATTGGTTGCTGGTGGGCGAAAGCGGCGTCTTCACCCATGCTGACTGCAAGCGGCTCGAAGCCGTTGATATCACAACGTTCCTCGTCGGCGAAAGCCTGATGCGCAAGGACGACGTGGCGGCGGCGACACGCCTGCTGCTGACCGGCGAACCCGGCGCCGTCGCGGCCGAGTAAGATGAGCACGGAGAAAACCGGCCTCACCCATATCGGCGCTTCCGGCGAGGCGCATATGGTCGATGTCGGCGACAAGGCCGAGACGGTCCGCATCGCCACCGCCGAAGGCCATGTGGTGATGAAGCCGGAAACGCTGGCGCTTATTCGCGAAGGCAACGCCAAGAAGGGTGATGTCATCGGAACTGCAAGGCTCGCCGGCATCATGGCCGCCAAGCAGACCGCCAATCTCATCCCGCTCTGCCATCCGCTGATGCTGACCAAGGTCACGGTCGATATTGCCGAAGACGACGCCCTGCCCGGCTTGCGGGTCACCGCCACCGCAAAGCTCACCGGCCGCACTGGTGTGGAGATGGAAGCGCTGACGGCGGTGTCCATCGCCTGCCTCACCATCTACGACATGGCCAAGGCTGCCGACAGGACGATGGAGATCGGCGGCATCAGATTATTGGAGAAATCCGGCGGCAAATCCGGCGATTTCCGTTACCCGGAGGCCTGACGCATGAGCCTTTTACCCGTAGCTGACGCCCAGGCGCGGCTGCTGAACAGCGCAACGCCGCTCCATCGCATCGAAAGCGTGACACTTGATCTCGCCGAGGGCCGGGTTCTCGCCAAGGATCTCTCCGCGCGTCTTACACAGCCGCCCTTCGACGCCTCGGCGATGGATGGCTATGCGCTGCGTTTCGAGGATGCCGCCGAGCCGGGCGCGGAATTGACCGTGATCGGCGCTTCCGCCGCTGGCCATGCTTTCGAAGGTGCGGTCGGCAAGGGCGAAACGGTGCGTATCTTCACCGGTGCGCCGGTTCCTGCTGGAACCGATACTGTGTTGCTGCAGGAAGATGCCGAACGGCCGGAGGATGGTCGCATTCGCACGACTTACCCTCTGCGCAAGGGGCAGCATATCCGCCCGCGCGGCCAAGATTTTGCCGAGGGTGAAGTCGTGCTTCCGGTCGGCACGGTGATGGATTTCTCGCGACTAACAGTTGCCGCCGCCATGAGCCATCCGGCGCTCGATGTTTATCGCCGCCCGCTGGTGGCGATCCTTGCGACGGGCGATGAGTTGGTGACGCCCGGAGCCGAGCCCGGCCCCTCGCAGATCATCGCGTCGAACACCTTCGGGATCGCCGCACTTGCCCGCAGCGCCGGCGCGCATGTGCTCGATCTCGGTATCGTCCCAGACGACAAGGCGGAAATTACCGCCGCGATCGGCCGGGCGCAGGTGGCGAAGGCGGATGTCATCGTCACGCTCGGCGGGGCCTCCGTCGGCGATCACGATCTGGTGCAGGCGACGCTCATTGAAGCGGGAATGCAGCTCGATTTCTGGCGGATCGCCATGCGCCCCGGCAAGCCGCTGATGGTCGGTAGCCTCGGCGAAACCCATGTGCTCGGGCTGCCCGGCAACCCGGTCTCCAGCCTCGTCTGCGGACTGTTGTTCCTGGAACCACTGATCCGCAAGCTGGCGTCTCTACCGCCGGTGAAGCGCGAGGCTACGGCCCTGGCTGCCATACCCCTCAAGGCTAATGATCAACGTCAGGACTATGTCCGCGCGACGCTGACGAAAGCCGCCGACGGCTCTTGGTTGGCAGAGCCTTTCTCCAAGCAGGATTCATCGATGATGAAGGTCTTTTCCCGCTCGGATTGCCTTATCATCCGCCCGCCGCATGTGCCCGAACTTGCTGCCGGCTCCCCATGCCAGGTTCTTCTGTTGCGCCCAGACTTGCTGGGTTAAACCGAATACAAAAATGCCGGGCAGTTTGAGCCGCCCGGCACGAATGTCATCAAAACTGTAAAGCGATTACTTGACCGGCTTCTCGTGGTGGCCGCCGAAGCCTGCGCGCATGGCCGACAGCACCTTGTTAGCATAGTCGTCATTGCCGCGCGAGGCGAAGCGGCCGTAGAGGGCGGCGCTGAGCACCGGCGTCGGGACACCTTCGTCGATCGCGGCCGAGATGGTCCAGCGGCCCTCGCCCGAATCCGAAACGCGGCCGGCATATTGCGACAGGGCGGCATCGCCATGCAGCGCGTCGGCGGTGAGGTCGAGCAGCCAGGAGGTGATGACGCTGCCGCGGCGCCAAACTTCGCTGATTTCGGCAATGTCGAGGTCGTACTGGTAGTATTGTGGATGGGACAGCGGCGCGGTTTCCGCGTCGGCTTCGGTGGTCTGCTTGCCGACATTGGCATGACGCAGCACGTTGAAGCCTTCGGCATAGGCAGCCATCAGGCCGTATTCGATGCCGTTATGGACCATCTTGACGAAGTGGCCGGCGCCGGAGGGGCCGCAATGCAGGTAGCCCTGCTCGGCCGTGCTGGCGTTTGCGGCTTCTTCGGAGCGCATCGGCGAGGGAAGAACGTCGCCGACGCCCGGTGCGAGCGTTGCGAAGATCGGCGACAGGTGTTCGACGGTATCCTTTTCGCCGCCGATCATCAGGCAATAGCCGCGCTGCAGGCCGAAGACGCCGCCGCTGGTGCCAACGTCGACATAATGGATGCCCTTGGATTTCAGTTCCTCGGCACGGCGGATGTCGTCATGGTAATAGGAGTTGCCACCGTCGATGACGATATCACCCTCGTCGAGCAACGGAAGGAGTGCTGTAAGCTCCTGGTCGACGATCGCAGCCGGCAGCATGAGCCAGACAGCACGGGGACGGGCGAGCTTCGATACGAAATCTTGGAGCGAGGTGCTACCGGTGGCGCCGAGTTGCTCAAGGGTCGCGACGCTTTCCGGACGCGCGTCGAGAACGACGGCGGTATGGCCGCCCTTCATCAGACGCTGCACCATGTTGCTGCCCATACGGCCAAGGCCAATCATTCCGATTTGCATGTTTCAGTCTCCCAAGGAAGGATTTGTATCGGTTGAAATCTCAATAAAGACATTTAGCCGTCTTTGCCAATGAACAAATGACGGGCGAGCTATGCAGCCGCGCGGGATCAGAGCGAAAAATGCAGTGCTCACGCATCTGTGATATTGCCTGGCGCTGGCAGGCTGCGATGCTATCGGCATAGACCATCTCTGGAGCCAATATGCTGGATCACGTCACAATCGGAGTGAGCGATGTCGAACGGTCGAAGGCCTTCTACGACAAGGCTTTGCTTCCCCTCGGCATAGAGCGCCTATACGCCGAAGGCGCGACGTTTGCCGGATATGGGATCAGGCCAAAGGCCTTCTTCTGGATAGGGCAGCGAGACCTGCCGCAAACCAGCGCTCACATTGCCTTCACGGCTGAGGACAGAGCGGCCGTAGATCGGTTCTACGAGGCTGCCCTTGCCGCCGGAGGGCTGGACAATGGGCCTCCCGGCATCCGGCAGCACTATCACCCCAACTACTACGGCGCCTTCATCCTCGATCCAGACGGACACAATATCGAGGCCGTCTGTCACTCGACCGGCGGGCCGACATAACGCGCGCGCGGCCGGATGAGATGACCGCTTGTCGACTGTTCCATGGCATGCGCCAGCCAGCCGACCGTGCGGGCAAGCGCGAAGATGATCATCGGCGCGTCCTCAGGCAGATGATAGGCTGACGTCATCGCCGTCAGCGCAAAGTCGACATTGACACGTTCTCCAACGAGGTCTTCGGCTACGCTCCGAACCTCTGCGAACAAAGGCGGCAGGTTAAAGCATGAGAGCAGCGCCTTGGCGCGCGCGTCGCCATCCGGATAGAAGGGATGCCCGACCGCCGGCACCGGTCGGCCTTCCGCCAGATAGCCGCGCACCGCCTCCTCCGCCCCGATCGCGGCGGCACGGGTGACCAGCGAGCGCACGCTTTGCCACGCGCCGCCATGCAGCGGCCCAGTCAGGGTTGCAAGACCGGAAAGTGCGGCGGCTGACAGCGTCGCTCCGGCGGAAGCGGTGATCCGCGCCGTGAAGGTCGAGGCGTTGAGTTCGTGATCGGCAAAGAGAACCAGGCAGCGGCGGATGAGGTCGCTTGCATCCGGTCTCTCCCAAGCCGTTGCCAGGCGTTCATGCAACGGCAGCGTCGACGCCCCCGGTGCCAGTGCTACCGCAACGGTGCCGAACACGCTTTCGGCTTCGTTCTGCAGCGCCGGCAGCGAGCGTCCAAGCGAAGGCAGGTCCGTCGTGGCGCGCCCGGCAAGGGCAGAAAAGGCAGCGCTCAGGGCGGGCAATCGTCTATCGCCACCCTGCCCTTCCAGCCGCAGAGGCCGCTTCATATCCCAGAGCAGGACCACGATTTCCTCCAGTGTCGCATGGTCGGCAAGCCCGGCCGCATCCCGCCCGCGATAGAACAGCCGACCGTCTGAAACCGTCGACAGTGCCGAAGGCAGCACCGGATCACCCCATTGGATCGCCTCGGCCGCCACCGTCTCTGTCTTGCGCCGTCCGGCATGGCGCGCCGCCAGCCGTTTGACGTCATCGGTGTAGTAGAGGCTGCGCCGCGTATCCGCCGGATCGGGCTTTGCACGGATGCGGCCACGGCTGACATTGGCGTACAACGTCTGCGTTTTTGTGCCCAGCAGGGTCAGCGCCTGCTCCGCCGTCAGCCAGCTCATAAATCCTCACATTGATCAATTCCGTCAAGATTGACGTCAATGAAAATAGGACTGATCTAAACGCATAGTCAAAGGAGAATGATGATGAAAAGTGGTCTTGAAGATGTCATTGCTGCCGAAACCAAGCTGTCCGATGTCGACGGCGCTGCCGGCCGGCTGATCATTCGCGGCGTGTCGCTGGACGATCTGGTGGCGACGAGCCGTTTCGAGGATGTCGCAGCGCTGCTGCTCGACGGTCTGTTCGAGGAGCATGCCGATGCTGCAAGCATCAAGACGCAGCTGGGCGCGGCTCGCGTAGAGTTGTTCGCGCATGTCGGCGCCGCCGATCCGGTGTTGTTGACCCTGCCGCCGGTCGAGGCCGTTCGGGCATTGCTCGCCCGCATCGAGGACGGCGAGGATTTCGCGACCGCCATCCACCTGATGGCGGCACCGGCTGTTTTCCTGCCCGCCGTGCTGCGCCTTCAGAACGGTGAGACGCCGATCAAGCCCGACGCCTCGCTGTCGCAGGCGGCCGACATCTTGCGCATGCTGACAGGCAAGCGCCCGACATCAGAGCAGACAGCCGGCCTCGACGCCTATCTAGTGACGATCTCCGACCATGGCCTGAACGCTTCCACCTTCGCCTCCCGCGTCATCGCCTCCACCCATGCTGGCCTGACTTCGTCGGTGCTGGCTGCGATCAGCGCTCTCAAGGGACCGCTGCATGGTGGCGCGCCCGGCCCGGTGCTCGACATGTTCGACGCCGTCGGCGAGCCGGCCAACGCGCGGGCCTGGCTGTCGCAGGCGCTTGATCATGGTGAGCGGCTGATGGGCTTCGGCCACCGCATCTACCGCGTCCGCGATCCGCGCGCCGATGCCTTGAAGACAGCGCTCAAGCCGATTTTCACAAGTGGTCAGGCGGACGCCGGTCGCATCGCGCTCGCCGAGGCGATCGAAACTGCGGCACTTGCACTCCTCAAGGAGCGCAAGCCGGATCGTCCCCTCGATGTCAATGTCGAGTACTACACGGCGCTGCTGCTTGACGCTCTCGGCTTTCCGCGCAACGCCTTCACCGGCGTCTTTGCGATCGGCCGCACGGTCGGCTGGATTGCCCATGCGCGCGAGCAGACATTGGACGGCCGTTTGATCCGCCCGCAGTCACGTTACGTCGGCCCGTTGCCGAAGGCTGCGTAACAAATATATCTCATGCGGCCGTGACCTGTCGCGGCCGCATCAGCCCCTCGCGGATGTGGCGGGCAAGCTCAGTGGCGGGAGGCGTTGCTTCGCTTTTCGGCAAATGGAGGTTGACGGAGAAGACCGGCAGCTCCGGCAGGCCGTCACTGGTTCCGAGAATATCGAGATCTGCCGGAACGGTGGAGGCGAGCCAAGCGGTAACCGCAAGGTCGGTTCGGACCGTTGCGGTCGTCGCTTCGATATTGCCGTTCTCGAATACTGTTCGCCAGCGACGTCTATCATCGGCGAGTGCAGCGAAGACAGATGGCCGGAAGGCGCAAGTGTCGGCCACCATCGAAATCGGCAGCGGATCTTTGCGGTAGGCATTGCCCGCTCTGGCACCGACCCAGACCAGCCGGTCGATCGCCAGGCATTCCCCCGTCGACGAGCCGAGCGGTTCTTCCACGATGCCGAGATCGATGCTGCCATCGTCGAGTGCCCGCATCAGTTCCGGCGATGAGGCGCAGACCAGCGAAATCTCCACCTGCGGATGACGTTCGGCATAGGATTTGAGAACCGGCGCCAGCGTCGTTCCGATCAGATCATAGGGCACGCCGAGCCGCACGCTGCCTTCGACTGTACTCTCCGTCATGTCGGCCCAGATATCGTCATTGAGAATCAACAGTCGGCGCGCATTGCCGAGCAGTCGCTCTCCTGCATTCGTCAGCCGCAATCCGCGCTTCTCCCGCTCGAACAAGGTACAGCCAAGCATATCCTCCAGCCGTTTGATCTGTTGGCTGACGGCACCCTGCGTCATGTGCAGCGTATTGGCGGCAATCGTCATGCTGCCGTGGTCAGCGACGGCGACGAAGGTTCTGATCAGGGCAATATCGAAGTTCCGGCTCATCCATCCATTATAGATGCTAATGCACCACCCCTTCAACATTCGTTCTTATGATGGCCGCGATTCGCCTATGTCTCCGTTGAAAACGGAGATTGCCCCGCATGACCATCGATGCCCTCTTGCCCCTGATCTTCTTTGCTCTGATCTCGACCATCACGCCCGGCGGTGCCACGACGCTTGCGACCGCATCCGGCGCGCATTTCGGCTTTCGCCGGTCGATCCCCGTCATGGCCGGCTGCGCCATCGGTCTTGGCTCGATCGCCTGCGCCGCAGCGGCCGGGCTCGGAGGCCTGTTGACGGCCCTGCCCGCATTGCAGATCGCGATGAAAGCGCTGGGATCGCTCTACCTGATCTGGCTTGCCATCCGGATCGGCCGCAGCGGTCCGCCGCATCTTTCCGGCGATATGGTGAAGCCCACCAGCTTTGCCGCCGGCGTCTGGATGCTCTGGTATAATCCCAAGGGCTGGGCGATGACCGTTGGCGCGGCCGCCTCTTTCGCCGCCCTGGCGAGCAGCCCTGCCACCTTGGCGATCCTGCTCGGGGCGACCTTCTGCCTTGTCGCCGCTTTCTCGCTAGCGGTCTGGTGCGTCCTCGGGCAAATGCTCGGACGCTTGCTGAAAACAGCATGGCAATGGCGCGTGCTCAATGCCTCGCTCGCCTGTTTGCTCGTGATCTCCATCATCCCAATGTGGCGCGGATAGAGCCTGAAATATTAAGGGCGTTCCGGATCATGCATGGCTGCGCCAGAGCCATATCACCAGGGATCCGGCGCGGCCGCGCACGCTTGTTTCGAGCGGACCTTCGAGCCTGCCTTCGATATAGGGCAGGCTGTCGTGTCCGGCAGAATGCAGTAGGTCGTTGCTGATGGCGATCTCGGCCTGATTGCGGGCGGCCACTTCCATCAGTCGGCTGGCAACATTGACCGTGTCGCCGGTCGCGGTGATCTGCTGACGGCCTTCACCACCGAGTCTTGAGGCGACGATGGTGCCGAAATGCGCGCCGATCTTGAAGCCGATGCGCGAAGCGGTCGCCTCCGGCAGCGTGCCGAGCCAGCCTCTCATCCGGTCGGCGAGGCGAATACAACAGCGCGCCGCATTGGCGGGATCGGTTCGCTTCGGCTGCGGCAGGCCGAAAAGGATCATCGCGCCGTCTCCCATGAAGCTGGTGATGGCGCCGCCGCTGGCTGTCACCTCCTCGTCGACGAGATTGTAGAAACCATTCAGCAGCTCGCGCACGGCGGCTGGGCCGATCGCCTCGCTGAGGCCCGTAAAGCCGTTGATGTCGATGAAGACCACCGCTGCCTCCTGATGCACTGGCTCCGCGAGAAAGCTGGGGTCGTGGGCAAGATGTTCGGCAAGACCGGGCGCCTGGATGCGCTGCAGGCGTTCGCTCTGCTCGGCAAAGCGCCCGGCCTGCCTGCGGCCGAGCCAAAGTTGCGCCGCACCGAAAAGCAGCGCCGGCGGCACTGTCGCCGCGATCGGCAAGGCGGCACTTAGCCATATCCCGTGCTTGAAGGCGCTGAGGTTGATCCCCAGCCAGGCAAGGGCGACGCAGAGCGCCATGATCAGGCCGATGGTGTTGCGCCGCCAGGCAAGCAGGCTGACGATGACGAGCGGCAGGCCGACGGCGAAATAGAGGTCGATGAGACGCACGCCGCGGTCGCGGATGAGGCCGTCGCCGGCGACCAGATGCGTGATCGAGGTGGAGATGACTTCGACACCCGGCAGTACCGGATCGAAGGGAGTGGGAAAGACATCGCCGCCGCCGGTGACGGTTGCGCCGATGACGACGATATGATCCCTGATCGCCTGCTCCGGCAATTGTCCGTTCAGTGCCGCGCTGGCGCTGATGGTGCGGATCGTGCCGCGCGGACCATAGAACGAGAGCGGCATCAGATAGCCGGTATCGGTATGCACCGAACGGTCGCCGATCTTGATGTGGTCGGAAATGACCGTCGGGTGTTCGCCGGTCGCCGCCGAAACGACGCGCAGCGAGAAGGAAGGTTCGATCCGATCACCGCTGCGAAACAGCATGGGCACGAAACGCGGCGTTCCCGTCTTGTCGGTCTGCACATTCACGACGCCATAGCTCGCAGCCTCCGCGAAGCGCTGCTGCGGCTCCAGGAATTGCAGCGCGCTGGGCACGCGGGCGAGAGGTTCCTTGCTGTCGTCGGTGACGCGCTGGCGGCTTTCCGGAAAGATGCCGGCGGCGGCCAATACGATATTGGTTCGCCTGAGCGATTGCTCCAGCGCCGCATCGCCGGCTTCATCGCCCGGATCGACCAGAAGCATGTCGAGCGCGATGGCTTTCGGCCCTAACGCGGCGATCGCATCTATGATTGTGGCGAGGCTGGCGCGGGGCAACGGGTAGCGTCCAGCCGCCCGTGACGCCTCGTCGTCGATGGCAACAATGGTGACGATATCGGGCGGCTGGCGGCTGCCACCGACGGCATTCCTGAGGTTCGTCAGCGTCGCCTCGGCGCCGTCGATGAAGGGAATATCACCGCGCAGATGAGTGATACCGAGGCCCAGACCCCAGACGGCGGTCAAGACAAGCGCGATCAGCGTCTGGAGCGGCGGTCTGCGCATGGGCGTCAGGATCTCACTGGCCGAGACGGGCCATCAATGCGTTTATGCGCGGTTGTCCCCAGCGCGTGACATGCAGCGGAGAGCGGCCGCGGTCAGCATCAACGCCCTGCCATTGCCCGAGCGTAACGCCTTGCCCTGTCGAAACCTTGTTGACGGCGACACGGCCGCGCAGCACCAGCACGGATGTCTTGCCATGCTGCGCATCGACCGCCCATCGCGTGCCCCGGACGGCTGCTATCGCCTGCGGCGTCACCACTTCGAACCCGCCTTGAACGCGACTGCTGTCGACATCGACCAATGCTGCCTTGCTGTTGAGCACGATAGCATCCACCTGACCGTCGCGATTCCGGTCCGCAAGCCGGTAGCGTGCCCCGCGTTCGACGGTAATGCTAAGCCCCGGTTCGCAATTCAGGGTCTGTCGCTCGGCGCTGACCGCCGGCCGCAGCGAGCAGTTCGCGGCGGCTTGCGCAGAGGCCGACCCGACGCTGATGGCGCAGAGAACACCTGCAGCCAGCACAACGCCGAGAATATCGCTTGTCCGGATCATGATTGTGCCCCCTCCTCGCATGTAACCAAGGCCGAGGACGACGATCTCCAGTCGCGGCATTCTCGATCCCTGGAGCCGATGATGCGTCAGGAGCGGTTGATCTGCAAGTTATCGTAGCCCCCGGCCTTGTAGAGGACAGTCGAAACCAGCCAGCTCAAAAGGAAGATGCCGACGATCGCGAAGCCGAAATTGGCAAGATTGTCGTTGAGATTGCCGATGAAGCTCCAGACACCGCCTTCAAGGCCGAGCTTATCGGAGATCAGCCCTATCGCCTCGATGCCGCCGATGAAGATCGCGACGACGACCGACGCGGCGGTGATCGTCAGATTGTACCAGAGCTTGCGCACCGGCTTGATGAACGCCCAGCCATAGGCGCCGGTCATCAATGTGCTGTCGATGGTATCCATCAGCGACATGCCGGCCGTGAACAGCGCCGGGAAGATGAGAATCGTCCAGAAGGACATGCCTTGCGCCGCCTGCGCCGCCGAAATGCCGAGCAGACCGATTTCCGTTGCCGTATCGAAGCCGAGGCCGAAAAGGAAGCCGATCGGATACATATGCCAGGAGCGCGTCACCACCTTGAACATCGGGCGGAAGATGCGCGCGAGAAAGCCGCCACCTGCCAGAAGCGCGTCGAGATCCTCGTCAGCGATCTTCTCGCCCCGTCTTGCCCGGCTGAAGGCCGACCAGACGCCCTTGAGCACGAACAGGTTGGCTACACCGATGAGAAGCAGGAAGACGGCCGAGACCGTCGTGCCGATAACGCCGCCGATATCGTGGAACGATTCGAACTGTCCCTGCATCGCAGCCGCCGTCGCGGCAATGAAGATCGAGGCGAGCACGACGATGCTGGAATGGCCGAGCGAGAAGAAGAAGCCGACGGCGTAGGGCTGCTTCTTCTCCTGCATCAGCTTGCGCACCACATTGTCGATGGCGGCGATGTGGTCGGCATCGAACGCATGCCTGAGGCCGAACATATAGGCCAGAAACGCGGTGCCCAGCAGCGACGGCCTGTCGGAGAAGGCAACCCATGCCCAAATCCAGGCGGCGATGTTGAACGCAATCAAGATAATATAGGTGACGGCGATCTTGGTCTTCGACCGCTCGATCCGGTCGTCAAATGGATTGAGTATCATACTTTTGTTCCCAATGTGCTTACCGGCAAATTGCCATGGAAATGGGAACAGCGCGACAGTCAAATGACGTAGGGGCGGAATTTTTTTTGCGGTGCAAAATAGAAGCCCGGCGAGAACCGGGCTGCCTTCCGTTGACGCCCTACCCTCGCTCGAAAGTTAACTCCTCGTCTGCCCAGCCCGTCATGCCGCCGATCATGACTTTGACGCGCTTGCCAAGCGTGCCAAGCCGCAAGGCCGCCTTGTCGGTTCCGTTGCAATGCGGGCCGGCGCAGTAGACGACAAAGAGCGTATCATCCGGCCATTCCGCCATTCTTCTCGCTGTCATCTTGCCATGCGGCAGGTTGATTGCGCCGGGTATATGTTGCTGTTCGAACAGAGATGGCCCGCGAACGTCGAGCAGGACGAAGTCGGCATTTCCCGAGGTGATGGATAGCTGGACATCGGAACAATCCGTTTCGAATGCTAGTTTCTGGGCGTAATATTCGGCGACCGCGTTGGGAGAAGCGGCGGGTATTTCACTGACACGGCTGGACATAAAAGGCTCCTGCGTTGGTGTTGCGGGAACATTCATGCCGCGAGCATCTCCCTGTTGAAATTGGCTGAAATGCCATATAGCGTAAAAATCATGCCAAACACCTCCACTCCCGTTCTTCGCGGTCCGCATGTCGTCGCTCTTGTCTATGACGGGCTCTGCACTTTCGAATTCGGCGTTGCCTGCGAAATCTTCGGTTTGCCACGACCGGAGATGGGAGAGGATTGGTATCGCTTCTCTGTTTGCGGCATCGAGGATGGTCCTCTGCGTGCCGCCGGTGGCCTGCGAATCCAGGTCGATCACGGTCTTGATATTCTGCGGGAAGCCGATCTGATCATCGCTCCCGGTTGGCGCGGAATAGCCTCTCCCGTTCCCGAGCCGTTGATCACCGCGCTGCAGGCTGCCAGTGATCGCGGCGCTCGCGTCATGTCGCTGTGCTCGGGCGTTGCCGTTCTCGCTGCCGCTGGATTGCTGGCGGGGCGGAAGGCGACGACGCATTGGCGCTATGTCGATGCCATTGCCGCTCGCTATCCCGATGTCACCGTCGATGCGGATGTACTGTATGTCGACGAGGGTGCTGTTCTGACCGCGGCCGGAAGTGCCGCGGCGATCGATCTTTGTCTCCACGTTGTCCGCAGAGACTTTGGGCCGGAGGCGGCAAACAGCGTAGCGCGCCGGCTCGTGGTGCCTCCCCATCGCGAAGGCGGTCAGGCCCAATATATTGAAACGCCGGTGTTGCGTCAGCGCGAGGGGGCCAGACTAGGTCCGTTGCTCGACTGGATGCGCCAGAGGCTGCAAGAGGAGCAGCCGATCGTCACGTTGGCTGAACGTGCCGGAATGAGCGTGCGGACATTTCAGCGTCGTTTCGAAGCGACGACCGGCATGGCGCCGGGCGAATGGCTTCTCGCTGAGAGATTGAGATATGCTCGCGATCTTCTTGAAAAAGAGACGGCGAGATCGCTGGACGATGTTGCCGTCGCAAGCGGTTTTGGTTCGCTCGCCACGATGCGTCATCATTTTCGGGAAAAGCTTGCGGTCAGTCCAAGTGACTACCGCAAGCGATTTTCAGCTACTAAACCAGACGGCTCTGTTCCGTCGCAGCTTCGATGAAGCTCGAGAACAGCGGATGCGGTTCGAGCGGGCGTGACTTCAGTTCCGGGTGGTACTGAACGCCGATGAACCAGGGATGATCGGGATATTCGACCGTTTCGGGCAGAATGCCGTCCGGCGACATGCCGGAGAAGATGAGGCCGCAATCTTCCAGCCGATCCTTGTAGTCGATATTGACTTCGTAGCGGTGGCGATGGCGCTCGGAAATATCGGTCGAGCCGTAGATTTCGGAAATCTTCGTGCCCTTCTTCAACGCGGCCTTATAGGCGCCGAGGCGCATCGTCCCGCCGAGATCGCCGGATTTCGTGCGCTTCTGCAGCTCGTTGCCCTTGAGCCATTCCGTCATCAGACCGACCACCGGTTCATCGGTCGGGCCGAATTCGGTGGATGAGGCATGTTCAACGCCGGCAAGGTTGCGCGCCGCTTCGATGACGGCCATCTGCATGCCGAAGCAGATGCCGAAATACGGCACCTTGCGCTCGCGGGCAAAGCGCGCCGCCAGGATCTTGCCTTCGGAGCCGCGTTCACCAAAGCCGCCGGGCACGAGAATGCCGTGGACCTTTTCGAGATACGGCGCCGGGTCTTCCTTTTCGAAGACCTCCGACTCGATCCATTCGAGGTTGACCTTGACGCGATTGGCGATCCCACCGTGATGCAGCGCTTCGATCAGCGACTTATAGGCATCCTTCAGGCCGGTATATTTGCCGACGATGGCGATCGTCACCTCGCCTTCCGGCGTGCGGATGCGATTGCAGACTTCTTCCCACTGATCGAGGCGCGGCTTCGGCGCCGGCTCGATGCCGAACGCGGCCAGCACTTCGTTGTCGAGGCCTTCCTTATGGTAGGCCATCGGCACGTCGTAGATATTCGCAACATCGAGTGCCTGGATGACGGCGGACTGACGGACGTTGCAGAACAGCGAAAGCTTGCGGCGCTCAGCCTCGGGGATTTCCCGGTCGGCGCGCACCAGCAGGATGTCGGGATGAATGCCAAGCGCCTGCAGTTCCTTGACGGAATGCTGGGTCGGCTTGGTCTTCAGCTCGCCGGCCGCCGGAATATAGGGCATCAGCGTCAGGTGAACATAGACCGCGGTGCCGCGTGGCAGATCGTTGCCGAGCTGGCGGATCGCTTCCATGAATGGCATCGCTTCGATATCGCCGACCGTGCCGCCGATCTCGCAGATGACGAAATCATACTCGTCATTGCCTTCGATGACGAAGTCCTTGATCTCGTTGGTCACATGCGGAATGACCTGGACAGTCGCGCCGAGATAGTCGCCACGACGTTCCTTGTCGATGATGTTCTTGTAGATGCGACCGGTGGTGATGTTGTCGGTCTTGGTGGCCGAGCGACCGGTGAAGCGCTCGTAGTGGCCGAGATCGAGGTCGGTTTCCGCGCCGTCGTCGGTCACGAAGACCTCGCCGTGCTGGGTCGGGCTCATCGTGCCCGGATCCACGTTCAGATAGGGGTCGAGTTTGCGCAGGCGGACCCGATAACCACGGGCCTGCAACAACGCTCCGAGAGCCGCGGCCGCAATTCCTTTTCCGAGGGAAGAAACCACGCCGCCAGTGATGAATACATATCGCGCCATGGGAGTCACCGGATACCTTTTAACAAACGATTCTGCCAGCCCTAAAATTCGTTTCCGGAATTTTGGACACAGAACACGGAATTTCGACAAAACAAAACCGGCAGATCCGAAGACCTGCCGGAGGATGATATGCGACCGGGCTTAGTTGCCGGTCGGAACGCCGTTGCCGCTCTGGGCAGGCGTCGTGGTAGCCGGCGCCGTCTGCTGACCGGTAGCGGCCGGGGCCTGCTGCGTGGTCGCTGCCGGAGCGGGCTGCGTCGTCTGGGACTGCGGAGCAACTGCGCCGCTGTTCGGAACGCCGCTGTTATTGGCGGGCTGCGACTGGCCAGCTGCCGGGGTTGCGCCATTCTGGCCGCCCAGCGAATCGAGAATGCCGTTGCCCTGGCCCGATGTGCTCGGAATACGGTTCAGAATATCCGTCGGACGTCCCTCGAAGCGCGAGAGCACGTTCATGCCGAGCGCCAGTGCGAAGAACAGGGCCGCCAGGATTGCCGTGGTGCGCGTCAGCGCATTGGCCGTGCCGCGCGCCGACATGAAGCCTGATCCACCGCCAATGCCCAGGCCACCGCCCTCCGAGCGCTGAATCAGCACAACGCCGATAAGGGCGACAACAATCATGAGATAGATGACAAGCAATACGGTTTGCATAGGTCCAGTCCTGCCCACGGGCGCGGGCATCAATCAAAAAGAAAAGCTCGCGGCTCTTTACATGAGGCTATCGCCTATTCCAAGCCCTTTTAAGATTGGAATTCAGGCAAGTGGGGCCTTCAGGCGAACTGCAGTTCGAATGCGCCATAGATGGCGAGGAAGTCGACGGCTTTCAAGCTTTGCCCACCGACGAGCAAACCGTTGACATTTGCGACCGACAGCAGGTCCGCCGCATTCGCGCCGCTGACCGAGCCGCCGTAGAGAAGACGGAACTTTTTGCCGTCCTCGCCGAAGCGTTCCACGAGTTCGCCGCGGATGAAGGCGTGGGCCTCCTCGACATCGGCACGCGTTGGAACCTTACCCGTGCCGATCGCCCAGACGGGCTCATAGGCGATGACGGTCGTTTCCGAGACGGAACCGTCGGGAACCGAACCGGCGAGTTGGCGCTTGAGCACGTCAAGAGTCTGAGCATTGTCGCGCTCTTCCGCCGTCTCGCCGATGCAGACGATCGCGGTCAAATCGGCATTGAGGGCCGCTTCCGCCTTGGCGCGCACCAATGCGTCGCTTTCCGCGTGGTTTCTGCGGCGTTCCGAGTGGCCGACGAGGACGTGGGTGCCAAAGCAATCGGCAATCATCTCGGCGGAAATATCACCGGTGTGAGCGCCGCTGACCAGTTGATGGCAGTCTTGCGCGCCGATCGCCAGCGGGCTGTCATCGCAAAGTGCCGTTGCGACATAGAGGAGCGTTGCCGGCGGGCAGAGCAGCGTGTCGATCTTTTCCGACAGAGGCGCCTTCACCCCTTCCGCGATCGCCTTGATCTGGTCGAGGCTGGCACGCGTGCCGTTCATCTTCCAGTTCCCCGCCAACAGCGGCCGTATTTGCTTCGTCATTCCTCATCTCCCCTTCATTCATGTGCTGCCGCACTAACAAAAGTGAGAGGGAAAGAAAAGTTAACGGTGCTCCTCGGAACGACTTAAAATCGTTTAAAAATCGCTTTTGCGAAAATAAACCGAAATTTTTCCGAAAAGACCTATGACGGCTGCGGATCAAGGATCCAGTTCAGCACCTTCCGCCAGTCGGTCATGCGAACCGGTGTGCCGTGATTGCCGGTCGCAAACAGCGTGAACCGCGTCGGATAATGCGTCTTGTAGAGTTTTTCGAACAGCGTTTCCTGGTCGGCGGCGGCATAGACCGGATCCTTGCTGCCATGGGTGAACCAGACCGGCAGTTTCGCCTTGTAGAAAGCGCTCTTGGTAAAGTCAGGATCGGTCACGCCGCTCAAGATCGCCATGCCCTTCAGGCGTTTGACGCTCTCGGCATCGCGGGTGATGCCCCAGCAGACGAAGCTACCCATGGAGGCACAGGTGAGGATCACCGGCTTGCCACCCGACTTCTCATAGGAATAGCGGATCAAGGCTGCGATATCGTCGACGCCATTGCTGTCGAAGCTTTTGACGCTCGGGGCATAATAGGTGCCGCCATTGTTGTAGGCGAGGTTCTTCAGCCGGTTGAAGTTGCCGCCGAAGGTGTAGTCGTTCGACCCCAGCCGACGGTCGCCGCCGCGGCCATGGATGAAGATCACCGTGAAAGCCTGTCCGGATGCCGGGCCGATGCGCGTGACATCGAGCTTGCGATCGCCAAGCGGCAAGGTCTCGTCCTGTTGCGCTTTCCAGCGCACGCCAGTTTCGACATAGGCCGGCTTGACCCGCTTTTCCGGGATCTGGTCGCGGCCGTTGATGTCGCGCATTTCCTGATAGTCGATCGTCTGGAAGGCGCCATTGTCATGGCTTTCGATGACCGTCTGGCTGGAAAACAGTTCATCCTTGAAGGGCTTCAGCGCTTCGGCGGCGACGTCAGAGGCGACGGTCAGCGGCAAAAAGGCCGCAATTGCGGCTAGTATCGACAAATGAGCTGTGGACATTCGCATGCGGAGACTTTCCTCGATAGGCTCACGGGCTTGCCATTCGTCGCCCGGCAACGCAAATCTTTTTTCGAATTTGTCCCGTCATCGGGGCGCCATCGCGTTAGAACGTCGTTTCTGGCAGAATCAAGGTGATTCGCGGCATCGACGGCAAATGTGATGATTCTGGGGTGTGACCCCTTCAAGGATAAATCTGAACAGCTCCATGGATAACAGCAACGATCTCTTCTCCGGACTGCCGGTTTCGCCGAAGCCCGAAACGGCGGAAAAGCCGGCCGCAAAGGTTGAAAGCCCTGCGGCCGCTCCTGCCCCTGCCCCGCGCGCAGTTCCGACAACCTCGTCCGCCGAGGAATACGGTGCGAATTCGATCCGCGTCCTCGAAGGGCTCGAACCGGTGCGTATGCGCCCCGGCATGTATATCGGCGGCACCGACGAGAAAGCGCTGCATCATCTCTTCGCCGAAGTCATCGACAACTCCATGGACGAGGCCGTTGCCGGTCACGCCGATTTCATCGAAGTGCATCTCGACCAGCGCGGTTACCTGACTGTCACCGATAACGGCCGTGGCATTCCGGTTGAAAACCATCCGCAGGTGCCGGGCAAATCGACGCTTGAGGTCATCATGACCAAGCTGCATGCCGGCGGCAAGTTCGACGGCAAGGCCTACGAGACCTCTGGCGGTCTGCACGGCGTTGGCGTTTCCGTCGTCAATGCGCTCTCCGACGATCTCGAAGTCGAGGTTGCCCGCAACCGCAAGCTCTATCGCCAGCGCTTTTCGCGCGGTGTGCCGCAGGGCGGCCTTGAAGAGTTGGGCGATGTCCATAACCGCCGCGGCACCCGTGTTCGTTTCCACCCTGATCCGCAGATCTTCGGCGATCACGCCAAGTTCGATCCGGCCCGCGTTTTCCGCATGGCCCGCTCCAAGGCCTATCTCTTCGGCGGCGTCGAAATCCGCTGGAGTTGTGATCCGGAATTGGCGCCGGCAGGCTCGGATATTCCCGACAAGGCCGTCTTCCATTTCCCCGGCGGCCTGAAGGATTATCTCAAGGCGACGATGGGCAACGAGTTCACCGTCACCCGCGAAATATTCTCCGGCAAGTCGGAGAAGGGAACCGGCCATGGCTCACTGGAATGGGCGATCACCTGGTATGGCGGCGACCCGCAGGTTCATTCCTATTGCAACACCATCCCCACCCCCGAAGGCGGCACGCACGAGGCCGGCCTGCGCATCGCGCTGACCAAGGGGCTGAAGAATTATGCCGAGCTGACGCAGAACAAGCGCGCCGCCGGCATTACCACCGACGACGTGATGATCTCCGGTGTCGGCATGCTGTCCATCTTCATTCGTGAGCCGGAATTCGTCGGCCAGACCAAGGACAGGCTTGCGACCGTCGAGGCGCAGCGCATCGTTGAAAACGCGTTGCGCGATCCCTTCGATCACTATCTCACCGACAATCCGACAGAAGCCGAAAAGCTGCTGGAATGGGTGATCGAACGTTCCGAGGAGCGGCTGCGCCGGCGTAAGGAGAAGGAAGTCAATCGCAAGACGGCCGTGCGTAAACTGCGCCTGCCCGGCAAGCTTGCCGATTGTTCGCAGAACACCGCCGAAGGCGCCGAACTCTTTCTCGTCGAAGGTGATTCTGCTGGCGGCTCCGCCAAGCAGGCGCGCAACCGCATGAACCAGGCGATCCTGCCGCTGCGCGGCAAGATCCTCAACGTCGCCAGCGCCGGCCGCGAAAAGCTCTCCGCCAACCAGCAGATTTCCGATCTGGTTCAGGCGCTCGGTTGCGGCACGCGCTCGAAATATCGCGAGGAAGACCTTCGCTATCAGCGCATCGTCGTCATGACCGATGCCGACGTCGATGGCGCTCATATCGCCTCGCTGCTGATCACCTTCTTCTATCAGGAAATGCCCGAGCTGGTTCGTGGCGGCCACCTCTTCCTGGCCGTGCCGCCGCTCTACAAAATCACGCAGGGCTCGAAATCCATCTATGCCCGCGACGACGCCCATCGGCTGGAGCTGATGGAGAGCGATTTCAAGGGCAAGGGCAAGGTCGAAATCAGCCGATTCAAAGGCTTGGGCGAAATGCTTCCCGCTCAGCTTAAGGAAACGACGATGGACCCTTCCAAGCGTACGCTGTTGCGCGTCGTGATCGACGAGGTGGATTTCGAAGGCACGCGCGACGCCGTCGACAACCTCATGGGCACCAAACCCGAGGCCCGCTTCCGCTTCATCCAGGAACGCGCGGCATTTGCGGAAAATCTGGATATCTGACAGCCGCGCTTCGGCGGCTGCGGCAAAATCGATTTCCCGATATTTTTAGGGCATGGAGCGCGATCCGTAACGAAAGCGTCATGGTCGGATGCATAGATGCGGCGCGAACCCGCCAGCTCATGATCCGGATGTAACGATATCGCCATGATGAAGCCCTTCCTGCCGACCGCCGCTCTTGCCCTTCTTCTCTGCACCACCGCCCGCGCCGCCGATATCGGTGCGGTTGTTGACGTGCCCTGCCCCTTCGGCGACTGCAAGGCCGGTATCAGTCTCTCCTATCTCGGTGAGTACGACATTCCGACGGGCTTCGTGGAAAACGGCGTCGAGGTCGGCGGTCTCTCCGGTATCGATTTCGATCCCTCGACCGGTCACTATATCTCGATCAGCGACGACCGTTCCGAAAGGGCACCGGCTCGCTTCTACGATCTCGACATCGATGTCGGCGCCGACGGCCTCAAGGGCGTGACGGTGCTCGATCATGTGACGCTGAAGGACAAGAACGGTCAGCCTTTCGCGTTCCGCACGGTTGATTCCGAATCGATCCGCATCGGCAAGGACGGCATCTATTGGAGCAGCGAAGGCGACGGCAAGCAGCTGTTGCCGCCATTCGTGCGCGTCGCCAATCGCGATGGCAGCTTCGTGCGAGAATTGCCTTTGCCCGAAGGCTTTGCCCCCACCGCCGACAAGAGCACGGGTATCCGCGATAACCTCGCCTTCGAGGGTCTGACGTTCCTCACCAGTGGCGATCTTCTCGTCGGCATGGAGTCCGCACTTTATCAGGACGGGCCGATGACGACGCTGACCAATGGCACGCTTGCCCGCATCATCCGTTACGATGCGGCCACGGGCGAACAGAAAGCGCAATATGTCTATCCGATATCACCGATCCCGCAGGCGCCGGCCAAGCCCGGTGGCTGGAACGATTTCGGCATGTCGGAAATCCTGGCGCTGGATGACCGGCATGGGCTGTCGGTCGAGCGTGGCTATGCGCAGGATATCGGCAACTCGGTGGTCATCAACATGTTCGATCTCGACGGCGCAACCGATGTTTCCGCGATCCCATCGCTCGCAAAGACCGATCAGCGCATCGTGCCGGTACGCAAAACCCAGGTCATGGATTTGCGCGCGCTGGGCCTCGCACCCGACAATATCGAAGGTGTCACCTTCGGCAAGGCAAAGGACGGCACGGATGTGCTGATCTTTGTTGCCGACAATAATTTCAATCCGACGCAGAAGACCCAGTTCTTCGCCTTCAAGGTTCTTCGTCGGCCATCTTAACGCCAGTCGTCTCTTGCCCGCATTGGTAGTCGTCTTGCCGTCATGACAACGGATTATATAGGCTTTCGGGTTGCGGCCCTTGAATCGGCCTAGATCATGGCCCATAACCGGTTGATCGAATAAAAAAGGTAAAACAAGTCCGGTGGGTGTATTCGAACGTCAAAAGCAGAGGGAACCACGGTGGCTGGGGCCTACCGCGCCTTCACGCATGGCCCTTATTCCGTCCATTTCGGCGGCACGCTGGCTGCTGATCCTGATTGCCGCGGCCGGCATTTATTTCTTCTACGGCTTCCTGATCCCTGTGCTGGCAGCGGCCGTGATAGGTTTTGCCACCTGGCCGCTCTACAGCGACCTTCTGCGCCGCACCGGCGGCAACACGACGCTCGCCGCCGCCATTGCCATTGCCTTTATCGTCACCTTCCTGGTGCTGCCAATCGTGCTTTCCGCCATCTATATGGCTGGCGAGGTGCGCGAATGGTTTGGCTGGGCCGTGCATGTCAACCGCGACGGCGCTCCGCCGCCGCAGTGGATTCTGGCGCTGCCGATGGTCGGCTCCTGGCTTGGCGATCAGTGGACGCAGTATATTGGTAGCCCCGGTTCCATCGGCGAATTGGCGCAACTCATCAGCGGCGCGCATATCGGCAATATCTACCGCGCGGTGCTTGCCGCCGGTGGCGGTGCCTTTCATGTCATTCTGACCTTGCTTTTCATGCTGATCGCGTTGTTTTTCATATACCGCGACGGCTCGATGTTCGTCCGCCAGGTCGATCTGTTGGGCGAACGCATCCTGCCGAACCGCTGGGAGCGCATTTCCCGCGTCGTGCCGGCGACGATCAGTTCCACGGTCATGGGCATGACGCTGATCGCCATCGGCGAAGGCATCGTGCTTGGCGTTGCCTATTGGATTGCGGGAGCGCCATCGGCGATCACGCTCGGTGTTCTCACTGGTGTCATGGCGCTGGTGCCGGGCGGTGCGCCGCTCTCCATGTCGCTCGTCTCCATCTACCTTGTCGCCAGCGGTTCGCTATGGGCGGGTATCGCCCTGTTTGTCTGGGGCACAGTCGAACTCTTCATCGTCGACAAGACGTTGCGGCCGAAGCTCGTCGGCGGGCCGATCAAGCTGCCCTTCCTGCCGACCTTTTTCGGCCTTGTCGGTGGCGTCAAGACCATGGGGTTCCTCGGCCTCTTCATCGGCCCGGTGCTGATGGCCATCATCGTCGCGATCTGGCGCGAGTGGATTCGTGAGGCCGAGCTGACAGAGGAACAGCACGCCCAAGAGCCGGAACTGCAATTGAAAATCCGGGATGGTTCCGAAGGCTGATCAGATCCTGCCTACGGGGACAGGGTCTTTTCCATGAACAGGCTGAGCGGATCGGGTTTGTACTCGCCGAATGGTTCGATCTCCACATAGCCGAACTTGCGGTAGAGAGCGATGGCTTCCGGCTGGTATATCCCGGTTTCCAGCCGCACCGCCGTCAGCTTCCGTTCCGCCGCCGTCCCTTCAAGCACGTCCATCAGCCTTAGAGCGACCTTTTGTCCCCTGGCGATCGGATCGACGAACATGCGCTTGATCTCGGCCGTGCCATCACCCGCCTCGACCAGCGAGCAGCAGCCGACGATATCGCCATCCAGCCGCGCAACCCAGAAGGTCACTTCCGGGTTTTCCAATGAGCTCAGATCTAGCAGGTGGTTGCTCTCGGCAGGATAGAGCGATTCGGCATAGGCGCTCGACATGTCGAGGAGACGGATAACACCGTCCTGGCGCGGTGGTTCAACGGCAATGGTCAGCAAAAGTCATATCCTGAAAACTTTGATCGCTGATCAATATCACGCTGCCGCGAGAGCCGCCAGCGCTGCAAAACTCCGCGCAGTCTGCCGCCGTTCGGCATTGGCGAGCTTCTCCACCATGTCCAGTAGCTGTATCGCCGCGCCGGGAGACCGCTCCGCGACATGGAATTTGCGCATCAACCGGACCGAGACATTTTCCAGCATGCTGCCGCCCGATGCCTGTGATGCCTCCCGCCAGATCAGGGTCGCCTCGACGAAGACAACGCTGATATCGCGCGGCAGGCCAGCGGATTCATAAAGCGCGCGCACGGCATAGACACGTCCGGTCGACAGGATCGAACGCACCCGCCGCTCGCCGCAGCCGGAAAGGTTCGTAATCGCGCCGGCAAAGAAATCGACCTTGCCGGAACAAAGCGCGTGCATCAGGAAAGCCGGCGTCAGCCAGCCGGACTGACGCAGATGTTCGGCCAGATCCGGAATATCGTCATGCTGAACCGATCCGGCGATCGAGACCGTCGCGGTCTCGCTGGCCTCACGGGTAATATGCTGCAGCCGGCCGGTGCCGATCGTCGCCTGGATAAGGCTGGAGCCCGCCAACGCTGCGCAAACATGCCGCATCAGCAGGTGGCGGACATCCGAAGGCAGGGCGTCGCGGGCAAGAAGCAGGCCACGAATCTCCGCGTGATCGCCGAGCCGCTCGGCAATGCGTTTCAGCGAGGCGCGCGACAATGAGGCGGCATCGTTTTCCAGCAGGCAGAGAATCTCGGTTTCGCCGCCAATCTCGGCCAATGCCGCGGAAACCGGTCGAGACACCTGCCCGCGCGAGGCGATCAGGACACGCGTCACGTCACTGCCGCGCAGTGCAAGATCGACGAGATCGCCATCGGTGAATACCGGCGACAAGAGAATGACCTGGCCGGCGATTTCCGGCTGATCCTCCGCCAGGGAAAGGATGATATCACGCGGTGCGTTCGGCGCACGCGCCACGGCTTCGGCAAGTGACAGCCGTACGCGAGGCGATGGATCATCGAGCAGATAGGTCATCGCCATCTCGGCGGCCTCACGCTCTCCCGCCGGCATCGCCGATTGCAGATAGGCACGGCCGAGGGCATTGGCTGCCCTTGCCCTGCCCTCTGCCTTGGCGGTCTCAGCCCAGCGAAGAAATGCTTCTATGATCACGTAATGCCCCGATATCGTCGGGACGATTCTTGTCCCGCAAATCCATGAGGGACACGCTAACGGCGAAAGGTTTACGGGCCGTTTACCTTATTTATTAACCACTAATGCGCGAACCGGCACCCTCTGGCGTCACGGTGTCTTCGGCCGTATTAATTCGAAGACTTCGCTGCCTTCACTGTAGTCCATGTAGCCCATACGCGCGACAGGCCGGGCAAGCGCCATATCGAGCCGACCGTCGCGAATGATCGTCTCATCGATATGAATGCCGACAACCTGGCCGAAAACCATGACATTATCCGTCGGCTCTCCGTTGAGGTCCTTGGGCCGCATGATTTCCGTTACCTGGCATTCGAGAACGGCGAAGGCTTCGCCGACATAGGGCGCATCCACCAATCGGCCGGACTCGGCCGTGAGACCGGCAAGCTCGAACTCATTGGTGCCATAGGGTACGGAAATGGATGAATGGTTCATCTTGTCGACGAGGTTGCGGCTGACCAGATTGGCGGTGAAGACGCCGGTTTCCTCGACATTGCGGGCGCTGTCCTTGCGGCCCGTCGAGGAAAACATCACCAGCTTCGGTCGATCGCTGACGGCGTTGAAGAAGGAGTAGGGCGACAGGTTGATGGAGCCGTCCCTGCCCTTGCTGCCGATCCAGCCGATCGGGCGCGGCGTGACGATCGCCTTGAAGGGATCGTGAGACAGGCCATGCTGATTGGTGTCGGTCGTGTAGAACATTATGCCCCCTCGCCGCCAACCCAGGTCACGGTTTCCGCCAGTTCCGGGCGCGGCCGTTCTATCGGCGGGAACTCGGAGGAGCCGATATGGATGAAGCCGGCGACCTTTTCACCCGGCTGGACGCCAAGGAGCGGATAGGCGCGCTCGTCATAGGCGAACCATTCGGTCAGCCAGTTCGAAACCCAGCCATGTGCATTGGCCGAAATTAGCAGATTGAGGCAAAGCGCGCCCGCTGACATCAACTGTTCCCATTCCGGGATCTTGAAATGTGGGCCTGCCTTACTGACGACGGCGATAACGACCGGCGCGCGGGTGAAGCGCGTGCGCTCGACCTGAATCATTTCCCCGGACAGATCGGGCTTGGCTTCGAGCGCGAGCTTCAGCAACTCTTCACCGATCCGCGCGCGCTCCTCGCCGCGATAGACGATAAAGCGCCACGGGGCGAGCTTGCCGTGATCCGGCACACGGGAGGCTAGCCGCAGGATCTCTTCGATTTCGGCCTTGTCCGGGCCTGGTTCCGCCATCTGAAACGCGGGAATGGATCGGCGAACCGCCAGATAATCGACCAGCTTGATATCGGTTTTCATGGAATGATTGCTTTCATTTTCATGCGCGGGAGGAAGTGGGTCTTGAATTTGCCACCGCATTGGTTTTGAAGTGGCCTGTGTTTTATCGGAAGTCAATCGGTTGGGAACGCATGTCAGGTATTTCATCCGCTCACCGATTGGGCGCGGCTTTCGCCATGCTCGCAAGCCTGAGCACGGCTGCCTCGGCGCAGGATGCCTTTCAGGAATTCAAGCAGCTCGACGGCAGCATGAAAATGCCGAAGCTCAATGCCTTCGTAGCGCCGGGCGGCGAAAACTCGCCCGCGCGGACATTGCGCGACGTTTCGCTGGAAGCCAAGCTCGCGCCGGATAGCGGCCCGCAGCAGCAGGGCCTGTCCTGGTATGTCTTCAGCCCCTTTGCCGGCGCTGATGGCAAGTTGCCACTGGTGGCGAGCTCCAAGGGCGGCTCGGCCTCCTTCCATCTCCTGCCCGGCGATTATTTCGTCAATGTCTCCTTCGGCCGGGCCGGCGTCACCAAGAAGCTGACCGTGCCCGAAAGCGGCCTGTCGCAGAAGCAGACCATGGTGCTGGACGCCGGCGGCATGGTGCTGAACGCCGTCTCCGGTTCCGACGTTCGCATTCCGCCGGCCGAGCTGAGTTTCTCGATCTATGCGGGCGACGCCAAGGAAGATGGCGAGCGGGGGCTCGTCATGTCCGACGTCAAGCCGAACACTCTGGTGGGTCTCAGCACCGGCACCTATCACATCGTTTCCGAATACGGCGCCGTCAACGCCGTCATTCGAGCCGATATCCAGGTCGAGGCCGGCAAGGTGACTGAGGCGACGATACAGCACAGGGCCGCCAAGATCACCTTCAAGCTGGTCTCGGATGCCGGCGGCGAAGCGATCGCCGATACGGCATGGTCAATCCTGACATCTGCCGGCGATATCGTCGGCGAAAGCCTCAGCGCTTTCCCGGTCATGGTGCTGGCGGAAGGCCAGTATACCGCCGTCGCCCGCAACAAGGACAAGATCTACCAGCGCGACTTCACTGTCGTTGCAGGCCGGAACACCGATGTCGAAGTGCTGATGAAGGAACAGCAGCCGCAGGACGCCGACGATCAGCAACCGGCGCAGCAGCTTCCAGTACAGTTGCCGCAGGCACAGCAGAACCAGGGGCCGTCGGGCCAACCAGGCGTGTCAAGCCAACAGCGTCCGTTGCCGACCTACGAGCAATTGGCACCGTCCGCCGGCGATGATGGCGGCGATAGCATGGATTGACGGTGAGGCAGTCCTTGCCTCAGCCGGCTTTTTTCCGTAGCGCCCGCTTCGGCGGTGCCATGGAAAACACCGCGCCATAGAGTTTCGACAACAGATCCTTGCGGTCGCTGCCTTCGCTCATCGCTTCCCAGGTCATCAGCTTGCCGACATGGGCGGTGATCGTGCTGCCGGAAAGGCGGCGGAACTCGCGGATCAATAGCGAGATGCGCAGCGTCATCGATACGCGGCTGGCAAGATGAAACAGCCGGCCATTCTGGCCCTCGAAATAAATGGGAATGACGCTGGCGCGGGCCGCCTGGATGAGTTTTGCCGGAAAGATCTTCCACGGCAGGTCCTCGGCACGCCCAAAGCCCTTCTTGGCCGTCGCGACGCCGCCGGCCGGAAAGACGATGATGGTGGTGCCTTCCTTGAGCAGGCGAACGGCCTCATGGCGCGTTTTCATGTTGATCGCCATCGCTTCCTTGGTCTCCTCGAAGGAAACCGGCAGCGAATAGTCGTTCATTTCCGGCACTTTCAGCAGTTCGTTGTTGATGAGCACCTTGAACGGGCGTCCGAGCTCTTCGGCGAGTGCCAGCACGGCAATGCCGTCGCCGATACCGAAGGGATGGTTGGCGACGATGACGATCGGCGCATCGGGAATTTCACGCGGCGGCCATTCGCCCTTGGTCGCGAGGCGCACATCGATGAGATCGAGCATCTTGCCGAAGACACGCTCGCTTTTGCCGACAATATCGCTGCGCCAAATATCGTAGAGCCGGGTATAGCGATCGCGGCCGGAAAGGCCCTCTATGGAGCGGATGAACCAGCGCTTGATGCGCGTATCCCGTTCATTGGCGTAGGATAATTCTTTGAAATCCAAATCCGCGACGGGCTGCCCCGCTCCTTGTGCATCCAGGCGCATATATTACAGATGTATGTCAGTTATCTGACGGCGCACTGAAGGCGCCGTCAGACAACATCTATCTGTTTATCAGGCGAGCTTGGCCCGCCTGGCTTCGCGCTTGCGCAGAACGTCCGGCGGTGTGGCTTCGAGCGACAGCGATGCGATCGCCTCGTCGAGCGACATTGCCGTCTGTGCCTGGCTGCCGAGACGGCGGATGTTGACCGAGCGCTCCTCGGCTTCCTTCTTGCCGCAGACGATGATCACCGGAACCTTCGTCACCGAATGCTCGCGGATCTTGTAGTTGATCTTCTCGTTGCGGAAATCGGTCTCGACCGTGAGCCCGGCATCGCGCAGTGCTTCGGCAACTTCTTCGCCATAGCCGTCGGCTTCCGAGGTAATGGTTGCGACCACCACCTGCAGCGGCGAAACCCAGAGCGGCATATGGCCGGCGAAGTTCTCGATCAGGATACCAAGGAATCGCTCCATCGAGCCGCAGATGGCGCGATGGATCATTACCGGCTGCGTCTTTTCCGAATGCTGGTCGATATAGAAGGCGCCAAAGCGTTCCGGCAGGTTGAAATCGACCTGCGTCGTGCCGCACTGCCATTCACGACCGATGGCATCCCTCAGCGTATATTCGAACTTCGGCCCGTAGAACGCGCCTTCGCCCGGCAGAATGCCGGTTTTGATGCGGCCGCCGGACTGTTCTTCGATCGTCTTCAGCACGTCCATCATCACGCTTTCGGCACGATCCCAGAGCGCATCGTCGCCGACGCGCTTTTCAGGACGGGTCGAGAGCTTGACGACGATCTCCTTGAAGCCGAAGTCTTCATAGACCGAGAGGATCAAGTCGTTGATCTTCAGGCATTCGGCCGCCATCTGCTCATCTGTGCAGAAGATGTGCGCGTCGTCCTGCGTGAAGCCGCGCACGCGCATCAGTCCGTGCAGCGCGCCCGAAGGCTCGTATCGATGCACGTTGCCGAATTCCGCAAGGCGGATCGGCAGTTCGCGGTAGGACTTCAAGCCATGCTTGAAGATCTGGATGTGGCCGGGGCAGTTCATCGGCTTCAACGCGAAGACGCGGTCGTCGTCGGTATCATCGCCGGCGACAGTCACCTTGAACATGTTATCGCGATACCAGCCCCAGTGACCCGAGGTTTCCCAGAGCGACTTGTCGAGCACCTGCGGCGCGTTGACTTCCTGATAGTCGCCTTCCAGACGGCGGCGCATGTAGGAGACCAGCGTCTGGAAGATCCGCCAGCCCTTGCCATGCCAGAAGACGACGCCCGGACCTTCTTCCTGGAAATGGAACAGGTCCATTTCGCGGCCGAGACGGCGGTGATCACGCTTTTCGGCCTCGGCGAGGATGTGCAGGTAGTTGTCGAGATCGGCTTGCTCGGCAAAGGCCGTGCCATAGATGCGGGTCAGCATCGGATTGTTGCTGTCGCCGCGCCAATAGGCACCGGCCACCTTCATCAGCTTGAAGGCCGTGCCGATCTGGCCGGTGGAAGCCATATGCGGCCCACGGCAGAGGTCGAACCAATCGCCCTGATAATAGATCTTCAGGTCCTGGCCCTCAGGAATGGCGTCTACGAGTTCGACCTTGTAGCGTTCGCCCTTGTCGGCAAAGACCTGTTTCGCCTTCTCGCGCGACCAGATCTGCCTGGTGAAGGGCTTATTGCGCTGGATGATCTCGCGCATCTTCTTCTCGATGACCGGCAGGTCGTCGGGCGTGAAGGGCTCGTTCTTGGCGAAGTCGTAATAGAAGCCGTTTTCGATCACCGGGCCGATGGTCACCTGCGTGCCGGGCCAGATCTCCTGCACGGCTTCCGCCATGACATGCGCCGCGTCATGCCGGATCAGCTCCAGCGCGCGGTCGTCATTACGGGTAATGATCTCGATCTTGCCGTCGGTCACCGGCTCGGAAAGGTCGCGCACGGTGCCGTCGATCGCAATGGCGACGGCCTTCTTGGCAAGCGACTTGGAAATGGATTCGGCGACATCCCGGCCGGTTGCGCCAGCATCGTAGCTGCGCACGGAACCATCAGGAAATGTCAGGGAAACGGATTGGGACATCGAAATTCTCCTTGTCCAGTCCCGCCAACGAATGCGGGTGGTTTCAACAGACGCGGTCAATCAATGTTGTTGAACGCGGTCGCCTGATAGCGATATTTCGCCGTTTAGTAAAGGAAAAGAGGCTTATGAGCCGATCATCCGGGCCACGCCGCGTACCGTATTCCAGTTACGCAATGTGCCGACACCAAGGCGCTTGGTGGTCAGCGACGACAGCAGGCGCGTTTCGCTCGCTTTGCCGCCAAAATCGATCCAGAGATCGCCATTGACCACGGCCAGCCGCTCCGGGTCGCTTCTGCGCTTTTCGAGTACTTCGATTACGGACGGATCGAGCGGCCTGCGCATGACGCGGACCGCCACTTCGCTGCCCCCACCGTCTGCGAACGGATTGCCAGTAACAAGCTTCATCCATGTCGCAGCATCGCGCGCAATGATGTCGACGTGCTTGCCGAAAGTCTTCGCAAAGCCTGCTTCGAGTTGAGTTTCGATTGCTGCAATCGGTTGCTCGCCAGCCTCAAAGACCAGATTGCCGGTCGCGACCAATGTTTTGACGTTGGTGAATCCGAGATCCTCCGCCATCGCCCGCAGATCAGCCATGACCACGCGCCGGCCGGCGGTGAGAACGATGCTGTGAAGCAGTGCGACATATGTCGTCATGCCGTTCAGGCTGCTTTTCGGCCGATGACGAAATACCGCCAGGGTGTCCACCAATGATAGCGGCTTTCCAGAGCCTCCGGCACGGGGTCCAGCCCGCTGGTGCCGCCAGGTCCGCATCGTGCCACCCGAAACAGCGTCATCCAGCCGCCGGCCCAGAGGCCATGACGGGCGACGGATTCGTAGCCATATTCCGAGCAGGTCGGAATATGGCGGCAGGAATTGCCGATGAATCCGGAAAGGGTCAGTTGATAGAGACGGATCAGGCCCATACCGAGGAGCCGGTCGGGCGTCTTGCGGAAGGGGCCGGAATAGTTGCGGGAATGCAGCGGTTTAATGTTGTCGCGGGATGCTATCTCGCTGCGCCTCGCGCTGCTGGAGCCTGCAGCGGCGCCTCCCTCGTCATCGTCGTCCTGAATGGAACAGAGATAGCACATGGCTCACCGTCTTTATGAAACGGCTGCGGCAGCCGCAATCGCAGGATTTCCGCGCGCCGCCTCGATCTGCTCGATCGCATCCACGACGGCATCGAATGTCAGCATCGTCGATGCGTGGCGCGCCTTGTAATCCTTGACCGGCTTCAGATAGCGCATGTCCTCGAAACGGCCCGATGGCCCCTCGCCGTCCGCCTTCAGCATCGCAAGCATATCCTCGCGCGCTTTGCGCAGTTCTGCGGCGGTCGCGCCGACTATGTGGCGGGCCATGACCGAAGAAGATGCCTGACCGAGCGCACAGGCCTTGACGTCGTGCGCAAAATCGGTAACGACACCGTCGTCCATTTTCAGCCAAATCTTGACGCGGGAGCCGCACAGTCTGGAATGGGCCTGAGCGCTTGCATCGGCGTCTGAAAGGCTGCCAATGCGTTCGATATTGCCGGCGAATTCCAGGATCTTGCTGTTATAGATCTCGTCCATCATCGATTTCGCTCCGATGTACCTGTTTTGTGTTTCGAAACAAAAAACACACTGTATCTCGTTCGGACACTTTCACAGGGACAATGCCATACTATATGTATGTCGTTCGAAGACCACAAAATTGCAATGGTCTTCTGTAAGTTTGATGGGAAACCGTGCAGGACGGCAGGCTTGTCCGCCAGCCAGAACGCCCCGGAGCCCGCCAAAGGTGCACATTTTCCCAAGTCTGGGGAATACCAGTGGCGAGTCCGACAAAACAAGATCCGCGGTGCGGATCAGGAGATCCACAGGTAATGGACGCCATTGTAAAGAACTTTCCGCAAGCCGTTGAATCCGATCGTGTATTGGACCGCCCTTCGCAGAAGGAAGCAGAGGACGCCGTACGCGTTCTGCTTCGCTGGGCGGGTGACGATCCGCAGCGTGAAGGCTTGCTCGATACGCCGGCGCGCGTCGCCAAGGCCTATCGCGAGCTTTTCGCCGGTTATGACATGAACCCCGAGGATGTGCTTGGCCGCACCTTCGAAGAGGTTTCCGGCTACGATGACATTGTCCTCGTGCGCGATATTCCGTTCTACTCGCATTGCGAACACCATATGGTGCCGATTATCGGCAAGGCGCATGTGGGTTATCTGCCGAATGGCCGCGTGCTCGGCCTGTCGAAGATCGGCCGGGTCGTAGAGATTTTCGGCCGCCGCCTGCAGACGCAGGAGGCCATGACCGCCCAGATCGCCAATGCCATCGACGATTCCCTGCGTCCGCGCGGTGTCGCCGTGATGATCGAGGCCGAACATATGTGCATGGCGATGCGCGGTGTGCAGCAGCAAGGGTCTTCGACGCTGACGACGACTTTCACCGGTGCTTTCAAGGCCGATCCGGCTGAGCAGGTCCGCTTCATGACGATGGTTCGGAGCCGCTGATAGGGCTCCAAGGAAAGAGCCTGAGATGAATTTGGTATTCAACGCCCCTTCCACGGATAAATCCGAGCTTGAGGACGCGGGTGATTTCACGCCCCGTTTCGACGATCGCGGCCTGATCACCGCGATCGTGACCGATGCCCATGACGGCGAGTTGCTGATGGTCGCGCATATGAATGCCGAGGCTCTGGCGCTGACGATCAAGACCAAGACGGCGCACTACTACAGCCGTTCGCGCGGCAAGCTCTGGAAGAAGGGTGAAACCTCCGGAAACCTGCAAACGGTGACGGAGATCCGCACCGATTGCGATCAGGATGCCATCTGGCTGAAAGTTGTAGTCGCAGGTCACGATGCAACGTGCCATACTGGTCGCCGGTCCTGTTTCTACCGCACGGTCGAGCTTGAGGATGGAAAGCCGGTGCTGAACGTGGTCGACGATCACCTGCACTTCGATCCCAGCGACATCTACCGGAAGTAGGCCTCGCGGCCAAGTTTCCGCCTATCGATCGATAATTAAATATACGATTTGGAAACGAAAAAGGGACAGTATTTTAGCAAGGGGCACATAAAGGCCTCGGAGGAAGATATGTCATGCTGAATTGGGGGTTGAATCGTCAGGGCGCCGGACAGACTTCGGCAGGTTCAGATCCGACGACCTCGCGCGACATCCTCGCTCCCCCCATTGCTCCCGCTGCCCCGAAGAAAGTGAAGATCGCGCTGGCGCTCGGTGGCGGCGCTGCTCGCGGCTGGGCTCATATTGGCGTGCTGCGCGCCCTGGACGAAGCGGGTATCGAGGTCGGCATGGTTGCCGGCACCTCCATCGGGGCTCTGGTCGGCGGCTGCTATCTTGCCGGCAAGCTTGACGAGCTGGAGGCTTTTTCCCGCTCCTTGACCATGCGCCGCATCGCCAGCCTGCTCGATCTCACCATCGGTGGCAGCGGTCTGTTCGGCGGCATGCGGCTCACCAAGCGTATGCAGGAACACCTTGAAGGCCTGTCAATCGAGGATCTCGACCGCACATTCGTCGCCGTCGCCTCGGAATTGAACACCGGTCATGAGGTCTGGATCGCCAATGGTTCGCTGATCACGGCGCTGCGGGCGTCCTATGCCCTGCCCGGCATTTTCGAGCCGGTTCGCACCAACAGCCGAACGCTGGTCGACGGCGCTCTCGTCAATCCCGTGCCCGTTTCCGTCTGCCGCGCCTACGAACAGCCGCTCGTGGTCGCCGTCAACCTGAACTACGATCTTTATGGTCGCTCAGCTGTCGTCAAGCACAATGCCGGTCCGCCAACCAGCGACCAGCAACGCCGCGACGAGGCACCCTACACCAAGCTTGGCATGACCGGCGTGATGGTGCAGGCTTTCAACATCATCCAGGATCGGATCTCGCGCGCACGCCTTGCCGGCGATCCGCCGGATCTGTCGCTGCATCCGCGCCTCAGCGATATCGGTCTTTCGGAATTCCATCGCGCCGGCGAGGCGATCGAGCGCGGCTACGAGGAGACATTGGCTCGCCTCACCGAAATCCGGCGCATGCAGGAAGCCTATGCGCGCTAAGGCGCCGATAGACCAGAAAATCTGAAAAGGCAGATAGCCACAAGCCCATCTCGTTTACTAAGGCGGGATGGGCTTCGCATGTGATGCCCCGCCCTTCGCTTTAGGCTCAGGGCGTTCGTCGTTGCAATCAACTCACTGGCTCGATTGCTCGGGCTCTGCCCGACCGCTGCTCAACCGGCAATATAAGCTTTGATCTGCTCGGCCTCGAGCTCGATTTCGCGGATGCGCCATTTGACGACGTCGCCGATCGAGATGATGCCGGAGAGCTTGCCTTTGTCCTCGACCGGGACATGGCGGAAGCGGCGCAGGGTCATCACTTCCATCAATTCATCGGTGGTGGTCTCTTCCTTGCAGCGATGCACCTTCGCCGTCATCAGCGAGGCAATCGGCTGATCAAGACATTCGCCACCGTGCTTGGCCACCGCATTGACCACATCGCGCTCGGTGAATATGCCGGAAATCTTGCCCGCCATGCCGACGACGACGATGGCGCCGATGCGGTTCTCGTTGAGAATCTTGGCGGCCTCCGCAACGGTCGTATTACCCCCGGTGGTAACGACATCGCGGCCTTTGGTATCAAGTATGGCTTTTACGGAAACTGACATTCGATTCTCCCATCTCGAAAGCACAGTGAACATGCGAGCCTCGGATTTGTTCCGAAACCACCCCAAGGTTTCGGACCGCTGCTCCCGTCATCGGCCGCGTTGGTCTCCTCCCACGCGCGTCCGATAGAGATGAATGTTGCGCCTGTGAGGCCAAGAAAGCAACAGCTTCATTCCGTTGATGCAGCTGGATTTTCGACTTCGGCGCGAGGCTGCCGGTCGAACAGCGAAAACAGCAGGAATCCGAAGAGGAAGCCGCCGATATGGGCGTCCCAGGCAACGGGTTGTGAACTGTCGCCAACCAGAGTGACGCCGAACGCGACCAGCGCATTGCCGGCGATCCACATCAGAATATAGACGACGACCGTCCGGCTGCGCAGCGAGGCGAGGATCGACAGCCGTGGATTGAGGTGGGCTTGCCGTATGCCGATGCGGCGGCCGTCCATGGCCGGAAAGGCAAAGCGGCATGCCGCTCCCATCAACCCGGAAACGACGCCGGATGCGCCGATCAACAGGGTCTGGTCACCCCAATAGATGGCTGCGTGCAGGAATGCGGAGGCGGCGGCCGAAAAAATCCAGAACATCACATAGCGCACGACGCCAATCCGGCGCGCGACGGGGGCTGCGAAGACCATAAGCCATAGGCCGTTGAAAACGATATGCTCGATACCGCCATGCAGAAGCGAATAGGTGACCGGCGTCCACAGCCACTCCAGCCCCTGCTGCGACAGCGGAAAAGCATAGCGCGCGGGAATGAAGCTGAAGGTGAAATAGAGCCAGTTCAGCGTATCGTCCGACCACCAGGGCAGGTTCTGAACAGCGAAGACCACAGCCAATAGCGCCAGGCTTGCGAGGATGACAGGTGGCAGGTTGAAAGCCGGAACGCGCTGCGGCGGCCGCTCGTCTTCTGGCTGTTGGCGCGGCGGCTCTGCATTATCCATGTCTTGCTCTGAGATCCTCAAAAAGGGACTCGAGACATACAGCAGCGACCGTCAAAAAAAAAGCCGTCCAACTGAGGTGGACGGCTTGATCGGGCGTTCCTCATCGGGATGCACAGCAATGGCTTGCATCCCATGCCCGAAAGAGTTTGTGCTGAAGGTCACCTCGTGAAGTGATGGGATATTTCTCCCATTCAGGCTCGCAGAAGGCAAACGATACCCTTTGTTAACCCTAATGGCTCGGCGTTGGCATGAAATAAGCAAGGCAAGGCGCAAGGGCGATGAGCGCCCCGGTATTTGAACTGAAATGGGACACCGACGCGTCATGCGCCAGAAGACGAGCATCGAGATATTTACCTATTGGGAGCAACTGCGCGGCAGCGTGGATGCCCCCTTGCGCAATTTGATACAGCCTTCGGCGGTCCGCCACATCTTGCCAGAACTCTTCATTCTCGAGCTCCTGCCGAATGAAGCTCCACGTTTTCGGCTGGCCGGGACGGCGATTTGCAGTCTCATGGGGCGCGAAATTCGCGGTGAGAGCTTTGCGGCACTTTGGGCAGGCAGCCAGATCGAAGACCCGGTACGCATTGCGACGGGCGTCATGACGCATGTGGTTCCCGCCTTGATCAATGCGACCGGCTATAGCATCAGCGGCCGCCATATGGCCTTTGAAATGGTGCTGATGCCGATGCGTTCGTCGGGCGATGTCTGCGATCGACTGCTCGGCTGTCTGACGCCGGTTGCCCATACGGCATGGCTCGGCAGCGAGCGTTTGGAGTTCCTGGCGCTGGATCGCAGCCGCCTGCTTTACGACCGCCCTGCCCGTGCTGCCGAACAGCCATCGCATCCGCAATCCGCCTCTCCGATCTCCCCTCGGGATGGCGCTCGCTTTGGTGAACTAATGCGCCGGGTACTGAATCTGAAAACGGGCATGCACGATTCGCGCGCCGGCTGACCCATCGCGGCACAAATTCATCCATCTCTTCTCGGTGATTCCTTGGCAAAGACAACCTTACCTTAAGAAAGTTCGGCTAAAGATTGTAATAAACATAATCGGTTGAAGAAGCCCTTTCATGCATTCATTCCAGCCAGCCCAGACGACGCGGCCCAACAAGATGGTGGGAGGTGCGCCCCGCAATGATCTGCGAACCTTTCAGCGGGTTCCGATCAATATGCAGGGCCGTCTGATGCTGGCCAGTTACGAAGAGTTCGAATGCCTGGTCACCGACATGTCGCCCGGCGACATGTATGTCACCTGCCTGGGACGTCCGCGCGCCAATGAGCGCATCGTGGCCTATATCGATCATCTTGGCCGGGTCGAGGGCAATGTGGTCGCCATCGACGGTCGCGGCTTCAGCATGTCGATCAACGCGACCGACCGCAAGCGCGAGAAGCTCGCCGCTCAGCTGACCTGGCTTGCCAACAAGCATGAGCTTGGTCTTCCGGAAGATCGCCGTCATGACCGCCTGACGCCGCGCTCCACCACCAGCGAGTTGACCTTGGAAGACGGGACTCTCTATATCTGCCGCATCATGGACCTGTCGCTGTCGGGTGCAGCCGTCGATGTCGAGGCCCGTCCGCCGATCGGAACGCCCGTTCGTCTCGGCAATATGCGCGGCCGCGTTGTGCGTCACTTCATGGAAGGCGTCGCGATCGAGTTTCTCTCGCTGCAATCGCGCGAGACGTTGCGCGAATTCCTCTGATCCCGTCATTCTGACGTCACGTTCTCTCTAGAGACAGAGGCAATTCTCCTCCTCTATTCGCGTGGCCATCGATGAAGACGCTTTATCCGGAAATCGAGCCCTATGATCAGGGCACGCTCGATGTCGGCGATGCCAACAGCCTTTACTGGATGCAATCGGGCAACCCGAACGGCGTTCCCGTCGTCGTCCTGCATGGCGGCCCCGGATCCGGTAGCTCCGCCGGCGCCCGCCGCTTCTTCGATCCGCAACATTATCGCATCATCCAGTTCGACCAGCGCGGCTGTGGCAAAAGCCTGCCGCACGCGTCCGAGCCGGAGAGCGATCTCTCCGCGAACACCACACGGCATCTGGTTGCCGACATCGAGCGGCTAAGGCTCTTTTTCGGTGTCGAACGCTGGCTGGTCTACGGCAATTCCTGGGGATGCACTTTGGCTTTGGTCTACGCGCAGGCGCACCCGGAGCGCGTCGTAGCCCTTATCGTCGCCGGCGTGACCATGACGCGCCAATCCGAGATCGATTGGCTTTGCAAAGGGCTCGCTCGCTTCTTTTCCGAGGAATGGGAGCGATTTCGCGCAGGCGTTCCGGAGAGCCAGCGCGATGGCGACCTCGTCGCAGCCTATTATCAATTGCTCCGCGACCCGGACCCTGCCGTCCATCTCAAGGCCGCCAGAGACTGGCATGAGTGGGAATCGGCCAACATTCTGGTCGATCCACGGGCGACGCTTTCCGACCGTTGGGCCGATCCACGCTACGTCATCGCAAGAGCTCGCATCATCACCCACTACTTCCACCATCGCGGCTGGCTGGATGACGATCAGATACTGCGGAATGTCCATCGGCTTGCTGATATCCCTTGTACGATGATTCAGGGTCGCCTCGATCTCGAAGCGCCCGTTGTCACCGCATGGGAACTCTCGCGGGCCTGGCCCACGGCACGTCTGATGATAGTTCCCAATGCTGCGCATTCACCGGGGACGTCGGAGATGGCGGCAGCCATTGTCGATGCCACGGACGTGTTTCGCGCCCTCGCCTGAAGGCAGTAAAAAAAACAAAAATATTTTCTAGTGTGCCGTCCCAAAATGGCACAACAAACGGAAATCTCCGACATTCGGACTGCCTCTGCTATGTGCCGAGACAAGGAATTGGCCCTGCTTCATTAACGCCTCGGGTGAACAAGCCGTTCGGCTAATTTTAGCACTTAAAAAGAAAGTCATTCAAAAACAAACGGATATGAGAAATCCAGTCACAGCGGCAAACGCGAGAGGATTTTTGAATTCCCATGGAAACTACTTCAAATTTGATTCAAATTTTATTCTCATTTTATGACAATTCGACGTGTGTTTGAATAAACTAAGTGCTTAATTTGACTGCGTAATTTTGCGTGGGGTAAAAGCCTGCATGTCATTCTGGTCCCAATAAAAAAGGGACACGGACATGAGCTTTCAACTTCTTCTTCGCGGATATGCCGCAGTAGCTCTCTTCACCTTCGGCTGTCTCGGCCTCGCCCATGCGACGCCTGCCAATATGACGATCACGGGCGATGCCGCGCCACCGATCGGCCACTACCAGTTCTGCAGGGAAAATCCGACTGAATGCTCCTATGCCGGCGGCGATGCCGGTCCCGCTATCCTCACCGAGGATCGCTGGAAGACGATCCTGAAGATCAACTACGCGGTCAACACGACGATCCGGCCGATGACCGACATGGACCTCTACGGCGTCGAGGAAAAATGGGCGATCCCGACCACCGCCGGCGATTGCGAGGATTTCGCGCTTCTGAAGCGCAAGGACCTGATCGAGGCTGGCTTTTCCCCCTCCGATCTGCTGATGACCGTCGTGCTGCAGCCGAACGGTGAAGGCCATGCCGTGCTGACGGTCCGTACCGACCGTGGCGACTTCGTCCTCGACAATATGCGCAACAAGGTGAAGCTTTGGTCGGACACCGAATACACCTTCCTGAAGCGCCAGTCTGCCGACGATCCTGCTCGTTGGGTCAAGATACAGGATGGCCGCGCGGTCGCTGTCGGCAGCTTGAAGTAAGTCACCTCTCCTCCTTGCGACCGCCGGCGGCCTAGCGTTGGCGGCGTGAGCAAAAGGCCCGGTCTGTCCCAGGTTTCTGTCCCGATCGGCGCCTCGGAGCCGTTCCCACTGTCCCGGGAACGGCTCTTTTTCGTTTCCGGGCGTATCCCGTCGAAAAATCATCCGGATAATCGCGAGAGCATATCCGCGATTAAATATGCAGGGCGACATACTTTTAATCACTCATTAACCATGAAGGCGGCAATCATTCCACATCGGGACTCATCAGGGGTCTCTTGCCGCAGCGGATACGTCGCCAACGATGATGACCGATGCGGGTTGGAACCGAAGGCAAGAGCATGGCCCCTCCTCTGTCGTCCACCTCCATGATCGACGAACAGCCGCTGATTTCGAGCGGCCTGGTTTACCGTCTGACCGCCGGTGTTGCCGTGCTTGCGGCGCTGACCATGGCAATCACCATCGGAGGCCGCTGGCTCGGCGAGAAAATTTCGCTTGCGGGCCACACTGACAGCACCAAACCGATCACCGTGACGATCGGCGAAGACACCTTGCGCGTTGGTGCCAATATGATCCGCTTTCCGAGCGAACGGGCAAACGGCGTCGCCGAACGCGTCGATCTCTACCTCACCTGGCCGCAGATGCAGGGCTACAGCGATGCCGACAGGCTGCGTTTCGACGATATTTCCCAATCCGCCTCATTGATCTTCCTCCAGCTCAGCCAGAGCACCATGTCGCGCGACATGTCGGGCCGGCTGGAGCCGATCTATTCGCATTTGATGGAGGGACAAGCCGTTGCCGGTCCGCACGGCCTGACAGCACATCCGCTCCGCGCCGATGCCGGCTATAGCGGTGAAGTGCTTCTGACAGCGCCGCGCATCGGCGAGCCTGATTATGTCGTCCGCTGCATCCTGCCTGCCTCACCCGACCTTGCGACCAGTGGCGATTGCCAGAGGGACGTCAAGGTCGGCAAGGATCTGAGCGTCCTTTATCGTTTTTCCGCCAATCAGCTCGGCGACTGGCAGACAATGGATGCGGCCGTTCAGGGCTTCGTCAAATCCCACCTCATCGACGCACCAAACGCCAGCGGCACGTCCGCAAGCGACGGCTAAAATGGTGCCTAAATTTGAAACCAACTGTTCATCATAAACCGATTGGTAACGCTAAGCCCCTAGGTTGGAACGTAACGGACGTTCTTGGAGGCGGCGGCCGGATAATCGAGACCGTAAATGCAAGCAGAGAGTGAAGTAGTGTCCAGATCAAATTATTCCGCATCCTCAACGCACTCCGGCAAGTTTCTGGCGAAGATGCTGTTTGGTCTCGCAGTTTCGACGGCGACGATAACGATGACCGTTGATGCGTCGTACGCAGCCGGTGGCTCGAAATATGCGGGCATCGTCATTGATGCGAATACCGGCAATGTCCTCTACAGCGAGAATGCCGACACGCTTCACTATCCCGCGTCGCTGACCAAGATGATGACGGTATATCTGACCTTCGAGGCGCTCGAATCCGGTCGGGTCACTCTCGATACGCCTGTGATCTTCTCAAAGAATGCCGCCATGCAGGCGCCGACGAAGCTTGGCATCGGCACTGGCCGGTCGGTTACCGTTCGCGAAGCGATCCTCGGCATCGTTACCAAGTCGGCCAACGACGCGGCCATGGCACTTGGCGAAATGCTCGGCGGCTCGGAAGACAACTTTGCCCGCATGATGAACGACAAGGCCCGCATGCTCGGCATGACGCGTACGACCTATCGCAACCCGAACGGCCTGCCGAACACCGCGCAGATGACCACGGCGCGCGACCAGGCTCGTCTCGGCATCGCCCTGCGGGAGCACTTTCCGCAATATTACGGCCTCTTTTCCACAACGAGCTTTCGCCTTGGCAACAGGGTGATCCCGGGACACAACCATCTGCTCGGCTCGGTCCGTGGTGTCGATGGCATCAAGACCGGTTACACGCGCGCCGCCGGCTACAATCTCGCGACTTCCGTGAAGGTCGATGGCCGTTCGATCGTCGGCGTCGTGCTCGGTGGCGCCTCGACGCCGGCCCGCGACAACCAGATGCGCAAGCTGATTGCGACCTATCTGCCGGTCGCATCGACCAAGCATATTTCCTCCAACGTGATTGCCCAGACCGTGGCGGAAACACCGAATATCCAGGCCGCAAGCGCGCGCATGGCGGCAGCTGGCAGTGTGAAGGCGAGCAAGGTCGAAAGCGCGGAGGTCGAAGACGATCAGCAGCCGTCCAGCGCCGCTGCTTTTGCTGCGGTAGCGCCGAAATCCAGCAATCCGCTGCTTACGAGCAAGCAGAAGCACCGCGCCGCATCCGACGAAGTTGCCTCCATAGCGCCGACGGCGACGGATGAGAGCGGCGTCGATGATGTCGATACGCTGACGACTGCTTCGACGTCCAAGTCAGATACGAAGATCATCAAGCCTCAGAAGGTCGAAAAGGCGGAGAAGCCTGAAAAGCTTGCCAAGGCTGAGAAAGGCCCGACTGGCTGGGTCGTGCAGATCGGCGTTTCCTCCAGCAAGGACGGCGCCGACGATCTACTCGACAGAGCCAAGAGCAAGGGCGGCAAGGCATTGCGCTCGGCCAAGGCTTACGCAGTTGCCTACGACAACGGCTATCGCGCCCGCTTCGGCGGCTTTGGAGACCAGAATGCGGCGGTCAATGCCTGCAAGGCGCTCAAGAAGGCCGGCGTGAAGTGCTGGGCAAGTTTGGAATAGGAATGTGGCCACGGTTTTCGTGTCGCATTGTCAAGAGATTGCCGGGTTTCGCGTTGAGACACCCGGTTTTCCGGTCCCCGATGTGTATCGGGCCGGCCCTGAGTTTGTAATGTGTTGCGGGGATATAAGATGGCGATGAACGAGAACTTTCCAGGTTTCTCGCTCGATGGCGCGGGAAAGACCAAACCGAAGGGCTTTGCCCTTCATCCGCTGCATGAAGCGGCATTGCGGCTGGCCGATCTGGGCCTCAACCGTTCGCGTTCGCGCAGTAAAACGAAAGACCTAATCGGCATCCTGCTCTGCCATGGCGCGCGCGCCTGGCGTTATTCACAGCCGGAAGCCAATATTCGGCTGCACATCACCTCGCCGAACGGCCAGGCACCGGTGCAGCTGCGGGTGCGCTGAGTACCCGCTTTACAGCAATCCCAATTCGGAAAGCTCGCGTCTCAAGTCCGCGGGCAACTCGGCAACGCCGCCGAGACTGTCGAGGTCGCGCGGCACATCGTCCTGCGGCAGGTAACGCCATCCCTGAAAAGCCCGACGCGGCTGTCCGGCGGTTTCGACGACACTCGGATCGAGAATCAGCCGGCAGCGATGAATGCCGTCGACGTCGGTGAAGGTTTCGACACCGAGTAGCTTCTGTCTCGCCTGCACCTGCCCCTTGATCACCCAATAGAGCGAGCCGCCGTCCAGCAGCTCTTCCATCCGCTTCGGCACCATGCGCGTCGTATGGGTGGTATGCGGCTCCAGGCCGGCGGCAATAGCGCTCATCGCCCGTTCGGAAACCCATTCGCGCAGATCCTCAAGCGAGTCTGCGCCCACGCATAATTTGATCAGATGCAAAGCCATGACGCCGTTGAAATCCTTTTGACCGGCAGCGTCAAGCTTTTCACGTCATGCGTCCACAAACTCGATATCGTTCTGCCCGGGCCATGTATGATTCTCGGGGCTGCCACTGACATCGTCGCCCCAGTTATGTTGTCAGAGAGTTTCGTGCATGGTGCGATTGATCGAGGAATATGATTTGGTATCAGGTTGGAGCTTACGGAGGGCGTAATCATGGTGGGCCATCGAAAACAGCCGTCGAAAAGACATCGGCCGGATGCCTTGTCGGATAATGCCTTCACGCCATATGAAATTGCGTCGGATACGTCATGGGCGGATCTGCGGGAAATGGAACAACCACCCGTCAGTGCAGACGCCTATGTCCAAGCTTATCTCGCTGATCCCGATACGTATTGGTGGTCAACGAACGATTATTCATCACGCGAGGCGGACGTCGTCTTGAAACGGGTCCTCGCCATCATCGCGCAAGCCCGCCTGCCCGATCATGAGCAAGCGCTCGGTCAATTGGGCGTCGGGCCGCTGGAAAATATGATGTCCGATGCTCTGCTTGATCTATTAGGACCCTGGATGCCGTTCACGGCCGCAATGTGCTACGCTCTTGGCTCAGTGCGGATGGAGTTCGAGCCACCCGCTTTACAACGGCGTTTAGCCACGATGATCCTGCATTCGCAGGGTAAAGACCGTTGATGCCATAGAAATACAAGAAAAGAACTCGGTCGGGCGGCTTGAAAGCTACCCGTCAACCAGGTCTATTGACCACCTCATCTGTTGGATGAAGCAATACCTCTAATGTTCTGATTCAACATTCGACGACGTTCACCGCAAGGCCGCCCATCGACGTCTCCTTGTATTTCTCGCTCATGTCGTTGCCGGTCTGGCGCATGGTTTCGATGCAGGCGTCAAGCGGCACGAAATGCTGGCCGTCGCCCTTGAGGGCCAATGAGGCGGCAGTCACAGCCTTGACGGCGCCAAGCGCATTGCGCTCGATGCAAGGTACCTGCACGAGGCCCGCAACCGGGTCGCAGGTCATGCCGAGATGGTGTTCGAGGGCGATTTCAGCGGCATTTTCGATCTGCTCCGGCGAGGCGCCCATGACCGCGGCAAGTCCCGCAGCCGCCATCGCGGCCGCCGAACCCACCTCGCCTTGACAGCCGACTTCGGCGCCGGAGATCGAGGCATTGTGCTTGATGATGCCACCGACGGCAGCGGCCGTCAGCAGGTAATTGCGGATACCGTCCTGGTCCCAATCCTCATGGAAGTGCTGGTAATAGCGGATTGTCGCCGGAATGACGCCGGCAGCGCCATTGGTCGGCGCGGTGACGACACGGCCGCCGGCCGCATTCTCCTCGTTGACGGCCATGGCATAGACGCTCAGCCAGTCGTTGGCGAGCAGCGGATTGATGCGGTTGCTGCGCCATTCCTCCTGCAGCTTGTCATGGATGGAGCGGGCGCGACGGCGCACCTTCAGGCCACCAGGCATGATGCCATCGACCTTCAGGCCGCGATCGATGCAGCTGCTCATCGCCGTCCAGATGCGATCCAGCCCGGCATCGAGATCGTCGCTGCTCATCCGGGTCTCTTCGTTGGCGCGCTTCATCTGGGCGATCGAAAGACCGGAGCGCTCGGCCATATCCAGCATCTGCTTGGCGGTGGAGAAGGGGAATGGAATGCGCTCGCCGGAAGAGGCTTGCTTCTTGTTGGCACGCATCTGCTCGAGCTCGGTATCGGTGACGACGAAGCCGCCGCCGACGGAGTAGTAGATACGCTTGACGAGCAGACGCTCGTCCTTGTCGAAGGCGGAAAAGCTCATGCCGTTGGCATGGCCCGGCAGCGGCACCTTCTTGTCGAAGATCAGGTCGGTCTTCGGTTGGAACTGATAGGCTGGATGGCCCGGCGGCGTGATGCGGCCGCTGCGCTCAACCTCGTCGATGATAGCATCCATCCGGTCGGGATCGACCTGGTCCGGGCTTTCTCCCATCAGGCCGAGAATCACCGCCCTGCCCGTGCCGTGGCCGATGCCCGTATGGGCAAGCGAGCCATGCAGGCTGACCTTGATCGAGGCGACATGCACATTCGAGGACGGCCGCGGCCACTCGCTCGACAGCACGAGGTCAAGAAACCGATTCGCGGCCGACATAGGTCCCATCGTGTGCGAACTGGACGGTCCGACGCCGATCTTGAAAACATCGAAAACTGAAAGAAACATGGACCTCTAGTGCCTCCTCGGCAAATCAAGCAATGACAAGGCTACGCTATCAGGGCAGCCCTGCACGGCGATCGACCGACATCGGATTTCATGCCTGCGACATAACATATAGGCTTGAGGCGGCGCAAACATAAGGCCATTGCGCCCGAACAGGCGTGCGTTACAGTCTGGAATAGAAAGACTGGGAGAATCTGCCTTCATGACGACCGTCGACTATGTCGCCCTCGCCCTCTTCATTTTTCTCTGGATTGCCCTGAACTGGATCACCAGCAGCGCCAGCTTCTTCAATCGCACCAGCTTGACGCTGGCGATGAACGAGCGCCGGCGCGAATGGATCCACAATTCATTGCGTCGCGACCTGAAGATGATCGATACGCAAATTCTGGCCGGCCTGCAGAACGGCACCGGTTTCTTTGCCTCCACATCGATCTTCGCCATCGGCAGCTGCTTCGCCCTGCTTGGCGCCACCGACAAGGTCAACGCCTTCTTCGCCGACCTGCCCTTCATCCTCAATGGCGGCCGCGCCGCCTTCGAGCTCAAGGTGGCGGGGCTTGCCTGCCTGTTCGGCTACGCCTTTTTCAAATTCGGCTGGGCCTATCGCCTGTTCAACTATTGCACCATCCTCTTCGGTGCCCTGCCGATGCGGCAGGATGCCGAGCTCGATCCCGCGCGGGCGGAGCGGGCCGCAGAGCGCGTCATCCGCATGAACATCATCGCCGCGCGCAATTTCAATGCGGGTCTGCGAACCATCTTCCTGTCGATCGGCTATCTCGGCTGGTTCCTGAGCCCCTATGTCTTCATGGTCACCACGATGTTCATCATCATCGTTCTGGTCCGCCGGCAGTTTTTTTCCGACGCCCGTCTGGCCATCATGGATATCGATGTGCCATGACATCGCCGCGTTGGCGATGACTGATCTGCTGCCGACGATCTGAATTCATGCCTGGAAGGATTCCCCAAATGGCCGTTATCGCCGAGAGTATCGATGCGCCGCAGAAAACGCCCCGCATCGGCATTCTGGACACGGCGCGTGGTATCGCGCTTCTGGCGATGGCGAGCTATCATTGCACCTGGGATTTCGAATTCTTCGGCTATCTCGAGCCTGGTACGGCGGAAACCGGCTGGCTGAAATTCTATGCTCGCGCCATCGCCAGCACCTTCCTGTTCCTCGCCGGCGTCAGCCTCGTCCTTGCCAACACGCCTGAAGTCCGCTGGCAGTCCTATTTCAAACGCCTCGGCATGATCGTGGTCGCCGCCGTGGCGATTTCCATCGTCACCTTCATCGGCATGCGCGACGAATGGATCTTCTTTGGCATCCTGCACAGTATCGCAGCGGCCAGCATCATCGGCCTGTTCTTCCTGCGCCTGCCGGCCTTCGCAACGCTGCTGATAGCCGTGCTGCTCCTGGCCGGCATCGTCGTTGACAATGTCATCGCGCCTTTTTCGCTGCACTCCACCGTTTTCAATACGCCCTGGCTCTATTGGGTCGGCTTGTCCGAAAACCTGCCGCGATCGAACGACTACGTGCCCGTCTTCCCATGGCTGACACCGTTCCTTTTCGGTCTCGGCATCGCGCAGCTGGCGATCTCGCTCGGCTGGCTCCGGCCTCTGGCGAAGCTTGGTCCCGGCCATAACCTGATCGCCCGCGCCGGCCGACACAGCCTGATTTTTTACCTCGTCCACCAGCCGCTGCTCTTCGGCCTGGTCTATCTTCTGTCACTGGTCGCGCCTGCTCCGGTACCAGACCCCACGGTTGGCTATATCAGGCAATGCGAGACCTCCTGTACGCAATCGGGCAGCGAAGCCATGTGCCGCAGCTTCTGCAAGTGCACGCTCGATCAGTTGCAGGCGCAGAATCTCTTCTCGCCGCTGGAGTCCGGGGCAATTAAGGCAGATAGCGATGAACGGATCAGCCGAATCGCGCTACAATGCACGGAACAAGCGCAATGACAGGGTTATTCGATGAATGCCTATCGTTCCAAGTCGCTGAGTTTCCCGTGGCCGCCTTTATTATATAGTCTCGCAGTCATAACGGCGCTGTATTTGAACCAGGACTATCCGGTGAGACTGCCCTATCTGTGGGCCATCATCGGCTGGGGCATCGGCGCTCTTCTCACCATCGCCGCAGTGACGCTGAATGTCTGGGCGGTGAAGACGCTGATCGAAAGCCGCACCACCGTGCTGACGCAACGCTGCACCGCGCATCTGGTGACCAAGGGGCCGTTTCGCTTTACCCGCAATCCGACCTATCTCGGCTATACGCTGCTGACGGCAAGTCTTGGCCTGATGATCGGCAACGTCTGGTTCGTCGCCATGGCGGCCGTGGCGGCGGCGCTGACGACGCTGCTGGTCATCCGCTGCGAGGAAATGCACCTGCTCTCCCGCTTCGGCTGCGAATTCGAGTTCTATTGCAGGCATACGCGCCGCTGGATTTGAGGGCTTAGGTCCCCACGCCAATCTCGGCCAGGCGGCCAAGGCAGGCTTCCTCAACATTGTCGAGCTCGGTCAGCGTGTCTTCGATATCCTTGCGCTTCTGGCGCAGTTCGTTGCGTTTCTCGTCGACGCGCTTCATCAGCAGTTTCAGCTGGCCCATCTCGCCCGGCGGTTCCTTGTAGACCTGGATGATCTCGCGGATTTCGGCGATGGTGAAGCCGATGCGGCGGCCGCGCAGGATTTCCATGATAAGACGACGGTCGGCTGTGCGGAACAGACGGGTGCGGCCTCTGCGTTCAGGATGAATAAGACCTTCGTCCTCGTAGAAACGCAATGTTCGGGTCGAAACCCCGAATTCCCGCGTCAGCTCCGTTATGCTATAGTATCTGTCCACCAGTCGCGCGCCCCTGTATTGCAGGGGGCATAATATTGACTTTTACGTAATAGTCAATTTGTGCACGATGGCACTCCCCCTGTCATTTCAGCCTAGTGAATGGCGAACCACCACGTCGCAATGCCCAGGAATGCGAAATATCCCGTGCAATCCGTGACCGTGGTGACGAAGGCCGACGAGGCGATGGCCGGATCGGCGCCGAAGCGATGCAGAATCAGCGGCAGAAGGATGCCACCAAGGGCCGCCGCGACCAGATTGATGATCATCGCTGCGCCGACGACGATACCAAGCTGAAAATCATGGAACCAGAATGTGGCGACGGCACCCATGATGATGGCGAAGAGCATGCCGTTGATCAGGCCGACGCTCGCTTCCCTGCGGATAACGCGGAAAGCATTGTAGATATCGAGGTCGCCGGTGGCGAGCGCCCGCACGGTGACGGTCATCGTCTGGGTGCCGGCATTGCCGCCCATCGAGGCGACGATCGGCATCAGCACGGCAAGCGCCACCATCTTCTCGATCGCGCCGTCGAAGACATCGATGATGCTGGAGGCAAGGATCGCCGTGACCAGGTTGACCGCCAGCCAGACGAAGCGCGAACGCACCGTCGAGGTGACGTTATCCGACAGTTCTTCGTCGCCGACGCCGCCGAGGCGCTTGATGTCCTCGTCGGCTTCTTCGTTGATGACGTCGACCACGTCGTCAATGGTCAGCACGCCGACCAGCCGTTGATTCTCGTCGACGACGGCGGCGGACAGCAAGTCGTATTGCTCGAAGAGCTGCGCCGCCTCCTCCTGGTCCATTTCGGCCGGGATCGGATGCGAGGTTTCGCGCATGATGCCCTCGACCTTTGCCTGGCGCTTGGCCCGGAGGATGCGGTCGAGATCGATGCTGCCGAGCAGCTTGAACGTCGGGTCGATGACGAAGATCTGGGTGAAGGCTTCCGGCAGCCCTTCTTCGTCGCGCATATAGTCGATCGTCTGGCCAACCGTCCAGAATGGCGGCACGGCGACGAATTCGGTCTGCATGCGGCGGCCGGCAGACCGCTCCGGATAATCGAGCGCTCGCCGAAGGCGGACCCGCTCGGTGAACGGCAATTGCGACAGGATTTCGTCGCGGTCTTCCTGATCCAGGTCCTCGAGAATGTAGACGGCGTCGTCCGAATCAAGCTCGCCGATGCCGGCGGCGATCTGGTCGTTCGGCATCTGGTCGACGATCTCCATGCGGATCGCCTCGTCCACCTGCGTCAGCGCCGTCATGTCAAAGTCGTTGCCGAGCAATCGCACGAGCGCCAGACGTTCATGCGGCGGCAGCGATTCGAGAAGATCGCCGAGTTCGGAATCGTGCAGCCGCACGACATTCTGCTGCAGGAACGCAACGTCCTGCCGCTCGATCGCATCGCTGATCTTGGTCAGAAAATCGGAGCGGACGACGCCGTCCTCATTATAGATATCTGGATCGGTCTCCGCGGAGGTCTTGCGAAGGCGTTCGTCTTCGTCGGTCGTGGTCATTGTCGCCTCCCTTCCCGATTCAATTTATGGAGATCTAGGATTTCGCTCTGGAGAATGACGGCGAAAAGCTTATTGTCAACAATTGGATAGACGAGAAAGCTGACGTTTTATGTCGGATCTGTAAGACGGTGGCATTAGCCTAGTATTGCCCCTATCCTTAGGCGGTCACTATATCGTTCCGTCAACAGAGATTGCCGTGCCAGTCCGTCCTATCATTCATTTCCCAGATCCACTGTTGAGAACCGCCTGCGCGCCGGTGACTGTCTTCGACGATGGTCTGCGCAGTCTGGCCATCGATCTCCTGGATACCATGCGCGCTGCGCCCGGCGTCGGCATCACTGCCGCCCATATCGGCGTTCTCCAGCGCGTCACCGTAATCGAGCTTAGCCGCGAGGACGGCGTCCGCACCTATATCAATCCGGAGATCACATGGTTTTCCGAGGAAACGATACGGCATATGGAAGGTAGTGTCTCCATGCCCGGCTTCACCGACGAGGTTGTCAGGCCGAGGGCCATCCGCTTCCGCTATCAGAATATAACCGGCGAATCCCATGAAGCTGAGGCCGCAGATTTCCTGGCGGTTTGCATCCAGCATGAGGTCGATCAGCTTGACGGTCTGTTCTGGCTGCAGCGGCTGTCAAAGTTGAAGCGCGATCGGCTGGTGAAGAAATGGGAAAAGGCGAAGACCTGATCTGGCTCTCCGCACAAAAAATACGGGCGCCTTTGGGGCGCCCGCTGATTGTCAGATGAAGAGGCAGATTAGCCCTTCAGCTTGGTGTTGCAGAGGCTGTAGTAGCCGCCGCCCTTCTGGATCCACTTCAGGCCATTGAGGCTGTTCTTAGCCTTGTTGGCGTTGTAGGCGTCGACGCAAGTGTGGAAGCGGCCCTTGCCGGGCGTTTCGCTCGAATACTTGGTATCGACGGCAGTCGGGAAGGTCACGCCCGACGGAGCGACGGTCGTCGGCTTCGCCGGCTCCTTAGCCGGTGGCTTGGTGACATCTGGCTCGTTGGGATCGACCTTGGCGGTCGTGGTCGTCTTTGCAGGCGTCGTTGCGGCCGGTGCGGTAGTGGTTGCAGATGTATCTGCACCGCACTGAGCGGCACGGAAATCATTCCACTTCTGGCCGTTCAGAGTACCCGCATCCTTGGCAGCCTGGTATTTGGTGCTGCACTCTTTCATCGTTAGCGCAGAGGCCGGCGATGAGAGGGCCATCGAGCCCAAAACTGCAAAAGACGCAAAAGACATCAACAGGATGGCACGACTAGTCATTGGCAAATCCTCCGCTCTATGACGAATGTCGAAACTATTAATCATCTCGCCCCTTTGATTTGTCAATCGACGCAGCATCAGGGTTCGATGAGCGACACCATATGACGACGAACATGAACGGTAACTGTACAGAAACAGCGACCAACGCGAGTATATCACATATCGCGCAACTTAAAAGGATGTAGAAAACTCCGGCGGAGTAGAAAAACAAAAAAACCCGCCGAAGCGGGTTTCTTGTTTGGTGCGGTCGAGAAGACTCGAACTTCCACGGGTTGCCCCACAGCGACCTCAACGCTGCGCGTCTACCAATTCCGCCACGACCGCATCGTGGTAGTTGCTGGATTGCTCCGGCGGGGCTGCATGTAGCAAAAGCACTCGGGGGGCACAAGAGATATGTGTCAGTTTTTTTGAAGAGTTTCACAACTGTTTGAATTCCCCTGTGAAAGCCTCCATATAGGCGGTGCTTGCCGGCTCGTTGACTTTATATGAGATGCGCGGCCGCAGGCGTGCAAAGGACTGGCAGGATGCTACGCACCGATCTCGAACACCAAATGTTTCCACTTATTGATTCACCGCCGGTGCGTTGGCGCATCGCCGACTGTCCCGTGCCCTATGACGAGGCGGTGGCAACCATGGAGGCGGAAGTCGCCGCCATTGCCGATGGCCAGGCGTCGGAACTCGTCTGGCTGGTCGAGCACCCTCCTCTATATACGGCCGGCACCAGCGCCAACGCGGCCGATCTCATCGAGCCCGATCGTTTTCCGGTTTTCACCACCGGGCGCGGCGGCGAATACACCTATCATGGCCCCGGCCAGCGCGTGGCCTATGTCATGCTCGATCTGAAACGCCGGCGTCAGGATATCCGCGCTTTCGTGGCCGCGCTGGAAGAAGTCATCATCCGCACGCTCGACTCGATGAATGTCCGCGGTGAGCGCCGCGAGGATCGCGTCGGCGTCTGGGTGCGCCGTCCGGAAAAACAGCTGCTGCCGGATGGGACCATGACAGAGGACAAGATCGCCGCACTCGGCATCCGCGTGCGCAAATGGGTGACGTTTCACGGCCTGTCGCTGAACGTCGATCCCGACCTCAGCCATTTCTCAGGCATCGTCCCCTGTGGAATATCCGCCTATGGCGTCACTAGCCTGGTCGATCTCGGCCTGCCGGTAATGATGACGGATGTGGATATCCGACTGCGCGAGGCTTTCGAGCAGGTTTTCGGCGAAACAGCCAATGAGGTCTAATGCGCGACGTCCTTGCTGACGTTGCGTAGCCGAATCTGATGGTCAAGCCTTTCCAGCTGGCGTGTCGTCGTCTCGATCAACCGGCCAATGTCCTGATGGGCGGAACGCAGGCGGGACAATTCGCTCCGAACCGCTTCCAGCGCCCGTTCTTCACTATCGTCGCGCGGCCCGTCCCCCGTACCGGTCATCAGCCAGGCAGGCGAAACGCCGAACAGGCCGGCCATCGCGGCCAGAACGGCCGCTTTCGGTTCCGAACGGTCCGATTCCCAGGCGAGCATCGTTTCCTTGTTTACGCCAAGCTGGCTTGCCAATGATTCGAGGCTGATGCCGGCGGCATCGCGGGCCATGGAGATGCGCCCCCCCAGGGTATCGTCGCTTTCATCCGAAAAAACGGTCGTCTCATGTTCCGTCTTCAACATCGGTGCGATCCTCCGTTTTGGTCGCGCCGGTGAAATTCTGAGCGGCGCGCTTAAATTTTTAGCGGATTAACCAGGCGGATATAGGTCTAGAGGCGTCATGTAGCGACCTCGATGTGTCCGATTTGGGAAAGTCCGGCACTTTACGTCAAATGGTACAACCAATTGAAAAAGACAGGTTGCACCCGATGCCTTGATCGAATGGCGTTCCTGTGATTGATGTCCGGTCATGTCCGCTATCGTCACCGCTCCCGCCCAGCAAAACCCTCTGCAAGGTATGGCCATCATGGCCGGTGCCATGATCGTGTTGCCGGTGATGGATGCCATCGCCAAATATATGGCGACCTTCGAGGCGATGTCGCCGGGACAGGTGACCTTCTATCGCTTCTTCTTTCAGCTCGTCTGCACCCTGCCGCTGCTCTTTTTTGCGTTCGGCTGGGGGGCGCTTTCGGCCAAGCGGCCGTGGATGAACCTGTTGCGTGGCGCATTGCACGGCGCAGCGAGCCTGCTGTTCTTCGCAGCGGTCAAATACATGCCGCTTGCCGACGTCTTCGCCATCTATTTCGTCGAGCCCTTCATTTTGACCGCGCTCTCGGCGCTGTTTCTCGGCGACAGGGTCGGCTGGCGGCGCTGGCTGGCGATCGTCGTCGGCTTCGGCGGCGCTATGATCGTCATCCAGCCGAGCTTCGAGATTTTCGGCCTGAAGGCGCTGCTGCCGGTCGCCTGCGCCTTTCTGTTCGCGCTCTATCTCTTCATGAACCGCGCCGTTGGCGACGCCGATTCACCTTTGACCATGCAGACCATGGCCGGTATCGGCGGCACGATCTTCATGACAGGCGCGCTGTGGATCGGAGCCTCAGCCGGCGCTACCGATTTCGTACCGTCCCTGCCCGCTTCCTGGCTCGGTCTCGCACTGCTGCTGATTCTCGGCGCGGTATCCGGCTATGCCCATCTGCTGGTCGTCCGCGCATTCCGGCTTGCGCCGTTATCGTTGCTGGCGCCCTTTCAATATTTCGAGATCATCTCCGCCACTATTCTTGGTTATGCGCTGTTCGGTGATTTTCCTAATTTTTCCAAATGGATCGGCATCCTGATCATCGTTGGATCGGGCCTGTTCATCATCTGGCGCGAGCGGGTGCAGTCGCGATTGATGACATCGGCTTGAGGGCCTTTATCTTCCGCATGGACCGCCGGGGCGATTTGTGGCTAAAACGCTAGCAGGGCATATGCATTGGGCGGAGTTTCCATGTTCAAGAAAATCCTGATCGCCAACCGCGGCGAGATCGCTTGCCGTGTGATCAAGACCGCGCGTCGAATGGGGATCCTGACTGTCGCGGTTTATTCAGACGCGGATCGCGACGCCCTGCATGTCGAGATGGCCGACGAAGCCGTGCATATCGGCGCAGCCCCTGCCGCCGAAAGCTATCTTGTTGCCGAAAAGATCATCGCCGCCTGCAAAGAAACCGGAGCCGAAGCGGTGCACCCCGGCTACGGCTTCCTCTCGGAACGCGCCTCCTTCTGTGAAGCTCTGGAGAAGGAAGGCATCATCTTCATCGGCCCGAAACCGAAGGCCATCAAGGCCATGGGCGACAAGATCGAATCGAAGAAATTCGCCAACGCCGCCAAGGTCTCCACCGTGCCCGGCTATCTCGGCGTCATCGACGATGCCGACCACGCAGAAAAGATCGCGGGCGAAATCGGCTATCCCGTGATGATCAAGGCGTCGGCGGGCGGCGGCGGCAAGGGCATGCGTATCGCCTGGAGCAAGGATGAAGTGCGCGATGGTTTTGATCGCGCCCGTTCCGAGGCGAAAAGCTCCTTCGGCGACGACCGTGTCTTCATCGAGAAATTCGTGGTCGATCCCAGGCATATCGAAATCCAAGTGCTGGCCGATGGTCACGGCAATGTCGTCTATCTCGGGGAGCGCGAATGCTCGATCCAGCGCCGCAACCAGAAAGTCGCCGAGGAGGCACCCTCGCCTTTCCTTGACGAGGCGACACGCAAGGCGATGGGCGAGCAGTCCGTGGCGCTTGCCAAGGCGGTCGACTACCAGAGCGCCGGCACCGTCGAGTTCATCGTCGATCGCGACCGCAATTTCTATTTCCTCGAAATGAACACCCGCCTGCAGGTCGAGCATCCGGTGACCGAACTCGTGACCGGCATTGATCTTGTCGAGCAGATGATTCGGGTTGCCGCCGGAGAAAAGCTGCCATTCAAGCAGGATGACATCAAGTTAAACGGCTGGGCGATCGAAAGCCGTCTCTATGCCGAGGATCCCTACCGCAACTTCCTGCCGTCGATCGGCCGTTTGACTCGCTATCGCCCGCCGCGCGAAGGCAAGAACGGCAAGATGATCGTTCGCAACGATACCGGCGTCTTCGAGGGCGCTGAAATCTCGATGTATTACGACCCGATGATCGCCAAGCTCTGCACCTGGGCACCGACACGGCTTGAAGCGATCGACGCCATGGGTGAGGCATTGGACGGCTTCGTCGTCGACGGCATCGAGCACAACATGCCGTTCCTCTCGGCGCTGATGAAGCATCCGCGCTGGCGTGAAGGCAGCCTGTCGACCGGCTTTATCGCAGAAGAATATCCTGATGGTTTTGCTCCAATGACGCCGGATGGCGGCGAAGCCGCACTGCTGGCGGCCATTGCCCTCTCCTGCGGCCTGGTCGATGCCAACCGACGTGAGCGCTATGCCGACAGGTTGCGGCCGGCCACGGGGCCATTGCGCGAAGAATGGGTGGTCAAGCTTGGCGCGGATTATATTCCGATTACGCTGCTCGACGGCCTCGTTACCATCCCGTTCGAAATGGACATGCAGATCGCCGGTGACAGCTTCACGGTTACCACCGAGTGGCGTCCAGGCGATGCCGTTTGGGCCGGCTCGGTCGGCGGGCGCAAGGTGACAGCGCAGATCCGTCCCTTTCTCAATGGTTTGCGCATCGACTGGCAGGGGCTCTCCGTCCGGACCAGGGTCTTTACTCCGAAGCAGGCGGAACTCGACAGGCTCATGCCGGTGAAATTGCCGCCGGATACGTCAAAGCTGCTGCTCTGCCCCATGCCGGGCCTCGTCGTCGCCATTGCGGTCGCCGAGGGACAGGAGGTCAAGGCCGGGGAGACGCTGGCGATCGTCGAGGCGATGAAGATGGAGAACGTGTTGCGCGCCGAGCGTGACCTGACCGTCGGCAAGATCAACGCCAAGCCCGGTGAAAGCCTCGCCGTCGATGCGGTGATCATGGAGTTCGACTGATCAAAATACGGCATTAAGTGTCTGATTTTTAGCTTGAGACGTACTGCGCGCTCATGCGAATGTCGCGCCGACCAAATCATTATTAGAAGGGAATGAAACGATGGACGTACGCGCCGCCGTTGCCGTTCAGGCAGGTAAACCGCTCGAAGTCATGACCGTGCAGCTCGAAGGCCCGAAGGCCGGCGAAGTGCTGATCGAGGTCAAGGCCACCGGTATTTGCCATACCGACGACTTCACGCTGTCGGGTGCCGATCCGGAGGGTCTGTTCCCGGCCATTCTTGGCCACGAAGGTGCAGGCATCGTCGTCGATGTCGGTCCGGGCGTGACCTCGGTCAAGAAGGGTGATCACGTCATTCCGCTTTATACGCCGGAGTGCCGCGAATGCTATTCCTGTCTGTCGCGCAAGACCAATCTCTGCACCTCGATCCGCGCCACCCAGGGCCAGGGCCTGATGCCCGACGGCACCTCGCGCTTCTCCATCGGCAAGGACAAGATCCACCACTATATGGGTTGCTCGACCTTCGCCAACTACACGGTCCTGCCTGAGATCGCGCTCGCCAAGGTCAATCCCGACGCGCCCTTCGACAAGATTTGCTACATCGGCTGCGGCGTGACGACCGGCATCGGCGCGGTCATCAACACTGCCAAGGTCGAAATCGGCTCGACTGCGATCGTCTTCGGTCTCGGCGGCATCGGTCTCAACGTGCTTCAGGGCCTGCGCCTTGCCGGTGCCGACATGATCATCGGCGTCGATATCAACAATGACCGCAAGGCCTGGGGCGAAAAATTCGGGATGACGCATTTCGTCAATCCGAAGGATGTCGGTGACGACATCGTGCCCTACCTCGTCAACCTGACGAAGCGCAACGGCGACCTGATCGGTGGCGCCGACTACACCTTCGACTGCACCGGTAACACCAAGGTCATGCGTCAAGCGCTCGAATCCTCGCATCGCGGCTGGGGCAAGTCCGTTATTATCGGCGTTGCCGGCGCAGGCCAGGAAATCTCCACCCGTCCGTTCCAGCTGGTCACCGGCCGCAACTGGATGGGCACCGCCTTCGGCGGCGCGCGCGGTCGCACCGATGTGCCGAAGATCGTCGATTGGTACATGCAGGGCAAGATCCAGATCGATCCGATGATCACCCACACCATGCCGCTCGAAGACATCAACAAGGGTTTTGAGCTGATGCACTCGGGCGAAAGCATTCGGGGCGTGGTGGTGTACTGATTGCCGCCAACAGAGCTGCATGCGGTGCATGAGTTAAGCACCGTATGCTATTCTAACTATTGAAGTATCAAATGATCTATGTCGACGCCGATGCCTGCCCGGTCAAGCCGGAGATTTTGAAAGTTGCCGAGCGCCACGGCATCGAGGTGACGCTTGTGGCCAATTCCGGTCTCAGGCCGTCGCGCGATCCGATGGTGAAGAATATCATCGTCTCTAGCGCTTTTGATGCCGCCGACAATTGGATTGCCGAGCACGCCGGTCCCGGCGATATCGTCATCACCGCCGATGTGCCGCTCGCCGGGCGCTGTGTCGCCACCGGCGCGCTGGTGACCGGGCCGACCGGCCGCATCTTCGATATCGCCAATATCGGAATGGCCACCGCGATGCGCGACCTTGGCGCCCATCTGCGCGAGACCGGCGAAAGCAAGGGCTACAACGCCGCCTTTTCGCCGCGCGACCGCTCGGCCTTTCTTGAAACATTCGACCGGCTCTGCCGGCGGGCAAAAGCCCACAATCCGTCTGGAGACCAGTCTTGAATATCATTTCCCAGAACACCGCCTTTGGCGGCATGCAGGGCGTCTTTTCGCATGAGTCCGTGATCTGCCAGGGCGAGATGACCTTCGCTGTCTTCGTGCCGCCGCAGGCGATCACTCAGCCCTGCCCGGTCGTCTGGTATCTTTCCGGCCTCACCTGCACCCATGCCAACGTCATGGAAAAAGGTGAATATCGTCGCATGGCGGCTGAGCTCGGTCTGATCATCGTCTGCCCGGATACCAGTCCACGCGGCAACGACGTGCCGGACGAGTTGACCAATTGGCAGATGGGCAAAGGCGCCGGATTCTATCTCGATGCCAGCGAGGAGCCGTGGTCCGAGAACTACAAGATGTACACATACATCACCGAGGAACTGCCCGCCTTGATCAGCGAACAGTTCCGAGCCGACATGAGCAGGCAGGGCATCTTCGGCCATTCCATGGGCGGCCACGGTGCGATGACCATCGCGCTGAAGAATCCGGATCGCTTCAAGAGCTGCTCTGCCTTCGCGCCGATCGTCCAGCCCTCGACCGCCGATTGGTCGGCACCGGCCCTGGAAAAATATCTCGGAGCCGACAAGGCCGCCTGGCGGAAATACGATGCCTGCGCGCTTGTCGAGGATGGCGCCCGTTTCCCCGAGTTCCTGATCGACCAGGGCAAGGCCGACAGTTTCCTGGAAACCGGCCTACGCCCCTGGCTGTTCGAAGAGGCGATCAAGGGCACCGGCATCGGTCTGACGCTGCGCATGCATGAGCGCTACGACCACTCCTACTATTTCATCTCCAGCTTCATGGACGACCATCTGAAGTGGCATGCCGAGCGGCTGGCATGAAACAAGTGGCATAGCAGCCATGCAATCCTCAGGTTGAAAAACCGATGCAACTGAGGCATATATCTACCCGCGCAGACGACTGCGGCGGCCGGTATCGGATTACCGACCGTAAAATACCGCGGGGACGGCCTCGCTCTCACAAAGGAGCGTAAAATGGCTTGGTTCCTGCTTTTCCTCGCAGGTCTATTTGAAATCGGTTGGGCCATCGGCCTGAAATACACGGATGGTTTCACCCGACCGATGCCGACAATCCTCACCGTCATCTCGATGGTTATCAGCGTCGTATTGCTGGGGCTGGCGGTGAAGACTTTGCCGATGGGCACGGCTTATGCCGTCTGGACGGGCATCGGTACGGTCGGCACCGTCCTACTTGGCATCTGGTTGCTGGGCGATCCCGCAACCCTCGTTCGCCTGTTCTGCATCGGCCTGATCGTTGCAGGCATTGCCGGGCTCAAGCTCGCTGCCTGAGGCGTGCGAGCTCCAATCACCCCGACAGGAAGAGCAATATCGTAATTGCAAAGGGCGCGGGCGAAAAGCTGAAGAGCTTTTGCGCGCCGCGCCCGATGCAGATGGGGGTTATGATAATGTGTCGGACCCGGAGATTGGCCGAGCCAGACGTTGGGATCGATTACTTCTTGCGATTGTCGATGGCCAGGAGACCGGGACCCGCGAAGATCAGGAACAAGAAGACGAAGCAATAAAGGATAGCTGCGTCGCCGCCATTGTTGGCGGGGTAAAAATCCTTCGGGTAATGCGCCATGAAATAGGCGACCGCCATGTTGCCGCAGAGGATGAATGCGACGGGACGGGTAAAGAAGCCGACGACTATTGCCAGTCCGCCGATGACCTCGAGAAGACCCTGAACCAAAAGCAGGGTTGGCAGCGGGCTTGGAAATTGACCGCCGGCCGGAAAGCCGAAAAGCTTCTGCGTGCCATGTTCGATGAACAGGACGCCGGTAACGATACGCAGGACAGCAAGTGCATAAGGCTGGTATTGATTCAGCCGATCGGAAAGCGCCATTTTAAACTCCAGTTCTAAGTCCCCCAAATGAAAGCATTAGAGAGGTCGGTTGCGAACGTGAAAACACGGATTCTGACGTCCAATCAATTTACCGTGTAAAATCCGTGACTTGTTGTCACGTACCTAAAGTGGAATGTTGTCGTGCTTCTTCCATGGATTGGTCAGATTCTTGTTGCGCAGCATTTTCAAACCCTGCGCCAGCCGACGCCGGGTCGAGTGTGGCTTGATCACCTCGTCGATATAGCCGCGCTCGGCGGCGACGAAGGGTGACAGGAAACGATCTTCATACATCTTCGTATGCGCCGCGATCTTCTCCGGATCGGCTATATCCTTGCGGAAAATGATCTCGACCGCGCCCTTGGCGCCCATGACGGCAATCTGTGCAGTCGGCCAGGCATAGTTGAGATCGCCGCGCAGATGTTTCGACGCCATGACGTCATAGGCACCGCCGAAAGCCTTGCGGGTGATGACGGTGAGCTTCGGCACGGTGGCTTCAGCATAAGCGAAGAGCAGCTTGGCGCCGTGCTTGATCAGCCCGCCATATTCCTGCGCCGTGCCTGGCAGGAAACCGGGCACGTCGACGAAGGTGACGATCGGGATATTGAAGCAGTCGCAGAAGCGCACGAAACGCGCCGCCTTGCGTGAGGCGTCGCTATCGAGCACGCCGGCAAGCACCATGGGCTGGTTGGCTACGAAACCGACCGTGGCCCCCTCGATCCGGCCAAAGCCGCAGACGATGTTCTTGGCGAAGCTCGCCTGGATCTCGAAGAAATCCCCCTCGTCCGCCACCTTCAGGATCAGCTCCCTGATGTCATAGGGCTTGTTTGCATTGGCTGGGATGATCGTGTCGAGCGACATGTCCGGGTCGGTGACCGATTGGTAGCACTCGATTTCCGGCAGGGCCGCGGTATTCGACTGCGGCAGGAAATCGATGAGCCGGCGCACCTGCATCAGGGTATCGATGTCGTTATCGTAGGCGGCGTCGGCAATCGAGGATTTGGTCGTGTGCACGGAGGCGCCGCCGAGCTGCTCGGAGGTCACGGTCTCGTTGGTGACGGTCTTCACCACATCCGGGCCGGTGACGAACATATAGGAGGTGTCGCGCACCATGAAGATGAAGTCGGTCATCGCCGGCGAATAGACGTCGCCGCCGGCGCAAGGTCCCATGATGATGGAAATCTGCGGAATGACGCCGGAGGCGAGCACGTTGCGCTGGAACACCTCGGCATAGCCGCCGAGCGCCGCCACGCCCTCCTGGATGCGCGCGCCGCCGGCATCATAGATCCCGATGATCGGCGCGCGGTTCTTCAACGCCATATCCTGGACCTTCATGATCTTCTCGGCATGCGCCTGCGAAAGTGAGCCGCCGAAGACGGTAAAATCCTTGGCGAACAAGAAAACGGTACGGCCATTGACCGTGCCCCAGCCGGTGACGACGCCATCGCCGGCGATCTTGGTCTTGTCCATGCCGAAATCGGTCGAGCGGTGCTCGACGAACATGTCGAACTCCTCGAAGGAGCCTTCATCGAGAAAGATGTCGATGCGCTCGCGCGCCGTCAGCTTGCCGCGCGCATGCTGCGCATCGATACGCACCTGCCCGCCTCCGAGCCTTGCGACCTCCCGGCGACGTTCCAGTTCCTGCAGGATCTCTTTCATGATGGCCCTCTTCTGCGCTTATCCGCCTTAGCATGACGCAGGAATAGTTTGAAGCCGTAGGCTCAGTTCACCAGCGGCGGCGTCTTCAACACGAAGATCGACCGGATACGAGCGGCAACATCCTCGGCCATCAGATCGTTGGCAGCGGTCGGATCCTGTGTGTAGTTCACGATATCGAAGGAAGCGATTGCAAGCACCGCACCAGTATCGACCGAGGCAGCATCGACATTGATCTTTGCCGAATTGCGGTCCTTGTTGAAGCTACGCCCCTTGCGAAGGTCCGTCACACGGATCGTCAATGCCACCTTCGGCAATGGCGTATCACGGGTCGTCACGGCAATGGCGGCGTTGACGTGATCATTGATGGCTGACAGCAACGTCGGCGGAACTGGCGGAACGGCCTGGTCGGCAACAACAGTGGCGCTGCGAACATCATAGGCCGGCGGTGCAGGCGGTTCCGTCAGCGACCAACTCGAGCATCCAGCCAGTGCCAAACATCCCACGAGCGCCGATACCGCCCCCGACCTCAATTGCAGCATGATTCGCGTCCCGAACTCCCAACCCCGTAATATGCAGAGTTCGATATAACGGACTGGAAATCAACAACATTCAACTGCGAAGCGCAGAAAATACATCCGTTGCCGCCTGAAACTCTTCGAAGCGCTGGGCGCGGCGATGATCGGCCTCTTCATCATGCCCCCATTGCTCGATCGTCCAGTCTTCATCGAGATGGGCAAGCGACCAGACCTCGGCAAGAGGTAGTCGACCCTCGGCAAAGGCAAGCGCCAGGATCGCCGAACCCGTCAGCGTGGTGATCGTGTGCAGGCTGGCGAGTTCCAACGGCGTGTCGTATTTGCGCAGCGTCACGGCAAATGCGGCGATCGCCTCGCGCGGCTGCTCCTGATGCATGACACCTTCCGCCACGATGAAGCGGGCGCCGAGCTCGTTGGCTGCCCAGTCGATCAGCGGATCCCACCGCTCCGATTGCCGTTCCACCAGCCGTTCCGGTTGATCGGCGCGATAGCAGAGCAGGTCGCTGGAGGAAAAGCGCAGAATATCCTCGAAGACCGCTTGCGGATCGGTCGCCACGCCATCGAGCGCTGTATTGACCAGGCGCGTGACCGGCATGACGGCTGGGTCGATGATCTCTACCTGCCGCGCCCATTCGGTCGCCACAAGTTTCGCCAGCGCCTCGGTCGGCACCGCGAGCGATCGTCGAGCTGGCGTCTTCACCACCTTGCCGTCCAGCTCGATCACGTGGGCATCCTCGCCCTCGCGGATGCCCACGTCCTTGTAGAAGCGCTTCGGCAAAGGCTTCTTCATCTGGATCTGCGCACGGCGGATCGGGTCGGGGTGGCTCAAACCTTCGGAAAGGTCGTTCAACAGGTCGCGCATGGCGTCACCTCAGAGAATATGGCTCAATAGGTCATTCGGATGATGGGCAATGGCGTCAGCGCCGGCGGCCAGCAGTTCTTCCACCGAGGCATAGCCCCAGGCGACGCCGATCGCGGTCGCACCCGCTGCCTTGGCCATCTGCATATCATAGATGGCATCACCGATGACAATGGTATCATGCGGATCCACGCCCGTCTCGCCGCAGCACTCCGTCACCATCGCCGGATGCGGCTTCGAGGGGCAATCGTCGGCGGTACGCGAAACGACGAAATAAGGCGCAAAGCCGTTCGCCTCGAGAATATACGTCAGGCCGCGGCGCGACTTGCCGGTGACCGCACCCAGCAGCAACCCCTCGCGGGCGGCCAGCGTCTCGATCAGCGGCTTGATGCCGTCGAACAGCGGCGTCTGCATATCCGCCTCGTCTCGTACGCCGGGATAGATTGCTTTGTAATGCGCCGTCATGGCGATCGCCTCGTCATCGACATGCGGCTTGCCCTGCATGCGGGCAATCGCGATATCGAGCGTCAGGCCGATGATCGACTTGGTGGAAGCAACGTCAGGTCGCTTGTGGCCGAAGTCGACGAAGGTGCGGGCCATAACCTCGTGGATCAGCCGCGCACTGTCGACCAGCGTCCCGTCGCAATCGAAAAGAACGAGGCTCATTCGTCGTCCGGCTCCCCCGCCGATGCCATATCAAGGCCGAGAAGGTTCCAAGTCTGCACCATATGCGGCGGCAATGGCGCGGTGATGCGCAAACGGCCGCCATTGGGATGCGGAATATCGATGTGGCGGGCATGCAGATGCAGCCGGTTCTGAACGCCACCCGGAAAATCCCAGTTATGATCGTCGTCGAAATATTTGGGATCGCCGATGATCGGATGCCCCATATGCAGCGCATGGACGCGCAACTGGTGCGTACGGCCGGTATAGGGCTCCATCTCCAGCCAGGCGAGGCTCTGCGCCGCGGTTTCAAGCACGCGATAATAGGTGATGGCGTGATCGGCGCCGTCTTCTCCATGCTTGGCAATACGCATGCGGTCGCCATCGGGGGTGGCTTCCTTGACCAGCCAGGTCGAGATCTTGTCTTCGTGCTTGCGCGGCACGCCCTTTACCAGCGACCAATAGGTCTTCTTGGTGTCGCGTTCGCGGAAGGCGGCCGTCAGTTTCTGCGCCGCACCTCGGGTGCGGGCGACGACGAGGACGCCGGACGTGTCGCGGTCGAGACGATGTACCAGGCGCGGCTTTTCGCCCTTCTTGCTCGTCCACGCCTCAAGCATCTTGTCGAGATGACGAGTAAGGCCGGAGCCGCCCTGCACGGCAAGGCCGGCCGGCTTGTTCAGCACGAAGACCTTCTCGTCCTCATGCAACAGCATGCGCGCCAGAAGATCGGCGTCGCTGGAATGCTTCATATCCTTGTTGCCGATCGGGCCGCTCTTCACCCCTTTTGCGTCGACGTCCAGCGGCGGTATCCGCACGATCTGTCCCGGCTGCACGCGCGCATCGGTCTTCACGCGGCCGCCGTCGACACGCACCTGACCGGAACGCATCAGCTTCTGCAACTGCCCAAAGCCGAGCCCTGGGAAGTGCACCTTGAACCAGCGGTCGAGGCGCATGCCGGCCTCGTCAGGCTCGACCTCTATATGCTCAATCCCGGCCATTCTTCTTCTTTCAAAAGTCGCGGCGTGGTCCCGAAAGGTGTGAAACGGTTTCGGGCAACTTCATGCCAAATCAGGGAACTGGAGACGATCTCGCCCCAGGGCCGGTCCATCCCGGCCTTTTGACGTGGCTTTAGAGCATTTCGAGGGAAAGTGGAAACCGGAATTGTCCATAGGTGGGAATTTTATGACGGCATTCGCACTTCGGTGGCCGCGCAAACCTCAGTTTGCGTTCGGCGCAACAACGGGCAAGTTGATGTCAACCATCCCCGCCTTCTCGAACATCAGCATGACCGGCACGGTGCCGCCTTGCCTGAATGGCGCCTTCACCTGCTTGAACATCATGTGCATGGTGCTCGGCGAAAGCGTCACGGTGGCGCCGGCAGGAATGGCGATGCCTTCCTTCACTTCGCGCATCTTCATGACCTCGCCCTCCATCTTCATCTGATGCAGCTCGACCTTGCCGGCTTGCGACGATGTGACGGAGGTAAGCTTGTCGTCGCTCTTGCCGCCATTGTGGATGGTGATGTAGCCGCCGCCGACCGGCTGGCCCGGCAGCATGGCGCGGACGTAGCCACCGCTGATGTCGAGATCGCCGAGCTTGGCCGTTGCCGAACCCGCCGGCGCCTTGCCCGCATCCATGTGCATCCCGTGCATGCTATTGGCGTCGTTGCTCTGCTGCGCCATGACGGCTGTCGCCGAAAACGAAAATACGGTCGCCGATATCATCAACGCGGCGGCATAATTGTGGTTCATCATTGTCTCCTACCCTGCCTCTCCATTGGCTTCATGGGATAGCCTCTCGAGGCGTCATTGCAAAGTCCCTCGCATCCGCCAGTCGCGCACTTCCGCGTGTGCTCAAACAAGCCGCGCGACAAAAATTTGTTCAAGGGCGACATTTGCCCCTTGCCATCTCTGACGACTACCAGATAATGGCACTCAACCTTGTTGGGAGAATCCGGTGCAAGCCGGTGCCGAAGGAGCAACCGCCCCGGAAACTCTCAGGCCAAAGGACCAGCAAGGGGCAGACGGAACTCTGGAGAGAAACGCGCAAGCGTTCGCCGAAGGGATAACAATCTCAGGCAAACGGACAGAGGGGGCTCATCGTAAGGCGCAGCTGCGCCGAAATTTTGAGCCCTGCGCTTTTAACCGAGCGCAAACCCCGGAGACGTCATTTGGACGAGACCGCTGCCCTGAACAAGACACCCCTTCACGCCCTGCATCTGTCGCTTGGTGCCCGCATGGTGCCGTTCGCCGGCTATGACATGCCGGTGCAATATCCCGCCGGCGTGATGAAGGAGCATCTCTGGACCCGCGCATCCGCCGGTCTGTTCGACGTTTCCCATATGGGCCAGGTGACGATCCGCGCCCGCTCCGGCAAATATGAGGATGCGGCGCTGGCGCTCGAAAGCCTCGTGCCCGTCGATATCCTTGGCCTCGCGGAAGGACGTCAGCGCTATGGTTTCTTCACCGACGACAATGGCGGCATCCTCGACGATCTGATGATCACCCATATGGACGACTATCTTTTCGTCGTCGTCAATGCCTCCTGCAAGGAGGAAGATCTTAAGTATCTTCAAGATCATATCGGCGATATCTGTGAAATCACTTTACTGGATCGCGCCCTGATCGCATTACAGGGGCCGCGCGCCGTCGCCGTCCTTGCCGAGCTCTGGGCCGACCTCGCCTATATGAAATTCATGGATGTGCGCCATTGTCGCCTACACGACGTTTCTTGTCTGGTCTCGCGCTCGGGCTATAGCGGCGAGGATGGTTTTGAGATTTCCGTACCGGCCGACAAGGCCGAGGACATCGCCAAGCGGCTACTTGAACATCCCGACGTCCAGCCGATCGGCCTCGGCGCCCGCGACTCCCTGCGCCTCGAAGCCGGACTTTGCCTCTACGGCAATGACATCGACCAGACGACGACGCCGGTCGAGGCCGCGCTGGAATGGGGCATGCAGAAAGCCCGCAAGACCGGTGGCCTGCGTGCCGGCGGCTTCCCTGGCAGCGCCCGCATCCTTGCCGAACTCGACAGTGGCGCCACGCGTCGGCGCGTCGGCCTGAAGCCGGAAGGCAAGGCGCCGGTTCGCGGCCATGCCAAGCTTTACGCTGATGCCGAGGGCAAGACCGAGATTGGCGAAGTCACCTCCGGCGGCTTCGGCCCGAGCGTCGAAGCTCCGGTCGCCATGGGCTACCTGCCCGTCAGCTTCGCCGCACCCGACACGCTGGTCTACGCGGACGTGCGCGGCAAGTACCTGCCCGTCCGGGTCTCCGCCCTGCCTTTCATCACCCCGACCTACAAACGCTAAGACGTCATAGCCCAGAGAGGATTATCCATGCTGAAATTTACCGATGAACACGAGTGGCTGAATATCGAAGGCGACGTTGCGACTGTGGGGATCACGGAGTTTGCAACCAAACAACTCGGCGATCTCGTTTTCGTGCAACTGCCTGACGTCGGCACCAATCTCGACAAGGGCGAAGGCGCGGCAGTCGTCGAATCCGTCAAGGCGGCCTCCGATGTCTATTGTCCGCTTGCCGGCGAGATCACCGAAATCAACAGCGCGATTGTGGATGATCCGGAGCTCGTCAATAACGATCCGATGGGAGAAGGCTGGTTCTTCAAGATCAAGTTGAAGAATGTGGTAGATGCAAATGCTTTGTTTGATGAATCTGGCTATAAGGAGTTCATCAAGGAATGACGACGCCGACGGAATTCACATTCACCGATTATCAGCCCTACGACTTCGCCAATCGCCGTCATATCGGCCCGTCTCCCTCGGAGATGGCCGATATGTTGAAGGTGATCGGTTATGGCAGCCTCGACAAGCTGATCGATGCGACATTGCCGCCCTCCATCCGCCAGAAGGCGCCCCTCGTTTGGGGCGCGCCGATGACGGAGCGCGAGGCTCTCGACAAGCTGCGCGAGACTGCCAACAAGAACAAGGTGCTCGTGTCGCTGATCGGCCAGGGCTATTACGGCACGATCACGCCGCCGGTCATTCAGCGCACCATCCTGGAAAACCCGGCCTGGTACACCGCCTATACGCCCTATCAGCCGGAAATCAGCCAGGGCCGCCTTGAGGCGCTCCTGAACTACCAGACGATGATCTGCGACCTCACCGGCCTTGATGTTGCCAACGCCTCGCTGCTTGATGAAGCAACCGCCGCCGCCGAAGGCATGGCGATGGCCGAGCGCGTGGCGAAATCCAAGGCCAAGGCCTTCTTCGTCGACGCCGAGTGCCATCCGCAGACGATCGCTCTGATCGAGACCCGTGCAGAGCCGCTCGGCTGGAAGGTCATTGTCGGCAATCCCTTCACCGATCTGGATCCCGTCGACGTCTTCGGCGCCATCTTCCAGTATCCGGGCACGCATGGTCACATCCATGACTTCACCGGCCTGATCGCCAGACTGCACCAGACCGGCGCCATCGCCGTCGTCGCTGCTGACCCGTTGGCGTTGACCCTGTTGAAGTCGCCCGGCGAAATGGGCGCAGATATTGCCGTTGGCTGCTCGCAGCGCTTTGGCGTGCCGGTCGGCTATGGTGGCCCACATGCGGCCTATATGGCCGTCAAGGATGCCTATAAGCGCTCCATGCCGGGTCGTCTGGTCGGCGTCTCGGTCGATGCGCGCGGCAATCGCGCCTATCGCCTGTCGCTGCAGACCCGCGAACAGCATATCCGCCGCGAAAAGGCGACGTCGAACATCTGCACCGCGCAGGTCCTGCTTGCCGTCATGGCCTCCATGTATGCCGTCTTCCACGGCCCGCAAGGCCTGAAGGCGATCGCCCAGCAGGTGCATCAGAAGGCCGTGCTGATGGCCAAGGGGCTGGAGAAACTCGGCTACGTCATCGAGCAAGAGACCTTCTTCGACACCATTACCGTCGAGGTCGGCCATATGCAGGGCCTGATCCTGCGCGCTGCCGTTGCCGAGGGTGTCAACCTGCGCAAGGTCGGCAAAACCAAGATCGGCATGAGCCTCGACGAGCGCACGCGCCCGGCAACGCTGGAAGCCGTCTGGCGCGCCTTCGGCGGCAATTTCCGCCTGGCCGATTTCGAGCCTGGCTATCGCTTGCCGAAGACCCTGCTGCGCACCAGCGATTATCTGACGCATCCGATCTTCCACATGAACCGCGCCGAAAGCGAAATGACCCGCTATATCCGCCGGCTCTCCGACCGCGATCTGGCGCTCGACCGCTCGATGATCCCGCTCGGTTCCTGCACGATGAAGCTTAATGCAACAGCTGAGATGTTGCCGATAAGCTGGCCTGAATTCTCGGATATTCATCCTTTCGTTCCGGCCGACCAAGCGCTCGGCTATCGCGAGATGATCGACGATCTGACGGAAAAGCTCTGCGCCGTGACCGGCTACGACGCCTTCTCCATGCAGCCGAATTCCGGCGCGCAGGGCGAATATGCCGGCCTGCTCACCATCCGCAACTACCATATCGCCAATGGCGAAGGTCACCGCGATATCTGCCTGATCCCGACCTCGGCACATGGCACCAACCCGGCCTCCGCACAGATGGCCGGCATGAAGGTGGTCGTCATCAAGGTCAGCGATGACGGCGATATCGACATGGTCGATTTCCGCGCCAAAGCCGAGCAATATGCAGCCAACCTCTCCTGCTGCATGATCACCTACCCTTCGACGCATGGCGTCTTCGAGGAAACGGTGAAGGAGATCTGTGATCTCGTGCACGAGCATGGTGGCCAGGTCTATCTCGATGGCGCCAATATGAACGCCATGGTCGGTCTTTCCCGTCCGGGCGACATCGGCTCCGACGTCAGCCACCTGAACCTTCACAAGACCTTCTGCATCCCGCATGGCGGCGGCGGACCCGGCATGGGACCGATTGGCGTCAAGGCGCATCTGGCGGAGCACCTGCCCGGCCACCCGCAAACGGACGGACGCTCCGGCGCGGTCTCGGCGGCCGCCTTCGGTTCGGCGTCCATCCTGCCGATCTCCTGGAGCTATTGCTTGATGATGGGCGGCGAAGGGCTGACGCAGGCAACCAAGGTTGCGATCCTCAACGCCAACTACATCGCGGCACGGCTGAAGGGCGCATACGACGTGCTCTACAAGTCGAAAACCGGTCGTGTGGCGCATGAATGCATCATCGATACGCGCCCGCTGGTCGACAGCGCAGGCGTCACCGTCGATGACGTCGCCAAACGCCTGATCGATTGCGGCTTCCATGCCCCGACCATGAGCTGGCCGGTCGCCGGCACGCTGATGATCGAGCCGACCGAATCGGAAACCAAGGCCGAACTCGACCGCTTCTGCGAGGCGATGCTGGCAATCCGCGAGGAGGCCCGCGCCATCGAAGAGGGCCGGATGGACAAAACCAACAATCCCCTCAAGAACGCACCGCATACGGTGGAAGACCTTGTCGGCGAATGGGATCGTCCTTATTCCCGCGAACAGGCCTGCTACCCGCCCGGTGCCTTCCGCGTGGATAAATACTGGTCGCCCGTCAACCGCGTCGACAACGTCTACGGCGACCGAAATCTGGTGTGCTCCTGCCCGCCGGTCGAATCCTACGCCGAGGCCGCTGAGTAAGGTTTCTCCAAAAAAAGCGAAGCGGTTCAGCCGCTTCGCTCCTGCCCGACATAAATCTATCGTGAAAAATGCCTATGACTGCGCCGCGTGTCCGATCGGATGCGCGGCGTTTTCTTGAACGCTATGACGGGGCCTGGAAGTCAGACTTATGCCGGAACGGCCGGAGTTTCATTTCATCATCGAGCGGGAAGAGTTCTCTTCTCCGCCGCTTCTGCTGCTACATGGCAGCGGCGGAAGTGAGATCGATCTCATTCCCTTTGCAGCAGACATCGCACCGCAACGGCCCTACATGTCGCTGCGTGGCGGCGTGAAATGGGAAGACGGCTTTGCCTTTTTCCGCCGTAATCCAGATCGCAGCCTCGACTATGATGATCTTGCCGAACAGACGAACTTGCTCTGTCGGTTCATTAGGGAAACGATCGAACGAGGCGCATTGAAACAGCCACCGATCCTCCTGGGCTTTTCCAATGGCGCCATCATGGCCGCATCGGTCCTGCGCACACGACCGGACCTCGCGTCAGGCGCCATTCTGATGCGTCCCTTGTCTCCCGCTCCCGAGACAAACCTCCCATTGATGACCGGCCTGCCGATCCTGATGACGGCGGGCGAACACGACCAACGCCGCGAACCGGGCGATGCGTTGCTGGTCAAACGACAATTCGAGAACTGCCACGCAGATATCAGCATGCATGTGCTGCCCACGGGCCATGGCTTACATCAAAGCGAAGCCGGACTCATTCGCGACTGGCTTATACGGAAAGGCATCTAAAATGAATCGGGAGACTCCCTTCGGCACGGACAATCCGGACGGCTATATCGCAGCCGCTTTTGCGACGGACGATCCAGCATCGATCGCCAGGGCATTGGGTGACGTGGCCCGCACGCGAAACATGAGCAAACTGGCCAAGGATGTTGGCATGAACCGCTCGGCGCTCTACCGCGCCCTCAGCGGCGAAGGAAATCCGGAATTCGCGACGATCCTGAAAGTCGTCAAGGCGCTCGGCCTCAAGCTGACACCGGTGCCGGCTGCCCATTGAGAATTCGCAATGCCCTAGCCTCGCGCACCGTTAGCCGATCGCTTCTTCAAGAACGAGAAGCACCAGAAATCCCGCGAAGAACATTGCCGTCACCCACGGACGATCGGGTGTTTCATGGGCTTCGATCAGCAGTTCCTCGGTGACGAGGTAGAGAAGTGCAATCAGGCCGAACGAGAAGAATCCGGTCAAGATGGGGCCGGGAAGCAATGCAACCGGCGTCCCGAGCAAAGCGCCGATCGGCAGCAGAAGCGTAAGCGCCGCTGTGATTGCGACTATCCTCGTACGGGAGCGGACGCTCTCGCCAAGCTCGGTGGCGACGGTCAATCCAAGGAACAGCACCTCGATCGTCAGGGCGATCGTCAGCAGCAAGCCGACCTTCGGGCCGGCGGCAAACCCAATGCCGAGCACGAGGCCGTCGATCAGGATATCGATGCCGATAGCCGCCAGGAGACCGACCGGTCCTTTGGCCCAATTTTCCAATTGTTTGACCAGCAGCATGACGGCGACGCCAATCGCACCGCCGATCACCGTCGCCAAGGGATTGCCACGATGCATAACGTCCGGCAGGATTTCGCCGGCAGCGGCAGCGAACACCACCCCGGCAGCAAAATGCTGGATCGCGCTGATAAGATTAGGACCGGGCCGCGTATTCACCGCAACCACAGAGCCGACGATGGCCGCAGCCGCCGGGATCAATGTGTATACCCAAGCCGAAGCCGCCATACAGTCCCCCATTGCTCGCCTTGTCGACTTTATCCAGCTGCGCCGGTTAGCCAACGACGCGGCGGAGAAGCCGGCAATTACCAAATCACCTTGGACAATTCGGAAAGAACCGTGTTGCCATAGTCCTCGTCCTTGATGCTGAACTCCGCTTCACCAGACACTAGATTGAAGTTAAAGAAAACCTCGGCTTCGTCTTGATCGAGGAAAAGCTTGGTGGCGTACCAGTCGCCCTTTCCGCCGCCGAAGCCACCGCCGGGAAGCCGGGCCGTCGCTGCTCCGAGAAATGCTATGCCGAACGGCAGCGTTTCCAGCTTTGCGTTTGAAAGGCTGGGGGCATTTGCCGTCAAGGCTTTAGCCAGTTGTTCGAAGAATCGCGTCGGGCGAGAGCCAGGAACGTGGCGAAATGCGCCGCGCGAGAAGCTTATCGGACCGCTGCCTTCTTTTTCATCCGGCGCCTGAATTTCGATGACGAATTTCGTTTCGCTGTCACGCTCGCCATAGCTAGCCATCAGGGCAAGGGCTTCCGTATCCGAGCCGCCCGTCAGAGGAGCGACCTTGAAGGCGAGAGGCACGGGGAAATCGGCATCAGCAAGAACAAGATCCTGCGCACGGCTGCCGCCGGACAATATCGTACCAAGCGACATGATCAAAATAGAGCGCCGTGTAATCATTCTACTCTCGTAGACGTAAAATAGCTGATCCGGAACTACTATAGATAGCAGAAATCCAGACTTCAAATCCGTTCTTGAAGTCGGCCATTTTCGCAGTTTCGGGTCGAACGACCCTTTAAGCCGCAGGCGCCGCCTGACGCTGTGCCGCCAGGGCAGCAAGATCCGCCGGCTTCAGCTCGACGGATTCGCCGCAGCCGCAGGCCGATGTCTGGTTGGGGTTGGTGAAGGTAAAGCCGGAGCGCAGCGTCGTGGTCTCGAAACCCATTTGGGTGCCGAGCAGATAAAGCACGGCCGACGGCTCGACCCAGACCTTGGCACCATCATGCTCGATCAGGTCATCCCTGGCATTCGGCTCGGTCACCAGATCGATGGTATATTCCATCCCGGCGCAGCCGCCCTTCTTGATGCCGACGCGAACGCCCTTGGCATCGGGGCCAGAGTTCTCGACGATCGCCTTGACGCGCGCTGCGGCGGTCTCGGTCATGGTCATTACAGCAAAGCCCATGGGCCTATTCTCCTTCCACAACCGGGGTCAAGATCCGGTGCTTCGAGTCATAATGTAAAGCGAGCGGCTTAAAGCTTCAATACCAGCCGATCGCCACCTGCGCTTCTTCCGACATGCGGTCGGCCGACCATGGCGGGTCGAAGGTCATGCTGACCTCGACGCCCGATACACCTTCCACGGCACCAACGGCGTTTTCGACCCAGCCCGGCATCTCGCCAGCGACGGGGCAGCCGGGGGCTGTCAGCGTCATGACGATCTTCACCATGCGGTCGTCTTCGATGTCGATCTTGTAGATCAGGCCGAGTTCGAAAATGTCGGCTGGAATTTCAGGATCATAGACCGTTTTCAACGCGCTGATGACGTCATCGCTGAGACGCGCCAGCTCATCCTCGGGAATGCTCGAATGCACGATGCCTTCGCGCACGTCGATCTTCTGTTCGCTTTCGTCGAGTGACATCGCGTGCCTCCTTAGGCAAAGAATTTGCGCGCATATTCCAGCGCATCGGCCAAGGCGTCTACCTCGGCTCGGGTATTGTACATGCCGAACGATGCTCGGCATGTGGAGGTGACGCCGAAGCGTTTCAAGAGCGGCTGGGCGCAATGCGTGCCCGCACGCACCGCAACTCCCTGACGATCGATCACCATCGACACGTCATGAGCGTGAATGCCGGCGAGTTCGAAGGAGAATATACCACCTTTGCCGGGCGCCGTGCCGAAAACCCGCAGCGAGTTGATGTCGCTCAGCCGTTCCGCCGCATAAGCCGAAAGATCGGCTTCGTGCCGGGCAATCGCCTCACGACCAACACTCTCCATATAATCGAGCGCATAGCCGAGCCCGATCGCCTGCACGATCGGCGGCGTGCCGGCCTCGAAACGATGTGGCGGCTCGTTGTATGTCACGTTCTCCTCGGTGACATCGAAGATCATCTCGCCGCCACCCTGGAAGGGCCGCATCTCGGCAAGCCTGTCCTTCTTGCCATAGAGCACGCCGATCCCCGAGGGACCGTAGAGCTTGTGGCCGGTCATGACATACCAGTCGCAGTCGATATCCTGCACATCGACGGGCATATGCACGGCACCCTGCGAACCGTCGATGAGCACCGGAATGCCGCGCTCATGGGCGATGCGGCAGATTTCCTTCACCGGAACGACGGTGCCGAAAGCGTTCGACATATGGGTGATGGCGACGAGCTTGGTGCGTTCCGTCAGGCTCTTTTCGAAATCCTCGATGTGGAACGCGCCCTCGTCATCGACCGGCACCCAGACCAGCTTGGCGCCCTGCCGCTCGCGGATGAAATGCCAGGGCACGATATTGGAGTGATGCTCCAGGATCGAGATGACGATCTCGTCGCCCTCGCCGATCTTGGGCATGCCCCAGCCATAGGCAACCGTATTAATCGCCTCGGTCGAGTTCTTGGTGAAGACGATATTGTCCACCGAGGGCGCATTCAGGAAGCGGCGCACCTTTTCGCGCGCAGCTTCATAGGCCTCGGTGGCGGCATTGGAGAGAAAGTGCAGGCCACGGTGCACATTGGCATATTCGCTCGAATAGGCATGCGATATGGCGTCGATCACGACCTGCGGCTTCTGCGCCGATGCGCCGTTGTCGAGATAGACCAGCGGCTTGCCGTGAACGGTCGTCGACAGGATCGGAAAATCCCGGCGGATCGCTTCAACGTCATAGGCGGTGGCTGGTACGATCTTGTCCACGAGCATTGCTCCAATCAATCAGGCGTGCTTTTCGAGCCAGGCAAAGATAACGCCTTCCAGCGCCTCGACCAGTGCCTCGTCTTCCAGCTCTTCGACAATTTCGGCGACGAAGGCATTGACCAGCATGGCGCGAGCCTTGTTCCTCGGAATGCCGCGCGCCATCAGGTAGTAGAGATGGTTGCTGTCGATATCGGCGACGGTGGCGCCATGGCCGCACTGCACGTCGTCAGCGAAGATTTCGAGCTCCGGCTTGACGGAGAACTCTGCATCGTCGGACATCAGCAGCGTGTTGCAGGCCATTTTGGCGTCGGTCTTCTGCGCATCCGGAGCGACCCGGATCATGCCCTGGAAGACGCCGCGAGCGCGGTCGAACACCACGTTGCGGACGATTTCCGTCGAGCTGGTGTGCGGCACGTCATGGCCAAGCACCATCGTCACATCGGTATGCGTATCGCCGCCGAGCAGATTGACGCCGCGCAGCGAGAGCTCTGCGCCCTCGCCCGAAACCTTGATATGCAGTTCCTGGCGTACCAGCTTGCCGCCGGCATTGATGACGAACAGCTTCAGCTTGGCGTCCGCGCCGAGATCCACACGGATCTGACCGAGATGCGTGTCCTCGGAACCCTGCTCCTGCAGGATGATCCAGGTCACTTCGGCGCCCTTACCGACCGTGATGTCACTGATCGAGGACACCAGCGCCGCAGCACCCGGAACACCCTCGTGACGCTCGATCACGGTTGCCTTGGCACCTGCGCCGAACGTAACAGGCAGACGGCTGTGAATCTGCCCGCCGGCATGGATGAACTGGATTTCCAGCGGTGCATCGAGTTCGGTGCCGTCGGGAAAATCAATGACATAGCCATCGCGAACGAAGCTGGCATTGATGCGGCCGATAGCGTCGTCCTTGCCGAGCGCTTCCAGGCCGGCAGCGGCCGTGCCGTCCGTCAGACTATCGACATAACGGCTGACAACCAGGCCGTCCACCGAAGTCTTGCCGGCCGCGTGGCCCTGCAGAACCGAAAGAACGGCCGAACCGGCAGCCGTCGGCGGCAGCGGCTCGACACTGCCAGTGCCGAGATCGGTCGGAACCGTGCGCAGCAGGTTTTTGAAATCGGTATAGTGCCAAGCCTCGAAGCGCCGTGTCGGCAGGCCGGCGGTCTTGAGATCATCCAGCAAGCGGTCGCGGACGGCGAAGACTTCGCCGTCACCCGGCAAGTCGCCCAGCTGGTTGTTGTAAGCCTCGATCAACGCGGTTTCCGCGGCAGTCAGGCGGGTCGTCGTCTGAACGTTCATCGACGTATCCTTTCCGCCCCGATCAGGCCGCAGCCCCAATGATGTCGGCATAGCCGTTGGCTTCGAGTTCATGCGCCAGCGTCTTGTCGCCGGACTTGATCACCTGGCCCTTGTAGAGGACGTGAACGGTGTCCGGAACGATGTAGTCGAGCAGGCGCTGATAGTGGGTGATGACAATCACGGCGCGGTCGGGCGAACGCAGAGCGTTGACGCCGTCGGCGACGATCTTCAGCGCGTCGATGTCGAGACCGGAGTCGGTTTCGTCGAGGACGCAAAGCTGCGGCTCCAGGAGCGCCATCTGCAGGATCTCGGCGCGCTTCTTCTCACCGCCGGAGAAACCGACGTTCAGCGGACGCTTCAGCATCTCGGTGTTGATCTGCAGCTTGCCAGCGGCTTCCTTGACGCGACGCATGAAGTCCGGCGTCGTCAATTCAGCCTCGCCGCGCGCCTTGCGCTGCTCGTTCATCGCCACCTTCAGGAACTGCATGGTGGCAACGCCCGGGATTTCGACCGGATACTGGAACGCCAGGAAGATACCCTTGGCGGCGCGCTCGGCAGCGTCGAGTTCGAGAATGCTCTCGCCGTTATAGAGGATATCGCCTTCGGTCACTTCGTAGTCGTCACGGCCGGCAAGGATATAGGAGAGCGTCGACTTGCCGGAGCCGTTCGGCCCCATGATGGCAGCAACTTCGCCGGCCTTCACCGTCAGGTTCAGACCACGGATGATCTCAGTGCCGTCTTCGGCGATACGGGCATGCAGGTTCTTGATTTCAAGCATATTCGTTTCCTTCATCCCACCCTTGGCGATTGGTTATCGAACCAACGGTGCTTGTCTCTATAGGTTTAGCGGTCGTCTGCCGGCATGAAGCTCTGCGTTACAACAATCGCGCCTATGATATTGCGATTGAATTCGTCGAGTTCTTCCGCTGGCACCCAAAGCTCTTCATGTTCTCGTCCACCAACGATCTTGCGTTCAAAACGCGATACATAAGCGGCATTTACATCAAAACGTGTTACGTAACCGCGCTGTGATCCGACCTTGGTATTCCAGTCTCTTGCAATCTGAGCTGCGTAACCTTCGTTCGTCACAGGATAGAAAATCGGCTGATCCGGAAGTCGTGGCGGGAAGGCTTTCCAGCCGCTCTCTTCGATCAGCTTCAACTCCTCCAATCCAACTGGGCGGAAGAGTGTGACTGTCTCTACTGCGGCCATCACCCCACGCTGCCTTCCAGCGAGATGCCGATCAGCTTCTGCGCTTCGACGGCAAATTCCATCGGCAGTTCCTGCAGGACTTCCTTGACGAAGCCGTTGACGATCAGTGCGATCGCCGCTTCGGTTGGGATGCCGCGCTGCAGGCAGTAGAACAGCTGATCCTCGGAAATCTTCGACGTCGTGGCTTCATGCTCGAACTGCGCCGTCGAGTTCTTCGCCTCGATGTAAGGCACGGTATGCGCGCCGCACTTGTCGCCGATCAACAGCGAGTCGCATTGCGTGAAGTTACGCGCGTTGGACGCCTTGCGGTGAGCCGAGACCTGGCCGCGATAGGTGTTCTGCGAGACGCCGGCAGCGATGCCCTTCGACACGATGCGGCTCGACGTGTTCTTGCCGAGATGGATCATCTTGGTGCCGCTGTCGACCTGCTGATGGCCGTTGGAAACGGCGATCGAGTAGAACTCGCCGCGGCTGTCGTCGCCGCGCAGGATGCAGGACGGATACTTCCAGGTGATCGCAGAACCGGTCTCGACCTGCGTCCAGGAGATCTTCGAGCGATGGCCACGGCAATCGCCACGCTTGGTGACGAAGTTGTAGATGCCGCCCTTGCCGTTCTTGTCGCCCGGATACCAGTTCTGAACCGTCGAGTACTTGATCTCGGCGTCATCCAAGGCAACCAGCTCGACCACCGCCGCATGCAGCTGGTTTTCGTCGCGCTGCGGCGCCGTGCAGCCTTCGAGATAGGAAACATAGGCTCCCTCTTCGGCGATGATCAGCGTGCGCTCGAACTGGCCGGTGTTCTTCTCGTTGATACGGAAGTAAGTGGACAGCTCCATCGGGCACCGAACACCCTTCGGCACGAAGACGAAGGAACCATCGGTGAACACGGCCGAATTCAGCGTCGCATAATAATTGTCAGTCGTCGGAACGACGGTGCCAAGATATTTGCGCACGAGATCGGGATGTTCGCGGACAGCTTCCGAGATCGACATGAAGATCACGCCGGCCTTCTTCAGCTCTTCCTTGAAGGTGGTGACCACCGAGACCGAATCGAACACCGCATCGACGGCAATCTTTGGGCGCTCGACACCGGCGAGAATTTCCTGCTCACGCAAGGGAATGCCGAGCTTTTCATAGACCTTCAAGAGTTCCGGATCGACTTCGTCAAGCGAGGTCGGACCGGGCGTGGTCTTCGGCGCGGCGTAATAATAAATGTCGTTGAAGTCGATCTTCGGATAGTCGACTCGCGCCCAGGTGGGCTCTTCCAGCGTCAGCCAGCGGCGGTAAGCCTCCAGACGCCATTCGAGCATCCACTCCGGTTCCTGCTTCTTGGCGGAAATAAAGCGAACAATATCCTCGGACAGGCCTTTCGGAGCCTTGTCCATTTCGATGATGGTCTCAAAACCATACTTGTACTGGTCCACGTCGATCAGACGAACCTGATCGATTGTTTCTTGGACGGCAGCCATGTCGTTCTCCAATCTCGCCGGATCCAAGGTCCGGCAGCTTGTCAACGTTTCAGTAGACTTTCGCCTACCCTCTATGTAGTCGGCCAAAAGGGACTTTTCAGCCCACTTGGCAAGCGGAAATTTATGTTTCCGCAAAATTGTAAGTCGTCAGGCCGCAGCGCCCGCAGGTTTGCGTCGTCCGGCAATTCTGGCGAAGGCGGCAATCGCGCGCTCGACATCCTCTTCGGTCGTCGTAAATCCGAGCGAAATGCGCAACGCCCCGAGCTTCGGATCGCAGCCCATCGCCGACAGCACATGGCTTTCGCCAACTTTGCCGGACGAACAGGCCGAGCCTGCCGAAATCGCCACACCTTCGAGATCGAAGGCGATCTGCCCGGTTTCGGACTTCAGCCCCGGCAGGGTGAAGAAGCTGGTATTCGGCACCCGCGCACCGCCTTCGCCATGAATGATGACATCGGGCGCGGCAAGCTTCATGCCCGCCTCCAGCCGGTCACGGAGCTTTGCCACACCCGCATTGCGGCTATTGAGCTCGGCGATCGCCGCTGTCGCGGCCGCACCAAAGCCGATGACACCAAGCGCGTTTTCCGTGCCCGAGCGATGGCCCTTTTCTTGGCCCCCGCCATGGATCAACGGCTTCGGCATCAGCACTTCGCCGCGAGAGATCAATGCGCCTACCCCTTTCGGCCCGCCGATTTTATGCGACGAGACGATGAGGAAATCCGCGCCGATCACATTGATATCCAGCGGAACCCGGCCCGCGGCCTGAACCGCATCGACAACAAACACACCGCCGAACGCCTGCACGATCTTTGCCGCGTCGGACACGGGCTGAAGAATGCCGGTCTCGTTGTTGGCAAGCATGATCGCCACCATCGGCAAGCCATCAGCCTTGTCATGCGCGGCAAGCATCGTCTCCAGCGCGGCCAGATCGACCGTCCCTTCCGGCGTCACCGGAATCTCGCTGATCTTGTCCTTCGCAAACCGCCCGCCTTCGCGCACGGCCGGATGTTCGATCGCCGAGATATAGAGGCGGCCGATCGCAAGCGGCGTGCGGCCCATGCGAAATTCCGGCGTCAGCACCATGTTGGCGGCTTCGGTCGCGCCGCTGGTGAAGACGACATGCGCCGGCTCGGCACCCGTCAGGCTTGCAACCTGCCGACGCGCGGCCTCGATCGCCGCCCGCGTTGCCCTGCCCTCGCCATGCACGGAATTAGGGTTTCCATATAGATCCAAGGCATGCAACATAGCATCGCGCGCCGCCGGGTGGAGCGGAGCGGTGGCATTCCAGTCGAGATAAAGGCGCGGTGCGGCCATAATCTTCTTCCTGCCTGACGAAGCCTTGTTGCGCCGCCCGGTTCATTTTCCTTGAAATTTCGACCGGGCATGCCTTATGACACGTTCCACAAACCGTTGAACAAGCAACGCGTGGAAGACCGTACCAAGTTTCGAATTGTTCTAAACTGCGTTCTAGAAAAGATGAGCGCATTCGTCAAGTCAACTTGCTGCGTCCCACCTGGTTTGAACGCAGAAAAAGAAGAGCCGGAGTATCGATGCCCGAAGTTATTTTCAACGGCCCCGCAGGCCGCCTTGAAGGCCGCTATCAACCCTCCAAGGAAAAGAGCGCCCCGATCGCGATCATCCTGCACCCCCATCCGCAGTTCGGCGGGACGATGAACAATCAGGTCGTCTACCAGCTTTTCTATATGTTCCAGAAGCGCGGCTTCACCACGCTTCGCTTCAACTTCCGCAGCATCGGCCGTAGCCAGGGCGAATTCGACCATGGCGCCGGTGAATTGTCGGATGCCGCTTCGGCGCTCGACTGGGTGCAGAGCCTGCATCCCGATTCGAAAAGCTGTTGGGTTGCCGGCTATTCCTTCGGCGCCTGGATCGGCATGCAGTTGCTGATGCGCCGCCCCGAGATCGAAGGCTTCATGTCGATCGCGCCGCAGCCGAACATCTACGACTTCTCGTTCCTGGCGCCCTGCCCGTCCTCCGGCCTGATCATCAACGGCGATGCCGACAAGGTTGCCCCGGAAAAGGACGTCAACGGTCTCGTCGAGAAGCTTAAGACGCAGAAGGGCATTCTCATCACCCACAAGCTCGTCTCCGGCGCCAATCACTTCTTCAATGGCCAGGTCGACACGCTCATGGGCGAATGCGAGGACTACCTCGATCGTCGCCTGAACGGCGAACTGGTGCCGGAACCGGCAGCCAAGCGGATCAGGTAAGAGGCTCGCCTCTTACCGCGACATCCCAAAAGTTGGACACGCGAGCCCGTCGATCACCATCGGCGGGCTTTCTTGCATTCCGATTTTACGCAGAACCCGCTGCGAGGCGGCGTTTTCCGGGTGAGTGAAGGCGATGAACCGCTTCGCAATACCGCGCTTGAAGAACCACTCCGCCAAGGCGCCCGCGATTTCTGTCGCATAGCCATTACCCCAGGCCTCCCGGCTCAGCGAATAGCCGAGTTCGAATTCACCGCGACCACGCTCTCCCTGGAAACGCGAGAAGCCTGCCCGGCCGATAAAGCGACCGTCGTCGTGCCTGAGCATCTTGTATTTGGTCACACCGTCGCGAGCCTGCTCGTCGAACCAGCTCTTCAGCCGCTCCTCGGCCTTCTCCAGCGTCCACGGCGCGGCGCCCGAGAGATAGCGGGTCGTATCGATGGTCGAATGCAACCGCTGAATCAGCGCTGCATCGCCCTTGTGCCACATCGTCAGAACGAGACGAGGTGTTTCCAATATGATTGTGTCGCTCATCAGCCGATGTCTTTCCGATCCCGCTGAATTATTCGGCTCGTACCTGACAGGAGGAGCCGACAGATCAGTGTTAAACCCGCGGCGACGGCTCAACAATAGCGATACGCCGATATCATCGTCGCGGCAAACGGAAGCCGCCAATGGGTAATCCCTGGCAGCCATCCGTCCCGATGTCGCTTATACGGTGACATCACTCAATGACATGCGGGCAGGCCGGGCGCTCCACATTTCTTCACCGGCGGCTTTTGCGGCGGATGTGCCAGTGGTGGCCGTTTAGCCTGCTGCACAATCTTGGGCTGCGGTTGAGGCTTTGGCTGAGCCTGAGGTTTGGCAGCCGGCGCTCTCGCTGGCGCTGCTACATGCGGCGCAGGCGCCTGTCGTGCCATCTGGGGCGCAGGTTTGGCCTGTGGAGCTGGCCTGGGAGCCGCATGGCGCGGCGGCGCGACAGCGACGACCTTCGGCTTTGCGGGTGCGCCAATAGCAGCCGCTGGCGCTGCTTGAGCATGAGCCGCTGGCTTTGCCGTCGACACCGGATTCTGCACGCTATTGGCAACAGGCTGCGAAGATTGGGGCTTCTTTGCTTGAATCTGTTTGGGCGTCACCTGCGTGTTGCCGACAAGCGGCAATGGCTGGCCCTTCGTGCCGGGAAGCGCATGTGTGTTCTGCGGCTGTCCTGCGGGTACCGGGCTAACTGCCGGAACCTTCGTCGCGGCGGCCGGACTTTGCTTCTGAATGATTGCGGCGTGCTTCTGCACCGAGGGTGGCAAAGCGACATGCAGTGCCGCGGCACTCGCGCCGGCGACAACAGCGGCGCCGGTCAATTTCTGCGCCGTCGTCAGGCCCGGTGCTGCGGGAGCAGCCGTGCTCTGATTGACGGTCGTGTTGTTATTGATGACCGTGTTGTTGACGACCGTATTGTGGATATTGTTGAAAATGACGTTGTTCTCAGGCGGCGCTATGTCGCGCGGCGGGAGCACCCATTGAGGAACCGGAACGAAAACCGGTGCCGGCAGGACATAGAGATCGATCGACGGCTGTGGCGGCGCCAGCACGACGAAATCCGGAGGCGGCGGCGCCAGGAAAACGACCGGCGGCGGTGGGGCATAACCGAAATCGGCATCATCGAAATAGAGGATAGGCCGATCGACATAGACGATCTCCGGCGGCGGCGGCGGAGGCACGTCATATTCGATCACCGTAAACGACGGCGGCGGCTCAAGCGCTGCCTCGAAATGTTCCAGGCGGCGACGGGCGTCCCACACATGCGGGCCGCGCGGATAGCGCCTCAGATAGGACCAATAGGCTTCCGGCGTATCCGCACCCCAGGTCTCGCGCCATGTGATCGCCTCGCGACGGGCGGCGATGATGGCGCGAACGCGCCTTGCCATCGGATCATCCGGATAGGCGGCAAGGAAGTCTTCGTAGCCCGCCAGGGTGTCGCGGTCGAGCGCGGCGAAATAGGCGTCTCTCTCATCGAAATCGCGGATCGCCTTCGTGCGCATGGTGGCGCTATTGTAGCTGGAAGCCTGGACTGCGGGTGCATCGGGGCCACGATCGAGGAATGTGAATGCTCCGCCAAACTTCGAGGCATCCCATGATATCTGCGCGCCCTTGCTGAGGTCGCCGACCCGCAGCCGCGTACGGTCGAACACGTCGCCGAGCGGAAGGCCGCCGACGCGCATCATTTCCGCCAAGGCATGTGCATAGGCACCATAAGGCCCCGCCTCCGGCGGCGCCACTGTGCCGGGCGCGGCATTGAACGCGATCAGCTGATTGGCATCGGCATCGACAAGCGCCAGGCCGCCCGCAAGTGGCTGATTGGATTGCGCGAATGGATTGGCGCGCGCGGCATCTAGGACAACGATACTGCCTCTGTTCCTGATCGCCGCCAGCGACCTGGTGAAATCGCTAACCCGGATGGCTTCGACCGGAACGTCGGTGGCATTGGCGATCTGTGCGTCGACCGGCACGAAATAGTTGTCGCCCTGATATTGAAGCCCATAGCCGGCCAGATAGACGAAAGCGATCGTATCGGGGCCGGAAGCATTCGCCTTGGCGAGAAAGTCGCGCAGCGCATCGCGCAGCCCGTCCTGGTTCAGGTCGCGCGCGCCAATCACGTCGAAGCCGGCGGCCTGCAGCGTCTGCGCAATCAGACCCGCATCATTCGCCGGCGTCGGCAATGCGCCGGCCTTGTAGGCCGAATTGCCGATGACGAGCGCTATTCGCTTTTCCATGGAGTTTTGTGCTTCGGCCGGACCCGCAACAGCAAGACCAGTCAATACCAGGACCATGGCAAGCCATGCCCAGATCGCCCTTATGGACGACAATCCCATTACCGAAAACAAAGGTGACATACCGGTTTCTTTCGTGAAACATGTGGTGCACGCGGGATCAATGGTGAGACGACTATTGGATGTAATTTCGGCGAATGCTGGGCGCATTTTCGGCCCCTTCGCGGCGATCTGGCGTCCTATTCGCGCCGAGATGCTGCGACCGGCAGAGCAGATCGATCGTCTTCTCGGTTTTGCTGAAACTTCCGATGCGCCGTCCAACCAAATGGTGACGCGCCGCGAAATCAGTGCTAAACGCGCCGCGATAGTTCAACAACAGCGATTTCGCCGCACGACATAGAGATGCGGCGCCCGAGAGACCAAGATCATGGCTGAGTTCAAATCCGATTTCCTGCGCACCCTGCAAGAGCGCGGCTTCATCCACCAGATTTCCGATGAAGCCGGGCTCGACGACCTTTTCGCCAAGGAAACCGTGACCGCCTATATCGGCTTCGATCCCACGGCACCGAGCCTGCATGTTGGCTCGCTGATGCAGATCATGATGCTGCACTGGCTGCAGGCGACCGGTCACCGTGCCGTCTCGCTGATGGGCGGCGGCACCGGCATGGTCGGCGACCCCTCCTTCAAGGATGAGGCGCGCCAGCTGATGACCGTGGACACGATCGAAAGCAACATCGCCTCGATCAAGCGCGTTTTTTCCAGCTACCTCACCTATGGCGATGGCCCGAAGGACGCGTTGATGATCAACAACGCCGAATGGCTGCGCTCGCTGAATTACCTCGAATTTCTGCGCGACGTCGGCCGGCATTTCTCGGTCAACCGCATGCTGTCCTTCGACAGCGTCAAGACGCGCCTGGATCGCGAGCAGTCGCTGTCCTTCCTCGAATTCAACTACATGATCCTGCAAGCCTACGATTTCGTCGAGTTGGCCAAGCGTTACGATTGCCGCCTGCAAATCGGCGGTTCGGACCAGTGGGGCAACATCGTCAACGGCATAGACCTTGGTCACCGCATGGGGACAAAGCAGCTCTACGCGCTGACCTCGCCGCTGCTGACCACCTCCTCGGGTGCCAAGATGGGCAAGTCTGCCTCCGGCGCGGTCTGGCTGAATGCCGACCTACTCTCGGCCTATGACTTCTGGCAGTACTGGCGCAACACCGAGGATGCGGACGTTTCCCGCTTCCTGAAGCTCTACACCACGCTGCCGATGGACGAGATTGCTCGCCTCTCCGCGCTTGCCGGCTCGGAACTCAATGAAGTGAAGAAGATCCTGGCGACGGAAGTCACCGCCATCCTGCACGGTCGCGAGGCTGCGGAGCTTGCCGCCGAGACCGCGCGCAAGACTTTCGAGGAAGGCGGCCTTTCCGAGAACCTGCCGTCGGTCGATGTCCCCGCTTCCGAACTCGACGCCGGCATCGGCCTGCTGTCGCTGATCGTCCGCGCTGGCCTCGCCGCATCGAACGGTGAAGCGCGCCGTCATGTCCAGGGCGGAGCCGTACGTATCAACGACCAGCCCATCAGCGACGAACGCAAGCTGATCGGCAGCGGCGAAATCACCGCCGATGGCGTCATCAAGCTGTCGCTCGGCAAGAAGAAGCACATCCTGGTGCGCCCGGCTGCTTGAGCGGGCAGACATCAAACGAATGAAAATGGCCGGTGCATCGCACCGGCCATTTTCATTTTATCTCCATAGAAATCGGAGCTTACGACCGTCCATTGGTGAACTGCACCAGATCCCACAGATTGCCGTAAAGATCCTTGAAAACAGCGACAATCCCATAATCCGCCTGCTTCGGCTCCCGCGTGAATTCGATCCCTTTTTCGAGGTAGACGGCATAGTCGCGCCAGAAATCATCGGTCTGGAGAAACAGGAACACCCGTCCCCCAGCCTGGTCACCAATATAACTCTCCTGATGGGATGAGGAGGCACGCGCAAGCAGCAGCGAGGCCGCGCCATCGCCCCTTGGCTTGACGACAACCCAGCGCTTGTCCTGCTCTGGCTGATAGCTGTCCTCAACCAGGACGAACCCGAGCTTGTTCACATAGAAGTCGATTGCATTGTCATAGTCTCGAACGACGATGGCAATATGGGCAATGTTCTGGTTCATGCCATTCCGGCTCCCGGCTCGTCGCTTATTTCCTCAAAACTCAAAGATCTGCCTGAAAACACCCGGCGCGATGATCGATAGCGGGTTGATCTGCATGCTCGATTTTTCGATCGTGCCGGTCACCCGGAAGGTAATGCCGATCAGGCCGCGGTCGCTGCCGTTGCCGAGGATGAAGCCGACGATCGGGACTTCCGCGAACAGCCGGTTGAGACCGTAGGCGGGCATGAAGGTGCCGGTCAGGTCCATGTTGCCCTTGGCGTCCTTGACCGTTCCTTGAAAGGTTGCGCCCACCTGTGTGCCGCGCACGACGCCGTTTTCCACCGCAAGCGCACCATTACGGAACACCAGCCGCGCGAAACCGCGATCGAAACTCTGCGAACGCGTGTCGATGTTCTGCTTGACGGCTGAATTCAGGCTCTTCCCATTCTTGCCGCTCGGCGTGGAAACGATGGTCGAGAGCTTCTTTTCATCGATGATGGCGAAGCTGCGGATATCCAACGAACCGTCCCATGCATCAGGGCCGGTGGAGCGCAGCGACAGGTTGAGAAGGCCACCCTTCAGGTGCTTGTAGAGGTCGGCAAAGCGCGCCACCGCGCCGGCATCGCCGCTGGTGATACGAATGGTGCCGCTGCCACCGCCCTTGCTCATCTGGCTGACCACGGCTTCGCCGCTATCGGTGAGCCCGGAAAAATCCGCCGCTACAATGTGTCCACCGGAAACGGAATAGACACCCTTGAGATTGCGGATCGATTCGTCGTTGAAACCGATGACCTTGTCGATATTGGCGCGGACCGTCGCGCTGGATGAATCGTCTGCGCTGCCACCATTTCCTCCGCTCGACGATGCCTTCAGCCGCGCGAGAACCGGCCGCAGGTCCGCCGAGTTGCCGGAAACCGATATGTCATAGGCACCGCTCTTGCCGTGCTTGACCGACAGGGCGAAGTCATCGAGCGCCGAGAGTTTGACGCTGCTGAAATTGGCTGATGTCAGGCCGCCCTTGCTGACGACGAGATCGCCACTGACGCCAAAACCGTCGCCCTTGAGGACGAAATTCTTCAGCGCCGTCTGGCTGTCCGGTCCGGAGGCCTCGAACTGGGCGGTGGCCGGAATACCGCTGCCCTTCGACCAACCGATCCACGGCACCGTCAGGGCCGCCTTGCCGAGATCGATCTTGACGGCCTGGCGATCCTCATCGATGCGCGTGAGTTCCAGCTTGACGGGGCCGTCTACGATGTCGTTGAGGCCCGGTATGACGGAATTGCGTTGCGCGTCCGTGAGCGTGGCCGTAATCACGCGGCTGCGTTTGGCCGGCGATTTGCTGTCCGTGGGCTCAACCATATCGATCTGTGCGGGAATGCCATCGATCTGGGCCTGAGCATTCAGATGCACGGCTTGAGGATCGGCGTCGATATCACCCGTAAGATTGGTGACCTTACGATTGTTCATCGGCTTCAGCACGTCGACATTGCTAAGCTGCAGGTTCGCCTTCCAAACGGGCGGCGGCGGCTTCTGATCGCTGAGCAGGCCGATGGTCGCCTCGACATTGGCGACGATCTTGCCGTTGAAGTTCTCCGGCTTGAATTCGGTTCTCTGCAGTACTTCCAGCGGCTTATAGGTCAGCAGCTCGCCGATCGCATCGCCGGTGCCGGATATTGCGAGATTAAGCTCCGCCATCAGCGGCTTGTCATAGGCTGACGGGATCGAGAAATTGCTGCCGCTCAGCGTCACCGACCGGCCGCTGGAAAAATAGGAGGTCGCGCTCGCAATATCGACGCTCATCGTCGGACCCGTCAGGTCGAAATGCGCCTTGGTATCGCGTAGCGGCGGGATTTCACCGGGCACATCGAGACGGGTGTTGTCGATATCGAAGGCGATGTGCAGCTCATCCGTTCCAAGCTGCAACTTGCCGGTCTGCGCAGCCTCCCTCAGCCGTCCGGCGGGGATGAAAACCGAGATGACCGCGTTGGTCACAGTGCCGCCGAAGAGATTACTCTCCACCCAGACGCGCGGCTTGGACGCCATCCAGAACGGCCAGAGCTGCTTGATCGCGGTGGTATCCAGCTTGTCGGCGCGGCCGCCGAAGCTGATTTCCGGCGAGCTGTCGCCGAGCTTCATATGCAGCGAGCCGAACAGTGCGCCGAGCGGTGTCGAAATGCCGATATTCTCGAATTGAAGTTCCTTGGTCGCCGCCAGGAAGCGTCCCGTCGCCTGCCCGTCGAAGCTGACAGGCTGCTCGCCGGAAATCGAGGAGGCCGCAGTGCCCCCGCGAATCAGGAAGTCGATGCCGAAGCCCTTGTCGGCATTGGCATCGATGCGGTCGAGATCGATGAGAGCGCCGGAGAAGGGTACGATGGTGCCGACGAACTGCGCCTTCGACTGCACGATCTCAAGCTTCTGGCGCGTGAAGTCATAGGCAAGGTTGATATTGGCCTGCGTCAGGTCCTGCTTGTCGCGGTCCATGTATAGCGTGCCGGGCTGGACATCGATGGAGGCGCTGAGCTTCGGATCGACACCCTCGCCGCCGCGCACCGCGGTGACCGTCATGCCGGCAAGGCTCATGATGCCCTGGCGCGGCGTGCCGTTCTGGTCATAGGCCATGGTCAACGGCTTCAGGTCGACATTGGCGAGTTTCGCCGTCAGCGAAGAGCTATGGCCGGTCTCCTGCTGATCGGCGACCACATCCAGCGTCGCCAGGGAGCCATTGATGGCAACCTCTCCATAGAGATGCAACGCTGTCGGCCCGCTGCGTTCGAAGGTGAGATTATCCACCACGAGCGAGATCGGCTCCCCTTCGTGCCGCGCAAGCTTGACGGCAAAGCCGGAAATACGCACCGAGTTCGTACCGCCGCGCTGAACGAAGCGCTCCAGGAAATCCAGATTGTCGAAGGCTGAATTCAGTGCCTGCGGCAAAGCGTCGACACGTAGAGTCGTCAGATCGACGGGATCGCCTTGCGGCAACAACGAGGTATCGAGCGCGATGCCTTCAGCCGAAACATTGGCGACCGCGACGCGGCCTTCGACAAGCGCCAGGGGATCCAGTTCCATGCTGACCGAAGACATGGTCGATAGATGCTTGCCGCTTTCCTGGTCGACCACATTGACGTCGTGGGCCTCGAGCGCCAGCCGCAGGCTCGGCGTGAACCGGACGACGGTCGAGCCAACCTCCGCCTTGTAGCGCGGCCCGATCGCCTCATCGAGTGCCGACTGCGCCTTCTGCGACAGAGGCTGGTCGAAGATACCGCTCTCGATGGTGGCGACAAGCGCACCACCGATCAGGAGAAGGAAGGTGATGAAGACAAGAGTGATGCGGCAGACGTGCCAGACATGCGAACGGTTCCGGCGGGCAGGCTCCGGCACATGCACGATCATGGGATCGTCGACCTGAGCGGAAGGCAAGTGGTCGAGTGAGACGAGATCCTTCTTGCGGAATATAATCTTTTCGCCTCGGATCACTCCCGTGCGTCCCTTTCATTCTTCGCAATTTTGTTGGTGACGCTGCGTCCGATGTGGACGGCATACCGCTACAGTATATATGGCTGATGCCCAGTGTCATCTAAAATACCGGCAAAAGAAAGGTTTTCCCGTGTCCAAAATCCCAGCGGTTGAATTAGCAATCGGCGACAAAGCCCCGGATTTCGACCTTCCGCGCGATGGCGGTGGCCGCATAAGCCTCGCAGACTTTGCCGGCAAACCGTTGGTGATCTTCTTTTATCCCAAGGACAATACGTCCGCCTGCACCGCCGAATCGATCGCTTTCACCGCGCTTGCGGCGGACTTCAAAAAGGCCGGCGCTTTGATCCTCGGCATGTCGCCGGATTCGGTCAAGAGCCATGACAAGTTCGTGAAAAAATACGACCTGTCCGTTCCCCTTGCCGCCGATGAAGAAAAGACTGCCGCCGAGGCTTATGGCGTCTGGCGAGAGAAGAGCATGTATGGCCGGACCTATATGGGCGTCGTCCGTTCGACCTTCCTGATTGGGGCAGACGGACGAATCGCGCGCATCTGGGATAAGGTCAAGGTGGCCGGCCACGTCGAAGAAGTCCTGGCTGCCGTGAAGGGACTTTGATGACGATGTCGGAATCGGCGGACATCGAGACAATCACCTCGCTGCGCGGCGGCGCCATCGCCGCCATCCGTGCGACCGATCTCGACCGCAAGACGACGCTTGCTCAGGAGACGGCTACCCGCTGGTTCGCACGCACCCTGTCGCTGCGCTCGCCGCTCGATCCGCCGCTCGCTGATCGTCCCGGTCGACCGGAGAAGCCGGAACTGGTGCCACCGAAACACATGAAAAAGCGTTCGCTGCACACGCTGCAAGGCCGTATCGCGCTGCTGCATGCCATCGCCCATATCGAGCTGAATGCGGTCGACCTGGCGCTCGATATTGTCGCGCGCTTTGCGACCGGCCCGGTGCCCAATTCCTTTTTCGATGGCTGGATGCAGGTCGCCTTCGAGGAGGCCAAGCATTTCAAGATGGTGCGCGCCCGCCTGCGCGATCTCGGCGCCGACTATGGCGATCTGCCGGCCCATGACGGCCTGTGGCAGGCCGCGCACGCGACCCGCACCGATCTGACTGCTCGCCTCGCCGTCGTCCCGCTCATTCTCGAGGCGCGAGGTCTCGACGTGACGCCGGCGCTGCAGGCAAAGATGCGGGAAACCGGCGATATGGAAAGTGCCGCCGTGCTCGATGTCATCTACAATGACGAGAAAGGCCATGTGGCCGTCGGCGCCAAATGGTTTCGTTTCCTCTGCGCCCGGGAAAAGCGGGATCCAGCCCGCACATTCCAGGAGCTGGTGCGCTCCAATTTCCGTGGTTCGCTGAAGGCGCCGTTCAATGACATCGCCCGCGCCGAAGCTGGCTTGACGCCGTCATTCTATCGCTCGCTTACATCCACAAGCAATGCATAACATACCAAAATACAAGAGCTTTTCAATTTTCTAGTAGTGCAGCATAAAGCAATCATTAACCATAAATCCGTCTACTTCCACAATGGATGCGAGAATGCGTCGATTGGGAGATTCTCGGTGACAACGAAGCCTCAAAACCGGGTTTTCGGTAAACAGAAACAGTGTCACACCATCATCGTGGCAAGCGGCGACACGGTGCGTCACATGACCGTCCGTCCATGGATGGCAGCACTCTCCGTCTGTCTCATCGGCATCTTTTCGATCGGCTATCTCCTGGCGACCTCCTATCTCGTGCTGCGCGACGACCTGATCGGCGCAACCATGGCCCGGCAGGCGCGGATGCAATATGACTATGAGGATCGCATCGCTGCGCTGCGCGCCCAGGTCGACCGGGTCACCTCGCGCCAGCTTCTCGACCAGCAGGTCGTGGAGAAAAAAGTCGACAAGCTGATGCAGCAGCAGCAGGCGCTGTCCTCGCGCCACGGCAAGCTCGATGCGCTGCTCGACCGCGCCGAGAATTCCGGGCTGATGGATAAGGGTGCCAATGCGGCGACCACCGGTAGTCGGGGAGACAAGGGTGATCATGCGGAATTGACCGGCGGCCTGAAAGCAATCGAGACGCTTCTATCGAGCGGCAAGCCCGCCGATGCCACACCCGACAATTCCACCCTCGCCTATGTTCCCGCCCCCGAGACAGTCGCCGACCGCGCCGACCGCGTCTTCTCCAGGGTGACGCTGTCGCTGAAGCATATCGAGCAGGATCAATTGACTCGCGTTCAGCGCCTGACAACCGGTGCCGCCGATACCGCCGACAACATCCAGTCGATCATGCAGAATGTCGGCATCAAGGTTCCTACCGTGACGGCGAGCGTCGCCAGCAAGGACAGCAATGACGACGAAGGCGTTGGCGGCCCCTATGTCGCGCCTGAAAATGTCGATCAGTTCGAACAATCCATGACCGATCTCGATACGGCGCTTACGCGTCTGGAGACGGTGCGTGGCGCGGCCGAGAGCCTGCCATTCCGCAATCCCGCGCCGGGCAAGCTGATCACCAGTCCTTTCGGCAATCGCAAGGATCCTTTCTTCGGCAAGCTGGCGCTGCATACCGGCACCGATTTTCATTTCAGCCCGGGCGAGAGGGTCAGGGCAACGGCGCCAGGCAAGGTCGTTTCCGCCGGCTGGACCGGCGGTTACGGCAACATGGTCGAGATCGACCACGGCGATGGCATCTCGACGCGCTACGGTCATATGGAAGAATTGCTGGTCAAGGCCGGCGATACGGTGAAGGCCGGCGACGCCGTCGGTCTGGCCGGCAGCACCGGACGTTCGACCGGTACACATCTGCATTACGAAGTCCGCGAAAATGGCCACCCGATCGACCCGATGTATTTCATCAATGCCGGCATGAAGCTGGCAAGTTATATCAATGGGATCGGGGCAATTTCGGCGCGAGAATTGTGACAAACGAGCAACAAAGATGGCGCTAATCTAAAAATTGCGTTATGAATGGGCTCCAAGCTTTTCGAAGCGCCCGCTTTCCTTGACTTCGCGGGTATTTGGTTCTATGTCGCGCAGCATTGCGGCACGCTAGAACGTGTCGACTCATGAGTGTTCGACCGAACCGGAACGGAAATAGTTTTCCCTTTGACAACATTTGCTGACCTTGGCTTGAGCCAAAAAGTCCTATCCGCTGTAACAGACGCGGGCTACACCACGCCGACTCCGATCCAGGCCGGCGCCATTCCCTTTGCGCTGCAGCGCCGCGACATCTGCGGCATCGCCCAGACGGGCACCGGCAAGACCGCCTCCTTCGTACTGCCGATGCTGACCCTGCTTGAAAAGGGCCGCGCCCGCGCTCGCATGCCGCGCACGCTGATCCTCGAACCGACGCGCGAACTCGCTGCGCAGGTTGCCGAGAATTTCGAGAAGTACGGCAAGAATCACCGGCTGAACATCGCCCTGCTGATCGGCGGCGTGTCCTTCGAAGAACAAGACCGGAAGCTGGAGCGCGGCGCCGATGTGCTGATCTGCACACCTGGCCGCCTGCTCGATCATTTCGAGCGTGGCAAGCTGCTGATGAGCGCTGTCGAGATCTTCGTCATCGACGAAGCCGACCGCATGCTCGACATGGGCTTCATTCCGGATATCGAGCGCATCGCCAAGCTCATTCCCTTTACCCGCCAGACCCTGTTCTTCTCGGCCACCATGCCGGCGGAAATCCAGAAGTTGGCCGACCGCTTCCTGCAGAACCCGGAACGTGTCGAAGTCTCGGCGCCGGCCTCAACGGCCAAGACCGTCACACAGCGCTTCGTCGCCTCGCATGGCAAGGATTACGAGAAGCGTGCCGCTCTGCGCGATCTCATCCGCGCCCAGACCGACCTGAAGAACGCCATCATCTTCTGCAATCGCAAGGTAGATGTGGCCGACCTCTTCCGTTCGCTCCAACGCCACGGTTTCTCGGTCGGCGCATTGCATGGCGACATGGACCAGCGCTCGCGCACGACGATGTTGCAGAACTTCCGTGACGGCCAGATCCAGCTTCTCGTGGCTTCCGACGTCGCGGCACGCGGTCTCGACCTTCCGGATGTCGGCCATGTGTTCAATTTCGATGTACCGATCCATTCGGAAGATTATGTCCACCGTATCGGCCGCACCGGCCGTGCCGGCCGCTCCGGCGCCGCTTTCACCCTGGTGACCAAGCGCGACACCAAGCATATCGACGCGATCGAAAAGTTGATCGGCGAAGATGTCCAGTGGCTGAACGGCGACCTTTCGGCACTGCCGCCGGCCGAAGAAGGCGGGGACGACACTCGTTCTTCTCGCCGCCGCGAGCCGAAAGGCAAAGGCCGCGAACGTGATCGCAGCCCCAGAGGCCGGAGTGCCTCGAGTCATAAATCTGATATCGACGTCGAAGATAATGTCGTCGTTGAAGTGATCGAAGCAGCACCAGCAAAGGCCGAGAGCGTGAGAAACGAGCGCAAGTCTGAGAACAACAACAAGTCCCACAACGGTTCTCGTAACAACAATCGTCCCTTCCCCGCTGCCAATGACGACAATCGTGAACGCCGCAACCGTTACCGCGACCACGATGACGGCCCGACTCCGGTCGGTTTCGGCGACGATATCCCCGCTTTCATGCTGATCGTAGCCAACGCCAAGGGCTAACAGGGTCGCGCGGCATGGGGAAACCCGGCATCGATTTCCCAGGATTAGGAACCGGTCTCGCAATTTTGCGGGATCGGAAATTGCTGCTCTATAAGCGCCTCAAGGCGCCGGAAGCCGGATTCTGGAGCATCGTCGGCGGCAAGGTCGACCATATGGAGCCGGCCGCCAAAGCCGCCATCCGTGAGGCCGAGGAGGAAAGCGGCCTCTCCATCGGCCAGATCGATTATCTCTGCGCCATTGAAGTCCTCGTAGAAGCCGACCAGCAGCACTGGATCTCGCTGATCTATGTCACCAAGGATTTTTCCGGCGAAGCAAGTCTGGTTGAGCCGGATAAGCTCTCCGATTTCGGCTGGTTTGGCCGCAACGAGCTGCCGCAACCGCTTTCGGCTTTTGCAGAAGCGACGATCGCTCATCTGAGCGAAGACGATTTTTAGCTGAATTATTTATCCGCCCGCACGGCCGCCTCGTAGGCGAGTCGCACCCAGCGCGCCATGATATCCGGATCGTCGAAAGCATCGTCCGGGATCGACCAGTAGGGCATGTTGACCGGTTTGCCCTTCTTGCCCTCATAGGCCCAGCGCCTGGCGCCTGCCTCCTCAAATTCCGGGGCGCTGATCTCGTCGGCCTTCAGCAGCATCTCGCTATCCAGTTCGATGGCAAGGATGCGGCCCATGTGGTAGATGCCCTTGCCGCCGAACATGCGCTTGATCGTCACCGGACCAAGTGCCTGGAACATCTCTTCGATCTCGATATTGTCCATTCCCTACCCCTTCAAAATACCGCCGGCGGCGAGCACGGCTTCGGGCGTATCGACATCGAGATGGGCGGCATCGCCGATATCCACATCGACGACGGCGAGCCCTGATGTCTCGATGATATGCCGGGCGCCGACATCACCCTCCAGACGCATCACGGCATCGTAGACTGTTCGCGGTAGAATGACCGGATTGCCCCGCTTGCCGCGCGACACCGCCCTAACGATTGCCTGACCGTTCGCCTGGCGGAAAGCCACAATCAACGCTTTCAGGTCGTCGCTCGTGACACCCGGCATGTCGGCCAACATGACCAGCACACCATCCGCCCGTTGCGCCGCCGGCGTGCCGATCCCCGCTACAAGCGAGCTCGCCATGCCGGAGGCATAGTCGGGATTATAGACCCGCTCGACCGCCAGCCCGGCAAGCGCGCCCTCGATTTCCCCGCGACGATGGCCGGTGACCGCAACGACAGAGGCGGCTCCGCTTGAGAGAGCCGTCAGGGCGGAACGTCGAACCAGTGGCGAGCCATCGAACTCGGCCAGCAGCTTGTGCGGCCCGTCCTCGCCCATGCGGCTCGCCCTGCCGGCGGCAAGCAGAACGACGGCGACAGAAATCTGCGCCTCCGGCTTTACGGGGATATCGCGCGGCCGCGGCCGCGATTGTATTTCCATCAGAAGACCTCCGACGCCCATGCCGCTGATTTCCTGCGGCGTCGGCTGCTCGCCGGCGAGAATCCGGTCCAGCACCCAGTCGAAACCATTTTCCTTCGGGCTGCGCGCGCAGCCGGGGGCGCCGACGACATAGACGTCGCCGACCTTGCCCAGCACCAAAAGATTGCCTGGATCGACCGGCATTCCGACCTGGATGACCTCACCACCAACCAGCCGGATCGCTTCCGGAATGACATCGCCTGCGTCGATCACGGCGGATGCACCAAAGACGACAATCAGCTTCGGCGATCGATCCGCTGCCCGTAGCGCGCCACCAATCGCGTCCGCGACCGCAGGTGCACGATGCGCCACACGCTCTTCCCGCACCAGCGTACTGCCGGCGAGCTGCAGCCGTTGCGACAGGATGCGCGCCGTCTTGTCCATAACAGAGGTCTTCAACGACGGCAGTTCGGTGGCGATCAGCGATATCGCGTGGGGCACGAACGGCTTGACCTCGAACGCCGTCATCCGCCGCAGGATATCGACACCGGCTGCAATCTTCGTGCCGGAGACCGCGAGCGGTATGATCTTGAAGGTCGCCACCATGTCACCGCGGCGCACCGGGACGTGATCGGCAAGACAGGCAAGCGTGATCGCCGGGTCGACACTGTTCAGCCGGTCGACGGCAGCGCGGTTTGCGACGAACAGGCCGTCGACCGCGCTATGAGCATTGACGCGCCCGGTAGCTGCCTCGGAGAAGGTCAGATGATCCGGCGCGATTGCCCGCGCCAGCCGCTCCGCGGCCTCGTCCTCCATCAGATCGCCCGGTTCGATCCGCGCGGCAATAACCCGATCGATCCCGGCAGCGGCAAGGCGATCAATATCCGCCGGCTCAAGAACATGCCCTTTGGCAAAGCTGCCATCCGGCAAGCGGACGGAATGCGCCAGAACCGCGTCAACCGCCTCCCTCGTCGGAAAATCACCGAAGATCATTGTTTGTCACCCTTTGGTGACGAGACATTGCGGCCACGCAGCGCTCCGACAATCTCCGCCAAAATCGAAACAGCGATTTCCGCCGGGCTGGACGCGCCGATGGGCAGGCCGATGGGCGCGTGAATTCGGGCGAGATCGCCTTCCGTCAACCCTTCCCGCGTCAGCCGCTCCAGCCTGCCCGCATGCGTCTTGCGGCTGCCGAGCGCGCCAACGTAAAAACAGCCAACCTTCAATGCTTCGGCGATCGGAAAATCATCGATCTTCGGATCATGGGTGACCGCGACCAGCGCCGTATAGGCATCGAGAGGTCGCTCCTTCAGCGCATCCACCGGCCAGTCGGCGACGAGGTCGACGCCTTCGAAACGCTCCGGTGTCGCAAAGGCGGTACGCGGATCGATGATGCGAATATCGAAGCCGGCAAGCACGGCCATCTGTGCCAAGACCTGGCTAATATGCACGGCGCCGATGACGACGATATGCGGCGGCGGCAAATGAACATTGAGAAAGAGGTTACGTCCGTCGACGTCCACCGCCGAGGATTTTCCAGAGCGGAAGGCGGAGGCGACGGCATCGCCGAGCGGTCCATCGACAGCATCCCCCTCGACAATCAGCCGATCGGCACCACCGGACAGATCGGTGACCAGGATCACCGCCTGCCGTGCGCGCCGCAGCGCATTCAGCGTCGTCAGTATCCGACGGTCCATCAATGAAGCCTTTCGACATAGACGCGAATACGGCCGCCGCAGGAGAGGCCAACGCGCCAGGCGGTTTCATCCGCCACACCGAAGTCCAGCATGCGGGCCTTGCCGCTTTCGATCACGTCCAGCGCCTCGGTGATGACAGCGCCCTCCACACAGCCGCCGGAGACCGAGCCATGAAAATTGCCCTCACCGTCGATGACGAGATGGCTGCCGGTCGGGCGTGGTGCAGAGCCCCAGGTGTCGACGACGGTCGCGAGCGCCACGCTGCGGCCGGCGGACACCCATTCCTCCGCGATTACAAGCGGATCCAGGCTTTCGGATATGTTGGTCATGTTTGCCTCACAGCTTGGCAAGAAAACGGCGTGGATCGTAAGCACCGGCGCGACCGGCGCTAAGGGCCGAAACGAGATCAGCCAGAGATAATAGATTGTGAACCGGACGGAATTCGTCAACATGCGGCAGCATGGTTCGCACGCCTCTGGCACGAGGTTCGAAGCCTTCGAAGCGCAATAGCGGATTGAGCCAGATCAGCCGCCGGCACGAACGATGCAGCCGGTCCATCTCGGTTTCAAGAAGCTCGACGCCGTCGCGCTCCAACCCATCGGTGATGAGGAGCACGATAGCGCCCTGCCCGAGCACGCGGCGCGCCCAGAGCCGATTGAACTCCTTCAGCGTCTCGCCAATGCGCGTGCCGCCGGACCAGTCGCGCACGGCAGCGGCGCATTCGTCCAGCGCCTGATCCGGATCCTTGTGACGCATCGCCCGCGTGACATTTGTCAGCCGCGTGCCGAACAGGAAGGTATGCACGCGCCGCCGTCTCTCGGTCAGCACATGCAGGAAATGCAGAAAGATGCGGGTATATTGGCTCATCGAGCCGGAGATGTCCGCGAGAACCGCCAGCGGTGGCTGCATCTCCCTGTGTCTACGATAGCGCGGGAGGATCAGGGAGCCGCCGGTGCGCAACGCTGAGCGCATCGTCGCGCGGGGATCGATCCGGACCGGCGCATGTGCCGAGACAAAACGGCGGGTCCGCACGCGATCGAGCGGCAGCTCCAGTCTGAGTAGCTCCTTCTTCGCAACAGCAATCTCCGCGGCCGACATCTGCGCGAAATCCATGCGGCGGAGCACTTCGCTGCCGGATGTGGTGAAGCGGGCATCGATCTCGATATCCGGCGTCTCGCGCTGTGGCCGGCGGTCGTTACTGTCGCCGAGCAAGGCATCACCGGCGCGGGTTTCGCCCGGTTTCGGCTTTTCCTTCTCGCGATTGTCGAGTGCAATCGGCGACATCATCGCGATCATCTTCTGTACAAGATCGCGTGAGCGCCAGAACAGCCGGAACGCCTCGTTGAAAACAGCGAGATCCTCATGGCGCTTCACGAAGGTGGAACAGAGCGCCGCATGAAACTCGTCACGCGAGCCGATGCCGATCGCCTCCACGGCTTCGATGGCATCGGCAATGGCAGCCGGCCCGATCTTCAGTCCCGCCTTGCGAAGCGCCCGGGCGAAAAACACGATATTGTCGGCAAGGCGCCCGTCACCAGGCGGTGACGGTGGAGCGACGATGCCATCCTGCGCTTGCGGCTCCATTGCCTTATCCCGCCGCAAGCAATTCGGATTTCACCTCGTCCAGCACCCGCTTGCCCTCGCCGCCCTGAATACGGGCAATATCGTCCTGGTATTTCAGCAGGGTGCCGAGCGTATCGGAAATAGTCTCCGGATCGAGCGCCAGCCTGTCGAGTTCGGTCAAAGCCGTCGCCCAATCGATGGTTTCGGCGACGCCGGGGTTTTTGAAGAGGTCGAGAGCGCGCAGCTTCTGAACATAGGCGACGATCTGGCGCGACAGCGCCTCGTTGCAGCCCGGCACCTTGCGGCGGATGATCTCCAGCTCCTGCGCGGCTTCCGGATAATCGACCCAATGATAGAGACAGCGCCGCTTCAGTGCGTCATGCACCTCGCGGGTGCGGTTGGTGGTGATGATGACGATTGGCGGTTCGGCGGCCTTGATGGTGCCGAGTTCCGGCACGGTCACCTGGAAATCGGAAAGCACTTCCAGCAGGAAGGCTTCGAATGCCTCATCGGTGCGGTCAAGCTCATCGATCAGGAAGACCGGCGCGCGGCCGTCGACGCTCGACAAGGCCTGCAGCACGGGCCGGCGGATCAGATAGCGTTCGGAGAAGATGTCCGCCTCGATGCGGTCGCGATCGGTGAGGCCCGATGCTTCGGCAAGTCGGATTTCCAGCATCTGCGCCGGATAGTTCCACTCATAGACGGCGGAGGAAACGTCGAGACCTTCATAGCATTGCAGCCGGATCAGCGGCCGGTCGAGCGCCTTCGACAGCACCTTGGCGATCTCGGTCTTGCCGACGCCGGCCTCGCCTTCGAGAAACAGCGGCCGCTTCATCTTCAGCGCCAGAAACAGCACAGTGCCAAGCGCTCGCCCGGCGAGATAATCGTGAGCACCGAGCAAGGCGATCGTCTCGTCGATCGAGCCGGGTAATGAAGGTGCAGCTTTATCGGACATGGTTTCTCCCATCACTGCGCCGCGCGTCCTATCGGACGCGCAAAGGACGCAGTAACATCTTAAACTGGCGCATAATCCTTTCCTTAAATCGATTCCGATTCAAGGGGTTATGCGCTAGGGAGTTCATAGCGTGTGATAGTCGCGGTTCATATAGATGAGCGCCGGCTTGGTTTCGCTGAACCGCACCGCCATGACCTCGCCGAAAAGGATATTGTGCGTCGATGCTTCCTTGATCTCGATGACGCGGCAGTCGAAGGCCACCAGCGCGTCGGCAAGCACTGGTGCCCCCGTTACCAACGTCTCGAAGGTGCCGCTGGCAAAGCGCTCGTCGTTGCTGAGGCCGGTCTTGCCGGAAAAGGCGTCCGCAAGTCCCTGATGATGGGCGCCAAGCGCATTCAGCGCGAAGACGCCACTCTTGAAGAAGATCTCGTTCTTCACATTGCTATTGTTGAGGCAGATCAGCACCGTGGCCGGATTATCGGAGACCGAGCAGGCAGCCGTGATCGTCACCCCGCGCCGCTCACTGCCAAGCGCCGTGGTCACCAGCTGCACATGGCCCGCATAGCGGCTCATGGCATCGCGATAGAGCGCTGGTCCCATACTCTGCCTGTCTAGCACGATCGTTTCCCTCATTTCCGTCATTTCGCATGTTCCGTTCAATATGGCGGGCGGATCCTAGCTTTTCTACAATAGGATTATTGAAAACCGAGTGATTTTGTTGCTTTTTCTTTGACGACCACTGTCATGTGGATAAAAGGGCAGAAGATTTGCCCGGGATAACCATTCGATGAATGTTCTGCGTCGCACACCGCTTCTGATGATGCTGCTCCTGGCAGCCGGCAGCAGCCATGCCGCGGGCATCAATATCGGCATCGTCGCACCCCAGGGCGGAAACTTCGCAACGCTCGGCGCGGAAATCACCGCCGGCGCCGATTTCGAAGTGCAGGCGCAGCAGAATTCCGCCACCGTCGTCGACGAGCCCTGCACGGAGGATGGCGGCCAGGCCGTCGCCGAGGCGCTAATCAACGCCAAGATACAGGTCGCAATCGGCTTCCTTTGCAGCGAAACCCTGGAAAGCGCGCTGCCACGGCTGAAGGATGCTGGCATTCCCGTCATCACCGTCTCGGCGCGCTCGCACATCCTGATGGAGGATGCGCGGAAGAACGGCTGGCCGCTGTTCCGCCTCGCTCCTGTCGACACGGCCGAGGCCGCAATGGCAGTCGACGCCATTCTGAAAGGCTGGACGGCGGAGCCGATGGCGCTGATCGATGACGGCACGATCCACGGCCGCGAACTGGTGAGCGCGGTTCGCAGCGCGCTGGAGGACAAAGGTTTGAAGCCTGTTTTCACCGATACCTTTCGCCCGGGCCAGGACCAACAGATCGCCCTTGTTCGCCGACTGAAAAAGGCCGGCGCCGCGCGCGTTTTCATCGGAGGCGACCGCAGCGATGTGGCAATCATCGCCCGCGATGCACAAAGCGAGAATGTGCCATTGAAATTGATGGGCGGCGACGCGATGCGTGCCGCCAACCAGCCGGTGCCTTTGGCCGACGGCGTACAGGCCATTGCCTTGCCAGATTATACCAGCCTGCCCGCCGCCCAAGCGACAACGCAGGCCATGCGCGCCAGTAGCATCGAACCGGACGGCTATATCCTACCGGCCGCCGCAGCAGCGCTGATCGCAAATCAAGCGGCCGAAAGTGCCAAGTCGGAAAATAAGCCGATTGCCGACAAGCTCATCGGCACAGCCTTCCAGACCCCGATCGGCCCGATCACCTTCGACCGGAACCACGAATTGACCGACAATCCCTACCGCTTGCTGGAATGGCGCGGCAACGCCTTTGTGCCGCTGGTGTCGCCGTCGAATTAATTGGGCCGGTGCAAGTCTAGCGGACTATGTTGTCCGCCAGCCGAACCAGTGCTAAGCCAAGCGCGAAAAAATCAGACGGAGTTCAGCTACCCCATGACCCTGCCGATCCGCATTGCCCCTTCCATTCTCGCGGCCGATTTCGCCAAGCTTGGGCAGGAAGTCAAAGACGTGACCGAAGCCGGGGCGGACTGGATCCATCTCGATGTCATGGACGGGCATTTCGTGCCGAACATTTCTTTCGGAGCCGATGTCATCAAGTCGCTGCGCTCCTATACGACAGCCACATTCGATTGCCACCTGATGATCTCGCCGGCCGATCCCTATCTCGAAGCCTTCGCCAAGGCAGGCTGCGACCGGATTACGGTGCATGCCGAAGCGGGCGTTCATCTGCATCGCTCGCTCCAGACCATCCGCAATCTCGGCAAGAAGGTCGGTGTCACGCTTAATCCGGCAACGCCGCTGTCGATCCTGGAAAACGTCCTCGACGATATCGACCTGATCCTGATCATGTCGGTCAATCCCGGTTTCGGCGGCCAGAAATTCATTCCGGCCATGGCTGACAAGATCCGCAACGCCAAGTCACTCATCGGTGACCGCCCGATCGAGCTTGAGGTTGATGGCGGCGTCACCGTCGAGACCGCTCCGATGATCACAGCCGCCGGCGCCAATGTACTCGTCGCCGGCTCGGCGATCTTCAAGGGTGGTTCCGTCGAGGCCTACAAGCAAACGGTTTCCGACCTTAGGGCTGCGGCAGAACGGGGCCGCGTTGGATCAAATTAATCCGGCCAGCACTGTCGTTGCCACTGAGCGGCTCAAGGCAGCCGTCCCTTCCTATCGACGACTGCTGATTGGGGCGCCCTGCTGGGGCGCTGCAATGGCAAGCTCCGCGCTGGCGGCGCTTTATCTGCGCAATGGCCTTCTGACGAGCCACCTGACCGCGCTAATCACCGTCTATTTCCTCGGCGGCATGTTTGCCTGGCCCTTCATGGTGGCGCTGGCGCGGCTGCTTGCTCGCGGTCGGACTCTCGAAGCGCGTTTCGCGGCATTCTTCCTGACGCTATCGCTCGGCACCGTCGCCATGACCGCCTTCCTCTTCGCCATGGACTACCGCTGGTTCTATGCCCGCTGGCACGCACCTTTCGGCACGCTCGTCTGGGCATTTCAGTTCGCCTTTACCAGCGCCAGCGCCGTCTATCAGTTTGCCGTGCTGGGTCTTGGCCTGTTTTTGCCGTTCGGTCTCCTCTGTCTGGCGGCCGCGAGCCTCTATCTCGCCCGGCATATGCGTTGAGCCGAACGAAAGATTGCGCCAAGAAACATTGAGATTACCGCCCGTCTTTGTTATGGGGGCGCCAAGCATTCGTTTCCCGCACCCCAAGAAAGTTGTGAGCCCATGATCCCGCGCTACTCCCGACCGGAAATGGTCGCCATCTGGTCGCCCGAAACCAAGTTCCGTATCTGGTTCGAGATCGAGGCCCATGCTTGCGACGCTCTGGCCCAACTCGGCGTCATTCCGAAGTCCGCTGCCGAAACCATCTGGGAAAAGGGCGGCAAGGCAACCTTCGATGTCGACCGCATCGATGAGATCGAAGCCGTCACCAAGCATGACGTCATCGCCTTCCTGACGCATCTCGCCGAAATCGTCGGTCCCGATGCCCGCTTCGTGCACCAGGGCATGACCTCCTCCGACGTGCTCGACACCTGCTTCAACATCCAGCTCGTGCGCGCCACCGACATCATGCTTGCCGATATCGACAAGCTGCTGGAAGCGCTGAAGCGCCGCGCCTTCGAGCATAAGGATACCGTCACCATCGGCCGCTCGCACGGCATCCATGCCGAGCCGATCACCTTCGGCGTCAAAATGGCGCTTGCCTATGCCGAATTCGAGCGCTGCAAGCAGCGCCTGATCGCCGCGCGCGAAGAGGTCGCCACCTGTGCCATTTCCGGCGCCGTTGGCACCTTCGCCAATATCGATCCGCGCGTCGAAGAACATGTCGCCGCAGCCCTCGGCCTCAAGCCGGAGCCGGTCTCGACGCAGGTCATTCCCCGCGATCGCCACGCCATGTATTTCGCGACGCTCGGCGTCGTCGCCTCGTCGATCGAACGCCTGTCCGTCGAAATCCGCCATCTGCAGCGCACCGAAGTGCTGGAAGCCGAGGAATATTTCTCCCCCGGCCAGAAGGGCTCGTCGGCCATGCCGCACAAGCGGAACCCGGTGCTCACCGAAAACCTGACCGGCCTTGCCCGCATGGTCCGCTCCTATGCCCTTCCGGCAATGGAGAACGTCGCTCTGTGGCATGAGCGCGATATCTCGCACTCCTCCGTCGAGCGCATGATCGGCCCGGATGCGACCGTTACCCTCGATTTCGCACTGTCGCGGCTCACCACCGTCATCGACAAGCTTCTGGTCTACCCGGAAAATATGATGAACAATTTGAACAAATTCCGTGGACTTGTTCATTCTCAGCGCGTGCTGCTGGCACTGACCCAGGCCGGTGTTTCCCGCGAGGATTCCTATCGTCTCGTGCAGCGCAACGCCATGAAGGTTTGGGAACAGGGCAAGGATTTCCTTGAAGAGCTGCTTGCCGACCAGGAAGTGCGCGCCGCGCTCTCGGAAGAGGACATCCGCGAAAAGTTCGACCTCGGCTATCACACCAAGCACGTCGACACGATCTTCAAGCGCGTCTTCGGCTAAGCTCGGACAAGCCTATTGATCCGATTTTGAAGAGGCGGCGCTGACGATGCGCCGCCTTTTCTGTTTCAGGCGCGTCTTCCCGCCAACTTCGTCCTTGCGCTGCCCGCCGGCCGGTCTGTCTCCGTCAAGCTTGGCAGCCTTTTCCACCAGCCGGTCCAAATGCTTCAGATCCTCCTCGTCGAGGTTCTCGATCCCGACGAAACGATTTTCGGCGGCACTGGTCAAAATGAGTTCATTGAGCTTGGCTTGAATAGCGCGCGTGTCGCGCGTCTGGGCGTTCTGCAGCAGGAAGACCATTAGGAAGGTGATGATGGTCGTGCCTGTATTGATGACGAGTTGCCAGGTCTCAGAGAAATCGAAGATCGGTCCTGTCAGACCCCAGACGACGACCGACAGCAGCGCCAAGATGAAAATAACCGGTTTCCCCGCCCATTCCGAAACCGTGGCGGCGAAATGCGCGAAAATATGCTTGAGGCTTGCCATGGTGCACCGAGTCCTCGGCCACGCTCTGCGTATCTCCCGAATTCGGGAGATACATGGGAGGTGACGCGGATCAACGCCGCAGGATCACTGTGGTTCCACAAGACCCAGTTAGCTTAATGCGTTTCAGCCGGTACGACGAGCTTGCGATAGAGATGCCAGGTCGCATGACCGAGGATCGGCATGACGACAGCAAGGCCCGCAAAGATCGGAATGGTGCCGATCACCAAAAGTGCGGCCACAATCAGGCCCCAGATCGCGACCGGCACCGGATTAAGCAGCGTCGCCCGCAAACTGGCATCGACCGCCGCCACGGCGCCGACATCGCGGTCAAGCAGCAGCGGGAATGTGACGATGGTGGTCGCCAATACGACAAGGGCAAAGATGAATCCGGTGAGATTACCCCAAAACATCATCGCCATGCCCTGCGGCGTCGACAGCACATTGGACAGGAACGACGATAGCGTCACCGGCACCGAGTCACCGAAAAAGGCCATGTAGATATTCTGCGCCACGACCAGCCAGACGATGAAGAAGGCGAACAGCATGAGACCGACCACAATGATCGACGGCAAGGCCGGCGAAAAGCGCACGTCGAAAGCATGCCGCCAGGAGGTATCCATTCCTCTTTCCCGTCGCATGCTGATCTCGTAGAGCCCGATTGCCGCCAGCGGTCCGACCAGAGCGAAGCCGGACATCAACGGAAAGAGCAATGGCAACAGGTTGGCACCGGAACTCCATAGCGTCAGCGCGATGCCCGCGATCGGATACATCAGACACAGAAAGACATAGTGCGATGGTTTTTCCCTGAAGTCGTCCAGCCCCATTTTCAGGGCGTCGACGAGGTCGGCAATGCCGATCTTGCGGATGGCCGGGCGCGTAAAGGTATGGTCTGCACCAGCCATGACGTGAAATGCCGCCATAATATTCCTCCTCCTCATCAGCCTATGTGTTCAGCTGGCGGCACGAAAATATCGGGGCAAAAGAGGCGCCGACATCATCAATCGCTACCGGCAAGCGCCATCCTAACAAATTTTGCCGCAATTGTCGCCTTTTCCCTTGACAGTCAGGCCTTCCTTTTCCACATCGGCGCATCATGAAAGTCTCCGACGCAGATATTCTCATCGTTCCCGGTTACACCAATTCCGGCCCGGACCACTGGCAGACGCGCTGGGAGCAGAAGCTCTCGACGGCGCGGCGCGTGGAACAGGCGGAGTGGTCGAAGCCCGTGCGCGACGATTGGGTTGCCCGCATCGCCGAAGAGGTGAATGCCTCGACCAAGCCAGTGGTGCTGGTAGCGCATTCGCTTGGCGTTCCCTCGGTGATCCACGCGATCCCCTATTTTCGCAACAAGGTGGCCGGCGCCTTCTTCGTCACGCCGCCCGATGTCGCCAATCCGAAGATCAAGCCGAAGCATCTGATGACTTTCGGCCCCTACCCGCGCGATCCCCTGCCTTTTCCCTCGCTCATCATAGCCAGCCGCAACGATCCTTTCAGCAGCTACGAGCAGACCGAAAAGCTGGCCCATAGCTGGGGCTCGCTGCTGATCGACGCCGGCGAGGCGGGCCATATCAATGCCGATTCCGGCCATGGTCCCTGGCCGGAAGGCACGATGGTCTTCGCCAAGTTTCTGAGCAACCTCAAGCCGTAATCGCGGCCAAGTGTGATACAATGGTTTGCTTGGGGTGGATCACTAGCCTGTGCAGTACCTGCGGGCTTCATTCCATCGTCAAATAAAAGCCTGTAGAACATGAGATGACAGGATCCCGATTCTCGCATTGGTACCCACCAAAGCCGGAATTCCGAGGAAGGAGGCGCTGGCGGATTGTGAATTTGCTTCTTATCCGTTATGGGGACGCCAACAGACAGATCCAATTGCGCTTCCTCCAGAGCGCCAACGACAGAGAACAACACCAATGAACCGTCGCCGCCGTATTTACGAGGGCAAGGCCAAGATCCTTTACGAGGGACCTGAGCCGGGCACGCTGATCCAATTCTTCAAGGACGATGCCACCGCCTTCAACAAGAAGAAACACGAAGTCATCGATGGCAAGGGTGTTCTGAACAATCGCATCTGCGAATATATTTTCAGCCATCTGAACAAGATCGGCATTCCCACGCACTTCATCCGCCGCCTCAACATGCGCGAGCAGCTGATCAAGGAAGTGGAGATGATTCCGCTCGAGATCGTCGTGCGCAATGTCGCCGCCGGCTCGCTCGCCAAGCGCCTCGGTATCGAGGAAGGCGTGGTGCTGCCGCGCTCGATCATCGAGTTCTACTACAAGTCCGACGCGCTCGAAGACCCGATGGTCTCCGAAGAGCATATCACCGCCTTCGGCTGGGCAAACCCGGCCGAACTCGATGACATCATGGCGCTCGCCATCCGCGTCAACGACTTCATGACCGGCCTCTTCCTCGGCGTCGGCATCCAGCTCGTCGATTTCAAGATCGAATGCGGCCGCCTGTTCGAGGGCGACATGATGCGCATCATCCTCGCCGACGAGATTTCGCCGGACTCCTGCCGTCTCTGGGACATCGAAACCCATGAGAAGATGGACAAGGACCGTTTCCGTCGCGATATGGGCGGCCTCGTGGAGGCCTATTCCGAAGTTGCCCGCCGTCTCGGCATCATCAATGAAAACGAACCCGTGCGCGGCACGGGGCCGGTTCTCGTCAAGTAAAGCGCAGGAAGGACAATCGTGATCAAGGCTCGTGTAACCGTCACGCTGAAGAACGGCGTTCTCGACCCACAGGGCAAGGCCATTGAAGGCGCGCTCGGCGCGCTCGGCTTCGAAGGTGTCGGCCAGATCCGCCAGGGCAAGGTCTTCGACCTCGAGCTCAACGGCGCGGACAAGGCCAAGGCCGAGACTGAGCTGAAAGCCATGTGCGAAAAGCTCCTCGCCAACACGGTGATCGAGAACTTCAGCATTTCGATCGATTGATCTTACCGATGGCATCCGCAAGCCTCCAGACCGAAATCTCCAAGTTCATGAGCTACGTGCTAAGGCACGCGCCGCACGAGGCGGGATTGACATTGGATCCGGAGGGGTGGGTGCCGTTCGAAGATTTGAAGAAGGCTGTTTTCGTTCGTTTTGATGTTACCGACGCCGATGTTCTCGAAGTGATCGAGACCAACCCGAAGAAGCGCTTTACCCTGACGGGTGATCGTATTCGGGCGGCGCAAGGTCACAGCGTCGACGTCGATCTGGCGCTGCCCTCGGCCACGCCACCGTCGCGGCTCTTTCATGGAACCACGGTGGAGAGCTGGGCAGCCATTCAGACTGCGGGGCTGGAAAAGATGCCACGCCATCACGTTCATCTGTCAGCGGATCTCGAAACAGCCAAGATCGTCGCGGCCCGACGCAAGGGTGTACATATCATCCTGGAAATCGATGCGGCGCGCATGCATTCCGAAGGTCATTCTTTCTTTGTCACAGACAATGGGGTATGGCTCACCGATCACGTACCAAGCCAGTATCTTTCGCCTATCTCGGGAGCAGAATCATGAAATCAGCAGTCGTTCAACTTCCCGGTCTCAATCGCGACCGTGACATGATCGCGGCGCTGACCAAGATTTCCGGCCAGGCACCCGTCACGATCTGGCAGACGGAAACCGAGATTCCGGATGTCGACCTGATCGTCATTCCCGGCGGCTTTTCCTATGGCGATTACCTGCGTTGCGGCGCGATTGCAGCCCGTATGCCGGTCATGCAGGCGATCAAGGACAAAGCCGACAAAGGCGTCAAGGTTCTCGGCGTTTGCAACGGCTTTCAGATTTTGGTCGAAGCCGGCATGCTGCCTGGCGCGCTGATGCGCAATGCCTCGCTGAAGTTCGTCTGCCGCGAGGTCAAGCTCGAAGTCACTAACGCCGAAACGGACTTTACCCGCGCCTATGCCAAGGGCCAGGTGATCCGCAGCCCGGTCGCCCATCATGACGGCAACTATTTTGCCGACGCGGAAACGCTGGCGGCGATCGAAGGCAATGGCCAGGTGGTCTTCCGCTATGCCGAAGGCACCAACCCGAACGGCTCGATCAACGACATTGCCGGCGTCATCAACGCCAAGGGCAATGTACTCGGCATGATGCCGCATCCGGAAAACCTGATCGAGGCAGCCCATGGCGGCTCCGACGGTCGCGGCCTCTTCGCCTCCGCCCTCGACGTGATCGCTGCCTGAGGCGATCATCCACACCAAGAGTGGAACTTGCGAACCGACCGGCGCTTTGCCTCATAAGGGTGTCGGAAGGTTCCCCACATATCATTGGCTGAGAGCAGCCCAACCAATTCATTGGAAGAGAAGATTGATGCGCCCTCGCCTCGTTACCGGATTTCATTCCGCCGCCGCTCTTGCGGCTCTCGGCCTGCTCGTCACGTCTTGCGGCACGCACACGCCGACTACGATTACGGTTGATCGCACCGCCCTGACGACGATGGAACGCGTCATGCTGAGCGCCAATGCCTGCTGGTTCAAATCGGCAGATCCGGCCTTCGCCGGCTATCAGCTCGCGCCCGAACTCAACTCCTTCACCGGCCGCCCGCGCATTCTCGTGGTCGACAAGAAGCACCCGACCGGCCGCCCATCGCTCGTCGTCCAGGCGGAAGGCAACCCGGCGCAGCTGCAGGCTTTCGGCCCAATGATGGGTGGCGCTTCCGGCGGCCGCATCACCGGCGATGTCAACCGCTGGGCCGCAGGCTCAAAGGGCTGCCAGTAACGGTTTCGCTGCCGCGGTTGTGTTGCCGTTAAGTAGGCTATCACCCGGATTCAAGCAGCCTCACCTTTAAGGCTTCCCAATCCACTCTTCGAATGCCTTGGGTTCGACATTGCCGCCACAAAGAACGGTTGCCACTGTCTTACCGGCAAAACGCCGTGGGTTCTCAAGAATGGCGGCGACGCCAAGTGCGGCGGCGGGCTCCACGATAAGTCCCGAATGCAGGTATAGAAGTCGCATTCCCTCCTTGATACTCTCCTCGCTGACCAAAAGGACATCATCGGCGACGACCAATAGATCATCGAGAACTTCCGGGATCACATAGCGTCCGGCCACCCCATCGGCGATGGTATTCGGGGCGCCGGCGTCCACAATCCGCCTGGCTTTAAAGGAAAGAGTCATGGCCGGTGCATTTCGGGGCTGGACCGTGATCATCTCCACACTTGGCCGCCGGCATTTCAAGGCATAGCCGATGCCGGTTGCCATTGCCCCGGCCCCCAGAGAAACCAGAACAGCATCCAGCGCTTGAGGAAGTTCCGAAAGCTCGAGCCCGATTGTCGCGGCACCTTCACAAGTGTCGAGATTTTTGCTGTCCTCCAGGAGGAACGCACCCATTTCCTCGGCGAAATCCGTGGCCGCCTGGAGCGCGGCTTCGATCTCCCCTTCGACCAACACCACATTTGCCCCCAGTAGCCGCATCTTTTCCACCTTGAAGGCATTGGCGGCGGCGGACGCCGTCACCGTGACATCAAAGCCTCTCAGTTGGCCGCCATAGGCGAGTGCCTGGCCCAGATTGCCCGCGCTGGCGCAGACGACCGATTTCGTATCGCCTTGCGACTGTAGCCGCGCCAGAACCATCTCGGTGCCACGCCCCTTGAAGCAGCGCACGGGGTTCATCGTTTCGACTTTGAGAACGATCCGACAGCCTAGAGCCCGGCTCAGACTTTCACAGACATATTGCGGTGTATGCAGAAAGACCTTGTTTATGGTCGTGGCAGCGGTTTCGATTCGATCGATATCCAAGCGCATATGAGCCCCCATTGCATTTCGCGGTAAGGCCCAGGCGGTCGGCATATATCGCTGCGTTCCACGATGGTTTTCCATCACAATCCGCCAGTCGCGCAGCTATCACAAACTCGTTCACAGGCCAGGCGATGTCAAGGATGTGAATCGCTCTGATGGACACGTGCTAGTTTGTTGATACGCGGCTGAACTCGCTCAATCCCAGAAAAACGACTTGCTGACCTCAGTCCTCGCTTCGCTGCGGGTCAGCCCGATATCGCACAACTGGTCATCCGTCAGACCGCGCAACGTCCACCGGCTTTCGCGCTTCTGTAGCCAAAGCGCAAAGGATCCTAAAAGACGATGTGCCAGACGCGACAGAGGCTGCGCCGGCTTGAAAGCATCAAGCGGTATCTTGACGGGTTCGGTGCCTCTGGAAAGGCAGATTGTATCTATTGTATCCATTTTGCGCTCGTAGGATTGTGACAATGAGGATGTATCGAGCCAAACGATACAATTGACTCATAGTATTGACTCCATTTCCAGGGCAATCTAAGAAATTGTCATCATGACAAATTGGTTGCCTGACATTTCCAGCGGGAACGGACCGGTTTACATCCGCGTCGCCGACAGCATTGAAAACGCGATCACCCATGGCGTATTGCCACCGGGGACGAAGCTGCCGCCGCAACGCAATCTCGCTTATGATATCGGCGTGACAATCGGCACCGTCAGCCGGGCCTATGCGCTCGTGCACGAACGCGGCCTCGTCGCCGGCGAAGTCGGCCGCGGCACCTATGTGCTCGACCGCATCAACGGCAAGCAGATCGAGCCGGTGGATCCGATCACGCAGGCACTCGCCGGCACCCGTGGCCTGGAAACCCCGGTCGGCAAGATTCGCTTCGATGCAACGGCAGCACCCGATATCGGCCAGGGCGAAGTCATCGGTCGGCTTTTCGCAGACATCAGCCGCGATCACCAGACGGAGATTTCCTCCTATTCGCGGAGTTTTCCGACGAGCTGGTTCCGTGCCGGGCAGGTCTGGCTTGCCCGCAACGGCTGGCAGCCGGCGATCGAGACGGTGGTGCCGACACTCGGCGCCCATGCCGCTGCCATCGCCGTCATTTCGGCGGTCACCTCCCCCGGCGACAAGATCGTCTTCGAGAACCTGACCTACACGCAGGTTAGCCGCGCCACCCGTCTTCTCGGTCGCCGCTCCATATTGGTGGATTCCGACGAGCACGGCATCATTCCCGACGATTTCGAGCGGCTTTGCCAGCAGCAGCATCCGCGTCTGGCCTTCCTGATGCCCACGGCGCACAATCCGACATTGACGACCATGCCGGAGGCCCGCCGCCGCGCGATTGCCGCCATCGCGCGGCGGCACAGCGTCTGGCTGATCGAGGACGATCTCTATGGCGGCATGACCGAGGATCCGAACCCGCTGATGGCAAGCATCGCACCGGAGCGCACTTTCCTTGTTAGCGGTCTATCAAAATCAGTCACTGCGGGCGTGCGCGGCGGCTGGGTTGCCTGCCCGCCACATTTCGCCCAGCGCATCAGGGTCACCCACAAGATGACGACCGGCGGCCTGCCCTTCATCCTGGCGGAAACCTGCGCCCGATTGGTCCTCGAAGGCCATGCGCTGGCACTGCGCCGCAAGGCGGTCGATGAAATCCGCGCCCGTGAACAATTGGCGCGCGAGGCGCTATCCGGCTTTGAATTCACCTCGCATCCGCATGTGCCGTTCCTGTGGCTGAAATTGCCGGAGCCCTGGCTTTCCGGCACGTTCAAGAATGCGGCCCTTGCCGAAGGCGTGCTTGTCGACGACGAGGACGAGTTCAAGGCGGGCCGCTCGGATAAGGTCTATCACCGCGTTCGCGTCGCCTTTTCCTCCCCGCAGCGCCGCGACGATGTCGCAGCCGGCTTCATGACTTTACGCCGCCTTCTGGAAAACGGCTCGGCCGGCTACGACAGCCACATATGACGGCATTGTTGCGGTTTTGCTTCGGTCTCGCAAAATAAGCCTTACTTAGCAACGCGCGCTTTACCTCGATTTCGAGGGTGCTACGATCCCCCGATACGACGCGATTCGCTCGCCATATTGGGGGGAGTGCATGGTTACGGCTTCTATATTCGGACGCCTCTTCGCTAAGAGCGGCCTCGCAGCTATTTTTATTATGAATGCCTCGATTTTCCTTGCCACTGAAACCGCTGCTGCCGCCGACAACAAGATATTCGATGAACTGCGCTTCGGGGCAAGCGGGTCTATCCAAAGCGGATACGACCATGAAAAGGGCATCTTCCCGGATGTCCAGGTGCTGTTCAATCCGTTCGGCTATAATCCGACCGCAGACTGGAAGGATCAACTCACCCATCCGCGCATCCATCTCGGAACCTCCGTCGGCACGGCAGGTTCGGCAACGCAATTCTACGGCGGTCTGTCCTGGACGCTCACGCACAGCAACGGCATCTTCACCGAAGCCGGCTTCGGCGGCACCATCCATACCGGCAACCTCGATGACTGGACCGAGCACGGCCCCATGCTCGGCTGTCGCCTGCTTTTCCATGAATATGCAGGGCTCGGATACAACTTCGACAGCCATTGGAACATGATGGCCCAGATTGCCCATTCCTCCCATGCCGAACTCTGCGACGGCCCCAATGGCGGGATGACGCGCGTCGGGCTTATGGTCGGCTACAAGTTCTGATCGCCGCCAATCGGTCGCAAATGATCACGCCCGCGCTTTACCTATTGTGAATCGCGGTCATTTTCCTGTCGCGCGACAGGTTCACATGCGCTAAAGAGACCCCGATCCCCTGACCGGCCTTCAAACCCTTTACAGGCAAGGACCTTCGAGCGCCCATGACCCTTTCGAATACGATCCAGATCACCCCGGAACTGATTGCCGCCCACGGCCTGAAGCCGGACGAATATCAGCGCATACTGGATCTGATCGGCCGCGAGCCCTCCTTTACCGAGCTCGGCATCTTCTCGGCCATGTGGAACGAGCACTGCTCCTACAAGTCCTCGAAGAAGTGGCTGCGCACCCTGCCGACCAAGGGACCGCGCGTCATCCAGGGTCCTGGCGAGAATGCCGGTGTGGTCGACATCGATGACGGCGATTGCGTCGTCTTCAAGATGGAGAGCCACAACCATCCGTCTTATATCGAACCCTATCAGGGTGCGGCGACCGGCGTCGGCGGTATCCTGCGCGACGTCTTCACCATGGGCGCGCGCCCGATCGCGGCGATGAACGCCCTGCGCTTCGGCGAGCCGGACCATCCGAAGACCCGCCACCTCGTTTCCGGCGTCGTCGCCGGCGTCGGCGGCTACGGCAATTCCTTCGGCGTTCCGACAGTCGGTGGCGAAGTCGAGTTCGACGCCCGCTATAACGGCAATATCCTCGTCAACGCCTTTGCGGCCGGCCTTGCGAAATCCAACGCCATCTTCCTCTCGGAAGCCAAGGGCGTCGGCCTGCCGGTCGTCTACCTCGGCGCCAAGACCGGTCGTGACGGTGTCGGCGGCGCGACCATGGCATCGGCGGAATTCGACGAATCGATCGAAGAAAAGCGCCCTACCGTCCAGGTCGGCGACCCCTTCACTGAAAAATGCCTGCTAGAAGCCTGCCTTGAGCTGATGCAGACCGGCGCCGTCATCGCCATCCAGGACATGGGTGCCGCCGGCCTTACCTGCTCGGCTGTCGAAATGGGCGCCAAGGGCGACCTCGGCATCGAGCTCGATCTCGACAAGGTGCCGGTGCGCGAAGAGCAGATGACGGCCTATGAAATGATGCTCTCGGAAAGCCAGGAGCGCATGCTCATGGTACTGCAGCCGGAAAAGGAAGCCGTCGCCAAGGCGATCTTCGTCAAGTGGGGCCTGGATTTTGCCATCGTCGGCAAGACCACGGACGACCTGCGCTTCCGCGTCATCCATCAGGGCGAAGAAGTTGCCAACCTGCCGATCAAGGATCTCGGGGACCAGGCTCCGGAATATGACCGCCCCTGGCGCGAAGCTGACAAGCGCGCCGCCCTGCCCGCCAATCTCGTCGCGGCACCCGAGGACTACGGTCAGGCGCTGCTGTCGCTGGTCGGCTCGGCCAATCAGTCCAGCCGCCGCTGGGTCTATGAACAATATGACACGCTGATCCAGGGCAACTCCCTGCAGCTTCCGGGCGGCGACGCCGGCGTCGTCCGCGTTGAAGGTCATCCGACCAAGGCGCTTGCCTTTTCCTCCGACGTGACACCGCGATATGTCGAGGCCGATCCGTTCGAAGGCGGCAAGCAGGCCGTTGCCGAATGCTGGCGCAATATTACCGCGACGGGCGCCGAGCCGCTGGCCGCGACCGACAATCTGAATTTCGGCAATCCGGAAAAGCCTGACATCATGGGCCAGCTCGTCGGCGCCATCAAAGGCATCGGCGAAGCCTGCCGCGCGCTCGACTTCCCGATCGTCTCGGGCAATGTCTCCCTCTACAACGAGACCAACGGCGTCGGGATCCTGCCGACCCCGACGATCGCCGGTGTCGGCCTGTTGCCGGACTGGCAGGCAATGGCGCGCATCGGCTCCGCCTCAGAAGGTGATCGCATCATCATGATCGGCGTCGATGGCAGCCATCTCGGCTCCTCGATCTATCTGCGCGACATCCTCGGCTCGACGGACGGCCCGGCTCCGGAAGTCGATCTCTTCGCCGAACGCCGCAACGGCGATTTCGTCCGCTCCGCCATCCGCAACGGCCAGGTCACCGCCTGCCACGACATTTCGTCGGGCGGTCTTGGGCTGGCGCTTGCCGAAATGGCGATGGCCTCGGGCAAGGGCCTGAATATCGATCTCGGAGAATGCAAGGGGCTGGCACATGCCCTGCTCTTCGGTGAGGATCAGGCGCGCTATGTCATTGCCGTACCTACCGATGTTGCCGATTTCGTCTGCATCAACGCCGAGAGTGCTGGCATACCTTTCCGTCGTCTCGGCACGGTTGGCGGTGACGCCCTTGCCATTGACGAGCTGCTGTCAGTTTCGGTTCAGCAGTTGCGTCAGGCGCATGAATCGTGGTTTCCTGCCTTCATGGATGGCAGCGCGCTCGCTGCTGCCGAATAGGAATGAGGTAAATCACTGATGCCAATGAATCCCGGCGATATCGAAGACATGATCAAGGCCGGCATTCCCGGTGCCAAGGTGACGATTCGCGACCTGGCCGGGGATGGCGATCATTATGCCGCCGAAGTCGTGGCCGAAGCCTTCCGCGGCAAGAGCCGCGTACAGCAGCACCAGATGGTCTATGACGCATTGAAGGGCAATATGGGCGGCGTCCTGCACGCCCTGGCGCTACAGACCTCAGCGCCCGACTGAGGAAATCCGGACGTTGTCATTGCCGGGGCCGAAAGCCAGTTCCGGCATATCCGTCTGCGAGAATGCAGCAAAACTGGATGCCGGCAACGGGCCGGCCGTCAGAAGCGTGAAATCGAAGGGAGCTCGGACATCCGGTCCGAGCACATATTGCCGGTGTACGCGCAGGAAATCGCGCTTGATCTTGGCATAGTGCTTCGACGACAGCATTTTCTTGAAGCGAATGAACTGGATCGTGGCCGGCGGTGCGTCGGCATGTCCGCAGACCGCGACGATCTTGGCTTTGTAGAAATGGATCGCGTCCGTCAGACAGTGAACGTCGAGCCAGAAAATCTCCTGACAGCGCGCGAGCAGGCCAACTCTTGACCGCAGCGTCATGGCGGGCCGCATCAATGCACATTGCAGGATGGCACTACCGAGCGTCGTGAACACGACTCGCTTGCCACGAAATAGCTCCGGCTCCCGTTCGAGCAGCAGCCCGATCACATGAGCGGCAACGCTCGATCCCATGCTGTGCGAGGAAATGACATACTCATCGGCCGGCTCATCGAGCGCCTGACGCGCACTGATCGCACAGGCTTCGATCCATTGCTCGGCGCCAATGCCGTTCAACCCTGCCATGGCGACCGCCATCTCCCAGTCGGCGAAGAGATGCAGCGTGTGCAGCCGCTCTGCCTGGGGCAGGAAGACATAGATGAAGAAGGCTACCGCCAGCGCGATGCTGCCGATATGGCTCCAAGACGGAAGCCCGAGAAGAGAGGGCAGAAGGGCAATGGACAGGCTGAGGAGCAGCCCGACCAGCATCAACAGGAACGGGAAGATAAAGAAGAGACCGAAGCGCCAAGCGTGCCGGAAATAGCCCATCATGCCACCGGAGGCCGCAACCCTCCCGGCTGCGAGATACCCTTGCCCCAGCCGCGTGAAAAACGGCCTGCCATTCAGCTTTGCGACCAGATCATTGTGATCGAGGACATGAACGCGGCTATGGGTCTGCCAATCCGCGCCGTTGGCATTCACATCGAAATACGGCGCCCTGCCGAAGTTTTGCAACGAATCTACGGCGACCGAAAAATCCCATGCGGACGCACTCTGCCGAGCCGAACGCTCATAACGCGCCCGATGCAAGGACGCATCCAAAGGCTCGAAGCCGGGGAAGTGAAGGACCACCCTCTTTTCAACGTTACGCATAATGTACTTGGTTCCCCGGCGCACTGACGGCATCGCGTCTATATCAGAGACCGGCAACACCATGACGAGCCGGCTTTTTCATGGCAGACCGCGATGAAAACTGGCGAAAAGGTTCCCACGGCCTGGTTAAGGAAGCGTCTAAGTCAGCACTCCCGGCCCGAATAAGGCGAGTAATCAGCGCAGGGATCGGCCGGCGGCGCGGTCATGATCCTATGGACAGCCTGGGGCTGCGGCTGAACCTGCGGCGCCGCTGTCGTGGTCGTCGCACGATAGCCGAAGGCGATGCTGAGCATCAGAACGATGGCGCTCACCGTGACGGCGCTATTCAGTATCGATGCTTTGGGGGTTCGAACATGCTCATAATACTCCCGCTCGCCGTCGCTCGTCTCGTTGGAACCGTAAAAATTACGCTCCTCGCCGACCTGGCCGTCAGAATAGTGATGATGGCTCATGATACCCACTCCCTAAAATGCAATGCTCGCAAGGGGACAGGTACCCGTCATGCACGCCCTACAGACGCGCCTCAAAAACTCTGTCGCCACCGACTCTGAAAAACCCAGCAGCGTAATATTAAGCGTCCCTTGCTTCTTTCTATATGTGTTGTTCGGTTTCCGAGTTGAAGAAGCGATTTCAAAACGCACTGTTCAAAAAAAGGTGATAATTCCAACACGGCGCCATCATTCGGGACCAATGTTGCGCGAAAGCCCATTCATGCGATGAAAAACATTCGGGCACGTTATTGCGGCTGGAAATCGAACCTTCTCCTTGCTATTTAAGGAAAAGATTTGGAACTGCGGACCTTGACCCCGCATGTGAAAGGACTGGAATATGAGCGGCATCAACGAATTCATCGAAAATGAAGTGAAGACCAACGATGTCGTTCTCTTCATGAAGGGCACCCCACAGTTCCCGCAATGTGGTTTCTCGGGCCAGGTGGTCCAGATCCTCGACTACATCGGCGTGGACTATAAGAGTGTCAACGTTCTGGCTGACGCGGAAATTCGCCAGGGCATCAAAGACTATTCCAATTGGCCCACGATTCCTCAGCTCTACGTGAAGGGCGAGTTCATCGGCGGCTGTGACATCGTGCGCGAAATGTTCCAGGCGGGCGAGCTGCAGCAGCATTTTCAGGAACACGGCATCAGCGTTCGCGGCGCCGCCTGACCGGTCACCGGGCACTCTCGTCCGGTTTCCATAGTCCAATTCGATTGATAAGGCGCTGTCGCTCGACAGCGCCTTGATATGTTTATGGGAATAAAACCGTGACGACTCCATCTCCAGCCATGTCCCATTGGCAGCTACCCATGGGTAAACGCGAGTTCATAGCGCTTGCGGCTTTCCTGATGGCGATCAACTCGCTGGCGATCGACATCATGCTCCCCGCCCTTCAGCAGATCGGCTCCTCCCTCGGCGTCGAAAACGAGAATCACCGTCAATATGTGGTCACCGCCTATCTGATCGGTTTCGGTTCGGCGCAGCTGTTCTATGGACCTTTGTCGGATCGATTCGGCCGCCGCCTGCCGCTGTTGATCGGCCTTGTCGTCTTCATCATCTCCGCTTTCGGCATCGCGCTCATCCCGTCCTTTGCCGGCCTGCTTGCCCTGCGCTTCATCCAGGGCCTGGGCTCGGCGGCAACGCGCGTCATCACCATTTCCATCGTTCGCGACATCTTCGGAGGCCGCCAGATGGCCGAGGTGATGTCGCTCATCATGATGGTCTTCATGATCGTTCCGGTCATTGCGCCGGGAAGCGGCCAAATCATCATGCTGGTCAGCACCTGGCACATGATCTTCGTCTTCATCGCCACCATGGCGACCCTTGTCGGCATCTGGATGTATTTCCGCCTGCCGGAAACGCTGAAACCAGAGAACATGCGGCCTCTCACTGTAAAATCCGTCGCCGCGGGTTTCGGCATGGTTCTTACGAACCGTGTCGCGCTGTGCTACACGCTCGCCAGCACCTTCCTGTTCGGCGCGCTGTTCGGCTTCATCAATTCGGCGCAACAGATCTACAGCGGCATCTATGGGCTGGGCGTCTACACGCCGGTCGCCTTTGGCGGCGTGGCGGTATTTATGGCGCTGTCATCCTTCATCAATTCGCAACTCGTCGGTCGCTTCGGCATGCGGCGGCTGTCGCATGGGGCACTCTTCGGCTTCTGCTTCGTCACCTTCATCTGGCTGATGGTGCAGCTTTACGGCCCCGCGCCAATGCCCTTCCCGCTGTTCATGGTCTTCTTCGCGCTGGCTATGTTCCAGTTCGGCCTGATCGGCTCGAACTTCAATTCGCTCGCGATGGAACCGCTCGGCCATGTCGCAGGCACCGCCTCCTCCGTACTCGGCTTCATGAGCACCGTTGGCGGCGCCTCGATCGGTGCCGGCATTGGTCAGTATTTCAACGGCACGGCAACACCGATGGTCGTCGGCTACTTCACCGTCTCGCTGATCGGCATCGTCTTCGTGCTGATTGCCGAAAAGGGACGCCTCTTCCAGCCACACAATGCGCCACCGCCGGCCGATCAATCTCTCGCCCTTCACTGACAGGCATTTTGACATGACCCCGCCCCAAGCAAAATCAGCGGAACCAACCGGCTCCGCGCGTATCGGCCTCGGCATCGTCGAATTCGTCATCATCATCGCGCTGATGACGGCGAGCATTTCGCTCGGCATCGACAGCATGCTGCCGGCCCTACCGAATATCGGCCAGTCGCTGGCGGTCGCCAATCCCAACGACACGCAGATGGTCATTGCCGTCTATTTTCTTGGCTTCGGCATCTGCCAGCTGTTCTTCGGCAGCCTGGCCGACGCCTATGGCCGGCGCAATATCCTGCTCGGCGGCCTCGCCTTCTATACGGTGGCGCTATTTGCTGCCGCCTGGAGCGGCAGCCTGACCATGCTTCTGGTACTGCGCTTCACCCAAGGCGTCGGCGCCGCGGCCGTGCGTATCACCACCCTGGCGATCGTGCGCGATTGCTTCGGCGGCCGCGAAATGGCGCGGGTGATGTCCTACGTCACCATCGTTTTCATGATCATGCCGATGGTCGCCCCTGCGGTCGGTCAGCTGATCGTCGCCTATTCGAACTGGCAGTGGATCTTTATCGCGCTCGGCATTACGAGCGCCGTTCTTCTTCTCATCGCATTCTTTCGGATGAAGGAGACGCTGCCGGACGATGAGCGTCTGCCGCTCTCCGTCGGGTCTGTCATATCCGGCTTCAAGACGGTGCTGACCAACCGCATCACCTGTGGCTACATGATCGGACTGACGCTCTATACCGCCGTTATCTGCGCCTACATCGTCTCGGTGCAGCAGGTGTTCGGCGAGGTCTATGGCCTCGGTGAGTGGTTCCCGATCGCCTTTGCCGTGACGGCGGCAGGCACTGCGGTTGCACAGTTCGCCAATGGCTATTTCGTTCGCAGCTTCGGCATGCGGCGCATCTCCCATGCCGCCATGATCATCTTCACACTGCTTGGCGCCTTCGGCTATGTCGTTGGAATGGCCGGCATGCCGAGCTTCGTATTCACCTATGTTCTGATCTCGGTGATGCTGATGATGTTTGCGGTTATCACCACAAATATCATGGCCATCAGCCTCGAGCCGATGGGCCATCTGGCGGGAACCGCCGCCTCCATTACCAGCTCGGTCTCCACCACCGGCGGCGTGCTTCTTGGCGGCATTGTCGGCCAGATGTTCAATGGCACGCCCCAGCCGCTGATCGCCGGCTTCACCATTTTCGGTGCGCTGTCCATCCTTGCGACCCTATGGGCGGAAAAAGGCAAACTCTTCACCCATCCCGGCGACAACCCGAAGCTGGAGCCCGGCATGGGTCACGTCTGATCAGGGATCTGCGGCGCGGCGGCCAATCAAATGTCGCCGCGCGGGCGCCCGAGCCAGCGCCGACCGGCGAAAATGGCCAGGCCCAGCAGTGGCCATATTGCCCAGGGCGTCCCGTGCCAGGACAGAAGGTTGATACCAATGAGGCCGACACCGATCACGCCGAAAATGGCAAGCTGAGGGTCGATCTGCCTGTTCGTCCGTGCCCATCGAAGGCCGGCCGCAAACGCAAGACCAAGCAAGGGCCATCTCGCCCAGAAATCACCGTGCCAGGTGAATGCGTTGACCACCAGCACGACAAAGGCCGCCAGCGCCAGCGAACCGTAAATCTGGGTAAATCCCGCCGCAGGTCCGCCGTTCGCCGCCGCTGGAGCCCGAACCTCGTCGCGAATACTGCGAGGCTCCGGCGAGGCACTGGCGGCCTGTGGGGCGCCGATCCGCACAGCATAGCTCGCCACGCCGCCGTCGATATTCTTGACCTCCAACTGGCCAAGAAAATCGAATCCGACAGCCACCTTGTTGCGAACCTGATCATAGACCGTATTGGAAATCACAATGCCGCCAGCCGCCGCGCAGGCCTGAAGGCGCGCGGCGATGTTGACACCATCGCCATAAAGATCGTTGCCTTCGGCAATCACGTCGCCAAGGTTGAGACCGATGCGAAATTGCATCTGCGTATCGGGATCGCTTTTCGCATTGTAGCCGGCGAGTTCATTCTGGACATCAACCGCCGCACGCAACGCCTCGACGACACTGGGAAATTCGGCGAATACCCCATCGCCCCAAGTGTTTATGACACGACCACCATGCGCTTCGATGAGCCGCGCCATCGCCTCGCGATATCGTTTGAGGGTTGCGAGCGTGCCTTCCTCGTCCTTTTGCATCAAGCGCGAATAGTCTTGCACGTCGGCACAGAAGATGGTGGTCAGCTTGCGGCTCGTCTCGGACATCGGCCTCATCCCAGTGGCAAATTCCGCCAGAGGACGGTTGCCTGTTGCGGGTGAAGATAACGCTGCGCCCGCGACTTTCCAAGAGGCACCATCTCAGACGGTGAAGACCTCTTGCCGCAGCAGATCCCACGACGGCTTGTCCACCGCAACCAACAACCCGCCGTCTAGATGATGCGGGAGATAGGGTGAGCCGTCGAAGCGCCTGACATAGGCACCCGATTCCTCGGAAATCAGCGCGCCGGCCAGATGATCCCAGGGCATCAGCTTGTTGTACATGAGATAATGAACATGGCCGCCGGCAAAGGTGCGGTATTCATGGGCGGCGCAGCGATAATTGGTGATAAAGCGCACCTTGGCGAGATTGCCCAGGATCTCGGCGCGTTTGTCCTGCGGCAGGTATCCGGTCGATGCCATGCCGACCATCTCTTCCAGCGCAACCGGCGGTGCCACGGAGAGACGCTGCGCCTCGCCATCCGGCCGACGCAGCCAGGCGCCACTGCCCTTTTCCGCCAGAACCCAATCATCGCCCATCGGGTCGAAAATAATGCCCGCCACGGTCTCGCCCTTAGAAACGACGGAGGCCATGACGCCGAATGCGGGAATGCCGGCGGCGAAATTGAACGTGCCGTCGACCGGATCGACGATGATGGCCAGATCCGCGCCCTGAAGCTTGTGAAGCAGCGCCGGATCGGCGGCGACGGACTCCTCGCCTACAAACAACGCCTCGGGCCAGAGCCGCGCCACCTCGGCCTTGATCATCCGCTCGGCCTGCTCATCCGCTTCCGTCACAAGATCGGTCGCCTCGCTCTTGGCGCGGACATCATTGCTGCCAAGCCGGCGAAAGCGCGGCAGGATTTCTGCTTTTGCCGCCTGGCGCAGTAGATCGGCAAGGGTCGTCACGTCGACGGATGATGTCATGATACTGTCCTCTCCTGTCAGGCGCCGACGATCTCGCGGCGGATGATCCGCCAGCTTTCCTCGTCCGGAGCCGAAATAATGCCGCCCGCCGTCTCGCCGGGCCGGTAGGGCGTGCCGTCAAACTTCGCCGTGAAACCACCTGCCTCCTGATGCGCGAGCACGCCGGCCAGGTGATCCCAAGGCATCAGTTTCGAGTGGCCGATGAAATGGATCCTGCCCGAGGCGACCATCCAATATTCGTAGGCCGAGCAGTTCAAGGCAAATCCCATGCGTATCTTCGCCATATTGGCGCTGATGCGGGAACGGTCCGGCTCGTCCATATGACCCCAGGAGATCAGGCCAGTCATCTCGCTCAACGGGACAGCCGGAGCGACCGCAAGGCGGCTCGCCTGCCCGTTGCGCCGCCGCAAATAGGTGCCGGCACCTTTCACCGTGGTGACGGTATCGCCGAGCACGGAATCATGAATGATGCCGGCGATCGTCTCGCCCTTGGCAACGACGGCGAGGATCGTTCCGAAGACCGGCAAGCCGGATGCGAAATTGAAGGTGCCGTCGACGGGATCGATGACAAAGGCAAGATCCGCATGGGCCAATGCCGGCACGACGGATCTGTCCGCCTCGTAGGCTTCCTCGCCGACCACGAGCGCACTGGGAAAGCGTGTTTTCAGTGCCGCCGTGATGCGCTTCTCCGTCAACAGATCAGCTTCCGTCACCAGATCGACGGCGGAGGTCTTTTCGGAAATATCGCTTGCACCGAGATTGCGGAAGCGCGGCATGATTTCAAGCGCCGCAGCCTCGGCCACGGTCGCCATCAGATAGTCGAAGTCTGGATCGGAGAGGGTCATCGATGATCTTTACAGAAAGAGGATGGCTCCCCTTATGCCCGATTCGATGACAGCCTTGTGGCAAAACCGATTAAATCGAGTGCAGGCGGCGACTTAGGGCTTGTGCGCCATCAGCGCCGCAAAATCGAAAAGCTTCGGATCGAGCAAGTGCGACGGGTTCACATGCGCCAGCGCCCGCAGCATCGTATCCTTGCGGCCGGGCATGCGGCGCTCGATATCACCAAGCATCTCCTTCATCGCATTGCGCTGCAGGCCGTCCTGCGAGCCGCAGAGATCGCAGGGAATGATCGGAAACTGCATGGCGGTGGCGAACTTGGCGAGATCGTCCTCGGCCGCATAGGCGAGCGGTCGCAGTACCATCAGATCGCCTTCGTCATTGAGAAGTTTCGCCGGCATCGAGGCCAACCGGCCGCCATGGAAGAAATTCATGAAGAAGGTCTCAAGGATATCTTCGCGGTGATGGCCAAGCACCAAGGCGTCGCACCCTTCCTCGCGGGCGATGCGATAGAGGTTGCCGCGGCGCAAGCGCGAACAGAGCGAGCAATAGGTCGCACCCGCCGGCACCTTCTCCTTCACGATGGAATAGGTGTCGCGATATTCGATGCGGTGTTCGACACCGATCTTCGTCAAATACTCCGGCAAGACATGCTTGGGGAAATTCGGCTGGCCCTGATCGAGATTGCAGGCGATCAGCTCCACCGGCAGCAGGCCGCGCCATTTGAGATCGAGCAGGATCGACAGCAGCCCGTAGGAATCCTTGCCGCCGGACACGCCGACGAGCCAGCGCTTCTGACCCTTCAGCATCTGAAAATCGTCCAGCGCCTGGCGCACCTGACGCAGCAAGCGCTTGCGCAGCTTGTTGAAGGAGACCGAACGCGGCGCATCGGCGAACAGCGGATGAGCGGCATTGCTGCCTTCTTCCGCTTCGATATCGAATTCATCCGCCACTGTCGTTGCGATATTCATCTTGTCATCCCTCAGGCCTTGCCACGCTGATAGCAGAAAGCGCAGTCAAAGACACGGTATCAATCGCCGAAGACCGACCATCCAGTACGCGCGGCAAGCATCTCCAGCGCCACCGCGCCGAGCTGCGAATTGCCGACCTTGTTCAGCCCCGGCGACCAGACCGCGATGGAGCCGATACCCGGCGCCACCGCCAAGATACCACCGCCGACGCCGCTCTTGCCGGGCAGTCCGACATGGTAGGCGAAATCCCCGGAACCGTCATAGTGGCCGCAGGTCAGCATCAGCGCATTGATACGCCGCGCCCGCTTCGGCGAAACGACGGAATGGCCCGTGATTGGATTGGTGCCGCGGGCCGCGAGATAAAGCCCCGCCTTGGCGAGCTGCTGGCAGCTCATCGACACGGCACATTGATGGAAATAGACGCCGAGCACATGTTCGACGGGATGGTCGATATTGCCGTAGGCGCGCATGAAATTGGCGAGCGCGAAATTGCGGAAGCCGGTCTGCGTCTCCGAACGCGCCACCTTGTCGTCGATGGTGATCGTTTCGTCATCGGCGACATAGCGCACGAAGCGCAAAAGCTCGCCGATCGCCTCACGCGGCGCATGGCCAGACAATACGACGTCACTGACCGCGATCGCGCCGGCATTGACGAAGGGATTGCGCGGGATGCCCTCTTCGCGCTCGAGCTGAACGATGGAGTTGAACGCCGTTCCGGAGGGCTCGCGGCCAACCCTGTTCCAAAGGCTCTCGCCCACCTTGCCGAGCGCCAGCGTCAGCATGAAGACCTTGGAAATGCTCTGGATGGAAAAGGGCACATCGGCGTGACCGACACTGTGGATATTGCCATCCACCGTCGCGATCGCCATGCCGAACTGGTTCGGATCGACCTTGGCAAGCTCGGGAATATAGTCCGCAACCTTGCCCTCACCGAGACGCTGCGAAAGCTCAGCATGGATGCCGTCGAGAATTGCCTGCAAATCCGCCATCGTGATCTCCGGAAAGAAAAAAGCCGCCCAGAAGGAGCGGCTTTTCCATTCGTAAGAAAGATATCCGCTGATTAACGCGAATAGAATTCGACGACCAGCTGCGGTTCCATGACGACTGCGTACGGTACGTCAGCGAGGGTCGGAACGCGGGCGAAGGTCGCAACCATCTTGTTGTGGTCGGCTTCGATGTAGTCCGGAACGTCGCGTTCAGCCAGCGAAACCGCTTCCAGAACGATCACGAGCTGCTTCGACTTTTCGCGAACTTCGATAACGTCGCCAGCCTTGCAGCGGTAGGAACCGATGTTGACGCGAACGCCGTTAACCGTGACGTGGCCATGGTTGACGAACTGGCGGGCAGCGAAAACGGTCGGAACGAACTTAGCGCGGTAGACGATCGCGTCGAGACGCGATTCGAGCAGGCCGATCAGGTTTTCCGAAGTGTCGCCCTTGCGGCGGTTGGCTTCGTCGAAGGTGGCGCGGAACTGCTTTTCACGCAGGTCGCCGTAGTAGCCCTTCAGCTTCTGCTTGGCGCGCAGCTGCACGCCGAAGTCCGAAAGCTTGCCCTTGCGGCGCTGGCCGTGCTGGCCCGGGCCGTATTCGCGACGGTTAACCGGGGACTTCGGACGACCCCAGATATTTTCGCCCATACGGCGGTCAATTTTGTACTTGGACGATTCGCGCTTGCTCATCGCATTTCCTTTCAAAGTGTTTTAGCGGCTTGTTGCCAAACCGCGAAGGAAACACGCCCTCCTCTGAACTCCGTTTTCGAGCTCTGACAGGTTCCTCACGTTAGCGAACGGAGGAGCCACGGGACATGTCAGTGAAACACCGGACATTTCTGCCCGGCGTTGGCGCGGTCTGTAAGGGGTCGTCATGAAATTGTCAACAGCGGGAAGCCTGGTTTTAGGCCGCGCTATTTGTCAGACACCCATTCCTCCGGCACATTCGGCAGCGACGGCATCAAATCAGGCTCGGATGTCGCCTTTCGAAACTCTATGCCAGCCTCGTTCAACGCCGATATCTGAACGGGCATACCTCTGGCATTGACCACAAGCAGGCCGACAATATCAGCCGGTGCAGATCGAATATAACTCTCCGCTCGATCGAGCACTTCAACCAGTGCTTCTCTGAGAACGGCAGCCGTGAAATCGATCGGAAGACCTTTCACGGAATTATACTCATCCGTCGAAACCGACAGCCCTCTTCGCCGAATTTCATCGATTATCTTGATGGGAGAATAATGCGGCGGCTTCCCCGACGCGGCCATAATAACCGCACCGAGCGGAGACAGCCTTTCATCGATCATCACCAAGTCGACGAAATCCCGTGGCTTGGTTCTCGTCGATGCCGCCAGGACTTTATTGACGGCTAGATCTGCCGGATGAAGCCTCGCTCCCCATTCCTCATCGCGAACAAGTGGAAAGAAACGGGTTCGCGATTCGCTCATCCATTGGATGAGCGTAGTCTCATACGCCTTGGAAACCTCAGCTTCGACACAGCCGTAGACATTCACCTCAATAGAGACACGGAAACCGTCGCCCTTGAGGGTTTCCATATCACGGTCCGCTGTGGGACCGATTTCCTCGTCGGTATCCTGAAAAATATCAATATCGTCGGAAAGGCGGGGCCAATTCATATTCAAGACAAGCCCACCGGCGACATAGCTCGTTTCCGAGCGGTTCTTCGCAATGGAAGCCATAATCTCTTTTTGTAGATTCGTGAGCGCCATCGCCTATTGTCCGATCTCGCTCAGCATACGCCGCCCCATCACAAAAGCACGCGCATCGCCACGCTCCATCAAGGCGTCAGCCACCACTTTCGATTTTTGCGCCAGGTCCGGAAGTCGACCCAAGTCGATATTGTCCAATAGGCGAACGCCATAACGGGCAAGCGCTTCGTCAAGATTCTGCTGAAGACGCTCTCTCTTTTGCCGGTGTTCAGCACGCATCTCGGTGGCTTGCGATAGGATATCATTGCGACGGGCAACCGGAACCAGAACCTCCACCCTCACAAGGTCGGACGCTCCTCCACTTTCCCTATATCGCTGAATTCTCTCGCGTACGGCCACTACGTTATCTCCGGTGAGAGACAAATATAGGCGTATCCCGGATACGGGTCAACGACCGCCACTAATGACAGCTATTCGGCCGCCGCCTGCTCGCCGCCCTCGACATCTGGCGCATTGGCATCGCCCGGTGCGGTCTGGCTGCCGATATCCGGAAAGGCGACGATGCGCTTGCCGGAGAAATCGGTGTGGACGACCACGCTGCCCTGCTCTTCGAAATAACTGAGCAGGCGACGGGCGCGGCGGGCGGAGTGGGTGCCGTAGGCGCGGGCGATGCGGGCGTCGGATGGGCATGGCTCGCCGCAGATGGCCGCCTTGGCGAGCATCAGGAACACACCTTGCAGATCGTCGGTAACGCCAGAGGAAAGCGACATGGCCGTGGCCCAGGCCTCCGTCGCCATCGTCGCCTCGTCTGCGCCGGAGCGCACGATCGCCACGCGGCGGCGGAATTCCGACAGCGCCATCGGCACCCCCGGCACGCGGCGCATGCGCAGTCGCACGAGAAATTCCTGATAGAGCACTGAATCCGTACGGAAACCGGAGGCGGGATCATCGAGGATCTCAGAGAGTACGGCGCCTACCCGCGCCTCGCGATCTTCTGTCGACAGTTCCGGCTGGCTCGCCCTCGGCTCGGCCGGGGTCGTACTGGCGGCGGGTGTCGAGCGGGAAAGTTCGGCCAGAATGTCCGTCGTTGGGCGCGGCGCGGGCGTGGTGCGGCGAACGACCGGCCTTGAGAATTCCTCAGGGTCCGGCGTGAAGATCAGATCCTCGACATCCTGCGGCGCATCCGGCAGCGGCATCAGCTTGGGGCTGGAGGAGCGTGCCGAGGTTTCGACATTGCCGATGGTAATCGGCAGCGGCCGGCGCGACAGAGCCGGGCCGAGTGCGACGAAATTGCCGCGCTTCAAGTCACGGAACATCTCCGCCTGCCGGCGATCCATGCCGAGCAGGTCGGCGGCGCGCGCCATGTCGATATCGAGAAAGGTGCGGCCCATCAGGAAATTCGAGGCTTCGGCGGCAACGTTCTTGGCGAGCTTCGCCAGGCGCTGTGTGGCAATCACGCCGGCAAGACCGCGTTTACGGCCGCGGCACATCAGATTGGTCATGGCGCCGAGCGACATCTTGCGCGCATCTTCCGAGACATCGCCGCCGACCGACGGCGCGAACATCTGCGCTTCGTCGACAACGACCAGCACCGGATACCAATATTCGCGCTCGGCATCGAACATGCCGTTGAGAAAGGCGGCGGCGGCGCGCATCTGCTGCTCGATATCAAGTCCTTCCAGCGTCAGGACGCAGGAGACGCGATGCTGACGGATACGGTTGGCGATACCCGCAAGCTCAGCCTCGGTGCGCTCGCCATCAACAACGACATGGCCGAACTTGTCGGCCAGCGTGACGAAGTCGCCTTCTGGATCGATGATGACCTGCTGCACCCACTGCGCGGATTGCTCCAGCAGACGCCGCAAAAGATGTGATTTTCCGGAACCGGAATTGCCCTGTACGAGCAGGCGGGTTGCCAACAGTTCCTCGATATCGAGTTGGGCGCTGGTCCCGCCGGACGCCGTTCCCATGTCGATGCCGACCTGCAATGCAATACCCCTTTGACAAGACTCAGATGTGGAAGCGCCCATCTTTCAGAAACGGAGCGCCCCCGTCTATCAAAGATTTCTGCGGCTTACGCGAACGGATTTCAGAAACCCACAGGGGAATGCGATCCGGCCGCCCGTCTACCGGAAACGCAGGTTGGCGCGCGAGAGCTGATCGACGGTCGTGCAGCCCATGAGCTTCATGCCGCGTTCTATCTCCGTGCGAAGCATGCCGAGCGCACGCTCCACACCCGGTTGGCCCGCAGCCGCCAAAGGATAGAGATAAAAGCGTCCGACACCGACGGCCTTGGCTCCGAGCGACAGCGCCTTCAGAACATGCGTCCCGCGCTGAATGCCGCCATCCATCATCACGTCGATCCGATCGCCGACCGCATCTACGATCTCAGCCAGCTGATCGAAGGCCGAGCGCGAGCCGTCCAGTTGCCGCCCGCCATGGTTCGAGAGCACGATGCCCGTGCATCCGATCTCGACGGCGCGCTTGGCATCCTCCACGGACATCACGCCCTTGAGGCAGAATTGCCCACCCCAATGCCGTACCATTTCGGCGACATCGTCCCAATTCATCGACGGATCGAGCATTTCGGTGAAATACTTGCCGATCGACATCGCCCCGCCGCTCATGTCCACATGCTCGTCGAGCTGCGGCAGACGGAATTTCTCGTGAGTGACGTAGTTCAAGCCCCATGCCGGCTTCATGGCAAATTGCGCTAGGCCAGCAAGGTTGAGTTTGAAGGGAATGGAGAAACCGGTGCGCAGGTCGCGCTCGCGGTTGCCGCCGGTAATGCTGTCGACGGTCAACATCATCACATTGACGCCGGCATCCTTCGCCCGCTGCATCATAGCGCGGTTGAGACCACGATCCTTATGGAAATAGAACTGATAGACCTGCGGCCCCTGATGCTTCTTGCGCACCTCTTCGAGGCTGACCGTACCAAGCGAAGAGACGCCGAACATGGTGCCCATGGAAGACGCCGCGGCCGCAACCGCGTTTTCGCCCTGGTGGTGGAAGAGCCGCTGCAGGGCCGTCGGCGAGCAGTAAAACGGCGTCGCCAGCTTCTGTCCCATCACCGTGACGGACATGTCCACGCTGCTGACGCCGCGCAGGACATTGGGAACCAGATCGCAATTTTCGAAACTAGCCGTATTCCGGCGAAGCGTCACCTCGTCGTCGGCTGCACCATCGATATAGTTGAAGATCGGACCCGGAAGACGGCTTTTCGCCAAGGCGCGGAAATCATGGAAGTTATAGCAGTCAGTGAGACGCATGATTTGCCTCGACAATGAAACTGCAACGCTTTTCAAAAGACATCAAATATCGTCCTCCCCCAATACCGCCTTCACATTGCTCTATAAGCGATGCAACCGCGCTTCCCACTTGTAGAGCACGTCGGGCTCCTTCTCCTCATTGCCCGCCCCGTCCGACTCGTCAACAACCAAGAAGCCGTGTTTCTCGTAAAAACGCCGCGCTGCGACGTTTCGCTGAAAAGTCCAGAGTGAAAGCGACGGATAGGCGGATTTGGCGACCTCCAGCAACTGGGTACCGATACCGCGCCCCTGCGCATCGGGCAGGACGTAGAGCTGATCGATCCAATCCTCGAGGAAAGCGATGACGCCAACGAGGCGACCGTCCTCCTCTGCACCCCATATCTGGCAATCCTTAAAGACGACCGCGCTCCAGAAGCCGACATCCTCCTCCGACGTATGGAGCCCCGACAGCGTCGGAAGCCGCTCATCGAAGGCGGCCCGATGGACCCCGGCCGCAGCCGGCATGTCAACGAGATCGAGTTTCCGCAATGAAATCGTGCCAGCCATATCGTTATGCCCTCAACCCAAAGCCCTGCATCAGCCGTCGTGTCGGAAAATCCGGCGTGCCGGAGGTGAAGACGGCGAAATCGTAAGTGTCGGGATGAACGGCATCGGCTACCTGCGGCACCAGGCTGCGGGCGCGACGCGCGATCGCCTCGGCCGGGTCGAGCCAATCGACCGGCCAGGGCGCAAGCCTGCGGAAGATATTGGCCATGAAAGGATAATGCGTGCAGGCAAGCACGACGATATCGGTCTTGCGGCCATCCATCTCGACAAAGCACTGACCGACTTCGGAGAGCACAGCATCATCGGAAACCGTGCCGCCGCGAATATAGGCTTCCGCTATGCGCGCCAGATTTTCCGAGCCGACGAGCCGGACATGGCATTGCGTCGCAAAGGACTGGATGAGATCGCGGGTATAGGCGCGCTTGACGGTGCCCGGCGTCGCCAGGACCGAGACGAGACCGGAGCGCGTCCGCTCCGCCGCCGGCTTGATGGCCGGCACGGTGCCGACGAAGGTCATTTGCGGATAAGCGGCACGCAAGTCGGCACCGACAAGCGTGAAGGCGGTATTGCAGGCGATAATGCAGATTTCCGGATCGTAATCCGCCAAAAGCTTGGCGAAGAGACCAACTATGCGCTCGCGCAACGCCTGCTCTTCCCAGTCGCCATAGGGGAAACCGGCATCGTCGGCGACATAGATGAAACCGCGCTCCGGCATCAACACCCTCGCCTCGCGCAGCACCGTCAGGCCACCAATGCCCGAATCGAACATCAGAACCGGTTTCAGCTCATTCGCCGTTGCTGTCATCGCTTGTGGTTTCCTTGGGTGCAGCGGAGGATCTGGGATGCGAGCCGCTGCCGCGCGGAGATTTTCGCGTGAAGCGGTCGAGGGACGAGATCACCCCGCGCAAGACGCTGATTTCCTGTTCGGTAAACGCCCGGCGCGAGAGGACCGCACGCAGATTGTCGATCATTTTCGGCTTTTTCCCGGCGGGATGGAAATAGTTGCGCGCATCCAACGCTTCTTCGAGCTGGTCAAACAGACCGAAGAGCTGCTCCTTGGTCGAAGGGCGCTGCTCCATCGCCTGGAAGGGAACGGCGGCAACATCCTCCATGCCGGTCTTCATCCATTCATAGGACATCAGCAGCACGGCCTGAGCGATATTCAGTGAAGCAAAGGCGGGATTGACGGGAAAGGTCACGATCTCGTCGGCCAGCGCCACTTCCTCGTTCGTCAGCCCCCAGCGTTCGCGACCGAAAAGGATGCCGGTGCCCTCGCCCGCCCTGAATCTCGCCCGAAGCGTCTCGGCAGCAACCACCGGCGACCGCACCGGCTTGAAGCCGTCACGCTCGCGTGCCGTCGTCGCGTAGACGAAGTTGAGATCGGCAACCGCCTGCTCCAGCGTCTCGTAGACCTTGGTCGCCTCGATGATGTGATCGGCCTTGGAAGCGGTCGCCTGCGCCCTTTCGTTGGGCCAGCCGTCGCGCGGGTTGACGAGGCGAAGCTCGGCGAGGCCGAAATTCGCCATGGCGCGCGCCACCATGCCGATATTTTCGCCCATCTGCGGCTCGACCAGAATGACGGCCGGCCCTTCGGCCAGAAGTTGACGCTCGCTATTCGTGCCTGCCATGACGCCTTTCCCCATGCGCGGACCATATCGCGCAAATCACGGTCGCAATAACGAGACAGGCGGCAATCGGCAAGACTTTTGAGCCTCGGCCCGTTCAGGCTGTATCCAGAGACTTATTTCTGATCCGGTTGTTTCTGCTGCTGGTCCGCCGACTGCTGTTGCTTGACGATATCCTGCATAACGGATTTCAGCGAATTGGACTGACCGCCCTCATCGACCGTGATGATGTCGTCGATGACGGGCTTGCCTGTCTCCTGAATGACCTCGAAACGCACCGTGGTCACCGCCTGACTAGCGGCGTCCGAGCCCTGGCAAGCCAAAGACTTGAAGGTCGCTACGACCTCCGTCGTCTCGCCCTTGGGGGCTTGCGGGGCGATATTCAGGTCCTGTAGCGGACATGCATCCTGACCGCCGACAATGACGTCGTAGTCAAAGGGTGAAATGCCATCCTCGTCGGCAGCGGGAAACTGTGCCGCCGCCTTGTATTTCGCAATGAGATCCTTGCTGTAGCGCTCATCCAGCCTGCTCTCCTCGAAAATATCCTGCCAGTCGCTGTCGCCGCCCGCCCAGTTGGACACAGTGGCGTCCATCACTTGCCTGACCGGCGTCGTCACATCGGCCGCCGCGGCCGGGCCTGCACTGAGCGAGAGGGGAAGGAAAACAGCGAGAAGCGCGGCAGCGACAATTTTCTGCATGATTAAGAATCCATAACGATCAGCGAAGCATGCGCGCGACATTAGCCGCATCCGTCGCTTTGGCAATGGTTCGTCCTGCAAAAGCAAACGGCGCGATGAGGAGGATGTGATGAGCAAAAACGCCGCTTTGGCGCCTCTTTGGCTTTGCGTTCGGAACTTGCGATGCTATAGCGCTCGAGACTTCATATCACTCACGGGGACATCCGCCCCCATCAGCTTAAACGAGGCAGAAGCATGAAGAAGATCAAGGTCGCTAACCCCGTTGCCGATCTCGATGGCGACGAGATGACTCGCATCATCTGGCAGTTTATCAAAGACAAACTGATCCATCCTTACCTCGATATCGATATCGACTATTACGACCTCTCGGTCGAAAACCGCGATGCGACCAACGACCAGGTCACCGTCGACGCCGCCAACGCCATCAAGAAGCACGGCGTCGGCATCAAGTGCGCGACGATCACGCCCGATGAAGATCGCGTCAAGGAATTCAACCTCAAGCAAATGTGGAAGAGCCCGAACGGCACGATCCGCAACATCCTCGGCGGCGTCATCTTCCGCGAGCCGATCATCTGCAAGAACGTACCGCGCCTCGTTCCCGGCTGGACCAAGCCGATCGTCGTCGGCCGTCACGCCTTCGGCGACCAGTACCGTGCAACCGATTTCAAATTCCCCGGCAAGGGCAAGCTGACCATCAAGTTCGTTGGCGAAGACGGCGCAGTCATCGAGAAGGAAGTCTTCGACGCTCCTGGCGCCGGCGTGGCAATGGCCATGTACAACCTCGACGAATCGATCCGCGAATTCGCCCGCGCTTCGATGATGTACGGCCTGATGCGCAAGTGGCCGGTTTACCTCTCGACCAAGAACACCATCCTCAAGGCCTACGACGGCCGCTTCAAGGATATCTTCGAAGAGATCTACCAGAGCGAATTCAAGGCGAAGTTCGACGAAGTCGGCATCACCTACGAACATCGCCTGATCGACGACATGGTCGCTTCCGCGCTGAAGTGGTCCGGTGGCTATGTCTGGGCCTGCAAGAACTATGACGGTGACGTTCAGTCCGATACGGTCGCCCAGGGCTTCGGCTCGCTCGGCCTGATGACCTCGGTTCTGCTGACGCCAGACGGCAAGACCGTCGAAGCCGAAGCTGCTCACGGCACGGTTACCCGCCACTACCGTCAGCACCAGAAGGGCCAGGAAACCTCAACGAACTCGATCGCCTCGATCTTCGCCTGGACCCGCGGCCTCGCGCATCGCGCCAAGCTCGACGACAACGCCGAACTCGCCAAGTTCGCAGCGACGCTCGAAACCGTTTGCGTCGACACCGTCGAATCCGGCTACATGACCAAGGATCTAGCGCTGCTGATCGGTCCCGACCAGCCGTGGCTCTCCACCACCGCCTTCCTCGACAAGATCGACGAGAACCTGCAGAAGGCCATGGCTGCCTAAGCCTCGGCAACATCAAAGCTTACGGAAACCCGGCCTCAGCGCCGGGTTTTCTTTTGCCGGAAAATCTTGCCGCCACGCGTTGCGGATGGCAAGAATGGCAGAACAAAAGGGAGGAACGCATGACCGAGGAACTCGTTTTCTACACCAACCCGATGTCGCGCGGGCGCATTGCCCGCTGGATGCTGGAGGAGATCGGTGTGCCCTATCGCACCGAATATCTGGACTTCGGCACGACGATGAAGGCGCCCGAGTATCTTTCGGTGAACCCAATGGGCAAGGTACCGGCGATCAAGCATGGCGAGACCGTCGTCACCGAAGGTGCTGCTATCTGCGCCTATCTGGCCGAAACCTTTCCGCAGGCGGGCCTTGCACCGACGGCAGCGGAACGCGGCCGCTATTTCCGCTGGATGTTCTTCGCCGCCGGACCGATGGAAATGGCCGTCACCAATCGTGCCCTCGGCTTCGAAATTCCGTCCGAGCGCTTGCGCATGGCCGGTTGCGGCAGCCTGGATAATGTCTTCGACACGCTAGAGCAGGCAGTAACCGCTTCGCCCTACATTACAGGCGACCGTTTCACGGCCGCCGACGTCTATGTCGGCTCCCATATCGGCTGGGGTCTCAACTTCGGCACGATCGAAAAACGGCCGGCCTACATCGATTACTGGAACCGCGTCAGCAATCGCGATGCCTATCGTCGCGGCAACGACATCGATAACGCGGCGATGCCGAAACAGGAAAATGGCTGAAGAGACAAAGATCTACAGCCATTCTCTCAAGCGAGACTCCATGCCGCTATTGCAACGGCATGTAGATTTCGGTCAATAACTCCGTCGGCTGCACATCACGCGGATTGTTGAGGTATTCCTCGAACATCAATGCGTCACGCAGCTGGCGACCGGAAGCGGGCAGCCATTCGGCATAGAGCCACTGATAAGCCTTGTACATATCCGCATAAGGGCCTTTGTGCCGCAACACCGCATATTCACCGCCATCGACTGTCCGACGCTCCAGCGGAGCGTTGGCGGCTACCTCCTCGCTGGCATTGACGCAGGCATAGGAGCGCAGTTTCTCCGCCGAAACGACATCCGGGTCGTCGAGATAGACACCGATCATCCGCATATCGGGCCTGGCAAGGCCACGAGCGTACAGCGTACCGAACAGGGTTTCGAAAGCCTGGCCGATCTGCATGTAGGGGCCGGTATGGGAAACGCCGATCAGCGAGAGCGGGGAAATGGTGCGAAGCGTGACGTCGAACATAAGCCTGATCCTTCCTTGGGTGCTGGGTTCGAAGATCGTGTGGCTTCCCTCATTCCGATATCGCGCCGGCGGCATGCCGTAGACGGATTTGAAGATGCGATTGAACGATTGGAGGTTGGGATAGCCCGACCGCTTTGCAATGTCGCCGACGACAAGATCGGTGTTGACGAGATCGCCGGCGGCACGGTGCAGCCGCAACCGCTTGACGGTCGCGGCCGCCGTCTCGCCATAGATCGCCCGATAGATCCTGTGCCAATGATAGCTGGACATACAGGCGATCTCGGCAAGTCTCTCCATATCGAGCTCTTCGTCCAGATGCTCGTGGATATAGGCCGAAACCCGCCGCAGACGGGTTTCATAAAGCGCCCATGCCGTTTCGCCGTTCATGTCAGCCCCCTTGCAAATCGATCGGCCCCAAGGAACCATAACTCGATTTGACAAATCCTGCTGAGTTTCGGGCACAAACAAAACGGCGAGGGTTATTCACCCCCGCCGCTTATCAATCTTCAATGAAATCTAGGCCTTAGCCGGCGAGTGCAGCAGCAACAGCCTCGATCGCCTCATCCGCCTTGTCGCCATCCGGTCCACCGGCCTGGGCCATGTCGGGACGGCCACCACCACCCTTGCCGCCGAGAGCGGCAGAGGCGATGCGGACGAGATCGACGGCGCTGAAGCGGCCGATCAGATCGTCGGTGATGGCGACAACGGCGCTGGCCTTGCCGTCTTCGGAAACGCCGATCAGCGCAACGACGCCGGAGCCAAGGCTGGTCTTGCCGTCATCGGCGAGGCCCTTGAGATCCTTCGGATCGACGCCGGAAATGGCCTTGCCGAGGAACTTGACGCCGCCGATGTCGCGGACTGCATCGGCGGAACCGCCCTGGCCGCCGCCCATGGCAAGCTTACGCTTGGCATCTGCCAGTTCACGCTCCAGCTTACGGCGCTCATCCATCAGTGCTTCGACGCGCGAAACGACATCGGTCGGCTGCACTTTTAGCGCGGTGGCAAGCGCCTTCACCCGGTCGTCCTGTTCAGCCAGATAATCACGAGCGGATTCGCCGGTGACCGCCTCGATGCGACGCACGCCAGCACCAACGGCGCTATCGCCGAGAATGCGGATAAGGCCGATCTGACCGGTGGCAGCGGCATGTGTACCGCCGCAAAGCTCGATGGAATAAGGCTTGCCGGCCTTCGCACCGCGCACGCCCTGCCCCATGGACACGACGCGCACTTCATCGCCATACTTTTCACCGAACAGCGCCATCGCGCCTTCGGCAATGGCATCGTCGACGCTCATCAGGCGCGTCGATACCGGCGAATTCTGCAACACGATCTCGTTGGCCATATCCTCAACGATCTTCAGCTCCTCCGCCGACATCGGCTTTGGATGAGAGACGTCGAAGCGCAGGCGCTCGGGCGCAACCAGCGAGCCCTTCTGCGCCACATGGGTGCCCAGCACTTCCCGCAGCGCTTCATGCAGCAGATGGGTCGCCGAATGGTTGGCGCGCAGGCGCGAGCGCCTGTTGTGATCGACGGTCAGGACGACGGCATCGCCGGCCTTGATCGTGCCGTCCGAAACCGTGGCGATATGCACGAACAGGCCCTCGCCCTTCTTTTGGGTATCGCTGACCGCAAGCTTGCCGTTGTCGCTGGAGATGACGCCGGTATCGCCCATCTGACCGCCGGATTCGCCATAAAACGGCGTCTGGTTGACGATGATCTGCACCTTATCGCCGGCGGAGGCGCTGTCGACGGCAACACCGTCCTTGACGATCGTCTGGATCACGCCTTCGGCAACTTCCGTGTCATAACCGAGGAACTCGGTGGCGCCGTGCTTTTCCTTGAGCTCGAACCAGATGGTTTCGGTCGCCTTGTCACCGGAGCCGGTCCAATGCGAACGTGCCTCGGCCTTCTGCCGTTCCATCGCATCGGTGAAGCTCGAGATATCGACGCCGATGCCGCGGGCGCGCAGAGCATCCTGCGTCAGGTCCAGCGGGAAGCCATAGGTATCATAGAGCTTGAAAGCGGTTTCGCCGTCGAGGCTGTCGCCCTTATGCAGCTCCGAAGTGGCATCGTTCAGCAGCGACAGGCCGCGTTCCAGCGTCTTGCGGAAACGGGTCTCTTCGAGCTTCAGCGTCTCGGAGGTCAGCGCTTCGGCACGCACAAGTTCCGGATAGGCGCGGCCCATCTGCTGCACCAGCGCCGGCAACAGCCTCCACATCAACGGTTCCTTGGCGCCCAACAATTGCGCATGGCGCATGGCGCGGCGCATGATGCGGCGAAGCACGTAACCGCGGCCTTCGTTCGACGGCAGCACGCCGTCGGCGATCAAGAAGGCGGAGGAACGCAGGTGATCGGCGATAACGCGATGGCTGGCGCGATGCTCGCCTTCGGCCTTGACGCCGGTTGCCTCTTCCGACGCCTCGATCAGCGCCCGGAACAGATCGATGTCGTAATTGTCATGCTTGCCCTGCAAGACAGCCGCAACGCGCTCGAGACCCATGCCGGTGTCGATCGACGGCCGCGGCAGATCGACCCGCTCCTGCTTGGTGATCTGCTCGAACTGCATGAAAACGAGATTCCAGATCTCGATGAAGCGGTCGCCATCCTCTTCCGGCGAGCCGGGAGGTCCGCCCCAAATATGATCGCCATGGTCGTAGAAGATTTCAGAGCACGGGCCGCAAGGTCCGGTATCGCCCATCGCCCAGAAATTGTCGCTGGTGGGGATGCGGATGATCCTGTCGTCCGAGAGGCCGGCGATCTTCTTCCAGAGGTTAAAGGCGTCGTCGTCGGTGTGATAGACCGTCACCAGCAGGCGCTTGGCGTCGATGCCGAATTCCTTGGTGATCAGGTTCCAGGCGAGCTCGATGGCACGCTCCTTGAAATAGTCGCCAAAAGAGAAATTGCCGAGCATTTCGAAGAAGGTGTGGTGACGGGCGGTATAGCCGACATTGTCGAGGTCGTTATGCTTGCCACCGGCGCGCACGCATTTCTGCGCAGTCGATGCCGTCGTATAGGGACGCTGCTCCAGGCCGGTGAAAACGTTCTTGAACTGCACCATGCCTGCATTGGTGAACATCAATGTCGGATCGTTGCGCGGCACGAGCGGGCTCGACGGCACGATTTCGTGGCCGTTCGTCTTAAAATAGTCGAGGAAGGTCGACCGGATTTCATTCACACCGCTCATGTTTGGCCCTTCAGTATGCCTTCGGCAAGTCCTATCAAAGTCAGTGGCTTTTATCGTTCGCTCCCGGCCCTGTCCAGCCGCACAAACAAAACCGGCCGCACATCCCTTGGACAATACGGCCGGTTTTGAATTTTAGTCCTATATCAGAGCCTGGAAAGGCTCCGGAAACCGCTATTCAGCGGCAGCTTCGCCGTCATCGGCATCAGGCCCGCCATTCTGCAGGAAGCGGTCGGCGATCAGGCCGGCATTCTGGCGTAGCGACAGTTCGATCTCGCGGGCAAGATCCGGGTTGTCGCGCAGAAAGAGCTTTGCGTTTTCGCGGCCCTGGCCAAGACGCTGGCTGTTATAGGAAAACCAAGCACCGGACTTCTCGACAATGCCGGCCTTAACGCCGAGATCGACCAGTTCGCCGGTCTTGGAAACGCCTTCGCCATACATGATGTCGAATTCCACCTGCTTGAAGGGAGGCGCCATCTTGTTCTTGACGACCTTGACGCGGGTCTGGTTGCCGACCACCTCTTCGCGCTCCTTGACGGCGCCGATACGGCGGATGTCGAGGCGGACGGAGGCGTAGAACTTCAGCGCATTACCACCGGTCGTCGTTTCCGGCGAACCGAACATGACGCCGATCTTCATGCGGATCTGGTTGATGAAGATCACCATGGTGTTCGACTTCGAGATCGAAGCAGTGAGCTTGCGCAGTGCCTGACTCATCAGGCGGGCTTGCAGGCCCGGCAGGCTGTCGCCCATTTCGCCTTCGATTTCGGCGCGCGGCGTCAGCGCGGCAACGGAGTCGACGACGAGAACGTCGATGGCACCGGAGCGCACGAGAGTATCGGTGATCTCAAGCGCCTGTTCGCCGGTGTCGGGCTGCGAAATCAAAAGGTTCTGCAGGTCAACACCGAGCTTGCGGGCATAGACCGGGTCGAGCGCATGTTCAGCGTCGACGAAGGCGCAGATACCGCCCTTCTTCTGGGCTTCAGCGATCGTCTGCAGCGCCAGTGTCGTCTTACCGGAGCTTTCCGGCCCGTAGATCTCGACGATACGCCCCTTCGGCAAGCCACCAATGCCGAGCGCGATATCGAGGCTCAGGGAGCCGGTGGAAACTGTTTCGATTTCGACCACGTTCTCGTTAGAGCCGAGCTTCATGATCGAGCCCTTGCCGAACGACCGCTCAATTTGAGAGAGCGCCGCTTCAAGTGCCTTGCTTTTATCCACCGATTTGTCCTCTACAAGCCGCAAAGAATTCTGAGACATTCGATCCACCTTTAGGTTATTGAAGCCGCTCAAGCAATGTCGCCGCTGATGAGAATTGTGTACTCGATTTGTTCTCTTTTCGCAAGAGCACAACAAGCAATTGAAAGAAAAAGGTAAAATGAATTTCGTTCTACATTTGTTTTCTTCTTTCATCCCAAGCACTTACGTACCCTCGCCGACCAATTCCGGCATGTTATCAACCGCTTCGATTCGCCTTTTTGGCCGCTGAGGAGATCGATATGGCGAAGAAGATTCTCGTTTTGGGCGGCGCTCATATTGATCGGCGCGGCCGCATTTTCGGCGATACGGCGCCCGGCGCCAGCAACCCCGGCGCCTGGTTCGAGGAGGCGGGTGGCGGCGGCTTCAACGCGGCGCGCAATCTGGCTCGCCTCGGCTTCGACGTACGGCTGATCTCGCCGCGCGGCGGTGATCCCTCGGGCGAGATGGTGGCGGAAGCCGCAAACCATGCCGGCGTCGACGACAAGCCCTTCGTCTTCCTCGATCGCAAGACGCCAAGCTATACGGCGATCCTTGAGCGCGACGGCAATCTGGTGATCGCGCTTGCCGACATGGAGCTCTACAAGCTGTTCGTACCGCGCCGGCTGGCGATCCGCGCCATCCGCGACGCTTTCGAGGCCACCGATCTGATCCTCTGCGACGCCAACCTGCCGGCCGATACGCTAAGCGCAATTGCCGCGCGGGCATCCACCTACGGCAAGCCATTGGCCGCAATCGCGATTTCGCCGGCCAAGGTCGTGCGCCTGAAGCCCTGCCTTGCCGGGATCGACCACCTTTTCCTCAATGAGGCGGAGGCCGCGGCACTGACGGAAAGCCGGCCGGACGATCCGCGTGATTGGGTTGCCGAACTGCGCGCGCTCGGCCTCAAGAGCGGTGTGATCACCCGTGGCAAGCGCGAGTTGATCGCCTTTTCCGGCGATACCACCGTCAGCCTGCAGCCGCCAGTGGTGGATGAGATCGCCGATGTCACCGGCGCCGGAGATTCGCTGGCCGCCGGCATTCTCGCCGCTTTGCTTGCCGGCCATGATCTCGCCGAGGCCGTGCGTCACGGCGCAGCGGCCGCTGCCATTACCGTGCAATCCCCTTTCGCCACGGCGGAAAATTTGTCGCCCGCGCTTCTGAAGGCGATGTTGGCTCTTGTTCCGCAAGCCGTAATTCTGTCATGAAGCGCATTGATTTCGCATTTCCTGTTTCAGCCGATTGGACTAGACCATGACCAAACCCATTTCCCCCCTGCTGCCGATCTCCTATTCAAAGGAAGTAGCCGCCGCCAAAATGCGTGGCGCGCCGCTGGTGGCGTTGGAATCGACCATCATCACCCATGGCATGCCCTATCCCGGCAATATCGAGATGGCGCAGAGCGTCGAGGCGATCATCCGCCAGGAAGGCGCCGTACCGGCAACGATCGCCGTCATTCATGGCGTCCTGCATATCGGCCTGGAGCCGGAAGAGCTGGAAGCGCTCGCCAAGACCGAAGGCGCGATGAAGGTATCGCGCGCCGACCTCGCCTTTGCCATCGCCGAGCGCCGCACGGGCGCGACAACGGTTGCCGCGACAATGATCGCCGCCGCCCGCGCCGGCATCAAGGTTTTCGCCACCGGCGGCATCGGCGGTGTGCATCGCGGCGCTGAGGAAAGCTTCGATATTTCCGCCGACCTCGAAGAACTCGCGCGCACCGGCGTCATCGTCGTCTGCGCCGGCGCCAAGGCGATCCTCGACATCCCAAAGACGCTGGAAGTGCTGGAAACCCGCGGTGTTCCCGTCGTCACCTACGACAGCGCCGAATTCCCGGCCTTCTGGTCGCGTTCTTCCGGCCTGTCGAGCCCGCTGACACTCAACAGCCCGGCGGCGATCGCCAATTTCCAGGCAACCCGCGAACAACTCGGCATCGACGGCGGCATGCTGATCGCCAATCCCGTGCCGGAAGCCGCCGAAATCCCGCGCGAGGAGATGGAGATCTATATCGAACGCGCGCTCGACAGCGCCGAACGCGACGAAATCGTCGGCAAGGCGGTCACTCCCTACCTGCTCAGCACCATCTTCGACCTCACCGATGGCCGCAGCCTGAAGACCAACATCGCGCTGGTCGAAAACAACGCGCGCCTCGCCGCCGAAATCGCGGTTGCCCTGGCGGAATAGCGCTGCTCATCAGGTCAACCTGAAGAGACCGAGAGCGGCGCGCAGTTCGTCAAGCGTCGCCTCGGTCCGCTCCCTTGCGTTCAATGTACCCTGCCGCAGCAGGTCCAGAACATAACCCGGATCGCCCGCATAACGGGCACGTCTCTCGCGAATGGGCGCGAGTAGCGCTTGCAGCACATCTTCGAGGTGCCGTTTCACCGCCATGTCGCCAAGGCCGCCCTTTCGATATCGCGCTTTCATCTCATCGACCAAATCCCGATCTTCGGCAAACGCATCCAGATAGGTGAAGACAACGTTGCCTTCGACCTTACCCGGATCGGCTGCGCGCAGATGATCGGGATCAGTGTACATCCGCCGCACCGCCTGGCGAATATCGGCCGGTGAGGCAGAGAGCGGGATAGCGTTGCCCTGCGATTTGCTCATCTTCGCCTTGCCATCGACACCCGGCAGGCGCCCCACAGTCGGGATCATCGCCTCGGCTTCGAAAAGAATCTCGCTGCCGACCTGCCGATTGAGACGACGCACAATCTCGTTGGTCTGCTCGATCAACGGAGCCTGATCTTCGCCGACAGGAACGATCGTCGCCTTGAAGGCGGTAATGTCGGCGGCCTGGGAAACCGGATAGCAAAGGAAGCCCGCCGGAATATCGCGTTCGAAGCCGCGAAGCTGTATCTCAGTCTTGATCGTCGGATTGCGTTCAAGCCGACCGACAGTCACAAAATTCAGATAGAGCAGCGTCAATTCGGCGAGCGCCGGCAAGGCAGATTGCAGGCAGATGGTGGTCTCAGCCGGATCGATCCCCACGGCGAGATAATCAAACGCGACTTCCAGGATATTGCGGCGGACCCTGTCCGGGTCATCGGCATTATCGGTCAGGGCCTGCGTATCCGCGAGAAGCAGGTATTGCCGATGGCTGTATTGAAGGGCGACGCGGTTCCTGAGGGAACCAACATAATGGCCGAGATGGAGGGGACCGGTTGGGCGATCGCCCGTCAGGATGACCGGGCGGCTATCAATGGGTGAAGACATTGTTGGTGCTCCTAAAAGGAACCACCGCGATCGGGAAGAATGTCGAGAAATGGACCATGTCTGCCGGATCACGGCGGCAAGGGTCGATTTCAAGAAATGACGACTGCCGCTCCTAGAAGGAGCGCCACCACATCCGCAGACTGGGATTTGCAAAGTCGATCATGGCTGCTTGATGCCATGGATCGGATAAAAATGGCAATCGGAATATCGAGATTCCCTGGTCGGCATCATGACATCGCCGCCTACTTACGCTCAATCTCTAGAGAAAAAATCCTGTGAAAACAAAATTTTACGGCAATCTCTTCATTAGTGATCCAGCGTCTCCCGGACCACCACCGCAAGCTGCTTCAGCGAGAACGGTTTCGGCAGGAAGCCGAATTTGGCGTCGGCCGGCAGGTTGCGGGCGAAGGCGTCCTCGGCATAGCCGGAGACGAAGATGAACTTCATGTCCGGATATTTCTTGCGCAGTTCTCCCAGCAGCGTCGGTCCGTCCATTTCCGGCATGACGACGTCGGACACGACGACATCCACCTGGCCGTCGAGTTCTTCCATGATCTCGAGCGCCTCGACGCCGGAGCCGGCCTCGTAGACAGTATAACCACGCGTCTCCAGCATGCGCTTGCCACCGCGCCGCACAGCCTCTTCGTCTTCGACCAAGAGGACGACGGCCGACTTGCCGGTGAGATCCGCCGGTTCTTCCGGCGGAACGACGGCGGCGACGCTCTGATCCATTGCGGAGATATCGCGGCTCTCGGGCGTCTGGCCTTCCGTCAGGGCCGGCATTTCGACGATATGGCGCGGCAGGAAGATGTGGAAGGTCGTGCCCTTGCCGACTTCCGATTCCGGATGGATATAGCCGCCGGACTGCTTGATGATGCCATAGACCATGGCAAGACCGAGACCCGTGCCCTTGCCCACTTCCTTCGTCGTGAAGAACGGCTCGAAGATCTTGTCCATGATTTCCGGAGCGATGCCCGTGCCGGTGTCGTTGACCTCGACCAGCACCATCTCCTCATGCGGCAGATAGGCATAGTTGAAGGCTGCGACATCGGCGGCCGGCAGATTGCGGGTGCGCAGCGTCAGGGTGCCGCCACCCGGCATGGCATCACGGGCGTTGACGCAGAGATTGATCAGCACCTGCTCGAACTGCGACAGATCGGTCTTCACGGGCCAGAGATCGCGGCCATAGTCGACGTCGAGCTTGACATGCGTGCCCGACAGCAACCGTTCCACCAGCATGCGCAGGTCACCGATCACGTCGGTCAGATTGAGGATCGTCGGCCGCATCGTCTGCTTGCGCGAGAAGGCGAGCAACTGCCGAACCAGCACGGCGGCGCGGTTGGCATTGCGCTTGATCTCCATCAGATCCGCGAAGCTGGCGTCCGCCGGACGGGCCTGCAGCAGCAGATGGTCGGAAGACAGCAGGATCGCCGTCAGCACATTGTTGAAATCATGCGCGATGCCGCCGGCAAGCGTGCCGACCGCATTCATCTTCTGCGTCTGTGCCATCTGCGTTTCCAGAGCCTTCTGCTCGGTCACTTCAACGGCATAAACGATGGCCGCCTCTTCCGGTGCCTCGTCGGTCTGATCGATGACGGCATTGATATAAAACCGGAAATGCCGCGTATCGTCCTTCGGATTGCGGGAATCGATCGGTGGGATATCGCCCTGCCGGTCCTTGGCGGCGGCAAGCGCGCCCTCGAGCCGTGGGCGGTCGGTTTCGTTGACGATCGTTTCAAGCGCAGCGCCGCGCTCGATATCGTCGCGCGACACGAGGTCGGAAAAGAGCTTCAGGAAGGGCGCGTTCGTGCGCAGGATACGCCCCGCGCCATCGACCGAGGCGATCGCCATAGGCGTGTTGTTGAAAAAGCGGCTGAAACGCATCGCCGCGACGGAAGCCGACTGATCGTTGTCGCCGCCATTCTGGCGCGTCAGAACGATGGTCCGGCTTTCGCCCGGCGCACCGTCGCGCATCGAGGTAACGCTGTGAACGATCTGCACCGGCAGGCTCTGGCCGTTGGCGCGGCGCAGATCGAGATCGAGCGTCACCGTCTTCTTCAGCCCCGGTTCAGCCTGCACGGACTGGATCAGCGTCAGGCCCTCGCCCGCGACGAGATCGCCGACGCTCATCGAGCCTGGCGTGAACTTGGTGAGATCGAAGCCCAGCCATTCGGCAAGCGTCGCATTCAGATAGAATATCTCGCCCTTGCGCCCCGCCGAGAAGAAACCCGCCGGCGCATGATCGAGATAGTCGATGGCATTCTGCAGCTCCTTGAAGAAGCGCTCCTGGTCATCGCGTTCCGAAGTGATGTCGATGATTTGCCAGATATGCAGCGCCTTGCCGCGTCCCTGCTCCGGTGGGAGAACGCGCGCCTTCAGGCGATACCAATGCGCGCCATTGCCATTGCCTTCCGCAAGCCCGAGCGGCTTCAGCAACCGGAATTCCTCCGATCCTTCCTTGCCGTCACGCAGGCCATTGGCCAGGCGATAGAGCGCCTCGTTCGATTCCCGGTTGCGCGACAGCAGCGTTTCCAGCGACTGCACCTCGGTCGCCTTGGCGGCGCCCGTCAACCGGCCGTAGGCGGCATTGGCGTAGACGATGCGGCCTTTTTCGTCGGTGATCAATGTACCGTCCGGATGGCTGTTCAGGAAGGAGCGCGCCAGGCTGTCGGACTGCGTCTGCGGCATCACCTCGACGAAGCCAATGATGGACGACACGAGAAAGAAGATGCCGACCATGGCGAGAATGCCGAGCCCGCCAAGCACGGCTTCATTGTCGAGCTCGTCCTTGAAGACCACAAAAGCAGCGGCAGCAGCCACCAGCACCAGCGCCAGCAGGATGATGCGCAGCACGGTGCCCGAACGAACCCCGCGGTCCACCAGCGGTACGCTATACTCGTCGGACGGACGCTGCTTCGTCATGGACCCCTCGTCTCCGTCCTCCTCCTTGTCGCGTCGTGCACTTGACGGATCGCCGGAATCGGACCTTTCGAATCATCTTTAGCAATTTGCCGCCTCAGCAAAAAGCTTTGCGGAGGCAGAAAGGCTTGTATTCACAAGGAAGAGCGCTGAACAGCGAACGATCCTATCTTGCCTCGAAGGTGGACCTGTCCATATGATTGCCTCATATCAGGACAAAGAGGAAGGCGCGCGGCCAGTCGTATACCACGGCAAGGCTGCGACATCGGGGTTAATTACGGAGTATCTCGACATGTGGGACGAAATCGCCGGGGCCTATGGCAGCCGCTTCCTTCTTGCAGCCGGTGGAGTGGGCATCGCCCTTCTGCTGCTGATCGGCATCCTTTGGATCCTGCGCAGCCGAGCGCCGTCGCCCTTCGTGCGGGGCGGAAAGAACCGCCAGCCGCGCCTGCAGGTGCTGGACGCCGCCGCCGTCGATGCCCGCCGCCGCCTCGTGCTGATCCGGCGCGACGGCATCGAACACCTCATCATGATCGGCGGCCCGACCGATATCGTCATCGAATCCGGCATTTCCGATCCAAGCAAGGCCGCGGCGCAGACACCGCTCCCGGTCGAATTGCCAGCCGCAGCTGAACGACGGCTGGAGCCGGTGCCGGAACTCCCACGCCTTGACCGCCCAGCGCCCGAGGCTGCGGAAGCCAAAATCGAAGCCTATCTGAAGGCTGAGCCGACCGTTGCCGTCGCGCCGGCAATCGAGCGGGCGCAGCCGGTTGCGGCCCAGCCACCGCGCCCGCAACAGCCCGCAGCAGCCGTACTCAGCGAGGCGGAGGCAACCGAGATATTGGATGCGGCGCGCCATGTCGTCCTGCCGCAAGAACCGCCCCGCCCCGCGCCCGCCGCCCCGGCAGTTGCAGCGCCACAGGCGCGCGAACCCGGCAGCGATTTCCAGCGCGTGCTGGAAGCGGAAATGGCAAACAATCTCACCGCCGAGCGGATCATTCCGAACGTGCAGCCGCAACCGCAAATACAGCAGCAACCCGCAGTCGCCCCCGCGCAGCGCCGCGACCCCGAACTCGCACCGATCACCGGTTCGGACGCAGCACTTCAGAAGGAAGTCGCGCGCATTTTCGGCGAAATGAGCGTCAACCGCGATAAGTAATCGGTATGCGGCCGCAATAGGTTCTGCGAAGACACAAAAAAGGCACGGCGGAGATTTCCGTCGTGCCTTAATTTTTTGCAGTCCGATTTTAGCCGGACGGTGCTTATTCGTCCTTATAAACTTTTTCGCGGCGCTCATGGCGTTCCTGCGCTTCGATCGACAGGGTAGCGATCGGGCGGGCATCGAGGCGCTTCAGGCCGATCGGCTCACCGGTTTCTTCGCAATAGCCGTAGGTACCTTCATCGATCCGTTGCATGGCTGCATCGATTTTCGAGATCAGTTTCCGCTGGCGGTCCCGAGCCCGGAGTTCGATGGCTCTGTCGGTTTCCGAGGAAGCCCTGTCGGCGAGATCGGGATGGTTTGCGCTTTCTTCGGCCAGATGCTCGAGCGTTTCGCGCGCTTCTCTTAGGATATCATTCTTCCAGGCTACTAACTTTGCTCGAAAGTAGGCCCGCTGCCGCGAATTCATGAACTCCTCGTTTTCCGAGGGCACATACTCGCTAAGATCGATCTTCTCACTCAACGCGATTCTCCTGAAGAACATCTCATATGGCGGGGTGTATATCCCAACCGATAGTATCGGTTCAAGCCAAATAGACGCTGTAAACCGATTTTTAATTTTGTCATAAAATTCGGCTAACGGTCTATTTTTTCATCATATTCTTGAAATACCGAATTTGTGCTGTCGCCGTAACCTTCGCGTGATGGGTCGCCAAGTACCCGTATCACCAATAGTTACGCAGTTGACGACGCATGGGATGAAACGATACGTCAAAGGATAAATTCAGCATGGGAATTTCGCCATGACCAGCATCTCACCGCCGCCTTCCAGGATTTACCTGTTGCGTCATGCCCAGGCTCAGCACGCCGCCCCCGGCCAGCGGGATTTCGACCGACCGCTGAGCGACGATGGCTATGCGGCGGCCGAGATCGTTGCCGACAAAGCCGCCGACAAGGACTACAAACCGGATCTCGTCATTTCCTCAACGGCGCTGCGCTGCCGCCAGACCGCCGACGCGGTCCGCCGTGCCATAACCCCGCCTCCTGAAGTCCGTTTCGTCGACGCGCTCTATAATGCGACGCTCGAGGTCTATCTTGAAATCATCTCCTCGCAGGCAACCGAGGATTCCGTGATGCTGGTCGGTCACAACCCGATCATCGAGCAGACACTCGAAGCCCTGATCGGCCATGATGCGCTGATCGCAGCCCTGCCCGGTGGCTTCCCGACCGCCGGTCTCGCCGTGATCGACGCAACATCCTCCGGCTGGATCCTGAGCGAATTCATCACCGAATAGGGCCGGTTGGAAAATATCAGGCCAGGCGATGATTTAGTGAGTTTTGATCTATAAAGCCTGCTCATCTTTTCGGCGCTTGCATTGCTTCCTATATTGACGACCACGCAGTCATTCAGGGATCCCGCCTTGCCGCCAAGCCTGACCTCCTTCACGGACGACGCCCGGATCGCCTTCGACAACCTGGTCGACCGCACAACCGGCCTCGTCAATCCGACCATTCGTCTTGGCGTCACCGGCCTGTCGCGCTCGGGCAAGACCGTGTTCATTTCCTCCCTGGTACACAATCTCCTGAACGGCGGTCGCCTGCCGCTGTTCGAGCCAGTGCAATCCGGCCGCGTCTCCGCCGTTCGCCTGGAACCGCAACCAGACGACGCCGTGCCGCGCTTCCAGTATGAGGATCACATCCGCGCGCTGGTGAAGGAGCGCATCTGGCCGGATTCGACGCGGGCGATCTCCGAGCTGCGCATCACGCTGGATTATCAGAGCGCCAGCGGCTGGAACCGTCTGTTCTCACCCGGCCGCCTTTCCATCGATATCGTCGACTATCCCGGCGAATGGCTGCTTGATCTGCCTTTGCTGGCCAAGGACTTCCGCACGTTCAGCGAGGAAACGCTGGCGCTCGCGAAGACCGGCGTCCGCGCCGAACTCTCTCAAAAGTGGCTGGCAATGACGCAGGCGACCGACATCGCCGCACCAGCGGACGAAATGACGGCGCGCGATCTCGCCACGAGCTTTGCCGACTATCTCAAGGCCTGCAAGTCCGACGAACGCTCTCTATCGACCTTGCCGCCCGGCCGCTTCCTGCTTCCCGGCGATCTCGATGGCTCACCGGCGCTGACCTTCGCACCGTTGATACCCGCGAACGAAACCATTGCGCAGAAGGGCTCGCTCTGGGCAATGATGGAACGGCGCTACGAGGCCTATAAGTCCGTCGTGGTCAAACCCTTCTTCCGCGAGCACTTCGCCCGGCTGGACCGGCAGATCGTCCTGGTCGATGCGCTGCAGGCGATCAATCGTGGGCCGGAAGCCGTGCAGGATCTCGAGCGCGCCCTGACGGATGTGCTTGCCTGCTTCCGTCCGGGTACCAACTCCTTGCTATCGTCTCTGCTCGGCCGCCGTATCGACCGCGTGCTGGTCGCGGCAACCAAGGCCGATCATCTTCATCACGAAAGCCACGACCGGCTGGAAGCCTTGACGCGCCGCCTGGTGGAGCGTGCCATCGACCGGATCGGCATGGCCGGCGCAGGCATCGACGTCATGGCCATCGCCTCCGTGCGCGCCACACGCGAGGCGACGGTCAAACGCGACGGCCAAACCCTGCCCGTTATCGTCGGGACACCCATGGACGGAGAAACGATTGGCGGCGAGCGCTTCGACGGCAATCGCAAGACGGCGGTCTTTCCCGGCGACCTGCCGGAAAATCCGCAATGGCTGTTCGATGCGCTTGACCCCGGCGCGACAAATGTCCATCTGCCCGAGGTGAACGTGGTCCGCTTCCGTCCGCCAGAGCTGGACGAGACCGGCGGCGGCATCAAACTCTCCGTGCCGCATATCCGCCTCGACCGCGCCATGCAGTTCCTGTTCGGAGACCGCCTCGCATGACGAAACCGACAGAAGACGATCCCAAGGGCCTTTCGCGCCGTCCCGCCGCCTTTTCGCTGGAGCCCGAAACCGCAAGAGACGTTGCTCACACCAAAACGGCAGCAGAGATACCGCGCCGCAAGCCGCAAAGTTTCGACACCGAGATCGTTCTGACGCCGGACGAAGAAGATCCGTTCCTCAATCCTGCCCTCTCCGCATCCGAAGCCGAGGCGGCCATTGCCGTGCCGCGCCGCCGCAGATTCTCCTTCGGCAAGGTCGCCCTCAGCGCCTTCGGCATTCTCGTATCGCTCGCCTTCGGCCTGTGGACCGACGAATTGATTCGCAACCTGTTCAGCCGCGCCGACTGGCTGGGCTATACGGCACTGACCGTGCTCGCCATCGGCATCCTTGCGGTCCTTGCCATCGTCGTGCGCGAAACGGCCGGTATGATGCGGCTCGCGGCGGTGCAGACGATCAAGGCGGAAGCAGACGCCGCCGTTGCCGAGACGCGCCCGGCGCGCGCGAAAGCGCTGGTCCAGCGTCTCTGCACCCTGCTGGAAGCCAACCCGGCAACGGCAAAGGGCCGCGCAACGCTGAAAGCCGCCGAAGACGATATCATCGACGCGCCGCACCTCATCGACCTTGCCGAACGCGAGCTGCTCGGACCGCTCGATCGCAGTGCTCGTACTCTCATTCTCGGCGCGTCGAAACGCGTCTCCGTCGTCACCGCCGTCAGCCCGCGGGCGTTGGTGGATATTCTCTACGTGCTCTACGAATCAGCCAAATTGGTCCGCGCCATGGCGGAGCTTTATGGCGGCAGGCCCGGCGGGCTCGGCATGCTCAAGCTCATGCGCGATGTGCTCGCCCACCTCGCCGTCACCGGCTCCATCGCCGTTGGCGACAGCATCGTGCAGCAGTTGGTCGGCCACGGCCTTGCCTCGAAACTCTCGGCCCGACTGGGCGAAGGCGTCGTCAACGGCATGATGACGGCGCGTATCGGCATCGCCGCCATGGATCTCTGCCGCCCCCTGTCGTTCAAGGCATTGAAGCGGCCAGGGATCGGCGATTTCGTCGGAGACCTCGCCCCGAACATCACCGGCCGCTGAATGTCGTAAATGCCCGCAAAAGCGGCTTTCCCCTCCATAAGAAACCAAGCATTAACCATTCTAAGGCAAAAGTGGACACTAGTTTCAGGTTCCTCTTCGTTAGGGAATGTCCATGTTTTCGCGCCAGTTTCTTCTTGTTAGCGGCTTTGCCGCCGCGGCCCTTTCCTTAGGTGCCTGGGTACATTCAGCCGATGCTGGATCCCGTGATAAAGCCTTCTTCCAGTCCGTCGCCGGCTCTTGGCGCGGGCCGGGCGAGATCGTCGCCGGCAAATACAAGGGCACGAAATTCACCTGCAATCTGACGGGTCAGGCGCTTGATGGCGGCTCGACGGGCGTCAAGCTCGACGGCACTTGCCGCGTCGGCGTATTCCAGCAGCCCATGTCGGCGGAAATCACCCAGAACGGCGGCAGCTATGGCGGCAAGTTCCTGGACGGAGCGGCGGGTAAGGGCCTCGACATCACCTCTGGCACCGTCAACGACGGCACGGTTGTCCTCGGCCTCAATCGCCAGAAGCTGAACGGCGCTATGATCGCCCGCGTCACCGACAACAAGTCGATGAACGTCACGATCTCCGTCAAGGTTGGCGAACAGATGGTGCCGGTGATCGGCGTCACGTTGCAGCGCGCCGATGTCGACCAGATGGCAGTGGGCTCGATTCAGTAAAATACTGGCATATCGTTATCTATGAAAAAGCCGGCCTTGATATGCCGGTTTTTTTTGCTTTCCAGCTCAGGCCGAACGCCACCAATCGCGGTTTTCATCCGCGATCTCGATTCCCTGCACGTCCACCGCGCCCAGCCAATCCTTCACCGTTCGTCCCTTGACCTCAAGATCGGCGGCGAAATCCGCAAGTGGCATCAGCACGAAGCCGCGCTCGGTCATGCGCGGATGCGGGATCGTCAGCAAGGGTTCGGCACGTTCGACATCGCCATAGGTCAGAACATCGATGTCGATGGTACGTGGCCCCCAGCGCTCCAGCCGCACCCGCTTCATCTCGCGCTCGATATTCAGGCAGACATCAAGCAGTGCTTCCGGCGGCAGCGTCGTATCGACGGCAGCGCAGGAATTATAGAAGAAGGATTGATCGGTCTTGCCCCATGGCGGCGTACGATAGACCCGCGAAACCGCGACAACACGGCAGTCAACGCGCGCATCCAGGGTCCGCAAGGCAAGCGCCATGGCCCGCACGGGATTGTCGAGGTTACCGCCGAGGCCGAGAGTGGCACGCGAAAGACCAGCTTCAGGCAAAGTGTTCAACGCTCACCTGCACATAATCAAGAACGCCCGGAACCGGCGCATTCGGCTTGCGCACGGTGATCTTCGCCCGGCGGATGTTCGGAAACCGCCGACACAGTTCCTTGGCGACGTCGAGCGCCAGTGCCTCGATCAGATAGCGGCGGCGGCCGGTGACGATTTCCTCGATGACGCTGAAGGCGATGCCGTAATTGACGGTATCGCCGATCGAATCCCGATCCAGCGCATCGCCGCCATCGACATCGAGTTCGGCATCGACGAAGAAGCGTTGGCCGAGGAATTCCTCTTCATCATGCACGCCATGGCGGGCAAAGAAGGCACAGTTCTGAAGGGTGATGGTGTAGATCATATCGCTTATGGCGTCCTGCCGCCTAATTTCGCCCGTGTCCTAAGGATAGCATCCGCGACTGCCAGGGCATCCCTGTTAATTGCGACATTGTGTACCCGAAAAATCGCGGCGCCCTGCAAACGCAGTATAGCACTGGTCGCCGCCGTCCCCACATCGCGCTCCGATGCGTCACGCCCGGTAATCGCACCAACGAAACGCTTGCGCGACGTGCCGGCCAGCAGAGGCAATTCGAAGCGCAGCAGCGCGGTGAAGCGCGCCATCAGCTCCAGATTCTCCTCGGTATCCTTGGCAAAACCGAAGCCGGGATCGAGTACGATATTCTGTCTGTCCACGCCGGCCGCAGCGGCGATATCGAGCGATCGGCTCAGAAACAGTACCTGGTCGTCGATGACATCAGTGAGTTTCTGCCTCTCGCGGCCGGTATGCATGATGCAGAGCCCCGCGCCCGTCTGCGCCGCCAATGCGGCGATCTCCGGCTCGCGCTGCAAACCGAAGACGTCGTTGACGATATGCGCGCCCGCACCAATCGCCAGCCGTGCCGTATCGGCGCGATAGGTGTCGATGGAGATCAGCGCATCCGTCTTGCCACGCAGCGCCTCGATGACCGGCAGCACTCGCCCCTGCTCTTCCGTGGCGCTGACGGCGTCAGCGTTCGGTTTGGTCGATTCTCCACCGATATCGATGATATCAGCCCCCTCCTCGACGCAGGCAAGCGCATGGGCGACGGCCGCATCGACGGCTTCATAGTGGCCGCCGTCGGAAAAGGAATCCGGCGTTACATTGACGATCGCCATGATGACGCTGTGCTCGCCGAGATCGAGCCTGCGCCCATGTGCGACATGCCAGCTATGGCTGCGAAGCTCCGTCACGAACCGTCCATCCCATTGAAAATGAAAAAACCTCGCGCCCGATATTGCGCTCGCAGTGGCTATGCCGCAAGCTTGATCGAAGTTCAACTGGTAGCAGCATGAATGCCGTTTGCATCCCGCCACATCCGCGTTCCGCTCATCCTGTTGCTTCTGTGCGGCATTTCCGGCGTGGCGGAAGCGGAGGTGATCGCTCGCAAATCCGTCTCTTATTTCGACATCAAGGGCAACAGTGCCGATACGCTCGATGCGGCGCTGAACGCGCGCGGGCCGGTTGCCATGGGCTCCAGCAGTCATCACCCCGGGGCCACTAAAATCCGCTTCGGCGGTAATGCCACCTATGAGCAGAGAGACGGACGTTGCCATATCGCCGGCGTCAAGGTCACGGTCGACACCGAAATCATCCTGCCGCGCTGGCGCGACCGCCGACATGCAAGCCGACAGCTGTCCATGATCTGGGATACGCTCTCGGCCGACATTCGGCGCCACGAGGACCGGCATGTGGACATCGCGCGCCAGCATGCGCGCCGGATGGAACAAGGAATTCTCGCTCTGCGGCCAGCCCGGGATTGCGATACGCTGCAGGCCAAGGCGAACGACGTGACCGCGCGGGAGACGGAACTCCATGACAAGGACCAGGCCCGATTCGACCGAATCGAAGCGCTGAATTTCCAGAATCGCATGCAGCGACTGCTGACCTACCGCGGCCAGCGGCGTGGCGAATAAGGATCGCCAAGGCGGTTTTCCACCGAAATCACGCTTTAATCACAGCCACCTGTGTGAAAACTGTCACTATTAGCTGTGAATCGTTCACCAGTTTCACTCTTTGAACTTTACGAGAATCTAAAACAGGTTCTTCCTAGTACTTACAGCGCTGATCCGATGCTGGCGGATCGAAATGCGAAAAAGAAAAAGCTTTTCGCAAAGACCTGTCAGAGTTCTGCTCTTGATGCACATATCCAGGTGTTCTCCTGGCGCGTCCTGAAACCCACAGGTGTTTCCTCCCTTGCCTGTTGGTGATGCGCCCGCCTTGCCTCGCTCGCTGCGACAAGCTGAGCGAGGCATCTTTTTGCCAATAGCATGGAAAGATTGCCTGTTTATCAGGCCTGACGTTCGGGAACGTGCACGACGAGACCGTCGAGCACCTGCGTCATCTTGATCTGACAGGAGAGCCGCGAGCTCGGACGGACATCGAAAGCGAAGTCCAGCATGTCCTCTTCCATCGGCTGCGGACCGCCCACCTTCTCCACCCACTCGTCATCGACATAGACATGACAGGTGGCACAGGCACAGGCGCCGCCGCATTCGGCGTCAACGCCGGGAACGGAGCTGCGAACGGCATTCTCCATCACTGTGGAGCCATCGTCGGCATTGAGGTCAAAACGCGTGCCGTCGAAAGCGACGATGGTCAGTTTGGTCATGTGAATGAATTCCGGTATTCGTGTGTGAAGGATGATCCGGAATTTTTCTTCCACCAATTCCCGGAGGCAGTCAACATTTGCGCCGCCGAAACGGCGGAAACCGTTTGGCGGCGCAATGACGAGAATCCTTGGTTTCCGGCCGTCTTAGCTCAACGCGACAGCTTGAGAATGAAATTCTCGGCCTCGATGACGCTGGCGGTCACCGTCGCCATGCAGGAGGCGTCACCGGCCTTGCTCTCCAGCGCACTGGCGGCATCGGCCACTTTAAAAGCGCCAACCGCGCTGGCGGCTCCCTTCAGCTTATGCGACGCGGCCCTTACTCGCTTGCTGTCGCCGCTGCTGATTTCCTGCAGACAGGACCGCGCCTGCCGGGCAAACATCTGGAGCACTTCCACTTCCAGCGCCTTGTCGCCCATCGTCTGCTTCGCCAGATGAACCAGGTCGATCGCCCGCTCCCGCGACGGCGCCGCGCCTCGCGAATTATCAGGGGCTTCAAACGCGATATTCAATGCTGCCATGTGCCAACTCTCCCGTCTTATATATCTATGACTTCTTAGGGATCTGCCGCATGCTTGCGGCCTGCTGATGGCCATCGAGTTAAATTTTGGCACATTCAGGGCGCAAATCTCGCGACATGGTTAATGCGCGTTAAACATGGCTGAATTATTAGATTTTCTACCGGTTCCACAGGCGAAAAATGTTAACAATGACTTAATGCCATCGTGAGCCGGCGGTGGAATTAATTGTCACGCCTAGGGGAATGTGTCACTACGATACTGTTAAATTGGGTTTCTGGCACACGCCTTTGCCCAAGGAGTGGATAGTGGTAATGTTTTCATACCATCCGTTTGATAAAGCGGTTATCCACCCTGAAATGTATTGGGAAATCCATCTCGACAGCAGTCGAAGACGGGTGACCCCGCGGGAGGCAGGGTTCGTCTTTTCCGGACGTGGCGGATTTTCCGGAAAAGACACGGCAGGCCCGATTGAGTTGTAACGAGGCGTAACCGTATGGCGAACAAAAAGTACATCGAGTCGATCGAGGACAAAGCCTTTCAGGCATTGGACGAAGCTTTACAGATCGATTTCAGTGAGGATAGCTTGGAGTCTCGCGGCGGATCAACGCCAGATGCCCCGGAGGCAATAGTGTCTGAGCCATCAAATCCGCCTGCAACACAGCCCCAGGACGATACGGCACGCAAGGCGTCCGCAGCGCGCAGCACGACCGCTGCCGCAGCATCGGCTCGCCCGGTCGAAGCGCCGAAGGGTCCGGTCTTTGCTCCGGCCAACGACGCCAACCGCGCCAGCCCGGCGAGCATCCTCAAAGCTCTCGACGGCGGCTCCCAAAGCAATGCCGTTCGCAACGCCACGATCGTATCGCTGTTCTGGATTATCGGCGGTGCCGGCCTCGCCTTCCTGCTTTACGGCGATCAGATCCGTAACATCCGCACGTTTGCCGATGTCGCCGCCCTTCCCGGCCTCATCGCCTGCCTCGTCGGCATCGTCGTTCCTGTCCTTCTCTTCTACGCCTTCGGCATGATGATTTCGCGCGCCCAGGACATGCGCAACGCCGCCCGCTCCATGGCTGAAGTCGCATTGCGCCTCGTCGAGCCCGAAACCGTCGCCTCCGAGCGCATCATGACCGTTGGTCAGGCCGTGCGCCGCGAAGTCTCGGCCATGAATGAAGGCATCGAGCGCACTATCGCCCGCGCCACCGAGCTTGAGACGCTGGTTCACACCGAAGTCAACGCGCTGGAGCGCAGCTACGCCGATAACGAGCTGCGCGTGCGCGGCCTCGTGCATGAACTCGGCTCGGAACGCGATGCGATCGTCAACCACGCCGAACGCATTCGTTCGTCGATCGTCGGCGTGCATGAGCAGATCCGCGAAGACCTGTCGCTGGCGACAGAGGAAATCGCCGTGCGCCTGTCGACCTCCGGCGAGGCTTTCGCCTCGATGATCGACACGCGCGCCGCCACGTTGATGGAGACATCCGATGCGGCCGTGGAAGCGCTCGGCACTCTGCTGTCCGCCAAGACCGACAGCCTGTTGCAGAACCTCAATGCGTCCGGCTTCGCGCTGAGCCAGGAATTCGACTCCCGCCTTGAATCTCTGTCCTCGACCCTTGCCGAACGCGGCAAGGAGCTGGTGGGGCAGTTCGAGACCCGTGCATCGACCCTCGATGCCAATACCGAAAAGCTCAACACCGCGCTCAACGAGCGTGCGCGTCAGCTCAACGAAACGCTGGTGGCCCGCACCCGTGAAATCAGCGAGAGCCTGACCGGCAGCGAGCGCTCGATCACCGGAACGCTGGATGCCGTTCTCTCCAAGCTGAACAGCAGCCTCGACGAAAAGGGGGCGAGCTTCCGCCAGAGCCTGCAGTCGACCGCCGACGATACCATCATGGATATCGATCTTCGCTCCGGCTTCTTTGAAGAGCGCTTCCAGTCGACGGTTGCACATCTCTCGACCACCTTCGATGAACGCGTCTCCGAATTCACCTCCGCCTTCGACAAGCGCGCCGGCTCGCTGGACAGCAAGCTGTCGGAGAGCCTGGCACGGATCAACGAGACGCTGAGCGGCGGCTCGGATGCCATTGACGGCATTCTGACCTCTAGCATCGAACGTCTCGGCTCGTCGCTGACCGACCAGTCCTTCGCGCTGGCAACGACGTTTGCGACAGGACAGGAAGTGCTGGAAAGCGCGATCGGCGACAGAGCTGGCGCCTTCACCTCCGCCGTGCAGGGCGTGGCACACGATGTCTCGACGGTCCTCAAGAGCGGCACGGACGAACTCACGGCAGCCTTTACCGGCCGTTCCAGCGAGCTCACCAGCACACTCGCGGCCCATTCCGGCGAATTCACCAAGGCTGTGGAAAGCGCCACCTCGGACATCTCGTCTGCTCTCAACAAAGGCACGAGCGAGCTGACCAATACCTTCCTCGGCCGCGCCAACGAGATCAACAACACGCTCTCTGCCCGCACCGGCGAAATCACCCAGGCGCTCGGTTCCGCGCATGAGCATATCGATGCCGTCATGGCGGAGCGCAGCAGTGCGCTGTTCGGCGCTCTCTCCGACCATCAGACGCGCTTCGAGCAATCTCTGGCAGACCGCTCGGCAGGCATCATCAATGCCGTCAGCGGCACGCATGAAAACCTGACCTCGGCCCTCGACGAGCGCACGTCGAAGCTGACGAGTTCGCTTACTGAGAGCCAGGTTCGTCTCGAAAACACGCTCGCCAGCCGCGCCGATACCTTTGCCAATACCGTCGCCGACACCCACAGCAAGCTCGCCGACACGCTGGACGACAAGGCCATGGCTCTTGCCATCGCCCTCTCTGACGGCCAGTCACGGATCGAAGACACGCTGAACAACCGTGCCGAGCTCCTGACCAGCACATTGGCCGATACGCACGCCAAGATCGCCGATACGCTTGACGACAAAGCCATGGCCCTTGCCATTGCACTCTCGGAAAGCCAGGCACGGCTGGACGAGACTGTCGCGGGCCATGCCGAAACGGTTGCCAATACGATGGACGGCAAAACCAAGGCCCTCGCCGCCGCGCTGACCCATGGCCAGTCGCGCCTCGAGGAAACGCTGGCTCATCGCGCCGAAGCGATCACCAACGCCTTCTCGGGCAACCACAACGCCGTTGCCGATACCCTGGATCAGAAGGCAGTCGCCTTGGCCGCCTCGCTGGCCGATACGCAGGCACGCCTGGAAAATTCGCTGTCCAGCCGCATGGATGCACTCGCCGACACCGTCGCCGGCACCCATGACAAGATCGTCAACAGCCTCGACGACAAGACGCTGGCGCTTGCCATCGCCCTGTCCGACAACCAGGCCCGCATCGAGGAAACGCTGGCAAACAGTGCAGAGGCGATCGCTCAATCGATCAACCATGGCCATGCCGCGCTGACCGATACGCTCGACGACAAGAGCATGGCCTTCGCCATCTCGCTCGCCGAGAACCAGAGCCGCTTCGAAAGCACGCTCGAAGCCCGGGCCAACGCCCTGCTCGACAGCGTTTCCGGCGCGGAATCCCGCGTCGCCGGTGCCTTCGGTGACAAGGCCGATGCCATTCGCACCGCCTATACCGAAAATCAGGAGCGCCTCGACCGCTCGCTCAGCGCCCACACCGACGCGCTCTCAGGCTTGCTTGGCAGCAGCAGCGACCGCATCGAAAGCGTCGTCGGCGGTTCGGCCGAACGGGTTGAAAAGGCGCTCGGCGCCGGCCTGTCGCAGATGGATGAGAACCTTGCTTCCGCCTATGAGCGCATGCGTTCCACCCTGGACGATCGCAGCAACGCCATCAGCGTGACGCTCCGCGATGCCCATGCCCAGATCGACAATACGCTGATGGAACAAGCGACTGCGATCGGAACTTCGATCGCCACCAGCGCCAGCATGCTGGAAATGTCGCTTGAAGATCGTGAAGCTTCGCTGCGCCAGACCATCGACGCCAGCGCCAAGACACTTGAAGAGCGCCTGCACAGCGGCGCCGGCGATATTGCCGGTCGCATCCAGCAGGCAGCCGGCGATATCGAGCGTTCGGCCGAGAGCTTCTCGACCAACCTCAACCAGTCGGTCGACGGCATGACCAGCCGCTTCGCCGAGACCGGCTCGCGGGTCGAAGCCAGCCTGTCCGCTCTCGAAAATCGCATCCATGAAGGCGTCGGCGGCGTTGCCGCCCAGGTCGATGCAGCCGGCAACCGGCTGTCCGACACGCTGGCCAGCGGCGCTGCCCGGATCGACAGCAGCGGCGGCGATGCAACGACCCGTCTCACCTCCGCGCTCGATGAGCGTCTGGCAACCTTGGCCGAGGCACTCGACAGCCGTACGACCCATCTGAACCAGGCACTCGAAAGCGGCAGTGCCCGCATCGAAGAGCGCCTCTCGACCATGGACCGCGCGCTGAACGTCGGCCTCGAAGCCGTCAACCGCACCATCGAAGGCAAGGCCACCAACCTCGCCACGACGCTGCGCACCGCCGTTGCCGATGCCGCTCAGGGCATGGACAGCGAAGCCACGCGCACGGCCGATCTGCTTGCCCGTACCGGCCAGCAATTCGCCGACGACCTCGGAAACCACAGCGACGCCTTTACCCGCGTCATGAGCGAGCGTTCGGAAGAGATCGTCGGCCGCGTCTCCGAAACGCATAATCGCCTGGCAAGCCAGGCCGCCGCCGTCGCCCAAACCTTCTCGGAAGCCGGCAACGCGATCGTCAACAAGGTCGCAGAAGCCGAGACACTCGTCGGTAATCAGGTCAACGCGATCTCACAGGCCCTGTCTTCGGCCGAACAATCACTGGACGCCCGTGGCTCTGCCATCCGCAACACACTTGCCGGCGGCAGCGAACAGATCGCCTCCACCATGGCGCAAGTCGAGCGCGCGCTCGACGAACGCAGCAATGCGATCCGCTCCAACCTGGAAGAGCGCGCCAACGAGATCAATGCGACGCTCGCCGATGTCGACAAGGCTCTGGAAGCCCGCGGCACCTCGATCCGCACGTCGCTCGACGAGCGCACCCGCGAGCTCAATTCCATGCTCGCCGGCCGCTCCACCGAACTGTCGCGCCTGATCGATGAAAAGGCCCGCCCGATCGTCGACCGCTACGCCGCAACCGGCCAGGAAGCAGCAGCGCTGATCTCGCAGGCCGCCCAGGAAAGCACCGACCGCCTGCGTGCGGAAAATGCAGCTCTGATCGACGCCATCGCGTCCCGCACCAACGACACGCTGGCAGCGATTTCGGCCCGCACCGAACATGCCGCCAATACCGTCAGCTCGCTGGAGAACAACCTGCTTGCCAGCGTCAACGGCATCATCGAACGGCTGGCGGACAACAACTCGACCATCGTCGGCATGCTGAACAACGCGACCCAGGAGTTCGCCGCTGTCGACGATCGCCTCAGCGCGACCTCCGCACAGTTTGCCGACTCCGCATCGAAGGCCGGCGAAATGGTCTCCGCTTCGACCCGTCTCCTCGAAGGCAAGGTCGACAAGCTCGCGGACGTCTCCGGCAAGACGCTGGCGCAGGTCGGCGGCATCATCGGCCGCTTCGACGAGCATTCCAAGGTGCTGACGCAGGCATCCCAGCTTCTGGGTGCCGCGCAGTCGAACCTCGTCTCGACGCTGGAAGAGCGCGAAACCGCGCTGCAGAACCTGTCCATTGGCCTGGTGCAGCGTTCGGAAGAGATCGAGAACACCATGCGCGCCCTCGGCAGCATGGTGGAGACCGCCTTCGACCGCGCCGAGCAGCGTTCCAACCAGGTCACCGGCAATCTGCGCCAGGGCGTGCAGTCGTCCTTCGCCGATATCGGCCGCGTTCTTTCCGAAGCGGAAAAGCGCGCCGAAGAAGCGGCAGAGACCATGCGCGGCACGCTGCAGAAGGCTGGCGAGGAAGCCAACCAGTCCATCGAGAGCACCTTCGCCAACGCCGAGCGTCGCTCGGGCGATCTGACGAACCGTCTTCGTGGTGGCCTCTCGGCTTCGATCGCCGATGTCGAGCAGATGCTCTCCGAAGCCGGCAAGTCTTCGGACGGTGCCGCTCAGCAGCTCCGCGAAACGCTGCGTGTCGCCGTTGACGACGCTGTCGGCCGCTTCTCCGGCGCAACCGATGAAATCCGCCGTTCGGCGGGCGACATTCGCCGGGAACTCGACCTCACGCGCAGCGAACTGAAGCGCGGTGCCTTCGACCTGCCGGAAGAAGCCAAGGAAAGTGCGGCCGCCATGCGCCGTGCAGTGGCCGAGCAGATCAAGGCCCTGCAGGACATCTCGCAGATCGTTGGTCGCTCGACGCAGCACCTCGAAATCTCCGAGCCGGCGGCTCGTACTCTCGCCGACGTACAGCCGGCACAACGTCCGCGTCCGGCAGTCCCTGCGCCCGCCGCCGCTGCTCCCGCTCCCCGGCCCCAGCAACCTGCACCACAGGCACCGGTTGCTCAGCAGGCAGTACAGCAGCCTGCCCCGCAACAGCCGGCTCCGCAGCCACAGCAGCCGCCAATCGAAGCTCTGGGCCTGCGCGGCACTATCGCCGAACGCCCGGCGGCTCCGCAGCCGCGTCAGGCCGAGGCGCCGGTTCCCGCTCGCCAGGAAACGGCTGGCGGCGGCTGGATCAGCGATCTCCTGCGCGGTGCCTCGCGCGATGAAGCTGCCGATCTGCAGCCGGCGCGTCAGGCGACACCCCGTACGCCAACGGAATCGACCCCCGCAGCGCGCAATCCACGCCATGTGGTGGAATCGCTCAACTCGCTCTCGGTCGACATCGCCCGCGCCATCGACCATGACGCCTCGGTCGATCTGTGGCGCCGTTATCAGCGCGGCGAACGAGACGTCTTCACCCGCCGCCTCTACACGCTGAAGGGCCAACAGACCTTTGACGAGATCAAGCGCAAGTACGACCGCGAACCGGAATTCCGCACCGCCGTCGACCGCTACATCGCCGATTTCGAAAAGCTCTTGGCAGACGTTGCCCGCACCGACCGCGACCGCACCGTCACCCAGTCCTACCTGACCTCCGACACCGGCAAGGTCTACACCATGCTGGCCCACGCGGCAGGCCGACTGAACTGATTGGTCAACACGATAAGCGAAACAGAAAATCCCCGGTCATTGCGCCGGGGATTTTTGATTCAGGCAGAAATGCTTGTTAGCGATGCCGAAAATTAATTCAAAATATCAGGGCTTTAGCGGCTCGAATTCATGCGCAAGCACTCCCATCATAATGTCATCGTACCAATACCCGTCAACGAACGCAGATTCTCGTTCGCGGCCCTCAGTAACGAAACCACATTTCTCGTAAGCTCTGATAGCTCTATGGTTGTAGGCTAGAACGCTAACACTGATTCGATGCAGCTGCATCGCACCGAAGGCATAACCCAACACAAGCTTGATAGCCTTGCTACCGTACCCACGACCGAGAAATACCGTATCGTAGATACCGATAGCCATGGAGGCCCTTCGATCCTGAAGATCAACACGATCAAGGCGGATCTCGCCTATCAGCGATCCCTCTGCTTCGATTATCCAGGCATGTGGATGCAGATCGAAGTTCCGAACCCATTTCTCGGCGGCATCCCTCGTAAACGGACGGACGTTATCTCGACTGACGCCAAACATTCTCGCAATATCGGCACTCGTTCCCAGAGCAAACCGCACATCGATGTCGGCTTCACAAGGCCGGCGAAGTTTGACGCCCGTTTCCTGAAGGTCCGGCATTGTGCTGATCATCCGCGAATACCTCTAAGATCTATAGGAGAGAAAGTACCGCCTCCGCAAAAGCGCCCGGTGCCTCCTGCGGCAGATTGTGGCCCACGCCTGCTATGATCCGACGCTCATAATGTGCGGAGAAGTGCGCCACATCGCGGTCGGCCGTTCGCGGCGGATCGACGCCGTCGTCGGCTCCCTGCAACACGATTGTCGGCACGGTGATATTGGGCTGTTTCGCCAGGCGCGCCTCGATCTCTGCGAAAGCCGGATCGCCGGCAATGCCGCCAAATCTATGACGGTAGGAATGGATGACGACATCGACGAAATCGGGATTGTCGAAGGCGGCGGCGCTGCGCTCATAGGTCTCGTCGTCAAACGCCCAGGTCGGAGACCATAGCCTCCAGATGAAGTGACAGAACTCGCGGCGGTTTGAGGCAAGCCCGGCTCTGCCGCGCTCCGAATGGAAGTAATATTGATACCAGTAGCGAGCCTCTTCCTCAGGGGAAACGGGCAGTCCTGCCTTGGCGATATTCTGGATATTGTAGCCGGTTCCGCAGCTTACCAGACCACGAACACGCTCCGGCCAGAGCGCGGCGACGATGCAAGCCGCCCTGCCGCCCCAATCATAACCGCCGAGAATGGCGCTCTCAATCGAGAGTGCATCCATCAATGCCAGCAAATCGGCCCCCAGCGCCGCCTGCTCGCCGGAACGCGGCGTCTCCGCCGAGAGGAAGCGTGTTAGACCGTAGCCACGAAGAGACGGAACGATGCAACGCAGCCCTTTGCCTGCCAGTTCCCGTACAACATCATGATAGGCATGGGCGTCGTAGGGAAAACCATGGAGCAGCAGGACGGGCAAGCCATCTTCCGGGCCGGTCTCCTCATAGGCGACGTCGAGCACACCGGCAGCGATCTTCTTCATTGCCGCTCCTTTCCTCCGGAATGGCCCGTTCAAGACGATATGCTCGACCATCCGACCATCGAAAACAAAGAAACCACCTGGAGCGATCTGCTGCAAGTGGCTTTGCGGCACGGCCAGACACCGATGCTGTTCAACGAAAGGCGACCCCAATCGAACCGCCTCTTGTACTTCCGATATCAGTCGCCCTCAGCGCGCGTTGACCACCTTGGAGATCAATCCGCTGGTCATGCCGACGAGCAGGAAGTTATTCTTGATGCGAACCCAATGATAGCCGCGCGGCGGAGCAGACAGACGGTGGCGGCGATAATCGACATTGGCGGCGCGGTGGCGGTCGGATGCCGACAAGCGACGACCGGTTACCCAGCCACCCTTGCGAACAACGACCTTCTTCTTGACCACGTCTTTCTTGACGACAACGACCTGCTTGTTCTCCGGCGCCGCGTTGGCCTCGGTGGTCATTGCCAACGGCATTGTCAGAACCGAGGCGGCGAGAAGGATGGAAAGGATTTTTCTCATTGGGACGTTTCCTCGATTCACGATCTGCAAAGGAAGCTTCTATCCCGCAAGAGATGAAGCGAACCTGACGATTCCATTACAGTTTTGTAATAAAATTAGATGCTTGTCGGGATTTACTTATAAAATGAGTGCGACAACTCATCAACAGTTTGCATCCGAAAGAAAGGCCGCCTTCCCTTACAGATAAGGGCGTACCGATAATCGATCAATGATCGCGAAAATCAAAGCTCGTCGTAATTGAACCAATCAAAATCGGCGGTCTTTGCCCGTCCCGACGTATCGAAGGCAAACATGCCGACGAAGGCGCCGGTGAAGGAACCATGCTCGCCGCGCCCACCCTCATCGGAGATGACGCCGGCATCGAGCACCGGACCAACCGCCTGCCACGCTCCCATGCCTTCCGCTTGCCAGAAGAACTGCAGATCGTTGTCGTAGACTTCCATGGCAAGCTGAATGCGCCCATCGGGAATGGCAACACCGCCACCGATCGGAAAGGTCAATCGGCCGTTCGGATAGTCGCCCGGGCAGGTCATGATGGTAACGCAGCGGCCGAGTTTCTCATGCAGCGTCACGGCGATCGCATGCAGCTTGTAGCGATTGTAGTAATGCGTCAGCCCCGCGACCTGTTGATAGGTATCGGGCTGAAACTCGACGACGGTTTCCGCACGGAAGCTGTGATGCTCCTGCCGGCGAGCGACCAGCGCCTGCTCGAACCAGGAGCCGATACTTTCGCGGGCAAACAGGCGCAGATGACCTGGCCGCTCCGTCAGACTGAAAATGCGCTCCGGCTGCGGCGTACGCAGCCATTGAAAATCCGCCGGCAGCTTGCCGCCATCAAAATTATAGCCGCTTCGGCGCGGTTTCTCGATAGGTACAGCACCATTCAAGCCAGCCACCTCGACATCGGGGACGGTGGTGCCATTTTCCAGATAGAGCCAGCCGTCTTCCTTCCAGACGCATTTCTGCAAGCTGGTCTCGCGCCCGAGCGTGCAGCGGCGATGCGGCGGCAATGGGCGGCTGGAGAGATGCGTATGGTAGAACTGCCCATCCGGGGTCTCGACATACTGGCCATGCCCCGCCCGCTGCAACACCGCGTCTGGACGATCCTTCGAGGTGATCAGATGCTTGTTCGGATGCAGCTCGTAGGGGCCATCGATATTGCGCGAACGCGCCATGGTGACGGCGTGGTCATAGCCCGTACCACCCTCGGCGGTCGTCAGATAATACCAGCCGCTGCGCTTGAAGAGATGCGGACCTTCGACCAAGCCGAGCTCGGTACCGGCAAAGATATTCTTGATCGGACCTTTCAGCGATTTCGTCACCGCATCCCACTCCTGCAACAGAATACCATCGAAAGCCGGCGTCTTCGGCGAGCCGCCATAGCTTTCCGTGCGCTGGTTCCATTGCATGTTGACGAACCATTTGCGCCCGTCCTCGTCATGGAAGAGCGACGGATCAAAGCCCGAGGAATTGACATAGGATGGTTCGGACCATTCGCCTTCGATCGTCGGCGACGTCACGATGTAATTATGCGCATCCTTGAAATTGCCGTCGTAGCGCTTGACGTCGGTATAGACCAGCCAGAACAGGCCATCGGCATAGGAAAGGCATGGCGCCCAGATGCCGCAGCTATCGGGCTCGCCGCGCATGTCGAGCTGCGAGGCCCGCTCCAGTGGCCGGCGCACCAGCGTCCAGTTCACCAGATCGCGCGAATGGTGGATCTGCACGCCCGGATACCATTCGAAGGTCGACGTGGCGATATAATAATCCTCGCCGACGCGGCAGATGGACGGATCGGGGTTGAAGCCCGGCAAGATCGGGTTGTGGATCATGGGACATCTCCTCCAGAGAACACACCACTATGCGCCGTTCGGACGGCAATAGGAAATCAAGACAAAAAAAACGCCCGGAACCAGGTTCCGGGCGTTTTCGATTGATCAGTCGCGCTCGGCCGACTTAGCCCAGAGATTGATATCGGCCTCGCGGGCGTAGACATCGATCTCCTTCAGTTCTTCCGCGGTGAATTCGAGATTGTCGAGCGCCTTGACGCAATCGACGATCTGCGACGAACGGCTGGCGCCGATCAGAGCGGAGGTGATACGGCCGCCGCGCAGAACCCAGGCGATCGCCATCTGCGCCAGCGTCTGGCCGCGCTTTTCGGCGATCTGGTTGAGCTTCTGAATATTCTCGAGGATCGACGGACGAATGAAGTCGCGCTTCAGGAAGTGGTTCTGAGCGGCGCGGCTGTCGCTGGGGATGCCACCGAGATATTTCGTCGTCAGCATGCCCTGGGCAAGCGGCGAGAAGACGATCGAACCGATGCCCAGATCTTCCAGCGTGTCGACCAGACCGTCATCCTCGACCCAGCGGTTGAGCATGGAATAGCTCGGCTGATGGATGAGGCAAGGCGTGCCAAGATCCTTCAGGATAGCCGCGGCCTCGCGCGTGCGCTGCGAGTTGTAGGAGGAGATACCGACATAGAGCGCCCTGCCCGAACGGACGATATGGTCGAGCGCCGCGCAGGTTTCTTCGAGAGGCGTATCCGGGTCGAAGCGATGAGAATAGAAGATATCGACATAGTCGAGCCCCATGCGCTTCAGGCTCTGGTCGCACGACGCGATCAGATATTTGCGGCTACCCCATTCGCCATAAGGACCCGGCCACATATCGTATCCGGCCTTGGACGAGATGATCAGTTCGTCGCGCAGACCGGCGAAGTCGGTGCGCAGGATTTCGCCGAAAGCGGTTTCGGCACTGCCGGGAGGCGGGCCGTAATTGTTGGCGAGGTCGAAATGGGTGATGCCGAGATCAAAAGCGGTACGGCACATGTCCACCTTGCGGTCATGCGGCGTGTCGCCACCGAAATTGTGCCAAAGCCCCAGCGAAACCGCCGGCAGCTTCAGGCCGGAGCGGCCTGTTCTGTTGTATTTCATTTTCGCATAGCGGTCAGATGCCGGTTGCCAAGCCATGATGCCAATTCCTTTGAGATAAAAAACGCGCGGGCTAACCCACCCGCGCGCAAACTAGCTTTTCCTGCGTCTACTTCAAGAGCGCCTGAGCTTCTTCGATGCCAAGTGCTGCCGGCTGCGTGCAGGTCGTGGTCAGGTCGATGAAGCGGTTTTCCGCACCCGATTTCAGGATCGAGGTCATGACATCGACGCCGTGCAGCGTGCGGTCGAGCGAGCAACGCGCATCGCGCCCGTCGATCAGCGATGCCGCCATGTCGGCGAGACCGGCCGTGCGATAGTTGGCGCGCGCGCCGCTCGGGCTTTCCTGGTTGGCGATGCCGAAGGGATGCGCCCAGTCGGCAAGCGGCTTGATATCCTTGTCGCGACCGCTGGCTTCGACCACACCGCCGAAGAAGTTCGGATCCGGCACATAGAGCGAGCCCTCGGTGCCGTAGAGCTCCATATTGGCATGACGGTTCGACCAGACATCCCAGCTCGCCGTCAGCGTCACCGTGGCGCCGCTGACGAATTCCAGCAGTGCCTGGATCGTCGTCGGTGTCTTCACCGGGATGGTCTCGCCGTTGCGCGGCTGGCTGGTGATGGTGCGGGTTTCCGACGCCATCGAGGTCATCGCGCCGACGCGCTTTACCGGACCAATAAGGTTGATGAGGTTGGCGACGTAGTAAGGGCCGAGGTCGAGGATCGGACCGCCGCCCGGAAGGAAGAAGAAGTCCGGGTTCGGATGCCACATTTCCATGCCCGGGCTCATGACGTGGCAAGTGCCCGACGTCACACGACCGATGCCGCCGTCATCGATGAACTTGCGGGCGAGCTGGTGTGCGCCGCCGAGGAAGGTATCGGGAGCGCAGCCGACGGCAAGCCCCTTCTCCTTGGCGATGCGACGCAGTTCCTCACCCTGTTCCAGGGTCAACACCAGAGGCTTTTCGGAATAGACGTGCTTTCCGGCCTCCAGGATGCGCTTGGAGATCGGGAAATGCGCGTCCGGGATCGTCAGGTTGACGATGACGTCGAGCTCGTCATTGGCGAGCAGTTCGTCCACCGTCTGTGCCTTGACCTGATATTCCTCGGCTCGCAGGCGCGCCGCATCCATGTTGATATCAGCGCAGGCGAGCACCTTCAGGCCCCTGAAGAGCGGAGAAAGCTTGAAGTAGGTCGTTGAAATATTGCCGCATCCGAGGATGCCGACGCCAAGTTCCTTAGCCATGGGATAGTGCCTCAGTAGGTCTTGAAGGATGCGATGGAGCGGGTGATCAGGCGATCGACATCGCTCGGATTGTCATGCTCGATGACGTAGTGCTTGGCCTTGGTGCCGGCGAGCACCTTCAGCAGCTTCTGCCACGGAACGGTGCCGTAGCCGAGGTCGGCCCAGCCATCTTCGTCCTTGTTTTCGCCGGCGGCCGCAATGTCCTTGACGTGAACCGACGTGATGCGCGAGCCAAGCTTTTCGATCCAGGCGAAGGGATCGCCGCCGCCACGGATGACCCAGGCGATATCGGCTTCCCAGGAGATATCCGGAGCGCCTTCGAAGATCTGCTCGATCGGCAGCGAGCCGTCGGCCTGCTTGACGAATTCGAAGTCGTGGTTATGCCAACCGAATTCGAAACCGGCGTCCTTGTAGGGCTTGCTCATCTCCTGCAGGCGCTTGCCGAAAGCGAGCCAGCCGGCCGCGTCTGTCGGGCGTTGATCGGCGGCCAGATGCGGGGCATAGATCGAATCCATGCCGAGGGTCTTGGCAATCGTCAGCGACTTCTGGACCTGACCGTCGAGGAAATCGGGGCTGAAATGGCCGCTCGCCATCACCAGGCCGTTCTTGTCGAGCTCAGCGCGCAGGCTCTTGAGGCCGGCCTCGTCGAGATCGGCATAGATACCGCCGAAACCTTCGACTTCCGCGTAGCCGGCCTTGCCGAGCTTTACGAAAATCTCGGAATAAGGCTGGAAGTTGCGGGCGCTATAAATCTGAAATCCAAGTTTCGTCATCGTCATGCTCTCCAATGGCCTCTCGGCCTTCTGTCATGGGCCAGCGGCCCTGAAATACCGCCGGATGGCGGCTGGATATCCTCAGTCCACCGATTGGCTGGACTGGAGGTCGTAAATGCGGAAGTCAGGAACCACACCGGCAAGCGGCTGTGTCGGCGTAAAGACGATACGGCGGCTTTCGCCAGCGGCAAGGTCGAAGGCGTTGTCGGAATAGCGCCCCTCAATCTCGCTTTCGATCATCACGAACAGCGCCAATCCCTTCGCGGTCACGGTGAGTTCGACCGTGCCGTTCTCTTCAGTCTCCTCCCTCAGGATCGCCAGGCCCGCCGGTTGAAGCTCCAGCGCCTTGTAGGTGCCGTGGACATAATGCCCCTCGCCGCCCATGCCATTCGACGCGGTGAAGTGCCATGCCAGCAGGCAATCGGCCGGCACCTGCGAGGCATCGATGGACAGTGCGGTAACAGCCGCATCCGGCGTGCAGACCGCATGTGCAGTCGTCAGCGGCACGCGCTCCCCATCGAGCTTGAGCAACGACACAGCGATATCGACGGTGACATCGACATTGGTGTCATTGACCAGTGACAAGCGGATAGTCTTGTTGTCCTCGGACGGGATGGCAGCGACAGAGACCGGTTGGAAGAAGCGGCGCACCAGATAGTGCATCACCTTCCAGCGCCCGCCGTAATCGAGGCTCGACCAGGAAGCGACCGGCCAGGTGTCGTTGAGCTGCCAGTAGATCGTGCCCATGCAATGCGGCTTCAGCGAGCGCCAATATTCCACCGCCGTCTTGATGGCCAGGCCCTGCTGCACCTGGCTCAGATAGACGAAGTTCGGGAAATCCTTCGGGAAGCGGAAATAGCGGAACATCGTGCCGGCGATGCGTTCATTGCCGCCGGCGTTCTTCTGGTGCAGCTCCATCACCGGAGAGGCGATATTCATGTCCTTGGCGTCCGCATAAGTCTTGATGACCGGCAGCGACGTGTAGGACTGGAAGCCGAATTCCGAGCAAAAGCGCGGGCGTACGGAGCGGTAATTGTCGAAGGACTTGTTCTCATGCCAGACCGACCAATAATGCATGTCGCCGGATCCGTCGGCATGCCAGGCATCGCCGAAGTTGAGATAGCCTGACGCCGGGCTCGACGGCCACCAGATCGCATCCGGTGCTGCCTTCTTCATCGCCTGCTCGATTGTTCGGTTCAGGCGGTCGTAGGAGACAAGATAGCGGTCGCGGTCGTTGCGGGATTCCTCGAACCAGGTGAGTGCGCCAACCAGCTCGTTGTCGCCACACCAGAGCGCGATCGACGGATGCGTCGCCAGCCGCCGGACCTGATAGCTAACTTCGTCAGCGACATTCTCGAGAAAATCGCCGGTCGAGGGGTAAAGGTTGCAGGCAAACATGAAGTCCTGCCAGACCATCAGGCCAAGCCGGTCGCAGATGTCGTAGAACCAGTCATGCTCGTAAAAGCCGCCGCCCCAGACGCGGATGATGTTCATGTTGGCGGCTGCCGCAGACTGCAACAGGTCTTCGGTCAAAGCCGGGCTGGAACGGGAAAACAGAGCGTCCGCCGGGATCCAGTTGGCACCGCGCGCGAAGATCTCGCGACCATTGACCTTGAGCGCGAAACGGCTCCCCGCCTCATCCTCGTCGGTGATGAGCTCGACGGTACGCAGACCGATCTGCCGCGTCACGGTTTCGGAATTGGTCTCGACGGAGAGCGCATAAAGTACCTGCTCGCCGCTGCCGGCCGGCCACCAGAGCTTCGGTTTGTCGATATGGAAGACATGGGTGATCAAGGTCTCGCCGGCATTGACGCCGATGTCGAGCCGCAGCCGCTCGTCATCGAGCGAGAAATAGACCTGGGCAACGCCGGTGCCTTTGGCAAACAGCGATGCGGTCACCTTGAGATCGACCGAGCCATCCGCATTGTGAAACTGCTGCGTGACGACATTCTCGATGCGGGCAATCTCAAGCTTCTTAAGCGCGATGGTGCCGTAGAGGCCCAACGGCGCGACGGCGATATTCCAGTCCCAGCCGAAATGGCATTGCGGCTTGCGCAGCATGTTGCCATTCGGAATCGGCGAATTGGCCGTGCTGTAAGGGATATAGAACGGCTGCTTCGCCTGCAGTTCCGCGCCCGCCTTAACGCTGGAATGCAGCACGATGCGGATCGTGTTCTCGCCGGCTTTCAGCGCCTTGGAAACGTCGGGTCGGTAGCGCTGGAAGCTGTTGTTGCCCTCAAGCACGAGCGCGTCATTGACATAAACGCTCGCCACCGTGTCGAGATAGTCGATATCCAGATACCAGTCACCGCTGGCATCATCGACATTGAAGCTGCGCGTGATCTGCCAGTCCTGATTGGCGACCCACTGCACCACCTCTTCATTCCGGCCGAAATAGGGATCGGGAATGAGGTTGGCAACATGAAGCGCGGTATGGACGTCGCCGGGAACCGGCATCGAGAGGGAATGATCGCTGTCGGGCGACGTCAACCGCCACGAACCAGCCAAATCGACATTGAAATCATCATTGAATGCGGACGACATCGGGTCTCCTCGGACCGCTGTGGGCGGAGGCGGCCAAGCCGCCCCCGTTTATGACTAGATTCTGAGTTCTGTTTCCGCGTCGAAGAGCGAGGCGACGGTCATGTCGAAGACGAGCTTGACTGGCGATCCCGGGCTGAAGCGCCGCGAGCCATTGATGCGCACCGACATGGTATGACCGGCATGGTTGAGCCAGAGCAGGTTATCCGCGCCCATCGGCTCCTCGATATCAACGGTGGCGTTGTGGGTTTCCGTGCCGGGACCCAGATCCTCGTTGACCTTGACGTGCTCCGGCCGGACCCCGAGGACGACCTTGCGGCCCGCAACCAGCGGCTCTGCGGCCCTATAGCCGTCAAGCGAGAAGATCACGTCATTGGTGGCGAAAGCGACCTTGCCTTCACGATTGACCAGTTCGCCCTTCAGGAAATTCATCGACGGCGAACCAATGAAGCCAGCGACGAACAGGTTGCGCGGCTCATTGTAGATGGTTGTGGGATCGTCGAGCTGCATGATGATGCCGTTCTTCATGATGGCGATGCGGTCGGCGAGCGTCAGGGCCTCGATCTGGTCGTGGGTAACGTAGATCATGGTGTTCTTCAGTGACTGGTGCAGCCGCTTGATCTCGACGCGCAGCTCCGAGCGCAGCTTGGCGTCAAGGTTGGACAGCGGCTCGTCGAAGAGGAACACATCGACATCGCGCACCAGGGCACGGCCGATTGCGACACGCTGGCGCTGGCCACCGGAAAGCTCCGCCGGCTTGCGCTTGAGCAGCGGCTGGATCTGCAGGATTTCGGCGGCGCGGGCGATGCGCTTGTCGATCTCCGCCTGCGGCACCTTGGCAACATGCAATCCGAACGACAGGTTCTTCTCGACCGTCATCTGCGGATAGAGCGCGTAGGACTGGAACACCATGCCGATGCCACGGTCCTTCGGCTCTTCCCAGGTGACATTCTTGCCCTTGATGAAGATCTGCCCTTCGGTGATATCGAGCAAGCCGGCAATGCAATTGAGCAAGGTCGACTTGCCGCAGCCGGACGAGCCGAGCAATACGAGGAATTCGCCGTCCTGGATCTCAAGATTGAGGTTTTTCAGGACGTTGACCGCGCCGAAATCGAGCGACAGTTCCTTGATTGAAACGCTACTGTTCATAAATCAACCCTTCACTGCGCCGGCGGCGATGCCACGGACGAAAAGCCGTCCGGAGACGAAATAAACGACCAGCGGAACAAGACCCGTCAGGATCGTTGCCGCCATGTTGACGTTGTATTCCTTCACGCCCTGGACAGAATTGACGATGTTGTTGAGCTGCACGGTCATCGGATAATATTCCGGCCGGGTGAAGACGACGCCGAATAGGAAGTCGTTCCAGATACCCGTAATCTGCAGGATCATGGCGACGACGAAGATCGGCAGCGACATGGGCAGCATGATGCGCAGGAAAATTTGCCAGAAACCGGCACCGTCGATACGCGCAGCCTTGAAAAGCTCCACCGGCAGCGATGCGAAATAATTGCGGAACAGGAGCGTCAGGATCGGCATACCGAAGATGCTGTGCACCAGGATAAGTCCGCTGAGCGTGCCGTAGATACCGATTTCGCGCAGCACGATGACGATCGGATAGATCATCACCTGATAGGGAATGAACGCGCCGACGACGAGGATCGAGAAAAACAGATCCGCCCCCTTGAAGCGCCAGTTGGCAAGCGCATAACCGTTGACCGAAGCGATCGCGATCGAGAGGATCGTGGACGGCACGGTGATGCGAACCGAATTCCAGAAGCCACGGGAAAGACCGTCGCAATTGAGACCGGTGCAGGCCGTCGCCCAGGCTTTCACCCACGGCTCGAACGTGATCTCGAGCGGCGGCGAGAAGATGTTGCCCATGCGGATTTCGGGCATTCCCTTCAACGAGGTGACAATCATCACATAGAGCGGCAACAGGTAATAGACCGCGGCAACAAAGAGCGTGCCGTAGAGCATGATGTTGCGTCCGGAAAGCGCCGGCCGTGGCTTGCGGCCGTTCGGTCCGGAGAAGGTCTTGCCGCTCGCGGCCTCACTGCCATTTGCATTCTTGAGAGTAACAGGATCAGCCACGCTTGCGCCCTCCGCCGAATTCCAGATAGGCCCAGGGGATAATGATGATGGCGACGGTCACCAGCATCATGGTGGAGGCGGCAAATCCCTGACCGAGGTTCTGCGCCTGGAACATGTAGTCGTAGACGTATTTCGCCGGGACTTCCGACGAGATGCCGGGTCCGCCGCTCGTTTGCGCGACGACGAGGTCGTAGACCTTGACGATGCCGCTGGCGATAATGACGAGCGTGGTGATGAAAACAGGGCGCATCATCGGAATGACGATGAACAGATAGGTCCTCCACATGGGGATCCCATCCACGCGCGCCGCTTTCCAGATGTCCTCATCGATGCCGCGCAGGCCGGCAAGCATCAGGCACATCACGAGACCCGTTCCCTGCCAGAGCGCGGCGATCAACACGCCATAAATGACGATGCTCGGCGTATAGAGCGGATCGAAGGTGAAGTTCGTCCACCCGAACGAACGCACCACCGACTGGATGCCGAATTCGGGATTGAGCAGCCACTGCCAGACCAGGCCGGTGACGATGAAAGAGAGGGCGAAAGGATAGAGGAAAATCGTGCGGAAGGTGTTTTCGAAGCGGATCTTCTGGTCCATCAATGCCGCCAGCACGAAGCCGATGACGAGACTGAAGATCATCGAAAGAATGCCGTAAACCGCTAGATTTTCGATGGACATGATCCATCGCGGCGCTGCCCACAGGCGATGGTATTGGTCCAGTCCGACAAAGCTGAGACGAGGCAGCAGCTTCGAATTGGTGAAGGAATAAACCACCGTCCAGATTGAGCCGCCAAGGAAGATGACGACAGCCGTCAGGATCATTGGAATGGATGCAATCTTCGAGTTCAGATTGCGCAGATATTGATTTGGCCGGCCGGCTTTCGCTTGACCCGTCATTGTAGCTCCTTCTGCATCGCGACTGCTTCGACGATCAGAAACCGGATATGAACCGCGGTTCCTGCGCTTCCCCTCACCCACGGTGACCGTCACATACATACGGATCCGCCGGCCATGAGGGGTGCTGTGGCAAACCGGATCACACTATGTGTCCCGGCGGTGGTACCGGCCCGCTACGCGAAGCCGGCACCACTACAGCGAGAAGATAGAGGTCAATCAGCCGCGGCGATAATGTCGACGAAGCGCTTCTGCGCCGCTTCCGGCGTCATCGCGGGATTTGCGAAGAACTCGGAGAACAGGTCTTCCTTCTGCTTTTGAGTATCGGCGGAAAGAAGCTGGTCCGTACCCTCGATCACGTTGCCCTTCTTCAGGATCTCGAGGCCCTTCTTCATGCAATCATTGGCTTCCGCGAGATCCACGTCACCACGAACGGGCAGCGAGCCCTTCTTCAGGTTGAAGGCGACCTGCGTCTTCGGATCGAGCAGCGTCTTGGCCAGCACTTCCTGAGCCTTGGATTTGGCATCGTCCTTCAGCAGCGGGAAGTAGAATGCATCGCCGCCTGTCGAAATGACTTCATTGACGCCGAGACCCGGAAGGCAGGTATAGTCCGTGCCGGCCTTCTGGCCTGCCAGCGCGAACTCGCCCTGCGCCCAGTCGCCCATGATCTGACCGCCGGCCTTGGCGGTGATGACCAGGTTCGTAGCCTGGTTCCAATCCTGAACATTGGAGCCCTTGGACAGCTTGCGGGCATCGTCAGCGGCCTTGAAGACCTTGGCGATTTCCGGTCCGGCAGCGACTGTCTTATCCTTGTCGCCAAACACCTTCTGGAAGGTATCCTTGCCGGCGATGGCGACCATCAACACGTCGAAGGCACCTGCGGCCTGCCACGGCTGACCACCCAAGGCGAGCGGAACGATACCGGCCTTCTGCAGTGCGGGACCAGCGGCAACGAACTCATCCCAGTTCTTCGGAACCTCGACACCGGCCTTCTTGAAGGCTGCGTTCGAGAGCCAGAGCCATTGCCAGGAGTGGATATTGACCGGGGCGCAATAGATCTTGCCGTCGATCGTGCAGGAATCGAGCAGGCTGGACGGGCGAATGACATCCTTCCAGTGCTCCTTAGTGGCGACATCGGTCAGGTCGCGCATAAGGCCGGCCTGCACAAGCTCCTCTGCCTGGCGGCCATGGTTGAACTGGGTGGCGCCCATCGGATCGCCGCCGGTGATACGGCTGACCATGATCGGACGCGCGGTACCGCCGGAGCCGGCAATCGCACCATCCACCCAATGATTGCCGGTGGCGTCGAACGCCTTTGCAAACTCGGCCACGGCGGCCGCTTCGCCACCGGACGTCCACCAATGCGTTACCTCCAGATCAGTCGCATTGGCCGCTCCCAGTGGCAATACGACCGACGCAGCAAGCGCAGTCGCCATCAAACGAATATTCATGAGTTTTCCTCCCTCACTGAAACGTTGCCGGAAAAACGTAGTCTAATCATTTTCAACGCGCAACCGCCTGTCCGCGAAATTTTACCGAAAGCCCGACTATGCGATTTCTGATTACAGTTATGCTTGCAAAAAATGCGATGTGCCTGACGATTCACCAGATGTCCGTATCAACCGAATTTTCCATTAGTTCATTGATTTTTTTCGATTAAAATTGCTGCATCGCCCCATAAATCTCACATATCGCTTCGCAGATGCAAAATTTTTCATCCAAGGCTGTGGATTCAACCCCTGGATATCTTATTTGACATCAAGGCAGAAAAAGCGCTCGACTTTTCTACTGTATCGTTACAGATTTCCGCAATGAGGGAGGAGCGGCCGTATCACGCATGTGCTTGCGGCGCTGCCACAGGCGATATAAGCGCATGGTCGCGGGAGAGGCGGCCGGGAGGCAGGCTTGGACGAGATGGATAATAAGAGAACTTCAGGCGGCGGTATTCAGCCCTCGCCCGAGCGGCCGACGCTGAAGACGATCGCCTTTATGACCGGCCTTGGGATCACGACCGTTTCGCGCGCCCTGAAGGATGCTCCCGATATCGGCGCGGAAACCAAGGAGCGCGTTCGCATGGTCGCCCGTCAACTGGGCTACCAGCCAAATCGCGCCGGCGTGCGCCTGAGAACCGGCAAGACCAACGTTATCGCGCTGGTGCTCAGCATCGATGAGGAAATCATGGGCTTCACCAGCCACATGGTTTTCGGTATCTCCGAGGTTCTGGCGGGAACGCAATATCATCTCGTCATCACCCCGCACTCGCACAGCAAGGACCCGCTGGTGCCGGTGCGCTATATCCTCGATACCGGATCGGCGGACGGCGTCATCATATCGCGCACGGAGCCGGATGATCCTCGCGTGGAACTCATGCATCAGCGCGGCATGCCCTTTGCCACGCATGGGCGCACGAACATGGGAATCTCCCATCCTTTCCACGACTTCGACAACGAAGCTTTCGCGCGTGAAGCGGTGCGTGCGCTGGTCGCCAGGGGACGTCGCCGCATCGCGCTGCTGCAGCCACCGGGCAAGCTCAATTATTATCTGCACACCCAGATCGGCTTTCAGACGGGCTTGCGCGAGTATCAGGCCCAGGAGGTTCCGCTGAGGGCCAGCACCGATACGACGCTTGCCGACATCAAGGATACGGTGGAGGCGCTGATGCGCTCCCCGCACGCCCCCGACGGCATCGTCTGCGCCAGCAGCGCCGGCGCCATCGCCGTCAATGCCGGCATCGAGGCGGCGGGCTTCCGTCTCGGCCACGATATCGACATGGTTGCCAAGCAATCGACCGACGTTCTGAGCTGGATCCGCCCGGAGATCATCGCGATCCACGAAGACTTCCGCCATGCCGGCCGCGAGCTGGGCAAGGCCGTCATCGCCCGCATCGACGGCATAGAGCCGGAACTGTTGCAAAGCATCAGCTCCCCGATCTGGCCGAAGGGCTGACGGGCAAGAAAAAACCCGCCGGATGCTTATCCGACGGGCTCTTCTATCTTCAAAATCAGCTGAAACTATCAGCCGTTCGCACCACTGCCCCATGGGCCGTGATGGATATCCTTGCCGTCGACGCGATCGAAACCATGGGCGCCGAAGAAGTCGCGCTGGGCCTGGATCAGGTTTGCGGTGCCGCGAGCCTGGCGGTAGGCGTCGAAATAGGTCAGAGCGGAGGCCAGTGCCGGAACCGGCATGCCGGAGGCCGTGGCGGCCGAAACGATACGGCGCAGCGACGGGATCGATTCCTTGACCATTTCGGCAAAGGCCGGGGTGACGATCAGGTTGGCGGCATCCGGCGTCTTGGTGAAGGCGCTGGTGATCTCGTCAAGGAACTGCGAGCGGATGATGCAGCCCGCGCGCCAGATCTTGGCGATGACCGGCATCGGCAGCGACCAGTTGAACTCCTTCGACGCTTCGGCCATGACGGCAAAGCCCTGCGCATAGGCGCCGATCTTGGCGGCAAACAGTGCCAGTTCCAGGTCCTTCAGCAGGTCCGGGCCGAAGGCGATCGGGAACTTGTAGTCCGGTGTACCGAAGATTTTCTCGGCAGCTTCGCGCTGGCTCTTGATGGCCGAAAGGCTACGAGCAGCAACGGCGGCTTCGATGGCGGTGGCCGGAATACCCATGTTCTGCGCTTCGATGGCAGACCACTTGCCGGTACCCTTCTGGCCAGCCTTGTCGAGGATGACATCAGGCATGGCGCTGCCGGTTGCCGGATCCTTGGCTGCCAGCACCTTTTCGGTGATCTCGATCAGGTAGGAGTTGAGGCGTCCCTTGTTCCAGTCGCCGAAGATGCCGCTGATTTCTGCGGCGCTCTTGCCGAGACCATCGCGCAGGATGCCGTAAATTTCGGCGATCATCTGCATGTCGGCATATTCGATGCCGTTGTGGATGGTCTTGACGAAATGGCCGGCGCCATCATTGCCGAGCCAGGCAACGCACGGATCGTTGTTATATGTGGCAGCAATCGAGGTCAGCACCTTCTCGACGCGTTTATAGGAATCCTCGGTGCCGCCGACCATGATCGACGGACCGTGGCGCGCACCTTCCTCGCCACCGGAGACACCCATGCCGATAAAGGTCAGGCCGGTATCCTTCAGGCGGTCGAAGCGGGCGATGGTGTCGCGGAAATTGGCGTTGCCGGCATCGATCATGATGTCGCCCTTGTCGAGATAGGGCTGCAAAGCCGCCATCTGCTGGTCGACCGGCTCGCCAGCCTTGATCATAATGATGATCGGCCGTGGCGGACGAATCGATTCGACGAACTCTTCGATCGTCTTGCAGGGAATGATCTTGTCCTTCAACGCGCCCGCATTCGCATAGAATTCATCCGTCACCTGCGGCGTACGGTTGAACACCGCGATCTTATTGCCCTTTTCGGCAATGTTGAGCGCCAGATTCGATCCCATCACAGCGAGACCGATCAGTCCGATTTCTGCCTTTTCCACGACAATCCTCCAATAATTCTCTTGCTGCGCCTCACATCCCATCGCATGCGCAGAGGACGCAGTGATATTTTGAAATGACGCCTAAGCCTTCCCCGAAACCGATACCGCCTTTCGGGAGTTATGCGTTGGGCGTGTTGTTGCACTCCGGGCGCAAAACGGCAAGCCTTCGCCAGCCTCGAATCGGCCCCATTGCAGAACCGGGCAAGAATGCTGCAGGATTTTTCAAAAGGCCGGCTTCCGGCAAGCTGACCCGGTGGTCCATCGATGACGGATATAGAGGAGAAAACATCCATGTCGACCATGTCTGCCGAGATCGTTCATGTCTCCATCGACCGTCCTTGGCGGGAGGTCTATGGCTTTGCGGGCCGCCCGGAAAACATGCCGCTCTGGGCCTCGGGCCTCGCATCCGGACTGGAATTGGATGGCGACGATTGGGTTGCCAAAGGCATTCTCGGCACCGTCCGTGTCCGCTTCGCACCCCGCAACGACTTCGGCGTCATCGACCATACGGTAACCCTCGACACCGGCTTGCAGGTCCATAATGCACTCAGGGTCGTACCGAACGGCGATGGCTGCGAAGTCATGTTCACACTGCTGAGATTACCCGGAATGACGGACGAGCAGTTCGCGGACGACGCGGCGCATGTGCTGAAGGATCTCAACACATTGAAGGCGCTGATGGAGCGATAGCCGACGAGCATGCAAGGATGTTGACCTTACTGAGTCAACTTCTTTGTCATATGGACGCAAGGCATGTGTTGCCCGGAGCCAAGAACATGCTCTCCTCGGGATTCCGTTTGATAGCCCATCGCTTCGTAAAACGGGTGCGCGGTCAGGGATGAATCCAGCCGAAGGATGGTAAGCCCCTCCTGCTTTGCGGTGCGTTCAAGTTCGGCAATCAGTGCCCTGCCAACACCTTTTCCCGCCACCCTGGGTGACACATAGCAAGCCCTCAGCTCCTCATTCGCTAGTGCGATCGCGGCAAATCCAACGATCTCGCCGCTGATCTCTGCAACAAAGCGAATTTCGTTTTCCGCGTTCTCATGGAAGCGGGATATGGCCCCGGTGCCGACAGGCATCGGCGCCCATTGCTCGATGATCTCGGGAGCATAGTCCTTCGCAGCCGTCACGCGCACGGCCGCGTGGTGCACCTCCAAGGCAGCGACAGCATCGTCAGGCGTGATCGGTCTGACTAAAATGGGCATTTTTGTCGTCCGTTAAACGGATAGGCAAACCTCAAAGCGAGCGCAGCGTCCAATCGACAATCTCGGCAGTCACGCCGGCAAAGGCCGTATCGAGCCCTTTCACGAAATCCGGGTTGCTCCCACCGGTGACCGGGACGGCCTTGCGGAAGACGCTCTGTGACTTGATCGTGCCCGTGCGGTCATTGAGGATCTTCACCGAGATCTCGACAGCGGCGGACTTTTGGCCGCCCGCGGCATCGATCTCGAAGGAGCGGATGTCGGTCACGATCTGATAGTCGATCGCCAGCCCCTGCCCCGGCACGCCGACGCCGCCAAGCTTGCCGGTATTCTCGAAGGCTTCGACCAGCTTCGACTGCACCATTCGGCTCAGCTTGTCGCTCCACTGCGCCTTGCCGAGATACTGGATTTCGGAGGGCGAGACGCGGATGACGATCAGGTTGCTGTCGAGCGCCTGCAATGCCGTCGGCGGCGGAATGAGGATCTGCTTGCCCTTCATCAACGGACCGCTCGCCTTGACCGAGGCCGAGAGATCATAGGTATCGTTGGATGGCTTGGAACCGCAGCCGCTGAGCAGGGCCGCGAGCAGCGGCAGGACGATCGCTGCCTTCCGGTACACCTGATAACGCTCACTCGAAACGCAACCGACCATATTCCGCATATCCCTCACAACCCCAAAACCGCTATCCATCAACGCCGCGCCCGGCCATCATATTGCTTGACCGTATCGCCACCGAACAGCAGGCGCTGCGGATTGCGATCGAAGTTAGTGATCGTGCTGTTGAGATTGTCAACCGTGCCCCGCATATCGTTGATGAGGGTCTGGACGTTGCTCAGACCGCTGCTCGAGAACTTCTGCAGATTGTCGGCGATCGGCCCGATCCGGGCATTGAGATTGTCCGCCATCTTCTTGAAAGATTGGAGCGTGTCCTTGGCTTCGGCAAACAGCGACTGCGTGTCGCCGGAACCGAGCAGCGAGTCGACCTTGCTGAGAACGCCGTCGACCTTGCCGGACGCCGAGTTCAGCTTCTCGGAAATCGATCGGGCATTGGCAATCGTCTGGTCGATATCCTGCTGGCGGGCGGCAACCGAATTGGCGACGTCGCGGATGGATGTCACGGCCGCGCGGGCGTCCTTGGTCACCTGCGTAATATCGTCAACCGAACCTTTCAGCTTGGCGGGGTCGATCTGTGCCACGATGGCATCCACACGATCCAGCGTCTGCTGCGCCTTCTGACCGAACGCATTGTAGGTGTCGGCGGTCTGCTTGAACGCGGCCACGGTCGCCTTCAGATCGGTCGTTGCGTCCGCCACGTTGGCGGTGATCTTGTTGGCGTTGTTGACGACTTCGTTGATCTTGTTGGCGTCGACCGCACGCACCAGTTTCTCGACGGCTTCCAGCGTCGAGTCGATACGAGTCGAGACATTCTTGAAGGTGTCGGAAAGCTGCCCCATGCTGGCGAGGAATTTGTCGATGTTGTCGGAATTGTCCGACAAGGCCTTGGAGAAGGTCTGTGCATTGCGCACGGTATCGGTCAGCGGCGCACGGGAATCCGAGACGAATCCCTGGATATCGCCGATCGTGTCGTTGGCACGGTTCAGAATCTTGTCGGCGGTGTTAAGCAGGTTCGTGACGCTCGACTGATCGGCGAGCAGCACGGCGCGCTTGCCGGTATCGACCGAGCGCTTGAGGATGTTTTCGTCGCCATTGCGGCCGCCGGACAGCTCGATATAGGCAGCGCCCGTCAGGCCCTGGATCTCCAGAATGGCCTTGGTGGACGTATAGACCGGCGCGTCAGCACGCACCTCGGTAAAGGCCAGCGAATAGTTCGGATCGTCGGCATCGATCGAAAGCCCCTGCACGGAGCCGACCTGAATGCCGTTGAAGCGGACGGGAGAACCGACGCTCAGGCCGTTTGCCGAGCCCGGAATGCGAACGACCAGTTCGACCATCGGTCCACCCCGGCCATATTCGGCCATCCAATAGACGAAGCCGAAGGCCGCCGCGATGACCAGCAATGTAAAGAACCCGACGATCGTATAGTTGGCTTTTGTTTCCATTGTTCCAATTACTTCTCGCGGCTGTGGGCGCCAGCGCCGTTGTCTTCGTTGCGGTCTCCAACCCTTCCCGTCGGCACGATCGAACGCGCGCGTTTACCACGGAAATAGGACTGCACCCAGGGGTCGTCGCAGGCGAGCATGTCCTCAACCGTTCCTTCCACCAATACCCGTTTCTGTCCGAGAACGGCAATACGATCGCAGACGGAAAACAGGCTGTCGAGGTCGTGAGTCACCATATAGACGGTCAGACCGAGCGTGTCTCGCAGCTTGGCGATCAGCTCGTCGAATTCCGCGGCACCGATCGGGTCGAGGCCGGAGGTCGGCTCGTCCAGGAAAACGAGGGCGGGGTCGAGCGCCAAGGCTCGCGCCAGTGCCGCGCGCTTGATCATGCCGCCGGAAAGCTCCGACGGATATTTATCGGCCGCATCGGCGGCAAGACCGACCATGCGGATCTTCAGATGCGCCAGCTCGTCCATCAATGCTTTCGGCAGGTCGAGATATTCCCGCATCGGGACCTGGATGTTCTCCTTCACCGTCAGCGAAGAGAACAGCGCACCCTGCTGGAACAGCACGCCGAGACGCATGTCGAGCCTGTTGCGCTCTGGCTCGGAAAGCTTGTCATAGTCTTCGCCAAGTATCTCGATCGTGCCCGAGCGGCGCGGCAACAGCCGCAGCACCGTGCGCAGCAGCACCGACTTGCCGGCACCGGAGGCACCAACGAAGCCCAGAATTTCACCGCGATAGATATTGAGGTTCAGTTTATCGAGCACGACTTTCGATCCGAAAGCGACGGTGACATCCCGCGCCGACAGCACGATGTCCCTGCCATGCTCATCTTTTTCCAGGGAGATTTCCGAGTGAAGCGCGCTCATCGTTGATATCCCTCAGAAATCGATCGCGGCATAGAACATGGCGAACAGCCCGTCCATCAGGATCACCACGAAAATCGACTTCACCACCGATGCGGTCACATGCTGGCCAAGCGATTCGGCACTGCCGCCGACCTTCAATCCCTCGACGGCCGCGACGATGCCGATCACCAGCGCCATGAACGGCGCCTTGATCATGCCCGAGATGACGGTGGAAAGGCTGATCGCCTCATGCAGGCGCGCAATGAAAGTAGCGAAGGTGATGCCGGAATAAGCCCAGGTTACCGTTGCCGCACCGAAGAGCGAGGCGAAATTGGCAAGGATCGTCAGCAGCGGTAGCGCCACCGTCAGCGCCACCAGCCGCGGGAAGATCAGGACGCCGATTGGGTTCAGGCCCATGACCTTCAGCGCATCGACCTCTTCGCGCATCTTCATCGAGCCGATTTCGGCGGTGATCGCGCTGCCCGAGCGGCCGGCGATCATGATGGCGGTCAGAAGCACGCCGATTTCGCGCAATTGCAGGATGCCGACGAGATCGACGACGAACACTTCGGCGCCGAAATAGCGCAGCTGGAATGCCCCCTGCTGCGCGATGATCGCGCCGATCAGATAGGACATCAAAAGGATGATCGGGACGGCACGCACGCCCATATGGTCGATCTGGTTGACGATCGAGGCCGGAGAAACGCCGCTGCCGCGCCCGAACTTCAGCTGCGCGCCGCGCACCGCCGAACCGAGGATATACATGGCCGCAACGAGATTGCCCCAGACCTCGTAGACGGTTTCACCGATCGGCGCGAAAATGCGCTCCGTCCAGGATTTTTTCGGCCGGAGTTCCGGCTTTTCGGCATCCGGGTCTTCGGTAAAGGCCGTCAACAGCTCGTCGATATGCGGATTGGAGCCTTCGATGCTGACGCTGGCGCCATGCGCTTCCTGGCTTTCCTTCAAACGGCGGATCAGCAGCGCGCCGGCGGTGTCGACATCGGAGAGATCGGAAAGATCGATCACCACCCGGCCGCCAGTACTCCGCGTCGTCAGCTCATCGATGCGCCGCAACACGCCATGGACATTGGCGCTGCGCCAATTGCCTTCCAGCCGATAGCGATGCCCGCTGCCATCAGGCTCGTCGTCGATCCTCGGTGCATCGGGTTTCTGTACGGCTGCTTTCAAACTCATACATCTTTCAAGTCTTGCGGCACATTCGCCGACTCGGGAATCCCCGCGCGACGCTAATCGTTAATACACCGAGTTCATAGGCGATTTCTATGCCGCGCAAGCGCCAAAGATATGGCACGGCATTTTGATAACTAAATGAAACCACTTTGCGCGACTTACGAAACCTCGCTTGCTCTTCCACCGATCGAGGAACTCCGAGGCTGAAGACTGCGGGCGAAAACCACCATGGCAAGACCGAAGGCAGCGACACCGGACATGATGTAGTAGCTCGAAAGCCCCAGCCAGGCATAGAGATAGCCGGACGCCAGGGTCATCAGCCCGAGAAACATACCGTTGTAAAAGAAGTAAGTGCCCTGAGCAGACGCCTCCTGCGTTTCCTGCACCGAAGCGACGATGCGGCGCTGGATGCCGGTATGCACGCAGGCAAAGGTACAGGCATGGAAACATTGCAGCACGAAATAGCCGGCGAAACCGAGATTAATCGGGAACAGGATCCAGCGGACGACGCACACGGCCGAGCCGAAAAAGATCAGTGTCCAGGCGCTGAACCGGCGGCCCAGCATCCTCGACATGAAAAACACCATCACCTCCGCCGCCACCCCGATGCACCAGAGAACGGCGATCTGCGTGCCTGAAAAGCCAAGCTCGCGCCAATAGATCGATGCGAAAGTATACATCATGGCATGGCTCGACTGCTGCACCGACACACCAATCATGGTGACCAGCAATTGCGGCGAGCGCAGCGAGCTGCCGGTTGGCGCCTGCAAATCGATCGGTTGATGATGACGGCGACGCGTCGGCCCGATGCGCGGACAGAAAAAGGCCATCAGCGTTGTCAGGACGAAACCCGCAACCATGGCAGGGAGAACCGTCGTACCACCCCATTTGCCGATCATCTGACCGCCGATAAGCGTCGAGACGATGAAGGCGATCGATCCCCAGACGCGCATCGAGCCGTAATCGAAACCCCAGCGCCGTACGCCGGAAACCGCGATCGATTCAACGATGGGAACGTAAGGCGCATATGTCGCCCCCTGGATGCCATAGACCAGAAGCACCGGCCAAAAATCGCTCGTCCAGTAAAGCGCGATCGCCGTCAACAGCGACAGCGCACCCGACCAGAACAGCACAGTGGCGCGTTCCTGCACACGGTCGGCAAGCATGCCGACAATAGGCACGACAAGAACCCGCACCACCATCGGCACGGCAAGGATGAGGCCGATCTCGCGATCGCTGAAGCTCAACCCGGCCAACCAGACCGGAAAAAACGGCAAGGCAATCCCGTTGACGATCAACGGAGCACAATAGGACAAGGCGGTGCGTAACCGAAAATAAGGCGGCGCGCCCTCGCCCTGCAAAGATTTTGTCGCGGGAATCATGACAGACCTGAAGGGAACTGATGTGTTCCTATCACTCTATCGTTATCACGACTATGGCGGGAAATGGCCCAGCTGCAACGTTTCAGCCCAAAATGGCAAAAGCAGCGGGATCCAGGCGATCAATAATTATGACGGATCGTTATTAGGCCCGTGAGGCAGCGAAGTATTACGCCGCCTGCGCTCCAAGCGCCTCCGGCAGTTCCTCGCCAGCGACGCCAACGGGCTGGGTCTCGGCAATCGTCTGCCAGGTGATCAGCTCGAATGTGCCGTCCTCATGCTCGGCAATCGCCGTGCAGCTTTCGACCCAATCGCCGGTGTTGATATAGCGGATACCATCGAAATCCTCGATGACGGCATGGTGGATGTGGCCGCAGATGACGCCGTCGGCGTCGCTGCGCTTGGCCTCTTCGACGACGACGCGCTGGAACTCGCCGATGAAATTGACGGCGTGCTTGACCTGAAGCTTTGCCCAGGCCGAAAACGACCAGTAGGGCATGTTCAGGCGGCGGCGCACCGCGGCAAGGCCGATATTGATCAGGATTGCCATGTCATAGGCCCAATCGCCGAGATAGGCGAGCAGACGGGCGTTGCGGACGACGACGTCGAACTCGTCGCCATGCAGGACGAGATATCTCTTGCCGTCGGCCGTCTCGTGGATCGCGCGCTGGGCCACTTCGATGCCGCCGAAATGCATGCCGGGGAAATCGCGCAGGAATTCGTCGTGATTGCCGGGGATATAGACGATGCGAGAGCCCTTGCGCGCCTTGCGCAACAGCTTCTGCACGACGTCATTGCAATCCTGCGGCCAGTACCAATTGCGCTTCAACCGCCAGCCATCAACGATATCGCCGACAAGATAAATGGTGTCGGCGTCATGAAGGCGCAGAAAATCGAGAAGGAAGTCCGCCTTGGCCGCTTTCGAGCCGAGGTGCACGTCAGAAATGAACAGCGTTCGAAACCGCCGAGTGTCCATGTTTTCATTCACGAACATTTGTTCGCGTCCTATCCTACGTTACCTATTCCAAAATCAGACTCGTGTTTCAGGAAGATGACAAATGCTGTGCGGAGCGCTTACTGCAAGAAATCAGCCGCGTTTTACAGCTGTGGCGAGATCTGGCCGGTCGGTTGCGAAACTGACGACCTCGAAACGGAACATCGCCCGAGCACTTTCATCGCGTCGGGTCGGCAATGCCGCAGTTTTCGCAAAGGAAAAATTATGCCTTTGCCGCGACAAAAAACCCTTCAGCAGCGTCAAATCCATACTGTGCACTCCGAACGATTGATGTATGGAGGGGATTTGAGGCGCAGGCGCGCAAGCAGGAATGGAGAAGCGGGATGGATACGAACGACACATCGAAGGCAGCCAAGAACATGGCGAGTGGCAATCTCGACGAACAGGCTCTCTTCTTTCATCGCTATCCCCGCCCCGGCAAGCTGGAAATCCAGGCGACCAAGCCGCTCGGCAACCAGCGCGACCTGGCGCTTGCCTATTCTCCCGGCGTCGCCGCACCTTGCCTCGCCATCCGCGACAATCCGGAAACGGCCTTCGACTACACCTCGCGCGGCAATCTTGTCGCCGTTATTTCCAACGGCACGGCCGTGCTCGGCCTCGGCAATATCGGCCCGCTAGCCTCCAAGCCGGTCATGGAAGGCAAGGCCGTCCTCTTCAAGAAATTCGCCGGCATCGATGTCTTCGATATCGAAATCGAAGCGCCGACCGTCGATGAGATGGTCAGCACGATTTCGGCGCTCGAGCCCACCTTCGGCGGCATAAACCTTGAAGACATCAAGGCACCGGAATGCTTCGAGGTCGAGCGTCGCCTGCGCGAGAAGATGGAAATCCCGGTCTTCCACGACGACCAGCACGGCACCGCGATCATCGTCGCCGCCGCCATCCTCAACGGCTTGGAACTGGCCGGCAAGAAGATCGAGGACGTCAAGATCGTTGCCTCAGGCGCCGGTGCCGCGGCGCTCGCCTGCCTCAATCTTCTGGTCATTCTCGGCGCCAAGCGCGAAAACATCTGGGTCCATGATATCGAGGGCCTGGTCTATGAAGACCGCAACGTCTTGATGGACGAATGGAAAGCCGTCTACGCCCAGAAGAGCGACAAGCGCGAGCTTGCCGAGTCGATCGGCGGCGCCGATGTCTTCCTTGGCCTTTCTGCCGCCGGCGTATTGAAGCCAGAGCTGCTGGAACAAATGGCCGAAAAGCCGCTGATCATGGCGCTGGCCAATCCGACACCGGAAATCATGCCGGACCTCGCCCGCGCCGCCCGGCCGGATGCGATGATCTGTACTGGCCGTTCGGACTTCCCGAACCAGGTCAACAACGTCCTCTGCTTCCCCTATATCTTCCGCGGCGCGCTCGATTGCGGCGCCAAGACGATCAATGAGGAAATGAAGATGGCGGCTGTGCGCGCCATCGCATCGCTTGCCCGCGAAGAGCCTTCGGACGTGGCCGCCCGCGCCTATACGGGCGAGACGCCGGTCTTCGGGCCGGAGTATCTGATCCCCTCGCCGTTTGATCCGCGCCTGATCCTGCGCATCGCGCCGGCTGTCGCAAGAGCCGCCGCCGAAAGCGGCGTGGCCCTGCGTCCGATCGCCGATTTCGACGCCTATATGGACGAGCTCAACCGCTTCGTTTTCCGGTCCGGCTTCGTCATGAAGCCGATTTTCGCCGCCGCGAAGATCGCCGAGCGCAAGCGCGTGGTCTTCTCCGAAGGCGAAGACGAGCGCGTTCTGCGCGCCGCCCAGGTTCTGCTTGAGGAAGGTACCGCCGTGCCGATCCTGATCGGCCGTCCCAACGTCATCGAAACTCGCCTGAAGCGCTATGGCCTAAAGATCCGGCCGCATACCGATTTCGCCGTCATCAACCCGAATGACGATCCGCGCTTCCGCGAATATGTCGAGCTGTATTTTTCGCTCGTCGGCCGCAGCGGCGTCATTCCGGAAGCAGCGCGGACGATAGTTCGTACCAACACCACCGTCATCGGCGCCCTCGCACTGAAGCGCGGCGATGCCGACGCACTCATCTGCGGCCTCGAAGGCCGCTACGAACGCCATCTGCGCATCGTCCGCCAGATCATCGGCAAGCGCCCGGATGTCGGCGATTTCTCCGCTCTCAGCCTGCTGATCTCGCAGCGCGGCGCAACCTTCTACACCGACACATATGTCACCTTTAATCCGAATGCGGCGGAGATCGCCCAGTCGGCGGTGCTGGCGGCCGAGGAAATCAAGCGCTTCGGCATCTCGCCGCGTGTTGCCCTCGTCTCGCATTCGAACTTCGGCTCGCGGGAATCGGAAAGCGCCACCAAGATGCGCGACGCGCTGGCGCTGGTGCGCGAAGCAGCGCCCGAACTGGAAGTCGATGGCGAAATGCATGGCGATAGCGCCATCTCCGAGAGCCTGCGTCGCCACGTCATGCCGGACAGCACGCTTTCCGGCGAGGCGAACCTGCTGGTCTTCCCCAATCTCGATGCCGCCAACATCACGCTCGGCGTCGTCAAGACCATGACCGATGGCCTGCATGTCGGCCCGATCCTTCTCGGCACGGCGCTTCCGGCCCACATCCTGTCCCCTTCCGTCACTTCGCGCGGCGTCGTCAACATGGCGGCTCTGGCCGTGGTCGAAGCATCACAGCCGAATTGATCTGACATTCACTGCGGGCGGCCGTCTCCAAAGGCGGCCGTCGCGACGCAGGCGGTGGGTTATTAGCCGGGTAAATTATCGCATTTAAAGCTCCTATTTTCGCCAGCTACTCTCCGTTTTGCGGCTTCACGCCACCGAGAAGGTGCAAGCCAAGTTCGATTTCCGAGCTAACCGCAAAAAATCTTTCACAATCAGCATGTTTTGGTGGGTACGTTGTTAAGCAACACGGTATATTCTCCGTGGAAATCGAACCGCTTTTCGAAGAGCACAACGTGAACCGCGGCAAAAAATTCTACTCCTCTCTCTTGCTATCCTTGCTGGTAGGGACGCCGGCCCTCGCCCAGACGAATGCCATCTGCGACGAATTACACGTCCGATATGCCGACACGACGGAGATTGTTGGCGCCAACGCCGAGACGCGACAGCTTTCGCGATCCATCGTCCAGCAGAACATGGCGATACGACGCCTGAAGAGCGACATGCGCAATCAGGGCTGCACGTCCGACAGCAGCTTGACGATCCTCGGCTCCGACAACGAGGCCGCCTGCGATGACATGCACGATGCGATGGAGCGGATGCGGGATGACCTTGCATCGCTGATGGACGAGCGTGAGGTAAGCGTGTCCCGCATCGACGATGCGGGCCTGGAGAGGCGGCGATTGCTGGATGACATGCAGCGGAACGGCTGTAGCACTCCGATGTCGGCCACGCCGGACACCGTCATCGATACCCGCGTAAGACCTGAGCGCCCAGCGCCCGAGCAACAGTCGCTGGCGCAGCCGGAAAGCTCGATCACTGAGATCGAGACAGAAAAGCCCAAGACGGACGCCGCCGCACCGCCGCAGCAAAAAACAGCGGTGATAGCCACTCCGGAAATTACTCCAGTTCAGCCGAAACAACTGCAACCTGACCGGCCCTACGATCCCGCGACCAGCAAGGTGCGCCAGGTCGGCCCGCAATTTCTTGCGACCGACCAGGGCACGCTTGACCTCAAGCATCCGAAAGAGGTTGGGCCGCAGCCGTCGCAATAGGCTGCCGCAACAGCGCTATGACGGCCTCGTCGCCCGCCTCCCTCGCAAGATCGCGATAGGACCGGCCGGAGGCATCTCTCACGGAACGATCGGCCCCGCGCTCCAGCAGGAAGCGCACCGCATCCGCCCGACGATTGAGAATGGCGAGGCCAAGTGGCGTCATCCAGTCACGATCCGGGCTTGCCTCCCCATGCGGACGAAAATCAGCGAAACGGGTGTTGATCAGTTCAGGATGGGCGTCCAGACGCGAGGCCAGTTGCTCGATCTGACCATAGGCAGCGGCCGCGAAGATATCGAGCGGCTGCGTCTTCAGAAATTCGACCATCTCCTCCCTGCCATTATACTCCGCCCAGCCGATCGGCGGCGCATAGTAATAGGGATCACGGACGGTGGTATCCGCCCCATGTTCGATCAGCAATTTCGCCATCTCGATGTGACCGTGCAAAGCAGCTTCGTGCAGCGACGTACGGCTGGTCACAGCGTTAACGTCGAGACCGAGTGACAGCATGCAGCGAACGCGCTCGAGAGCATTTTCACCGGCGGCTTCATGCATCATGGCGGGATGAGCCAGCCGCATCATCTCGGGAATGTCGAGATCACTCGCAATTCTTCTTATGTGTTCGACAATTATCGCTTGATCGGTAGATAGATCGCCGGTTGCTAGCTGGATATAGACCCAATCCTCTCTCTTCAGAGGGATTGCCACAGCTCCCTGCCGCACGAGATACAGCACCAAATCCTTGTCATCACCCAGCCGCGCCCACTCATAAGGCGTCCGCCCATTCACGGGCTTGTTGACATTAGCCCCATGCTCAACCAGCAACCTGACGCGCTCGCCCATGCATTTCTCGCAGGCCCAGGCCATTTGATAGTCGAACACGGTCTGCGAATTCGCCACCATCCTTCCATCCTCGCGCACCAGCCAATTGTTCTTGTCTTCGGCCAAAAGGCCATATTCCAGCAGCAGCTTCAGGCAAGTGTCATCCGGCTCGAACATACGGTTATAAAGCGCCTGGCTATCGTTGGCTTCGGCACCCGCATCAAGCAGCAGGCGTGCAAATGCCTCGCATTCAGCATGAGCCGGCTGGCGTAGTTTTCCCGCCTCGCCTTCGCCGAAGACGCCGGTCAATGCCGTAAAGCGATACTGGCCGCCATCAAGAAAGAAGGCATTGGGATCGGCGCCGCGCCTGACGAGCTCCCTGGCCGCCGGCAAGCTCGAGTGGCCGGGCAAACGGGCATAAGCGGCAGACATCAGCGGAGACCAATTGAAAGGCCCGCCCTTACGCTCAAGAAGCTGCGGTTGTCGATCGAGCCAGCGGCTTACACCGGCGGCATCTCCAAGCACGACAGAGACATGGATATTTTCCCCGGCAATCTCCGGATGCGCCTCCAGCAGCCTCAGCGCCTCGGCGAACCGTGCCGGATCGGCCGCAATGTGTGAGAAATAGGACACCGTCGCCAGCGACAGGAATTGATAGGCAAGCTGATCTGTCGGAGTTTTCTGGCGATCCGAGCTTTCCAGATGCGCCTTCAACTTCGTCCAGCTGGAGAAGCCATGTTCACGGGCAAGAACAAGCTGGATATCCTGAAGCCCGATATCCGCAACATCGGCAAAATAGGGTGCAGCACGGCTGCGTGCCGACGCGTCGCCGGACTGAACGGCTTTCAGAAAAGCCTTGGCCTGCTTTTTGAGGGAATCGAGAGTGGCGTTGCTCGCCAGAGAGCGCGTGGTCATGAAAGACCTCCTTTCATTCACGTCCGGTATCCGCGCCCACAGACTGAAAAGAGGTGTAGCAGTCTCTACGTTCTAAGCATCAGGTGGGCCTTGCCCTTCCCGCGGATCGGATGCGCCCTGAGAACGTTCAAGGATTATAACGGAGCGCGCGGCCTGTCCAGAGCGGTCACACCGGCTCGTAGCGGACATAGGCGAATTCATCGCCATCGGGCGACCAGTTCGGCACATTGATGCTTCCCTGCCCGCCGAAGAGTTCGAACAGCGTCACGAGGTTGCCGCCATCCATGTCCATCAGCCGCATGCGAACGTTTAAATCGCGCGGATGATCGAAGACATCGGGGTCGTAGGAGATCAGTACGACCTTATCGTTCCTGGGCGACGGATGGGCAAACCAGTTGCCGTAATTGTCACTTGTCACCTGCTGGAGACCAGTGCCATCGGGATGGATGCGCCAAATCTGCATGAGGCCTGTGCGGCTCGAATTGAAGTAGATCCATTGCCCGTCGGCGGAATAGTCCGGCCCGTCGTTGCGGCCCTCGCCATGTGTCAGCCGTGTCTCCTCACCGCCATCGGCCGAGATCGTATAGATATCGAAGACGTCGTTACGGATACCGCAATAGGAGAAGCGTTTTCCATCAGGCGACCAGCCATGCCAGTAGGACGGCAGATTGGTCGTCACCTGCCGCGGCGTGCCGCCTTCGGCCGGCAGGACATAGATGCAGGACTTGCCATGCTGGGTCTTGTCGGAGATGGCGATCAGCGATCCATCGGGCGAAATGCCGTGATCGTTGTTGCAGAGCGTCGCAAAGCCGGTATCGACCTGAACGGGCTCGGCTTTGCCATCAAGGGCAATCCGATAGAGCAGCCCATCGGCGTTCAGCAGCAGATAGCGCCCATCCGGCGCGAAATTCGGCGCCTCGATCAACGTCTCCGTCTGCCAGACGATCCGGTTCTCACCGGTGCGGATATTGTAGATCTCGACCGAACTGCGCATTGCTTCTCCACTCGCCGGATGGCGTTACGATCAGCGATCGCGGAACCGATTGGTGATCGGATAGCGCCGGTCGCGGCCGAAATTCTTGGTGGTGATCCTCACGCCCGGCGCCGACTGCCGGCGCTTGTATTCGGCGAGATAGAGCAGATGTTCGATCCGATGGACGGTCGCGATATCGTGCCCGCGCGCAACGATCTCCTCGACCGCCATTTCCTTTTCAACCAGGCATTCGAGGATATCGTCGAGCGCCGGATAGGGCGGCAGCGAATCCTGGTCCGTCTGGTTCGGCCTCAGCTCCGCCGATGGCGCCTTGTCGATGATGTTTGACGGGATCACCTCGCCCGATGGGCCGAGCGCGCCTGGCGGCACATGCAGGTTGCGCCAGCGCGACAGCGCATAGACCTGCATCTTGTAGAGGTCCTTGATCGGGTTGAAGCCGCCATTCATGTCGCCATAGAGCGTGGCGTAGCCGACCGACATTTCCGACTTGTTGCCGGTGGTGACCACCATCGAGCCGAACTTGTTGGAGATCGCCATCAGGATGGTGCCACGGGCACGGCTCTGCAGGTTTTCCTCGGTGATGCCGCTCTCAGTGCCTTCGAACAGATCGGTCAGCGCGGCGTTGAAGCCCGTTACCGGCTCCTCGATCGGCACGATGTCGTAGCGGCAGCCGAGCGCCTTGGCGCAATCGGCTGCATCCTTCAGCGAATCTTCCGACGTATAGCGGTAAGGCAGCATCACGGTGCGAACACGTTCCTCGCCGAGCGCATCCACGGCAATCGCTGCGCAGATCGCCGAATCGATACCGCCGGACAGGCCGAGCACGACCGATTTGAAGCCATTCTTATTGACATAATCGCGGAAGCCCAGCAGGCAGGCGCGATAATCGGCCTCCTCGCCCTCCGGAATATGCGCCATTGGACCTTCGCTGCAATGCCAGCCGTCACCGTTCTTCTTCCAGGTCGTCACCGCCAAAGCGGTCTCGAACTGGCTCATCTGGAAAGCCAGGGTCTTGTCGGCGTTGAAAGCAAAGCTCGCGCCGTCGAAAACATACTCGTCCTGACCACCGACCTGAGCTGCAAAGACGAGCGGCAAGCCAGACTCGATCACCTGGCGGAGCACCACCTGATAACGGATGTCGACTTTGCCGCGATAGTAAGGTGAGCCGTTTGGAACCAAAAGAAGTTCCGCGCCGCTTTCGGCTAGGGTTTCGCAGATACCGAGGTCGTTCCAGATCTCCTCGCAGATCGGGATGCCGATCCGGACGCCTCGAAAATTCACCGGTCCCGCAATGGTCCCCTCGTCGAAGACGCGCTTCTCGTCGAACTCGCCATAGTTTGGCAGATCGACCTTGTCCCTGACGAAGATGACTTTGCCGCCGTCAATCACCGCAACAGAATTGTAACGCCCCGTCTCGTCCTGTCGCGGAAAGCCGATTATGACACCCGGCCCGCCATCGGCGGTATCGGCGGCAAGACTGTCCACGGCTTTCTGGCAGGCGCGGATGAAGGCCGGTTTCAGCACCAGATCCTCCGGCGGATAACCGGAAATGAACAGCTCCGTAAACAACACAAGCTGCGCACCTTCGCGCGCCGCCTCGGCCCGGGCTTCACGCGCCTTTGCAAGGTTGCCGGAGACATCGCCGACCGTCGGATTGAGTTGCGCGACAGCGATGCGGATGGTCTGGGTGATGGGGCTTTGCTCTGTCATGCCATATATTTAACGACGGTGGCCACGTTCCGCAACAGCCTTCGCCCCACTGCTCGCGGCAAAATCGCGTCTAACGCGTAAGTGATATTTTTACCCGAAAAAATACTAAGCCCGCCTTGCGGTTCATCCGGTATTCATGACAAAAGCACGACAATTATATGAATATATTATAGCATTCGGAGAGATCATTGGTCGCTTTGGTCATCGGCTCTGCTTTGGCAGGCAGGCTCGCTCTTTTCCAGAAAATCGGCGCGGCGAGACGGCAGTCGGCCATCCTTCGCCAGGTTTTGAGCCTCACCCTCACCTTCCTGCTCGCGCTATCGACCGTTGTCGCTGTTGAGTGGGTTGCCCGGGGCGAGTTTGCGACCGTTCCATCCTACCTGTTTTCTCCGCTCCGACCCGGTTTCACGACCATCGGCGTCGTCATGCTGTTGATGCTGTTGTTGGACGCGATTTTCGGCCGAGCGCATCAATCGATCCTGATGGTCGCGCCCCTGCTGCTCGTTCCGGCGTTCATCTCCAACCAGAAGCAGAACTTCCTGTCAGATCCGCTTTATCCCTCGGATTTCCTGTTTGCCCGCCAAATCATGGAACTGATGCCGGTCATGGTCCGGGACAAGCCCTGGACCGCCGTGGCGCTCACAATCGGCATCATAGCGTCCTTGGCCATCCTCGCCATTCTGTGGCGTTACGGCTGGCAACGCGCCGTCATGCTGTCAAAAAAGGCGCGCGTGACCCGGCTCTCCGTCTGCCTGCCGCTTGCGGCTCTCTTCGTCTCGCAGATGGACGCGACGCAATATTCGTTCATCCGCGAGAAATTGCGCATCATCCCCATCGTCTGGGATCAGAAGGAAAATTACAGCTACAACGGCTTCATCATCGCCTTCTCGCTGAACCTGCCAATGGCCGATGTCAAAGTGCCGGCGGGTTACGGACCCGATGCGATGGACGCGATACCTGCCCGCAATTACGGCTATCTCTCCGGTCCACGCCGAAAGCCCGATGTCATCATGCTGATGAGCGAATCCTTCTGGGATCCGACCCGGCTTTCTAACCTGACCTTCACGCCGGACCCGATGCCGACGATCCGCGCGGCGCAATCCGGCCATGTCTTCTCGCCGGAATTCGGCGGCATGACCGCCAATGTCGAGTTCGAGGCCCTGACCGGCTTCTCCAACGCCTTCCTGCCCTATGGCAGCATTCCCTATCAGCAATATGTCCGCAAACCGATGCCGTCGCTCGCCACGTTCTTCCGCGGCCAAGGCTATGCGGCACGCGCGCTTCATCCGTTCAGCGGCTGGTTCTGGAACCGCAACGAAGTCTACAAGGCCTTCGGCTTTGAGGAGTTCCACACGGAAGACACCATGCCGCCGATGGAAAAGCGCGGCATTTTCGCCTCCGACGACTCGCTGATGAAGGAGATCATGCACGAGGGCGACGAGATGGACCGGCCATTCTTCTTCTTCGCCGTCACCCTGCAGGGGCATGGCCCCTATGAACCGAACCGCTACGCGGAGAACACCGTCGACATCAAGGGAGACCTGACGGATGCCGACCGCGACACGCTCGCGACCTATGCGCAAGGCGTGCGCGAATCCGATCAAAGCCTGAAGATGCTGATGGACTGGGCCGCCAAGCGCGACCGCGAAACGATCATCGTTCTCTGGGGCGATCATCTGCCGCCTCTCGGCAGCGTCTATCCGAATACCGGTTACATGCCCGAACAAGTCGCATCTAGAAAAGCGCCACTCGACGTCATGAAGCGGGAGCACGAGACGCCGCTGGTCATCTGGTCGAGCACGAAGGGCGTGCGCAAGGACGTCGGCACGATCAGCCCGTCGCAGTTGCCCTATCATATCCTCAAGACCGCCGGCTACGAGCACCCCTTCTACACCGGCTTTCTCGGCCGGGTGCAGAAGAAGTACAACATCGTCGATCGCTATCAACTCGCGACGCGCGACGACCAGACCTTTCCGGACTGGTCTCGCAAGGAGCAGGATCTCGATCCCATGATGCGCGACTACCGTTATTTGCAGCATGACATGATGTTCGGACGGGAATACGGCCTCGACCGCTTCTTCCCCTCGCATGCCTGGCTGGTCAGTGAGGGCAGCTAGGCTGCGACCCTTTTCACGTTGCGTTTCCATCGGGCATTCGAATACTTGGCACTCAAAGATGATCGAGTCCTTGGAGTGTTCCCATGTATAATCTGCCCAATTTCGTTCATCAGCACTTCGACAAGACGGCCGAGGAGCTGGGCGAGGTCGAAAAGCGCGTGCTGAAGAAGGCGCATGAGCGCAAGATCGTTTCCACCGACATCAATGCGGCCTTCTCCGCCAAAGCCTCTTATGGCGAACGTCTCGCGGACGGCATCGCCCGTGTCGGCGGCTCCTGGTCCTTCATCATCTGCTTCCTGCTGTTCCTGGTCTTCTGGTGCGTCGTCAACACCATCGTCCTCCTCACCCGCGCCTTCGACCCCTACCCCTTCATCTTCCTCAATCTCGTCCTCTCCATGATCGCCGCCATCCAGGCTCCGATCATCATGATGTCACAGAACCGCCAGACCGAACGCGATCGCTTCGAGGCCGCCAAGGATTACGAGGTCAATCTCAAGGCCGAACTCGAAGTCCTGTCGTTGCACCAGAAGATCGACCTGCAAGTGCTGACAGAACTCGTGGCGGTGCGAGAAGAAGTGGCGAAACTAAGCAAGCTTGTGGCGGAGAAGAATGGGAGCTGATCAATCCGACGGCCCCGCCGTCAGCAGCCCCGGTCGTCCTTGCCGATATTGCGGCAGCCCATCGCCGATCTCGTAGAAATCACCCTTGTCGGCGCAATAGATGTGGTAGGCGAGTTTCAGCTCGCTCGGCTGATCGAACAGCCCGGCCATGATCGAGATATTATCGGAACTGTCCGCCGACCAGAACAGCGCCGAGCCGCATGTATTGCAGAAGCCCCGGCGGGCGAAGGAGCTGGTGCGATACCAGGTGATCGCCTCTTCGCCTTCGATAGTGATGTTGCCGCGCGGCACGTCGGTTGCGGCATAATAGAGCCCGGTCTGCTTGCGGCATTGCGAGCAATGGCAGGCGACCACCTCCCGTAATGCGCCGTGTGTCTTGAAACGTACGGCTCCACAAAGGCAGGCGCCAGTGTGTTCTTCATTCATGCTGATCCCCTTCGTTTCCCCGCAATCTTGACGAGGAGGCGACCAGCGTCAAACGCAAAGAAATGAAACGATCATCAGCCGGATTGATCGCAGATGCACCAAAGCAAACGGGCCGGTTTTGAGCCGGCCCGTGCATAAGGAATGATGTGGTAGCGCTCGATCAGCCGTGTGCGGCCAGACGCTTCTCGTCGCGGCCGCCCTTCATGCGTTCGGCGAGCAGGAAGGCCAATTCCAGGGCCTGATCGGCATTGAGACGCGGGTCGCAATGCGTGTGGTAGCGATCCTGCAGATCCTCAGCACCGACGGCGCGGGCGCCGCCCGTGCATTCAGTCACGTCCTTGCCGGTCATCTCGATATGGATGCCGCCCGGATGCGTGCCTTCGGCGCGGTGGATCTGGAAGAAGCTTTCGACCTCCGACAGGATGCGCTCGAACGGTCGGGTCTTGTAGTTGTTGAGCGTGATCGTATTGCCGTGCATCGGATCGCAGGACCAGACGACCTTGCGGCCTTCCTTCTCAACAGCGCGAATGAGACGCGGCAGGTTGTCGGCGACCTTGTCGTGGCCGAAACGGCAGATCAGCGTCAGGCGGCCGGCCTCGTTGCTCGGGTTCAGGATATCGATCAGATTGAGCAAATCGTCCGCCTGCAGCGACGGACCGCACTTCAGGCCGATCGGGTTCTTGATGCCGCGGAAATACTCGATATGTGCATGGTCGGCCTGGCGCGTACGGTCGCCGATCCAGAGCATATGGCCCGAGGTCGCATACCAGTCGCCCGAGGTGGAGTCGACGCGCGTGAAGGCCTCTTCGTAGCCGAGCAGCAGCGCTTCATGGCTGGTGAAGAAATCGGTCTCGCGCAGGCTCGGATTGTTCTCCGAGGAGATGCCGATCGCCTTCATGAAATCCATGGTCTCGCTGATACGGTCGGCGAGCTTGCGATAACGTTCGCCCTGCGGGCTATCCTTGACGAAGCCGAGCATCCACTGGTGCACGTTTTCGAGGTTGGCATAGCCGCCCATCGCAAAGGCACGCAGAAGATTGAGCGTCGCCGCCGACTGGCGGTAAGCCATCATCTGGCGTTCCGGATTGGGAATGCGCGCTTCTTCATTGAATTCAATGCCGTTGACGATATCGCCACGGTAGCTCGGCAGCGATACGCCTCCCTGGGTTTCAATGCCCGAAGAACGCGGCTTGGCGAACTGGCCGGCGATACGGCCAACCTTAACCACCGGCAGCTGCGCGCCGAACGTCAGGACGACGGCCATCTGCAGGAAGGCGCGGAAGAAGTCGCGGATCGTGTCGGCGCCATGCTCGGCAAAGCTTTCAGCACAGTCGCCGCCCTGCAGCAGGAAGCCGTTGCCTTCGGCAACATTGGCAAGATGCGCTTTCAAACGGCGAGCCTCACCGGCAAAAACGAGCGGTGGATAGCTAGCAAGCTGCGCTTCCGTTGCCGCCAGCGCCGCCTGGTCCGGATAGTCCGGCACCTGCTGGATCGGTTTTTGCCGCCAAGTGCTCGGTGTCCAATTCTGTGCCATCTCACTCACCTGTTTTCGCGCCTGGTCTTTTCGCCAAGTGCCCGTCGCCGTAAATTGTGCGCGCTTATAAACCTTTGCCGGCCACTTGCAAAGGCGAACCAACTATTTGGCAGGTCTTTTGTGCGCCGGGGAATTACTATCCCTATTGCTTACACGCGCTCGCCGTTGCGGATGCGGTAGCTTGGGGAATACATCGTCACCAATTCTTCGGCAGCCGTGGGATGAACGGCCATGGTGCGATCGAAATCTTCCTTGGTGCTGCCGGCCTTCAAGGGAATGCCGAGCAGCTGCGCCATCTCGCCGGCATCGTGGCCGAGAATATGCGCGCCGATGACCTTGCGGTCGGCGGCGTTGACGATCAGCTTCATGATCATCTTCTCGCTGCGGCCGGACAATGTTGCCTTCATCGGCCGGAACTGGGCGCGATAGACTTCGATCTCGGGATAACGCCTGGCGGCATCCTCCTCGGTCAGGCCGACCGTGCCGATTTCCGGCTGTGAAAAGACGGCGGTCGCGATCAGCTCGTGATCCGGGCGGGTGGGATTGTTCTTGTAGACGGTCTCGATGAAGCACATGGCCTCATGGATCGCCACTGGCGTCAATTGTACCCGGTCGGTGACATCTCCAAGCGCATAGATGTTCGGCACTGATGTGCGCGAATATTCGTCAACGACGATGGCACCATGTTCGTTGATCGCCACGCCGGCCGCTTCGAGCCCGAGGCTCTTCGTATTCGGCGTGCGGCCAAGTGCCAGCATCACCGTGTCCACGGACAATACCTTGTCGTTCTTTGTTTGGACGCTGAGACCCTTTTCGGTCTTCGTCACGCTCTCGATGATATCGTGACAGAGGATACGGACGCCCTTGGCCTCCATGGCCTCGTGCAACCCTTTGCGCAGGTCCTGGTCGAAGCGTGACAGGATCTCGGCGCCACGATAGATCAGCGTCGTCTCGACACCGAGACCGTGGAAGATATTGGCAAACTCCACGGCGATATAGCCGCCGCCGGCGATCAGGATCGATTTCGGCAATTCCTCGAGATGGAAAGCCTCATTGGAGGAAATGCAGAATTCGTGGCCGGGCAGCGCCGCATGCAGGTTCGTCGTCCCGCCGGTGGCAACGACAATCGTTTCCGCGGTGACGGTCTTGCCGGTCTTCAGGAGGCGGATCGTATGGGCATCCACAAGCTCGGCGCGCGTATCGAAGATCTCAGCCTTGGCGTTGTCGAGCCCCTTGCGATAAAGCCCCTCCAGGCGCTCGACTTCCTTGTCCTTCGCCTCGATCAGCTTCTTCCAGTCGAAGCTGCTCTTACCGACCGTCCAGCCGAAGCCGGCGGCATCCTCGAAATGCTCGCTATATTGCGAGGCATAGACGAAAAGCTTCTTCGGCACGCAGCCGCGGATAACGCAGGTGCCGCCATAGCGATACTCCTCAGCGATGCCGACCTTCTTGCCGAGCGAGGCGGCGACGCGCGCACTGCGTACACCACCAGAGCCGCCGCCAATAACGAAAAGATCGAAATCAAAGGAAGACATCGGATACTCCTGCGGAAACAAGGACGGCGCGCGAAGCGCTCATAGGGGGTGGCACTGATATAGGATCTCGACCTACAAAAAGAAAAGCCCGGAACGTTATCCGGGCTTTTAAATTCTAAGAGCTTGAATTGCGCGACCCAAAAAATTCGGATGGGATCACGACAAAGGTCGAGCTTACTTCTTGGTTGCCGGGGCCGGGGCCGGCTGGGCGCCGGTGGCAGAGTCGGTCGGCACGGGAGCGACCGGTGCCTTCACCACTTTCTGCAGGGCGTCGCTGCTCTGGTTGGCGAGATCGCGCGAGATGCCCTGCCCCCAGATATCGGCCGCCTTGTAGAGCTCGCGCAAGGCAACCGGATTGTCCTGCAGGAATTTCTTGCCGGTTGGCGAGGTGAAGAATGCGGCGATGGAGTTGAGCTCTTCAGTCGTAAATGCCTTCGAGTATGTTACGGCAGCTTCACGCTCCAGATCAGCGCGGCGCGGCGCAAGAGCAAGTGCGGTCGCATCGACGGACGAATTGATGGCATCGCCGAAGTTCGGATTCGCCTGGATCATCGTGCTCTTCAGCTGCTCGGCAAGGTTCGGCAGGATATTGTCGAACTGGTTCGTTACGCCGAGCGCGTTGATCGCGGCACGAGCGGCCTTGATCTGCTCTTCCGAGACTTCCTGCGCACTGACGGAGCCGAGCGCGATACCAGAAAGAACGATGGTTGCAGCGGCAAAACGGCCAAGACCCGCAATTTTTATCATGAGTTCAGTGCTCCTATGTATTGTTCGCCTGCAACGTACGCGCGCCGGAGGGACCGGCAATAATCGCAAGTGTCGCCATGTTGATAAAGAGCCCGTGTTCGACAACACCGGGAATGGAATTCAGCGCAATAGACAGCGCCTCTGCATCAGGAATACGGCCAAAAGATGCGTCGATGATGAAATGCCCGCCATCGGTCGTAAAGTTGCCGTCTTCCGATTGGCGCAGGTTGAGCGCGCCGGAAAGACCCAGGCGGGCAGCCGTCTTTTCGATCTGAATCCGCGTGGAAACGAGACCGAACGGATTGACCTCAATCGGCAGTGCAAAGGCGCCAAGCGTCTGAACAACCTTGCTTTCGTCGGCAATGACAATCATCCGCTGCGACGAGGCCGCGACGATCTTCTCGCGCAACAGCGCACCGCCGCCGCCCTTGATCAGCCGCAGCGCAGCGTCCAATTCGTCGGCGCCGTCGATGGTGAGGTCGAGTTCGGGTCGCTCATCGAGCGATTTCAGCGGTACGCCAAGCTCGACACAGAGCCGGGCCGTCCGCTCGGAGGTAGGAACCCCCTCGATCACAAGGCCAGCCGCGACCTTCTCGGCGAGCAACCGAACAAATTCCTCGGCCGTGGTGCCCGTACCGATCCCGAGCCGCATACCGCTCTCGACATAGGCCAGAGCCGCCCTTGCGGCTTCGATCTTCATTTGGCGGGCGTCCATGCGCCACCTGCTCCCGATTGTTACGTTGGGTGCTGTTTACACGGCTCTCCAGGCAAACGAAAGCCAAAATAACGGCCTCACATAGAAATCCCGGACCATATTCGAAGCGGCTCTCGGCGCCATTAGTTGCAATTGCCGGCCCGATCTTCTAACTCCGAACGACTTGCTTTTCTCTTCTGTTCCAAAGGCTGATTCCTGGTGAAATCTCCCCTTGTCGTATTCGATCTCGACGGCACCTTGCTCGACACCCATGCCGATCTCGTCGCCAGTCTCAACCACACGATCGACGCGCTCCATCTCGCGCCCGTCAGCTATGACGACCTGACACATCTTGTCGGCAATGGCGCACAGGTTATGATCGAACGCGCCTGTAAGCTGCGGGATTATACGCTTGCTCCCGAGGAGCTGCCGGCACTTCTTCAACGCTTCATCACGCATTATAGCGAGACGATGCCGGGCCTGACTGAACCCTATCCCGGCCTGCTGGCTGCCATGGATGCATTGAAGGGCCAAGGCTACAAGCTGGCGGTCTGCACCAACAAAATGGAATCCCTCGCCCGCACGCTGCTCGAGAGGCTCAATCTCACCCACTATTTCGAAGCCATCACCGGCGGGGACACCTTCCCCGTTCGCAAGCCGAATGCCGATCATCTAATCGGCACTGTGGAGCGCGCCGGCGGCGACCTCAGCCGCACCGTCATGATCGGCGACAGCGTCAACGATATCCTCGTCGCCCGCAATGCCGGCGTCCCCTCGATCGCCGTGCCCTTCGGCTATTCCGATGTCAGCGTGGAGAGCCTCGGCCCAAGCCGCATCATTAGCCACTATGACGAGCTGACGCCGGCGCTGGTGCAGGGGTTGCTTGCCGCCTGATCCGAAAAGGATTTCTTGAGCGGATATGAAAAAGGCGGCCCAATGGGCCGCCTTTTCTGTGTTCCAATATCAAACTGCAATCAGATCTGCGCCGTGCGGGACTTGGTGGTCGCGTCGAGTGCCTTTTGCGTTGCCGCGTCGCGATCGTAGACATCGTTGAAATACTGCACGACGCCGTCTTTGTTCGGCCAGGCGGTGAAGTAGGCGATGTAGATCGGCACCTTCTGCGGCACGGCCACGGCCTTGTTCTGGCCGCCGGCAATCTGCTTTGCAACATCCGCGACCGTGGTGTTCAGCACGGCAGCGGCCATGGCGCGCGGATCGGCAAGGCGGACGCAGCCGTGGCTAAGCGCGCGCATGTCCTTCTTGAAGAAGGCCTTCTGCGGCGTGTCGTGCATGTAGATCGCATGCGAATTCGGGAACAGGATCTTCAGCTCACCCAATGCATTGTCGCTGCTCGGCGGCTGGCGCACGGCGACGCTCTTTGTCGAACCGTACCAGTCGACGCTGGACGAAGCGACGGCACGGCCGCCGACTTCAACCTGATAGCCCATGCGGTCGAGATAGTTCGGGTCGGCGCGCAGCTTCGGCAGCATCTCGTTGATGATGATCGACTGCGGAACGCCCCAGAACGGATTGAACTCGACCGTCTGGATCTGATCCTCAAAGAAGAAGGTCTGATGCTGCTTGCCGCCGACGACGACGCGCATCGACAGCTGTTCCTGATTGTTGTTGTGGTAGTAGACCATGAAGGCCGGCTGATTGATCAGGACGTAGCGCGATCCAAGCTCGTTCGGCAGCCAGCGCAGCTGCTCCATGGCAATGACCAGCTTCTGGATCTTCGCGTCACTGTTTTCACCGACCATGGCGCGGACAGAAGACTGGCCGATAACGCCATCGGACGTCAGGCCTTTTTCCTTCTGGAAGTCTTCGACCAGTGCCACGAGATCCGGTGTGTAATCCGGCGTTCCCTGATAGGAGGCAAGCGTCGCGGCGTGAGCCGTCTTCAGCACATCAGAGCCGCGATGCTGGATCGCCTTGACGATATTGGCCATTTCCGGCGAACTACCGCCCGGCTTCAGAATACCGGTCAGCGAAATGGAGATGTTGCTGCCATTGGAGCTGCTTGCACCCTTGAGCTTGGCAAGCTCGGCCCTCAGCTCCGTAAACTGCTGGTTCGAAGGGCTGCGGCTGTTGAGATAGGCGGCGGCATCCGGGCTTGCGCGCAAGATTCCAAGCACCGGCATCAGGTTGACGTCCTTGCGCTTGAAGTCGTGATAACCGGAGATCTTGTTCGGGTCGAGACGGCCGCGAACGGTGTCCTGAACGAACATCAGCACCTTGCTAGAAAGCGTCAGCTCGAACTGCATCAGGGCGCGGTCGCGCATGACCTGATCGACGCTTGACTGATCGAAATTCGGTGGCGTCACCGCATAATCGGCGGGATCGAGGCCAACGGAGCCGGCATCGGCGAGAACCGCCAGGGCAGCCTTCGCCTTGTCGTTGATGGCATTGTCGGCAACCCAGACCAGCGGCTTGCTCTGGTCGGCATAATAAGACTCGACCGCCTTGGCGACGTCATTCGTCGCCATGACGCGAACTTCGGTCAGATGATGGCGCTGCGACGCGCTTGAATCGACAGCCACCGGCGTGGCCGAAGCATCGGCAACGGCACCGGTCACCACCGGATCCGCGAAACGATTGGACGCAATCTGCCGCAAGGCTTCGGGCCTGTAGGTATAGTATTGCGGGGCATCAACCTTCGGCAGCGGCCCTTTCGGCTGCGTCGACTTGGGAGCGGCAATGCTCTCCTGTGCCGGATTGGGGGTAACCGGAGCGGAGACCTGCGTGCTTTGCTGACGTCCCTGGCCTCCACGAATGAAGTCCATGAGGGTCATCGCGTTCGCGGATGTCGCGCCGACGGCGGAGATGCAGCAGGAAAGCGCCAGGACGGATGCTGCGGCTTTGGTGACAAGTTTCATTCTCTAATCAGTCCCCGTGTCATGCTGTAGCCTCAAGACAGACGGTGCTGTTTTCAAATCGGCCACGATGTTCCTAACATCGTTTAACCATCAAAATGAAAACGACCAGCCCCGCCTTTTGTTCAACGCCTCAACTTCGTGTGAGAAAGCAAAGGCGCGCTTCGCAGTTTAGTTCACACAAATTATGAAATTATTGGTTAATTTTTTATTGAATTTTCCTGCGGTTTTCACGCGTCTATAAGTACCTTGCAAAGAATATCCGCCGAGCGTGTTAAAAAGAACACGCCCCATCCCCGCAGATTCAAAACATGACGAACTCAGTCATGAAATACACGCGCCAGCTGTTTTCTTGGGCGCCATTCGGACCTATATGGCAGCTATCTTTTTCAACGGAAAAGCAGGATCAGAGATCATGACCTCCACCCGCACCGAAACCGACACGTTTGGCCCGATCGAAGTGGCAAGCGACCGCTATTGGGGGGCGCAGGCACAGCGCTCGCTCGGCAACTTCAAGATCGGCTGGGAGAAGCAGCCATTGTCGATCGTCCGCGCGTTGGGCGTCGTCAAGCAAGCCGCCGCCCGCGCCAACGTGGAGCTTGGCCAGCTGGATCCCACTCTCGGTAAAGTAATCGCCGAAGCGGCACAGGAAGTCATCGACGGCAAGCTCAATGATCATTTTCCGTTGGTCGTCTGGCAGACGGGCTCCGGCACGCAATCGAACATGAATGCCAATGAAGTGATCTCCAACCGCGCGATCGAAATGCTCGGCGGCGTCATGGGCTCCAAGAAGCCGGTGCATCCGAACGATCACGTCAATATGAGCCAGTCGTCGAACGACACCTATCCGACGGCAATGCACATCGCCTGCGCCGAGCAGATCGTCCATCACCTGCTGCCAAGCCTTCGGCATCTGCATGCGGCGCTCGAAAAGAAGGTCGCCGACTTCGCCCATATCATCAAGATCGGCCGCACCCATACGCAGGACGCGACCCCACTGACGCTGGGCCAGGAGTTTTCCGGCTATGCGGCCCAGGTCGCCTCAGCCATCAAGCGCATCGAACTGACGTTGCCGGGCCTCAGCGAACTTGCCCAGGGCGGCACGGCTGTGGGAACCGGCCTCAATGCCCCGATCGGTTTTGCCGAAAAAGTGGCCGACGAGATCGCCAAGATCACCGGCCTGCCCTTCGTCACCGCGCCGAACAAGTTCGAGGCACTCGCCGCCCACGACTCAATGGTCTTCAGCCATGGAGCCATCAATGCCGCCGCGGCTGCTCTCTTCAAGATCGCCAACGACATCCGCTTTCTCGGCTCAGGGCCGCGCGCCGGGCTCGGCGAGTTGTCGCTGCCGGAAAACGAGCCGGGCTCGTCGATTATGCCGGGCAAGGTCAATCCTACCCAGTGCGAAGCGCTGACACAGGTCTGCATCCACATCTTCGGCAACAATGCTGCTCTGACTTTCGCCGACAGCCAGGGTCATTTCGAGCTCAATGTCTACAACCCGATGATGGCCTATAATTTCCTGCAGTCGGTGCAACTCCTCGGGGACGCTGCCGTCTCCTTCACCGACAATTGCGTCGTCGGCATCGAGGCACGCGAGGACAATATCAAGGCGGGTCTCGAACGCTCGCTGATGCTGGTAACGGCGCTGGCCCCGACGATCGGCTACGACAACGCCGCCAAGATCGCCAAGACGGCGCACAAGAACGGCACGACGCTGAAGAAAGAAGCCCTGGCGAGCGGGCTGGTTTCGGCCGAGGACTATGATGCGATCGTCCGGCCGGAGACGATGATCGGGCCGAAGTGATATCACGGGACTGAGACAATTCGCCTCAGCCAAGGCTGGGGCGCCCTCCGTCGAGATATTCAGCCACTTATTGACCGGGTTGAGCAATTAATAGAACATAAAGCGAACAAATGGAGGTATCAATGTCGATCACGACATCCGACTTTGTAGCGCACGTGTTGGAAAACCAGATCAATAGAGAATTGCTCGATCGCCTCCCTGCCCTCCAACTACCACAATGCGTCCTCACTGCCGGATGCCTGTTCCAAACAGTATGGAATTTCAAAAGTGGATATTCCCCGACATGGGGCGTGAAAGACTACGATATCTTTTATTTTGACGATCGAGATTTATCGTGGGAGGCCGAAGACGAAGTCATTCAAAAGGCGAAGCGGGCTCTCGGAAGTTTGTCGGATCAGATCGAAATTCGAAATCAGGCTCGGGTTCATCTTTGGTATCCGAAAAAATTCGGAAAGCCTTACCTGCCCCTTAAGCGCGCAGAAGACGGCATTGATCGCTATCTGATTTCCTGCACTCGCGTTGGCATTAGGGTGGAAGATGGAAGCGTCTACGCGCCAGACGGATTCGATGACATGTGGAACGGCGTATTGCGCATGAACCCCGACAATGCGCAGCCAGACCTCTTCCAGCTAAAATGCATTGACTTCCTGATGAGATGGCCGTGGCTATCCATAAGAGATTGAAAAGCACTGCAACCTAGGAATCAAGCGTGAGCCTCTTCCGTGTCTGAGCAGATCGGATGATGCCTCGAACAACCAAGCCGCCATCAGCAATTGCATTTGGACCCCGCCGGATTTAGACCGTTTCCAAACGTCTCTTCCGCCACTTCAAGGCATTGAAAGGTCCACGCATGGCTGACGATCTCTTTCCCCTCGGCGCCGACGCCACTCCCTATCGCAAGATTTCCAGCGATTACGTCTCCGTCGATACGTTCAAGGGCCAGGATATCCTGACCGTCGACCCCGAGGGTATCCGGCTGCTCGCCGAGACCGCTTTCGCCGACATCAACCACCTGCTGCGCCCCGGCCACCTCAAGCAGCTTGCCTCCATTCTCGAAGACCCGGAAGCGACCGACAACGACCGTTTCGTTGCCTACGACCTCTTGAAGAACGCCAATATCGCCGCCGGCGGTGTGCTGCCCATGTGTCAGGACACTGGTACGGCGATCATCATGGGCAAGAAGGGCCGTCGCGTCTGGACCGAAGGCGGTGACAATGCAGCCTTGGCCAAGGGCGTGCTCGATGCTTACGAGAAGAAGAACCTGCGCTATTCGCAGCTTGCTCCCATCAAGATGTTCGAGGAAAAGAACACCAAGAACAACCTTCCAGCCCAGATCGACATCTATGAGGAAGGCACCGACGCCTACGAATTCCTCTTCGTCGCCAAGGGCGGCGGCTCGGCCAACAAGACCTTCCTCTATCAGGGCACGCCGTCGCTGCTCACCCATGACCGCATGCTGGATTTCCTGAAAGAGAAGATCCTGACGCTCGGCACGGCAGCCTGTCCCCCCTACCATCTCGCGATCGTCATCGGCGGCACATCGGCCGAGATGACCCTCAAGACGGTCAAGCTCGCCTCGACGCGATACCTGGACTGTCTTCCCACGGAGGGCTCCGAAAGCGGGCACGCCTTCCGGGATATCGAAATGGAAAAGGAAATCCACAAGCTGACGCAGAGCCTTGGCGTCGGCGCGCAGTTCGGCGGCAAGTATTTCTGTCACGACGTCCGCGTCATCCGCCTGCCCCGCCACGGCGCCTCGCTGCCGATCGGGCTCGGTGTCTCCTGTTCCGCCGACCGCCAGGCCAAGGGCAAGATCACCCGCGATGGTATCTTCATCGAGCAGCTCGAAACAGATCCGTCGAAATACATGCCCGAAATCGATGAGGCGAAACTCTCCGAATCGATGGTCCGCATCGACCTCAACCGGCCGATGGCCGACATCCTGGCGGAACTGTCACGCCATCCAGTTAAAACCCGGCTGTCGCTGACCGGCACCATTATCGTCGCCCGCGACCTGGCGCATGCGAAAATTCGCGAGCGCCTCGAAAAGGGCGAAGGCATGCCCGAATACCTGAAGAACCATCCGGTTTACTATGCGGGGCCAGCCAAGACCCCGGCGGGCTACGCCTCCGGCTCCTTCGGCCCGACGACGGCCGGGCGCATGGACAGCTACGTCGACCAGTTCCAGTCTTTCGGCGGTTCGATGGTGATGCTCGCCAAGGGCAACCGCTCGCGCGCCGTGCGGGAAGCCTGCAAGACGCATAAGGGCTTCTATCTCGGCTCCATCGGCGGTCCGGCAGCGCGTCTTGCCCAGGACTGCATCAAAAAGGTCGAGGTACTGGAATATCCTGAACTCGGCATGGAAGCGGTCTGGAAAATCGAGGTGGAAGACTTCCCCGCCTTCATCGTCATCGACGACAAGGGCAACGATTTCTTCCAGGAGCTCAATCTGGGCTGACCACTTATACCGGAATAGAGAGAAGGAAGGCGCCATTTGGCGCCTTCTTGCTAAGTATATCTATATATGAAAGCAATTAATTCTGAATCTTAGATTGCAGATAAAATTTGATATTAATTGCCTTATTTCTTTTCAAAGATTCTTAGGCTAAGTAAAGTTAGTGCTTTCATGAATTGATATTATGGAGTTCGCCGATGAATACGGTGATTGCGCCCAAGGCGCAAATTCCCGACGTGGCAGGACAGATTACCTATGCCATGCGGTCCATGGGTGTCGCACCCATCCCGCGGAACTATGAACTGTTCTACGAAGCCTATATCGGCTCCAATCCCGTCCTCACCCGCGAACTCGCCGCCCTCGGCAGCAACGCCACGCAAGAAGAGCTCGACGCGATCAGCACGCGGCATTTCGCCCGCCATTCCAGCCGTATCTTCGATGAGGCTCATACCCGCATCATCACCGAACTGGATGGCGTGTTGCGCGCACTTCAGCAAGAGCAGACCTCTCTGGAAAGCTACAACCGGCTGCTTGGCGAAACCTGCCAGCGCATCATGTCCAAGAATCACAATAGTGTCGACCTGCTGCGCGGTGCCATCGACATCCTGACCGAAGCGACCGGCGACACCATGGCGCATGGTGAGCGGACCGTCGAGAACGTCAACCAGCGCAGCCAGGAAATGGACCAGGTCCGCAAGGAGCTGGACGAATACAAGCGCATCGCCAATACGGATGCACTGACACGGCTCTCCAATCGCCGCGCTTTTGACGACCGCCTGGCTGCCGTTTTCGACAACCAGATGGCCCGCCCGGTGACGGCGCTGGTGCTGGCGGACATCGATCATTTCAAAAAGATCAACGACAGCTACGGCCATCCCGTCGGCGACAAGATCCTGGCAACCGTCGCCTCCGTTATTCGCGCCAATGTCCGCCGCGAGGCTTTCGTCGCGCGTACCGGCGGCGAGGAGTTTGCGCTGATCCTCGAAGGCTATACGCCGGAAGACGCGCTGGCGACCTGCGAACGCATCCGTCGCGCGCTGGAGGCAACGCCGTTCAAGAATTCACGCACCAGAGTGAATTATGGCCCGATCACCATCTCGCTGGGTGTCTGCATGGCCTCCGACGCCACAGATCCCGGCGAACTCTACGGCAAGGCGGATATCGCGCTCTATTCCGCCAAGAATGCCGGCCGCAATTGCAGCTACGCCTACCAGAACGGCATGCAGAAAGACTTCTCGAAAAGTTGGCTTATCTACAAGACATAAAATCGAGGCCAACGGCCGTCGGCACCATTCCTTTGGAGGCGCCGGCGGCTTTCATTACCACATGCTCTTGGCGGCGCGCACCGGCCATTCTCGGTCATAGGTTTCCTGGTCGAAATCGCCCTTCGCAGCCTTCAGCAGCATGCCGGGTGTCGGCAGGTTCGCCGGATCGATGAACCTCTCGGCATTCCAGAGCTCCGCGCGCATCACCGCCCGCGCGCACTGGAAATAGACTTCATCGATGGTGATCATCACGACGCTGCGCGGATGCTTGCCATCCATCTCGAAGCTGGCCAGCAGGCTTTCCTCGATAGAAACGACCGCGCGACCATTGAGCCGCATCGTCGTGTTCGAGCCCGGAATAAGGAACATCAGCGCGATACGGGGATCGCGGACGATATTGGCAAGCGAATCGACGCGATTGTTGCCGCGCCAGTCGGGAAGCAGCAGCGTTTTGTCATCCTCTACCCGTACGATGCCGCCGAGATCGCCGCGCGGCGAGCAATCCAGCCCTTCCGGACCAACCGTTGCCAGCGCCATGAACGGTGACGCCTCGATCATCAGGCGATAGAGCGGCGTCAGCGCATTCGTCACCTTGGCGGTCGCGGCCTCGCCGGCACCGCCATAGAGTTCATTCAATTCTTCAACGGAAGTAATGATCTTCATGTTGCCTCACGTCTTTTCGAACCGGATCCGGTGGGTTAGGCGCAAGGCATGACGTGGCTATGACACGCGCCGCGCTCGAGTCCGGGAAAACGATATCACCGTTTCACCGTCGGTTTCGAGCGCATTTTCTTCCTCGTTTGCAAATTGCGCCTCCGCCAGGAATTCGCCGATCGCCTCCAACACCGGAGCGGCGCTGACGATGCGGCGGTGGCCGAAGCCATTCGCCCAGAGCATGCGAACATCGCCGCCCACCTTCTCATAGGCACGGGCATGGTCGGCACTCACCTCCTTGTCGTCCTCGGCATGGACGACCAGCATAGGCCTGCCGAGATCACGAACGCCGCGCCCCGCATCATAGTCCCTCAGCGGCCTACCAGTGACGCGGCCCACCTCCGCCTCGAGCGCCGTCTGGGTCTCCGGATTGAGCTTCATCAACCCGCCAAAATCGGTGAACAGCCAACCCATCGCGCTCGGCGCGCCGATCAGCACCAGCCGCTCCGGCAGAACCGGCTCGATATCAGGCAGGAAGCCTGCCGCCGCCAGCGCGATGGAAGCTCCACCAAAGGAGTGACCGATGGTCGCATCGAAGGCGCCAAACCGCTCCGCCGCAGCGGCGATGGCGGAAACGGCAAGGCGCAGATTGAGGAACCGCCCCGGCGAACGACCATGGCCCGGCAAATCAAGCGCGATCACCTCGGCGCCCGTATCGGCGAGGAAAGCAGCCAGTTCCGACATGTATTCGCTGCTGGAACCCCACCCATGAACGACCAGGTAACGCTCACGCCGGCCCTTGGCGCCACCGTTGAAACGATAGGCCATTGCCCGTCCTCCGGGGAAAGACAACATGATCGCCTCGGCGGAAGCAAGCCGCGCCCTGCCCTCGGCATGCGCAACCTTGGCCTTGGCGCCTTGGGGCAGACGCGACGGCGTCAGGCAGAAAAGCTTGAAGGCAGCCCGCCCGGCAAGCCTTGGCGAAACACGACTGAGGCTGGATAATCCCAGCCGGGTGACCTTGAGCGCAAAGGATGGCATAGTGGGAATCTCGAAATATGTTCAACTATGAACAATAAAGTACAATGATGAACAAAAATCAATCCCTCCCTTGGGATCATCCGCGTTTTCATAGCTGGATTGCCGTTGCCCGCGCCTGCCAGCTGATGCAGCAATCGCTCAGCCGGGCGCTCGGTCATCTCAACATCAAGACGCCGCATCTCGATATCCTCATCAATCTCTTCCGTTTCGAGGGCATTTCGCAGCAGGAACTGGCGCGCAAGCTCCTGGTCGGGCGCTCGAACATGAGCATGCTCCTGCCGCAAATGGAAAAGCGCGGCCTGATCCAGCGGCGCGGCGATAAAAACGACAAGCGTGTCCTGCGGCTTTATCTCACCGAAGAAGGTCGGCAGGTGACGGAAAAGGCCATCATCATCCAGAACGATCTCATAACCCGCATGCTGTCAGACGCGCCCGTCGAGGAATGCGAACTGATGACAAAGCATATGGAACGCATTATCGGCCTGCTGCTGCAGGACGAGCGCGAGCCCCTGGAAGCTGTCGGCGACTAGAGCATTTCCGCGTTTCTTCGAATCGCGAAAACGCTCTATCCTTTTGTTCTTACGCAATTCCGGACGGAAAACCGCTACGCACTTTTCCTGGAATTGCTCTAGTGATTGCCGGGTGGCCGGGCAAGCGGTACGGCGCGTGAAAGGGAAGCATACTCCCATATCGCCACGACAATCAGCACGGCCGTCGCAAGAACACCGAGCTGATAGACCACGACCATCGGCAAGGTCAGCAGCAACAGTGCCAATCCGGCAAGGCCGGCGAGATGCGATAGCGGCGGCCGGCCCGTCGTTGCTCCCTTGAACCAGAGATTGCCGATGAGGAATACCGCCGGGCCGCCGAGAATGGCGGCTGCGGTATGGAGGTCGGCCTGATCGCGGGCATGCGAGAACAGGAACTCATCGCCGACGACGCTCAGGATGATGCCGGCAAGAATGAGAATATGAGCATAGGTGAAGGCCTGCCGCGCCAGGCTGCCGGGCGCGTCGTCATGCTCGATGCGATGGGCGGCACGTTCATGACCGAACTGGAAATAGATCCACCACATGACCACGGTTCCGACGAAGGCAATGATGAACACGGCGATCATCAGCAGGGAAAGCGGCTCCTCAGCAAAGGTTCTGCCCGCCAGCAGTACCGCCTCGCCCAGGCAGATGATGATGAACAGCGCGCAGCGCTCGGCGAGATGCGCGCCGGAGACATCCCAATCCTGGATGGTTGATTTGCCGAGACCGGGCACGCGAAAGCCCAAAGCGGGAGACGCATATTCGATCGCCAGCGCCACGAGCCATAGCACCACCTGCGCCTCACCTCCCAGGATCGCTCCAGCAATCCAGAAGATGCCCGACAGGATCAGCCAGCTCGAGATGCGCAGGAAATTGCGATAATTGCCGGGATTGACACCCCTCATGGCATAGGCGGCAAATAGCGAGCGACCCACCTGCATGAAGACATAGGCGCCCGCAAAGAAGATCGCCTTTTCGCCGAAGGCCTCCGGGATCGAGGCCGAGAGCACCAGACCGGCGAACATCAGCACCAGCAGCATGATGCGAACCGGCATGCGCTCGGGATCGAGCCAGTTCGTCACCCAGGCCGTAAACACCCATACCCACCAAACGGCGAAAACCAGCATGACGGCCTCAAGAGCGCCAAGCGGCGTGAAATGGCCGGCCAAGGCATGGGATAGCTGGGAAATCGAGAAGACGAAGACGAGATCGAAAAACAGTTCGATGAAAGAGACTTTGCTTTCGTTTTTGCCGCCCTTGGCGCGCAGCCAGCTTTCCCTACCCCGACCGACCATACCTGCCCCCGTTTTCTAAGAAAAAAGCCTATGTCAGCGAGGCTTACCCGCCGCATCGCGGCTCAAGCCCTTTTCCTTCAATTCAGCCTCATAGGCCGCGAAAAGCTCCGGACCCTTCACACCGAGTTCGCGTAGATAGGTCCAGGTGAAAATGCCGGTATCGTGCATGTCGTCGAAGCCGATGCGCACCGCGTAGTTTCCGGTCGGCGTCATCGACATGATCCCGACATTGCGCTTGCCCGGCACCGTGATCTTCTGCCCCGGCCCATGCCCCTGTACCTCGGCCGATGGCGACAGCACGCGCAACATTTCCGCCGACAGATCAAAGCTCGCGCCGTCGTTGAAGCTCACCACCAGATGATGACGGTCCTTCGATACTTTCAATTCGGTTGGCCAGACGTCGCCCATCGATTTTCCCATGCGTTTCACTGTCTGTTTGGAGAAGTAGGCCGACGCTTCTTCACGCGCAAGTGCATTCGAAATGCATTTCCCTTGACGCAACAATCGCCTATGCACACATTAACATGGTAACGGAGGTTTTCGTGAACAGCATTGTCGGTACGATAGGCAACGGATCGCCCCTGGTGGCGGATGCGTCACCGATGGTTGACCCCTTCGGTCGGGCCGTCACCTATCTGCGCGTTTCCGTGACCGACCGCTGTGATTTCCGCTGCACCTATTGCATGGCGGAAAACATGACCTTCCTGCCGAAGAAGGATCTGCTGACGCTGGAAGAGCTGAACAGGCTCTGTTCCGCCTTCATAGCCAAGGGCGTGCGCAAGATCAGGCTGACTGGCGGCGAGCCGCTGGTGCGCAAGAACATCATGTTTCTGGTGCGCGAACTCGGCAAGCGCGTTCATACCGGCAATCTCGAGGAATTGACGCTGACCACCAACGGGTCGCAGCTCGCCCGCCATGCCGACGAGCTTTACGATTGCGGCGTACGCCGCATCAACGTCTCGCTCGATACACTCGACCCCGACAAGTTCCGCACCATTACCCGCTGGGGCGATTTCGCCAAGGTGATGGAAGGCATCGATGCCGCGCAGAAGGCCGGTTTGAAGATCAAGCTCAACGCTGTGGCGCTCAAGGACTTCAACGAGGCCGAGATCCCCGAAATGATGCGCTTTGCCCATGGTCGGGGCATGGACTTGACCATCATCGAGACAATGCCGATGGGCGAGATCGAGGAAGACCGCACCGATCGGTATCTGCCGCTCTCCAAGCTGCGCGCCGACCTCGAACAGCAATTCACGCTGGCCGATATCCCCTACAAGACCGGCGGCCCGGCCCGCTATGTCGATGTCAGGGAAACCGGCGGCCGGCTCGGCTTCATCACGCCGATGACCCATAATTTCTGCGAGAGCTGCAACCGCGTGCGCCTCACCTGCACCGGCACGCTCTATATGTGCCTCGGCCAGAACGATGCCGCCGACCTGCGAACCGCTCTGCGGGCCACCGAAGACGACGGCCTCCTCTACGCCGCCATCGACGAAGCCATCACCCGCAAGCCGAAGGGCCACGATTTCATCATCGACCGCACCCACAACAGGCCCGCGGTCGCACGCCATATGAGCGTCACGGGCGGCTGATTTCCAGCCGAAAACTGAGGAATTCCTTAGCGCTTCAGGTTGCTTTCCGGCTGATGAACAGGCCGGTTTCCTTCTCGGTTTCAAGCACCCCACCACCTGCCCGAAATGCCTCGGCAATCGCATCCCGAAACGCGGCAAGCTGTGCCTCGTCGGCCCCTTCACCCGGCGGATAGGACGTGAGCGCCAAAAATACGTCTTCCGGCTCACTTACCCGCAGGCGGGCAGGATGCTGCGTCATCATGACATTCTCGAACTGGGCTTGCATGAGCCGTTCAGCGGTGTCGTAACCGAAAGCAGCTCCGGCCGGATCATAGGGAGGACTGCCGAACACAATCGTCAGTTCATACATCTTGCGCATGTTGCCAGCCCCGTTGGTCGTCACCGCAAGGAAACCGCCCGGCTTGAGCACACGATACATCTCCGCGATGGCCAGCGACTGGTCCCGTATATGGTAGAGCATATGCATGGCGATGACCGCATCGAAAGAACCGTCCTCGAAGGGCAAGGCGGTCGCGTCGGCTTGCTGACCTGTAACGCGGCCGAACGCCAACGGCTGGCACCGTTCAACCGCCTCCTGCACCATGCCAGAGGAAAGATCGGAAAGAGTGAGGTCAAGGCTTTCCGGCAGATTGTCGACCGTCGCGGCCCAGAACCAGCCAGGACCGCAACCGACATCAAGAACGCGATCTCCGGATTTGAGAGGAAACTGTCTCGCTACCCATGGAAACCAGCCGGTCTCGGCAATCGTATATTCGCGGTTGAGGCGGCCTCGCGCGGCAAGCTTTCGGCTGTCGCCATACTGCTTTTCGTTACCGGTGGTTATGGAGGACATGCGATGCCCCTGAACTAGTTTGACGAACGTTCCGATCATCTGCCCGTTTTGCAACATTACAAAAAAGCATTCTGCAACAACGGAGTGTGCAGAATGCTTTAGGACGATCTTCCAAGCAAGAAAAAGTGCAAGAACGCCTACAGTGCAAACGGGATCGACAAGCACGCCATCTTTGTCACTAGCTGGGAAAATCCCAGCCACTCCTGTCAATTATTCCAATCTACTAAAGTAAATTATCAGGCGGCACGATACCGCTGCGCACCCTTGTCATAGCTCTCATAGGTCTCATCACCATCACCCGTGCGGAAGCGGTCAATCTTCTCGGAGAGCGTGTCGACGCGCTGGCGCAGACCGTGGATCTCGGCATTGTTCTCCTCGACCATAGCCGCATTTCTCTGGGTGATCAGTTCGACTTCGCCAACTGCCCGCGTCACCTCCTCGATGCCGATCGATTGCTCGGCCGTCGCGGAAGAAATATCAGACACGAGCTTCTGGACGCCAGTAACGTGCCTGATGATCTCCGACAGCGCCGAGCCGGTTTGCTCGACCAGATGCACACCGCTGCGCACCTGCGCGGAGCTCGCGGAAATCAGCCCCTTGATCTCCTTCGCCGCATTGGCGCAGCGCTGCGCCAGTTCCCGCACTTCCTGGGCGACGACGGCAAAGCCACGACCGGCATCGCCTGCGCGAGCCGCCTCGACGCCAGCGTTCAGCGCCAGCAGGTTGGTCTGGAAGGCGATCTCGTCGATGACGCCGATGATGGTGGCGATCTTTTCCGACGAGCGATTGATCTCGCTCATGGCGCCGACAGCCTTGGCGACGACTTCGCCGGATTGGCTGGCATAGGCCTGCGTCTCGTTCACGGATGCAGCCGTCTGCTTGGCGCGCTCGGCAGTGGAGCGTACGACGTCGCTGAGACGGTGCAGCGCCCGCGAGCTTTCCTCCAGCGCTGCCGCCTGCTGTTCCGTGCGGCGCGCCAGATCGTCGGCCGACATGGCGAGATTGCCGGTGCCGCCCTTGATCTCCTCGGCGGTGTAGCGCACATCCGTCAATGTCTCGCGCAGGGCCTCGATCGCATGATTGTAGGTGAAGGCCATCTCGACAAAATCGGCGGAAAGGTCTTCCCGCATGCTTTCCTCCAGATTGCCGTCGGCAAGCTTGGCAAGAACGTCGGCGAGCGCATTCAGCGCCTGCTTCTGCTCGGCCTCGATGCGGGCGCGGTCTGCGGCCGTGCGTTCGGCCTCTTCCGCCGACAAAGCGCGGGCATTCTCCGCTTCCCGCTCCAGCCGGACGTTTTCGACAGCAGCATCGCGGAAGACGGTGACCGAACGCACCATATCGCCGATCTCGTCGCCACGATTGCGACCGTCGATCGCCACTTCCAGATCGCCGCTTGCAAGCCGCGTCATGATCTCGGTCACCCGCTTCAGCGGTCCGCGCAGCGTCTCCACCAGCATCAGGCCGCCGACGATCGCCAGCAGCGTGCCGAGGATCATGGCGATAACCGAGACATTGGCCGAACGCTCACTGTCTTCCTTGCCGATCTCCTGGGCCTGGGCAACGAAGCTGCGCAGCGAGGTCATCGCATCCGCCAATATGCCGTTGGAGTCGACCCGCGTCGTCTTCCAATCCGCCGAAGTCTGCAACAGATCGGCCGATCCCTTGGTCACGCCGTCGATCAGCGGCTGAGTATGCGAAGCAAAATCACGCATCGTGGCATTCGTCGGACCGAGCGCCGAAATCTTCGCGGCGACCTCCTGCAGATCCTTCAAATCGGCGATGACGGCATCGCGCGAGGTTGCGTCGCGGACATTCTCCATGCGTGACGCATGCAATGTCAGGCGATCAATGATGCCGAGCGCCACGTCGACGCGATCCAGAAGCTCCTTCTGCCCGTCGATGATCTTATCAAGGCTGACGAAGCGATCGGCGGCCGTATCGCTGTTCTTGGCCGATTGGAGGGTCATGTCGCCCTCGATCTTCACAAAGCTCTGCAGGATCGGCCCCATGGCCTCGACCTTTTGGTCGGACGTGCCGCTCCCCTTCAGCAGGGCGTCGAGCTTGTTGGCTGCGTCGGCTGCATTATTCACCAGTCCGGCGCCGCGCTTGGAGACGAGGGCCTGCGAGATGGTCAGTTGCTTCAGAATGGCGTCGGCATAGGTGCGCGCATCGGTGATTTCCTCATCTGCGTCGGCAGCCATCTGCACCTGGATGCGCAGATTACTCATCTTTTCAGACAGGCCCTTATAGGCAGCCGCATCATAGAGCAGTTCCTTGGCGAAGGTTTCCTTGTCGCTGAATTCCTTGCGGATGATGTCGATCTGCTTGGCGGCGGCCTTGCCGCCGGCTTCGATGCCCTGCACAGCCTTGCGGATCGCGTCGACATCGCTGTCCTGCTTCTGCCTGATAGCCCAAAGGGCAGCCGTCTGAGCGCGCATCTTGTCCGCCAAGGCGCCGACGGTGGAAATCTTGGCACGCTGATCGTCGCTGAGCAGACCGCCCAGGCGCTGGACACCGGCTTCCTGCGCATCGATCTTGCCGGTGAGAGCCTGGCGCGTCTCGTCGGACGGCGAGGTGGTGAATTCCTGTAGCGCCGCCTGCAAATTTTCGAAATCGCTGATGTTTTCGATTGTCGCCCGCGTCACGGTCATATGCCCGTTGAGGATATTGGCCGTGTGATAACCGACCATGCCGACACCGGCGATCAGCACCACCAGCGGCACGACGAAAATCAGAACCTTGGTCACGATACGGCGACTTTGCAGAAGACGATCAATGAAGAACATGCCACGCCCCAATCAAATTGGTTGGTATCCGGCGAAGGCGGGACCATCATTCCTGCTGCGCTGCGGTAGATGCTTCTGCGTCATGCAAAACCGAGTGGGAGCCTCGGGAAATAAGATTGAATAAGAATTAAGCGCACACATAAAAGGTTGTGCAATCTACGAAAAATCCGAAATTTTGTCTCGTTTTGCGATTTCATCGAAGCCAGGCATGCGATCAACCGCAAGTTTCGCTGCAACGCACAATCGAATTCCGCCGCCAACAGGCTATGAACGATTCCAATTTGACGAAAAGCACAGTAGGTCAAACTGATATATCCAGGGAATCGTTTCATGCCGCGGACCAAGAATACGCAGGGCGCCCTTTACATGGCCGCATCGATGGCAGGCTTTGCCTGTAGCGATGCCCTGTCCAAATCAGTCATCTCGGTGATGAATGCCGGCGAGATCATTTTTATCCGCGGGCTCTTCACCAGCATCATCGTCTATCTCCTCGCCCGGCACATGGGCGCCTTGCGCTCGTGGAAAGTCATTCTGCAGCCGATGATCGCCCTGCGCATCGCCTGCGAGGCGATCGCCGCGGGAACCTACATCACCGCGCTTGGAATGATGCCGATTGCCAATGCCTCGGCCATTCAGCAGGCGGTGCCGCTCGCCGTTACGCTCGGAGCCGCACTCTTCCTCAAGGAACCCATCGGCTGGCGGCGCTGCGCGGCAATCATCGTGGGTTTCGCCGGCGTACTGATCATCGTCCGCCCCGACCCCCAAGGATTTACAACGGCCGCTCTGCTCTCCATTGCCTGCATGTTTGTCACCGTCGCACGCGACCTAGCCACGCGCTGCATCAGCAAGGACGTCCCGTCGCTAATGGTGACAGTGTGCACCGCAATTTCGATTTCGATCTTCGGCGCTCTGCTGACAGAGCCGCTCGGCGGCTGGCAGCCAGTCAGCCTCACCTCGTTCTCACATATCCTGCTGGCATCGGTCCTGGTGCTGATCGGCTATCAGGCGACCATCCTGGCGATGCGAACGGGAGAAATCTCCTTTGTCGCACCGTTTCGTTATGTCAGCCTGATCTGGTCGGCGTTGCTAGGCCTGCTCTTCTTCGGCGAAGTGCCGGATGTCTGGACCTTCATCGGCGCCGCCATTGTCATCGCTTCCGGCATCTATACATTCTATCGGGAGAGAAAGCGGCAAGCGGCCCAGCCTATCGCCCAGGAATCAGAGCCGCGTGTGCCCGCCTGAGGTCGCCAGCATGCCCGGCTTCATCACAGATCCCGCTCAGATACCGCCGTTCCTGCTTGCCGGCGGCCGTTCCAGCCGCATGGGTATGAACAAGGCATTCGTTTCGCTCGGCGGCGAAAAACTTCTGACACGCATCGCGACCCGGATCGGGCAGCGACAGACAATACCGGTCGCGCTCAACGCCGATGCCGACTGGCCGGATACGGAAGGACTGCCGCTGGTCCCCGATACTATTCCCGGCAAGCTCGGCCCCCTCGCCGGCGTTCTGACCGCCATGCGCTATGCCGTGGCATACCATCCCCAAGCCTCCCATGTAGTCACGGTGCCGATCGATAGCCCCTTTTTCCCGATCGATCTCGTCGCCCGCTTGGCAGAGCCCATCGAAGGCCGAGATGAAATAGCAATCGCCGCATCGCTGGGACGCGATCATTCCGTCTTCGGCCTCTGGCCCGTCTCCATCGCCGACGATCTCGAATCCTGGCTTGTCGCCGATGAGAAACGGCGCGTCCGGGACTTTCTGGCGCGTCATCTCGTTCGGACAGTGGACTTCCCGGCAATCGAAACGGCGATCGGCCCGCTCGACCCCTTCTTCAACATCAATAGGCCGGACGACCTGATCGACGCGGAAAGATGGCTCACGGCACTGGAGAAGACCCCATGACAACCGCCCGCCCGAAAATCTTTGGCATCGCCGGCTGGAAGAACTCCGGCAAAACCGGTCTCGCCGTGCGGCTGGTCACCGAATTCACCCGTCGCGGCTACAAGATTTCGACCATCAAGCATGCCCATCATGACTTCGACATCGACAAGGTCGGCGCCGACAGTTTTCGCCATCGCGAGGCGGGAGCGCATGAAGTCACCATCGTCTCCGGCACGCGCTACGCCATCATGCACGAATTGCGCGGTGCTCCGGAACCAAGCTTTGAAGAAATCCTCGCCCGGATTGCGCCCTGCGATCTCGTCTTGATCGAAGGTTACAAGCGCGAGCCGATCCCAAAGATCGAGGCGCGCCGGCTGGAGGCCGCGAAGAACGAGCCGCTCGCGCCGCAAGACCCGCATATCGTCGCCATCGCCGCCGATCATCCTGTGGAGGATGCCGGCGTGCTGACCGTCTTTGATCTGAACGACACCATGACCATTGCAGATTTCATCGCCGCCACAGTCGGGCTGGACGCACCTGCCAAATGACAAAGGCCGCCGGTTTCCCGACGGCCTTCGAATGCATAAGGCAGAATAACCTTAGCGGTTGGAAGCGACCGGACGCACCAGCGCCGTGATACGGCGGATGGTGACGCGGCGGTTTTCCTGTTCGGGTCCCTGCGTGTTCACCTTCAGATATTGCTCGCCATATCCCTGGGTCACCAGGTTTTCCGGCGGAACGCCATAGACATCGCTCAGCACCTTGGCGACCGATTCCGCCCGCTGGTCGGAGAGGATCAGGTTGCTTTCCGCCGATCCGACGGCATCCGTATGACCTTCGATCATGAAGGTCTCTGTCGGATCCTTCTTGACGATCTGGCCAATGGCGTCGGCGACGCCACGCAGCGTGCTTGCCTGCGACATCGGGATTTCCGCGCTTCCTGTCGCGAAGGTGATCGTATCGAGATCGATACGGCGCACCTTGTCACGGATACGGGCGGAATAGCGCACTTCGTTGACCGAATAGATGCGCTCGACGGGCTCGACCGGCGGCTCGCGCAGGAAGTCGTAATAGTCCGAGTCACGCTCGCTTCCGGTGTCGATGATGTACTGGCTCAGCGGGATGAGCAGACGCATCGGCGGCAGGCTGTCGCCCGGGTCGCGGAAATAGTCGTCGTGATCCGGCTGCTGTTCGAGCTCCGGCGAGTAGAACAGCACATATTCGCGCCCGTCCGCATCGACACGCGACCGCTGGATGATATCGCCGTAGCGGTTGCGCACGGTGATGATGCGATCGCCATCCGGCTGATCGATGGTCTCACGATAGCGGTCCCGCGGAAGCTGCTCGTAGGTCGGACGCTCACCGCCGCGGACAAAGCGTTCGGTATCGTCATGGCGAACGACATAGTTGTTGTCGACATTCACGATGGTACGGTTGTCCTGATTGATGATGGTCTGGACCGTGGTTCCGCCCGGCGCCGTAAAATTCGGCCGGCCATCCATCCGGCGGCCCTGCTCACTGGTCACGGCTTCCATCTTCACAGGCGGCTGTTGCTGGCCACCCGCCGCGCGCTGTGCCTCGGCATCGGAAGTCGGCGGCTTCGTGTAGGCGGCCGGCGGCGGTGTCTGAGCATTCTGGCCCTGCCCGGCCTGACCGGCTTGGCCCTGGCCTGCCGGAGCCTGGCCTGGCTGGCCCTGCTGCCCTGCTTGAGCACCACCCTGACCGCCGGGGTTCTGGCCACCCTGGCGGTGTCCGCGACGGGCTGCATCCTTGTCGCTATCCAGCACGGCAGCGCCATTCTGGACCGGTAGGATGACGGGACCTTTGCTCTCGGCGGGATTTTCCGCGATCTTCTTGCGACGCTCCAGCTCCTGCGGCGACACTGGCGCGCTTGCGGGAACCGTCGTCTGGACACCCGGTTGGGCAGCGCCGTTGGGCTGCGCTGCGCCGTTGGCGGGCGCAGGCGTGGCTGTACCCTGTGCGGGAGCACCGGTTTCATTGGTGGGCTGCGGTTGCTTGCCGGTTTGCGGAGCTGCCTGATTTGGCTGTTGGCCCTGCTGACCTTGCGGCTCACCCTTCGGTGCGGGCTGCTGAGCATTGCCTGCGGGCTGTTGCTCACCCTGCTGACCTTGTTGCGGCTTGCCGTGCGTCTTGTCACCGCCGGGCTTTTGTCCCTGCTGGCTACCGGGAGCTGCCTCCGTTGCCGGCTGAGCCTGGGTCTCCGGCTGGGTCTTGTGACCCTGGGGTTGCTGCGCGGTCGGCGCAGGCTGCTGGGCGGGTGCCGTCTGTTGTTCGGCCGGCTGCTGCGCCGGTGCCTTCTGTTGTGGCGCTGCCTCCGCAGGCTGGGCCTGCGGCTTCTGATGCGGTTTCTGCGCGGGCTGAGTTTCAGTCTCCGGCTGAGCCTGCTGGCCCTGGGGCTGTTGCGCGGCCGCGGCCGGCTGCTTGGCCGGTGCTGTCTGCTGCTGTGCCGGCTCGGCTGGCTGGCCTTGCGGCTTCTGGTGCTGCTTTTGCTCGGGCTGGCCTTGCTGCTGCGTCTCAGGTGCGGCCTTCGGCTGCGGCTTTGCTTCCGGCTCTGCCGCGGGCTGCTGCTCGGCAGGTTGCTTATGCGGCTTCTGCGCCGGCTGGCCCTGCTCCTGTGCTTGCGGTTCTACGGCCTTCGGCTGCGGCTTGGCTTCAGGCTGAGCCTGCGGCTGTTCGGCATTCGGCTGATGCTGCGGCTTCTGTGCAGGCGGCTTCTCCGCGGGCTGCTCCTGTTGCTGCTTCGGAGCCGCCTGCGGCTCGGCGGCCTTCGGCTGCGGCGCTTCCTGCTGATGCTTCTGCGGTTGCGGTGCCGCCTCGGGCTGCGCTTCCTTCGCCTTATGCTGAGGCTCGGCTCCGCCCTGCTGCGCGGGTGCTGCCTCGTGCTTCTGGCCCTGCGGTTCGCCCTGTTCGGCTTCACCCGGCTTCTTGTGCTTGCGCAGCTCTTCCTCGGACTGACCGCCCTGAGGCTGCTCCTGGGCAACCTCGAAACTTGCGCCACCATTGACGGCAACCGAGCCGCCGGCATCATTGCTCAGCGGCATGATGGCCTGGTCTCGCAGCGCGGCGGCGGCCACCGGCTCAAATGCAAGCGACAGCGAAAGCAGCGGGAATGCAGCGCTGGCAAATAGTCTGGATCGCTTTCCCATAGATGGGGTCTCCTCTTATCTTATCTTCATTATCCGCCGGGTTGCGGATGCAAGCCCACAGAGGCGATGTCTCATGATCCCGGCCGATTTTCGTTCTTCGTAAGGTTGAATCGCGGCAGGGGGCGTATTGTTCCGGCACTATTAGGAGGGCTGAATTAACCCTAGCTGAATGCGTCAGACGGCTTTCATTCAGTTTGTGAAGCCATGCAAGGCACCTGGAAGACAGTGTGCGGTGCGGAAGCCCTTTGTAATTCCAGTTGCAATTTGCGAAAAAAAAGTACGATTATCTTATCAAGGCGGGTCCTTGGCCCGCTCCATTCTGGCCGGCCGCCAATGAAGAAAAAGAGCTGCCGGTCGCCAACAGAGAGGATCAAAATGCGCATCTCCACCCGTCTTTTCGCTGCTGCATCGCTTGCGGCGATGTCGCTTTTCGCAGGCGCCGCGTTTGCGGACGGCGATTCGATCGTCATCGGCACGGACGCCACCTACCCGCCGTACGAATCGCTCGATGCCTCGGGCAAGATCGTCGGCTTCGACATCGATATAGCCAATGCGCTTTGCGATCAGATGAAGATCAAGTGCACTTTCGTGAACCAGGATTTCGACGGCATCATCCCGGCCCTCCAGGCCAAGAAGTTCGATGCCATCGTCTCGTCCATGTCGATCACGCCGGAGCGTGAAAAGACCATCGACTTCACCAACAAGTACTACAACACGCCGCCGGCCATCGCCGTGCCGAAGGATTCCAAGATTGCCGATACGAGCGATGAGGCCCTGAAGGGCAAGAGCATCGGCGCGCAGTCCTCGACCACGCACGCCAACTACGCCACGGCGCACCTGAAGGATGCCGAACTCAAGCTCTATCCGTCGCCGGACGAATACAAGCTCGACCTCTCGAACGGCCGTATCGATGCCGTCATCGACGATGTCGTCGTCCTCTCGGAATGGGTCAAGTCCGACGCCGGCAGCTGCTGCAAGCTCCTCGGCACGCTGAAGATCGATCCGGAAATCAACGGTATCGGTGCCGGCATCGGCCTTCGCAAGGGTGATACCGCGCTCAAGGACAAGTTCAACACGGCCATTGCCGCGATCCGCGCTGACGGCACCTACAAGAAGATCCAGGACAAGTATTTCGACTTCGACGTCTACGGCGACTGATCGGCTGTCGATTCCTTGGGAAAAGATGACGGCGGAAGCTTGCCCTTCCGCCGTTTTTGTTTGACAACGGCTAAAGAAGAGTAACACGGCACAAGCCGTGAGGGGAAATATGGTATGGGCGGATTGTTTTCCGCGCTCGGCTCTTTATGGGCTTGGCTGAGTAATATTTTCGATCCGCTGTGCGGCCCGGTCGGACTTTTCACCTTGTTCGGCCAGAACACCGTGATCGCCTGCGGCGATACCGGTTGGGGCGACGAGATCGCCGGCGGCCTCAGGGTCACCATAACGGTGGCCGTCCTGACATTGCCTCTCGGCCTGATCGTCGGCTTTCTGGTCGCGCTGGCGCAGCAATCCGAGGAACGGTCGCTGCGGCTAGCCGCCGGCGTGTTCACCACCATCTTCCGCGGCCTGCCGGAGCTTCTGACCCTCTTCATCATCTACTACGGCATGCAGATCCTGCTGCAAACGGCCCTCGCATATGTCGGCTACGACGGACCGGTCGAGATCAATGCCTTCGTTGCCGGTATGATTGCGCTTTCGATCGTCTTTTCAGCCTATTGCTCGGAAGTGCTGCTATCGGCCTTCAGGGCTATACCTAAAGGTCAGTATGAGGCGGGTGATGCCCTCGGCTTTCACCGCGTCCGCACGATGCGTCTCATCATCCTGCCGCAGCTGATCCGCATTTCACTTCCCAATCTCGGAAATCTCTGGATGAACCTGCTGAAGGACACATCCTATGTTTCCATCATCGGGCTCGCCGATATCATCCGCCAGACGGGCCTGGCCGTGCGCTCGACGAAGGAGCCGTTCTTCTTCTACGCCGTTGCCTGCTCCCTCTACCTGGTCCTCGCGATCATCTCCTCGGCTGGCCTGTCCTACCTCGATCGCTGGGCAAAACGCGCGGAGTTTCGCCGATGAGCTACGCTGAAGCATTGATCCCGGCACAGCCGGCACCGCCGGAGACGATGAAGCGCGTCTCCAAATCCCGCATCGTCGGCTATTTGTTCCTGTTCATCTGGGCTTTGCTCGGCATCGCACTGATCACGATGATGATCACCAACTGGGACAACGGAAAGTTCTTCAAGTTCGGCCCACGTTTCCTGCATGGTCTCTGGATCACGGTAACGCTGGTGGGATATTCCTTTATTCTCGGCGCGATACTCTCGATTCCGCTTGCACTCGCCAGAATGTCGAAGAACAAGATTCTGGGCAGCCTGACCTATGGCTATGTCTATCTCTTCCGCGGCACGCCGCTGCTGGCGCAGATTTTCATCGTCTATTACGGCTTTCCGCAGGCCCGCGGCTTCCTCGACTATATCGGTCTCTGGTGGTTCTTCCGCGATCCCTTCAATTGCGGCCTGTTTGCCATCACACTGAACACGGCAGCCTATCAGGCGGAAATCGTGCGTGGCGCCATCCAGAGCGTCCATCGCGGCCAGAGCGAGGCCGCCGCGTCGCTCGGCCTCCACAAGCTTGTGACTTTCTACAAGGTCATCATGCCGCAAGCCTTGATCGTGGCGCTGCGCCCTTACGGCAACGAGATCATTCTGCTGATCAAGAGCTCGGCGACCGTCTCCATCATCACCGTCTATGATCTGATGGGAGAGACGCGCTACGCCTTCTCGCAGACCTACGACTACCAGGCCTATCTCTGGGCGGCGATTTTCTATCTTTCGATCGTCGAAGTCATGCGCAATGGCTGGGCTCGCATGGAAGGCTATCTGACACGGCATCTGAAGCGTTGATCCGGTTGCGGGCGACATCTGCTGATGCCGCCCGCCCCTTGGCAGCACTCACCTTCGTAGGCTGCTATCATATTGATTTCTGTGAATAAATTTTCTTTCATGACACTTTTATAAAGCATAGGTTTACCTTGAAGTGCTTCCATTTATCCGTGACCATCTGTCACGGAAGGTAGTGGAAACAGAAAGAGAGACCTCATGCACGACGACATGCAGAAGCAGTTGCAAGGCTACGGGTTAACCACGGCACAGATCTTCTATCGCCTGCCCGATCATCCTCAATTTCTACAGACCTATATCTGGCAGGACTACGACCTCGCTCCCAACTTTCCCGAGATGCGCGGCTTCCTAAAGTTCTGGCAGGAAAAGCTGGACGGACCGCTGCATTCGGTGCGCTATGTCCACCGCAAGCTGATTTCGGCGACCGAGTGGCGCGCGCTGAAGGGAGAGTTCATCCTGCACTAGCATTGGCTGCCAAACTATTTGCAAAAGCCAAGGAAGCGCCTTAAGGCCTGCCTGACAAACGGAAAGGCTGGTGTCCCATGGCTAAGAAGAAGATCGACGAAGACGCGCTGGCGGAAGCCTATAACCGCGCGCTTGCGCTGGAAAAGGCCGGCGACATCGATGCCGCTGTCAACGCCTATAAGCAAGTGCTGGCGATCGACCCCGACGACCATGGCGGCGCGGCTGTACGCATCGCCTCGATGGGCCGCGGCGAAACGCCGGTGAAGGCGCCGGACGCCTATGTCGAGACCCTGTTCGACCAGCATGCCGAAGTCTTCGAGGATGTGCTCGTCGAGCAGCTCGGTTATCACGTTCCAGTTCTTGTGCGCCAGCGGCTGCAGGCCCTCGGTCTCGGCCCGTTCAAGCGCATGCTCGATCTCGGCTGCGGCACAGGCCTGACCGGCGGCACGCTGCGCGACATCGTCGAGGATATCACCGGTATCGACATTTCCGAAAACATGGTCGAAGTCGCCCACGAGAAGGACCTCTACGAAACGCTGTTCGTTGCCGAAGTCGAGGACTTCCTCGATGACAATGACGAGGAACCTTTCGACCTGATCACCGCTACCGACGTCCTGCCCTATCTCGGCGCACTGGAGCCGCTATTCTTCGGCGCCGCTGACAACATGACGCCAGGCGGCCTCTTCATCTTCTCCTCCGAGACCCTGTCGGAGAGTGCGCTTGCCGGCCGGCCCTATATGGTCGGCCCGCATCAGCGCTTCGCCCATGCCGAAAGCTACGTGCAGGAACGTCTCAAGGCGACCGGCTTCGAGCTGATCGAGATCACCGACATCAATGTCCGCATGCAAGACGGCCAACCGACACCGGGCCATCTGATCATCGCGCGCCTCATCGCGGAATAAGCTGATCCACCATGGGGGTTGGAATAGCGATCCAATCGGATAATTATTCCTTCGCAAGGACAAGTGAGCCATTACCTCGCCATTCGGCCGGGTAATGGTCGCAAGACCTCGATGCAGGAAAGGTTGCCGCATGTCGCTCATCCTCTATCAGCATCCCCTCGCCTCCTTTTGTCATAAGGTGCTGATCGCGCTCTATGAGAATGGAACGCCGTTCGAAAGCCGGATCATCGATCTCGGCAACGAGGAATCGCGTGCCTCATTGCTGCGGCTCTGGCCGATCGGCAAATTTCCCGTCCTGCGCGATGAGACGCTCGACAGCACGGTTCCCGAGACCAGTATCATCATCGAATATCTCGACCGGCATTACCCTGGCCCGGCGCGGCTATTGCCGCCCGATCCAACCGACGCGCTCTGTGTTCGCCTCTGGGACCGCTTCTTCGATCACTATATTCAGGAACCAATGCAGAAGATCGTCGCCGACAAGCGGCGCCCGGAGGATGAACGCGATCCCCTGACCGTGGCCGAGGCGCAGGCATTGCTGAACACCGCCTATGGCATGATCGAGCAGCAATTGGGCGAAAAGCTATGGATCGTCGGTGACGCCTTCACGATGGCGGATTGCGCTGCCGCTCCCGCACTATTCTACGCCGAGACACTGGTGCCCTTTGGCAAGCAACACCCCCGGCTGAAGCGCTATTATCAGCGCATGCTCGAGCGTCCTTCCTTCGCGCGCGTGCTGGAAGAGGCCATGCCTTACTTCCAATACTACCCCTATCACGAAAAGCTACCCGCCCGGTTCCGTCCGAAACGCCCATATGCTTGAGCATTCGATCCGCCTGCGGCTCTATGTCGAAGGCCGAATTAGTTTGGCCTGGCATCACCAAGGATAGCAGCCAGCAATTGGCCTTCGAGTTCGGCCAGCGCCGGATTGCCATGGCGGCGAGGATGCGGATGGGGAACCGCGATATCGAGCACGATCCGTCCCTCATCCAGCACGACGACGCGATCGGCCAGATGCACGGCCTCACTGACATCATGCGTCACAAGCACGGCGGTGAAGCCGAGCTCGCGCCAGACGCGGCTCAGCAGTTCCTGCATGCTGATGCGGGTGAGCGCGTCCAATGCACCAAGCGGCTCGTCCAGCGCCAGGACGCCAGGTTTGCTGACCAGTGCGCGGGCAAGCGCCACACGCTGCCTCTGACCGCCGGAAAGCCGCGACGGCCATTCTCCAGCCTTCTCCGCTAGCTGCACTTCGGAAAGAACCGCTGCAGTTTCGGACCGCACCACCTGTTGCGGCAAGCCCTCGCCAAGCCCAACGGCGACATTGTCGGCAACGGAGAGCCAGGGCAGCAATCGCGGTTCCTGAAAGACGATGCGGGCATTCGGCGCTGCATCATTCGCGTCAGCGGTCTCGAAACGCAGATGGCCCGCCGTCGGCTCATCTAGCCCCATCAGGATGCGCAGCAGCGTGCTCTTGCCGCAGCCGCTCTTGCCAATGATGGCGACGAACTGGCCTGCGGGAATATCGAGATCGATGCCGCGCAGCACGCGATTATTGTCAAAGCTCTTTTCCAGCCCCTTGATGTGGATGGCGGCAGCGCCTGTCTGCAACGAGGCGCTCGCGGAAGAACCCTGATGAGCGCGTTCCAATGCGATAGCGGTCATGGATGCTTCCTCACTCAATTCTGATAGGCCGGGTTCCAGCGCAAGGCCCTGCGCTCCAGCGCGCGGGCAACGACATCGGCGAGCTTGCCGAGTATGGCGTAAATGACCAGCGTCAACACCACGACATCGGTCATGCCGAATTCGCGGGCGTTGTTGGCCATGTAGCCGATACCCGAGGACGCGGCGATCGATTCCGCCACGATCAGCGTCAGCCACATGATGCCGAGCGCGAAACGCAGGCCGACGAGGATCGACGGCAGCGCGCCGGGGAAAATCACTTTCTTGAACAGCGTCCAGTTGCTCATGCCATAGACCCGGCCCATCTCGATCAGGCCGCGATCGACATTTCGAACGCCGTGATAGGTGTTGAGATAGATCGGGAAGAGCACCCCGAGCGCCGTCAGGAACAGTTTTGATTCCTCGCCGATCCCGAACCAGAGGATGACCAGCGGCACCATGGCCAGATGCGGAATGGTACGCAGCATCTGCAGCGTGGTATCGGTCAACTTCTCCGACAGCCGCGACACGCCGTTGGCGATGCCAAGCAGAAAGCCGATCGAGCCGCCGACCAGCAAGCCGGCAAAGGCGCGGCCGGCACTGACAAGGATGTTATGCGGCAATTGCCCGGAGATCGTCGTCTGCCAGAATGCAATCACGACATCCGCCGGCGACGGCATGATGCGAGTGGAGATCCATCCGACCGACGAACCGAGCTGCCAGGCCGCTATGATGACGGCAGGTAGCAGGAAAGGCAAGAACCGCTCCAGGGAGATGGCCGTCCGCGTCGGCTTAGCCGGGCGGACCCGGCTTTGCGCAGCGACGCGAACGAAGGACGTGTCGAATGCCGACATGAGAATCTCCCTGAATTGTTCGCGTTAAGATCCGGAAACGACTTTCAGATTGCCGCCATGGCTACCGCCGGCGAAAATCTGCTTTGCACCGAATTCGTTGCGGAAACCGGCTCGCTGCTCGTCGCGGGAGAGCCCGAGTTCCGGGAACAGTAGCTCCGCGACGCGATAGGCTTCTTCTAGATGCGGATAGCCCGAACCGATCACTGTCTCAATGCCGATATCCTGATATTCGCGGAGCCTTGCGGCAACAGTTTGTGGCGAACCGACAAGCGCCGTGCCGGCACCAGCACGGACGAGACCAACGCCTGCCCAGAGGTTCGGCGAAACTTCAAGCTTGTCGCGGCGACCGCCGTGAAGAGCTGCCATGCGCTTCTGGCCGACGGAGTCGGACTGGTTGACGAACTGTTCCTGCGCCTCGCTGATCGTCTTGTCATCGAGCTTGGAAATCAGCCGGTCGGCTGCGGCCCATGCCTCTTCGTCCGTCTCGCGGACGATGAAATGCAGGCGGATGCCGAAGCTGACTTCGCGGCCCTTCTTGGCGGCGGCGGCACGGACCTTCTCGACCTTCTCGGCCACCTGTGCCGGCGGCTCGCCCCAGGTCAGATACTTGTCGACGCGGCCAACCGAGAAATCGATGCCGGCGTCCGAGGATCCACCGAAATAAAGCGGCGGGCGCGGCGATTGTACCGGCGGCAGGCCAAGCCTTGCGTTGGTTGCCGTGATGTACTTGCCCTCGAATGTCGAAGAGCCCTTCTCCATAAGCTCTTCCCAGACGGTGAAGAACTCGTCGGCATGGGCATAGCGCTCGTCATGCTCGAGATGAATGCCGTCGCCCGCCAGTTCCGCCGGGCTGCCGCCAACCACGATGTTAAGCAGCACGCGACCGTTCGAAACGCGATCGAGCGTCGAGGCAAGGCGGGCGTAATAGGCCGGCGATGCCGTGCCGGGACGGATCGCCACCAGGAATTTCAGCTTTTGTGTGTGCGCCGACAGAGCAGCGGCGGTGATGAAGGACTCCTCGCAGGAGACGCCAGTCGGCAGCAGCACGCCGGAAAAGCCGAGCCTGTCGACAGCTTGAGCGATCTGCGTGAGATAGCCGATTTCCGGCCCGCGGTTGAGATCGGCCGACCCAAGATAGGTGCCGTCGCCGGAGGTCGGAATGAACCACAGGAAGTCGATGGGTTTGGCAGTCGCGGTCATGGTGTTTTCCTGTCTTCTAGGCGCGTATCATCGGGAGCATGTCCCTTGGGGCTTCCAAGGGATAGTGGCATAGACTACCGATTATATCGACAATGCAGATTTTCTATTAGTGGCCGTCTCGCGGAATATTTTTCCACGAGACGGCCCGCACCCGTCATGTTGCGAGCGGGGCTATATCGGTCATGAGGAGTGAGTGTTCGTCGCTCAGCTTGCTTTCGGCCGCCAGACGATATCGGTGATAGCAAGTTTCTTCGGAACGATCCCGAGGTCGTAGAACGAGTCCGCCAATCCCTGCTGGTAGGCGATGGCTGCGTCGGTGATGGTCGAGACGGCGCCAAGATTGAAATCAGGGCGCGTCAGCGCCACCCGCGTAATATTGGCCGGCACGCCGGTGATCTCTGAAAGCGCCGCAACGGTATCGTCAAGATTGGTCTGCGCCGCGGTACCAACCTTGGCGAGTTCACCGAGCACATCCACGATAACCTGGCCATTGTCTTTGGTGAAATCGGCATTTCCCAGGAAATAGCTGTAGGAATCGAGCAGGCCACGCGCCGTTGCCAGGATGCGGGTATCCGGATCGGCCTCGGCGATGGCGAGATAGGGATCCCAGATTGACCAGGCATCGATCGCGCCGGTCTTGAAGGCTGCGGAAGCATCCGGCGGCGCGAGATCGAGCGCCTGGACGTCGTTCACCGTCAGGCCACCCTTGGTAAGCGCCTTTACGGCAACGTTATGGGCGCTGGACCCGCGCTTGAAGGCCAATTTCTTGCCCTTGAGGTCCGCTAGCGTCTGGATTGGCGAATCCTTGCGCACCAGAATGGCCGAGCCCTCCGGGCTTCCAGAATATTGACCCACATAAAGCAGATTTCCGTTAGCGGCCTGCGCGAAAAGCGGAGGCACATCGCCCGTCGCGCCGAAATCGAGCGCGCCGGCACCCAACGCTTCGAGAAGCGGCGGACCGGAGGTGAATTCGGACCATTCAACAGAGATGCCGCGACCGGCGAGAAGCTTTTCCAGCGAACCCTTGCGCTTGGCCAGCGCAAGTACACCGTTCTTCTGCCAGCCTATACGAAGGGTGGTTGCAGCGGCCGCGCGCGCCGACCGTATGGAAGGCAGCGCCAAGGCGGCGGCCGTGGCGGCGAGAAGGCTGAGTGTCTGTCTGCGCGAGATCATGAAAAGTCCTTTCCCCACCGGATCGGAACGCATCCCGTTGCCACCGGCATTGCTATTGATGCCCTAAGGATTGCAAATCCATGGATTATATCGACATCTGATATTGTGAATTTCTACGAATGTATCGAAATTCGATTTCGGCAAACAACCAATATGCGGAATTATCTTCCAAGACCTATGACACCGAGACAAGTTCGCCGACAAATCGGTCTTCCGTCCCCCTCACCTTTCCGCTAAGCCTTCAGTCAAAATTCGTAAGGGAGTTTCGCGAATGGCAAAGGTCGCTTTCATCGGCATGGGCGTCATGGGCTATCCCATGGCAGGGCATCTGAAGACCAAGGGTGGCCACGACGTCACCGTCTACAACCGCACCATCGCCAAGGCGGAAGCCTGGGCCAAGCAATTTGACGGCAAGTTTGCCAGCACCCCCGCCGCTGCGGCCGAAGGCGCCGATTTCGTCTTTACCTGCGTCGGAAACGACGACGACCTGCGCTCGGTGACGATCGGCAAGGACGGCGTGCTCTCGAGCATGAAGGCGGGCGCGATCCTGATCGACAACACGACGGCAAGCGCCGAAGTTGCCCGCGAACTCTATGCCGCGGCCAAGGAAAAAGGTGTTGAATTCATCGATGCCCCCGTCTCAGGCGGCCAGGCCGGCGCGGAGAATGGTGTGCTCACCGTCATGTGCGGTGGCGATGAAGCCGTATTCGACAAGGCAAAGCCCGTTATCGACGCCTATGCCCGCATGGTCGGCCTGATGGGCACGGTCGGCGCCGGCCAGCTCACCAAGATGATCAACCAGATCTGCATCGCTGGCATTGTCCAGGGCCTCGCGGAAGGCATCCATTTCGGCAAGCAGGCTGGCCTCGACATTGAAAAGGTCGTGGATGTCATTTCCAAGGGAGCGGCCGGCTCCTGGCAGATGGAAAACCGCCACAAGACCATGAACGCCGACAAATATGACTTCGGCTTCGCCGTCGACTGGATGCGCAAGGATCTTGGCATCGTATTGGCGGAAGCCCGCCGCAACGAGGCCAAGCTGCCGCTGACGGCCCTCGTCGACCAGTTCTACGGCGACGTTCAGGCCATGGGTGGCAATCGCTGGGACACTTCGTCCCTGCTGGCGCGATTGGACAGGAAGTAATTTAGCCCGCCGTTCTTTACTGAGCGCCATTGCAAATGTGGCGCTTAGTCCTCCTGCGACTTCGCGGTATCCAGCAGCATGTAGTCCAGCGGCAGTTCCGTCGAATACTTGATCCGCTCCATCGCGAATGCCGAGGAAACGTCGCGGATTTCGATCTTGGCGATCATGCGCTTGTAGAAGGCGTCATAGGCGGCAATATCGGGAACGACGACGCGCAGCAGATAGTCGACATCGCCGCTCATGCGATAGAATTCGACCACTTCCGGGAAATCGGCGATCACTTCGGAAAAGCGCTTCAACCATTCGATCGAGTGGCTATTGGTGCGGATCGACACGAAAACGGTAACCTTGGTGTTGACCTTTTCCGGATCGAGCAGCGCGACGCGACGGCGAATGACGCCATCCTCTTCCATCTTCTGAATGCGGCGCCAGCATGGTGTCGTCGACAGCCCGACCTTCTTGGCAAGATCGGCCACGGCAAGAGTGGAATCTTCCTGCAGCAGGCGCAGGATTTTGCGGTCGAGACGATCCATTTCGGCTATCCTTTCGAATTATATTCTCTCTATAGCGTGTTTTTGACGAAAGAAAAGAAACTTGTTTCAAGAAACGAGGATTTTCACACGTTCTTGTAATACTGGCAGCAACTCCGCCTCGAACCAGGGATTGCGCTTCAGCCAGCCGCTATTGCGCCAGCTTGGATGCGGTAGCGGCAGAACGGCCGGCGACCGATTGGTCAGAAGATAGCGCCGCCATTCCGAAACGGTCTCGGTCATCGACGCCATACGCGCGGCACCAAGGTGCCAGGCCTGGGCATATTGCCCGATGGCGAGAACGAGTTCGATCTGAGGCATCGCCTCCAGCGTCCTCTGCCGCCAGAGCGGCGCGCATTCCTTGCGCGGCGGCAAGTCGCTGCCGGCGGCGTCATAGCCGGGAAAACAGAAGCCCATCGGAACGATAGCGAAATGATCGGGATTGTAGAAACTGTCACGGTCGACGCCCAGCCATTGCCGCAGCCTATCACCGGAAGCGTCATTAAACGGCAGGCCGCTCTCGTGAACGCGCAGCCCCGGCGCCTGCCCGGCGATCAAAATACGCGCCGTCGACGACAACACGGCAACCGGCCTCGGCTCATGCGGCAACCGATCCGCCTCCCCGCGCATCGGTGCGTCGCGACAGATACGACAGGCGGCGATCCCATCACGCAGCATCCACAACTCATCGCCCGGCATCGTCATTGACCCCATCCCACCAGCTTTCGCAGATAATCCGCCAGTCCGCCAAGCGGATCGCCACCGGAAGCATGTTCCATCTGCTCCTCGCGCCGATAATCGCGCGGTCGTTCGAAATCGCCGGCCCAAAGTCCGGCCTTCGCCTGTCGCGCTATGGCCTCCTCGGTGGCATAACCGCCATAGGATACGGCCATGCCACTGCGAACCATTGCGGCGTTGATATCGACGTCGCCGGCCCTGCAAATCACCAGCATCCGGCCGTAGCGGTCCTTTTCGCTGCCCCGGCACTCGGGCGAACCAGCCTTCATAAGCCGATCAAGGGCTTTGCGCGCCTCATCGCCGCAAGCCCAATTCATATTATTATTGCGCTGACATTGCTGCCGATACTCCGGCGCATCGATGCCACTCAGCCGGAAACGCTCGCCGCCTTGAGCGAGCGTATCGCCATCGACGACATAAAATCGCCCGGTTTGAACCAGTTCCGGGCGATTGTTCAACTTGAATGCCAGCAAGGCGAGCAGCGCCAGCAGGGCGAACGTCGTTACGCCGTCACGAAACAGGTGCCCAGATCGCGTCACGCTTTTGCCTCCTTCACGAACAAACCCTTGGCAAAGATGGCAAACAAAACATTTCGGGCAGCATCTTCTTAAGATTTGGTCGTTAGTCTGTAGCCTTCAGCGAGTTAAGTTTCAACGCAACCATGAGTAACGGCGTCAGCACATCGACAGATAAAATCATCGTCGACCGATCGCGCAGCCACCGTAACCGGGCTGTGTCGAAGGCCGTGCGGCAGACGCGCGAGCGCCTGCAATCCGGCCATAGCCGGAGTTTCGACCGCGAATTGATGATGACGCATGTCGACACCCTCTTGCAGGGTGCCTCGGTCATGCCGATCTTCGTCATCATCGTTGCGGCACTCGGCGCTTATCTTACCCGTGACGCCCAGATCTTCATCTGGGCCATTCCGACCCTGACGATGCATGCCGTCAACATGCTGCTCGGTCGTCGCGCAAGAAAATACGAGATGACCGCCGGGCGCGCCAAGAAATGGCGCCAGATCCTGCTGATCGGCCAGTTGCTGATCGGTTTCTGCTGGGCTTTCTTCGCGATGCACAGCTGCTCTACCTGCGGCGGCGACAGCTTCCTGCTCTATAAGGGCGCAACGCTGCTGGTGGCGATCTGTATTACCACCATGGCGAATTTCATGTTGCCGCGCGCCGTGCCCTTCGCCTTCGCTCCGGCGATCGTCGCACTTGCCGTCAAGGCAGCATTGACCCGCGATCCACTCGACATCGCGCTTACCGCGGCCGTCACGGTTGCCGTTATCTTCTTCACCTTCATCACCAACCGGATGTTTCAATCCAACCTGAAAATCCTCTCCTTCCAATCGGAAAAGGACGACCTGATAGCGGAACTCGAGGTCGCCAAGTCCATGTCGGATGAAGCGCGCCGGCGTGCCGAAGAGGCCAATCTCGCCAAGTCCCGCTTCCTGGCCTCGATGTCGCATGAACTCAGGACGCCGCTGAACGCCATCCTCGGCTTTTCTGAGGTCATGTCGGCGGAGGTCATGGGGCCGCTCAACAACGCCACCTATCGCGAATACACGACGGATATTCATCGCTCCGGGCAGCACCTGCTTAATCTGATCAACGAGATCCTCGATCTCTCGCGTATCGAAGCCGGCAAATACGAGCTGAACGAAGAGGCGATCTCGCTATTGGATGTCGCGGAGGATTGCATCGGCATGGTGCAGTTGCGCGCTCGCGGCAAGAATATCTCGATCTCGCCCCAGTTCGAGCAGCAGCTACCTTCCGTCTGGGCCGACGAGAAATCCATCCGCCAGGTCATCCTCAATCTCCTGTCCAATGCCGTGAAATTCACGCCACAGGGCGGCGAGATCACCGTCAAGGTCGGCTGGACCTCCGGCGGCGGGCAATATGTGGCGATCAGGGACAACGGCCCCGGCATTCCCGAAGAGGAAATACCGGTGGTTCTGTCCGCCTTCGGTCAGGGTTCGATTGCCATCAAGAGCGCGGAACAGGGAACGGGATTGGGATTGCCGATCGTGCAGGCGATCCTTGCCAAGCATGACGGTCAGTTCATGCTGAAATCCAAGCTGCGCGAAGGCACGGAGGTCATCGCCATCCTGCCGGCCAAGCGCGTGCTGCAAAGCCTGCCGGCCGTCGAGGACGCGCCGTCAGTGGAACGCCGCAAGAAAAGCTTTGCCTGAGGCTCAAGCGGTAACGGCTAGCGGAAAAACAGGTGGTAGCCGATGGTGTACAGCAGATAGAGGCCGGACGCGACGAGCATGCAGAAAACGGCAAAGGATCCCAGATCCTTCGCATGCTTGCCGACATTGGAAATCTCGGGCGATATCCGGTCGATCACTTCTTCAACCGCGGTATTCATCGCCTCGACCGCGAAAACACCGAGAAACAGCACGACTGCAATCATGATTTCGCCAAGCGTGGCGCCGACCGCGATCAACAGGATCAACGCGACCGCCGCGAACAGGAGTTCCTGCCGGAAGGCGGATTCCTGCAGCAAGCGCTGAAAGCCGCCCCAAGAATAACTCGCAGCGGCAAAAAAATGCCGGATACCCGTTTCCTTGGTTACCGCTGATTTCGAAAACTCGACCATCTTCGCCCTGTCCGCGCAGTCCTGACTGCAATTTAGCTGCCCTGCGAATACAGTCTCGCCACCGCCAAGGCAAGCCGACGACTGAGTCGGCCCCAGAATTTGTTACGGCTTTATGACATAAATCGAGAGTCGGACAGAATTTTGGAGGCGAGACGCGCAGTCGTCGCGCCTCGCAATTTTTTCCATCAGTGCTTGTTGGTAACACCAGCGCTCTCGAAGGTAGCCATGCCGGAATGGCAGGCGGCGGCGGCCTTGACGATCCCTGCGGCCAGTGCCGCGCCCGTGCCCTCGCCGAGCCGCATGCCAAGTGCCAGGAGCGGCGTCTTGCCAAGCTTGTCGATTGCCTTCAGATGCCCGGGCTCCGCTGAGACGTGCCCGATCAGGCAGTGGTCAAGCGCGGACGGATTGGCTGCCTTGAGGATCGAGGCAGCGGCGGTCGCGACATAGCCGTCGATGATCACGGGGATACGCTCCATGCGGGCGGCGAGAATGGCGCCGGCCATGGCGGCAATCTCGCGGCCACCGAGGCGACGCAGCACTTCCAGCGGATCGGAGAGATGTTCGCGATGCAGCGCCACGGCCTTCTCGACAGCGGCGATCTTGCGCTTCAGCATCTCGCCTTCCGAGCCGGTTCCGGGGCCGACCCATTCCGCCGCCGTGCCGCCATAGAGCGCGTAGTGAATGGCAGCGGCGATCGTGGTGTTACCGATGCCCATTTCACCGATGCAGAGCAGGTCCGTACCGCCGGCAATCGCCTCCATGCCGAAGGCCATGGTCGCGGCACAGTCGCGCTCGGAAAGCGCCGGCTCTTCGGTAATGTCACCGGTCGGATAATCGAGCGCCAGATCGAACACCTTCAGGCCGAGATCATAGGTGACACAGATCTGGTTGATCGCCGCGCCGCCGGCGGCGAAATTCTCCACCATCTGCTGCGTCACCGACGGCGGAAACGGCGTGATGCCCTGCTTCGTGACGCCGTGATTGCCGGCAAAGATCGCGACGAGCGGGCGGGTGACGGCGGGCGCACGCCCGGTCCAGGCCGCGAGCCAGAAGGCGATTTCCTCGAGGCGGCCGAGGGCACCTGGCGGCTTGGTGAGCTGTGCGTCGCGCTCGCGCGCAGCCACCAGTGCTCGGGGATCCGGGCCAGGAAGGTCGCGCAGCAGCGTGCGGAAATCGTCAAATGGCAGGCCGGTAACGCTCATGAATGCCGTTCCTTGTCTTTTGGTCTCAAATCAGGTTTTTTGCGTGCGACTCTATTAATCTTCGGCACGGGCGCGAACAACTGCAAAAAGCGCCCGATGCTATCGCGGGAATAACGGGACGAGAATGAACATTCGGGAATATACGGGCGATATCGCCCACGCCGTGGCTTTTTTGAGCCGCATTCCCGTGCCCGCGTCCTTCTTCGAGGGCGATGACGGCAAGCTTGACCGCGTCTCGCGCGCCTTTCCCCTCGCCGGCCTGCTGATCGCCCTGCCCGCCGCAATCACCTTCGGTGTTCTATTGGCCTTCGACGCCGACCCGCTGATGGCGGCACTCCTGGCGCTCGCCATCCAGACGATAACGACCGGCGCGCTGCATGAGGACGGCCTCAGCGATACCGCCGATGGGCTCGGTGGCGGCAGGGATCGCGACCGGGCGCTTGCTATCATGAAGGATAGCCGCATCGGCACCTATGGCGCGGTGGCGCTGATCCTCTCCTTCGGGCTGCGTGCTGCCGCCCTTGCTGCGATCGGCCGAGACCTCGCTCCCCTCGACGCAGCGCTAACCATCCCGGCCACCGCCGTCTTGAGCCGCGGCGCCATGGTCTGGCACTGGTATGTTCTGCCGGCAGCCAAGCCGGACGGGATTGCCGCCTCGGCGGGAAAACCGGACTACAGCCCCATGCAGATCGCCCTGATCACCGCGCTGGTGCTGTCGGCGTTTTTGCTCTGGCCGAGCCTCAGGCTTCCGGCCTTCGTCCTCTGCCTTCTCGTCACCGCAGCGGCGGCATTTCTCTTCACCCGGCGCGTGCGGCACCGGCTTTCCGGCCACACCGGAGACACCATCGGCGCTGCGCAGCAGATTTGCGAGATCGCCGCTTTCTGCACCCTTGCCATGTGCGTCTGAAGCATCGATATATGATCTTATGCTAACACCTTGCATTCTTGTCTGTTCCATCGATTTGAACACCGGCTATTGCTTCGGCTGCGGGCGCACGCGCGAGGAAATCGGCGGATGGATGACCTATAGCGACGCGGAACGCCTCGACATCATGCAGGTGCTGCCGGACCGTCTCACGACCGTCGAGCGCAAGCCGCGCCGGGAAACCCGGCGCCAGCGTCTGGCGCGGGAGCGCAGCGTCGTATGAACCGCCTGAACATCGCCCTCGCCATTATCGGCATCGGTCTCGCGCTCCTGCTCTTCAACAACAACAGCGGCATGACCTTCGGCCTGCCCAACGACGATTTCGCCCGTATCGTCTATCTGCTGCCCCTTTCGCTGATGATGGCTGCCGGCATTTGGGCAAGCCGCCAAACCGTCAGCCAGTCGCTGCGCAATCTGCTGGTCTGGTTGGTGATCATCATGGCGCTGGCAACGGCCTATGTTTACCGGCGCGACGCCCAGGAAGTCGGCAGCCGGCTGTTTGCCGGCCTGGTCCCCGGACACGCCGTCGTCGTCACCACCAGCGAAGGCGGCCAGGAGGTTATTCTCCACAAGCTTTCGAACGGTCATTTTCAGGCGCAAGTGATGGTCAACGGCCAGCCGATCGACATGCTCGTCGACACCGGCGCCAGCTCCATCGCGCTCTCGCGGGACGACGCCGAGCGTGTCGGCATCATCCCGGAAAACCTGACCTATTCCATGACCATGATCACCGCGAACGGCCGGGCAAGAGCCGCCCCTGTCGAGCTCGGCTCCGTTGCCATCGGCCCGATCGTGCGCCGCGATGTCAAGGCGACCGTCGCCGAGGAAGGCAAGCTCGACCAAAGCCTGCTCGGCATGAGCTTCCTCGAGACGCTGGGATCGATGCAGATGCAGACCGACGAACTGCGGCTGCGGGATTGAGCGCAATAGTTCGATGAGGCCCGAAGCATCACGAGCCGAATGCACGCTAGGGATGACGGCATATATCCCAGTATCGATTCCGAAAGTTCAGCCGTCATGCCACAGATCAAAACCAACGCCACGACGGAGCTTCTGCTCCTTTTGATGCTCGCGACCCTTTGGGGCGCCTCCTACACCTTCATCCGGATCGGCGTGGCGACCATCCCGCCGATCACCCTCATCGCCGCACGCACGCTTATTGCCGGCGGCGTGCTGTTTGCGATCATCCGCTGGCGTGGATTGAGCCTGCCGAGAGAGCCGGCGATATGGCGTCGCTTCCTCGTTCAGGCCTGCCTCAACAGCGTCCTTCCCTTCACGCTGATCGCCTGGGCGGAGCGTACGGTAGATGCCGGCCTGGCGACCATCCTGAACTCCACCACGCCGATTTTCACCTTCCTGCTTGCCGCCATGCTCCTGCGCAACGAGCGCGTCACCGCATACAAGCTGTTCGGCATCGCCGTGGGATTGGCGGGCATCTGCTTGATCATCGGCTTCGACGCCTTGAACGGCGTCGGTCAGCAATTGCCGGCGCAGCTCGCCGTCGTGTTGGCATCGATCTGCTATGCGGGAGCAGCCCTATTCGGTCGCAATTTCAAAGGTCTCGATCCGATGATGCCCGCCGTCGGTTCGCTGCTCTGCGGCACCGCCATTCTCATCCCGGTCAGCCTCATCGTGGATCGACCATGGACGCTCGTGCCATCGACAGCGTCGATCCTCGCTCTCCTGGCGCTCTCCATCCTGTCGACCGCGCTTGCCTTTTCGATCTATTTTCGGCTGATCCAGACCCTCGGTTCGATCGGCACTACCGCGCAGGCCTATTTGCGCGTCCCGATCGGTGTCGCCATCGGCGTCATCTTCCTTGGGGAGCCGCTGACCCAGACGGCCGGCATCGGTCTGGTCTGCGTCATCATCGGCGTCATGGCCATGACGATGACGCCACGGAGAAAAGCCGTCAGTGGATGAAAACCGGCGCGATGCTACATCAGCAGCGACAGATCATCCCATACGAAGATGATATTTTCGGATCGCCAGACCGGACCGGGATCGGTGTAACGCCCGGTCATTCGCCCACCCAGCAACTGATAGAATGCAATTGCCGGATCGTTGCCGACGACGACGCCGAGTGCCGCGCCGGGATAGTTCAAGGCAGCCAGATGCAGCGCCAGTTCGCGCATGAGGCGGCGACCGACGCCCTGACGCTTGATGGCGGGATCGACGTAAAGCGATCGTATCTCGCCCCGCCTCTCGAAGAGAGCCAATGATGGCGCGCCGGCCGCGCCAATGCCAACCAAACGCCCGTTCTGCTCGGCGAGAAGCACCAATTGATCGCGGCCCGGCTCGGACAAGGTGGCCGTCCATCTCGCCCGCCGGAATGCCTCATCCATGATGCGAAAGGCTTCGGGCGTGGCCAGCTCCAGATAGGTTTCCCGCCAGACCGCAAGGTGCAGGCGGGCTATGGCCGCGGCGTCCTCGGGAACGGCCGGCCGAATAGTGATTTCCATCGTCAACCGGCACCTTCCAGCACGGCGCCCCGCAGCGCTCCCACAAGATAAAGCGACCCGGTCACGAGGATCCAGCCGCCATCTTCCGATACCTTCACCGCAGCCCGGTCGAGCGCCTTGCGCGGATCGGGCTCGGCTTCGCACGCCATTCCCATGGATATCGCCAGTGTTGCCAATTCATCAGCCGGATGAGAGCGACCGGACCCGGACGCTTCCGTGAAGACGGCATAAGCGACGGATCGGGACAGAACCGTCAGGAAGCCCACTGCATCCTTGTCGGACGCCAGCGCGACGATGGCGACGCACTTGCCGCTGATCTCGGAAGAGCGGGTAATATCGCGCAAAACAGCCTCGAGATTGAACGGAACATGCGCGCCGTCCATCACCATCGGCACGACGCGCCGCGCGGTAGCCGACACGGAGGGAAGTGTGAAGGCAAACCGCTCCATGCGCCCCGGCAGACGCGCATTATCCCTAACCGACTGATCGAGTAGCCACGCGCCGATGGCGACGCCCGCTTCGGCCTCCCCCCGCACCCGTTCACCCTGTTGTCCCAGATAATCGAGAACCAGGCCGACCAACGCGGCATTCCTGTCCGCGATCGTCGCATCCTCGGCAACGTCCGTGCGCAACACGCGGCAACCGAGTTCATCGGCGCGCCCCTGCAAGACACGACCGGCGGTATCGGTGGCGGCAAGTGTGGTGGCAAGCGTCGCGCCGGGCTTCAATATGCCGACTTTCTCGGCCGCTATCGCCTCGCGCGTGTTGCCGAGAATTTCCGTATGCTCAAGCTCGATATTGGTAACGATGGCAACTTCGCCGAAGACCACGTTGCTGGAGTCCAGCCGCCCACCGAGCCCGACCTCGACGACGGCCCAATCCAGACCGGCATCTCTGAAGACGACGAAAGCGGCGGCCGTTATCACATCGAACCAGGTTGCGTCCTCGCCCGGTGTTGCCTCGCGCTTGGCAAGCTCGTAGCTGTCCAGCACCTTTTCCAGCGCTTCCGCCAAACGGTCGTCCTCGACCTCTTGGCCCAACACGCTGATGCGCTCGTTGACGCGATCGACATGCGGTGAGGCATAACGGCCGACCCGCCAACCTGCCCGCAGCAAGGCAGCGGCGACAAGCGCGCAGACGGACCCCTTGCCCTTGGTGCCGGCAACATGGATGGCGCGGAAACTCTGGTGAGGATTGCCCAACCGCTGCATGAGATCGAGCATAGGCTCAAGGCCGACCCGCATCTCCCCGCGCGGCTTGCGCTCCCAATTGGTCAACCGGTCGAGGCGCGAGAGAACGTCGGGCAGTGAATGCTGCTGGGGGACTATGGGCATGGAACACCTGCAAAAAGATCGACTTGGATGCCCAGGCATGCTGCATGGCCGTCATCTCGCCCCCGCTTCCCGATGACCTGCCACCCTGCTCCGCCTTTTACATGGGCGCGGAGTTTATGAGCCGCGAGAACCGCGATTGCAACCGTCATGTTTGCGGGAAAAATACTCCGCCAATCAGTTGCGCAACCGATATCCCGTCTTAAAAATCCACCACAGGGTCGCGAGGCAGATGAGCAGGAAAAGCGTGATCATCGCAAGGCTCAGCACCGGATTGACGTCGGCAATGCCATAAAAGCTCCAGCGGAAGCCGCTGACGAGATAGAGCACCGGATTGAGGTGGCTGACTGCCTGCCAGAAGGGCGGCAGCATGTTGATCGAATAGAAGCTGCCGCCAAGGAAGGTCAGCGGCGGCACGACCAGCATCGGAATGAGGTTGAGCTGCTCGAAATTCCCGGCCCAAATGCCGATCATGAAACCGAACAGGCTGAAGGTCACCGCCGTCAGCACGAAGAACAGGATCATCATGAACGGATGCTCGATGGTGATATGCACGAAGAAGTTGGCCGTCAGCAGGATGATCAGCCCGATCAGCATGCCCTTGGTCGCGGCCGCCCCGACATAGCCGAGCACGATTTCAGTCATGGCAACGGGTGCGGACAAAATCTCGTAGATCGTGCCGGAAAATTTAGGGAAATAGATGCCGAAGGAACCGTTGCTGATGCATTGGCCGAGCAGCGCCAGCATGATCAGCCCCGGCGTGATGAAAGCGCCGTAGGAGACGCCCTCAACCTGCTGGATGCGCGAGCCGATGGCGGCACCGAAGACGATGAAATAGAGCGACGTCGAAATGACCGGAGAGACGACGCTCTGCAACAGCGTGCGGCGCGTGCGCGCCATTTCGAAACCATAGATAGCCTTGATCGCCTCGAAGTTCATTTGCTCTCTCCCACCAGCGATACGAAGATGTCCTCGAGCGAGCTCTGGCGCGTCGACAGGTCCTTGAAATGAATGCCCTCGGCCGACAGGCGCGACAACAGCACTGCGATGCTGGACTGCTCATGTTCGGCATCGAAATCATAGATCAGCGTCGTGCCGTTCGGCCCCAGCGACAGACCGTTGCCATCGAGACAGGGCGGAACGGCGTCCAGCGGCTCCGTCAGGTCGAGGATAAGCTGCTTGCGGCCGAGCTTGGCCATCAGCGCCTTTTTCTCCTCCACCAACAGCAGCTTGCCGCCATTGATGACGCCGACGCGATCGGCGATCTCCTCGGCCTCCTCGATATAATGCGTTGTCAGGATGATGGTGGTGCCGTTGGCGCGCAATCGCTCGACGACATGCCACATATCCTTGCGCAGCGTCACATCGACGCCCGCCGTCGGTTCATCGAGGAAGAGGATCTCGGGCTCGTGCGACAACGCCTTGGCGATCAACACGCGCCGCTTCATGCCGCCGGAGAGCTGGCGCAGCATGTTGTCCTTCTTGTCCCATAGCGACAGGTCGCGCAGAACCCGCTCGATATGAGCTGGATTCCGCTTCTTGCCGTGCAGACCGCGTGAAAAGCTCACCGTGTTCCACACCGTCTCGAACAGGTCTGTGGTCAGCTCCTGCGGCACCAGTCCGATCATTGCGCGCGTGGCACGAAACTCCGTTACCACGTCATGACCGCCGACGATCACAGTGCCGCCGCTTGGATTGGCGATACCGCAGACGATGGAAATCATCGTCGTCTTACCGGCGCCGTTCGGCCCGAGCAGTGCCAGGATTTCACCCCGTTCGATATCGAGGTCGATACCTTTCAGAGCCTGAAACCCGTTGGAATAGGTCTTGGTGAGATTGCGGATAGAAATGATCGGGGCCATGATGCAGGCAAAGTCCGGCTTTGTGGTTATTTTCTCGGCGTTTGCCCGCTATATAGCCGGGAACAGGCTTTTACCATCCCGCATGACGGAACAGTGCGTTCGCCTAAACGAATAAGTTGTCATCAAACCGTGACTTTCGTCGGGCATATGTTTCCTTAGGTGAGCAACGGTTGTCGCAACCCCGCCCAACGCCTCTTGGCGACAGCGTCAGCGCCGATGATACTTGAAGACTGATTGCCCTCGTATCCATATTTCATGCGTCATTGCGCGATATAGTTTTTTCCGGAGCCAGCAAAGATCCCCTGTCGTTGCTGAGCACCACTACAGCCGGCCCTCGTGCCGGCTTTTTTCTTTTTGCCGGCTAAGTATCGATCAATCGCCAAAAGGGGCGGTGGATTACCAGCTGCCGTTCACGCCGCAACCCGCAGGCGGCAGCGTCTTATTCTCGAAGCGCGCCTTCAGCATCGCACAGCCCTTCTCGCGGATCGGACCCGGCATCATCGTGTTGAGACCGATGCCGACTTCATCGAAAGGATCATCCGCATAGGCGACATAGGCATACCAGCGGCCACCGATCACCAGAACGATCGCGACGAGGGCAGCGATCAGCGCCTTCCCAAAGCTTCCCTTCCGTCTCGGAACGTCTTCCATCGGATGCGTCTCCTATCTTGGTGCGCCGCAGTTAACTGCGATTCCCTTCATGAGCAAACCGGCGTCACATACTGCAATAACGTCGCCCGCCCTTGCGATCCCTGAGATCGAAGTGGAAATGGTTCCAGTGTTCGGCATTGCTGCCGGGGCCGAGCACGGTATCAAAATAGCGGCAACTATCGCTGCGCACCGCCTTCAGCAGCCGTCCCTCGCGGAAGGCGAACAGCCCCTTCTTGCGTACATCGATCACATGGCCATTCTTCAGGACGAAGGTGCCGACATCGATGGCGTTGCCATGGGCATGTTCCGACATCGGGTTGTAGCGTTGCCGGCTGTTGTTCATCCGCCGGCAGGAATAGCCTCCCAGGGGAACGATCGTACCGATGCCCGACCAGTAGCGTGTGCGCGCCGCCGGCGCCAATTCGTTCTTGACCCATTTCGCGAAGGCAAGCGTCACCTGGCAATTCAGGGTCACCGCCGGCCTGACGGCGATATTGCCGGAGAGGCCGCTCAGCGAAACCGGGTAAGGAACCTGGCAGGCCGGGCCGTTCGAGATCGCCGGCTTGTCGGTATAAACGACACCCATGCGCTGCAATTCTTGTCGGCAGGCGATTTCCGAAGCCGGCATGGCGCCGGGCGATGACTGAGGCGCCTCCATCTGCCGATCGATGCGCGGCATCGGATTATCGACGCGGGGCAGCATTGCCAGCTGCGTATCCGGCTGCTGCCGGCGGATCGGCGACTGGTTGAGTTCGGCCTGCCCGGCCGGGCGCTGAATGATCGAGCGGTTGGTCTGCACCGGCGCATCGGAACCGATGCCGTCAACAACAGGCTGATCGGTCTGGCCTTCCGCAATGTTCTGTTCTTCTTCCTGCGCCAGCCCAACGACCGAACCGGACTGCGCCTCTTCGCTCGGACCGACGCCGAGTTCGGCATCCATGTTGACGCCCTGGGACTGCGCGTTCGATTGTTGCGCCAGGCCCTGCTCGACATCCGTGGTGGTCACGGCCTCATCACTGCCATTCGTCGGCAGGCGAACTTGCCTGGCCACAGCCTGCGGGTTGCCGGAAGAATCGTAGGTGTTGGCATAGTTGGCGGACGCGGAGTTCACGGGCGCCTGGCCACCCTGATAGGTGAACTGCCGCGACGACACGCTGCGATGCGGCTTGATCGAGCTTACACGGCTGCTGTCGATGCCCGACGGCGGCACAAGACTGTCGGCCGTGCAGGCGACCAGCGCCGACGACAACAGCAAAGGCAGCGCCGCCCGCCGCAGAAAGGATAAATACGCCATACTTCGGATCCGCTCTCGCTGCCCCAGCCACGGTCGACAACACTTACGAAGATTAAATAAAAACGGTGAATGAATACTTACCGCCCATGAGGGGCATCCCGTGGGATGGCCGCGATTAGCGGGAAGCTTACTGGAAATGATCACCCTCGGGCACGATTGCCTGGTGACGACACATCGACGAAGCTTCCCCATCCCGGCCCGATTGCGTAGGCTGATCGCCGGAATCAAGCCTTGAGCCATAGGAGCGAGTGAATGAATGACAGCCCCAAGCCGAGAGGCGAGCTGACCCTGCGCACGCTGGCCATGCCCGCCGATGCCAACCCCGCCGGCGATATCTTCGGTGGCTGGGTCATGGCGCAGATGGACTTGGCGAGCGGCATTCGCGCCGCCGAGCGCGCCCGTGGCCGCGTCGTCACCGCCGCCGTCAAAGAAATGGCGTTCGAACTGCCGGTGAAGATCGGCGATACGCTGAGCGTCTATACCGAGATTGAACGCGTCGGCCGTACCTCCATCACGCTCATCGTCGAAGCCTGGGCGCACCGCTCGCGCTATAACCAGATGGAGAAGGTCATCGCCGGGACGTTCATCATGGTCGCGCTCGACGAGAACGGTGCGCCGAAGCCGGTTCCCGCGGAGAGCTGACAGGATGATGGAAGCCGCGCGGACGCCCGAGGTCTATGTCTATATCAGGACTGTCATGAGCATGGTCATCGGCCTTTCGCTCGCTCAGCTCCTGACGCGGCTCGCCGGCTTCGTGCAAGCGCCGGGCAAACACCGCGTCTATTTCGTGCATCTCGGCTGGATCCTGTCGATGTTCCTGTTCATCATCCATTTCTGGTGGTGGGAATATCGGCTGCAATCCGTGGCCGAGATCAGTTTCGGCGTCTACCTCTTCCTCATCTGTTTCTGCTGTCTGTTCTATTTCCTCTGCGTGCTCCTGAACCCTCCCTCGATCGAGGACTATGGCGGCTTCGAGGAATATTTCATCTCCCGCCGGCGCTGGTTCTTCGGCCTTCTCGCTGTCACCTATGCCGTCGATCTGATCGACACGCTGCTCAAGGGAGAGACCTATTTTCGATCGCTCGGCTGGGAATATCCGACCCGCAACATCGTCTACATCGTCCTCTGCATCATTGCCGCCATCACCGCCAACAGACGCTTCCAGGCCGCCTTCGTGACGATCGGCTTGATCTATCAGATCACCTGGATCTTCCGGCTCTATGATGTCTTGCCGGGATAGAGGCAGCGAGAAAACAGCGGCCATCCCCAGGCGTTGCAGCCAGCGGCCAAGACATCGCCATATTGTTCAGATCGATTGCGCTTCAGCGCGCAGGCGGGGAGAGTAAGCTTTGAAAATCGGAAGATTGGCATTTGGACTGGCGGTAGCCCTTTCGCTCGCGCCACTTGCCCATGCCGAAGATCCCGCGCCGGCGCCTGACGACACATCGATCTCGCTGAAATATTGGGTGCAATTCGCCAAAAGTGGCAATGCGGCCGCCCAATACGGCCTCGGCTATCGTTACACCAAGGGCCTCGGCGTGGAGCGAGACGACGCACAGGCCGTGCAATGGTATCGAAAGGCGGCAGCCCAGGGCAATGTGCAGGCCGAATACGCCCTCGCCTACATGTATTCCAACGGTCTCGGCGTCGATAAGGACCTGAAACAAGCAAATACCTGGTATCGCAAAGCCGCCGAACAGGGCTACGCCGACGCGCAGTATGCCATCGGCTATTCCTACGCCAACGGCCGCGGCACGGATGTCGATAACGAGCAGGCGGTCGGCTGGTACCAGAAATCCGCTGACCAGGACCAGGCACAGGCGCAATATGCGCTCGGCTACATGTATGGGCATGGCCTCGGCGTGCGCGAAGACGATGCGATCGCGCTTGGCTGGTATCGCAAGGCGGCGGATCAGGGTCGCAGCGATGCACAGTATGCGCTTGGCTATATTTACGAGAAAGGTCTCGGCACGGCTGCTGACCAAAGCCTGGCGATCGACTGGTATCAAAAATCGGCGGATCAGGGCGACCCCCAGGGCGAATACGCCCTCGGCTATGCCTACACCAACGGCCGGGGCGTCGATCAGGACGATGCTCAGGCCTATTCCTGGTACAAGAAATCCGCCGAGCAGGGCCGTGCCGACGCACAGTATGGGCTTGGCTACAGCTTCGCCAACGGCCTCGGCGTTCCCCGGGATTATAAGCTCGCGCTGCAATGGTATCGCAAGGCCGCCGATCAGGGCCGCGCCGATGCGCAATATGCCGTCGGCTATCTCTACGCCAACGGCAAGGGCGTGCCGGTCAACAACGACGTCGCTGTCGAATGGTATCGCAAGGCGGCGGCTCAAGGCGACGCGCAGGGCGAATACGCCCTGGCCACCATGTATACCGACGGCCGTGGCCTCCCCAAGGACGATGCCAAGGCGCTGGAATTGTATCGCAAATCGGCCGAACAAGGCCATCCGGACGCGCAATATGCGCTTGGCTATATCTATGACAAGGGTCACGGCATAACACCGGACAAGGGCAAGGCGGCCATCTGGTACCGCAAGGCGGCCGACCAGGGCAGCGCGGAAGGCCTATATGCCCTCGGCCATCTCTATTACGATGGCAGCGGCGTTCCCAAGGACTATGGGCACGCGGCGGATTTCTTCCGCAAGGCCGCGGAGCAAGGCAACGCCCGCGCCCAGTACGGCCTCGGCTCCATGTACTATAGCGGCGACGGCGTGCCGAAAGATATCGGCCAGGCCACCAAATGGTTCCGTAAGGCAGCGGACCAGGGGTTGCCGGAAGCGCAACATAGCTTGAGCTACATGGCCGCGAATGGCGAACACCCACTCAAGAGCGCCAGCCCAGAGGGCAACAAACCGACCAAAACGACCAGCCAAGGCGACACACCCGGCTGGATCATTCTGCAGATACTGGCAACGCTATTGCCATAAGCCGATCATGTATGCGCGCGGAGGCGCCTTGCGCCCTCGCCTGTCACATCATTTAGTATTCACAGACAAAAGACGACTGATTGAGGGGTAGATTGTGCATTTTAAGCGAGCAGCCATCGCACTGTTCTTCGCGCTGGCATCCAGCGGCCTTGCCCATGCCGATACCGGACAAAATGCCTATGACCAGGGCGACTACAAGGCGGCGCTGGAGTATTGGCGTCCGCTCGCAGACAAGGGCGATGCGACGGCACAACTGAAGCTCGGCGAAATGTACAAGCTGGGCGATGGCATCGATAAAGATCTCAAGCAGGCTCTCAAGTGGTATCGCAAGGCAGCCGAACAGGGCAATGCAAAGGCCGAATTCGATCTCGGCGCCATGTACGATAATGGCGAAGGCGTCGCCAAGGACCATGCACAGGCCATTCTCTGGTACCGCAAGGCTGCCGATCAAGGCTATGCCGACGCGCAATACAATCTTGGCGTCATGTATGACGAGGGTGAAGGCGTACCCAAGGACAGGACCCTGGCTTTCGTCTGGTACAGCAAGGCGGCCGAACAGGGAAATGCCGACGCGCAGTTCAATGTCGGGGTGATGTACGACAACGGCGATGGCGTCGATCAGGACAAGAGCCAGGCCATCGCCTGGTATCGGAAGGCCGCCGACCAGGGCAATGTCGATGCACAATATAATCTCGCCATCATGTACGACAGCGGCGAAGGCATAACCAAGAACAGCGATCAGGCTCTCGCCTGGTATCGCAAAGCGGCCGACCAGGGCAAGATCGAGGCGCAATACAACCTCGCGGTCATGTACCGCGATGGCGCCGGAGTGCCGAAAGACGGCGCTCAAGCCGTCGCCTGGTTCCGCAAGGCCGCCGACCAGGGCGACGCCGACGCGCAATATAATCTTGGCACCATGTATGCCGATGGCGATGGAATCGTTGAAGATGACGCCGAAGCCGTCTCCTGGTTTCGCAAGGCGGCGGATCAGGGAGACGTCGAGGCCGAATATAATCTCGGCGTGATGTATCGCGATGGCGAAGGTGTAGCGAAGAACGGTCCCGAAGCGGTCGGCTGGTTCGAAAAGGCCGCTGCCGAGAATTACGCCGATGCGGCTCTCAATCTCGGTGTCATGTATCGCGATGGCGACGGCGTGCCCGCGGATCGGGTGAAGTCCCTGGAGTGGTTCAGCCGAGCCAAGGAGATGAATGGCGACGATAGTGAACCTGATGGCAATGAGGATATGCCGTTGCAGCGGAAAAGCATTCCGATCTGAGGCGACCGGACAAACGCGGCCGTCCCCGACCTTGCCCGGGCAGCGGGGATAGGCCTAGCTCTTTCACGAACTGAAATCACGGATGGGAGATCGCCGGATGCGGCTCAAACAGATAGGCCTCGGACTGACGCTTGCACTCTCGATCGCCTTTCATGCCCATGCCGAGGATGGGCAAGCGGCCTACGACAAGGGCGATTACAGCAGTGCCCTCGCCTCCTGGCAGTCTTTGGCGGACAAGGGCGACGCGGCTTCGCAAGACAGTATCGGCAGCCTTTATGCCCTCGGCAAAGGTGTTCCGCAGGATTATGCCCAGGCCATCGGCTGGTTTGCCAAGGCCGCCGACCAAGGCCTGCCCAAAGCGCAATTCCACCTCGGCTACGCCTATCTTCGCGGCGACGGCGTCACGAGGGACCGCAACATGGCGATCGCCTGGTTCCGCAAAGCCGCCGCGCAAGGATATACGCCGGCGCAGAGCATTCTCGATCAGATGAACTGAGCGGGACGATTTCACTCAGAGCATGTCCCCGAGGGTCCAATGGTTGCTCCATCGGGCGTCGATCTCGTCCTCGACATTCTGGTAACGAATATCGGTCGACAGGCGCAGGCGGCCAAGCGGATCGCGATTGGTCGTGGACGCATGGATCATGTAGGGGCTGTGCAGCACGATATCGCCAGCCTCGTAATCGGCGGCAAGCCAGCGCGTATCGAAACGCTCGGCCATATCCGGCAGATCCTTGGAAACCCAGCCGCCTTCCGTCATGTTCTTGTTGAAGGCGCTGACGCGTTCCTCCGCCGTAAGCGCCGCGCCCTTGATCGCGAACTCCTTCTCCATTTCGGCACCGATCCGGTGCGAACCCTCGAGATAGACGAGACCGCCCATATCGACCGGGATATCGCCGATCGGGATCCAGGCCGTGACGATACGGCTGGTACCGCCGCGCAGATAGACCAGATCATAATGCGCGGGCGTGACAACGCCGGTGTTCGGGCGGGTGAAGCGCATGATCTTCCGCTTATGAAGATAGGAGATGCCCTGCACGAACTCGTCCATGAAGGACGCGATCCTCGGCTGGGTACAGAAACCTTCATAGGCCACCGAACGCACCAATGACATCAGCCGCCGATCGGCAAGCGACTTGTCGGCTTCCCCATTCGCAGCAAGGCCAATCACCGGGTCGGAGCCCGGCTGAAGAAGCCCCGTATCCATCAGATGTCCGAACCCCCAGGCACGGAAGTCGAGCACGTCGTCGCGTTTCAGAAATCCCTTGAGCCAGAGATAGCCATGCTCCTGAAATTGCGCACGCAACATCGCGATGTCGGTGGCGGCATCGGTGGGCTGGAGATAGCCGAAACGATGCGGTGCCATCGACAGGATCTTGCCGTTCGCCTCCAGCGGCGCCGGGCCGGAGGCCGTTTCATTCAATACCGACCGCAACGAACCCGACATGCTACCTCCCGTAACATTATTGGCCGACAGCCTCTCCTCAAAGGTCCCGCCGGCCTGTCCATTCGAATCATAGGACGAATGAGCCGCGCTGCCTAGCGGCTCTTCCCCTCAACCCCGGAAAATGAAGGAGGCGCCGACGGCGATCAGCGCGAAGCCGATGGCATGGTTCCAGGTCAGGTTTTCGCCGAGCCAGAAGACCGAGAAGCCGGAGAACACGATCAGCGTGATCACCTCCTGCATGGTCTTCAACTGCGCTGTCGAATAGACGGCCGAGCCCATGCGATTGGCCGGCACCGCCAGACAATATTCGAAGAAGGCAATGCCCCAGCTGACGATGATGGCGATGAAGATCGCGGTGCTCTTGTGCTTCAGATGCCCGTACCAGGCAAAGGTCATGAAAATATTGGAGGCAAATAACATGATGATCGGCCATATGGCGGCCGGGCTTAGCAAGGAGGGCATGAGGAATCCTTATGAATAGAACGAATGGGCCGCACAATGACCAGCTAACCCCTAAAATTTCAAGAGTGGAGCCCTGCGCTGAAATGCAGCAGTGACGGCAGTACAAAAATGGAGCGAAATGATCACAGGATAGCTGCGCAACGAGGTTGGTCGATTGCCGGAGCAGCGTAGCCTAACGCTTCGGATCAGAATCGGAGACCTCATGAGTGCCGCACCACAATTCAGCAGTCTACCGCCGCGGCATTTCTGGCGACGGGCGATCGCATATCTTATCGATGTCATCATCATCGAGATCGCACTGGTTCTCCTGTTTTTCGTACTGTCGACGGTGACGCCGTGGAACCTGAGCGTCCCGCTCTTCCAGAATAGGCAATGTTCGCCGGCCGCATCCGGACCTCTGGTCGAGAAGGTCGAAGCACAATGGCCGCTGAAGCCTGGGGAAACACGCGCCAATCGACTGTGCCACATCTCCTGGCTCGGCAGCGAAGGTTACGATCAGTTCCTTTCATCCGTCTCATCGCACGATGGCGCGATGACCTACACCCGATCGTTTTCAGCTGCGGTCGATAAAAGCGGCAGCCCCGTGGATCCGGGGACGGCCGTCAACACACTGATGTCCGTGGTCGTGCTGCTCATCATGCCGCTCGCCCTCGCTTATGGCTCGGCAAACGGCCGTCGTATGCCCGGAAAACGCTTGCTGTCGCTCCATGTCGCGACGGTCGACGGCGGACCGCCCGGGTTCAGCACGGAGTTGAAACGCGAGGTGTTGAAATTCCTGCCGATCATCATCCTCGCCCTCCTCAACATCATCTGGTTCTTCGCCGTGAAACCGGTGCAGCCCGATGTCGATCACCTCATCCAGCAGGCGCGTGATGGCGACATCGTCACAACGGTAGGCCTTACGGTTTCAGACGCATTGACCGCAATTGTCCTCATCTTTGGCCTCATATGGTGGATTTATCCCCTGGTCGTCTGGCGCGGCAAAACCCTTTATGATCGCTTCAGCGGCTGTAAAGTGATCAAGGCCTGAGCCATTGCGCCTCATCTTTGCCGCAGATACGGCATTGCTACATCGGCTCCATGGGTGAAGAATACCGCTGCCTCCCATCCTCGCCGCCAAGGGATCGACCGTCGTGACCAAGACATCCGTTGCACTGCCCTCCTTGCTCCTTCCACCACTCCGCATGGGACTGCTGGCTGTCGCCTTCGTCCTGCCGCTGTCACCCCTGCCCATGGCATCCACGCCGGCTCAGGCAGCACCCGGTTCCTGCTGGTCGCTGCTCCAGAGCAAATTCGGCCCGCAGATCGAAAAATCGGTGAACGAAGCGGACCCCTGTAAGAAGCTGCCGGGCCTCGATCACAAGGAAAAATTCGAGGTCAAATCGCTGGATGTATGCAGTGCGCCCGGCGGCGTGCAGATCAACGCCCATGCCGATATCGCCTGCAAATCACATGGCGTGTTGCAGGCAACGGTGAAGGGGCAGCTGGAAGCCTCGGTGACGGTCGATGTTGGCGCCTGCCGCATCACCGATTCGCATGTCGGCATCAGCGGCCCGATCGGTGACCTGATATCCTCCGTCGGCGGCATGCAGGAGCTTGCCCGCGGTTTCGCGCAGGCGAAGATCTCCGAAATTTGCGGCAAATAGACTGTGGCGGCCGGCGGCACTACAGTGCCACCGGCCATGCTTCGACGGGGCGCCGCGATCTAGATCGGCAGCGTGCCGGGAGTCTCCTCCACTCCCTTCCCGCCGAAGCGGATATCCTTCTTCTCGAAGCCGAAACCGGCAAGCACCGCGACCACGGCAGCGACGATCACCGCTACAATCAACAACGCAAAAGCATAGTCTCCGTTCCAATGCACCGCCAGGCCCGCCTGAATCGACGCATTGCCCGAGGCCAGCAGATTGCCGAGTTGATAGGCGAAACCGGGGAACGTACCGCGTATCTCGTCCGGCGACAGCTCGTTGAGATGCACGGGCACGATACCCCATGCGCCCTGCACGAAGAACTGCATCAGGAAGGCGCCGATGGCGAGCATGACCGGTCCATGTGCATAGACCCAAAGCGGCGCGATCGGGATTGCCAGTAGCGCCGCGATAACGATGCCCCGCCGCCGGCCGATCCGCTGCGACAGCGCCCCGAAGGTCAGCCCGCCGATCATCGCGCCGATATTGTAGACGATGGCGATGGCGCCGACGGTGTGGCTGTCATATTGACGCTGGGTTTCGAGGAAGGTCGGGTAGAGATCCTGGGTGCCGTGGCTGAGGAAATTGAATGCCGTCATCAACAGCACCGCCCACAGGAACAGCGGGATATTCTCACGCAACACGGTGAAGAACGGCCGTTGCGGCCTCTTCTGCCTCTCCACGAAAGCCGGCGACTCCTCGACGTTGCGGCGGATATAGAGCACCAGCAGCGCCGGCAGAGCGCCGACCATGAACATGCCGCGCCAGCCGATCACCGGAAACAGCAGGAAGAACACGATCGACGCCAGCAGATAACCGGAGGGATAACCGGCCTGCAGGATGCCGGAGACAATACCGCGTGACTCCTCAGGCACGGTTTCCATCGTCAAGGAAGCGCCGACACCCCATTCCCCGCCCATGGCGATGCCGAAGAGCGCACGCAACACGAGGAACATGGTCAGGCCGGTCGAAAAGCCTGTGAGGAACTCGAACACCGAATAGAGCAGCACGTCTGCCATCAGCGTCACGCGCCGGCCATATTTGTCGGCGGCATAGCCGAAAATCAGCGCCCCAAGAGGCCGCATGGCGAGCGTCAAGAAGATCGCCACCGCAACCGCCGGAACATCGGTGTGAAATTCCTCCGCTATATGCTTGAGAACAAAAACCAATATGAAAAAATCGAAAGCATCCAGCGTCCAGCCGAGATAGGCTGCTATGACGGTGTTGCGTTGCTGGGGGGACAAGGAACGTAAGCTATCCAATGCGGTCATCATGATCCTCCGACCGGATGGCGGCGGCGAGGCGGGCAAAGTCCGGATGCCGTCGAAGCTGGGGGGACCCGGCAGGAACCGGGCTTATCGACGTTGTGGCCGGCTCCTCCCTTGGCGCCTGTGAGGATCGCGCTATGCCGACGGGATCGGCGATAACGCACCAGCCTGCTTTGGCTTGTAACACATTTGACATATTCGGCGAACGGAAAAAACCACCGCTTGTTTCCCTTTTGTACTCTTCCCCCCTTCACATCGGCGCTGACTCTCGCCATATTCGCCGCATGGCCAGATCACCGAAAAAGCCCCCCACCCCGACCGGTTTCGAAGAGGCGCCGCAAGCACCGTTTGAAGGCGCGCCGCTCAGCGGCGGCGTCGCCGACTGGGTGAAGCAACTGGAATCGGAAGCCGAGACATCCGGCATCGAGACGCAGCGGCAGATCGCCTCCAAGGCCGGCAAGCACCGCAAGAAAGTGGAAATCGCCGCCTCCAAATCAGGACGCGGCACCTCGATGGGCGGCTCGACCGATCCGAAAACGCGCGCGGCTGCCGGCCTCAATCCGGTCTCCGGCATGGACACCTCGCTGGAGAATGCCGCCAATGCCGGCACTGCGGTGACGGCGACAGTCGAGGCTCTGTCGGCGCTGATCGAGAGCGGCAATCCGCTTTTCAAGGACGGCAAGCTCTGGACGCCGCACCGCCCTGCCCGGCCGAACAAATCCGAAGGCGGTATCCCGATCCGCATGGTTTCGGACTATGAGCCCGCCGGCGACCAGCCGACCGCCATTCGCGACCTCGTTGAGGGCCTTGATAATGGCGACCGCAGCCAGGTGCTGCTCGGCGTCACCGGCTCCGGCAAGACCTTCACCATGGCCAAGGTGATCGAGGCGACGCAGCGCCCCGCCGTCATCCTCGCGCCGAACAAGACGCTGGCCGCGCAGCTCTATTCCGAATTCAAGAATTTCTTCCCCGACAACGCGGTGGAGTATTTCGTCTCCTATTACGACTACTACCAGCCGGAAGCCTATGTGCCGCGCTCGGATACCTTCATCGAGAAGGAGAGCTCGATCAACGAACAGATCGACCGCATGCGCCACTCGGCAACCCGCTCGCTGCTGGAGCGCGACGACTGCATCATCGTCGCCTCGGTCTCCTGCATCTACGGTATCGGCTCGGTCGAGACCTACACGGCGATGACCTTCCAGATGAATGTCGGCGACCGGCTGGATCAGCGCCAACTGCTCGCCGACCTAGTGGCGCAGCAATACAAGCGCCGCGACATGGATTTCATTCGCGGCTCCTTCCGCGTGCGCGGCGACACGATCGAAATCTTCCCGGCCCACCTGGAGGATGCCGCCTGGCGCATCTCCATGTTCGGCGACGAAATCGACGCCATCACCGAATTCGATCCGCTGACCGGCCAGAAGACCGGCGACCTGAAATCGGTTAAGATCTACGCCAATTCGCACTATGTCACCCCGCGCCCGACGCTGAACGGCGCCATCCGCCATATCAAGGAAGAGCTGAAGATCCGGCTCGCCGAGCTGGAAAAGGCCGGCCGCCTGCTGGAGGCGCAGCGCCTGGAGCAGCGTACCCGCTACGACGTCGAAATGCTGGAAGCCACCGGCTCCTGCGCCGGCATCGAGAACTATTCGCGCTATCTCACCGGCCGCAACCCTGGCGAGCCGCCGCCGACCCTGTTCGAATATATCCCCGACAACGCGCTGCTGTTCATCGACGAGAGCCATGTCTCGGTCAGCCAGATCGGCGGCATGTATCGCGGCGACTTCAGGCGCAAGGCGACGCTGGCCGAATACGGCTTCCGCCTGCCGTCCTGCATGGACAACCGGCCACTGCGCTTCGAGGAATGGGACGCCATGCGCCCGGACACGATCGCCGTGTCCGCGACGCCAGGCGCATGGGAGATGGACCAGTCCGGCGGCGTCTTTGCCGAACAGGTCATCCGCCCGACCGGCCTGATCGACCCGCCGGTCGAAGTTCGCTCCGCCCGCAGTCAGGTCGACGACGTGCTCGGCGAGATCCGCGAGACCGCCGCCAAGGGTTATCGCACCCTCTGCACGGTGCTGACCAAGCGCATGGCCGAGGATCTGACGGAATATCTGCATGAACAGGGCGTGCGCGTCCGCTACATGCACTCCGACATCGACACGCTGGAGCGCATCGAGATCATTAGGGATCTGCGTCTGGGCGCCTTCGACGTGCTGGTCGGCATCAACCTGCTGCGCGAAGGTCTCGACATTCCCGAATGCGCTTTGGTTGCCATTCTCGACGCCGACAAGGAAGGCTTCCTGCGCTCCGAGACCTCGCTGATCCAGACCATCGGCCGCGCCGCCCGTAACGTCGACGGCAAGGTCATTCTCTATGCCGACAACATCACCGGCTCGATGAAGCGGGCGATGGAGGAAACCAGCCGCCGCCGCGAAAAGCAGATGATCTACAACACCGAACACGGCATCACGCCGGAATCGGTGAAGGCGAGGATCTCCGACATTCTCGACAGCGTCTACGAAAAGGACCACGTTCGCGCCGATATCGGCGGCGTCTCCGGCAAGGGCTTCGCCGATGGCGGTCATCTCGTCGGCAACAATCTGCAGGCCCATCTCAACGCGCTGGAAAAAGCCATGCGCGACGCCGCCGCCGATCTCGACTTCGAAAAGGCCGCGAGACTGCGCGACGAGATCAAGCGCCTCAAGGCGGCGGAGCTGGCTGTCATGGACGATCCGATGGCCCGCGAGGAAGCCAAGAGTCTCGAAAGTGGCAAGAGTGGCCGTCCTAATTCATCGAAACCCCGCCCTTCGGGCTCCGCACCTCAGGATGAGGACGGAGCGAAAGGCTCAGCAGGTAAAGAGGCAGGATCGCAACGCCCCTCGAACCAAGAGGGCGGCACGCAGGGCTCTTATTTTGCCAAACCCACCCTCGACGACATGCGTCCCGGCAGCGAAGCCGGCACACCGCTCTTCCGCAAAAACAGCCTCGACGAAATGACCGTCGGCCGCACCGAAAAGCCAGTAACGGGCAAGCTGCCGGACAAGCCGGTCATCCGGGCGAAGCCGGGTGTCGGCTCCTATGAGGATGCGGTGGACGAAAAACAGCGCAAGAGCCGCACCAAGGGCAAGACGGGGCGACCTGGGCGGTAGGATACACGCTACCCTTGTTGAGATCGCGCTTTTGCCTACATGCTGCCGGGTGAGGAGATGCCCCGCCGAGTGCAGGACAAGCGATAACAACAACGGGAGAGAGACATGCAAGAGGCCCTCGTCGTCCGCCGTGAGACCCATATCGCGGCGCCACCCGCCGCCGTGTTCGCCCTGCTGACCGATCCGGAAAAGATTTTGCGCTGGATGGGAACGGAGGCGCAGGTCGAACCTCAGCCCGGAGGGCTCTATCTCGTCAATGTCACCGGCGCCCGTTTTGCGCGCGGCTCCTTTCGCGAGGTGGTGCCGGTGCATCGCCTCGCCTACAGCTTCGGCTGGGACGGCAGCGAAATTGTACCGCCGGGGTCGAGCCTCGTCGAGATCGACCTGATCGAACAACCGGACGGAACATTGCTGCGCCTGACCCATACCGGCCTGCCGAATGCCGACCAATGCGCCGGCCATGCGGAAGGCTGGGCGCATTACCTCGGCCGGCTGGCCGAAGTCGCAGCCGGGCGCACGCCGCCTCCGGACTCGTTTTCCGGCAGGGTGTGACAGCTTTCCGCCGTTGCCTCTCCTGAGCTGATAACCCTTTCGGGGTGAACGGCGCACCTTGTCAGGAAGAATCACCGTCGCCATGGCGCGGATGACAACCCTTGGGCGCCATGGCATGATCGCAGCATGGATCTGCCCGCCCCCCTCGCCTGGCTGGTTGACGAGGCCGGCACCTCGCCCGGCCCTGAATTCTTTCTCGCCGAACTCGGCAGCCGGCTGCTGACCGACGGCCTGCCGCTGGCAGGTGGCGCGCTGACGCTCGCAGTACCGCATCCGATCATCGCCCGCCGCACCTGGCTATGGCGGGTGGAAACCGGTGATGTGATCGAGGCGCTGGGTTTCGCCGGCAGTCCGCTCAGCCAAGCCGGGCACGACTGGCTGGCCGGGCTCGGTCCGGTACAGGAAACGACGATCGGCGCGGCGCTGGACAGTCCGCTGCTGGGCTGGGCCGGAACCCGACCCTTTAGCCCCGCCGAGACCGACCGGCTGCACGAGATCGCCCGCTTCGCCGCCGCACCCTTGGCCGCCTTGTCCGCGCGGGCGGCACAGGCAGCGCTGCTCGAGGCCTATCTCGGCCGGCGCAGCGCAGCGCGCGTGCAGGCCGGCTCGCTCTCCCGCGGCACCGGCGAGACAATCCGCGCGGCCCTCCTCTGCGCCGACCTGCGCGATTTCACCGCCCTGTCCGAAGTGACGGAGCCAATGACAGTGATCGCCATCCTCGATGCCTGGTTCGACCGCGTCACCGGCTCGGTGAACGCCTTCGGCGGCGAGGTGCTGAAATTCATCGGCGACGGCGCGCTGGCAATTTTCCCGGTCACCAGCACGCCGAGCGAAGCCTGCGACGCGGCCCTGCGCGCCGCCGCCGCCGTCCGCGCCGGCATGACCCATCTCGACGGCGTGCGGCAAGCGCAAGGACTGCCGCCGCTCCCCTTCGGCATGGCCCTGCATTTCGGCGAGATCCTATGGGGCAACATCGGCGCCGCCGACCGCCTGGACTTCACCGCCATCGGCCCAGCCGTCAACCTGGTCAGCCGCCTCGAAGGCCTCTGCAAGCCGCTTGGCTACAACGTGCTGATCTCGGACGCGGTCGCGGCGGAGACGAGGATGGCTTTGATGCCGCTGAGCGAGCATGTGTTGCGGGGGATTGTGCAGCCGTGTGGGGTTTTTACTTTGGTGGGGGATTGAGGTTGGTGGCTGCGCCGCTTCTTCCAAAGTGATGTTCAATCCAATCAACGAATGTCGCTCGGATATTTCACAACCGAGCGCGCTGTATATGACTAATAATCCTACTTGCCGTCCATCAACAGTAGGCCAGACTTCTCGACAAGAGTCTGCCCCGGAGGAAGTATCTCTACCGTGCCGTTAGTCTGATCGAAATGGATCAGTGCCTTTTTGTGCAACTCCCTCAATACCTTGCGTTTGAAATCGGTCCCATTCTTGTATTCCACCCACTTCTGAAGCTGCTCCACCTTGGTGGATTTAGCTTCAGCATAGAGCAGAATCAGCACCTTCTGGCCCGCGGTCTTGGCCGGCTCTAGGATGCGTCGAACGTCACGATTTGACCAGACGACATGGAATATGCGAGCTGTGACCGCCTCTACTAAAGCGTGGGAATCATCCAAGGGCAGCTTAGAAAACTGGCGAACAAACTCCGCCATGACCCACTTCATGCCACGGAGGAAGTATTCGGCATCCATGTGGTTAGGGCTGACCTCCTTACTCACGTGACCGATAGCCCGGTTGTTCCGCAGCTCATAGAGTCCTAGGAGTATGCGAGGAACTTGTATACAAAGAGATCTGCCCCCTGTCTTGTTGTACTGCTCTAGGTCGAGACAGCTCTTCTGGAAATTAGTTGGCTTAGATGCAGTGGCCGGAAACGTCCCAATCGCGTGCCCGGCGCAGATACAGTAGGCTACCTCACAAAACTTACCCGCTTTGAGTCCTACTTTTTCCCAATCACTCGCCCGGTACTCCGCCAGTGCTTGCTCGAATTCGCAAATGAGTTGGTCTTTCAATCCGTCAGGTAAGACCGAGAGTGCGTCGCGGACGGTGGCAGAACTCAAGCGTCAATTCCTATCCCAATAATACATCCAGGGACCGCTACCTTCTTTGGTTCTTTGAATAAGCGATCTCTTAAAAAGGGATTCGCCGGCGGCAGCTACCTGGTTGTTTTTGTGCGTCCAGCCTTTTGCTTTCAGTCCTGCGACAATGTCCGCTCCACCACGATGGTTCTTGAAGAAGCCATCAGCCTTCAACGTCAGAATACGGTCGGCGCATGACTGCCCTTTCGGCGGGGTATTCACCCTACGCCGTTTAACCTTGGATTTGCCTGGATCCTCAGCAGGCTCTGTTTCGCTAACGACGGAGGGATCGTCCTCGACCTCCTGACCATTAGATTGACTCTGTGAGCGGCTGCCAAAGCCGACCTCCTCGATCAGAGGGAAGAGTTTGGCGAGCAGGCCCTCAACAAAGTCCTTCTCGCCTTCGATGTCGATAATTCCCGCTGGGGCGTCGATATGGACTCGATTCGTCATGTGGCAGAGTTCCAGTTAAACCTCTCATTGTATGATGAATGTTAATAACTCTCCTAACAAGCTCAATTCAAACAACTTCTTACACGCGTCAGAAGTTACCCACAGTTCAAAAGCCTTTCTGGAGGAAATAAGTCAATCTATCCAGTGTGTACCTGTTACCTCTCTATAGAGGTTTTTCAATATTCATGCCTGAATAAAATTATGACTATTCTACGCTGCATCGATAATTGTTAGGGCGCACCTCTACATCGAGATGAAGGTGGCCATTCAATTTTCTCCATACAAATTCAGATCTTGCTGTAGAACTAGCAGAAATTACTCAAGGCCACGTCCTTAATTTTTCAAATAACTTACAGAAAACGTACTATCACCAGCGATACGCCATAGATGTTCTTCTCTCCCCTATTGGTGAACCGCAATCCCAAAACAAAACAACGACACCGCTCACCATGAGCACCCTCTCCTTTCCAACCCCTTGAAATCCCCCTCCAATCCCTCCTCTTTCTTGGCTCCGCCCTAATATTCCCCCTTGCCTTTTGTCGCAAATCCTGTCACCGATAGTGTGCTCGGGCATTTGCATGCCGGTGACTGGACTGATTTGGCAATGCCGACTGCGCGAGGCAGCCTCAGGGGGTTAACCTCTGCGTAGACGTTCTTTCCCCGTTCGTGAACTTCTCGACTGGCTTTCGCATTTCGCGGGGGCAAAGCCGTCCGGGAGTTTCCCCGGACAGATATTCAGACTGTAGGGAAAAGGACTATCCCAATGGCCACCAAGGGCATCGTAAAATTCTTCAACCAGGACAAGGGTTTTGGTTTCATCACTCCTGATGGCGGCGCTAAGGATGTATTCGTCCATATCTCCGCTCTCCAGGCTTCCGGCATCCAGTCGCTGCGCGAAGGCCAGCAGGTCACCTTCGACACCGAGCCGGATCGCATGGGCAAAGGCCCGAAGGCTGTCAACATCCAGGCTTCCTAAGTCTTAGGTTGATATCCGGATAAAGTTTCGAACGGCGCGGTGCAAACCGCGCCGTTTCGCGTTTGTGGGGATGTGGTAGCCTCGCCCTGAAGCAGGCTTGGCCTACGTCCCTTAACGCAGGTCCGTCGTCTGCCCCGGAATATCCCAACATTCCGTCATCCTCGGGCTTGACCCGAGGATCCAGGCACAAGCCTCACCGCCTCCTCTGGAGAAGAAGGAAACACTCCCCAAGCGGAACCAGCACTCTCATCGGGTTCAGGCGCACCAACGTGCTTGGGCGCGGATCCTCGGGTCAAGCCCGAGGATGACGGAGTGTGAGGTGATCTTTAAACACGAAACTGCTCCTGTGAGCACCTGTCGACTAGCCTTCATGGTGAGGAGGCCCATAGGGCCGTCTCGAACCACGAGGGCGGCTTGGGAATCACCAGCCCCTCAAGCGCTCGCCCGCTCCGCATCCCCGCCAAAATCCACCGCCGCAAACGCCGCCGCGATCACCTCCGGCCCTGCTCCGGGCTTGTTGGCGTCGGTCGACAGGATCTGGCGGTAGCGCCGCGAGCCCGGCAGACCGGTGAAGAGGCCGACCATGTGGCGGGCGACGTGGTGCACGCGGCCGCCATTGGCGATGTGCCGCTCGGTATAGGCCATCATCCGGTCGCGCAGGTCGTTCCAGTCGGGCTCGACGGCCGCTTCGCCAAAGAAGCGATGGTCGACATCGGCAAGGATGGCGGCGTTCTGATAGGCGGCGCGGCCGAGCATGACGCCGTCGACATGGGCGAGATGCGCCTCCGCCTGATCCAGCGTCTGGATGCCGCCGTTGATGCCGATGAAGACATCGGGCCAGCGCTGCTTCATCCGGTAGACGATGTCGTAGTCCAGCGGCGGGATCTCGCGATTCTCCTTCGGCGACAGGCCCTTCAGCCAGGCCTTGCGGGCGTGGATCCAGATGGCATCGGCGCCCGCATCGAGCACGCGGGTGATCAGCTCCGGCAGCGCCTGTTCCGGCTCCTGCTCATCGACGCCGATCCGGCATTTCACCGTCACCGGCGCCTTGGACACCGCCTTCATCGCCGCGATACAATCCGCCACCGTCTCCGGCGTCAGCATCAGGCAGGCGCCGAAGGTGCCAGACTGCACGCGATCCGACGGACAGCCGACATTGAGATTGATCTCGTCGTAATTGTAAGCTTCGGCAATTTGCAAGGCTGTCGCGAGCTTGGCCGGATCCGAGCTGCCAAGTTGCAACGCAACAGGATGCTCGCTGACATCATGCCCCAGCAGCCGGTCGCGCGGCCCATGGATGATCGCATCCGCCACCACCATTTCGGTGTAAAGCAGAGCGTTGCGGCTGATCTGCCGGTGCAGATACCTGCAATGGCGGTCAGTCCAGTCGATCATCGGGGCGACCGCGAAAATCTTGCGGCCGTTCTTCAGGGCGTCAGCGTACATGGGAAACCTTTCTATCCGCGCTCTACACCAAAACCTTGCTGAAGGCCAGTTTTCCCGGCGGCAACAATGATGCTAGGCTGACAAACGGAGTCGGAGGGCCGCAAGTCTTCCAGAGACAGATTGAACATTTGAAGAGTAGCCATGACAGAAACCCCCGCCACCGTCATTCCCCTGCCCGCGCCCGTGTTGCTGCCGATCGAGGGCGAAGCCGCCTTCTTTCCCGTGCGCCGCGTCTATTGCGTCGGCCGCAACTATGCCGACCATGCGATCGAGATGGGTCATGATCCCAGCCGCGAGCCGCCCTTCTTCTTCCAGAAGAACCCGGACAATCTGCTGGTGTCGGGGGATTTCCCCTATCCGCCGCTGTCCTCCGATGTGCATCACGAGGTCGAGCTGGTGATTGCGCTCAGAAGCGGCGGCGCCGACATTCCGGCCGAGCGCGCATTGGACTGCATCTACGGCTATGGCGTCGGCATCGATTTCACCCGGCGCGATCTGCAGGGCGAGGCCAAGAAGCTCGGCCGCCCCTGGGAAATCGGCAAGGCCTTCGAACACTCCGCGCCGGTCTCGGCGCTGGTGCCGGCAACCCAGGTCGGCCATCCCGATAAGGGCGGCATCTGGCTGATGCGCAACGGCGAGGCTGCACAGCGCGGCGACCTCCAGCAGATGATCTGGAAAGTGCCGGAGATCATTGCCGAACTGTCGAAGCTCTTCACGCTGGCGCCCGGCGACGTCATCCTGACCGGCACGCCCGCCGGCGTCGGCCCCGTTGCACGCGGCGACCGGATCACCTGCGCCGTCGACGGCGTGGCAACGCTGGTGCTGAACGTGGTTTGATCGCAAGGAGAACCCAATGCCGCTCTACGCCCTTTCCGGCCTGGTGCCGAAGACGCCCGAACCCGGCCTCTACTGGATCGCGCCGGACGCCACGGTCATCGGCAAGGTCGAGCTTAGCGAAAATGTCGGCATCTGGTTCGGCGCGGTGCTGCGCGGCGACAACGAGCCGATCGTCGTCGGCAAGGGCACGAACATCCAGGAAGGCGCGATGGTGCATACCGATCCCCGCTTTCCCGTCACCATCGGCGAAGGCTGCACCATCGGCCACCACGCCATCATCCACGGTTGCACCATCGGCGACAATTCGCTGATCGGCATGGGCGCCACGGTGCTGAACGGTGCGAAGATCGGCAACAACTGCCTGGTCGGTGCCAATGCGCTGGTGACCGAAGGCAAGGAATTTCCGGATGGCTCGCTGATCGTCGGGGCGCCAGCCAAGGCGATCCGCGTGCTGGACGAAGCCGCCATCGAAGGCCTGCGCCGCTCGGCGCGCAACTATGTCGCCAACTGGCAGCGTTTTGCGCGGGATCTCAAGAGACTGGATTAGACGGCGTTCCCAAAAGTGTATTCGGTTCTGGGATAAAACGCCGTCCAGAGACTTAAGCCGCGCAGCTCGCGCAATGGCCGCGGATTTCGATGGTCGATTTCTCGGCCTTGAATTTCTGCGATTTCAGCCAGCCCATCAGCCGGTGATCCACTTCATGGTCGTGGAATTCGGTCACCTGCCCGCAGCTCTCGCAGATGGCGAAAGCGACCAGGCCGTGGCTGTGGCAATTTTCATGCGGATGGGCGCAGGCAACGAAGGAGTTGATGCTCTCCAGCCGATGCACGACGCCATATTCCAGCAGCTTGTCCAACGCCCGGTAGACCTGCAGCGGCGCGCGGAAGCCGTTGTCGCGCAGCTTGTCGAGGATGGTGTAGGCGCTGAGCGGACCTTCCGCCTTGGTCAGGACATCGAAGACAAGCGTCTGGTTCTTCGTGAGCATCGGAGTGGTCATGATTCCTGTCCTCCTTGTTGCGCCGCCGGCGCGCTACCCCTGCGAACAAGGGGCAACAGACTGAAGATAAATAGGATGAGCGCCGCGACCACGATCGACGGGCCGGACGGCGTGTCGTAGCGCAGCGAGCCGAACAAGCCACCAACGACGGCAACCGCACCGACGAGCGAGGCGAGAACTGCCATCATCTCCGGCGTCGCGGCAAAACGGCGCGCGGTGGCGGCGGGAATGATCAGCAGCGCGGTGATCAGCAGGATGCCGACGATCTTCATGGCGATGGCAATGACGACGGCCATCAGCAGCATGAAGAACAGCTTGGCCCGCTCCGGCCGCAAGCCCTCGGCCTCGGCCAGTTCCGGATTGACGGTGGAGGCAAGCAGCGGCCGCCAGAGCCAGGCGATTGCCGCCAAGACGAAGAGACCGCCGCCCCAGATCATCGCGATATCCGAGCGGCTGACGGCGAGAATGTCGCCAAACAGGAAGGCGATGAGATCGATCCTTACCCAGCTCATGAAAGCCACGATGACGAGGCCGATCGCCAGCGTCGCATGCGACAGGATGCCGAGCAAAGCATCCGCCGACAGTGCCTGCCGGCGCTGCAGGAAGAGCAGCAGGATCGAGACGGTGGCCGCGACCGCAAAGACGGAGAGTGTCAGATTGAGCTGAAACAGCAACGACAGCGCCACACCAAGCAGCGCCGAATGCGAAATCGTATCGCCGAAATAGGCCATGCGCCGCCAGATGATGAAGCAGCCGAGCGGTCCGGTGGTCAAAGCAAGACCGACGCCGGCGACGACCGCGCGCAGGAAGAAGTCGTCAAACATGGCGCTCTCCCTCGGCGTGGTGATGCCCATGGTCATGGTGCTCGTGATCATCATGATGATCATGGTCGTGATGGCCGTCATCGGCGTGGCAATGATCGGTGATTGTGCCGTCGGCATGCTGCACCCGGCCATCGGGCAGATGCGTATGATCGTGATGATGGCTGTAGATCGCCAGCGATTGCGCTGCCCGCGTGCCGAACAGCCTGACATATTCCGGGCTCTGGCTGACCGCCTGCGGCGTACCGCGGCAGCAGACATGACCGTTGAGGCAAACAACCGTGTCGGTTTCGGCCATGACCACATGCAGGTCATGAGAGATCAGCAGGATGCCGCAGCCTTCGGAATTGCGGATCGACTTGATCAGATCGTAAAGCGCGATCTCGCCGCTGAAATCCACGCCTTGCACCGGCTCGTCCAACACCAAAAGATCCGGCTTGCGGGCGATAGCCCGCGCCAGCAGCGCCCGCTGGAACTCGCCGCCGGACAGATGCTGCACCTCGGCCTTGGCGAGATGGGCGATCCCCACAGCCTCCAGCGCTGCCCTCAGTTCGGTTTCGGGCAGAGGACCGGTCAAGGTCATCAGGCGGTGGACGCTCAACGGTAGTGTCCAGTCGATTGCAAGCTTCTGCGGAACGTAACCAACCTTGAGGCCGGCGATACGCTCGACGCTGCCTTCATCCGGCTTCAGCACGCCGATCGCCGTCTTGGCGCTGGTAGATTTGCCGGAACCGTTTGGGCCGATCAGCGTCACGATCTCGCCGCGGCTCACCGAAAAATCGACGCCGCGCACCAGCCAGCGGCCACCACGGCGGACGCCGACATCATGGAGCGACACCAGCGGCCGTCTCTGATTGTCCACGGAAGAAAGCATGAAATTTCCACTTGCGCTGTTGCGCCTTGCTATCGCACACGTTATAGCATAACGCAATTGATGTAATAACATAACAGACCCATTCAAGGGCGATCGCGCAGGACTATGATAAAGACTATCCTCCCTCTCCTGCTCTCCGGATTTTTCGCCAGCGCCGCAATCGCCGCCGATGCGCCGGAGGTGGTGGTGTCGATCAAGCCCATCCACTCCCTCGTGGCCGCAATCATGGACGGAGTCAGCACGCCAGAGCTAATCGTCGACGGCGCCGCCTCGCCGCATACCTATGCGCTGAAGCCCTCGAACGCGAAGGCGCTGGAAGCCGCCAAGGTGATCTTCTGGGTCGGTCCCGGCATGGAAGCCTTCCTGGAAAAGCCGCTTTCGGCGCTCGGCTCCAACGCCCTCGTGGTCGAACTCGACAAGGCGCCTGGCATCACCAAGCTGAAATTCCGTGAGGGCGGTGCTTTCGAAGCGGATGACGATGGCGACGAGCCCACGGATCATGATCACGATCATGCGGAGTTCGACACGCATCTCTGGCTCGATCCGCACAATGCCAAGGCGATGACCGCCGAAATCACCACCACATTGGTCGCCGCCGACCCCGCCAACGCGCTGACCTATGAGGCCAATCAGAAGGCGCTGGACGACAGGCTGGACGCGCTCGACGCGGAAATCACCGCCACCCTCGCCCCGGTGAAGAGCAAGCCCTTCATCGTCTTCCATGATGCCTATCAGTATTTCGAGCGCCGCTATGGCGTGCGCGTCGCGGGCTCGATCACGGTCAGCCCGGAGAGCATTCCCGGCGCGCAGCGCATATCGGAAATTCATGGCAAGGTCGCCGAACTCGGCGCCACCTGCGTCTTCGCCGAGCCGCAATTCGAGCCGAAGCTGGTCAACGTCGTCCTTGAGGGTACATCCGCGAAATCCGGCGTGCTTGACCCGGAAGCGGCAACCCTACCGCAAGGCCCGGATCTCTATTTCGACCTGATGCGCGGCATCGCCAACTCCTTGAAAACCTGCCTCTCCTGAGACAGGCATCCTATCGCCGAAGAGAGCGAGCCATCTGCTCGCTTTTTTCAAGTCCACAAACGTAATGATATTACATTACAAACGAGGTTGCCATGAACAAGAAACTCCCGGTCACCGTCCTCTCCGGCTTTCTCGGCGCCGGCAAGACGACGCTGCTCAATCATATCCTCAACAACCGCCAGGGCCTGCGAGTCGCCGTCATCGTCAACGACATGAGCGAAGTGAACATCGATGCCGCGCTGGTGCGCGACGGCGGCGCCAATCTCTCGAGAACCGAAGAGCAACTCGTCGAAATGACCAATGGCTGCATCTGCTGCACGCTGCGTGACGACTTGCTGAAAGAGGTACGCCAGCTCGCAGCCCAGGATCGCTTCGACTATCTGCTGATCGAATCGACCGGGATCGCCGAGCCCCTGCCCGTCGCCACAACCTTCGAGTTTCGTGACGAAGACGGCAACAGCCTTTCCGATGTCGCCAGGCTCGATACCATGGTCACCGTCGTCGACGCCGCCAACCTGCTGGCCGATTACGGTTCTACCGACTTTCTCGCCGATCGCGGCGCAACCGCCGGCGATGGCGACAACAGGACCATCGTCGATCTCCTCGTCGAGCAGATCGAATTCGCCGATGTCGTCATCCTCAACAAAATCGGCGCGGCAAGCCCTGAGCAGCAGGACGCCGCCCGCAAGATCATCGTTGGCCTCAACCCCGACGCACGCCTGATCGAGACCGATTTCGGCAAGGTGGAACCGGCAGAGGTGCTCGGCACAGGCCGCTTCGACATCGACCGCGCCGAGACGCATCCGCTCTGGTACAAGGAGTTGCACGGCTTCAAGGATCATGTTCCGGAGACGGAGGAATACGGCATCCGCTCCTTCGTCTATCGCGCGAAGAAGCCGTTCTATCCCATGAGATTTCAGGAGTTTCTCAATCGTTCGTGGCCGGGTGTCGTGCGCGCCAAGGGCTTCTTCTGGCTCGCGACCCGCCCGCATTATGTCGGCGAGATGAGCCAGGCGGGTGCGCTGGTGCGTACCTCCAAGATGGGCCTCTGGTGGGCGGCCGTCCCGCAGGAGCAATGGCCGACTGATCCCGCCTTCAAGCGCGCTATCGGCCCCTACCTCGACCCGACCTGGGGCGATCGCCGCCAGGAACTGGTCTTCATCGGCGCCGATCCGATGGATCAACAGAAGATCACCGCTGAACTGGATGCCTGTCTCATTGAATCGGAGACATTCGCGCCCGAGCACTGGAGGAAACTGCCGGACCCATTTGCGAGTTGGAGCAAATCAGCCGCATGAGCGAACCGAAAGCCATCAGTTTCCGGTGCTTCTGCTTCGAATGCGAAGCGGAAGACAGCGAGAAAAAACCAACAACAATACCGAAAGCCGCTTCAGCGGCTTTCGGTCAGGAAGAGAAAAACAGTAACAAACAGGCGGCCCGCAGACTTGCGGGCACGCTCGAACGTTTGTTGTTCGGCGCCTGAAACGGCGTGATTAGGCCACCAGCATGCTGGCTGGAACGACACTGACTTCATGCACGACCAGCAGCGCACCGATCACTTCGCCTCTGGGCTTGGTGGCCCGCAGCGGCGTCATGCGGCAATGCAAGGTCTTGCCGGCATCCGTCGGATGCTGGGCCGGAAAGAGGCAATCGACCGTCTCGCCGACAAAGCAGGCATCGAGCTTGCTCCTGAAGCTGCTCTCGAAGCACTCGGAGCCGATGAACTCGGCAAGATGCCGCCCCACCAGTTCGATCGGCTTCGACTTCAGGAATTCGGAATTGGCTGCGTTGCTATAGAGATAACGGTAATCGCGCGTGATCACGGCGACCCGATCCGGCAGGCTGTCGAGAATGACGTCATTCAGAACGTTGTCCTCGTCGAAACCTGAGGCCTCGCTCTCGTGCTCGTCTCTTTCCGCAGAGAATGCCAGCAACACATCCGCCGCCGCATCGCTGGCGCCGCCAAAATAGCGATCGATCAGCAACGATAACGTCGCAGAATTACGCAACACGCGCGAACGGTCATCCGATTCTTCGCGAATGAGATTGCTCATGAATTGGAGTTGCATGTACATTTCAAGAAGACTGTTGGCCTTGTAGGCCATAATAGCCGCTATCAGCGGTTCCAATTCGCGATCTAGAGAACTAACCAGTTCGTCATCACCCAGCTTGATCGCACGTTGAATCTGGGCACATTTCGTGGAGAAGGCATGAAAGAGTGCCAGCAAATTGCCCTCCTGCCCTTGCCCATAAACAACTATCGGGCCTCATTCCCGACGCTATCATGACCAAGGATTTTCAGCTTGGTGTCCGCAATCTCACCAAACTTTCTGTAAATTGAAATAACATGACTTACCCTCACGTTCAATCCTGTGATGAATGGAAGTTCTCGGAAAAGGCGAATTTTTCGAAAGCAAGGGCTTACCCAAGGTCAAGTATGCGACCTATTGGGGTTAAAACTGGCTCATTTTGACACAAACCACTCTGTTTCGGTAATATTTTAGAAAACAGTCTTCTTGATATTCCAGCGATCGTGGTACCAAAGCCACTGTTCGGGATACTCCCTCACCCAGCTTTCGACCTTGTCGTTCAGCAGTTGCGCGGTAGCCGGCAAATCCAGGTTTCCGCGCTCGTCGCGAGGCATTTCCAGCCTCGGTTCGATCTCCAAACGATAGCGATTGCCCGGCAAACGTATGCATCTGGCCGGATAGACCTCGCAATTGAACTGCCGCACCAGCTTCGGCAACAGCGGATTGGTCTTGACATCGCGACCGAAAAACCGGGTCTTCAGCCCCTTGCGGAATTTCTGGTCGACCAGCACGCCGACCCCGCCGCCGTTTTCCAATTGCCGGGCTAGCGTGAAGGACGATCCGGCATGCGAAGGCACGAGACTGCCCATACGCTTGGCACGAAAATCAAAGACTTTCTGTGCCACATACGGATTATTGGGGGGGCGAAAGAGCACGGTGACCTTCAGTCCGAAGGCCGCGCCGGCTACCGGTAACAACTCGAAGTTGCTCGTATGCCCGGTAAAGACGATGAATGGCCGCGGGTTCTCCCGCAGGTCGAGAAAGATCGGAATGCCCGACACTTCGATGCGGCCCGGCTCGTCGCGAGACGGATCAAAATCGAACAACCGGTCGAGGAAAACATATTCCGCCGCCAACCGCCCCATATTGCCCCAGCTCGCCAGCGCGATTTCCCCGATCTCCGTCTCGCTCTTCTCGGGAAAAGCATTGCGCAGATTGGTCAGCATCAGCTGGTGACGGCGCATACGCGGCCCGATTTTCCGCGTCAGCCAGTCGGCAAAATTGATGCCGCCATCGGCCGGAAAGAGCTTCAGGAAGTTCAGGAACCCGAAGATGACCTGCGCCACCAGCCACTGTTGGAAGTTTCTGAGCGCAATGACGATCCGGGTAATGACGAGCTTCACGCCGGTCAATCCATCTTGAGGATGATCTTGCCGAAGATCTGACGCGATTCCATCCGCTCCAGCGCACGGTCGATATCGCTGAAGCTCACTTCGGTGTCGATCACCGGATGCACCAGCCCGCGCGCCATCTTCTGCATGGCGTTCGCCATGTTCTCCATGCGGCAGCCGAAGGAACCAAGCAGCTTCAGCTGCTGCTGGAACAGCATCATCAGGTTCATCTCGGTGGATACGCCCGAGGTCGAGCCGCAGGTGACGAGACGACCGCCACGCTTCATGCAGAGCATGGAGCCGGCCCAGGTGTCCTTGCCGACATGTTCGAAGACGACGTCGACGCCCTTCTTCTTGGTCAGCTTGCGCACCACGCCCTCGAAGCGATCGGTGCGGTAGTTGATAACGTGATCGGCGCCCAGCGCCTTGGCCTTTTCGATCTTGTCGTCGGAACCGACGGTGGTGATGACGGTGCAGCCGATCTTCTTGGCAAGCTGGATCGCCGCCGTGCCGATGCCCGAGCCGCCGGCATGTACGAGGATCGTCTCGCCTGGCTCCAGCTTGGCATTGTCGAACAGCATGTGCTCAACCGTACCGAAGGTAACGGGCGCCAGCGCCGCGCCGATCGCATCGACACCGGGAGGAGCCGGAACCAGCAGGCGCGCCGGCAGATTGACCTTCTCCTGTGCAAAGCCGTCGAGATGGAAACCATGCACGCCGCCGACATGTTCGCAGAGATTATCGCGACCTTCGCGGCAATGACGGCAGAGGCCGCACGTACGGGCGCCATAGATCGACACAAGCTGGCCCGGCAGCACATTGGCAACGCCCGGCCCGATCGCTTCGACGACACCGGATGCTTCCGCACCGATCACCAGTGGCATCTTGCGCTTGGCAAATGCCATGCCGCGCCAGCCCCAGACGTCGATATGGTTGAGGGCGACCGCCTTGACGCGCAAGGTCACCTCGCCCGCGCCTGGAGCCTCCGGCTCCGGCAGATCGGTGATCTCAAGTTTGCGGTCGTCGATCAGTTGCAAAGCACGCATGGCAAAATCCCTCGCCCCTTGGGCGCAGTTATGTCTTGTTCTTCAAAAGTCCGATTAAGCCGGTTCGAGCGCCATGACAAGGCTGGCGTTCTGTCCGCCGAACCCGAAGGAGTTCGAAAGGATGGCGCTGACCTGCTTTTCACGCTTCTCGTTCGGCACGACGTCAAGGATGATCGTCGGATCGGGGTTGTTGTAGTTGATGGTGGGCGGCAGCGTGCCGGTCAGCATCGTTTGCAGCGAGAATACCGCCTCGACCGCACCGGCCGCCGTCAGCGTATGGCCGATCATCGACTTGTTCGACGAAACCGGGATGGTCGGCAACCGTTCGCCGAAGACGGCCGACATGGCGCCATATTCCATCTTGTCGTTTTCCGGCGTCGATGTGCCATGGGCATTGATATAGCCGATATCCGTCTCGGCCATGCCGGCATCGGCAAGGGCTGCGCGGATCGTCGCGATCGCCGGGCCGCCGTCAGGCGACGAGCGGGTGCGATGGAAGGAATCGGCCTTGTCGCCGGCGCCCTTCATGATGCCGAGGATCTTCGCGCCACGGGCAACCGCCGATTCCAGCGATTCCAGCACCAGTGTCGCCGCACCCTCGGCAATGACAAAGCCGTCGCGGTCCTTGCTGAAGGGCTTGGATGCCTTGGTCGGCGGATCGTTCTGCGTCGAAAGAGCCGACAGCAGAGAGAAGCGGATCAGCGCTTCCGCGCTGAGCGACCCATCAGTCGCGACCGTCAGTGCCCGCGTCGTACGGCCCTGGCGGATCGCCTCGATACCGAGCTGGATCGCAGTGACGCCCGATGCACAGGCCGTGGACAGGGTCACCGGCAGGCCGCGCGTGCCGAAACGATCGGCAAGGCGCTCCGAGATGGCGCCGAACAGCGCCGCCTCGTGGAAAGCCGGATCGGGACGCCGACGCATCGCAGCAAGGAAGCGATCATAGGCATCGCCCGGATGATCGGCCGGAGGCGAGCGGTCGGCAAGGGCGAAACGCGCACTCCATTCCGGCTCGATCGGCGGCGCGGCCAGGAAGAGCGGTGCGTTGAAATCACCGGAAAGCCCGGCCTGCGCAAGTGCCTCGATCGTCGTTTCGCGAGCAAACGCATAAGAGCGCTCGACAGCGTTCGGCGCCGGAATATCGATGAAATCCACCGTGCCGGCAATGCGCGTCGAAAGCCCATCGGTCGGAAAGCGGGTGATGCCGTGAATGCCCGACGTGCCGGAGGAAAGCGCGTTCCAATTGTCCTGCAATCCCTGGCCGAGCGAAGTAATGATGCCCATGCCGGTAACAGCGACGATGGGGCGGCCGAGATGATCCTTATAGGCGGATGCGGTCATGATCCTAACTCCTCACGCTTCGGCGGACAGGACGGCGATGCCTTCGCCGCGCGCGTGGCCAACGGTCGTCACGACGGCCTTCGTCGCTCCGGTCTTCATCGGCTTCTCGTGTGCGGCGTCGAAAGCCGGCACCTTGGCCTTGTTGGCGATGGCCAGCGCCGCAAAGGCGATCCCGAGCGGAAACTGGCTTTCGAGCCCGTGGCCGGAAACTCCGGCATAGCCGCGAATGGCAGAGGCAGGCAGCTGCGCCTCCAGCACGGTCTTTTCGCGCGTTGCAAGATCGGCAATCGCTGTCGTGCCGCAGAAGACGACCGTGTCGTCACCCTGCGCGTCCTTGGCGGGTGCGAGCAGGCGCTCCAGACGCGCCTCGAACTTGCCACCGTCGCGACTGCCGCGATCGCCTTCGATCGCGTCGAGCGTCGCATAGATGCGCGCGCCCCGCGCTTCGGCATGGGCGCGGGATTCAAGCACGAGGAATGCACCAAGCGAACCCATGATCATACCGCCGCCGTTTTCCGGCTTGCGGGACCAGAGCGGATGCCAGTCGCCGATCGCATGGGCGTTCACCGATTCGAACAGCAGCATCATGTCCTGCCGCTCGGCAGAAAACGCACCACCGACCAATGCATGGCTCGATTCGCCCGACTTGATGCGATGGAAAGCTGTCTCGACGGCCGAGATGCCGGCGGCCTCCTCGCCCATGAAGGTGCGCGACGAGCCCGTCACCTTATGAACGATCGAAATATTGCCGGCCAATAGATTGGAGAGCTGCGCCAGGAACAGCGTCGGCCGCAGTTCGGTCGTCAGCTTCTCGTTCAGCAGCAGCTCGCGGTCATTGCGCTTCAGGCCCTCATCGACGATCAGCGTATCGACATTGAGGTCGCGCTCACCGCCGCCGGCCGCAACAATCATGTCCATGCTGCCGCACGCCTCGAGATCGTCCTTCAAGCCGGCATCGTCCAGCGCCAGGCCGGCGGTGAAGACGCCGATGCGCTGCCAGTTCTCCATCTGCCGCTGATCGCCGCGCTTCTGGATCTGCTGCGACCAGTCGATCTCCGGCAGCGGATGCACGGGATAGGGTTTGAATTTCTCGGTTTCGACGATGGTCGTCGGCGTCTTGTCCGCGGTCAGCAGGGCGACATGCGCTTCCTTGCCGACACCCTGACAAGTGACGATGCCGACACCCGTGATCACCACATCATTCTGAGCCTTGCTCATTCATCAATCCTCTAAGAATGCGGCGCCATGCAAGCCGGAAGCTTCAGCCATTGGCGGCGATGGCGTCGAAAAGCCCGACCTCGCCTGCCCGCTTGCGCACGATATCGGCGAGCGGCACCTCATTAAACGGCATGGTGCGCAGCTTCAACTGCGCATCGCAGATCTTCTTGCCGGCAATGGTGATCCGCGCCTTCGTCACCGCAAAGCCCGAGCCGTCATGCTCCAGTTCCGCCTCGATGTCGAGTTCTGCCTCGGGCTCGACGAAGGTCCGCATCTTGGCGCCATCGACCGACATCAGGAACGGCATGGAGGCGAAGTTGGTTGCCGCCAGCACCAGCATGCCGGACGCCTGCGCCATGGTTTCGATCAGGAGAACGCCGGGAACGAGCGGCATGCCAGGAAAATGACCTTCGAAAACAGGGCTCTTGGCCGGCACGACCGAATGCGCCTTCAACAGGCCCTTGGACAGATCGATGGACACGACCCGATCGATCATCTGGAAATATTCCAGCAGCATCAACGCCTCCGATCCTGCCCCGCTGACCTCTGATGGTCCGGGCAGGATACGATAGTTAAGAATGAAACCGCCCGGCCGCTATAGTCAGGAGCGGCTGGGCGGCAAAAATGCAAAGACGTTGCTCAGCCCTTGGCGGCGCGCAATTCGTCGATCTTGGCACAGAGATTCTTGAGGACGAAATATTCCTCGGTCGAAGCCTTGCCGTCGTTGACTTCCTGCGTCCACTGTTCCAGCGGAATCTTGATGCCGAATTCCTTGTCGATAGCGAAGACGATGTCGAGGAAATCCAGGCTATCGATGCCGAGATCGTCGATCGTATGGCTCTCCGGGGTGATCGTTTCACGATCGATTTCGCTTGTCTCAGCGATGATGTCGGCAACTTTGTCGAATGTAGCAGTCACGCCCATACCTCATGAAATAATAATTCAATCCCCCTCATAGGGAAATCCATTCCAAAAGCCAATGGTTTCCACCAGAAACCCCGGCAATTTGGCGGAGCACTGTTGCGTAAACAGCAAAGATGCCTCAGGCGCCTGGATGCGCCCGGCATGCGAGAAGGATGCGGCAGCATTGCGGCCTGACCGCAATGCCCGGCAAATTTGCCGGGACAAGGACCGATCAGTCGCTGATGACGATGCGGGTGTTCTTCAGCCCCGCTTCCGATGTCATCGAAAAGAAGGTTGCGGCGTTTCGCGGCTCCAGACGCACGCAGCCATGTGATGCCGGCCGGCCAAGGCGCTTCAGCTCATAGGTGCCGTGCACCGCATAGCCGCCGTTGAAAAATACCGCGTAGGGCATCGGCGCATCATCATATTTCTTGGAGCGATGATCGCGCGACAGCCATTTCGCCGTATAGGAACCGGTCGGCGTCACATAGCCCTTGCGCGCCGTCGATACTTTCCAACGATACTTGAGGACGCCGTCCTCGGAAACGGTCATCGTCTGTGAGCGAAGATCAATCTTGGCAACAACAGTTCCGGCCTGCGCCGAAGCAACATGAAACTGCAGGAATAGACATGCGGTAGCGGCTGCCAGTATCCGTTTCATCTTGTCCCCTTCCACCGTTTGCTTCTCTTTGAAACAATTCCGATGAAGGAAACCGTTATCATACATCAGATTATACTAAATTAATACATATGGTATGCGATTCATTAACGCAAACCGACCGGTCAAAGCAGCAGCAGGAAGGCCAGGAAAGCAAGGAGCGTCAGCATCGAGCAGGCGGAATAGAAGATCGAAATGCCCGCCTCGACATCGCTGACGGTGGCCGTATCCCGGCCGGAGCCATTGATCATCGGCTCGCGCACCACCTCGCCGCCATAGACGCGCGGCCCGGCGAGCTGGATATCCAGGGCGCCGGCCATCGCCGCTTCCGGCCTGCCGGAATTCGGCGACCGATGCAGCCCGCCATCGCGGACCGCGACGCGGATGGTGTTGCCGAGGGCCGAAATCCCCTTCTTGACGAGTGCACCGGCGGCGATCAGCAGGATCGACAGCCGTGCCGCCGGCCAATTGGCGACATCGTCGAGCCGAGCCGCAGCCCAGCCGAAATCGATATAGGTCTCGGATTTATGGCCGATCATCGAATCGGCGGTATTCAGCATCTTGTAGATAAACAGGCCCGGCAGGCCGAAAACGCCATACCAGAGCGCCGGCGCCACCACGCCATCGGAAAAATTCTCCGCAAGGCTTTCGATGGCGGCGCGGCAGACGCCGGGTTCATCCAAGGTCTCAGGATCCCGGCCGACGATGCGCGACACCGCGCGGCGTCCGCCTTCCAGTCCCTCGCTGCGCAGCGCAGCTGACACCTCTCCGACATGATCGGCCAAGCTCTTCTGCGCCAGGAATATCGCCACCAATCCCGCCTCGACCAGAATGCCGAACCAGCCGAAGAAAGCGAGCAGTCCATGAACGGCCCAGCCGGTAACGGCCGCGCCGAAGAGCAGCGCGACGATCGACATCACACCATTACGGCGACGTGTCAGATCCGGCAGATGCTCGGCATTAAAATGGCGATCGAAAAAGGTAATCGCCTTGCCGAACACCACGACCGGATGCGGTAGGCGCTGCCATAGCCAGTCGGGATCACCGATGATGCGGTCCAACAGCAATGCCAGGATGAGAATGAGCAAATGTTCGTCGATTATCATATCGAATAATTCTCCAGGACCCCGGCAAGCTTGCGGTCGGCCTCCTCGTTCGGAGCAAGTCCGAAGCGCAGCCAATTCGGCGCATAGTCGAACTTACGGACAAGAATATGATGATGGCAGAGATGGGAATAAATGTCGCTTGCGCGCTCGTCGGTAACGAGAGCAAACAGCCCGGTGCCGCCGGCAATGTTGAGTTTGGCTCTGTGAAGAACGGTATCCAGCGCCGCGCGCCGATCGAGAATGCGATTGCGGATAGCGGTGGTATCGCCGTCCATCAAGGATGCTGCCAGCGAAAGCGCCGGCCCGGAAACCGCCCAGGGGCCGAGCCAATCCTCGAAACGCGCGAGGATCGAGGCTTCCGCGATGACAAAACCGAGACGCAGGCCGGCAAGACCGAAGAACTTGCCGAAGGAACGGAAGATAATGAGGTTCGGCATGGTAGAAACATAGGGCGCGAGGCTGCCCTCGGGCTCCATATCGCCAAATGCCTCATCGACCACCAGCACGCCGCCGCGCTCTTGCAGCCGATCATGCAACTCCCGCAGCCGATCGACAGGCAGCATCCGGCCATCCGGATTGTTGGGATTGACGACGACCACAAGGTCATTGCCCTCGGTGACATCATTGATCTCGGTGACTTCGTTCAACGGCAGCCCGGCCAACGCAAAGGCTCGGGCATACTCCCCATAGGTCGGCGACAGGATCGCGACACTGCCGGCTGGTGCCAGTCGCGGCAAAAGCTGAATGACCGATTGCGTACCGGGAACCGGCAGCGGCAGGATATCGCCGCTGCGATAATAGCCCCTCGCTGCCTCTCGCGCCCGCTCCACCAGATATTGATCCGGCAACCGATGCCAGGCCGAAACGGGGATCTCGGGCAATGGAACGGGATTGGGGTTGATGCCCGTCGACAGATCGAGCCAGTCTTGCGGTCGTCCGCCATGAAGACGCGCCGCGGCGGTGATCCCGCCACCATGTACAATCCTGCCCGTCACGCGCCGTCACCGGCAAGGTCGATCAGATGCATATAGGACCCGGCGACATTGCCGCGCTGCAGGCCCGCCGCGCCGAGGTCAGCACCGAGCGCATCCGTGACCACGAACAGCCGATCCGCCTCGCCTTCCGAGACGATGGTCGAATAGTGAAATTCATGCGCCGTCATCGGCCGCTCGAAGAAAGAGCCGGCAAGCGGCGTCACACGCCGGTAGCCGAGATGGCGTTGACGCGTCTCATAGCTGGTGACAACCGGCAGCAGGCCAAGCATTGCGTGGCGCGTGCCTGTGGCATCCACCAATCCCTCGCCAAGTACCATATAGCCTCCGCACTCGCCGTAGATCCGCACGCCTCGCGCCGCCGCAGCCTTTATCCCCTCACGGAATTGCGTTGCAGCCGCGAGCTTGCCCGCATGCAGCTCGGGATAACCGCCCGGCAGATAGATGGCGTCCGCATCCGCCGCCGGAGCCTCGTCGGCCAGTGGCGAGAAAAATGAAATCTCCGCCCCGCGCCGGCGCCAGCCGAGCAGCATATGCTCGTAGCAGAAGGCGAAGGCGATATCGCGAGCAACGGCAATCCGCTGTCCAAAGGGCATGAGCCGCGCGACATTGGCGGCCGATGGCCGGACGACATTCTGTTGCGCGGCGCGCAGTAACAACCCGAAATCACACGCCTTGGTGAGTGTTTCCGCCGCATGTTCGATGAAGGCTTCCAGCCCTGCATGTTCGCCGGCCTGCACCAGCCCCAAATGCCGCTCCGGCAATGTCAGCCCCTTGTCGGCACGAATGACGGCGGCGACGGGAATACGAACTGCTTCCAGCGCCCGGCGCAACATCATCTCATGCCGGTCGCTGCCGACCCGGTTGAGGATGACGCCGGCGATGCGGATATCGGTGCGGAAATTGGCAAAGCCACTAACGAGGGCGGCGACCGACTGCGACATGCGCGAGGCATCGACCACCAGCACAACGGAAAGTCCCAGGAAAGCGGCAAGATCGGCCGGCGTGCCGGAGCCATCCGCGGCGCCGTCGAATAGCCCCATCATGGCTTCGATGACCAACATCCGGTCGCCGGCACGATGCAGCGCCGAATTGGCGGAGATCAGCTCATGGCGCATGGCCCAGGGATCGAAATTGAGGCATGGCGAACCGCCCGCTGCCGCAAGAAAGGCGGGGTCGATATAATCGGGACCGGCTTTACCCGGTGCAACCGCAATCCCCCTTTTCCGCAGCGCCCTGAGCAAGCCGAGCGTGATCGTGGTCTTGCCCGAGCCCGAGGCGGGAGCTGCGATCAACAGGCCGCTCATGCCGGCACCTTGCGGCCGCCACCCGCCCGCATCTCCGTTGCCGGAACGAGCTTACGGCCCGACAGAGCACCCAGCCAATCCAGAGAAGGCCGCAGCCGCACCACATCGCCGACCACGACAATCGCCGGCGGCTCCAGACCGGATGCGATGACATCGGCCTCAGCACGTCCGAGCGTCGTTTCCAGCACCTGCTGTGCCGGCGTGGCGGCATTGCAGACGAAGGCGACCGGCTCGTCGGCCGAGCGGCCGGCAGCGATGAGATTGGCACTGATCTGGGCGATATGCTTCATCGCCATATACATGACGATGACGGGCGACCCCTTGCCGATCGCCTCCCAATTGATCGCATCCGGCACGAGGCCGGAGGAATCGTGACCGGTGAGGAAAGTGACGGCGTGGTTGACGTCGCGATGGGTAACGGGAATGCCGGCATAGGCGAGACCACCGATCCCGGCGGTGATGCCCGGCACGATACGAAAGGGAATACCGTGCTCCACCAGCATCAGCGCTTCCTCACCGCCGCGCCCGAAGACGAAGGGATCGCCGCCCTTCAGTCGCAGCACGCGTTTTCCGGCACGCGCCAGCTCGACCAGACGCAGCGAAATGTCCCGCTGCTTGGCAGACGGCTTGCCGCCGCGCTTGCCGGCATATTCGAGTGTTGCGCCAGGGCGGGCGAGTTTCAGGCAATCCTCATTGACGAGCGCGTCGTGCACAATAATGTCCGCCTCCGCCAATCCCTTGGCCGCCAGCAAGGTCAGCAGCCCGGGATCGCCCGGTCCGGCGCCTACGAGCCAAACCGAGCCCGGCTCCAGCGCCGGCAGATTGGAAAATACGGTATCGTTCATTCCATCTGTCCTATGCCCGGATGGCAAAAATTGCAATCTTGAGAACGGGATAAGACGGCAGCAGCCGCACTCCTGTTTCCAGTACGGGATGATAAGGCAGACCGGATCCGGACGACGGCAACTGCGCGCTATTCGTTTTCCCGAAGACGACGAAAGGAAACCCGATTCAACGCTTTAAGTCTTTGACTCAAATTGCCATAAAGCACACGCAACAATTTGATAATATTATCAAATAAACAGAACTATAAACCAAGCCCCCTTGGAGAGGGCAGTATTGCCGCCCTCTCCAAGTCTAACTTCAACGGCTCATTTGCCGAGAATCGCGTCGCGGATCAGGTCGATCACCGCTTGCGAACGGATGCCGGTGCAGACGATCTGGCTCGGCAGGTTGTCCCATTCGTTCGCCGGGAAGTGCCGGCCGTTGGGCTTGACGATGGTCTGGCCGTCGGCAATGCCGCCGCAGACGACGCGCACCGCACCCTCGATCGCATCAAACAGCTCCGGCGCCACGACATAGACGCAAGCACAGCTATCGTGGACCATCATGCCGTCTTCGACGATATGGCCGTAGAAATCGATATAGGATTGCGACAGGTCCGACAGGAGCTGTACGGACGGGCCGCCGACTTTCGCCATATCGGCGAGATAGGTCCGGCTCATCGTCGTGACCGCCGTCACGTCGAGGCCAATGACCACAACCTTCCACGATGCGGTCATAACGGCATCTGCGGCTTCCGGATCGCCATGAATATTGGCTTCCGCCACCGGCGTGACATTGCCCGGAACGTAGAAATTGCCGCCCATGATGACGACATCCTTGACCAGCTTGGCGATCTCCGGATCGTGCTTCAGCGCCAGCGCCAGATTGGTCATGCGGCCGACGGCCACCAGCCGCACCTCGCCCGGATTGGCACGGACGGTATCGATGATGAACTGATAGGCCGGACGCGGATCGGTCGGCAGATCGATCGTTGCCGGCACTTCGATATCGCCGAGGCCGTTATGTCCATGCACGAAGGTCGGCCATGGCCGCTCCTGCCGCGAGGGATCGAACGTAACGCTGGCGCCACGGGCAACGGGGCACGGAATGTTCCACTCGCGCTTCAAAAACAGCGCATTGCGCGTCGTCGTATCGACAGACGCATTGCCGAACACCGTGGTGACGCCGAGAAGATCGATATCCGGATGGCGGTGCAGAAAGAGAAGCGCCATGGCGTCATCGACGCCAGGGTCCGTGTCGTAAATTACCTTGTGCATGATATTTCCTTCTTATCATTCTGATAAAATATAAGATTCTCCAAAAATGGCGCTGCAATTTCGGAGATCATGTTTCGGGATTGCCGGAGACACGCGAGAACCACGATCGGCGAGATACCCCACCATACCCACAGCGGCCATTTCCGCAATATCGGAAGCGAACCCAGGCAAATTCGTCACAGATTGCGACGAAACGATGCTGAGGGACCACTAGTTCAACCGATTTTTGCAATCGCCGCCGTGGCAAAAGCGGATTTGATTTTCGGAACGACAAGCTCTGCATCCGGTCCAGCCGCAGCCAATGCCGCCGCCTCGGCGACACCATGGCAACCGACATGGGCAAAGACGAGTTCGGATGGATTTTTCAAACGCGGCGTCTCCCGCTCCAGAGCCGCGACGTTGAAACACCGCAGTGGCAAGCGGAAATGCGTGGCCACCTCCAGCATCGCCGGCTCGTTCATTCGCGTGTCGATCGAGACCACTGCAAGGAGTTGATCGGCCCCTATCCCGGCCTCTTGCATGGCCCGTTCAGCAAGCAGACGCACATCATTCCAATCCGTTCCGCGCTCACAACCCAAGCCAAGAAGATAGCGGCGAGCAGAATTGGAATAGGTCGTCATAGTCGCTCCCCGGCGGCGGTTATGGTCAAACATATCTATCCAGCCATCTCCTGCCCGTCAATTTCGCGCAATGTGTCCCATCGGCAATTGCCTTGGCACAACAGGAATGCAAGAAGGCGCCTCGATTTCATGCCGCTGAGTTCCCGCCTTGCCAGACATTACCCTTCAACTGCTACTTCTGCTCTTTGCCGCCGCATTCTTCGCCGGATTTGTCGATTCGATCGCCGGCGGCGGCGGGTTGGTTACTGTGCCCGCCATGCTGCTTGCCGGCATTCCACCGTTGCAGACGCTCGGCACCAACAAGGTGCAGTCAATCTGCGGCGCAGCCTCCGCGACCATCGCCTATGCCCGCCAGGGCCATGTGCGGCTTCGCGAGCAATTGCCGATGGCATTGATGGCCGTGATCGGAGGCATGCTGGGCGCGGCACTGGCAACGATCATGCCCGGCAATGTCCTGCGCATCATCCTGCCGTTCCTGCTGATCGCCATCGCTCTCTATTTCGCCTTCAAGCCCAATCTCAACGATATCGAAAAACACCGCCGCATGAGCGCCGGCCTTTTCGGCATCACCTTGGTGCCACTGATCGGCTTCTACGACGGCGCCTTCGGCCCCGGCACCGGCTCATTCCTGATGCTCGCCTTCGTCACCCTCGCCGGCTTCGGCCTGCTGAAGGCGACCGCGCATACCAAGCTGTTGAATTTCGGCTCCAATCTCGGCGGGCTGATCGTTTTCATCTTCTCGGGCGCCATCCTCTGGAAGGTCGGCCTGACCATGGGCTTAGGTCAGTTCCTCGGCGCGCAAGTCGGCTCGCGGCTTGCCATGCGTATCGGCGCGCGGCTGATCAAGCCACTGCTGGTCATCGTCTGCATTGCCTTTGCCATGAAGCTGCTGGCGGACCCAACCAATCCAGTCCGGCTCTGGATCGGTTTCTAATATCGGCGCTTTGATTACCTGAGACGTAATTGATACTGCTAGCGGGCTCACCCATGATCGCCCTGCCTGAACGGTTCAGGCGATCAAAAGGAGATGACCCGATGACCGATGCGACAACCATTGCCGAACGCTATATCGCTGTCTGGAACGAAACCGATGCCGAACACCGGCGCGCGCTCATCACCGAGGCATGGACGGAATCCTGCACCTATATCGACCCGCTGATGCGCGGCGAAGGCCGCGAGCAGATCAATGCCCTGGTCGCCGCCGTTCATGATCGCTTCCCCGATTTCCGCTTCAAGCTCTCCGGTTCCGCCGATCGCCACGGCGACAATATCCGCTTCTCCTGGGATCTCGGCCCGGAAGGCAGCGAACCGCTGGTCAAGGGCACCGATTTCGCCATTCTCGATGGCGAGCGGCTGAAAGCCGTTCATGGTTTCATCGACCAGATGCCGGCGGCCGCATGATGATGCCCGCCCGCTCTCTCGGCGATTACCTGCGTGAATGGCGGCAACGCCGCCGTTTAAGCCAGCTCGAATTCGCCCTTGAAGCAGAGATATCGCAACGGCATCTCAGCTTTATCGAGAGCGGGCGCGCGCTTCCCAGCCGCGACATGCTGATGCATCTCGCCGAGCGGCTGGACGTGCCGCTTAGAGACCGCAATCCGATGCTGCTGGCTGCCGGCTTCGCGCCGGTTTTCCCGGAGCGTTCGCTGGACGATCCGGCACTTGCCCCGGCACGCCGGGCCATCGACCTCGTTCTGAAGGGTCACGAACCCTTTCCGGCATTGGCGATCGACCGGCATTGGACGCTGATCGCCGCAAACGCCGCGCTCGCGCCGCTGCTATCAGGCGTAGCCGACATCTCGCTGCTCGAACCGCCGGTGAATGTACTGAGGCTGAGCCTGCACCCCGACGGCCTCGCGCCCCGCATCCTCAACCTTGCGGAATGGCGCACCCATCTGCTCGAGCGCCTGCGCCAGCAGATCACAGCCACCGGCGATCCAATCCTCGCGGCATTGCTGAAGGAACTTGCAGCCTATCCCGCTCCGCCCGCACACAGGCCGAATCCGCATGAGCGCGATTATGCCGGCATCGCCGTGCCGCTCGAACTCACCACCGACGCAGGGCGCCTCTCCTTTATCTCCACAACTACCGTTTTCGGCACACCAGTCGATGTCACTCTGTCGGAACTGGCAATCGAATCCTTCTTCCCGGTGGATCAGCAGACGACTGATCTGTTGAGGGCAACGATGTCAGTCGGTTGAAGCACGTCGCTCCTCCAATCAGAACTCAACACCCGGCTGCCCCTTGATGCCGGAGCGGAACGGATGCTTGATCAGTTCCATTTCGGTGACGAGATCGGCGATCTCGATCAGCTCTTCCTTGGCATTGCGGCCGGTCAGCACCACATGCGTCATGTGCGGCTTTTCTTCCTTCAGGAATTCCACCACCTCGTTGATGTCGAGATAATCATAGCGCAGCGCGATGTTGATTTCGTCGAGCAGCACCATGGAATTGCGCTCGTCGCGGATCAGTTCCTTGGCCTTTTCCCAGGCGGCTGTCGCCGCCGCTACGTCGCGGGCGCGATCCTGCGTCTCCCAGGTGAAGCCCTCGCCCATCGTATGGAACTGGCAGATATCGGAGAAATGCGTTTCGATCAGATCCCTCTCGCCGGTCCACATCGCGCCCTTGATGAACTGCACCACAGCGCATGGCTTCTTATGGGCGATATGGCGAAAGATCATGCCGAAGGCGGAGGACGATTTGCCCTTGCCCTTGCCGGTATGGACGATGATCAGACCCTTCTCATCGGTCTTCGTCGCCATGATCTTGTCACGCGCGGCTTTCTTCTTGGCCATCTTATCGGAATGACGAGCGTCGTCATTCCTTGGTGCGTCAGTGCCGGTTTCGGCTGTTTCTTCGCTCATTTTGCTCTCCCTGAAATGATGGATTTTTGCGCCAGCGGTCCGCCTCGCCAAAGGTAGAGCGCCACCAGCGGCGTCCCCTCGGTCCGCATCGCATGGCGAATGTCCGAGGGATGATGAATGATCTCGCCGGACCAGCACGGCAGGAAATGTTGGCCGTCCTTGCTCCACAGCGCGCCGTCGGTCAGCGGAATATAGATTTCCTCCGCCGTATGATGATGATCCGGATAGTGGACGTCTGGCCCGAGCAGCAGAAAGCCGCCGGCCATATCATCGCTTACGAAGTGACCGCGCGTGCCGAACAGTTCCACCCAGCCATATCTCTGCAGGAAATCCGCGCCAAAATCGGCAATACTATAAGTCTGCCCCCAATGCAGAGCGCTTGCGGTGCTTGAGAGGGTGGAGAACAGATCACGCTCTGTGGCATCGGCCGGCGCGTGGAGGATATTCAGGTGGTCCAGTACGGGCAGTCTATGGGCAGCAAGCAGCCGCTCATCCATCCGCCAATCGAAGCCGTCCATGAAGCGGCGCAACGAAGGATCGCTCCGCGACGTCACGTAGTCATGAAAAGCGTGAAGAAGATCGCCGGCCGCACTCACGCCACGGCCTCCTTGCCCCGCACCGGAGCCTCCAGATCGAACCGGGCAGAATTGCTGCGCGGCGTCCAGAGCTGGCGGTCGATCGCTTCCAGCAGGCGCTCCTTCATTTCCCGAAGTGCCGCCGGATTCTTCTCGGCCATGAAGTCGCGCACCTTCTGATCAACCACGAAGGCCTGATAGACCGCCTCGAAATGATGATTGCGCACCGCGCCCGTCGTCGCCGCGAAGGCGAAGAGGTAGTCGACTGTCGCGGCAATCTCGAAGGCGCCTTTATAGCCATGGCGCATGACGCCATCGATCCATTTCGGATTGACGACCCGGCCGCGCACCACCCGGCCGATCTCCTCTTCCAAGGAGCGAATGACCGGCTTTTCCGGCCGGGAATGGTCGTTGTGATAGATCGACGGGCGCGCGCCGGCGAGCTGCTCCGCCGCCGCCGCCATGCCGCCCTCGAACTGGTAGTAGTCGTCGCTGTCGAGCAGGTCGTGTTCACGATTGTCCTGGTTTTGCACCACAGCCTGAATTGAGCGCAGACGCTCCTCGAACACGCCGCGCTCGGCCTTCCCGTCCTCGCCCGCTCCATAGGCATAGCTGCCCCAGACGAGATAGGCCTCCGCCAGATCGGCGCGCCGCTCCCAGCCCTTTTCGTCGATCAGCGCTTGCAGCCCGGCACCATAAGCGCCCGGCTTGGAACCGAAGATGCGATAGCCGGCACGTCGGCTGGCCGAATCCTGATCCAGCCCCGCCGCCTCAAGCCGCGCGATCTCACCGCGCATGCGCGCCGCAATCGGATTGTCCGCCGCATCCTCCTCCAGCGCGCCAACCGCGCGGACCGCCTTGTCGAACAGCGCGATCTGCTCCGGAAAGGCATCGCGGAAGAAGCCTGAAATACGCAGCGTGACATCGACACGCGGGCGACGCAGCAGAGCGGGCGGAATGATCTCGTAGCCGGTCACCCGCCGCGAGGTCATGTCCCAGACCGGCTTGACGCCGATCAATGCCAGCGCCTGGGCAATATCGTCGCCACCGGTACGCATGTTCGACGTGCCCCAGGCCGTCAGCCCGAACGAAACCGGCCATTCGCCATGATCCTGCACATAGCGGCGGATCAACAGCTCTGCCGACTTCTTGCCAAGCTCATAGGCTGCTGGCGTCGGCACCGCGCGGCTATCGACCGAATAGAAATTCCGCCCGGTCGGCAGCACATCCGGCCTGCCACGCGTTGGCGCACCGGAAGGACCGGGGGCTACGAACCGGCCGTCGAGGCCTTTCATTAGGGCGGAGATTTCGGCATCTCCGCACGCAAGGATGGAGGGTTTCAGGCGGGTTTCGATTTCGGCGAGAACGGCGCGCGTGTGCGGCCAGTCGTCTGGACATGCGAGATCGCCAGCCACGAATTCCGCAGCCAGAAATTCGATGCGCTCGACGGTATCGCCTTGGGTGCGCCAGGGATCGTCGGAAACGCTGACAAGCATGTTGGGGCGTTGGCCGGTCCATTCGGTGGCCATATCGCAATCTAAGGGATCGAACGGCGTATCCTGACGCAACGCATCCCGCGCAATCGCCCGCTGCAAACTCTGGTCACCACCCTCGCCCAAACCACGCGGCACGCGCGCCAGAGCCACCGTCAAATCGGTAAGCAACCTTCCTGCCGGCGAAACCCCGAAAACATGCAGCCCATCGCGGATCTGCATTTCCTTGAGATCGCAGAGATAGGCATCGAGCTTCTTCAGCGCCTCATCCTCGCCTTCACCCTTGGCGATGCCGGCATCCTGATCGAGACCGATATCGGCGACGAGATCGAGGATCTGTTTGCGCAGCAGCCGGATACGGCGAGGATCGCCGCCGGACGCTTCGTAATATTCGTCCACCAGCGCTTCGAGATCCTTCAGCGGACCGTAGCTTTCCGCTCGGGTTAAAGGCGGCGTCAGGTGGTCGATGATGACAGCGCTCGTGCGACGCTTGGCCTGCGTACCCTCGCCGGGATCGTTGACGATGAAGGGATAGAGATGCGGCAGCGGCCCGAGGATCGCTTCTGGATAGCAGCTTTCCGACAGCGCCAGGGCCTTGCCCGGCAGCCATTCGAGATTGCCGTGCTTGCCCATATGAATGACGGCATGCGCGCCGAAGGATTGGCGCAGGAACGCATAGAAAGCGAGATAGCCATGCGGCGGCACGAGATCCGGGGAATGATAACTTTCCTTCGGATCGATATTGTAGCCGCGCGCCGGCTGAATGCCGACAAGCACTTGTCCGAAGCGGGCGAAGGGCAGCGCGAAAACACCGTCGCGAACATAGGGATCGCTCTCGGGGTCGCCCCAACGGGCGGCAATCTCATCCTGAATCTGTATCGGAAGAGACGAGAGGAAATATTTGTATTCGCTTAAAGAAAGCGTCTCGCGAATAACCTTGCCGTCATGACCGGAGTTGGTCGGCCCGTCCATCAGATGCCGGATCAGCGCATCGCCATCACCAGGCACATCGGCGACCGGATAGCCCGCCGTCCGCATCGCCTTAAGCACCTCAATCGTACCCGCCGGCGTATCGAGCCCAACGCCGTTGCCAAGCCTTCCGTCACGGTTCGGATAGTTGGCCATAACCAGCGCCACATGCCGTTCCGGTGGCGGCGTCCTGCGCAGTCGTGCCCAATTGGCCGCAAGCCGCGCCGTATAGCGCATGCGGTCCTCGGCCGGCTCGCTGGCGACGATATTGGTTTCAACACGATCATCATAGCGCGCGGCCGCCTTGAACGAGACGGCGCGGGCAAGCACGCGCCCGTCCACCTCCGGTAGAGCGACGCTCATGCCGAGATCGCGCGCCGAAAGCCCCTGCGATGATGCCTCCCAAGCCTGTCTCGACGAGGCCGAAAAGATCGCCTGCAGCACAACGGCATCGCTCGTCTCCAGCACGGTCGGCTGCCGATCGGCGCCCGGCGCCGAAACAGCAAACCCGGTCGTGTTGATAACGACATCCGGCTTCAATTCGGTGAACACGCTTTCCAGAATGCCGATCGATACCGGATCTTTGAGACTATAAGCAAACACCGGCAGCGGCCGCATGCCCTCGGCAATAGCGGCGTCGATCAAGGCTTCGACAGGCTTGGTTTCGCCGCTCTGGACGAGGGCGCGGTAGAACGAGATGGCAATAGTTGGGGGTTCGAGTCCCTCCGGGACCGCCAATTTGGAGATACTCTTCCACTCCTCAACCCCAATCACGCCCCTGCCCGGCCACCAGATCCCGGCCTTCATCAGTGGTGATGCCGTTGCCGGCTTCTCAGCCCCCGACAGCAACGCCTCGGCATAGCCAAGAAACGCCCGCGAATTCGCATCCCCGCCTTCGATCAGATAGGACCACAGCGCGTTGAGATCGTCGAGCGCGATATTGGAAAACGGCATCAACCCCGGATCGGACTTCGAATCCCCCGGCAGCACGGCGATGAGAGCGCCACTACGCGCGGCACAGGCATGCAGCGCCTCGAGCGCATAGTGGAAATAGCTGGCCCCACCAAGCGCGCGGACGATGATCAGCCTCGCATGCCTCGCCGTCCGCTCGACATAGGTATCGACCGACATCGGATGCTTGAGGCTCATCAGGCTGGCGAGCCGCAGCGAATAACCAGCCTCTCCCTGCCCATGAGCGGCAGCGATGGCCGCAAGCTCGGTATCGGCCGCCGACAGAAACAGGATATCGCCCGGCGACTGACCGAGATCGATCGCCTCCTCGCCGTCGCTGATCGTACCCTTTTGCGCTAGGAGGAGATGCATGCCGCCCCAATTCGTTCCATTTATTTATGCCGCTTCAAGCGGCTTGATGGCGGCAAAGACATCGCCTTTTTCCGCCCTTGCGAGCGCGAGATCGTAACCTGTTTGCATCGCCATCCAGAAATCAGGCGTCGTGCTAAAAAAACGTGCGAGCCGAAGTGCCGTATCCGGCGTAACCCCGGTCTCTTCCGACACAAGCCTCTCAATGCGCGTTCGCGGCACATTAAGATGCTTCGCCAGGGCACCGGCGCTCATCGCCAGCGGCTTCAGATATTCCTCCCGCAAGATTTCGCCCGGATGGATCGGCGGAAGTCTGGTCTCGGTCATGTTGCGCTCCATCAATGGTAGTCCACGATCTCGACATCACGCGGGCCTGCCTCGGTCCATACGAAGCAGATACGCCATTGATCGTTGATCCTGATCGAATATTGGCCCGAACGATCACCGTGTAACCGCTCCAAGCGATTGCCAGGCGGTGATCGCAGATCGTCCAACGCAACAGCATAATTCAGCATTGTCAGCTTGCGTTGCGCGGAACGAACGAGATCGGCAGGAAAGCCTTTTGCCACAGCACCTGAGGCGACGGCTTCGGTGAACTTCCCTTTGTATGAAACGATCACCGCTATCTCGACTTCCGCCCAACTTGCAGCACAAAATGTATCATAACGTGATACAAAATCAAGTCAAAGCCTCGATCGACTTGCGTACGATCCCTTCGTCCATCTCATGCAGCCCGATCACCACCAGCCGCGTCGTGCGCGCTTCGCCCGGCGCCCAGGCGCGGTCGAAATAATGGTCGATGCGGCTACCGACGGCCTGGATCTGCAGGCGCATTGGCTTGCCGGGAACGTCGACAAAGCCCTTGAGGCGCAGGACATCATGTTCGGAAATCACGCCCTTCAGCTTTTCGATGAATGAGGTGGGATCGGCGATCGGGCCGAGTTCGACGACGAAGCTGTCGAATTCGTCGTGGTCATGCGGTGCGCCGTCCTCGTGTTCCAGCTCATGATGCGATTTACGGTTGGCGATATCGGCTTCGGTGCCGATGCCGAGGCCAAGCAGGATGGCAACCGGGACATCACCATTCTTCGCTTCGATGATCGTCGGCTTGCGAACGGTGCGCGAGGCAACTTCGGCACGCACGCGGCTAAGGCCGGCGACGTCGATCAGGTCGGTCTTGTTGAGGACGATCAGGTCGGCGCAGGTCAGCTGATCCTCGAACAGTTCCTCGATCGGGCTTTCGTGATCGAGCGAATCGTCCTCGACGCGGCGGGCTTCGACGGCGTCATGATCATCGGCGAAACGGCCGGCGGCGACGGCAGCGCTATCGACCACGGTGATGACGCCATCGACGGTGACCTGCGTGCGGATATCCGGCCAGTTGAAGGCGGCGACCAGCGGCTGCGGCAGAGCCAGGCCGGATGTCTCTATGACGATATGATCCGGGCGCACCTCACGCTCCAGAAGCTTGGTCATGGTCGGAATGAAGTCGTCGGCGACGGTGCAGCAGATGCAGCCATTGGTCAGCTCGATGATATCGTCCTCGGTGCAGTTCTCCGCGCCGCAGCCCTTCAGCACGTCACCATCGACGCCGAGATCGCCGAATTCGTTGATGATCAGGGCGATCTTCTTGCCGCCGGCGTTCTGCAACAGGTTGCGGATCATCGTCGTCTTGCCGGCGCCAAGGAAGCCGGTGATGACGGTGGCGGGAATCTTTTCTTGGCTCATGCGGATCAACCCTTCATTTTCAGCGGCAGTCCCGCCGCGATAAAATAGACTTCGGCGCTTGCCGCCGCGATCATCTGGTGCAGCCGGCCGGCATGATCGCGAAACTCGCGCGCCATGCGGTTTTCCGGCACGATGCCGAGCCCGACCTCGTTGGAAACGAGGACGAGCCGCGACTTGGCCTTCGGCAGAAATTCGGTGAGAGCGGAAAACTCCGCCGCGATGTTACGCTCGGCCATCATCAGATTGGTGACCCAGAGCGTCAGGCAATCGACGAGAACAGCCCGGCCATCGCCATCGATCGCCGCCAGCCGGGCGGTCAAATCGAGCGGCTCCTCATGCGTCGTCCAGAGATCGCCGCGGTCGTTTCGATGCTGTGCGATGCGATCGCGCATTTCGTCGTCCCAGGCCTGCCCGGTCGCCACATAATGACGGTCAAGGCCGGTATCGGAGATCAGGGATTCGGCGAATCGGGATTTGCCGGAGCGCGCGCCGCCGAGAACGAAGACCGCGCGGGATGGTGAGGATGGCATTGGCTATTGTCGCCCCCGTACGAGAGCGCAGGTCAGCGCAACGCGGCTAAGACCGAAAAGCGGGCGCTTGCGCGCAAAAAACTCGTTTGGCGCCATGACAACCTCCGTGCTGGCAGCGAGACATGCGTCCCAAAGTGGGCTTTACGCCCGGTACGCATGGCAGGTCTCCTGGCTCGCGGGTGAGGTGCGGCAAGCGGAGGCGAACCGAAACCGGTCGCCCCCGCTCATGCACCAGCGGATCTTCCTCGCCTTCCCGGCAGGTCATCATGAAAAAGCGGACGATTCGTAGATGTTAGAGGCGTCCAGCCCTGGTTGATCATGATGCCACGCCAGTGGCTTTTCCGGCTCTGAAGCTGCTTCCGCTCGCCCACACCATTGCGGACTGTCAGCGAAATGCCCTCGAAACCGGATGGAAAACCCTGACCGCTCTACAGTCGCGGGGTCGGCTGTGATGAGAACGCCCGAGTTGGGTCCGCCCCTTCACATTCCCTTTTCATCCCATGCGGCAGATCGCCGCTCGGGAACCATTCGTTATGCCGCAATGATTAGGCTTTCGGCCCCGGCAAGTCAATCAAGGCGGCGGATGCGACATCGGCTGTTCCAACAGCGAAAATAGCTTGGGAACCTCTGATCGCGCAGTCTTTTTGCCGTATTTGTTTGATGTTAGGAGTTTATGGAAGCCAGGTATATACATCTGAGCACGAAACTATCGTCTGTTCCCCATGTTGCAGAAATTTCAACCACGCCATCTTGGTGTTCTCTCCGCCTTTTTCAGCGCTAGCCGGCTGAGGGCGCTTTTTCGTCGAGGTGAGCTCGGCCTCGTCATTGCCGGCGCTTTCGTCGGCATCACCTCGGGCTGCGCCGTCACGGCGATGAGCCTGATTTCGCGTGAGCTGCACAGCCTCGTCTACGGCATCCCCGATGACGACCGGCTGAGCTCGGCCGCCATGCAGATTACCGACAAGTCGCTGCTGCTGATCGCCCCAATCGCCGGCGGCATCCTGCTCGGCCTGATGATCTTCATTATGTCACGCACCCGCAAAAAACCGATGATCGACCCCATCGAGGCCAATGCGCTGCACGGCGGCCGCCTGTCGCTCACCGACAGTATCCTTGTCGCCGTGCAGAACCTGATCTCCAACGGTTTCGGCGCCTCTGTCGGGCTGGAGGCCGGCTATACCCAGCTCGCCGCCGGTATCGCCTCGAAATTCGGCTACAAGATGCAATTCCGCCGCGCCGATCTTCGGATGCTGGTTGGCTGCGGTGCGGCCGGCGCCATTGCCGCCGCCTTCAATGCGCCGCTCACCGGCGCCTTCTATGCCTTCGAACTGATCATTGGCACCTATTCCATCCTGACGCTGACCCCGGTCGTGGTCTCGGCACTGATTTCGACCTTCATCGCCCGCATGCTTGCCGGCGATGATTTCGCCATCGATGTCGGCCGGTTCGGCGCCGTGGTCCCCGCCGATTATATCCCGGCCATCCTGCTTGGCGGCTTCTGCGCCGGTGTCGGCATCCTGATCATGCAGGGCGTCGCTTTCGTCGAGGAACTGGCGCGCAAGAGTTCGATCGCGCCGCCCTTTCGCCCCGCGCTTGGCGGCTTGGTCGTCGGCCTTCTGGCGCTGATCTCGCCGCAGGTTCTCTCCGCCGGCCATGGCGCGCTACACCTGAACCTCGGCAGCGAAGTCACCCTATGGGGACTTGCCAGCCTCCTTCTGCTGAAGTCGCTCGCCTCCGCGGTTTCGATCGGCTCCGGCTTCAGGGGCGGCCTGTTCTTCGCCTCGCTGTTCATGGGTGCGCTGCTCGGCAAGATCTTCGCCTATTGCGCACCTTATTTCGATCACACCACGCTGACGCCGGTCATCTACGCCGTCGTAGGCATGAGCTCGCTTGCCGTCGCCATCATTGGCGGCCCGTTGACCATGACCTTCCTGGCACTGGAAATCACCGGCGATTTCCCGATCACCGCGCTGGTACTGGCCGCCGTCATCACCTCGTCGCTGGTGGTGCGCACAACCTTCGGCTACTCCTTCGCCACATGGCGCTTCCACCTGCGCGGCGAAAGCATACGCAGTGCCCATGACGTTGGCTGGATCCGCAACTTGACGGTCGCGCGGATGATGCGCCCGGATGTGCATACGGCAAATGTCGACATGAGCATCGAGGAGTTTCGGCACGATTTTCCGATCGGGTCGGCCCAGCGCGTCATTCTACTCGACAGAGAAGAGAAATATGCCGGCATGGTGCTGGTGCCGGACATTTATGCGAGCCCGGTCGAAAAGGATGACGAACAACACGGCCTTGCCGACTTCATCCGCCACCGCAACGATTTCCTGCAGCCGCAGATGAACGCCAAGCAGGCCGCGGCCCTCTTCGACCAGACCGAAAGCGAAGCCTTGGTGGTGGTCAATGACCTCATCGAGCGCCGGGTGATCGGCCTGCTCACCGAGAGCTATACTTTGCGCCGCTACAGCGAAGAACTCGACCGCCGCCGCCGCGAGGTCTCCGGCGAGCTTTAACCCGCGAGGCTATCAAGCCAGGCCGGATCAAGCACCGCTTCCAACTCCATGGCAATCTCGTCCAGCGCCGTCTCGACGCTGGCGCGGTAATCCATCCGCTCGCCGCTCAGGCCGAAGCTTGCCAGCAGCTTTGCCCGATAGGCATCGCTGCTGAAAAGCCCATGCAGATAGGTGCCCATGATCAGGCCGTCGCCGGAGCGCGCGCCATCCGGCCGACCGTCGATCACGGTCGAAGGCCGATCGCAATCCTTGCCGCGGGTCACGCCGAGGTGGATTTCATAGCCGGAGAGCGGCGCATCGTATTCCGTGGACAGAGCCGTGCTGTTGCGCACGGTCTTTTCCGGCGCCATCTCGGTCTCGACATCGAGCAGGCCAAGCCCTGGCGTCTCCGTGACCGATCCCTCGATACCGAGCGGATCATGGACCATGCGGCCGAGCATCTGGTAGCCGCCGCAAATGCCGATGACGCGGCCGCCGCGCCGGACATGGGCAGTGATATCCCGGTCCCACCCTTGCGCCCGCAGATCCATGAGATCGCCGATGGTCGATTTCGAACCCGGCAGGATCACCAGCCCCGCATCCGCAGGCAGCCGCTCGCCGGCGCGAACGAAGACCAGATCGACATCCGGCTCGGCGCGTAGCGGATCGAAATCGTCGAAATTGGCGATGCGCGGCAAAACGGGAACCGCGATCTTCAGCGCGCCGTCGGAGCCGCGCGCCAGCCGCTCCAGCACCACGGAGTCCTCCGGCGGCAGCCGGCCCGCCGCCTTCAGCCAGGGCACGATGCCGTGGCAGGGCCAGCCCGTGAAACCGCCAATCGCCTCGATACCCGCGCCGAATAGCGAGACATCGCCGCGAAACTTGTTGATGATATAGCCGCGGATCATCCGCCGATCCTCTTCCGGCAGGATGTGGTAGGTGCCGACCAGCGAAGCGATGACACCGCCGCGATCGATATCGCCGACCAGCACCACGGGCACGTTGGCGCGGGTGGCAAAGCCCATATTGGCAATGTCACCCTGCCTGAGATTGATTTCGGCGGGAGAACCGGCACCCTCGACGATGACCAGATCCGTTCCGGCGCGCATGGTCGCAAAGCTTTCCAGCACGGCGCCGAGCAGTTGCGGCTTCAGTGCCTGATAATCCCTGCCCTTCGCATGTCCCCAGACCTTGCCCTGCACGATGATCTGGCTGCCGGTCTCCGACTGCGGTTTCAGAAGCACCGGGTTCATATGCACCGAGGACGGCACGCGCGCGGCCAGCGATTGCAGCCATTGCGCCCGGCCGATCTCGCCACCGTCCTCGGCAACGGCGGCATTGTTGGACATGTTCTGCGGCTTGAATGGGCGCACGCGGACGCCTCGGTTGGCGAACAGACGGCAGAGCCCGGCAACCAATACCGTTTTTCCGACATCGGAGCCGGTCCCCTGCAGCATGATCGCCTTCGTCATCCGTCATCGCTCCGATCAGTCTTTATCACTGGAATACCAGGATTTTGCCTTGATTTCGCCACCATCAACAAGGGTTGAAAACCGGCCATCCAGGGCAAGAATGCACCACGCTATCATTTACTCTATTTGCGACATAGGATGACGATTTCATCCATTGCTCGCCCCGTGCAAGAGGATTATCTCCACCGCCAAATCATACAACAAAAGCTGGCCGATCCGGCTGGAGGATACCCCGATGCTCTTCATCTTCAACAACAAGAATTCCATTCAGATCGCCTGGAATTCCAAGCTGCCGGCACCCCGCCCCGACAACCGGCTTCAGCAGCTCGACACTCGCTCCGGCCCCATCGGTTTCATCCGCACCTACAGCGTCGGCTGATTGACCGTCAAGCCATAGCCTGCCCGCACAACAAGCCGCCATGCAACCGCATCGGCGGCTTTCTCTTGTCTTCGCCCTTCAGCGAGCAAACTGAATGCCTGCTCGCGTGCCGAGATCACATGCTACATCGATTCTGACGGCAACAGTGAGACCAGTGCCTGAAACGCGAAAACCGCGCGATCCGGGGATCGACGCGGCTTGCCAAAAAACGCCGGCTCGCTTGCATATTACACTGCAAGGCTCGCTATCTCCGGGACGCACTACCTGATCCGGAGATGGGGCGGTGTCCCCCGCCACATCTCGATTGATAGCCGGACATCGTTACCGGAGGGTTATCAAGTGCTTAAATAAGGATGAATCCGAAAGATTTTCCGAAAATTTTCGGGTTTTTCTCAAGACGCCCAAAACGCCGCGAATGGAATATAAAAAGTCTCTGCCGGACGCGATATTTTAGAGACAATTCATCCCTGCCGGATCCGAGCGCTCACCCTCGGCCCCCAATGCCCATTTTACAGCCATGAATAGCGGAAAAGAGGCTAATTCAAACGCTTATATAGGCTTCCCGATAAGTCGCCGTAAGTCGGACAGACCAACAGCAGGTTGATTTCCCCCCTCAAATCATTAGGCTGCCTCACGTCGATGTGAAGAGAGCATGGCTGCGACAGGGTTTCACGGCCGCATAAAAAGCAAACGCACGACAGCAGCATAGGGGACCGGACAGACGTCGTCAGCGGCGCGTGAACGGTTGTGGTTCGACCACGCTGACGGGGGATCGGCAGGCGTCAAGTTCGCCTGGCTCCGATTTCCGTAACTTAACGAGAAACTGGGAGACGTAATCCAATGAAGAAGCTTATCGCTTCCGCCATCTTCGCAGTCGGTGCCTATGCTTTGGCTGGCTCGGCACAGGCTGCGGAATGCGGCGACGTTTCGATCGCCGAAATGAACTGGGCATCCGCCGGCGTCGCCGCGCAGGTCGACAAGATCATCCTGCAGAATGGCTATGGCTGCAACATAACGCTGGTGACTGGCGACACGCAGCCGACCTTCACCTCCATGAACGAGAAGGGCACGCCTGACATCGCGCCCGAACTCTGGATCAACTCGGTGCGTATCGCGCTCGACAAGGCCGTTTCCGAAGGCCGCCTGATCGAGGCAGCACCGCTTCTCAGCGACGGCGGCGTCGAAGGCTGGTGGATTCCGAAGTTCCTCGCCGACGCTCATCCCGACATCAAGACCGTCCAGGATGCTCTGAAACATCCGGAACTATTCCCTGCCCCGGAAGACAAATCCAAGGCGGCCGTCTACAATTGCCCGTCGGGCTGGAACTGCCAGATTTCCACTGCCAATCTCTATAAGGCGACTGGCGCCGAGAAGCTTGGCTTCACGTTGGTCGATACCGGCTCGGCCGCCGGCCTCGATGGCTCGATCGCCAACGCCTTCGAAAAGAAGACCGGCTGGCTCGGCTACTATTGGGCGCCGACCGCCATCCTCGGCAAATACGACATGGTGCGCCTGAGCTTCGACGTGCCGCACGACAAGAAGGAATGGGACGCCTGCACCTCGCAGCAGGATTGCGCCAATCCGAAGGTCAATTCCTATCCTGTTTCCGAAGTCTATACGGTCGTGACCAAGGATTTCGCATCCAAGGCAAGCGTTGCCATGGACTATGTCAAGACCCGCAAATGGGACAACGGCACGGTCGGCAAGGTTCTGGCCTGGATGACGGATAACCAGGGCACGAACGAAGATGCGGCAAAGTACTTCCTGAAGACCTACCCCGACATGTGGACCAAATGGGTTTCCGCCGATGTCGCGACCAAGGTCAAGGCATCGCTCTGATAGGAGCCACCGAAACTGGCGGCAGGCGCTCTGTCGGCCGCCAGTTCCGCATTCGCAACGGCCGCGGTAACGCTCATATACCGACAGGCCGGCACGGCCCAAGGTCGCAACAAGTCCAGAATGGCGCCTGCGAATGATGTAAAAAGGAAGAAGCAGCCTGAAGAACCGGCTCAGTGTTGCTGTACCAGCTGGCGTGAAAGCCACACGCACGGGCTGGACAACAACCGGGCAAGAAGGGGAAGTCCATGGCTATTCAATGTAGTTTCCTGCCGGACGTTCTGTGTAACTTTCCGGCGATCGACGAGACGCTGATCCGCCTCGCGCGCAAGAATATCGATGACGGCTTCAGGGCGATCGTCCGCTCCTACGGCAATATCATCGACACCGTGGTGCAGCCGCTGCAATGGTTCCTGAACCATCTGGAATGGCTTTTCACCAACACGCCCTGGTTTATCGTGATCCTTGTCATGATGGGCGTCGTCTATGCCGCCAGCCGCAATCTCAAGATCGTCGCCGGCACCGCCATTTCCATGATCCTAATCGGCGTCTGTGGTCTATGGGGCGACACGATGGTGACGCTCGCCATGGTGACAGTCTGTACCCTCATCGCCATCGTCATCGGTCTTCCGATCGGCATATTGATGGCCCGCTCCGACCGGCTGCAGTCAATCATCAACCCGACCCTCGACGTGATGCAGACGATGCCGAGCTTCGTCTATCTCATCCCCGTTGTCGTCATTTTCGGCATTGGCAAGGTGCCGGGCCTGATCGCCGTCGTCATCTACGCCGTCCCGCCGATGATCCGCCTGACCAATCTCGGCATCCGCCTCGTCGACAAGGAAGTGCTGGAGGCGGCCGACGCCTTCGGTTCGTCGCACCGGCAGAAACTGTTCAACGTGCAGATCCCGCTGGCCTTGCCCACCATCATGGCCGGCATCAACCAGACCATCATGATGTCGCTCGCCATGGTCGTCGTCGCCTCTATGGTCGGCGTCGGCGGGCTCGGCAAGAACACGCTGCAGGCCATCAACAACCAGTTCTTCACCGTCGGCTTCCTCAACGGCTTCGCCCTGGTCGCCATCGCCATCATTTTCGACCGGACGAGCCAGGCCTATGGCAGACGGCTCCAGAAGCACTCGGAGGTCATCCATGGCTAGTCACGCGATCCAGATCAAGAACCTCTACAAGATCTTCGGCCGGCGCGGGCGCGACTATGTGGATGCGGTCAAGAACGGCCTCGGCAAGGCCGAGCTCAACGAGACGCATGGCCATGTTCTCGGCCTGCAGGACATCAACATCGACATGCCGGCCGGCGCCATCACCGTCGTCATGGGCCTTTCCGGCTCCGGCAAGTCGACGCTGATCCGCCACATCAACCGGCTGATCGAGCCGACGGCCGGCGAAGTGCTCTATGACGGCGTCGATGTCTGCAAGATGAGCGAGAATGCCCTGCGCGAATTCCGCCGTCACAAGACCGCGATGGTGTTCCAGAAATTCGCCCTGCTGCCGCACCGCACGGTGATCGAAAACACCATCTACGGCCTGGATATCCAGGGCGTTTCTCGCTCCGAAAGCGCGAAAAAGGGTCAATACTGGATCGAGCGCGTCGGCCTGAAAGGCTTCGAAAACCACTATCCGAACCAGCTTTCCGGCGGCATGCAGCAGCGCGTCGGCCTTGCCCGGGCGCTGACCAACGACGCCGACATCCTGCTGATGGACGAAGCTTATTCCGCGCTCGACCCGCTGATCCGCGTCGACATGCAGAGCGTGCTTCTCGACCTGCAAAAGGAATTGAAGAAGACCGTGGTCTTCATCACCCACGACCTCGACGAGGCGCTGCGCCTCGGCGACAAGATCGCCATCCTGCGCGACGGCAAGGTCGTGCAGCAAGGCAGCGGCCAGGAGATCGTGCTCAGACCCGCCGACGACTACATCACCGCTTTCGTCAAGGAAGTGAACCGCGGCCGCGTCATCCAGACCCAGACCATCATGAAGCCGATTGCCGGTGAAGCCCACGGCCCCCGCGTGCCCGGCGACATGACGCTGGAAATGGCAGCCAAGCAGATGACCGACAACGCGCAGAACTCGGCCATCGTCACCGATGCCGCCGGTCGGCCGATCGGTACGATCGACCTGCAAGGCATCATCACCGCCATGGTCACACCGACGACGCATGAAACGACGAGAATGGCAGCCGCCTGAAATCGATCACCGTCGCAAAGTGGAAAGCGCCCTGCCCGGGCGCTTTTTCCTTCACATCGGATTATCGAGCAAGCTCTGCCTTTATCCTGACATTGCGATCATATAAAGAAATGTTTATATCTACATTTCAATCCAGAACATCCGAGGAGGCCCCATGACCGTCACAGCCAATCCCTTGACCGATCTTCTCGCCGAAAAGGGCGTGCTGCTCGCCGACGGCGCGACGGGCACCAATCTCTTCGCCATGGGGCTGGAGGCCGGTGAGGCGCCGGAGATCTGGAACGAACAACATCCCGAACGGATCACCAAGCTGCATCAGGATTTCGTCGATGCCGGCGCAGATATCATCCTCACCAACACCTTCGGCGGCACGCGCCACCGCTTGAAGCTGCACCATGCGCAGGATCGCGTTCACAGCCTGAACAAGACGGCAGCAGAAATCGCCCGCGCCGTCGCCGACAAGGCCGGCCGAAAAGTCATCGTCGCCGGCTCCGTCGGCCCGACCGGCGAGCTGCTGGTGCCACTCGGCGCGCTGACCTATGAGGATGCCGTTGCCGCCTTTGCCGAGCAGATCGAAGGCTTGAAGGCCGGTGGCGTCGATGTCGCCTGGATAGAGACCATGTCGTCGGCGGAAGAAATCCGCGCCGCGGCTGAGGCTGCCGTCAAGGTCGGCCTGCCCTACACCTATACCGGCTCTTTCGACACCGCCGGCAAGACGATGATGGGCCTGCATCCGAAGGACCTCCAAGGCGTTGCCAAGGACGTCGGCGAAGGTCCGCTCGCCACCGGCGCCAATTGCGGTGTCGGCGCATCGGATATTCTCTCGAGCCTGCTCGACATGACCGAGGCCGACCCGACAGCAACCATCATCGTCAAGGGCAATTGCGGTATTCCCGAATACCGTGGCGCCGAGATCTATTATTCCGGCACGCCGTCGCTGATGGCCGACTATGCGCGCCTTGCCCGCGACGCCGGCGCCAAGATCATTGGCGGTTGCTGCGGCACGTCCTGCAACCACCTCGCCGCCATGCGCGAGGCGCTGGACAATTATACGCCCGGCCCCCGCCCAACGCTGGAAACCATCATCGAGCGCATCGGCCCGCTGCGCAACAAGACCGCGAATGAAGGTGGAGCCGCACCCGTGCGCGAACGCCGGCGCCGCGGGTAAGCATCGCCAATATCAAAGCCTGAATTTTGGCTCCCAATCACGCCCGCTATTGCCTGAGCGGGCGGAGACCGAGCGATCATCACTCGCGGCTTGCATGTCCTGCCGGAGTTGCCGCGGGCATGGAATTCAAGACTGGGGGCTGGGTGCGAACCATTTTTCCCATTCACCGGCACCCGCCAATTTCAGTTCGTTGCCGCCGCGAAGAGTCCAGGCTTTGACCCGCCCCGCATGCTTCGACAGCAATTCGAAATAGGCGGATGCATTGCCGCCACTGCGGGCAATGAGATGCACCTCGCAGAGAAACTCCGGATGGAGAGTTACATTGCGCATGGCTTCGGTTTCATGATCGCAGGTCACGAAAACAATCGGATCGCGCTCGCGCCCGGCAACGGCCAGAATGAACTCCACCAGCCCGTCGGGACGGTCGGAATCCACCAGATAGATGATCGAAGAAGCATCCTCCGCATCCGAACTGAGAAGCGAGATCGGATACATCGACGACAGGACTTCGTCCTGCCTGCTCGAACTGTCATAGGCCGAGCCCGTGCCGGCTGCCGATTGCGCATAGATCGTCGCGCGCGGCACCTCTATCGACTTCAGCCAGCCGTCGTTCCGCGGGACGACATAAGACGGAATGCCCCGGCGATGCAAATATTCCGAGAGCCAGATGTCCGCCATGTTGCGATGACGGAAATCAGCGAGCGTCACCTGTACAATGCTGGAATGGAAAGCGCTGGTGCCGGTCGCCGCCACATGGACCCGCCGCCGGCGCATCAGGGCACGCTCATAATGGAAGACGGCACGACTGCGATCCTTGTAATAGCCGTGGCTCGGCTGCAAGATGATCGAACCGTGTACGCTGACGACGGCTTGGCCCCGCAATTGCGCCAACTCGCCAACCATGCGGGCGACGAAATCATCGGGATAGACAATGTCGTCGTCGCAGCTGATATAAACGGCGTCCTTGACCTGCTCCAGCCCCCAGAACTTGCCGGCATCGCCATAGCGACTACCATCGGTATCGATGAAATGCCGGATCTTCGGATGTTCGGCGATGAAGCGTGGCGCTTCCGTGAAGCCGTTGAGATAGACATAGAGCCGATCGACCTGCGGCAAAAGAGACATGACGGTCGCTCGCAGCGCGACCTCGTTGCCGGCGACCGTCGCCATGCCGGCAACGATCTCTTCCGTCGGCGGCAGGGCGGCGACATGCGTGGGGTCGATCGCCTGAATGCGCCTCTCCGGAGAGGCTTCGGCGAACTTCGCTTCGAACAGATAGGTCGGCGTTTCGTTGTAGACCTTGATCTTGCGATAGCCGAGCGGCCGCAAGATGGCCTCGACATCCTGCAGCGACTGCGCCGTCGCCGCTTCGACGAGCAGCCTCGGGCTGCATCGCTCTATCGTGCCGACAGCGCCGCGCAACACGTCCACCTCCATGCCCTCGACATCGATCTTGATCAGGTGCACATGCTGCTCCCGAACGATGTCGTCAAGGCGAGCCACGGGAACCTGCCCGTCAGCCGTAACCATGACGCGGGCCATCCCTAGTCGGGAGGAATCCTCTTCGATAATGTTTCCCATGCCCGCCTCGGCACCCAAGGCTATCGGCTTGATATCGACACGATCCTGCAAGCCGTTCAGACTTACGTTTGCCCGAAGAATATGTAGCGCTTCCCCATTCGGCTCGATGGCCAGTATCCTGGCACCGGCAACGGCGCTGAAAAACAGCGTATGATTGCCGATATTGGCTCCGACATCGATCACAAAGGCATCCTCCGGCAGGGATGATCCGATGTCTTCCAGCATGGACCGCTCGTAGAACGCACGGCTCTGCAGGATGATCCTCTGGATATGATCGTTCGGATTGGGAAGGTGGAACCGGACCGGGGTCCGGTAGCTGTTCACTTCGCAGGCGACGGTGGCTTGCAGAGTCATCGCGGTTCTTTCCAACATGCAAAGGTTTATCGAGAATATGCCGGCGCGTTCGAGAGCATCATCAGCGGCCGCCGATGACCATCAATCCGCTGCCGCCGATGGCATCGAGGCAGAATTTCAGGCCGGTGCTGACGCTGGCCCAACGTTTCGCCGCCAGCGCCTCAGTGGCCCCATCCTGGGCGAAAAGGCAGAAACCGAAGCCGCGTGGCGACAGGTTGTTTGCCAACGCCGGCAGGGCAACAAGCGCGCTCTCGACCGGATAGGACGTATTCCACAGATCCACGACCACCAGATCGAACTTGATGTCGTCGCTGATCTGTCGTGTATCGGGGAAAGCGGCGGAGAATTCTTCGAAATTTATGCTCGCCGCTTCGGATTCGATGATGGAAATGCCCTCGGTCAGGCCGCTGGCCATGAAACGGGCTTCCATGTCTCCCACCTGCTCTGGCGAAAGACATAGGCAGTTCAGCCCGGCATCGAGACCGGAGAGAATAGACGCTAAGACCAATGCGGAACGCGGCGCGCCGATGTGCAGGATATTCGGAGTATCGCCCCTGCTGAGTGCCGCGCGGCGAAGCGCCCAGATCTGCATCGGTGTCAGCATATCGCGGCCCGCCGCGGATTGGGCGTCGAGCAGGGTCGGATAACCGGCCACCAGGATCTGGCCCGCCGTCTCCTGCCAGGCCTGCGCTGCATCGGGGACGATGCCCGCAGCCGGCGCACGATGTTCGGCAGCGACGCTGGCCACCACCGGCGTCGCGGCTGTCTTTGCCGGCCGGGTCAGCGGCAGGGGCGGCTTGTTGAACACCTCTTGCGCAGACCGCTGCTGCGTCGTGGAATTCAACCCGCGCGACTGCGGATCGAGATTATGGTGCGAATAGGGGTTGGTCGCCGTGTAACGGTGAGCATTGACCGGGATGAACTCATAGCGTCGGGTCTGATCGAGAATGGGCAGGGCAAGGGCGATGTCGCAGGCCGCGATGAACCATTGTCCAGCATCGTCGCGCAAATAACCCTCGGGAACATTATCCAGCAGCGAGGCGCGGAAGCTGAAGAGATGGCTGGTCTTCCAGCCCTGCCGGCGCGGCGAAAGGTTGGGATCGAGAGCACCATTGCCGCCGACCCCACCGCCATCGGTGATAAAGTTCGTCCAGACGACATCCTGCCCACCGGCATAGCTCTCAGACATCCGCTCCAGAATATTGGGAATGATCAGCTGGTCGTCGCCATCAAGCACGGCGATGAACTCGGCCGTTTTCGTGCGCGGCCTCAGATGCTCCCAGACGTTACGCGATTTTCCGAGGCGCGTTTCATTGCGAATGAAGGTGTGGCGATTGGGGAAGAGATCTTTGAGCAGCGCCGCTGCGATAACACCGGTGTCGTCGTCGGAGCGATCGTCGATGAAGAGAACGTGCTGATCATCGAGCGTCTGCCTGGAGAGACTCGCCAGGGATTGCCTGACATACATTTCGCAATCGCGCGCCGTCATGAAGATCAGCGCTTTTGCCTCGCCTGCAATTTCCGTCATCGATGTTCGAAGCCCCAATCCGACAATCTGCATCCGAAGGATAAAATCCCCCTGCGATCTGGATTAGCGATTGTGGCTGGTTCCAACCTTACGCCTCATTGCACTCAGCCCGGCAGCGATTGCGTCACCGCGATGATTGGGCCGAGCGGGAAGAGGCCGTCCCGCCGCCGCCATTCCGGTATGTCGAGGCTCGAGATGCTGCCGTCGAGGAAGAGCGCATTAGCGCAGCCGAGATCGTCGCGGAACAGGGTCGCAAAATCATGGAAGCGGACGAAACCGTCGGACACGGCAAAGATCACCTTGCCGTCGGCCGAAACGCCAACGCCGTTGCGCGTCTTGAAGCTGGTGCTGTCGGCAAGGAACGACGGATGCAGCTTGCCGTCAATCACCAGCATCGGCCCGGATTGCGTCGCGTAAAATGGCTTGATGCCGGAGGCAAGGAAGGCCCTGCTTTCCATGACACCGGCGCGGCCGGGCTGGATATAGAAGACGCCGTTCGGCAGGAGATGAAAATTACCCCAACCCTTGTTGGTGTTGATCGCCTTCAACTGCTTGCCGGCCTCAACATAGAGGCCAACGGGCGAGAGGTCGTCCTGATACATGCCGCCGTTCATCGCGAAACGGACAAAGAGGCGGTCCTGGGCGAGATCGCTTTCCAGCGCCCGGAACGAACCGTAGGGCTTGCCGCTGCGGTCGTATTCATAAAGCTGGATGCCGTCGACGGCGGGATCGAAGGTGCAGACGGTGTAGCTGTCGCCAAGATGCAGAACCTTGCGGCAGGCCTCGTCGGCAAAGGCCGTGGTGGCACAGGCGAGAATGGCAAGCACAGTCAGCAATCGAATCAAGCGACAACTCCGGAGAAAATTTCGGCCATGGCAAAGCGCATCGGAAATGCGGCGAAAGAAGGAATCGCCTAGCTTTCTAAGGGTGGAGCGCCGCCATGTGAAAGGCAAGCTGTGCCGGCGAATAACGATAGCTGGTCCCCACGGGACAGGCGTTGCGCGCCAGACAACCACTGACCATACAGCCGGCCCGCCCAGCATCCGTCCTGAGATGCGACCGACAGCCCGCCACATCGAAGCCGCTGGATGTGACCGCACCGACAGGACAGGCCGTCAGGCAAGGCTTTTCAACACAATGATCGCAAGGATGCGCAGCAACCACGGCTGGCTCCCCTGCCTCGACGGCATCGGCGAACCCCAGGGCACCGCGATAGCCGTGCCACAGGCCATATTCCGGGTGAATCAGGATGCCAAGCGGCGATGCCTTCAGACCTTCCGCCTGCATTGCCCACCGCTGAAACGGCTGCCAGGGCGGATCGGACGGGAAATAAGCGGTCGCGCTGAAAGTTGCGGCAATCGGCTGAATGATCGCTTTCGACCAGTCGTCGAGCGGATCGCGACATCTGGCATTTTCCGGCAATTGCCGCCAGCGCGAAAACGGTTCCCAGATCGAGCCTCCGATATTGCCAAGCAGGATGACACTTCGGGCCGGCGTCCCATCCTGTAGTAGCGGTCCATCGCCGTCGTCAAACCATACCAGGCCACGAACAAAAACTCCGTGGGCGCCAAGCGCCGCACGGAGTTTCCTGACAATGGTAGAGCCGCTCATCAACGCGGCCCCTTATATTCGTAATGCGGCCGCCAGACTTCCTTCTGGATCAGATCGGCAACCCGTACCGCACCGCCTTGCTCCCTGGCGGCATCGGGCTCTCTTCAGGTGAAGGCGTCCGGCATCGAATCCTTGCGCTTCTGGACATAGGCCAGCAGCGCCTCGTCGATCGCGGGATCGAGCGGCGGAGCTTCGTAATGATCCAGCCAGGAGCGGCAAAGTGCGTTGGCGCGCTGCTCGACACGCTTCTGGCCTTCGATTTCCCACTGCTCGAAGGAATTATTGTCGGCCAGAGCCGAACGATAGAAAGCGCTCTGAAAGTTCGCCTGCGTATGGGCGCAGCCGAGATAGTGGCTGCCGGGGCCGACTTCACGGATGGCGTCCAGAGCCTGACCGTTTTCGGAGAGATCCACGCCTTCGGCCATCTTCTGCATCATGCCGAGCTGATCCTGGTCGATCATGAATTTCTCGTAGGAGGAAACCAGACCGCCTTCGAGCCAACCGGCCGCATGCAACACGAAATTCGTGCCGGCGAGCAGCGTCATGTTCAGCGTATTGGCCGATTCATGTGCCGCCTGTGCATCAGGCACCTTGGAGGCGCAAAGAGAACCACCGGTACGGAACGGCAGACCGAGACGCCGGGCGAGTTGGGCGGAGCCATAGGACACCAGCGACGGCTCCGGCGTGCCGAAGGTCGGAGCACCCGACTGCATCGAGATCGAGGCGGCGAAGGTGCCGTAAAGCACCGGCGACCCCTTGCGGATCAGCTGTGTGAAGGAGGCACCGGCCAGTACTTCGGCCAGGATCTGCGTCAGCGTGCCAGCTACCGTCACCGGGCTCATAGCGCCGGAAAGGATGAAGGGCGAAACGACCGAAGCCTGGTTATGGCGCGCATAGACCTTCAGCGCACCGAGCATGGTCTCGTCGAACACCATCGGCGAGTTGGCATTGATCAGGTTCAGCGTCACGCAATTGTTTTCGACAAAATCGTCGCCGAAGACGATCTTCGCCATGGCGATCGTGTCCTCGGCGCGCTCAGGCGCGGTGACCGAGCCCATGAACGGCTTGTCGGAATATTTGATATGGCTGTAGATCATATCGAGGTGGCGCTTGTTGACGGGAACGTCGACCGGCTCGCAGACCGTACCGCCCGACGAATGCATCGACGGCGCCATATAGGCAAGCTTCACGAAATTGCGGAAATCCTCGATCGTCGCGTAACGGCGATTGCCTTCGAGATCACGGACGAAGGGAGGGCCATAAACCGGCGCGAAGATCGTCGCCTTGCCGCCGACATGGGCGTTGCGGTCGCTATTGCGCGCATGCCAGGTGAATTCCTTCGGCGCGGTCTTCAGAAGTTCGCGGCAAAGCCCTTTCGGGAAATGCACCCGCTGCCCCTTGACGTCGGCACCGGCGTCTTTCCACAGCGCCAGCGCTTCCGCGTCGTCGCGAAACTCGATGCCGATTTCCTCGAGTATAGTGTCGGCGTTGCGCTCGATGAGCTGCAGGCCTTCCTCGTCCAGCACCTCATAGACGCCGATCTTCCGGACGATATAGGGAAGCGACGGACCCGGTCCGCCGCCGCTGCGCGATGCGCGTCGTGCAGCAGCACCCCTGCCCTCGCCGCGCGAACGCCGTCCGCCACCATCACCGCCCGCGGCCGGTTGCTCAATGATATCGTCCATGATGCTTCCTCGCTCCTCCGCATGAATGCGTCTATTCTGCTCCATGCTACTCTATTCCGTCGCATGGACATTCCTCTATGCGCCAGCGACTAGCATAGGACAGACATGCACGCAGGGATATCGCCTCGCCCCCATCCGTCGCGAATTATCCGTGCAGCGTCGCTTTCGAAAAGAGTTTTGTCATCGTTGAGGTTTATCGCTTATTGAGGCAGTATTTTATACAAGCTTCCGAGGCACTGCACGAAAATGGGATGGAGCGCATGTCTGACGACGAAATCATTCTCGCGGAACTTTCTGATGAGGAACTCGTGCAGCAGATGCATGACGACCTTTACGACGGACTGAAGGAGGAGATCGAGGAAGCGACCAATATCCTCCTCCAACGCGGCTGGACGCCTTATGATGTCCTAACACAAGCCCTCGTCGAGGGCATGCGTATCGTCGGCATCGATTTCCGCGACGGCATTCTCTTCGTTCCCGAAGTGCTGCTTTCCGCCAATGCGATGAAGGCCGGCATGTTTATCTTGCGGCCGCTGCTGGTCGAGACCGGAGCGCCGAAGCTCGGCAAGATGGTGATCGGCACCGTCAAGGGCGACATTCACGACATCGGCAAGAACCTCGTCGGCATGATGATGGAGGGAGCCGGCTTCGACGTCATCGACCTCGGCATCAACAACCCGGTCGAAAACTATCTCGACGCCATCGAGCGCGAACAGCCCGACATTCTCGGCATGTCGGCGCTGCTGACGACGACCATGCCCTATATGAAGGTCGTTATCGATACGCTCAAGGAAAAGGGTATGCGCGACGATTACGTCGTTCTCGTCGGCGGCGCGCCGCTGAACGAGGAATTCGGCAAGGCTGTCGGCGCCGATGCCTATTGCCGCGATGCGGCCGTAGCGGTTGAGACCGCCAAGGACTTCATGAAGCGCAAGCACAACAGCCTGGCTGCACGAGCCTGATTGCAACGAATTCCAAACTGGCGACAACCGATGGGTTGTCGCCGGCCCATTGGCATCCCAAGTTAGTTATTGGGCGGCCCTCTTGACTGTATGACCGGCATCTTCCGTCGCGTTGACGGCGTTGGCGGTATCCCTGCCCACACCACGAATTGTGTTCGCGCATGAAGCGAGTAGCATAAGGACAGCGCAGGCGGCGGCGATTTTGGTGAATGTCGGTGAAGTCATGATCTGGAACCCTCTCGGAATGGATATTGATCGGCAAAAGGTGGAGAAAAATCCTCCGCTCAAGAAACGCACAACATTGCAAAAGGTTCATGTGATCGCGTGCGGCGCAATCGCGCGCGAGATACTTGCGGTCACCAGAATAAATAGTCTCGATCACATCGACTTGCACTGTCTTCCCGCGATCTACCATTCCTACCCGCAGAAGATCGCCCCCGCCTTGGAAGAAGCGATTGCAAACGCGCGCGCACGCGGCTTCGAGAAGATCTTCATCGGCTATGCCGACTGCGGTACGGGCGGTGATATCGACAAGATCTGCGAGCGTGAGGGTATCGAACGCCTCTCCGGACCGCACTGCTATTCCTTCTTCAGCGGCAACGAGGCCTTCGCCGCCCGCGAGGACGACATCACCTCGTTTTTCCTCACCGATTTCCTCGCCCGCCAGTTCGAAGCCTTCGTCATCGTGCCGCTTGGCCTCGACCGTCATCCGGAGCTGCGAGACATGTATTTCGGCAATTACCGCAAAGTCGTCTATCTCTCGCAGGAAGAGGATCCAGCGCTGCAGGAAAAGGCAAAAGCAGCAGCAGCCTTTCTCGGCCTGGAGTACGAATACCGCTTCACCGACTATGGCGACCTCGCGCGTGAATTGCTGGCTGTCTGATTACGACATTCATCCCATATCGCCGCTTGCGGCCTCCCTGCGATATCGCCATGCTGGGCACCATCGAAGGCGTTGAATCACGGCCTAAAACACTTGCCGCCTTGCGCGACGGCGAAGTTTACTGCCGTTTGTGAAGGTGCTTTGCATGGAGCGTCGTTTTTCGGCATATGCCGCGTCGTGGCAAGCGCAGTCCCGGGGTGGACGGACGTGCATTCTTGATCAAAGAGGAGAACTTCTGCATGGCGGATCGCATTGTCGTCTATTGGCGGGATATTCCGGCCCAGGTGATCATCAAGAAAGGGCGGCAGGCGGCGAAACGTGAGCTGTCTCTGCGCTTCACCGAAGCGATCGACATGTGCGCCATGCGCACCGGAGCCGCCGAAACGGATGACTATCTGGCCGAATGGCGCAAGGCCGATCCCGTACCCGTCTCCGACGATCTGGAAGCCGAGGCCGACAAGGCCGCAAGCGAGCTCGAAACCGCCTATGACCGGGAGCGTCTCATTGCCCTGGTGAAGGCCGGGGGCCGCGACAATGGCTGATCCCGCCCCGAAACCGGGCAATGCCGCTCCGGGCGCGAAGGCCGCCAGCGGCGCCTATACGCCCGCCGGCGTCTCGCCGAACCGTCGCGCACGGCGCAAATACACTGTCCGCCTTTGGGCCGTGCGCCATTCGCGTTTCCTCGAATGGTTCTACCGCCGCTTCGCCGATGCTTTTCTCCTGCTGCATCCGCTCTGGAAGAAGATCGGCTACGAGCGCGTCGAACGTCCCATCACTTTCGTCGAGCGCAATGTGAAGGGCTTCCTCTTCGACTGTCGCATGTGCGGCCAGTGCGCGCTGTCGTCGACCGGCATGTCCTGTCCGATGAACTGTCCGAAGCAGCTGCGCAACGGCCCCTGCGGCGGTGTGCGCGCCAATGGCAATTGCGAAGTCGAGCCCGACATGCCCTGCGTCTGGGTGCAGGCCTGGAACGGCTCGCGCAACATGGCCTATGGCGATGCAATCTTGAACGTGCAGAAGCCGGTGAATCAGTCGCTGCGCGAGACGTCTTCCTGGCTGCGTGTGACGGCGGAAGCCGCCGCGGCCCGTGAAGCGGCAAAGAAGGAAGCCTGATCGATGGCGCATATCGATGAAAATCCATTGGGCGCGCATCTGCCGCTCGATCCCCTGCCCGGCCATTCCTCGCTCGGCCGGCTGGAGCGGGTGCTTCGCCGTGGTGAATTCGCCGTCACCGCAGAGCTGAATCCGCCCGACAGCGCCAATCCCGAAGATGTCTATGAGCGCGCCGCGATCTTCTCCGGATGGGTGGATGGTATCAACGCGGTCGATGCCTCCGGCGCCAATTGCCACATGTCCTCAGTCGGCATCTGCGCGCTGCTGACGCGCATGGGCTATGCGCCGATCATGCAGATCGCCTGCCGCGACAAGAACCGCATCGCCATCCAGGGCGACGTGCTGGGGGCTGCCGCCATGGGCGTCTGCAACATCATGTGCCTGACCGGCGACGGCGTGCAGGCCGGCGACCAACCGGGCGCCAAGCCGGTTTTCGACCTCGACTGCATGTCGCTACTCGAAACCGTCCGTGTCATGCGCGACAATGCGAAATTCCTCTCCGGTCGCAAGCTGACCTCTCCGCCGAAGGTCTTTCTGGGCGCCGCCATCAACCCGTTTGCGCCGCCCTACGACTTCCGCCCCTATCGGCTTGCGAAGAAGATCGAGGCCGGCGCGCAGTTCGTCCAGAGCCAATATTGCTACGACGTGCCGATGTTCCGGGACTATATGAAGAAGGTCCGTGATCTCGGCCTGCATGAAAAATGCTTCATCCTGGTCGGCGTCGGTCCGCTCGCCTCGGCAAAAACTGCCCGCTGGATGCGCTCGAACGTGCCAGGCGTGCATATTCCGGATGAGATCATCAAGCGCATCGAGGGTGCCCAGGATCAGAAGAAAGAGGGCAAGCAGCTCTGCATCGATATCATCAACGAGGTGAAGGAGATCGAGGGCGTATCCGGCGTCCACGTCATGGCCTATCGCCAGGAAGAATATGTCGCAGAAATGGTGCATGATTCCGGCGTGCTGAAGGGCCGCCGGCCATGGAAGCACGAGGCCAACCGCACCGACGCGCTGGTCGCCGAGCGACTGGAACATATCCGCGAGGGCAAGGAAGAGAACCAGCAAGAAATGGCCGAAGCCGCCGCCCATCATACACATTGAAACGAGCGGCGGGCGGAGGAGCCCGGCCCGCTTGTAACCCCCATCGTGGCACGATAGATCTGCTCTATCGTGCCAACTGACCAGAGGATCAGACATGACGCGCACCATCGTTGCATCCGCCACCCGCGAAATCATCATCGGCTTCGATCAGCCCTTTTGCGTGATTGGCGAACGCATCAACCCGACGGGGCGCAAGAAGCTGGCCGCCGAGATGATCGAGGGCAATTTCGATACCGTCATCAAGGATGCGCTTGAACAGGTGACCGCAGGCGCAACCATGCTCGACGTCAATGCCGGCGTCACCTCGGTCAACCCGAACGAGACGGAACCGGGCCTGCTGGTGCAGACCTTGGAAATCGTCCAGGGTCTCGTCGATGTGCCATTGTCGATCGACAGCTCGGTGACGGCGGCAATCGAGGCGGCGCTGAAGGTCGCCAAGGGCCGACCGCTGGTCAACTCCGTCACCGGCGAAGAGGAAAAGCTCGAAGCCATCCTGCCGCTGATCAAGAAATACGACGTGCCGGTCGTCGCCATTTCCAACGACGAGACCGGCATTTCCATGGACCCGGACGTTCGTTTCGCCGTCGCCAAGAAGATCGTCCAGCGCGCCATGGACTACGGCATCAAGCCTGAGGACATCATCGTCGACCCGCTCGTCATGCCGATCGGCGCGCTCGGCGACGCCGGCCGCCAGGTCTTCGCGCTACTGCACCGCCTGCGCAACGAGCTGAAGGTCAACACCACCTGCGGCCTTTCCAACATCTCTTTCGGCCTGCCGCACCGCCATGGCATCAATGCCGGCTTCATCCCGATGGTGATTGGTGCCGGCATGACCTCGGCGATCATGAACCCCTGCCGTCCGCAGGAAATGGAAGCCGTGCGCGCTGCCAACGTGCTGAACGGCACGGACGCCAACTGCACCAACTGGATCATGACCTATCGCGACTACAAGCAAGCAGAAGGTGGTGCCGCCCCAACAGCGGCGGCTCCGACGGCGGGTGGCGGTGGTCGACGGGGTGGGCGCGCGGCACGGGCCGGCGCAAGCGCAGCGAGGGAATAGTGATGACCTATCCAAGCCAGAAGCTTTCCAACGACCTCGCCACATTGTGGTTTCAGGCGCCCATGGTGATCTCCATGCGCCTGTCGCAAATGTGGATGACGGCCATGACCGGCGGCGGCGTGAATTCCACGGAAGTCAACCGCATGGTCTCCGAGAAGATGATGGCTGCTGCCGAAAGTGCGGTCGCAACCAATATGGCTCTCACTCAACAGGGCATCGCGGCGATGACGGCAATGGCAACAGGTGGCCGCGTCTCATCGAGCCGCGCCGCCGATGCAATCGCCCAGGCTTCGGTGAAGCCCTATAGCAAGCGTGTTCGTTCGAACGTACGCCGCCTCAGCAAACAGAAAGGCTGATCCGTGGCTCAAGCCAGCGACAGCACGAATCCCCTCGTCCTCTTCATGCCTTCCGGAAAGCGCGGCCGTTTCGCGGTCGGCACACCGGTGCTGGAGGCAGCAAGGCAGCTTGGCGTTTATGTCGAAAGCGTCTGCGGTGGCCGCGCGACCTGCGGGCGTTGTCAGATTTCCGTGCAGGAAGGCAATTTCGCCAAGCACAAGATCGTCTCCGCCAACAACCATCTCTCGCCGATCGGCCCGAAGGAAAAGCGCTACGCCGAGGTCCGTGATCTGCCGGATGGGCGCCGCCTCTCCTGCTCTGCGCTGATCCAGGGCGACCTCGTCATCGACGTGCCGCAGGATACGGTGATCAATGCGCAGGTGGTCCGCAAGGCCGTCGACGAGCGCATTATCGCCCGCGACACGGCCGTGCACATGTGCTACGTCGAGGTCGAAGAGCCGGACATGCACAAGCCGACAGGCGATCTCGACCGGCTGAAGGCGGCATTGGCCGCCGACTGGAAATACGACAATCTGGAAGTCGATTTTCACATCATCCCGCAGGTGCAGTCGATCCTGCGCAAGGGCGAATGGAAAGTCACCGCCGCGATCCACCAGGATCATGAGAGCGATCCCCCACGCCTGATCGCGCTCTATCCGGGCCTGAAGAACGAAGCCTATGGCATCGCCTGCGATATCGGCTCGACCACCATCGCCATGCATCTCTCCTCGCTGCTGTCGGGCCGCACAGTCGCGTCCGCGGGCACATCCAACCCGCAGATCCGCTTCGGCGAAGACCTGATGAGCCGCGTCTCCTATGTGATGATGAACCCGGACGGACGGCCCGCGATGACCAATGCCGTGCGCGAGGCGCTGAACGGGCTGATCGACAAGGTCTGCGCCGATGGCGGCGTGTCGCGCCAGGACATTCTCGATGCCGTCTTCGTCGGCAATCCGATCATGCATCACCTCTTTCTCGGCATCGACCCGACCGAGCTTGGCGGTGCGCCCTTTGCGCTTGCCGTGTCCGGAGCCGTACACCTGACCTCGGCCGAAGTCGGCTTGCCGATGAATACGGGCACGCGCGTCTATATGCTGCCCTGCATCGCCGGCCATGTCGGCGCCGATGCCGCCGCAGCGACGCTGGCTGAAGGGCCGCACCGGCAGGATGAAATGATGCTGCTGGTCGATATCGGCACCAATGCCGAAATCGTGCTCGGCAACCGCCAGCGCGTCGTCGCCGCCTCCTCGCCCACTGGCCCGGCCTTCGAAGGCGCCGAGATTTCCAGCGGCCAGCGTGCCGCTCCGGGCGCGATCGAGCGCGTACGCATCGACCCCGTGACGCTCGAGCCGCGCTACCGCGTCATCGGCATCGAACCCTGGTCGGACGAACCGGGTTTTGCCGAGGCAGCAGCAACGGTCGGCGTCACCGGCATTTGCGGATCGGCGATCATCGAGGTGGTCGCCGAAATGTTCCTCGCCGGCATCATTTCAGAGGACGGCGTGGTCGACGGCGGCATGATGGCGCGCTCGGCGCGTATCCTGCAGAACGGCCGCACCTATTCCTATCTGCTGCGCGACGGCGAACAGCGCATTACGGTGACACAGAACGACGTGCGCGCCATCCAGCTCGCCAAGGCCGCCCTCTATGCCGGCGTCAAGCTCTTGATGGACAAGCAAGGTATCGATCACGTCGACCACATCGGCCTTGCCGGCGCCTTCGGCACCTTCATCGATCCGAAATATGCGATGGTGCTCGGCCTGATACCGGATTGTGCCCTCGACAAGGTAAAGGCGGTCGGCAACGCCGCCGGCACCGGCGCGCGCATGGCGCTCCTCAATCGCGGCTATCGCCGCGAGATCGAGGAAACCGTCAGCAAAATCGAGAAGATAGAGACAGCGCTTGAATCAAAATTTCAGGAGCATTTCGTCTATGCTATGGCGCTGCCCAACAAGGTCGACGCCTTCCCGGAACTCTCGAAGGTCGTGACCCTGCCGGAACGCAAGCAGTCCTCTGACGATGCAGGCGGCGAAGGTGGCGGCCGCAGACGTCGCCGCAGCCGCGAGTAACACTTAACTGGCCGCGGTTTACGCGGCCAGTTTTCGCCCGATTTCTACGAACGCCTGCCGGATGCTATCGGCCACCGCCTTCATCGGCCCCGTCATCTGCGATGCCGTCAGCAGGCGAATGTCGAAGGAGGTGAGTTCCGGCAGGCCCTCGTTCGGCCCGAGGATCTCCATATCCTCACCAATGTAGGACCGTGGAAACGGCGCAACCGCGAGATCGGAGACGATAGCGGCGCGCTGCGCCATCGTATGGGCGCTGAGATAGGAGACGCGGTAGGGCCGCTTGTGCCGTTCCAGCTGCGCCAATGCTTCCGACCGCCAGATGCAACCATCTTCCCAGATCGAGATCGGCAAGGGATCGCGCCGATAGGCCGTGCCACATTTGGCGCCGGCCCAGACGAGACGCTCCGTAAAGATCACCTCGCCGTCCGTCGGAAATGGCCGTGTCGCGCAATTGATCAGCGCGAGATCCAGGCGCTGCTCCTCGATGCGCTTCTTCAGCTGGAGGCTCATATCCACGACGACATCGACCATGATGCCGGGATAGCTCTCCGAAAAGCTCTTCAGGATGGTCGGCAGCAGGCGCTCGCCGATATCATCGGGTGCACCCAAGCGCACGACGCCGCTGAGCTCGGGCATAATGAAACGCGATACGGCTTCGTTCGACAAGGCTAGGATGTTGCGCGCATAAGAAAGCAGCATTTCGCCATGCTGCGTCAGGCTGACCGAGCGCGCATCGCGCAGAAACAACGTCACGCCCAGCTGCTCTTCCATCTTCTTGATCTGCATCGAGACCGCCGACGGCGTGCGAAAGACCGCATCGGCGGCAGTGGAGAAATTACCGGTCTCGGCGATGGCGACAAAGGTGCGCAGAACTTCATTGTCGAGCAGCGGTATGGGCCGGCGAAACGGTACGGTCATATCGGCATCCTTCAATTTTTCTGATCTTAAGCACCATATCATTTCGTTTGCCTGAATGTCAACGAGGGGACATATTGGTCCTAACGAAACTGACAAGGCAGCCGAAAAGGAGCGATGACCATGGCTGACACCATACTTTACGAGGCATCTCGCCTGTTCAACCTCATGCGTGTTCGCGTCGTCCAGCGGACGGCACAGCATACGCTCGATGAGATCGTGGCGCGCTTTCCAGCGCATCTGATCGACGACGTCAACGCACGCGGCTTGCCGCCGGATCGGATGCTGTCGGCCTACGAACGAAAGCCCGCAAAGGCACCATCGTTCAATAATACTTATGGCAGCTATAAGATCTATTCGCTTGATTGATACGTAAGCCAGCCCCATATTAACCCGTAAAGGTCGCGACCTTTCGGGCATCTAAAAACCGAAAGGAACCTGGAAATGACGACGATTATCTATAGAGACACCGGTAGGACGCGGAGCACGCTCCCGGCGAGTGGTGGTTATGTGCCATTTATCACCCGCATCGCCGATCGCTGGCAGCAGTGGCGTTCCGAGCGCGAGCTTGCGTCTCTTTCGGACGACATGCGCAAGGATCTCGGCTGGCCAGTCGCGGACGAAACGAAGAAGCCCAAGGCTGCCCGATGATTGTGATAGCCTCAAAATTCTAAAGGCGATGCTCAACCGAAACGAGTGTCGCCTTTCGAACATCTAGCATGTGCAAGCCTGCCTTTCTTTTATCTTGATTATGATCCCCATATATATTTGACCATCTAAGGGAATTGCTTGGCTACCTGGCCTGCTTTCTTTCCTGTGGCAATTTTAATAAGCCAGCACAAATATCTCTTTGCGGCCGCTATTATCCATGCCAGTGTCGCTATTAGACCATCGAGCCGACGCATTTGACGCAAGGTATACGGAATGGTCCTGAAGCATGGATTTTCCCGATATGAGCAAGATTCCGACTAAGACGCGTTCCCTGGTTTTCTTTCTCGTTCCCCATTTTACCATGCTGCCGTTTTCCGCTGCGGTTGAAACGCTGCGGATCGCCAACCGCATGCTGGGTTACCCCGCCTACTCATGGCGACTTGCCTCGACCGATGGCCAGAAGGTCTATTCCTCCAGCGGCATCGGGCTTGAGGTCAATTCGGCGCTCGCCGACGAGCGCCGTTATCTCAGCGGCGAAAATCGGCCGAACATGGTGCTCGTCTGTTCGGGCATCTATGTCGAGGAGTTCAACAACAAGTCGGTCAATGCCTGGCTGCGTGAGACCTACAATCGCGGCGTCGCCGTCGGAAGTCTCTGTACGGGCGCGCATGTGCTCGCCCAGGCAGGTCTCCTGAACGGCAAGCGCTGCGCCATCCACTGGGAAAACCTTCCTGGCTTCTCCGAGACCTTCCCGCAGGCGGAAGTCTATGCCGATCTCTACGAGGTCGACAGCAATCTCTACACCTGTGCCGGCGGCACGGCTTCGCTCGACATGATGCTGAACCTGATCGGTCAGGACTTTGGCGAGAACCTCGTCAACCGCGTCTGCGAGCAGCAATTGACCGATCGCGTCCGCAGCCCGCACGACCGCCAGCGCCTGCCGCTACGCGCCCGCCTCGGCGTCCAGAACGCCAAGGTGCTGTCGATCATCGAACTGATGGAAAGCAATCTCGCCGAGCCGTTGTCGCTGCTTGAGATCGCCGACGATGCCGGGCTATCGCGCCGCCAGATCGAACGCCTCTTCCGCCAGGAAATGGGACGCTCGCCGGCTCGCTACTATCTGGAAATCCGCCTCGACCGCGCCCGCCACCTGCTGGTGCAGTCCTCCATGCCGGTGGTGGAAGTGGCGGTTGCCTGCGGCTTCGTTTCCGCCTCGCACTTCTCCAAGTGTTATCGCGAACTCTACAATCGCTCGCCGCAGCAGGAGCGCGCCGAGCGCAAACTCACCATGTCGAATAATCGCACCGGCGTGGTGATCTGAAGCTACAATCGGTAACCAATCAACAATCGAAGCGGCCTATTCGGCCGCTTCTTTCGTCATCTTGAAGTCGGAATAGACCTGGTTTCGGCCATTGTGCTTGGCCATGTAGAGAAACTGGTCGGCGGCGTTCAAATAATTCTCGAACGCCTCGTAGCCGGCGATCTCGGCCACGCCGATCGACACGGTGACTGACAATTCCTCGTCATCCGCATTGACCTTCAGGTTCGAGAGACTGACGCGCACATCGTCGCAAATGGCGGTTGCGGCGCGTGAATCCGTCTCCGTGAAGAGAATGGCGAACTCTTCGCCACCGAGCCGGGACAACAAGCTATCGCTGCCTTCGAACAGAGACCTGAGCCGGTCGGCGACCGCCTTCAGCACCTGATCACCGATTTCGTGACCGTAGGTGTCGTTCAGCTTCTTGAAATGGTCGATATCGAGGATCGCGACCGAACTCGGTCGCTGACGGCGCAGGCACTCGTTCACGATCCTCGGACCCTGATCGTAGAAGTACCGCCTGTTGTAGAGCCCGGTCAGATAGTCGCTCGCCGCCAAAACGCGCAACTGCTTGAGCTGCAACAGTGTCTCGACATTGAGCGCAATGCGGCACTGAAGTTCTTCCTCCACGAAGGGACGGTAGATGAAGTCGTTGGCGCCAGCCTTGAGGAAGGCCGCTGAAAGCAGCCGATCATTCGAAGAGGAGACGCCGATGACGCGCATCCGATCCGAGCCGAAGTGATGGCGAATGCGCCGCGTCAGCTCCTGACCATTCATGTCGGGCATATGATAGTCGGTGAGCACCATTTCGATGTCGCTGTAGTCCTCGAGCACCGACAGAGCCTCGACGCCGGAACCGGCTTCAACCACCTTGAACTGCTGTGCCTCCAGAATTTCGACCAGCACGCGCCGTGCCGACGGCATGTCATCCACCACCAGCACGCGCGTACTGCGGTTGGAGATGGCGCGCCTCACGGAGGAGACGAGATTGTCGAGGGCGAATTCATTGTCCTTCAGAACGTAGTCGACAATACGCCGCTCCATGATGCGGCTGCGCATCGCCACATCGAAGGATGCGGTAAAGACGATTGACGGAATATGGTGAGCGATGGCGACATCCAGCGCCTCGCCATGCGGCGAATCCGGCAGGTTGAGATCGACGACCGCCATGGTGAAACCATGCCCACCGATCGCAAGCACTTCGTTCAGTTGCTTCAGCGAAGAGCAGTGGGTGACGTTAAGTCCGAGTTCTGTTTGGAAGCGGTGGCCGAGGACGGCTGAAAACATGCGCGAATCTTCCACCAGAAGTATCTCCTGGCTGCCACGGCGATGACCTTGGCCATCACTGAGGAAATCCACGCGCACCACCATTTCTTTCACGCCCTCCGAACCGCCTGGCACCGCCTGTTCGTCATCGCTATTGCGGACGAAACGACTGTGCTATCGGTCCCATCGTGAACAGGATTCGTGAAGAAAGCGGAACCATAGATTGTACAAATCTTATGAAAAACATGAATTATCTTCACGTTTTTCTTGATTGAACATCCACGGCTCTCCCCTTCCAACATGTCAGGCACTCATTCTGACTTGCCGCACAGACTGGATCTGCAGCAGCGTGTCGAGATTCTGGTTCACGCGGCAGTAGAATTCCTCGTCGATAAACGGCCGCAGCATGAAATCGTTGCCGCCGGCCTTGAGAAAACGCGCCGACAGAAGCCGATTGGTGGAGGACGAGACGCCGATGATGCGCAGCTCATGCGAACCGATGCTGGCGCGGATGCGGCGCGTCAGTTCGAAGCCGTCGATATCGGGCATGTTGTAATCGGTGACCATCAGGCCGATGTCGCGGTTAGCCTTGAGGATCTCTAGCGCCTTGGCGCCGTTCTCTGCCACGCTCACGCGGAAATTATAGCGCTTCAGGCGGCTGGACAACAACGCGCGCGCCGTGGCGCTATCATCGACGATCAGTACATGATGGCGATGATTGGTGAGGAAACGGCAGATCGATTCCACCAGCAGATCGACGGCAAAGACATTGTCCTTGAGAATATAATCGACAACATCCTTGGCGATCAGCTCGTCGCGCATGCCCGCAAGGAAGGTGCCGGTAAAGGCGATCGTCGGGATGCTGAGATCGATGAGATATTCCAGCGCCTCACCCTTTTCCGCGCCGGGCAGATTGATGTTGGAGATCGCCAGCCGGATCGGCTCCGACGATTTGTCATAGGCGAGCTGCAACTCCTCAAAGTTGCGGCAGATTTCAATGTCGATGTCGAGGAGCTCCTTCAGCTTCGTGCTGATCATTGACGTAAAGACATTCGAATCCTCGGCAAGGAGAATGCGTGCTCCGGAAAGCGACCCACCGGAATATTGCATTCCGGAAATACCCAAAAATGACATGATAAAACCTGCTAATAAAAACTCCGCCTCGTCCGAGTTTCTACAGCAAAGCCTTTGAGTATTTGTTAAGTCGACTGGTTTCCCATAGATGAAGAAAGCAGCCGTCAGAGCACCCGGCTCGTATCTGGATACCGAGCGATGCCCTAGTCTTTCAAAACCGGAGCATCCCTATTCTATACTTTCGATCTTTTGATTTCAGACGGGCGACGCCGCACACCCGTATCGGTCACATCACTCTGCCGGCGCCCTGCCACGGCGGCGGCCGGCGCTTTTGGTTTCCGGCAGCGGATGCTCGATCGGAGAAACAATCTCTTTCACAACCTCCGCGCTCTCGCCTTCCGGTCCATCCGCCGATTCTGCAAGAATGCTGCTCGGCTTGCCCCGCTTGCCATCGCGAACGATATGCAGTTCCTGATGCGGATAGGGAATGGAAATCCCTTCCTCGCGGAAACGCCGGAGGATCTCGATCCGCAGACCGTTGCGGATCTCCATGCCGTCGGAGAGATCCGAGAGATAGAAGCGCATCTCGAAATCAAGCGAGGATGGGCCAAAGCGCAGGAATTCGACATGCGGCTCCGGATTTCTCAGCACCTTCGGAACGTTGCGCACCAGTTCCAGCAGGATATCCATCACCTTCCTGGGATCGGATTCGAAGCTGACGGAAACGGGGATTTCCGAGCGCGCCAGACGGTTGCGGTGCGTCCAGTTGCCGACGGAAGCATTGATCAGCTCCGAATTCGGCACGATGATCGACTGCTTGCGGAAAGTCTCGATCTCGGTGGCGCGCACCGAGATGCGCTTGACGATGCCTTCCGAGGCGCCGGAAACGATCCAGTCGCCGACCTTGAAAGGCCGCTCGACAAGAAGGATCAAGCCGGAAACAAAGTTCGACACGATGTTCTGCAGGCCGAAACCGATACCGACCGAAAGCGCACTGGCGACAAGCGCCAGGCTCGACAGGTCGATACCAGCAGCCGAAATAGCAAAGATGGCCGCCAGCGCGATACCGAGATAGCCGATGCCGGTCTTGACCGAATTGCGCACGCCCAGGTCCATCTGGCCGCGCGCCATGACATTGCCGTCCAGCCAGCGCTGGAACCAGCGGGTCACCAGATAGCCGCCGGCAAACAGCAACACGCCCGCGAGGATACCGACCAGCGAAATCGACATATTGCCGATGCGGATCTCGGTGAACAGCCGATAGGCGAAGAGCTCCAGATCCTGGATATGGAAGCCCCAGGACAGCAGGATCAGGGGAATACCGGTCAAAAGCGCGACAGCATAGGTCGCAAGGCTGGCGACAAGCCCTGCCTGATCGAGCGCGACATCGCCAAGCTTGAAGCGGTTTTCCAGGAAACGCCCGATGATCGTTTCGGCAAAGACGCCCTGCCGCGACACGGCCTTACCCAGCTGGAAGCCGATATACATGGTGACAAGAACGGCGCTGGTCATGATCAGCTGCGTCGCGATGAAGCGCGCCAGACCGACATAGCCGATGACCGCCGTGAAGATCAGCAATGTACCGAGTACCCGAAGGATGATCGCCATGCCATGCGGCCAGCGGCGGCCAGGATCATCCGGATCGCCGCTCTTGGCGAGAATAGGCTTGCCGAAGGAGGACGTGATCAGGATCAGGCCAATCAACAGCGCGGCGAAGAAGCTCTTCGCCACGGTGACGACAACCGGCGACCCCATGGATTCGCTGATACGATCGAAGACATAATCCAGGCCGTTGACGACAGCCATGGCCTGCATGCACCAGCTCAGCGACTTCGCACCCTTGTTCGACAGCTTGACGAGCCGCCAATGCGGCCTGAAAGGCGCGAAAACGGCATTGCTAAGACGACCGACGAAATAGACCAGCCAGATGAAGCCGAAGAAGGCCGCCAGTACCGGCGCAATATCCGGCCGCAGCACATTGAAGTTCGAAAGGCTCAAAAAGGACGTGACGAGAAAGGCGGCCAGCGACAGCGTTCGGATCAATGTCGACCAGAAGGCAACGGACAGACGACTGATATAAGGCGGGTTCTCGATGTTTTCGTCCCGGACGTAATAACGTCCGAACAACCGGTAGCCGCCCAACAGGAAAATCATGGCTGCGGTGAGCGACAGAAAGACGGCGGCAAGGAGCGACCCGAGCTTTGCCTTCACCACGAAGCTGATCCAGCTCGTGACCGCATCGCTGAACTTTACGCCCTCGTCGACGAAAGCCGTTCCCGCATCCTCGAAAGTTCCCGCGGAAATCCCAGTGCGCTTGAACAGCGTTTCGGCGAATAGCTTGCGGCGCATTTCGACGAGCTGCATCGAGAGATGGTTGGTCGCTGCGACAAGATTGTCGACATCAAGGGTGACGGCGCTGATCTGCGAGCGTTCGGCGGTGAGCCGGTCACGTTCCTGCGTGACGATCGGCGCTTCCGGCGGCTGTCCTTCCTTGGGAGCAGCACCGAGCTGCGTCAGACGCGTGTCGATCTCGGCAAAGCGTGGTTTCAACCGCGCAGAGAGCGCCGCGACGGAACGATTGAGATCATCGGCCCGACCGGACAATGCCACCAGCGTATCGTCGTCCGCACCTTCACTCTTGGAAGCGTCCTCGATCGAGGAGAAATCCTTCTTCGCCTTGTTGAGATCGGCAACGGCCGTGTCCAGCAAACCATTGGCGAGCGGCGCCGATTGTGCGGGCTGATCCGATTGCTGGGCCGGCTGTACCTGTTGCTGATCCTGCGCGAAGGCATGCCCGCCCGCCAAAGGATTTGCCGTCACGGCAAAGCTCAATCCCAAAAGCAGCAAGGACAGAAAACGGAGGCGGTGTTTCAGCAGGCGCAAGCAAAGCTCCTCGTCGCGGATAAAGTCGCTGGCGGCCTGAATAAACGGATTCGCCGCGCGGAAGAAATGAAAGAACGGAATCTACCTATACTGCGATTGTGCATTTCATAGTCCCTACGCGTAAGCCTTGTAAGGCAAAGAAAGGCGACAGAAAGGCATTTGCCACCCTTATCCCCTTAGAAGCCCGCTCCCGGCTGGGCGAGATACTCTTTCTCGGCCTCGGTCGACACGCGCCCAAGCATGGCGTTGCGATGTGGGAAACGGCCGTAAGCGGCGATAACGGCGCGATGCCGGAGCGCATAGTCGATCTGTTCGTCCAGACCGAGCGCTTGGAAAAGAGCAACCGACCGATCCTGCTCGGCAAGATTTTCGGCATGCTCGAACGGCAAATAGAGGAACATCCGCCACTCCGCCGGCATCTCCCAATCAGCATCCACCTCCAGAGCCGCTTTCGCCTCCCGCAACGCCAAGCCGTCGGTTGCGAAAGCAAGCGGAGTGCCGCGATAGACATTGCGGGGGAATTGATCGAGGACAATGATTGCGGCCAGTCGGTTTCCCGGCGTCGCTCGCCAGAGATCGCTCACCCCTGCCGCCAGAGCCAGATGCGTGTCACGAAACCGACGACCGATCTCTTCGTCGAGTTTGACCGTCGAGCGAAACCAGTCCTCGCTCGTACACTCCTCGAACCAGAAGCTTAATACCTCTTCCGGCGTACAAACGATCGGCTTTGCTGCCATTGCCTGTCTCCCAACACTGCCCTCGGGAGATAGGTCTATAAGCCCATGGCGGCAATGGCGAGCTCACCATTACTCATCCTTTTCGCAGAATCAGGATGAAGGCGATGCCGATTGACGCTCTTGAACGTGCGTACCTGGTCATGTGCCACCCTCGACCAGCGAGATATGGCTCTATTACACGGCCTTGCATTGCGGATAGAACCGCGCCGCAACGCCTTCCGCCGCAGCATAGGCCTGCATCACGATCTCCGGCACCAGATCGATATCCGGCAGGCTCCCGAGCCCCAGCGGCCCCACGGCGAAAAGCCCGTCGGTCGTGCGACCATCCACCGAAAGTGCGCCGGTGGCCTCGACGGCAAGGCCGAGGCCGAGCTCGTCCGGCATGGCAAGGCCAGCATCGATCAGGCTCTGCATCAGCGGCGTCGTCAGGTCGGGCGCCTGACAGCGGCAGTCGATCACCTCGTCGGCATAGATCGGCTCGATGCCCTGCTGGCCGGCCGGCCTCATCGTCAATCCGGTCGGCGTGCGCCGCAGGAAGTGTCCGCGACGCAACAACGTGTTGCCCTCCGCGAGTTCCTGTTGCAGCCGAACATGCAGCGCCTCCGGCAGGCGATTGCGGTGGCTGTCGTAAAGGGCGCGCAGATGGCGATTGAACTGCTGTTTCTGGCCCGCCGGCAGCGACCGCCAGAGCGAGCGGGCATGCTTGCGCAGGCCGTTCATGACGGATTGCCAGTTCTGCCCGTTGGCCTCGGCATTTTCGCAAGCCGCGCGAATGAAACGGACGATCTCGCTGAGATTACCGGGCATCGCTTCGGCTGGAAAGACCGGATCAGCATTGCTGCGGGTGTGGCTTTGCGGCAGGAAGCCGCGTCTGGAAACAAGAGTGATCTGGCCGTCATAGCCGCTGTCGCGCATCTGCAGCAGCCGGTCGACGACGCGCAGGCCACTGCCGAGCAAAACCGTATGCGGGCGCGACACCAAGCGGCGGGCGCGTACGGTCGTCGGCGTCGCCACAGGCTCGCCGCTCTGCGGCTGGTCATCGGCAATGCCGTAACCGGTCGCCAGGACCACCATGTCGAACAGCGGATTGGAAACGCCGGCGCTTTCCACCAGAAAACGGCCACCACGGCCGCGGCGAAGGCCGACCACCGTCTCGCCGCTCACCTGCACCGTGATATCACGCCGCGAAGACAGCGCCTCGGAGAAGCGCTGATAGACATAATCGCTGAAAATGCTCTTTGGCACGAATATCTGCAGAAATCCGGGTATCGCCGCCGGCACGGCACTGCGGAACGGGGCGTTGCTACAGAGCCAGTCGTTGAAATCATCGGGATCGCCGGCGGAGACCGAGAGATCGCGCACGCGGCTGTTGAGGATTTCGCTGCTATGGCCGGAGGCGAGCGCCTGACCGCCGCTGACGCTGGAATTGGGATCGAAGAGCTGCAGGTGAAATGGCGTCCGCACCGTCTTCATCAAGGCGATCGCCATCATCATGCCGGAAAAGCCGCGGCCGATAACGGCGATGCGCGGTATCCCATAGGCCTGTGCCGCGGCATTTGCCTTGGCGGAGAAAAATCCCTGAACCGTCATATCAACTCCTGGGGGGCGAGGTGGTCGATCATGCTTTTCTAAGGGCATACTGATACTTTGCCGGTGAACCTCATGCGGCTCGCAGCCATCAGGCCGCGAAGCGCTGCGCGCCCGTAAACACACAAGGGCCGCTTTGGTTCCTTGAACCTGAAGCGCATTTCCCACTTCGGCTCTCATCCGAAAGAGGAATGCTTCAGGCGGGTTTCCGCTCCAGCGCGAAACCCTGTTCCCTTCGGCAACCTTCATACCGCAAGCCCATTGGCCCGGAGGAATTTGGTTGCTCATATAGTCTACTTATTTAGTCGTATATGAAAGCGCGAAAATGCGCCGGTAGCAAGCGCTTTCTTGCGACCGGCGCTTTGATGGCTGATGTCGTCCTACGACATGGCCGGACACAAGACATCCTGCAATCGCGGTCTTGTGCGCTTATTCCTTTGGTTTTCAAGCGGCTTGGTGAAGTCGGAAAACAATCGATAGCCCTGCTCCCAGCGACCGAAACCGCTGGCGATATTGATGTGGCCGGCATGGCCGAGATCATGAAACTCGCTGCCCCAGTGCGCGGCAAAGCCGCAAAGCTCGGCAAAATCCATGTAGGGATCGTCCCGGCTGCCGACGACGAGGCTCGGAAATGGCAGGGCCTCGGCCGGCATCGTGCCGAAATCGATGGCGCCTGGATGCAGCTGCTCCGTCCGCCCCAGATCGCAAGGCGCGACGAGAAAAGCACCCTTCACACGGCGAGCAGCAGGCCGATTTGCGAGGTTTGCGGCAAGCAGGCATCCGAGACTATGGGTGACGAGCCACACTTCCCCTGCCCGCTCCAGTTCGGTCTCCAATGCCGCCAGCCAATCCTTGAGCACCGGTCTTGCCCAGGAGGTCTGGCGGACGATGGTCGCAGCCCGATGATCGCGCGCCCAATGGCGCTGCCAGTGGCCCTCGGCGGAACCATTCAAACCGGGAACGATCAATGTCGCGACCATGGCGCTCTCCTGGATGGCAATCGGCGGCTAATCGGGCCGCACGCTTACAATTTCTCCATTCGATGCCTATTATGCCAAACAGCCAGATCGGCATAAGCAAAGAAAATCTAATGTACAGTACATCTATAGAAATTAAGAGCTTATGGATTTGGCAAGGCTAAGTCACTGAATATGCCATCGGCTGATGGAGTGATGGATGGGAACTGTTTCGCAGTTGCACGAGCATGTCAGGCCGCCCGCGCACCGCATTCAAAGCGAAGAGGAAGCGCTGCAGATCGCCCGATCGCTGGCCGCCCGCTTCGCGCAGCAGGCAGGCGACCGCGACATCAACCGCGTGCTCCCCTACGAGGAAGCGGAGGCCCTGTCGCAATCCGGACTGCTCGGCATCACCACGCCCTCCGAATATGACGGCCTCGACATCTCCAATTCCATTCTCGCCGAAATCATCGCCATCCTGGCGGAAGCCGATCCTTCGATCGCCGAGATTGCACGGAACCATTTCTATATTCTCGAGGCGCTACGCACTGGCGGCAGCGAAGAACAGAAGGACACCTTCTTTGCGAGGGCATTGGCCGGCGATCGCTTCGGCAACGCCCTCTCCGAACCCGGCACCGCAACGGCCGGGCAAGACAACACCCGCCTGACGCTGGAAGGACCTGGTCATCGCGTCAATGGCCGCAAATCCTATGCCGCCGGTGTGCTTTTCGCCGACTGGATCGCGATCTCAGCGCTCGACGCGCGGAATGAACTGACCATCTCCCTCGTCCCACGCAGCACCGAAGGCATCCAGATCATCGACGACTGGGACGGTTTCGGCCAGCGCACCTCCGGCAGCGGCACAACCATCCTGCACAATGTCTATGTCAACGCCGACGCCGTCCTTGCGCATCACGCAAGTTTCGAACGACCAACGACCATAGGTCCGGTGGATCAAATCATCCATGCCGGCATCGATCTCGGCATTGCCAGGGCCGCCTTTGCCGAAACCGTGGAATTCGTGAAGACCAGCGCCCGCCCCTGGATGAACAGCAGCGTCGAGCGCGCGGCGGACGACCCACTGACCATCGCCAGGATCGGCCAGATCGCCGTCCGCATCGAGGCGGCGACGGCACTACTGGAGCGCGCGGGCCGGAAGATCGATATCGCCCAGATCAACCCGACCGAGGACCATGTGATCGACGCTACCCTTGCCATGGCGGCGGCAACGACGTTGACGACGGAAATCGCCATCGAAGCCTCGAATACGCTGTTCGAACTTGCCGGCACCGCATCCACGCGCATTGGCCTTAATCTCGACCGCCATTGGCGCAATGCCCGCACCCACACGCTGCAGGATCCCACCCGCTGGAAATATCATCTCGTCGGCAATTATCATCTGAACGGTGTAACGCCGCCGAAGAACTGGGCGCCATGAAACGCAAACCGCCGGCTTCAAGCCGGCGGAGATGTCCAAAATATTCAGGCTGATCGCTCAGCCGACATTCGAAGCGCGATAGTCTTCCCGCTCGTCGGTATCGATCCCCGGCCCACCGCCGGCGACGAACTGTTCCAGCGTCATGTTGTCGAGAATATCGGCGATCGCATCACGGACTTCCGTCATGGAGCGCCTGACATGACAGCGCTCCGGATCGGCGCAATCGTCACAAGCCTCGTAAGCCGTGCGGCTGGCACAGCGGATCGGCGCGAGCGGTCCGTCGAGCGTGCGGATGACATGGCCGATGCGGATCTCGGAGGCGAGACGCGATAGCGAATAGCCGCCGCCTGGTCCCTTCTTCGAGCGCAGCACGCCGGCATTGCGCAACTCCAGCAGGATGGTGTCGAGGAACTTCTTCGGGATGTTGTTACGCGAAGCAATGTCGTTGATGAACGCAGTCTCGCCCGGCGCGAGGCGTGCCAGATCCACCAGCGCCTTCAACCCGTATTTTCCTTTTTTCGTGAGCATCGCTGTCCGCTTTACTACAAGTTCGATTGTTGGGAGCCCGGCTGACCGGTCGAGACTCGGCCACCGATCCTGTCATTATTGGCCACGGAAGTAATCCCGCTACCTTTAACGAACAAGACAATAACTCACAAATTGTATAGTTTATATGAGTAAATTTAGGCAATTGTATCGCCTAAGCAACGATTTTACAGTTTTTCTTGCCTTTACGCGGCACTGATATCGAAATGCGGCCTGTCGTGCCTGCGATTTTCATGATCACCGATTGCCGACGCCACTTGCCCCGCGACGAAGACACCATGCTCGACCACTTCCGGCAGCCCCATGAGTTCGCCGAAAGTTCCCCGCGCCAGCGGTCCGGAAATGAACAGCGACGGCGACACCGCGCCGTCCGGCCCCTGCGCCTGGGATGTCGTATTGCAGGCAAGGCCGAGGCGCGTGGCGTCGATGGCGAGATAACCTGCCTCCGCAAGTGCGCCGATCCAGCCTTGCGTCTCCAATATGCCGCGATGGCCCGGCCCGGTCGTCACCACGACCGCATCGAACTGACGATCGATACTTCCGGCCGAATGGCTGAGGTTGAGCCGACAATCAATCGCCCCGTCCTTTGTCTCCACGGATGCGACGGAGGCTGCGAGAACTTCCAGCCTGCCGCCGCGAATCGCCTCCTCACTGGCGGCCTCGACCTGCGGCGCGACGCGGAAACGGTGCACATCCCAGAACGGCCGCAAATGCCGCACTACGCGCCGCCGCTCTTCAAGCGGCATCGCCCGCCACAAATCCTGCCCCTGTGCGCGGACCTGATCGATGACGGCGTGCCAACTGCGCCCCTCGGCTTCGGCCTGCCGAATGGTGGCACGCACTTGCCGCAACAGATCGAGCGCGGTGCGCGACGGGTGGCTGACGAAATCGCCGAACAGTTCCTGCCTCACCAGCGCATGGCCGCGCGACCGCAATCCACGTCTGGAGATGGCGGTGATCGGTCCCTTGTGACCGCGCAGGGTAAGGGAAGCAATAACGTCGGCGGAGGTCAGACCGTTGCCGACCACGAGCACGCGATCGCCGGCGCGGATAGCAACGAGTGCATCCGGCCGCGTCGGATCGACGACAAAACGCGGATGGCCGGCCAGAGCGCGCCGCAGCGGCTCCGGCGGCAACGGCGAGGGATGGCTCGTGGCGATGACGAGAATATCCGCCTCTACCCGCCGACCAGCCTCGCCCTTGATCACCCAACGATCATTCAGCCGCCGCACGTCGGCAGTCTTCTCAGCCACATGAGTGATGCGGCCATCATCGATGAAAGGCTGCACCATGTCATTGATATAACGCCCGAAAACTTCGCGCCGCGGAAACAGGCTGCCATTTGCCGCCACGGCCGTCTCGTCGCCGGCCAGCGCATTATTGGCTTCGATCCAGCGTTGAAAATGCTCGAGATCATCGGGCAGCAGGCTCATCTTCGCCGCCGGCACGTTGATACGGTGCGCGGGATCCTGGGTATCATAGGCTAGCCCCGCCCCCAGCCTGGCGCGTGGCTCGAAGATGAAAAGCTGGCCGGGCTGCAGCCGCTGGCTTTGCAGCAGATGAAAGGCAACCGCCGCGCCGGAAACGCCGCCGCCGATAATTGCGATGATTGGCCGATCACGCGACGAATCGTGAGAATAAGTGGTCATCGCCAAATCCTTCCGGTCCGATCGATCGCGCGAACGATCTTGGCGCCGCCAATTGCGCCTTCTCCACAGCAATATACTCTACAAATTTTATTGACAATAGAATGCCGTGGCAAGCCGTATGGTTCCCATGCACAGACGCAACGGCGTCGAAACCGATATCACCTTTGCGAACAAACACTTCCTTGTGCTGTGCACAACAGCATTATTGCACCGCAGGATGTAAAAACCTTGGCATACACCCAATAAAAGCACATACTAATGATTGTTCTGGCTCGTGTTCTCTGGGAGGAGAAACATCATGGAACTACTCCGCATGCTGTCTGCCTTCGACTATACGCTGATCCTGCTCCTGGTGGTGATCTTCATCTTCAGCATGATGGAAGGCGGCGGACATAAGAGGCATTAGGTCAGCGCTGACACGAATGTCAGGTACCTAAGGTCGACTGTGATCGGTTGAATGTTGGCGCCCACGGCTGCCTGCTCTTATGCGCTTTTCTCTGAAAAATTTACGACCCGGATCGCGCTTGGAACAAGAGCAAGCCGCTGATTCACGCCTCGTCGATAAGCCAACTGACTTCTAATCAGCAGGCTGACGAAAGCCAGCATATTGCAAATACGAATAGCGCAAATTCGCGCTTCCACCGCCGGCGGCCAGCTTTAACTGGCGCCGCTATCACAATGATATTCTAAGAAAATTTGGTGGGTGATGTAGGGCTCGAACCTACGACCCGCTGATTAAGAGTCAGCTGCTCTACCAACTGAGCTAATCACCCGTAACCGCTCGCTGGCGGTGTGAACGGGCATATAAATAGGATCGGTTTGATTGTCCAGCGGCCAGATCAATTTTCTTTCGTTATTCGTCAAAAAAATTTCGAAGAACGAAAAAAACTCAATAAAATCAAAGCTCAAGAATTCCGGTCGCTACACGCACCGCTTGGCCGCCAATTCGCGCATTGGCGATCTCGCCGCCATCGACATCGATATGGAGGTGGATGAAGGACGGGCGGCCCATCTCGACTCCCTGTTCGATGATGATCGGATGATGCCCATCCGGTAGCTGATCGAACTGATGGATCGCGCCGGAGAGCGCCGCCACGGCCGCGCCCGTCGCGGGGTCCTCGACAATGCCCATCCCGACCGGAAACATGCGCGCGTGGAACTTGGCCATGTGATTGACGCCGCCGCGACAATAGATGAAGGCGGAGGCGAGCGCGCCGTCGACGAAGGGCACCATCTTTTCCCAAAGCTGCAAATCGAATTCCAAGCGTTCAGCCGCTCCGACATCATGCACCGGCACCAGCAGGAACGGCACGCCGGCGCTCCAGATCGATGGGATGTGATTCTCGAAGCCGACCTCGGTGATCTTCAGGCTGAGCGCGTTGGCAATATCCGCCTTGTCGAGCGGCAGCACGATCTGTTGTGATTTACGCGGCAGGTCGAACTCGGCAAAGCTTGCCTTTTGCTGCCGGAGCCTGACGGCGCAGCGCACCGGCCCCACCCGTTCGTCGAGCACCGAGACCAGATCGATATCACCGCCATGATTGGCATGCGTTCGTTCGGCAAGCGCGATTGCGGTGCCGACCGTTGGATGGCCGGCGAAAGGGAGTTCACGTCCTGGTGTGAAGATGCGCAGGTTCGCCGTATGCGTCGGGTTCTGCGGCGGCAGAACGAACACCGTCTCGGAAAGGTTCATCTCCTTGGCGATCGCCTGCATCGCCTCGTCGCTCAGGCCTTCGGCATCGAAGATTACGGCCAGCGGATTGCCCGCGAGCCTGCTGTCGGTGAACACATCATAGACACTGAAGCTGCGGGCCACCCCTGCCTCCCTCACATGACTTTAGACTGCATAGCCACCCGGCTTCCTCATACATAACGGCAACACCTTTCAGCGCAAGCTAAAGCTGTTCCGCACGAGCGAAGAACCATGCCAGGATGGGCGGCATCGCCGAGCTGTAGCGATGCGCCGTCGGATCAGCGGAACGGATGGCGACCGCGCCGTCGATCTCCTTTTCCTCGTCCACCAGCATATGCGCCCTGATCTTCTCGAGCATCTCGTCGGCGGTCCAGGGAAAGCGAAAGATACGGAACAGGGTAACGGAGCGATTGGCATGCGTCGCATAATAGCCGGGCTCGGCAAGGGCCACGTCAAGATCGAGACCGGTTTCCTCCAGAACCTCGCGCCGCATGTTACCCTCGACATCACAACGACCGTCGACAATGTCGTTTTCATCCATCGAACCCGCGGCACAATAGACCTGGCCGGGGTTGGCCGTGTGCTGCGCCATGCGAATGGCGATGATCGCGCCATCGGAGGAGACGGCGACCGGAAAGGCGAAGACATGAAAGCCGCCGCCGCGCTCCCTGTGCTTGCGCCACCACATGAATGTGGAGAAAGGCGTTAGATAGCCCTCGCCCGCCACGGCTTGCTCGCTGACCTCGAGACGATGCTGAAAGATCATGCGGCCGTCGTAAAGGGCCGGATTGGCGGCAATCTCCTTCTTCCAGTTCTCACCTGCCGCCTCTGCTTCGTTGAGATGAAAGGGATGATCGCCGGCAATCACCTTGAGATCGATGCGGGCGACCGGAAAGACGGTATTTTCCGGCGGCCAGCCGGCCATGTCATTTTGCGGTTTGAAAGCGGAGTTCATAAAAGATCCAATGTCATGACGATGGGGCAATGGTCGGAAGCCTTCGGCCTGTCCCAACCCGTGCGCGGATAGCGTTCCACCTCCTGCCCAGGCGGAAAGATGGTGCGGAAAGGCTGGCCGGAGCGGACGACATCGGGCAACCGCGTGCTGTTGGCGCGCGCCAGGGCCGGAGACAACCAGATATAGTCGAGCTGGCAGAGCCATTGCTCCTGCGGCCCGCGCGCGTGATAAAGCGTCCAGCGGTCGAGCTCCTCACGCCGCCGCATGACGTTTTCAACGAAACCGTCCTCGCTGAAGACATCGAGCGCGCTCACCTCTTCGTCCCGGTGCTCGAAGCGATAGCCCGTATGGCGTGTGCCGATAACGTCGACACGTTCCTGATAGTCGTTCATGTCGCCACAAATGGCGAAATTCTTGGCAGCCGTATGACCCACGCCGAAACGGGTCTCGATGATGTGGCGTACCGCCAGCGTCTCGGCACGGCGCACCGGCATGGTCGACTGGCGGCCATCGACACCCTCCCGCGCCGGCCCCATCGACTTCAGATGCACGACATAGAGCGAGAACGGCACGCCGCCGATGGTCAGATCGAGCTCCAGGCAGTCGCGCTTGAAGATTTTGTCGTCCTCGTGAAGGCCGAGCGCCGCCAGTTCGTCGGTGAACAGATCGAAATCGCGATAAGTCACCATGGCGTGACTCTTGATGTCTTTCAGCACGATCGGCTGCCCGTCGCTCGTCTGCTCGCGCATCATGACGGCCACATCGATACCTCTGGAGTCATTGCCTTCGATCAGGAATTTCTGCCGATAGCCATTGCCGACCATGCGGTAGAGATAGCCATATTCGAAGGCCTGCAGCGCCGCCATGCTGTCGACTTCCTGCAAGCAGAGGATATCCGCATTGGCATCCGCGATGGCGAGTGCCGTCATCTGCCGCGTATCGTCAGTCGCGGCCACCACGCGGGCCGCTTCAAGCTGCTGGTAGATGTTCTCGTTCTTCACATCGAACAGCTTCAGCACGCGGTCCTGCCGCAACTGATTGCGAAAACCAGTGTAATCGAAACGGGTCAGCAGGTTTTCGACATTGAAGGTGGCAAGACGCAGGGACATGAAGCATTCCGGTTTATGGGGATCGGGATTGGCTCGGTTCGCACATATCAACCAGCCTTGGCAGTGACGGTCGATTTGAACTTGCCCATGAGATAGGGGCCTGAGAGCACCGGCGCATATTTCGGCTCCTCTCCCGGCGGCAAACAGGACGGCAGGCAGGCAATTTCGGCGAACCAGTTCGGCTGATGAAAGAAAGCCAGCGACTGCCGCCGCTGCATACCGCCCTCTTCCGGTGGCGGATTGACGACCCGATGCACGGTCGAAACCCATCGATCGTTCGTCCACAGTGCCATCAGGTCACCGATATTGATGACGAAAGCACCCGGCACCGGAGGCACCGGCGTCCATTGGCCGTCAGGCGCGATAATCTCCAGACCCTTGGAGCCTGGCTGCGGCAATAGGATCGTCAGGCTGCCGTAATCGGTATGGGCTCCGGCGCGTAGCTGACCCGGCTGTGGCGCGACGCGCTGCTCCGGATAGTTCAGAGCCCGGAGCGCACTGATCGGCATATCGACGTAGCTGTCGAAGAAATGCTCGTCGAGACCGAGCGCGGTCGCAAAGACCCGCATAATCCGCCGCGCCAGATCCTCCATCGACCGATAGTAAGCTTTCCAGGCGTCCACGAAGCCTTCAGGCCCCTCCGGCCAGATGGTAGCGGCATAGCAGAAGCCGAGTGCCTCGGGATCGGTCATATCAGGCGGCACGGCAAGCGGTCCGCCGTTGAAACTTTCCTTGAGATCGGGCGGCGTATCGACATTGCGCGATTTCGCCAAAGCCTCGGTGCCGGGGCCAAGATAGCCGTAGGGATAGCCGGGATAAGGCGCCTTCACCCGCTGCTTGACATCGGCCGGCCGGTCGAAAAATGCATGCGTCTTGGTCCACACGCCTTGGATCACCGCATCATCGACACCGTGATTGGCGATCGCCAGAAAACCTATCGAACGGCAGATCTCGTCGACCTCGGCGCCAAGCCGCTTCTTCTCCTGATCGCCGGCCACCTCGAAAGCGCCAAGGTCGAAAATCGGGAAGCTCTGGTCGGACATGGCGCGACTCCCATTCATGAGATCAGGCAAATCAAGCACAGGTGGAGGCAGCGAACAACCGTCTTGTCTTTCCCGCTCAGAGCCGCCAAGCCGAGCGGATTGCGACGGGATAGACATCGCCGGGCTTTACCGCTTCACGGCTGTAGGCTCTCAACACCTGACCGTCCGGCAGCGACAGCCGCAGCGCATAGCGCTCGCCCTCGTAAAGGACGGTCTCCACCCGGCATGCAATACCCTCTGCATCGCCGACAACGTCCTCCGGCCGAACGAGGATATCGGCGCGCTGGGTCTTCTCTTCCTGCTCGCTCCAGATCGCCTTCAATGCCGGCCAATCGATCAGCCGCGGCCTGCCATCCGGAACAGCGAGCGACAGGATCGCGCCCTGACCGACCAATCCGCCGACCAGCCGCCCCTCCGGCCGCGCATAGATTTCTGCCGGAGCAGCAACCTGCAGCAAGCGTCCCTCGGACATCACCGCGACATCGGTCGCCAGCGCCATGGCCTCGCTCTGATCATGAGTGACGTAGACCATGGTGGCGCCGGAGCGTTGATGGAACTCGCGGAACGTCTCTTCCATCTCCTTCTTCAGATGACGGTCGAGATTGGCGAGTGGCTCGTCGAGTAGCACGACATCGGGCGATGTTACGAGGCAGCGTGCCAGCGCCACACGCTGCCGCTGGCCGCCGGAGAGATCGGCGGGCCGCCGCTCGGCATAATCCTCCAGCCGCACCGTCGACAGCGCCTCTCGCACCTTCTGACGGTAGCGCTCGCCGGAAATACCGCGCACCTTCAGCGGATAACCGACATTGTCAGCAACATTCATATGCGGCCAGAGCGCATAGGACTGGAACACCATCGCCATATTGCGCCGCTCTGGCGGCAGCGTATGGGCGGCATCCGCCAGCAGGCGTTCGCCGAGATGGATCGAACCATCCGTCGGCTGCTCGAAGCCAGCGATCATTCGAAGCACCGTCGTCTTGCCGCAGCCGGACGGTCCGAGCAACGCCAGGAATCCGCCTTCGCGAACATCGAGCGACAATGCGTGGACAGCGGCGCGACCGCCCGTGCCGAAATCCTTGCTGACATGATTGAGGATCAGCTTCGCCACGGCACCACTCCCTTCGGCAGGCGCTTGGCCAGGATTTCCAGCAGCAGCATCATGGTAACGACCATGGCGATGACGATGACCGACATGGCGGAGGCAAGATCGGAGCTACCGCCGTCATCGAGATTGTAGATGACCACGCCGAGGGTCTGTGTCCCCGCCGACCAGAGCAGGGCCGAAACCGTCAACTCGTTGCAGGCGATGAGAAAAACCAGGATCACCGAGGCTCCGGCCGCCGGCGCGATCAGCGGCACGATGATATCAAAGAGACGCCGGAAGAAGCCAGCTCCCGATAGACGCGCCGCCTCCTCCAGCGCCGGATCGAGCTGCAGGAAGGCGCTCATCACCGGTTTGAGGCTGACGGCGAAATAGGCAGAGAAATAGGCGAGCAGGATGATCCAGATCGTGCCGTAGAGCGTGACGTTGAGAACCGGCAAAGGGGCAGCAAAAACCAGGATGAAGCAGACGGCGATAATGATCCCCGGCAGAGAATAGGGGATCTCGATCAAGCCGCCCACGATCCGGCTCAGCATGTCCTTGCGCTTCGTCAGCACATAGGCCGCAAGGACTGTCACCACCAGGAGACCAAGCGCCGTCGTCCCGGCAAGAAACAGGGAATTGGAAAAGGCGATGCGCGTCGCCGTCTGGCGAAACAGGATTTCGGCAAAGGCATTCAAAGACGCCGTCTTGAAACTCAGCGGCACACCATAGGCCGGCACCAGCGCGCCGGCGACCAGCGCGAAGAAGGGGGCGACCAGCATGATGAACAGGATCGCCCAGAGCAACGGCAGGGCTGCAAAGCGCCAGCGACCGAGCGAGAAGGCGGCGGAGGCGCCGGAGAGGCCAATCACCCGATAATCACGCCCTCTCAGAGCCCTGCCCTGCACCGCAAGGCCGGCGACCGAGATCACCGCGATCATTGCCGACAACAGGGCGATATCGCCGAAGGTGCGCGGGCCGAAGGTGGAGAATTTGGTGAAAATCAGCGTCGACAGCGTGAAGATCGAAGCCGGTATTCCGAGGATCGCGGGTATGCCGAAATTGCCGACCGAGGAGACGAAGGCGATGGCAGCGCCCGCAATGACACCGGGCAGTGACAGCGGCAGGATAATATCGCGGAAGACGCGGAGGCCAGAAGCGCCTGACAATCTCGCCGCCTCGACGCCATCGCGCGGCAGCGCCATCAACCCGGCTCGAAGCGCCAGATAGACCAGCGGCGCATGCTGCACGCCGTAAAGCAACGCAATGCCGCTGATCGAATAGAGCGGCTGTGGCGAGCCAAGCGGCGGCGCGATATGCAGCGCCTTCAACAGCGGGCTCGACGGGCCGGACATCTGCACCCAGGCGAGCGCCGTCACCTGCGGCGGGATCATCATCGGCAGGACGAAGAGAAAGCCGAGCGGCCCCCTGCCCGGCAGGTCGGTCAGGGTCAGCAGGAAAGCGAAGAGGCAGCCGAGCAGCACCGAAATCAGCGTGCCAAGCACGGCCGTCTCGATGGTGTACCAGGCGGAGCGCCAGAGAGCGGGATCGGTGATCAGCTCATAGGCGCCGCCGCGCAGCAGCGCCGCTATTCCAGCTTCTGCCAGCCGCGCCAGCGGCAGCACGCTCAGAAGCATCACGATGGTGACGACAAAAGGAAACAGCCAGGCTGGCTGGCTGTTTCCCTTACGCATATATCCGTACATCGACTGCCCAGGCCGGATCACTTCGATCCGTAATAGGAGGAGAAGGTCTTCAGGTCCTGATCGGTGTTCTTCAGGGCTTCGGCCGCATTCAACGGCAAAACCTTGATGCTGTCACGCGCCGGGAAACCGGCGGGCAGCGACATGCCGTTGCGGGCCGGGATATAGCCGAGCTTCAGGAAGCCTTCCTGGCCCTTTTCGGACAGGACATAATCGACGAACTTCTTGGCGGCATCGACATGCTTGGCACTGGCGAGAATGCCGACCGGCTCAGTCACGGCCGAAACGCCTTCGGTGGGAAATACGAATTCCAGCGGCGCGCCCTTGGCCTTTTCGCGGATCGGCATGTAGTCGACCACCATGCCGTAGGCCTTCTCGCCCGAGGCAACCGACTTCAGCACCGCACCGTTACCGCCGGCCGCGACCGCACCATTGGCGGCAAGGTTCTTATAGAAATCCCAGCCGAGGCTGCCGACTCCGGCAAGCGTCTGCGCGTGAATGAGAGCGGCGCCCGAAGCAAGCGGGCTCGGCATGGCGACGAGACCCTTGGCTTCCGGCTTGGTCAGGTCCTGCCAGCTCGTCGGCTTCATCGAAGCGGCAGTGTTGTAGACAATGCCGGTGGTGATCAGCTTGGTGGAATAATAATAGCCATCGGCATCATACAGCGCCGCATCGTAGTTCACCGCTTCCGGCGACTTATAGGCCAAGAGCTTGCCGGCTTCCTTCAGGCGCTCCAGCGTCACCGTGTCGGCAATCAGGAGGATATCGGCGACCGGAGCGCCAGCCTGGATTTCCGCTTGCAGCTTGGCGATGATCTGCGGCGTGCCGTCGCGAACCCAATCGACCTTGATGCTGGGATTGGCGGCCATGAAGCCATCGACAGTCGCCTGCGCATCGGCATTCGGCTGGCTGGTATAGAGGACGAGGTCGGCGGCAAAGGCCGAGCCGGAGAAAAGAGCGGCGGCCAGGAGGCCGGCGAAAGCAGAAACAAACGTCTTCATGGAGCGTCCTCGGCTGGGTGATCAGGAGGGTTGCTTAGACGTATGGCTTAACATGATTGTGACAGTTCAATTTAAAGAGGTGGAGCTTTCATGTCATGCTTCGGCCTTGACCACCGGAGAGCAGCCCTATTTCCTAGCGCACGAATTTCAGATCTGATTTTTGGAGGATAAATCTATGGAATATCGTCTGCTTGGCCGTTCCGGCCTCAAGGTTTCCACCATCACCATGGGCACAATGACCTTCGGCGGCGTCGGCTGGGCGAAGACCGTTGGCGATCTCGGCGTCAGCGAGGCGAAGAGGCTGGTTGACATGTGCCTGGATGCCGGCGTCAACCTGCTCGACACGGCCGATGTCTATTCGCAGGGCGCTTCGGAGGAGATTCTTGGCGAGATCATCGGCGGCCCGCGTAAGAACGGCGTGTTGATAGCCACCAAGGCGCGCTTCCCCATGGGCAACGACGTCAACGACGTCGGCTCCTCACGCCAGCACCTGATCCAGGCCTGCGAGGCCAGCCTGAAGCGCCTGAAGACTGACGTCATCGATCTCTATCAGTTGCATGAATGGGACGGCCAGACGCCGCTGGAAGAGACGTTGGAAGCACTCGACACGCTCGTCCGTCAGGGCAAGGTGCGCTATATCGGCTGCTCGAATTTCTCCGCCTGGCACATCATGAAGGCGCTCGGTGTCAGCGAACGCGACAAGTACCAGCGCTTCGTCAGCCAGCAGATCCATTACACGCTGGAAGCCCGCGACGCCGAATACGAGCTGCTGCCGGTCAGCATCGACCAGGGCCTCGGCGTGCTGGTCTGGAGCCCGATCGCCGGTGGCCTTCTCTCCGGCAAGCACCGCCGCAACCAGGCGACGCCGGAAGGCACGCGCCAGTTCGCCGGCTGGACCGAACCGCCGATCCGCGACGAGAGCCACCTGTGGAACATCGTCGATACGCTGGTGGAGATTGCCGATGGCCGCGGCGTTTCAGCGGCGCAAGTGGCGCTCGCCTGGCTGATCGGCCGCAAGGGCGTCACCTCGGTCATCATCGGCGGCCGCACGGAGGCACAATTCAAGGACAACCTCGCCAGTGCCGAGCTGAAGCTCACCGACGAAGAGCGCAAGCGCCTCGACGATGTCAGCCTGCTGCCGCTGCTCTACCCCTATTGGCACCAAGCCAATACTGCCAGCGACCGCCTGAGCGAGGCAGACCTGTCGCTGATCGCGCCGCATCTGGCGAAGTAAGGAGAGCAAAACACCTTCTCTCCTCGGAGAGAAGGTGGACTGGAGCGATTTCGTAAAACGAAATTGCGAGAGGCCGGATGAGGGGGACTCCTCGCCCAGCGAGGAGAGTCTTGAGCGGCAGGCGAAAGACATCCCTTACGGTGCAATGCCCCCTCAACCAGCGCCCCTTCGACAAGCTCAGGAGCGCATCCTTCTCCCCGCCGGGGAGAAGGTAAAAATCAGGCCGCCATCGCCCCGATTTCACCCGCGACCAACTTGCCGAGGCGCGAAATCCCCTCCTCGATCATCTGCTCGTTGGCGCAGGAGAAGCTGAGGCGGAAGGTGTTCGGGCCGGAACCGTCGGCGAAGAAGGCTTGGCCCGGCACGAAGGCGACCTTGACGGTCTCCAGCGATTTCGCCAGCAGCTTGGCGCCATCCATGCCCTTCGGCAGGGTGACCCAGACAAACATACCGCCCTCCGGCTTGGTCCAGCTCGTGCCCGCCGGCATGTATTTCGCAAGTGCGGCCAGCATGCAGTCGCGACGGTGGCTATAGGCCTTGCGAACCTTGGCGACCTGCGCATCGAAGCCACGCTCGGCGACCTGATGGATGGCGATCTGATTGATCGTCGAGGAATGCAGATCAGCCGCCTGCTTCATCAGCACCAGCTTGCGGATAACGGGCGCATTGGCGACGACGAAACCGACGCGAAGACCCGGCGCCAAGGTCTTGGAAAAGCTGCCGCAATAGATCGTCCGCGTATCGTTGATATGGCCCTTGCGGGCGATTTCCAGCGCCAGGATCGGCGGGACCGGCTCGCCATCGTAGCGCAGCGACTGATAGGCGGCATCCTCGATAACAGCGATGTCCAGCTCGTCGCCAAGATCGATTAGCTTTTCGCGCGCGGCGAGATCGACCGTTTCGCCGGTCGGATTGGCAAAATCGGCGGAGAGATAGGCAAATTTCACCCTGCCGCCGGCCTGCTCGGCCGCGGCTCGATAGGAGGCCGGGGTCCGGTTACCGCCGGAGGTGAGCTGATCGTAGGTCGGCTCATAGGCATTGAAGGCCTGCAGCGCGCCGAGATAGGTCGGCGCGGTCACCAGCGCCGTATCCTTGGGCGACAGGAACAGCTTGCCGAGATAATCCAGCCCTTGCTGCGAACCCGAAACGATGAAGACGTTTTCCAGCTCGCAGGGAACGCCAAGCGCCGCCATCTGGCCGACCAGCCATTCGCGCAGCGGCTTATAGCCCTCGCTGACCGAATATTGCAGCGCCGCGTTGACCGCCGGACCCGAAAAGATGTCCGCATAGGCCTGCTTGAATTCCTGATCCGGAAACAGCGCGGGATCGGGAATGCCACCGGCAAAAGAGATGATGTCAGGCCGCTCCAAAAGCTTCAGCAGCTCGCGGATTTCGGAGGCGCGCATACGGCTGGAACGCGTCGCAAAGATGTTTTCCCAATTCAACATGGGGCTTCCTCGTAATTTTTGGTCTTTGCAGAACAAAATCACGCAACAAAATATAAGTCAATAATACTGACCTATTTTGTTTGTAACGGTGACAAGGAATCGAGATTGATCGATAGAATGAGGCCTTTCTGCCAATGCAGCGCGCCGATTTCTCGCTTCCGAAAGGACCTACACATTCCTCTGTTCAAGTGTTATTCTTACGCAACATCAATCGATCAGAAAAACGTAAGAATGGCCACCGCGACCCTCTCATCGAAATTTCAGATATCGATCCCAAAAGAAGTGCGCGATCAGCAGCACTGGAGCGCGGGCCAGGAGTTCGTATTCATTCCGAAAGGCAAAGGCGTGCTCCTCATGCCCGTTCCGACTTTGGCAGATCTCAAAGGTATGGCGCGTGGCGCAAATCCGGAGAACTACCGTGATCGGGACGACCGATTCTGATGCGCGTGGTTGATAGTTCCGCGTGGATCGAGTGGCTTCTTGACAGCTCAACTGGACAGCAGCTGTCCGACCAAATTCCGGAGCCCGACGCCTGCATCGTTCCGACGATTGTCCAGCTCGAACTTTCCAAATGGCTTCTTCGCGAACAAGGCGAAGACGCTCTGAACAACTTCATCGCCTATACGATGCTATGCAACGTCGTACCGTTGGACACGGCAACTACCCGCCGCGCTGCCGAACTCTCCGTGCAACACAAACTCGCCACTGCCGATGCGATCATCTACGCGACCGCCCTCCAGCACGAGGCCGATGTCCTGACCTGCGACGCACACTTCAAAGGGCTGGAAAATGTAATTTACCTCCCGAAGGTAGCGGATTGACATGACAAACGACGACCCCACCTCCTCTTTCTACAACGACAACGCCGCCGTCTACGCTACACGCAAACGTAACCTGCCACGAAGCCGGCTCGATGCCTTCCTGGCCGCTCTTTCCGCAGGTGCATCCATCCTCGAGCTTGGCTGCGGCGCCGGTCAGGACGCGGCCTATATGATTTCGCGCGGCTTCGCCGTGACGCCGACCGACGGTTCGACCGAGCTTGCCAAACAGGCGGAAGCCCTGATCGGCAGGCCCATACGGATATTGCGGTTCGAAACGCTCGATATAGAAGACGCCCACGACGGAGTCTGGGCCGAAGCTAGCCTACTGCATGTGCCTCGCGCCGCCCTGCCCGATGTGTTTGACCGTATTCAACGCGCGCTGAAAGACGGTGGTCTCTTCCATGCCAGTTTCAAAGCCGGTGAAGCCGAAGGCCATGATATATTCGGCCGCTACTATAACTACCCCTCGGCCACATGGCTGACGACTCTCCTCGGCAAAGGCGGCTGGAGAGATATCGCAATGACCGAAGCCGACGGCGGCGGTTTCGACGGCAAGCCGACGAAGTGGCTCTACGTCAAAGCACGGAAATAGGAAGACCACAGCTTGGCTGTCACTCTCATCGACCTAAGGCAGCTTGGCATCTAGGTACAACATCCACTGCCAGCTAGATTCACCCGGGTTAGCGCCAATGTGTTGTACGCAGATCGGTCAAAGCCGCCTCAACAGTATCGATGCGCCACATATCTCCATCAGCTACATGATCGACAACTGCCATAAAAGCAGTTTGCAACGTGTCGCCGCATAACCAACCGGCGATCGTCCGTCTGCTTGCCAAATCAAGGTCTTCCCAAAAGGCCTTGCCCTCAGGCAGGCTATCCGAACGGTTGATGAGATCGGCGAGCTGCAAGGCAGAATTCGGCGTCAGATTGGCCAGCCATGACTCGAAAATAGAATTGATATTCTTTTCGAGACGAATTGCACTGACGAACCAATTCATTGCATCGAACTCATCGGGATGTTGCAATCGTGCCCAAAGCCAAGATGCGTGATAAACGTCCTCGATCGCCGAGCGCTCCAATGCTGGCCACTTATGCCAGCCAACACGTTCCAGCTTCGACAAGATTGTCAGCGGATCGAAGCCAGGCTCACCTGGCGTCAAAAGAGCATGTTGCAGAATGCGTGGAAGGTAGTGCTTATATTCTCCAACGTCCCCGACTGTGGTTATCGCCCACATCGCGTGGCCGCCCAGAGCGTTGCCGCTCAACTCCGGCATCGGTGCTGAGCGTAAATCGTGCAGAATCCTCTCCGGATTACGCAGCGGCGATGCATCCAGCATTTCGGGGGCTAGATATTCAGCAAATGCAGCATAGGCTGCCTCCCAGCATCTCTGAAGATTGGTGGCCACCGTTGCAGAATTGGTTTCGACAGAAGTCATTGCAACCCTATAGCGAATCTCCAGCAGTTTCGCCAGCTGGCCGTATTGCTAATGGTGCAAAAATAAGGAGCCGGGGAAGTTTCCCTCCCCGGCCCTCTTTGCTGCTTAAATGTCTAAAAGAGCTTAGTTGACGCTCTTGTCGACCAGCTTGTTCTTGCCGATCCAGGGCATCATGCCGCGCAGCTTGGCGCCGACTTCTTCGATCTGGTGGCTGTCGTTCATACGGCGGATACCCTTGAAACGGGCAGCGCCCGAACGGTATTCCTGCATCCAGTCCGAGGTGAACTTGCCGGTCTGGATGTCCTTCAGGACGCGCTTCATCTCGGCCTTGGTTTCTTCGGTGATGATGCGCGGGCCGGTGACGTATTCGCCCCACTCAGCCGTGTTGGAGATCGAGTAGTTCATGTTGGCGATGCCGCCTTCATAGATCAGGTCGACGATCAGCTTCACTTCGTGCAGGCACTCGAAATAGGCCATTTCCGGTGCGTAGCCGGCTTCAACCAGAGTTTCGAAGCCAGCGCGGATCAGCTCGACGAGACCGCCGCACAGAACGACCTGTTCGCCGAAGAGGTCGGTTTCGCACTCTTCGCGGAAGTTGGTTTCGATGATGCCCGAACGGCCGCCGCCGACGCCGCAGGCGTAGGAGAGAGCGAGTTCAAGAGCATTGCCGGAAGCGTTCTGGTGAACGGCAACGAGGCAAGGAACGCCGCCGCCCTTCTGGTATTCGCCGCGAACCGTGTGGCCCGGACCCTTCGGAGCGATCATGACGACGTCGACCGAAGCCTTCGGCTCGATGAGGCCGAAGTGAACGTTGAGGCCGTGTGCGAAAGCGATCGCAGCGCCGTCACGGATGTTCGGAGCGATGTCGGCCTTGTAGATGTCGGCCTGGAGTTCGTCCGGGGTCGCCATCATCATCAGGTCGGCCCAGGCGGCGGCTTCGGCAACCGTCATGACCTTGAAGCCATCGGCTTCGGCCTTCTTGACGGTCGGCGAACCGGCCTTCAGCGCGATCACAACGTTCTGTGCGCCGCTGTCCTTGAGGTTCAGCGCATGGGCGCGGCCCTGCGAACCATAGCCAATGATGGCAACCTTCTTCGATTTGATGAGATTGAGATCAGCATCACGATCGTAATAGACGCGCATTGTTTTTCCTTCCCTTTGCTTGTCTGGTGTAAGGCGTAAATTGAAACTTCTCAGACGGTTGCTGCTGCTTCCGCCAAAACCTTTTCCGTGCCGTAAAGCTTGAGAAAAGCGGTGACCGCCCTCTCCGCCTGACGGCTCGTATCCTTCAAACCGGGCTCGCCGAGCAGCATGCGGACATGCAGATCGGAAACGATGAGCCCGTAAAGCGTGTGATAAGCCTCGTCGGCATCCATGAAGCGCAGCAACCCTGCCCGCTTGCCGGCATCGATGAGACCGCTGGCGCGGCGGTCGATCTGCCGGCGGCCGCGCTCCAGCAGCAGCTTGCCGAGCTTGGAGCCGTCGCGGTTCGACTGGCCGATCGCCAGGCGGTTCAACGCCAGTGACACGTCACCCGCCAGAACCTCGAGCAGATCGCGCGCAAACACCACGAGATGATCGTGCAGGCTCGCCGCCGTCAGCCGCTCGCCGTTACGCTCGAACGTGCGTACCTTGCTGGCCTGATAGGTGATCATCGCCGACAGCAGGCCGTCGCGATCGCCGAACCACTTATAAAGACTTTCCTTTGAGCAATTGGCGGCGCGCGCGACGCCCGAGGTCGTCAGCGCCTTTTCACCGCCATCGACGAGCAAACGCAACGCCTGCTCCAGAACGGCGTTCTGGCGCGGCGAAAACTCGCTCGACTGTCCTGCTTCGCTAAGCACGATGGCCACCCTCAAATGAGTACCGTACGGTACGGTTCGTGGCGCGTTATGGCGTAGAGCAGAGCAAGCGTCAAGCGAAAATCGTCGCTGCACCGCATCAATAAAGCACGCGAAACTATTCCGCGGCGACCGGACTGCGTATCCCCTCGACGTCCCGGAGCGGCGACAGGCCGTAAAGGCGGCTATATTCGCGGCTGAACTGCGATGGGCTCTGATAACCGACACGATGACCGGCTGAGCCGACATCGAGTTGCTCCACGATCATCAGCCGTCGAGCCTCATGTAGCCGAAGCTGCTTCTGATATTGTATCGGCGTCATCGCCGTGACGGCCTTGAAATGATGATGCAGCGAGGAAACGCTCATGCCGGCACGCTCGGCCAGCTCCTCGATGCGCAGCGGCTGGGTGAAATTGCCACGAATCCACGCAATGGCGCGCGCCACCCTGTTGCTCTGGCTCTCCGCCATGGCAACCTGCAGCAGCCGGGGGCCATTCGGACCGGTCAGCAGGCGATAGAGGATTTCCTGCTCGATCAGCGGCGCCATGGCCGGAATATCCTCCGGCCGGTCGAGCAATCGGAGCAGCCGCAACGAGGCATCGAGCAGTTCCGGCGAAGCAGGATTGACCGCCAATCCACGTACGGGTTCCGCCGTTACCGCCTCGCGTGGAATACTGACGCGCGACAGCAGCTCCTTCAGCCGTTCGCTATCGAGCGCCATGCCGAAACAAAGATAGGGCGTTTCGCTGCCGACATTGGTGACCTGCGTCGATACGGGAAGATCGAGGGCGGTCAGAATGTACTCGCCAACGCCGTAGTGGTATATATCGGCACCAACAGTCAGGGTTTTGCGCCCCTGGACCACAATGGCGAAGCAGGGCCGGTAGGCCCCGTGCTGCCAGACGGTCGCGGCCGACTGCCGATAGAGATTGAGCCCTTCTATCGGTGTGCGATGCTCTCCATCCCCCGTCGCGAAACGGGCGATGATGGAAGCGAGTTCCTGATTGGGATTGAAAGGCAGGGTCATGCGCAACCGATTGTTTTCGAGGGTTTGTCGAGACCTATCTAGGTCTTCGTTTGCTGTTTCAAAAGAGCGCCGATCATCCAGATTCAGAGAATCGTACATAAAGCTTGCAGGATCGCTCTAACGCTGTCGCCTGTTTCCGACGCATAGTCAGTCATCAGAATTTCGACTTTACCTGAAGCCAATCCTACCAAAAAGGAACTCCCCATGGCTATTGCAAAGGGCTACGCCGCCACCGACGCGTCCAAGCCGCTCACCCCCTTCACCTTCGAACGCCGTGCGCCGAAGGACGATGACGTCGCCATCTCCGTCAAATATTGCGGCGTCTGCCATTCCGACATCCACCAGGCTCGCAACGAATGGGGCTTCTCCAAGTACCCGATGGTGCCGGGCCATGAAGTCGCTGGCATCGTCACCGCCGTCGGCTCGAAAGTGACCAAGTTCAAGGTCGGCGACCGCGTTGGCGTCGGTTGCTTCGTCGATTCCTGCACGACCTGCGCCACGCGCGACCTCGACTACGAACATTACATGCCGGGCCTGGTCCAGACCTACAACGACGTCGAAGCCGATGGCGAGACGCCAACCTATGGCGGCTATTCCGACTCGATCGTCGTCAAGGAAGGCTATGTCCTCTCCTTCCCGGACAATATCCCGCTTGACGCAGGCGCGCCGCTGCTGTGCGCCGGCATCACGCTCTACTCGCCGCTGCGCCACTGGAAGGCAGGCCCGGGCAAGAAGGTCGCGGTTGTCGGCATGGGCGGTCTCGGCCATATGGGCGTCAAGCTGGCGCATGCGATGGGTGCCGACGTGACGGTTCTCAGCCAGACGCTGTCGAAGAAGGAAGACGGCTTCAAGCTCGGCGCCGATCACTACTACGCCACCAGCGATGCCGAAACCTTCACCAAGCTCGCAGGTAGCTTCGACCTGATCCTCAACACGGTCGGCACCGCCATCGACTGGAATGCCTACCTGAACCTCCTGAAATACGACGGCAGCATGGTGCTGCTCGGCGTTCCGGAACATGCCGTTCCGGTCCATGCCTTCTCGATCATTCCCGGTCGCCGCAGCCTCTCCGGCTCGATGATCGGTTCGATCAAGGAAACCCAGGAGATGCTGGATTTCTGCGGCGAGCACAACATCGTCTCGGAAATCGAGCTGATCAATATCGACCAGATCAATGAAGCTTATGAACGCGTTCTGAAAAGCGACGTCCGTTACCGCTTCGTCATCGATATCGCATCGCTGGCCTAAGCATCACGGGTGCAAAGACCGATTGGAAAAGGGCAGCCGTTTGGCTGCCTTTTTTTCATTCCTCGCGCATGGTTTCCCGCTGCGTGATCAGCCGGGCGCTATGCTGGCGGCTGATATAGATCCAGAGCCAGCTCCACGCGACGGCGATGCGCCAGCGTGTGCCGATCAGGAAGTAGATATGGGCAAGGCCCCAGACCCACCAGGCAAGCCAGCCCTTGAGCTTGATCCGGCCAAAATCGATGATCGCGGCACTTTTGCCGATGGTGGCGAGGCTTCCCTGATGCTTATAGTGAAACGGCCCCGGCGCCGGCTGGCCCGCCAGCTTCGCCCGGATCACCTTGGCGACATAAGCGCCCTGCTGCTTGGCGGCCGGCGCGATGCCTGGCACGGGACTGCCATCCTCGCGCGTCACCGCCGCCGTATCGCCGATGACGAAAATATCCGGCTGGCCCGGCGCGTGCAGTTCCTTGTCGACCACGACGCGGCCAGCGCGATCGGCCGGAACGTCAAGCCATTTCGCCGCCGGTGACGCCTGCACGCCGGCTGCCCAGACGATGGTGCGGCACGGCACGAAGGTATCCCCGATCGTCACACCCTCGGCGGTGCAGGATGTAACGGGCTTGCCTAAATGGATTTCGACGCCGAGCTTTTCCAACGCCTTCTGGGCGTAATCCGACAGTTCCTCGACAAAACTTGCGAGAACGCGCGGGCCTGCTTCGACGAGGATGATCCTCGCCTTGCTGGTATCGATATTGCGGAATTCCTTCGGCAGCGTCTTTCGGGCGAGCTCGGCGATGATGCCGGCAAGTTCAACCCCGGTCGGCCCGGCGCCGACGATCGTGAAGGTCAGGAGTGCCTCGCGAATGGCCGGATCCTTTTCCAGCTCGGCCTGTTCGAAAGCCAGAAGCACGCGGCGGCGGATAGTCGTCGCATCCTCGAGCGTCTTCAGCCCCGGCGCTACCGGCTCCCATTCGTCATGGCCGAAATAAGCATGCGTCGCGCCCGTCGCTAGCACCAGCGTATCGTAACCGATCGTATCACCATTCTTCAGTGTCACCGTATGCGCCTGGCTATCGACATCAGCGACTTCCGCCAACAGTGTCGTCACCTCCGGCCGGTCCCGGAAGAAGTTGCGGATCGGCCAGGCGATCTCGGACGTCGCGAGCAAGGTCGTCGCGACCTGATAGAGCAGCGGCTGGAACAGGTGATGGTTACGCCGATCGATCAACGTGATGCGGACCGGCGCGCCCTTCAGATCATTGGCAAGCTGCAATCCGCCGAAACCGCCCCCGACGACCACGATATGATGATTCTGCATAACGACACCCCGCATCTATTACATCGCCGCAAACGTAGAGTTGAGGACGACGGCCAGCAACCGCCTTTTATGCATGGCACCTGTGCGGGCGTGATTCTTACGGTGTAATCGAGAATGCCATCAACGATTTCGCGCTCGCTGGATCAGGTCGAATGTCTCACGCACATCGGCGATGCCGAGAAATTTAGGGGTATTCGAAAGCGCGGGCGTCCAAAGACCGATACCGCCGCCACGGCGGCCATAGCCGATCTGGACATCGTCTCCGAAGCTGATCGTACCCGTTCCATTGCCATTCTGATCCAGATCCAGGGTTTGCAACCGCTCCAGCGATACGGTCAGAAGTTTGGAAAACCAGCCTTCGCGCAAGACCATGATACGTTGATCGCTGACAGCATATTGCGTCCTGGCGCGAACGAATGCATCCAGCACGAAGCGACCGATGATGAGGTACAAGCCAATCAAGATGAAAGGCAGACCCCACAGCTTCAGGAAGAACGTTGCATTGGCCTGGCGTGCAACCATACTTTCCCAAAAGATCGCAAAGCCACCCCACATCAGCGAAAATGGCACCAGAAGCAGGTCCTTCCTGCTAAACATAAGGCCTTGTTTCGGCCGGCCCTGCCACAACAGCTTTTCACCGGGCAGAGCATAATTTTGAATGTCCGCATTGCTCATGACAAATTGCCTCTACAGCACACACGCCATGACACTTTAGCTGAGAGGATCGGCTGAGATAATATCCAAAACCAGCCTGCGACTCTATGGACCTATTGCGCATAGTCGACGGGAATGGAGGCGCCGCTTTTCAGCTCCTCCATTGAGATCGAGGCGGATACATCGAAAAGCTCCACCTTGCGGACAATCTTCTTGTAGATGACATCATACTGCTCGACGCGCGGCAGCACGATCTTCAGGATGTAATCGTAATTGCCCGTCAGCCGGTGCGCCTCGACGATTTCGGGAATATCGCCAATAACCTTGCGGAACTTCTCGATCCATTCGTCGGCATGATGGGCGGTCTTGATCAGCGCATAGAGCGTCGTGGGTACGCCCATCTTCTCGCGGTCGAGCACGACGATGCGCCGGGCGATATGACCACTCTCCTCCAACCGCTGGATGCGCCGCGAGCAGGCCGAAACCGACAACGCCACCCGATCGGCAAGATCGGTCACCGAGATACCGGCATCCGTCTGCAGGAGGTCAAGAATCTTCCGGTCGCGTTCGTCAAGCATGCGCGGCAATCTCCGTAGTGACGCTGCATTTTTGCGTCATTTGACATAATGGCGCAAAAAACCGCAGAAGAAAATGCTCTCGCGACAAAGATTGCAAACACACGGCGGCTGACATGCCGCACTATTCCGTCATTCAAAACAAGAACGGAGAGCAGCATTATGCGTACCATCGGCCTGATCGGCGGCATGAGTTTCGAAAGTTCGGCGGTCTATTATCGCCAGATCAACGAGATGGTTCGCGACCGCCTGGGCGGCCTCGCCTCCGCCGAGGTATTGATGTACTCCGTCAACTTCGAAGAGATCGTTTCGCTGCAGAAGGCCGGACGCTGGGATGCTGCAGCGGCCCGTCTCGGCGATGTTGCTCATCGCCTGCAGGCCGCCGGCGCCGAATGCGTGCTGATCTGCACGAACACCATGCATCTGATCGCTCCGGAGGTTGCCGCGCGCATTTCCGTGCCGCTGATCAACATCATCGACGAGACGGCCGCCGCGCTGAAGGCCGCTGGCCGCGTCAAGCCGCTGTTGCTGGCCACCCGCTACACGATGGAGCACGGCTTCTACGCCGAACGCATGGCCCGCAACGGCGTTTCCATCATGGTGCCGAGCGCCGAGGACCGCACCAGCGTCCACGACATCATTTTCAACGAACTCTGCGCCGGCATCGTCAAGGATGAGTCGCGCAACACGCTGGTCGAGATCATCGAGCGCGCCAAGGCCGCTGGCGCTGACAGCGTCATCCTTGGCTGCACAGAGATCTGCCTGATCCTCGATCCGAACGGGCTCGCTCTGCCGGGCTTTGATTCCACGACGATCCACGCGCAAACCGCCGTCGACTTCGCTCTCGGCGCGGAAAAGACACGCGCCAGCCAGGCGGCGTGAGGCAAATCGAATTTACTTGACTGAGTCCAACAAATAATGGACATCGTTTCCCATATTGCAGGGAGACGATGTCCATGTCTGTTACCACGGAACTCGCGACCATCGACGCGGTCCGCGACTTCAACCGTTTTTACACGAATTTCCTCGGCGTTCTGAACAAGGCCTATCTCGACAGCTCTTACACGTTGACCGACGCCCGCGTGCTGTTCGAGATCGGCTCCCATGGCGGCATCGCCGCCTCGACACTCACCCGCGACCTGCACCTCGATCCCGCCTATCTCAGCCGCATCCTGAAGCGCTTCCGCGAAGACGGCCTGATCGAGACCAAGCCCGATCCCAGTGATCTACGTAGCCAGATCATCACCGTCACCGACAAGGGACAGGCGCAGTTCCACGAATTTGTCCGCCGTTCCCGCGCCCAGCTCGCCGGGCATTTCGACACGCTTGCCCTTGGCGAACCCGAGCGCATCGTCGAAGCGATGCGGACGATCCAGACCACGCTTGGATCGGACCGCAATACACTGCCACCCCTCACCATCCGAACCCATCGTGCAGGCGATATCGGCTGGATCGTGCAAAGTCAGGCCCGCTTCTACACGGAGGAATTCGGTTGGGATGACCGTTTTGAAGGATTAGTCGCGAAAGTGGGAGGTGAATTCCTGTCCAAGTTCAATGCGGATAAGGAACGATGCTGGATCGCCGAGCGCGGCGGGCAAAATGTCGGCTCCGTCATGATTACCGACGGTGGCGACGGCATTGCGAAGCTCCGGCTGCTTTACATCGACAAGACGGCGCGCGGTCTCGGCCTCGGCAAATTGCTGGTCGACGAATGCATACGCTTCTCGCGCGACGCCGGTTACGGACAGCTCTCGCTCTGGACCAACGACATTCTCGACGCCGCCCGGGCCATCTATATCAAGGCTGGTTTCCGGCTTGCCTCCGAGGAGAAGCATCGGATGTTCGGCCCGGAATTGAACGGTCAGACCTGGGTGTTGGACTTGTGACCTGTCATTGGCTGAGGTGAATATGGACAGCCGCCAGATCGATCAATAATGTCGATACAGCCTTGATTTGCATGGGGATATCGACATCCATGACCAGCACGACCGAGATCCGGATACTGCCGATAGCGAGCGAGCATATCGAGGGCTTTCACAGGGCTCTCGATTCCGTCGCGCGTGAGCGAAAATATCTGTCCCTGCTGGAAGCATTTCCGCTGGAGGAAACACGCAACTTCGTGCTCGGCATGATCAAGGACGGCAATCCGCAATTCGTTGCGCTGGATGGAGAAACGGTGGTCGGCTGGTGCGACATCAGCCGCCATTTCTTCCCTTCGCATGCCCATGGCGGCAAACTCGGCATGGGGATCATTCCATCCTATCGCGGCAAAGGCTTGGGACAGCGGCTGATAGAAGCGACCCTGCAGGCAGCGCGAGATGCCAGCTTCGCGCGCGTGGAGCTCAGCGTGCACGCCGACAATGCCCGCGCCATCGCCCTTTATGAGAGGGTCGGCTTTGTCCGGGACGGCATTGCGCGCAAATCCGCCTGCATCGACGGGCGCTATATCGATACCATCAATATGGCGATCTTCTACGAAGAGATCTGCTGAAAATCAGCGAAAGCTCCGGCGAGACTCATCACGATTGTGTTGCGGCGCAAAATTCCGCTTGATTTGGAAACGATCATTTCCTAAAAAATCCGCATGACAACGGACTCATTGGACATTTCACCGAAACTGCGCGGCCGCCCGCGGGAATTCGATATGGACGCCGCTCTCGACGAGGCACTGCGCGTCTTTTCCGAGCGCGGCTACTATGCCGCCTCGATCAGCGAATTGACCGAGGCCATGGGGCTGACGGCCGGCAGCGTTTACAAGGCGTTCGGGGACAAGCGCGGCGTCTTTCTCGCCACCTTCGATCGCTATCGTAAGGTGCGACGCGGCCTCATGGAAGAGCGTCTCGCCGTGGCAACCAACGGCTATGAAAAGCTGCGGGCGCTGGTGACCTTCTATGCTGAATCATCCTGCGGCGAAGTCGGCCGCCGAGGTTGCCTCGTCGTCGGTAGCGCGACCGAGTTGGCCCTCTTCGATGAGGAAGCCGCCGGCCGGGTCGCCTTCGCCTTCGAAACTGACGAACGGCACCTCGTCGACCTGATCCGTCTCGGACAGGCGGACGGTTCGGTGCCGAACCATCTCGATGCGGAAAACACTGCGCGCACGATGCATTGTCTCATGAAAGGCATGCGTCTGATCGGCAAGACCGGCCGCACCCGAGAACAGATGACAGCCGTCCTCGAGACCGCCATGACATTACTGAACTGACTTCTCGCTAGAATTCTGGGGAGCAAACTCCCCTTGCCCGTATCAAGGAACAAAAGACATGCCCGCTACTGCCGCAGCCATGCGGGAGAGCACTCCGCTCCCCGAAAAGACCATTTCGCCGTTGATGACCTTCATGTTCGCCGCCGCCTGCGGGCTGGTGGCCGCCAATCTCTATTACGGCCAGCCGCTGGCCGGCCCGATCAGCCAGGCGCTCGGCTTCACGCCGGCGGCAACGGGCCTGATCGTAACGCTGACGCAGATCGGTTATGGCCTCGGCCTGCTGCTGATCGTGCCGCTCGGTGACCTCCTGGAAAACCGCCGGCTGGTGCTGACGCTGGTCGCGCTTGCGGCCGTGGCGCTCGTCGGCGCTGCCTTCGCATGGTCGCCGTCGCTGTTCCTGCTGGCCTCGCTCTGTATTGGCCTTGCCTCCGTCGCAGTACAGGTGCTGGTGCCTTTCGCCGCCCATATGGCGCCGGATGCCAGCCGTGGCGCGGTCGTCGGCAATGTCATGAGCGGCCTGCTCTGTGGCATCATGCTGGCACGGCCGGCGGCGAGCTTCCTGTCGGAACTGCTATCCTGGCATGCGGTCTATATCCTCTCCGCCGGCGTCATGATCGGGCTGGCCGTCATCCTGCGCATCGTCCTGCCGACCCGCCGTCCGCACACCAAACTGCATTATGGCCAACTGCTCTCTTCGATGGGTCATCTCGCTCTGCATGAGCCGGTATTGCAGCGCCGCGCCCTCTATCAGGCCTGCATGTTCGGCGCCTTCAGCCTGTTCTGGACGACAACGCCGCTGCTGCTGGCAAGCCCGGCCTTCGGCCTGACGCAGAACGGTATTGCCCTCTTCGCTCTGGCTGGCGCCGCAGGCGCTATCGCTTCGCCGATCGCCGGACGTCTTGCCGATCGTGGCCTGACGAAGCTCGCCACCGGCTCTGCCATGGTGCTTGCCATCGTCGCCTTCCTCATCGGCCATGCCTCCGGCAGCGGCTCGCTGCTGGCGCTGCTCACCCTGACGCTCTCCGGCATCATGCTCGATTTCGGCGTGCAGACCAATCTCGTCGTCGGCCAGCGCGCCATCTATGCGCTAAGCGCCGAACATCGTAGCCGCTTGAACGGGCTCTACATGGCGACCTTCTTTGGCGGCGGCGCCATCGGCTCGGCGCTCGGCGGCTGGGCCTATGCCACCGGCGGTTGGAACCTTACCTCCTGGATCGGCGTCGCTTTCCCGGTCGTGGCATTGCTGATCTTCCTGACCGAACGGGGAAAATGATCAGGATGGCTGCGGAACGCCGTTTCGCAGCCAATCGCATTCGCTAAGGCCGGCCGTCACAAAGGGATCGACCACAGTGCCGGAGACAATCGACGCCAGTATCTGCGGTCCCGGCGGGACCTTGGCAATGGTGGCGACCAGCCGATCGCGGACCCAGGCAAGAGCCGCTGAATCCGACTGGTAAAATGGCGTAAACGCCAGCGACAACAGCTGGAACAGCCGCACATGCAGCCGCCGCGCTCGCGCATAAGCGGCAAGTGCCATCCCGATATCCTCGTTGCTCGCCAAGGCATGCGCAAGTGCAGCCACATCCAGCAGCGCCATATTGGCGCCCTGCCCGAGCTGCGGGCTGGTGGAATGCGCGGCATCGCCGACGAAGACCGTGCGGCCGCTATAGGGCGTGGCCATGGTCCGATGGGCGTATCGCGCCAGCGTCAACTGATCCCAATCACTGATCTGATCGAGCAAGGGCTGACATTCCGGCCAATAGCCACGGATCGCTGCCTTCCAGCGATCAAGCCCTCGCCGGCGCACCTCCTCGACATCCGCGACCTTCAGGCTCCAGAACAACGCCGCCTGTTTCGGCACATCCGGCCTCCGCCGCCCGATGGGCAGCACGCCGATCATCACCTTTGCCTGATCGTAGCGCTGCGTCAGAGCGCTCTCCTCCACCAGTCCATCCGGACAATCCAGCGTCGCCCAGAAGGCGCCATAGGTGAGATTGCGCGCACGCGGCATAACTGGCGAAGCCGTGACCAATTCAGAGCGCGCACCACTGGCATCGATGACAAGATCATACGGTCCCAGCCGCTCGCCACCCTCGACCACAAGATAGGTCCGATCGCCCTCTTCCAAAGACGAAACCACCCGTCGCCCGGTGAATACGAAATATCTCCGGATGGAGACCTCATTGTAAAGCGTGTCGAACAATGCGGCACGATGGACCGCAAGCCCATAGCGCCCGCCGGCCAGAGCGTTGTAACGCACGTCGAGAACAGTACGGCCACGCTTCGTCTCGGTGCCGAACAACCGGTCGATACGATTGCCGGCCGCGTGAATGGCGGGGCCAAGGCCGAGCGATTCCAGCACGGTCAGGCCCGTCGGCTGTAGCATCAGCGCGGATCCGACCGGTGCGGGATTATCGAAACGCTCGATAATCTCCGTCGCATGGCCGGCACGCGACAGAAACAGAGCAGCGGCAAGCCCGGCAGGTCCGGCGCCGATAATGGCAATTTTCAGGGATTTCACGGCGTCGCGCTCAGTCCTGCGATTGATCGAAACGGACGCGTGCGGCGCGCACCGCTTCGTGGTTGGCCTCGGCCCAATCCAAAAGCGGCGCCAACGGCACGTAAAGCGAACGGCCAAGATCGGTCATGCGGTATTCGACGCTCGGTGGCTTGGTCGGGAATACCTCGCGACCGACATAGCCGTCCCGCTGCAGGTCGCGCAGCGTCTGGGTCAGCATGCGCTGGGAAATATCGGGCACCATCCGACGCAATTCGCCAAAGCGATAGGGCCGCTGTGCCAATGCCTCGAGCAGCAGGATCGACCACTTGCCACCGATCTGCGAAATCAGATCTCGTACCGGGCAATTCGTGAAATCGAGCTTGCTGATATCGACGGCACGCAGCGGTGCCTCTATGCTGCGAAGATTGACGACGGTGCTGGCGCTCATGCTGGTTCCCTTAAAGTAACCTACAGCTGAAAAACTGCCTCCTTTACAGGCCGAAGTCAATTCCTATTCTAGTGTTAGTCTCTTTTTGAGAGCGACAAACCTCTGCGAGTCCGCGGCGGTCAAACAAGGATAAAGATTATGAGCAGCACCCTCCTCGTTACCGGCGCCGCCGGCCAGCTCGGCCAGCGCGTCATTCATCACCTGCTGGAGACCTACAAGGTTGCGCCCGGCCGCATCATCGCCGCCACCCGCAGCCCCGAGAAGCTCGCCGATCTCGCCGCCAAGGGCGTCGTTACCCGCAAAGCCGATTTCGACGATACCGCTGCCCTTCCCGCCGCTTTTGCCGGCGTCGACCGCCTGCTGATCATCAGCACGGACGCGCTTGCCGTTCCCGGTCTGCGCCTGAAGCAGCAGACGGCTGCCGTCGAAGCTGCGAAGAAGGCTGGCGTCAAGCATATCCTTTACACCTCCATGCCCGCTCCGGACGGTTCGCTCGTCAGCTTCGCGCCCGACCATCTCGGCACCGAAAATGCCATCAAGGCGAGTGGCATCGGCTACACCATCCTGCGTGACGCCTGGTATTTCGACAATTTCCTGATGGGCCTGCCGCATAGCCTCGAAGCCGGCAAATGGTACACCGCAACCGGCGGCGGCCGTACCAGCAACATCAGCCGCGACGATTGCGCACTCGCCATCGCCGCAGCACTTGCCTCCGACGCCACGGAAAGCACGACCTATACCTTGACCGGCTCCACATCGTTGACGATCGAAGATGTGGCGTCCGTCGTCAGGAAGGTCACCGGCCGTCCGCTCGAGGTCGTGCAGGCGAACGACGAACAATTCGCCGCTGGCCTGACCGGTGCCGGCCTGCCGAAATTCGTGGTCGACATGCTCGTCTCCGCCGACGCCAACGCCCGCGCCGGCAAATTCGACATCCTCACCAATGATTTCAACAAGCTGACCGGCAAAGAGCCGCAGACGGTGCGCGCCTTCTTCGAAGAACATAAGGCTGCTCTGCTGGGTTGAGTTTTTGGATACTCCGTCGTCCCTTCTCCCCGCAATGCGGGGAGAGGCTAGGATGAGGGGCCAGGATTGAAGGCGCGGCAAAGATAGCCTCGCCTGACCTGCCCGAAGCCCTTCCGCTTAAACCGCCTGCCCGCAGGCCCGGCAGAACCGTCGCACCGTCTCGGCCATACCATACTCCAGTGCATCGGCCGTCAGCCCATGCCCGATGGAAGCTTCCGCAAGTGCCGGAATGCGCTTCAGCAGCGCTGGCAAGTTCGCAACTGTCAGATCGTGACCAGCATTGACGTCAAGGCCATTGGCGAACGCGGCATCGGCCGTCTTGCCCAGTGCCTCAAGGATGACAGCAGCTCGCTCCGGCGCATCATAGCAGCCGCCATAGGGGCCAGTGTAAAGCTCGATACGATCCGCGCCAACCTCCCTGGCAATCTTCACCGCTTCGGCATCGCCGTCACCATCCGCAAACAGTGAAACACGGCAGCCGATCGTCTTGTATTTGGCGACGACATCGGCCAGCAGATTGTGGTTCTTGCGGAAATCCCAGCCGTGATCCGATGTTGCCTGCGACGGATCGTCAGGCACCAATGTCACCTGCTCGGGTTCGACGGAAACGCAGAGATCGAAGAATTCGTCGGAGGGATAGCCCTCGATATTGAACTCGGCTTGCGGAAACTCGTCGTCGATCAGCGCCCGGATCTCGGGCAGATCGGAGAAGCGGATGTGCCGCTGATCGGGCCGTGGATGCACCGTCAAGCCACTGGCGCCGGCGGCCAACGCAATGCGTCCGAGCCCGGTGACACTCGGCCAGGGCAGATCACGCCGGTTGCGCAGCATCGCAATGGCGTTGAGGTTCACGGAAAGCTTGGCAGGCATGATCGAAATCCATGATTTTCAAAGAGGATGATGGCGTCGTTTTATGCCATTGCGGGCCGCAAGACCAACGAGATTCGAACATCGATCCATGCAAAAGATTGATGATCTTTCGCTCGACGCAACACTACCTAGCCTGCGGCCTTATCGGACGATTGTCAGCGTCTCGGCAGCGCGCGTGATCGCCGTATAAAGCCAGCGTTCACGGGTGTCGCGGAACGCCCAGCTTTCATCGAACAGCACGACATTGTTCCACTGCGAACCCTGCGCCTTGTGGACGGTCAACGCATAGCCATAGTCGAACTCATCGTAGCGCTTGCGCGTCGACCAGGGGATCTCGCCTTCGACATCCTCGAAGGCCTGCTTCAGCAGCTTGATCTTCGCAGCACCCCGATCCATATCATCGTCTTCCGGCCGGATAAGCAGATTGATGCCGGGCTTCGTTGTTTCCTTGGACGAGGTCATCACCTGCCAGAGCGAGCCGTTGAGGAGACCCTTGGCGGGATCGTTGCGCAGGCAGACCAGCTTGTCGCCGGATTGCGGATATTCGGTCGCAAAGCCCTTGAGCTCGCGCAGGCGCTGATTGTAGCGCTTGCGGGTGCGGTTGGTGCCGACCAGCACCTGATCCGCGTCCATCACCAGGGGCTGTGTGACCTCGTTCTTCGAAATCACCTGCGCCGCGCCGTAGTCGCCGTGCATGATCTCCTTGCCTTCGCGTACATGCATGGCAAGCTGGATGATCGGATTGTCACGGGCCTGACGGTGAATATCCGTCAGCAGATAGTCCGGCTCTTCATTGGTGAAGAACCCTCCACCCGAAATCGGCGGCAGCTGACCGGGATCGCCGAGCACGAGGATCGGCGTGCCGAAACTCATCAGATCCTTGCCGAGCGCCTCATCCACCATCGAACATTCGTCGACGATGATCAGCGCTGCCTTGGCGACCGGGCTCTGCCGGTTGATAGTGAACATCGGCGCGATCGAAGTCTTGCCGGTCTCTTCGTCCTCGACAGCCTCTTCGCCGCGCGGGCGATAGATCAGCGAATGGATGGTCTTGGCATTGCTGGCGCCCCGCGAGCGCAACACCTGTGCCGCCTTGCCGGTGAAGGCCGCGAAGAGCACATCGCCATCGACATGCTCGGCAAAATGCCGCGCAAGCGTCGTCTTGCCCGTGCCGGCATAGCCGAACAGACGGAATAGCGGTGAGCGCCCCTCTTTCAGCCATTTGGCAACGGCCTTGAGCGCTTCGTCTTGTTGCGGCGCGAATTGCATCGCTCGACTTGGCAGGATTCGGCCCATAGACGCAAGCAGTAAAAGCCGCTCAGCGCTGCGGATCGTTTTCCAGCAGGATCGGCTTGCCGTGCGGCGTAGCCTCCGCCGCACGCTGCCAGCTTCTCTGCAGATCGAGGATCGCGCCGGCATCGGCGACGCCGTGGCTGATCAGCAGACCGGAAAGTGCAGCCACCCAGCAGTCGAAATAGTCGCTGCCATCTTCCGCCCGGCCGGGCTTGTGCAGCTCGGCGGAAAGCCGCTCCGCCCACTCGCCCCAGCTGAAGAGCCCCTGCTCATGCAGATGCACGGTCATTGCAAAGGCTTCCGCCGCCCAGGGTTCCGGGAAGACCGGCTCGCCATCGGCGGATTTCGGCAATTGCGCCAGGGGCGATGCCGCCTCACACGCGCTCAAGATAGCTCTCCCAGGCATCGATGGAGATGGTGAGCGAGGGATCGGCCCCCTCGCCCCAGATTTCCGGCGCGTCAAAGACGACGGTGTAGACCCATTGCGGGTTCTCGCCCTTGCCATGGGCGTTGTCGTCCGGGAAGACGAAAGAGCCCTGCACGGCCTCTACCACTCCCGTCTTGGCGCGGGCATAGCGCGGCAGGCGAGTATGTCCCGTCGGGTTGAAATTCTTCGTCCGCACGCGATCGCCGACCGCAAAGAGCGGCGCAGTCTCAACCGGCCGGTCGCAAGGCCCACCCTTGGCGAGAGCGCCGGCAACCATATCGGCCTTCAGCACACGTTTCGGTACTGTCCCTTGCTGCGACGAATGGCCGGATCGCAACTCCTCGTCCGTCGCAAAGCCATGCCGCTCCAGCAGCATCTCGATACCGCGTGTCCAAACCTCATAATAGCTGGCGGCAAGGTATTTTGCAGGCGGGATGCTTTCCCGCGCATGCCGGCTCTCATCGATGGTCCAGGCGCCGAAAGCGCCACAGGATAGCGTTATGCCGAGCGCGCGCTTTTCCCATTCGGCATGGAAGTAGGGTTCGTTCGGCTCCGGCGCGACCGGCCCGAAACCCATCTGGCCGCCAAGATCATGCGGCCCGTTCATATCGCCGCCTCCGGTGCCTTGGCGATCGCCGTGCCGATCATCGCATCACGGCTGACGAGATCGGCGAGCGCCACTTCATCCATGCCCTCCGTACCATCCGGACGTTCGGGAATGACCAGATAGCGCAGTTCCGCCGTCGAATCCCACACGCGGATTTTCTGCCCTTCCGGCAGCGTCAGACCGAATTCCGCCAGCACGCCACGCGGATCAATGACAGCACGCGAGCGATAGGCCGGCGCCTTGTACCAGACCGGCGGCAGGCCGAGCACGGCCCAAGGATAACAGGAGCAAAGCGTGCAGACGACGAGGTTATGCGTCTCCGGCGTATTGAACACGGCGCGCATATGCTCGCCCTGCCGGCCGGTAAATCCAAGGCTGGCAATCGCCGCCGTCGCATCGCGCTTCAACCAATCGGCAAACTCCGGATCGCTCCAGGCCTTCGCCACCACCTGCGCGCCGTTGCGCGGCCCGACCTTCGTCTCATAGGTCTCAACGATGGCATCGATCGCCAAGGGATCGATCAGCCCCTTTTCCGTCAGCAAGGTCTCCAGCGCTTTTACACGCGCCTGCATGTCGGAATAATGGTTGTCGTGATCATGGTGATGATGGTCGTCATGATCGTGCATCATGGATCTCCCTGCCGAATGAGACTCAAGTTTAAGCCTTGGCCAGACGGTCGCCAAGCACCTTCTTCATTGTTTCAACCGCGCTTAGATGCCGCAACCCACTGCCTTTGCTGGCGCTTTTGGCTAGTCTGCCTGTATGAAGATTCTGATTCTCGGCGCAACTGGTTTCATCGGCTCCGTGGTCGCGGCGCGATTGCGCGCGGACGGGCATGTGGTAACGGGCCTTGCCCGCAATCCCGGCCGCGCCCGCATCAAGCATCCCTCGACCACTTGGATCAAAGCCGATCTAGCGACAATGACCGATCCGTCAGCCTGGCTGGCATTGCTGGGCGGCCATCAGGCCGTCGTCAATTGCGCCGGCGCGCTTCAAGATGGACCTTCGGACGATCTGGCCGCGACGCAGGAAAGGGCGATGCTTGCCCTCTACGCCGCCGCCGCGCAATCGGGGACCGAGCTTATCGTTCAGATTTCGGCGCGCACCGATGGCGGCGGCAGGGAGCAACCATTTCTGGCAACCAAACGCAGCGCCGATGAAGCTCTGGCGGTAAGCGGGCTCAACCATGTGATCCTCAGACCCGCACTCGTGCTCGGTCGCAACGCACATGGCGGTACAGCGCTGCTGCGCGCTCTTGCCGCCATGCCCTTTGTCCTGCCGCTCATCCATGCGCAAAGCCCGATCGAGACGGTTTCGGTCGACGATGTCGCCGCGACCGTTTCAGAGGCGGTCAACGGTCAATTTCCGCCCAGTGCGGATATCGATCTTGCCGGCGACGATGTGCTGACGCTCAGCGATCTGGTCACCCTTCATCGAAGCTGGCTCGGCCTTCCGCCGGCATGGGTGGTGCCAATACCAGCTGTGTTGGCAAGACCGGTCACATGGGCGGCCGACATCGCCGGGCGGTTTGGATGGCGCTCGCCGCTCCGCTCTACTGCGATGGCGGTGATGTCAGAAGGGGTTCTCAGCCGCCGGGACGCGCAACATCGCCCCAACCAGCGCATGGCAAAGGCGGCCGAAATCCTCGATGCCAATCCCTCCGGCATTCAGGATTTGTGGTCCGCCCGCCTCTATCTGCTGAAGCCGTTGATGATCACCGGTTTGGCGCTGTTCTGGATGCTGTCCGGAATTGTGCCATTGCTCGCCCCGATCGCCGCAAGTCGGCATTTCCTACCCTTCATATCGTCGGGCATGGCGACGACGCTGACGATCGCCACCTGTTTTCTGGATATCGCCCTCGGGGCGCTCGTACTGGTGCGGCCTTTCGCACGCACGGCGCTCTACGGAATGCTTGGTGTTACCCTCGCCTATCTCGCCGGCGGCACCTTGCTCGAACCATCCCTTTGGCTCGATCCGCTCGGGCCGCTCGTCAAAGTCCTGCCGTCGATCTTGCTGACGGCTGCGACGCTCTCGGTATTGGAGGAACGCTGATGCTGGCGGAAGAGCTTCTTCGCCTGGCGCATGTCGTCGGCGCCACCGTGCTGTTCGGAACCGGCGCTGGCATCGCTTTCTTCATGGTCATGGCGCATCGCACCGGCGATCCCAAACTCATTGCGCATGTCGCCGGAACCGTCGTTATCGCTGATACGATCTTTACCGCGACCGCCGCCATTCTCCAACCGGTGACAGGCTATCTTCTGGCACAATCGATCGGCTGGTCGCTGCAGGAGGGATGGATTGCCCTCTCCTTGCTGCTCTACGTTCTGACCGGAGTCTTCTGGCTGCCGGTGGTCTGGATACAGATCCGGTTGCGCAATCTCGCCCGCACGGCAGCAACGGCGGGATTGCCGCTGCCCGCAGCCTATCACCGGCTCTATCGCATCTGGTTTGCCTGCGGCTTTCCCGCCTTTTTCGCCGTGCTCGGCATCATCTGGTTGATGCTCAACAAGCCGGCGATTACGCTATTTTAGCATCGGCCAGAGGCTGAGTACCAACAGGACCGCCATAGTAATATTGAACCATTTCAGCCGAACCGGATCGGAAAGCCAGTCGCGCAGCGCCGAGCCGAAGCCGGCCCAAGTCGAGACGCTCGGAACATTGACGGCCGCAAACGCGAGACCGACGATCACGACGCTGATGAGATAGAGCTCAGGATTGGTGTAGGTCGCCATGGCGGTCACCGCCATCACCCAGGCCTTGGGATTGACCCATTGAAAGGCCGCCGCACTCAGGAAGCTCATCGGCTGCGCGCCGCTTTCCTTCTCCGCAATGCCGCGCGAGGTGGCGATCTTCCAGGCGATCCAGACGAGATAGGCCCCGCCGGCGAACTTCAGGGCGATATAGAGGAGCGGCACCGTATGCAGCAGCGCGCCGAGCCCCAGCCCGACACCGAGCAGCAGCACGAAGAAGCCGACACCGATGCCAAGCATATGCGGGATCGTGCGGCGGAAACCGAAATTCACGCCCGACGCGAACAGCATCATATTATTCGGCCCCGGTGTGATTGAGGTCGTGAAAGCGAACACAAGAAGAGCCAGAAACGTATCCAGCGCCATAAAGCCTCCTCGGACGCCGCTCGGTTACAATAAGCGGTGTCCATTTCATTCATTGTGATGCGCCCGGATCATAGCGGCGCATATCTGGCACATCCCTAATTCGCCCCGGATTCGAATGCCATAGGACGATTGTCACAGTGACATGAATGCTCCCGATTGAAATCCCGATGAACGGACCTATCCTTGCTTCGGTTCGCAACGAGGACAGGCCATGCACGATCCCATCCCTACCGTCACCCTTCCCTCCGGCATCACGGTTCCGGCGCTCGGCCAGGGCACATGGAATATGGGTGAAAATGCCGCCCGCGCCAAGGACGAGATCGCCAGCCTGAAGATCGGTCTCGACCTCGGCATGACGCTGCTCGATACCGCCGAGATGTACGCCAATGGCGGCTCGGAGGAAATCGTCGGAAGGGCCATCGAAGGGCAGCGCGACGGGGTGTTCCTGGTCAGCAAGGTCTATCCCCATAATGCCAGCCGCAAGGGCACGATCGACGCTTGCGACCGCAGCCTGAAGCGGATGAAAACCGATCGCATTGACCTCTATCTGCTGCATTGGCGCGGCGAATATCCGTTGGCCGAAACGGTGGCCGCTTTCGAAAGTCTGAAGGCTTCGGGAAAGATCGGCGCCTGGGGCGTATCGAACTTTGATGTCGACGATATGGAGGAGCTGCTTGCGGTTCCAAACGGCGGCAACGTCGCCGCCAACCAGGTGCTTTATAATCTCGTTCGGCGCGGCATCGAATATGACGTGCTGCCCTGGTGCCAGGAGCGCAATATTCCGATCATGGCCTATTCGCCGATCGAACAGGGCCGGTTGTTGCATCATCCTGACCTGATCCATATCGCCAAGACCTATCAGGCGACCCCGGCCCAGGTGGCGCTCGCCTTCCTGTTGGAACGCGACGATGTGATCGTCATCCCCAAGAGCTCCAATCCGCAGCGTGTCGAGGAAAATCGCGGCGCCGTTTCGCTCGACATCAGCGACGAGGACTGGGCCACTCTCGACGCGGCTTTCCCGCCGCCATCGCGAAAAAAGCCGCTGGAAATGCTTTAACCGAAGTCTTGCTAAGCCTCGGCGCGCTGCTGGGCAACGATCAACTCGATCGCCTGGAAGACATTCATCAATTGCCACATCGCGGGATCACGATAGGTCGGGTAGAACGAGAAGGCAGCTGCCGCGATCTGGTCGACCGTTCGCAACTTCGTTCTGTTTCCGGCAAGCGTCACCTTCGCAAGCACGCCAAAATGATCTTCCGTCACGCCCCAACCGGCATAGAAGGGCGCGGCATAGCAGCGAACCGGTATGCCGCGCAGCAGCGCATCGAAGCCGAACTGGCTGGAGACCGTCCAGACCTCGTCCACGACATCAAGAATCGACGCTACCGATACCGCATCGTTGAGAAATATCGCCCCACCCTTGGAGGCGATATCCGTGGTCAAATAGCCCTTGGCATGGCCGGCCATGACATCCGGATGCGTCCGAATCAGGCATTGCGCGCCGCTTGCCAGCGCATCGGCCAGCATCCGCTCGAATGAGGCGCGTGAACCGAGCGCCTTGCCGACGGAGATATCGCCGACGACCTGATCCACCAGCAGGATGCGGCGCTTCGTCGTCCGCTCGATGGCGGGAGGCTTATGCGGCAGGTGGTTGTATTTAGACAGTCTGTGAAGGACGAGCTGTTCCCGAATGGCCTTGCCGAGGTCCCCTGCCTCGTCCGCGCCGGCAATCAGCCGCTCAAGGCGCGAAGGCCGGCTCGCATCCACCGGCAAACCGAGGTCGTCAACCACGATGGAGAGCGGCATGGCGCCCGCCTTCCCCAATCCGACCGAGCGCAGAAAGCCGTCTTCGAGATTCCAGCGCGGCAGGCCGCGCAACCGTGAAATCGCAGCCGCCGTCTTTGCCGGCACGCGGCCACCCCAAGACAACACGCCGCCAATCCCGGGCGACAGGGTGGTCGCAATCTTCTGCGCACCGAAATATTGGCCGAGCCAGGGAAAGGCATTGCGGACATAAAAGGTCGCGCCGAGGCGCATACCATCAGGCGGACACCAGCTCTTTTCACCGGCTTCCGGTAAATCATCCCCGGTTGGAAACCCCACCTATGCTACCTCGCCTGAGATAGGGCCAATCACGCCCCGAACGCCGCGAAACCTATGCGACGTCCGGAGATCGGTCAACGATAGAGCTCTCTTACATCCCCTGCGGACCGCGGTTCATCGCCGCGATGCCGGTGCGGCAGACTTCGATCAGGCCGAGCGGCTTCACGATGGCCACGAACTGGTCGATCTTCGAGGATTTGCCGGTGATTTCGAAAATGAAATGCTCGACGGTGGCATCCACCACCTTGGCATGGAAGGCATCGGCCAGGCGCAGCGTTTCGGCGCGGGTCTCACCATTTCCGGTAACCTTCAGCAGCGCCACTTCGCGCTCGATCGGCCGTTCCTGGCCGAGTTCGCGGGCGCGCACCGTCAGGTCGACGACGCGATGAACAGGCACGATGCGCTCGAGCTGTGCCTTGATCTGCTCCAGCACCTGCGGCGTACCGCGCGTAACGACGGTGATGCGCGACAGATGCGCCTGATGTTCGGTCTCCGAAACGGTCAGGCTCTCGATGTTGTAGCCGCGACCGGAGAAAAGGCCGATGACGCGGGCGAGCACGCCGGGTTCGTTGTCGACGAGGACCGATAGCGTGTGGCTCTCGGCCGCCGCTGTTTCCGGCGAAATGAAGTAGGCGGAGCCCGTGGGTTGAAGGTGTGCGTTCATTGTCCTTGTTCCGTTTCCTCGGTTTTTATCTTCGGGAAGTCAGCAGGGCCTCTGCAATATAGCCGTTAGTCGAAAAGTCCGGGGTCCGGGAAATTTCCCGGACCCCGGCGATCCGATCAAACCAGCTGCCGGCCCTTGGCGTCGATGGCGTTGGCGACAGCTTCGTCGGTGGCTTCGTCCGGCAGCAGCATCTCGTTGTGCGCCTTGCCCGAGGGAATCATCGGGAAGCAGTTGGCAAGGTTGGCGACGCGGCAATCGAAGATGACCGGCTTGTTGACGTCGATCATCTCCTGGATGGCGGCATCGAGATCACCCGGCTTCTCGCAGCGCAGGCCGACGGCGCCATAGGCTTCCGCCAGCTTGACGAAATCCGGCATGGCTTCCGTGTAGGAGTTCGACAGACGGTTGCCGTGCAGCAGCTGCTGCCATTGGCGCACCATGCCCATGTACTGGTTGTTCAGGATGAAGATCTTGATCGGCGCATTGTGCTGGATCGCCGCCGACATTTCCTGAATGCACATCTGGATCGAGGCATCGCCGGCGATATCGATGACCAGGCTTTCCGGATGGGCGATCTGTACGCCGAGCGCTGCCGGCAGGCCGTAGCCCATGGTGCCGAGACCGCCCGAGGTCATCCAGCGGTTCGGCTCCTCGAAGCCGAAGAACTGTGCCGCCCACATCTGATGCTGGCCGACTTCGGTCGTGATGTAGGTATCGCGATGCTTGGTCAGCTCATAGAGGCGCTGGATAGCATATTGCGGCATGATGACGTCGCCGCTCTGCTTGTAGGCGAAGGAATTGCGCGCCCGCCAACGGGTGATGTTTTCCCACCAGCCGCCGAGGCGATCGGCAGCCGGCTTCTGCGGCAGGGCTCGCCACAGGCGAACCATGTCTTCCAGAACATTGCCGACATCGCCGAGAATGCCGATATCGACGTGAACGTTCTTGTTGATCGACGACGGGTCGATGTCGATGTGGATCTTCTTCGAATTCGGCGAAAAGGCATTCAGGCGACCGGTAATACGGTCGTCGAAGCGCGCACCGATGCAGACCATGACGTCGCAATCATGCATCGCCATATTGGCCTCGTAGGAACCATGCATGCCGAGCATGCCGAGCCAGCTTTTGCCCGATGCCGGATAGGCACCCAGGCCCATCAGCGTCGAGGTAATGGGGAATCCGGTCAGCTCGACCAGCTCGCGCAGCAGCTTGGAGGCTTCCGGGCCGGAATTGACGACGCCGCCGCCGGAATAGATGACCGGCTGGCGTGCATTCGCCATCAGTTCGATGGCCTGCTTGATCTTGTTGAGGTCGCCCTGCAGCTTGGGCTGATAGCTCTTCTGGACATCATGCGCTTCCGGCGGCGTATAGGTGCCGGTGGCGAACTGAACATCCTTCGGAATGTCGACGACAACAGGACCCGGACGACCGGACTGGGCGATGCGGAAGGCCTCGTGAATGACAGCGGCGAGCTGGTTGACGTCCTTAACCAGCCAGTTGTGCTTGGTGCAGGGCCGCGTGATGCCGACCGTGTCGCATTCCTGGAACGCGTCCGAGCCGATCAGCGAAGTGGGAACCTGACCTGTCAGGCAGACGAGCGGGATGGAATCCATCAGCGCGTCCTGCAGCGGCGTGACCGCATTGGTCGCGCCGGGACCGGAGGTGACCAGCATGACGCCGACCTTGCCGGTCGAGCGGGCATAGCCTTCAGCGGCATGGCCCGCGCCCTGCTCATGGCGAACGAGAATGTGCTGGATATCGTCCTGCTGGAAGATCTCGTCATAGATCGGAAGAACAGCGCCGCCCGGATAACCAAAGATGTGTTCGACGCCATTGTCCTTGAGCGCCTGCAACACGATCTCCGCGCCTGTCATCTGATTGCTGCTCGCCTGATTATCTGTGCCGGTCATACGTTTGTTCCGCTATCTGCTGGAGGTTTGGAAAAATGAAATCTCGATTTCGGGCATAAAAAAAGGCTCCTTGGGGAGCCTGTCATCTAGCGCATGGGTGGCTATCGCCGGATGGTTACACCATCCTGCCCATGCGCTGTCCCACCACAATAAGAACCGTCGAGTTTTTCATGGGTCGAAGTGATAGACAGAAAATTTCCAAGCGTCAACGTATTCCGCAATAAAAAATCGCGCGCCATCCCGATCCCTTTAAAAAGCGGGGACGGTCGAAAGGATTTTATTAAGCGGCCCTCCCTATGCTCCATTTTCTAACGCTGGGAGTAGCCGTTTGCTCAATAACGACTTGCAGACGTCCAGCAAAGCTGGAGACCTTGATCGCCGTGACGTGCTGAAGCCGGGAAATCGTTTCCTCGGCCGCGTCGTCGCGTGCACAGGTTCCAGGGCAACCATCGCCGCCGTCGCCGAGGATGGCGGCACCGATCTGACAGAGCTCTGGTCGGTCGGCAAGCTGATTTCGATCACCGTCGGCGCCAATCGCGTTGCAGCCCTCGTCTACGCCATGAACACCGGTAGTAGCGGCTGGGGCGAAGGTGAGGACAATCTTTTCCGCATCGAGGTGGAGCTGCTGGGCGAAGTCCGCGTCGGACCAACCGGCCGAGAGGAGTTTTCAAGCGGCATTTCCGCCTATCCCTATCTCGGCGCCATCGCGCATCGCATCCGTGCTGCCGATCTCATGCGTATCTATGACGCCGGCAAGGACAGCAGTTGCGTCATCGGCAAGCTGACGCAGGATGAAAGCATCGACGCCGCCATCCATATTCCCTCGATGCTATCAAAGCATTTCGCCGTGGTCGGCTCCACCGGCGTCGGCAAATCGACCGCCGTCTCGCTGCTCCTGCACAAGGCGATCGCCTCCGATCCCAAGTTGCGCGTGCTGATCCTCGACCCGCACAACGAATTTGCCGCCGCCTTCCCCAAGCACTCCGTCGTCATCGATACCGATACGCTCGACCTGCCCTTCTGGCTGATGCGGCTCGACGAGTTCGCCGAGGTCATCTTTCGCGGCCGTCCGCCGATCGCCGATGAACTGGACATGCTGCGCGATATCATTCCGGAGGCGAAGCGCGCCTTTCGCGGCAGCGACTCGCCGCTGATGCGCCGCCAGACGGAAAAAAGCTCGGTGACCGCCGATACGCCGGTGCCCTATCGCATGGCCGACCTCCTGGCACTGATCGACGAGCGCATCGGCCGGCTCGAGGGCCGCCAGGAAAAGCCGCATCTGCGCTCGCTGAAAATGCGCGTCATCTCGGCAATCAACGATCCGCGCTACCACTTCATGTTCTCCAACAACACAATCAGCGACACGATCATGGAGACGATCGCGCAGATCTTCCGCATTCCGGGCGACGACAAGCCGATCTGCACTTTCCAGCTCGCCGGCATTCCCTCCGAAGTCGTCAATTCCGTCGCCTCCGTCCTCTGCCGCATGGCTTTCGAACTCACCCTCTGGAGCGATGGTGCAATTCACATGCTCGTCGTCTGCGAGGAGGCGCATCGCTATATCCCCGCCGACCCGACGCTCGGTTTCTTCCCGACCCGCCAGGCGATCGCCCGCATTGCCAAGGAAGGCCGCAAATACGGCGTATCGCTCGGCATCATCACCCAGCGCCCGGGAGAGCTCGACCAGACGATCCTGTCGCAGTGCTCGACGGTGTTTGCCATGCGTCTCGCCAACGACCGCGACCAGGACATCATCCGCTCCGCCATTCCGAATTCCTCGATCTCGACCACCAGCTTCCTCTCCTCCATCGGCAACGGCGAGGCCATTGCCTTCGGCGAGGCGATTGCCGTGCCGATGCGTATGCGCTTTTCCCGCGTCGAGGAGCATCTGCTGCCGAAAGCCAATGGCAGTGTCGCGAGAACGAGCGAGGAAACGCCCGATACCGTCGATCTGCGCACCATCGTCAGCCGGATGCGTTCAATCACAGGCCCCGATATCTCCGCCTTCCAGCAGAGCTATGCGAGTTTGAGCGATGCCACGGACGATATGGACGAGGATATTGGGGATGACTATGTCGAGCAACTCTCGCCCACAATGCAGCCGACAAGAGTTGCCGCACCGCCGATAGAGCCCTATCGGCCCGACATGCTGCCACGCGCTCCGACACCTGCCATCGATGCCAAGCCCCGGACATCGATCGATAGCCGGCTTGCCGAACTGCGTCGCGACTATCGTGACGAGAACAACATGGGCAACCAGCCGTCCCCGGCAAGAGACGCCGCCCCGCGGCCGCAGCGCGAACCCGGCCTGTCACTGCGCGACAGCATCCTGAAGAAGCCGCTGAGCAGCCTTTATAACAAGGACTGACCTAGGTCCTGGCGACAAAATCTGCTCTCGATCATGGGCTTACAGGCCTTTTCGGTCGGTCCTTTTCTGCACCCCAGAATTTGAGGCGGGCTATGGGTGCTTCCCTGAGAATGTTGACCTGCATTTTTGCTCGCAGTTGCGCCCGAAACCGCGAGGCGTTGCGTGCACCCCAAACGCCCACAAAACATTCTCCAGAGTCTTCATTCTTAAAAACAACGGCTCCACCAAATGCTGCTGATAGTCCGCCCTCTCCAATAACGCCGCCGCCGCCGTAAACTGCCGTAACGCATTCTAGTAGGGCGACAGCCACAACGGTATCACCGGACGAGGCAAAACCTGGACTACGAAAGATATAGACGGGGTAAACTAGCTCGCTCATGCTGCGATAGTAGATTCTCCACGGTCGTGTGCAAGTGAGCCGCATCAACTTCGTTTTAAGACTCGACTACGGGGCGACGCGCTCCCAGCTCTCGTCCATCTGGTTGCGAAACCAGGTCATTTGCCGCTTGGCATATTGCCGCGTCGCAGCCGCGCCGGTGTCCAGAACCTCCGCGCGTGTCATCTCACCCCTCAGCATCGCGGCGATCTGCGATACGCCGATCGCCTTCACGACGGGCATTTCCGGTGACAGGTTCAACGCCAGCAGCGCCTTCACCTCATCTTCAGCCCCCATGGCGAGCATCTTCTCGAAACGGCCGTTGATGCGCTGATGCAGGACAGCACGATCTGGCAGCACGACAATTTTCCACGCGCGGTCGGCGTCGATAATGACCGGCCCTGTCTTGCCCTGAAAAGCCGCGATGGATTGCCCCGTCGCCTCGATCACTTCCAGAGCCCTCACGATACGCTGACCGTCCTGGGGGTTGAGGCTTTCCGCCACGGCGGGGTCGCGAAGGACAAGCTCGCGATAAAGCTCGTCAGTCCCCTCCACCAGCAGCCGCTCCCGCAGGCGGCTGCGAATGTCCGTGGGGATATCGGGCATGTCGGAAAGGCCACCGGTCAGCGCCTTGAAATAAAGCCCGGTGCCGCCGACAAAAACCGGCATCCGCCCCTCTTCGCGCAAGTGCGCCACCAATGCCGCCGCCTCGCGCAGCCAGACGCCGGTGGAATAAGCTTGCCCCGCCGGCACATGGCCGTAAAGATGATGCGGAATGCCCTCCATATCGGTTTCAGACGGACGGGCCGTCAGCACGCTGAGCGTGTCATAAACCTGCATGCTGTCGGCATTGACCACAACGCCGCGATGCGCCCGCGCCAGTTCCACCGCAAGCGCGGACTTGCCGCTGGCGGTCGGCCCGGTTATCAGGATCGCGTCGATATCGCTCATAGGATTTCTGATCATGGCCTTCGTTGCCACGCTTATTGCCAATCCGTCAAACCCCGTTCTCATGCCGGCCATCGCCGAGCGCGCGTCGGACGCCGTCAAAGCGTCGGGACTCTATTGGCTGGCCGACGGCATCGCCTGTGATATCGCATTGCGCGACGGTGCCGACCTCAAGGCTGCCGAAGCGGATATTCGCGCTGTTATCGGCAGCGCTCCGATCGATCTGGTCATCCAGGATGCAGAGACGCGCCGCAAGAAGCTGCTGATCGCCGATATGGATTCAACCATGATCGGGGAGGAATGCATCGACGAGCTAGCGGCCGAAGTCGGCCTCAAGGACAAGGTCGCAACGATTACCGCCCGCGCCATGAATGGCGAGATCGCCTTCGAGCCAGCGCTGCGCGAGCGTGTCGCTCTCTTGAAGGGCCTGCCGATCTCCGTTGTCGACGAGGTTATTGCCAAGCGCATCACCCTCACCCCGGGCGGCCCCGAACTGATCGCCACGATGAAGGCCAAGGGCTACTACGCTGCCCTCGTCTCCGGCGGCTTCACCGTCTTCACGAGCCGCATCGCCGCGACCCTGGGTTTCGACGAGGACCACGCCAATATTCTGCTGGAAGACAACGGCATCCTCACCGGCCATGTCGCCGAACCGATCCTCGGTAAGCAGGCCAAGGTCGACGCGCTGAATGATATCGCCGAAAAGCTCGGCATTTCCACGGATGACGCGCTTGCCGTCGGCGACGGCGCCAATGATCTCGGCATGCTGCAACTCGCCGGCTCCGGCGTCGCCCTCCACGCCAAACCTTCGGTAGCCGCCGAGGCCAGGATGCGTATCGATCACGGCGACCTGACCGCCCTGCTCTACATTCAGGGCTATCGCAAGAGTGATTTTGTCAGAGCATAATTTCGGCGGGAACCCATCAAGGATCGTATGCCATCATGATCATTGCCGAAACCGAACGCCTCATCATCCGCAACTGGCGCGACGACGATCGTGATCTCGCCTATGAGATCAATTCCGATGACAAGGTGATGGAATTCTTTCCATTTCGCCGCGATCGCACGGAAGCCGATGCATTTTTCGAGCGCGTGCGATCCATGATCGCTGACACTGGTCTTGGCCTCTATGTGTTGGAGCTCAAGGCCAATGGTGAGGCCATCGGATATTGCGGGCTGATGCGGACGGATCATCTGGAGCCGTTCGTCCCAGTAGGAACCGTCGAGATCGGCTGGCGGTTGGTACCGCAGCATTGGGGCAAGGGGTTTGTCAGCGAAGCGGCACGGGCGTTGCTCGCCCATGGCTTCGTGACGCTAGATCTCGATCGGATCGTTTCCTTCGCCGTCCACAACAACGTCAAATCGACGTCCGTCATGGAGCGGATCGGCATGCGTCGTGTCGAGGGCGGTGATTTCGATCACCCCGGCGTTCCCGATACCTATCCGCACCTGAAGCGCCATGTCCTCTACAGCCTGGCCGCCGACGAATGGCGGTCGCGGCAAGCGCCGAGAGGCTGACGCCTACTCCAGCGCCACGGCGATGAAACGCAGGTCACCACTCGGAGACGCGATCATCAGCTGCGCATTGCGCCGGCCTTCCCGCTTCAGGGATGCGACCTTCTCCGAGGCAGCAGTTGGCGTCTGAACGAATTCCTGCGCCACTTCCACGACGACATCGCCGGGCTTCAGCCCCTTCTCGGCTGCGGCCGAACCCGGCGCGACCTCGGTGATGACGACACCGTCGACACTGTCGGCGATGCCGAAGCTCTTGCGGTTTTCGGCGTTCAGGGTGGCGAGTTTCATGCCGAGCACGCTCTGGGCAGCCTGCTGCTGCGGTGCCTGCGGTTGCTGGTCGCCGCCCTGATCCTGACCGTCTATGCCGTCATCGTCATCGTCACCCCCGTCGGGATTGATGACACCGTCATTGCTGCCATTGCCATTGTCGTCCGGCGCGAGCTTCGGCGTCTTGTTCTTGTCGTCGCCACCACTCTTGTCGCTGCTTGCCGCGGCAGCCTGATCGCTGTCCTCAAGCCGGCCGAGCGTGACCTTGACGGTCTGCTGCTTGCCGTCGCGCATGATGACCACGTCGACGGCCTTGCCCACCGGGCTTTCGGCGACGACGCGCGGAAGATCACGCATCTCGTCCACGTCCTTGCCATCGAATTTCAGGATGACATCACCAGCCTTGATCGAGCCGTTGTCGACAGGCCCGCCCTTGATAACGCCGGCCACCAGCGCGCCCTTGGCGCCATCGAGGCCGAGACTGTTGGCGACATCGTCGGTGACCGGCTGGATACGCACGCCAAGCCAGCCGCGTCGGGTCTCGCCGAAATCCATCAACTGCTTGACAACGCCCTCGGCGAGCTCGGACGGCACGGCAAAGCCGATGCCAATGGAGCCACCACTGGGAGAAATGATCGCCGTATTGATGCCGATCACCTCGCCCTTCATGTTGAAGAGCGGGCCGCCGGAGTTGCCCTTGTTGATCGCCGCATCCGTCTGGATGAAATTGTCATAGGGGCCGGCATTGATGTTGCGGCCGCGTGCCGAAACTATGCCGACCGTCACCGAGCCACCGAGGCCGAAGGGATTGCCGATGGCCATCACCCAATCGCCGATCCGCATCTTGGCGGAATCGCCGAACTTCACCGACACCAGCGGCCGCTTCGACTCCACCTTGAGCACGGAAAGGTCGGTCTTGGTATCCGTGCCGATCAGCCGCGCCTTCAGCTTGTTGCCGTTCGGGAAGATCACCTCGATATCGTCGGCGCCTTCGATGACGTGATTGTTGGTGACGATATAGCCCGTGGGATCGATGACGAAGCCTGAGCCGAGCGAGCTGACCTTGCGATTGCTGTTGTCGTTGTTGCGGTTCTTGAAGAAGTCGTTGAAGAAATCCTGGAACGGCGAATTGTCAGGCACCTTGGGGTTTGCCGGGCCATCGCCCTGGTCCTTGACCTTCTGCGACGTCGAAATATTGACCACTGCATCGAGCAGGCCGGATGCCAGGTCAGCAACGGAAGCTGGGCCGGCATTCATCGCCGGGTTGGCGGCAATGGCGGGCGCTGCCGCTGGATTGGTCGCCGGCGCGGTCGAGCCGCCTGTCGGAGCCTGAGCCGGATTGGTCGCGGCCGCTGGCGCCTGATTATCGGAGGTCGAGGGCGCTTGTGCCGTCTGCGCACGCGCCTGTTCGACATTGCCCAGAACGGGACCGGCAATCAGAGCCACGCTGGCCAGAAGAGCGAACGAACGTCTGAAAGACAGGCGAATGGTCAAGGCCATCAGGCATCCTCATCGAGAAAGGGAAATCTTGTATAAGCATCACCATAAGGCGGAATGATGAAGCGTGTAATCACCTTTTTGCGATATCCCCGCGCCTCGGTCCACCCTTTGCAATCATGGTAAAGCCGGCGCGGTTCCACAAAAAACAAGGGGCCGCCAACCGGCAGCCCCTCGAATTTCAGCTATATGTCCCACGTCAATTCGCGGGTGTCGCCATTCACGGCTTAGCCGGTGCCGGCGTGCCCGACGTGGTAGCCGAGCCGACCGAACTGTCGAAATACTTGAAGAACTCCGACTGGTTCGGCGGCAGTACCAGCGTCTTGCCACCAGAGCCAAACGACGTGCGATAGGCTGCCATCGAGCGATAGAACTCGTAGAAGCTCGGATCGCGCGTGGAGGCATCGGCAAAGATACCGTTACGCTCGGCTTCGCCCTGACCACGCAAGATTTCCGAATCCTTCCGCGCATCCGCGAGGATCTCGACAACCTGACGGTCGGCGACGGCGCGGCGGCGCTGGCCTTCTTCGTTACCCCGGGCACGGATCAGTTCCGCTTCCGCCAGACGTTCGGCCTTCATGCGGTCGTAGGTCTGCTGCGACACTTCCTGGGTCAGATCGGTGCGACGGATGCGAACATCCTCGATATTGAGGCCGAGGGTCTCCGCATCGCGGTGCAGGTCGTCACGCACTTCCGTCATCATGGAGGCGCGCTCTTCGGACAGAGCCGCTTCGAAACCGCGCAGACCGTAGACCCGGCGCAGCGACGCGTCGAGGCGGGTTCTGAGACGTGATTCCGCCGCATCGCGATCACCGGATACCGTCTCGCGGAATTTCCGCGCGTCGGTGATCCTGTAGACGACGAAGGCATCGACCTCATAGAACTTGCCGCCCGAAACCTGGACACGGATATTGTCCAGATCGAAGCGCAGCTCCTGATCCTGGATATATTGCACCCGATCGGCATCCATGAAGGCGAAAGGCAGCTTGAAGTACAGGCCCGGCTCGGTCTTGACTTCACGGATCTGGCCGAAGCGCAGAACGATCGCCTGCTCGCGGGCATTGACCACGAAAACCGAGGAATAAACGATCAGCAGCAGCACCGCGAGCGCGATGAGAATGGTTGGCAAACGGCTGGACGTCATTATTTGGCCTCCGGCTGAACTGCAGTTGCAGGCTTGCCGCCCGTCTGCGTCGTGGACTTGCCGAGATCATTCAGCGGCAAGTAGGGCAAGACGCTCTGCTTGTCGTCGATGATGATGCTGTTGGAATTGCCGATAACAGACTCCATGGTTTCGAGGAACAACCGCTTGCGGGTCACATCCGGCGCCTTGACGTATTCGTCGTAGATCGAGATGAAACGCTGTGCTTCACCCTGAGCTTCCTTGACGACACGATCCTTGTAGGCAGCGGCCTCTTCGCGAATCTGGGCGGCGCCACCACGGGCCTGACCCAGCTTCTGGTTGGCGTATTGGTTCGCTTCTTGTACCTGCTGGTCTTCGTTCTGCTCGGCGCGCTGCACTTCGTCGAAGGCATCGGCCACTTCGCGCGGCGGAGACACGTCCTCGATCGGCACGGCATTGATGGAAATGCCGGCACTATAGCGATCCATCGTGTCCTGAATGATGTTTCTCACCTCGACAGCGACCTGCTGACGATTGTCGCGGTAGATGTCCTGTGCGGGACGACGACCGACCACTTCACGCATGGCGCTTTCGGCGACCTGCTGCAGCGTCTCGTCAGGGCTTTCAACCTCGAAGAGATAGGCTTGCGGATTGGTGACGGTATAGAGCACCGAGAACTGAACATTGACGATGTTCTGGTCGCCCGTCAGCATCAGCCCGGCATTGGAGCCGGAACCCGAACGCCCGCCAATATTGCGCTGCTGCTCGGTAACCTTGGCAATTTCGACGCGATCCATCGGCCAGAAATGGAAATGCAGGCCGGGCATGGACACCTCGGCGCGCGGCTTGCCGAACCGCAATTCAACGCCGCGCTCATCCGGCTGAACCGTATAGACGCACTGAATAAGCCAGAATACGGCAATGACCGCCGCGACAATAAGAAAAGCACCGCCATTGAAACCGCCGGGAACAAGCCCCTTCAGCCGGTCCTGGCCACGACGAATAATGTCTTCAAGGTCGGGTGGCCCGCCGCTGCCGTTACCACGAGGCCGGTTCGGTCCCTGCCCCCATGGCCCTTGATTATTTCCGCCGCCTCCGCCGCCGCCGCCCCACGGGCCGCCGCCGCCATTCTGATTGCTCCAGGGCATCAAAACCTCTTTGTTAGTGGACTCCCAGTCATCGCGCTAAACTTTGCCGTTCGCAGTGCGAACTTCACAAGTTGCGGCGATTGTCCCCGTTATAGGTATCGACGCACCTGCTTTCAACGCAACTTCAGGAAGTTAGGCGGATTTATTGGAAAATAATTGAATTCCGCCTGAAGGATTTAGGCTCTCCGTCTGAAATAGCTGACAAAGCGTGTCGGATAATTGTCCTTCTCACCCGCCGGCACGGCAAGCTCGCTATCGACCTGCCAAAGGGCCGGATCGATGGCCGGAAATGAGGTATCGCCATCCACATCGGCCTCGACATGCGTGATCAGCAACCGGTCGGCATGATCCATCGCCTGTCGATAGATCTCGCCGCCGCCGAGGATGCAGATCTCATCCACGCCGCTCTCCACGGCAAGACGCGCCGCGACATCGATGGCATCATCCAACGAATGCACGACCGTCACGCCTTCGGCCGAAAAGCCGCTATCGCGCGTGATCACCACGTTCGGGCGGCCCGGCAGCGGCTTGCCGATCGACTGAAACGTCTTGCGCCCCATGATAACGGGCTTGCCGAGCGTCAGGGCCTTGAAGCGCTTGAGGTCGGACGAAAGCCGCCAGGGCATATCGCCGTCGCGGCCAATGATGCCGTTGCGCGATACGGCAACGACGATGGTTTTGATTGGTTGGCTCATCCTTCTCCCTCGCTCGGCGATCGACAGCCTCATATGCGCGTCGGGCTCACCGCCTTGCAAGCTGATATCCGCCGCTATTCAGGCAAAAATGTCGGTCTAGCTACAATCTCAAGCGCCGCTATTGAGCCGATCCAATTCGCCGGCAAGCACGCCGCCGGCCTCCCGGTCCTCAGCCATCTTGCGATAGAGGCCGGCCATGCCCTTGAAGATCAAGGCGGCGGGATCGTCCTCGCCGAGGAACTCGGCGATCTCTTCCATTTCCGCAACCCAGCGATAGGCCTTCGGATACATGTCCGGGATGCTCTGGGCAAACTTGCGATCAAGATCGGACTGACTTTCCTCGAGTTCCCGTTTCAGGCCCTCATCCGCTCCAGACCGGATCGCGGCAAGCAGCATGGCGGTGCCGAGGCCCGTAACACCTTTGTTGATACCGGCATAACACATCTTCAGTGCCGACGAGGCCCCGATCCCACCATCGATGCGGCGCAGCTGAAGCCCATGGTCGGCAAGGACCCCACTCCTGTTTGCGACATCGCCGCTAACATAGAGTTTGGGGCCTTTCTGGCCGGGCTTCGGCGGCGCGCCGATGATGGATCCGTCCAGCACTTCGCCACAGTCGTTACCGAAAACCGAAGCAACCTGCGCCATCGTCTTCGGCGAGATCGCATTGCAGTCTATGAATGTCGTCGTCCTGCCACGGCGTCGCAACGCGGCAGATAGAAGCTCGGCCACGCCAATGGCCTCTGCGGGGGGAACGATGGAAAGGATGATGTCGGCCTCGATGAGGCGATCCAGCCCGACGGCCTTCATGCCCACCGCCTTGGCCCGTTCGATGGTCGCCGGCGAGCGACCTTCAACATACGTGAGAACGTGAGCGCCACCCTCGACCAATCGCCCCGCGATGGCACTCCCCATCGCACCGGCTCCAATGACTCCGATATCCATCAGCGATCTCCTTCCCCTTGTTTAAAGATGAAGGCTATCTAGGACCTCGCGGAATGCATGGTGGTCAAGGCGCGAAACGACGAGGGATAGCTTCGGTCCTATTCGTAAATAAAAATGGCCCGGGATGTAAGTCAACTTCGCGAGATGAAGAGGCCGCGCGGATCGGCGCCGTGAGAGCGAAGGTCCGGCCTAGAACTCCAAAAGACCTTTCCTGGCGAGGCCAATCGCCTTCATGATCAAGGCCGGGCTCTGCGCGATACCGAGCGGGTCCATTTTCAAAAAGCTGAATATGGCCCCCACGCTCTTGGCACGATCTCGGCGACTGTTGCGCATGATCAGATAGGAGATACCCATTCTCGTCTTGTTGATATGCTCGTCCAGAATTTGCCTGTCGTCGTCGTCGAGCTTGAAACTGGCGCCTACCCTTTTCCAGAACAGAAGGTTGCCGAGCAAGCGGACCAGAACCTTCGGGCTGTCCCAGGAATAAGCGTCGCGATAAACGGAGACGCCCTTATCCCGGTCACCGTTCACATTGCTCGAAAACGTCACCGGCGATCCGCTATTGGCGATCGAAAGCCAGAAGAAATAATCCTCTCCGGAATAGCGCAGATCGGAATCAAACCGCAGATCCCTGAATCTAGAGAACCTGTAAACAACGGTGGACGTCTGCGAGATATATTCTCTGATAAAAGCCTTGAACGCCAATCGCGGCTTGAACTGGAAGATATTCAAAGCGGGCTCGACAATCTCCCAATCGCCGGCACTGGCGGCCCGGCTGAAATACTTGGTTTTCTCGAAAGTCGTGACAGGCCTATCTTCGTAATTGTCGCTGAAATAGAATACGCCTTCGTCGCCAAGCGCCCGCATGGCCGTCCGGAGATGATCTTCAAACCAGACATCATCGGAATCAAGAAAGGCGACAAACTCCGTCTCCGCGGGAACAGCATCAAGCGCGTTGTTTCTGGCCGCTGCCGGGCCGGCATTCTGCTGCGCTATTATTTCAAAACTGACAGTCTCCGGAAACTGAAGATGCGAGATTTCAGACAGCGGGTCTATCGGGGATTCGTCGTTCACAATCAGGATATGAACCCTGACGTCATCCGGCAGCCTCTGGCCAATAATGGATTGTACGGCCGCAGTCAGGAAGCCGCCTTTGCGTTGGAAAAAAGGGATAATGGCAGCAATTTTTTTCATCAAAACCCTTCCATAGACTATATCGCAGAACGCATGTCGAGATAGCGCACGAATACTGTCCGAAGTGTAACGTGCCACAATTACCACGGCGGACGCAACAATCCTTGAAGAAGGTTTGCGCTGATTTTTAATAAGCTAAATTATAGAAGCGGAACCACGGAGATAATAATGCATACTTATCACATCTTTTTATCGATCATGCACTCATGTCGGCCGTATTCAATGTCGATATTCATGTAATATTTCAAATAGAGAGCAAAATTTCGACGGGATTGTTTCCCAAAATTTCCATAGCAAGCAGTATTATTTCCAGAGCCGCGATCACGAATAAGCGTGAGCCCAGTCGCCGTGCAAAATCGGCGCTCGTATTCATTTCCGTGCCTCGGAAACGGAAATGCCGGCAACCTTGCGGTCACCGGCACCCCTTTCATCCCATACCAATCCTAATCGGCAATCCCGACTTCTAGCCGCCAGCGCGTCGTCTGCTCGACCCAGCCGAGATCATCCAGCGAAGACCCGTCCATCAAACAGCTTCCGCGCGGTCCTGACCGTCCCCGCTCCCTTGATCGAACCGTCATCGCCGATATCCAGAAAGACCTCCATCGCGCCGGTCGGATGCTCGATCAGATAGCGGCCATCCGACGGTGCCGTCGCCAATTGCGCGGCAGGGCTGCCTGCCAGGCGCGTCGCGGTCGCAACCGTAACGGCCGCGAGAACGCCGACGGAGGCATGAACCCGGTGCGGAATGAAGCTCCGCGTCGAGATCGCGCCGCCGTACTTTGGTGCCGACACCAGGGTCATCTTCGGGACGGAGGCAGCTTGGGCATCGCCGAGGTTCATCATCGGCCCCGCCTTCAGGCGGATGGCCTCGATCCGGGACTTCAGCTCCGTGTTCGCTTCGATCGCCTCGCGGGTCTCCTCCCCCGTCAGCCCGAAGTCCGCGGCCCGCATGATGACGCAGGGCATGCCGTTGTCGATTAAAGTCGCCTCTATCCCGTCGATGACATCGACCTCGTTGCCGGTCGGCAGCAGCGCGCCACACATCGAACCGGCTATGTTCATGAACAGCAGCGGGACAGCCGCATGGCGGCCCGGAACACCGGCAATTTCCGTAGTGCCGGCATAGTTCACGCGTCCGCCCGGCGTCTCTATCCGAGCGACCGCCACCTCGCCGGAGTTCAGCATATGGATGCGGACTTCGGTGACGCCGTCGTTCGACTTGACCAGACCACGCTCGATGGCTGCCGGCCCGACACCGGCAAGAATATTGCCGCACCCCTGCGCATCGCTGACGAGGGCCTGATCCACGAAGACCTGAAGGAACAGATAGTCCACATCGGCGTCAGTGCGTGTCGAAGGCGAGAGAACCGCGACTTTCGACGTCAACGGATCGGCACCGCCGATCCCGTCGATCTGCCGCGGATCCGGCGATCCCATGATTTTCAGCAGCAGCGCATCGCGCTCGGTGGGATCCGCCGGAAGATGCTCAGCGAGGAAATATGCGCCCTTGGAGGTTCCCCCTCGCATCCACAGGCAAGGGATACCATCCTCATACATATTTCAGCCCCTTTGCCAGCAGGGTCGGCCGCATCCCGTAGATATCCAGCCCGAGTTCCCCGGCGGCAAGCCGCTTGCGCTTGGCATCCTCGTTGGCCAGGCGTGTCTCCGCCGCGATAACCACGGCCTCCGCCTCCTCTCGCTTGACGACGCAAACGCCGTCATCATCGGCGATGATGACATCGCCAGCCTCGATATAGGCGCCGGCACAGACCACCGGCACGTTGACCGAGCCTAACGTCTCCTTGACGGTGCCCTGGGCCGATATCGCCTTCGACCAGACCGGAAAGCCCATCTGCGTGAGATCGCGAATGTCCCGGACGCCGGCATCGATGATAAGACCCTTGCATCCGCGCGCCATCGCCGAGGTCGCAAGCAGATCACCGAAATAGCCGTTGTCGCAGGGCGATGTCGGCGCGAGAACGAGAATATCACCCTGCTTCAGCTGCTCGATCGCCACATGCAGCATCAAGTTGTCGCCGGGAGGAGCCGAGATGGTCACGGCCGAACCGGCAATCTGGGCGCCGGCGTAGATCGGACGCATGTAGCTGGCGAGCATGCCCTTGCGGCCCTGCGCCTCATGCACGGTCGCGACCCCGGCATAGGCCAGCCGGTCGATCACGTCCTGCGAAACCCGGGCAACGTCCTGCACAACAATACCCATTACGCGTCTCCTTGCTTTTTAACCGGGGGCGTCCCGTGGGTGTGGAATGTCTCGATCGTCTTCAAGCCCCAAGCCTGCCCCTTCTTGCGCTCCGTCTCAGTCCAAACCACAGGCTTCCAATCCGGAGCCAGGATCAGGCGTGCGCCGGAATTGGCGAGTTCCACCCGGTTGCCGGCGGGCTCCCAGACGTAGAGGAAGAACGTGCCCTGGATCGCATGCTTGTGCGGGCCGGTCTCGATGTGCACGCCGTTCTCAAGAAAGATGTCGGCGGCGCGCAAGATCTCTTCGCGGCTGTCGGTGGCGTAGGTTACATGATGAAGACGCCCGCCCCCGCCGCCATGCTCTTCGGTGCAGGCAAGATCGTAGGTCTTGTTATTGACGGTGAACCAGCAACCGCCAAGCCTGCCATTGTCGAGCTGGATCATCTCCGTTACGCGCGAACCAAGGCAGGTTTCCATGAAGCGCCTGAACTCGGCAACATCAGAGGCGAGCAGGTTCAGATGATCGAGACGTCGCGGATGGCACCCGCGCGCATGATATCGCTGAGCGACATTCTTCAGCGCCGGCCTTTCATGCTCGGGCGGCGAATAGCGGACCGTGTCCCAATAAATCTCGAACACATGGCCGAACGGGTCCTCGAACCGGAACGCGCGGCCATGGCCGAGATCGCCGTCCACCCAGCCGAGAACCTTGAAACCGCTCGCCTCAATCGCCTTGACGCGCCGTTCCAGGGCGGCCTCGGATGACACGCGGTAGGCGATGTGCCCGACACCGGTGGTGTGATGCCGGGTGAGCTTCAGCGTGTGGAACTCGTAGTCGTCCCAGGCTCGCAGATAGGCCGACTGCTCGTCCTGACCGGCGACCGTCAGCCCATAGACGTTCACGAAGAAGTCGAGGCTTTCCTCGAACTTGTCGGAATACATCTCCACATGCGCCAGATGGGCGATATCAAAGCAGGGTTCCATGTTACGCTCCTCCCGAGAGCTCATTAGAGCTCATCGACCGTACGTGGGAAGACCGACTGAAAACCCTCTGCATATTGTGAGGCACGACCACCCGACTGGCCGCCCGAATTGCGCTGGAAATGATTGGCGCGGTTCTGGGCAACGCGGGTGTAGAATTCCCAGAGATGCTCCTGCCCCTCCATGCATTCGATGGCGGCCCGCTTCTTGTCCCAGACCGACGTGATGTCGAGGAAGACATCGGGCTTCCAGCCCATCTGTTCGGTCTGATGCGGCTCGAACAGGTAAAGCTGCGGCGCGCCGAGCACCTTTTCGCCCGGATTATGACCCCACGCCTGCGCAATCATCCGGGTCTCAAGGGCAACCTGCGTCGCATACATATGGTCGGTATTGTACGGATCGTATTGCGAATGGCTGAGCATGAAGGCCGGCTGCACCTTCCTGATCACATCGACCAGCCGGTACTTATCCTCGTCCGTGAGGCGAAGCGGATAGTCGCCGAGGTCGAAGCTGATGAGATCATGGACGCCAAGCGCCTTGGCTGCCTTTTCCGATTCCGCCCGCCGCGCCGCCTTGACCTGCTCGAGCGTGATGCCCGGCTGCTTCCAGAGCTTGGCGGATTCTCCGCGCTCGCCGAAGGACAGGCAAACGACGGTCACCTTATAACCAAGCTCCGCATGCAGCGCGATCGCGCCGCCGCAGCGCCATACGAAGTCAGCCGCGTGTGCGCTGATGATAAGTGCAGTCTTTTGTTCCGACATGGGATCTCCTTCCGAATTGCGCGTGATTTCACGCCGGAGGGGGTCGTTTGCCAATTTGGATTTGATGCCTCGCCAATAAGTTTTGGCTATAGCCGCGTCGACCGAGGTGCGCTTCCGACAAGGTACCTATAGCTTTTTCTTATGAGGCGACGACCATTTTGAAATGGGCAACTGCCCCGCTTCCCGTCATGGCTAATCACCATTCAAGACCCAAAAGGTCCTGCGAAAGATGCGTTCGGGAGAACCAGCCAGATCTGGCTGCCTCGGAGGAGCGTTATCCGGGACAGGGAGGAAAAATGCTAACCCTTTTATTTGACGGCCTCGCCTATGGCATGCTGCTGTTCGTGCTATCCTGCGGACTGGCCGTCACCCTGGGATTGATGAATTTCATCAACCTAGCGCACGGCGCCTTCGCGATGGCCGGCGGCTATGTCACCGTCATTTTGACGAACAGATGGGGCGTCCCCTTTCTGCTGACGCTACCGATCGCCTTCATTGCCACGGCGATTGCCGGGGTCATTCTCGAAAAGACACTCTACGCGCGTCTCTACGACAAGACGCCGCTCGATCAGGTGCTGTTTTCGATCGGCATCGTCTTCATGGCGGTTGCCGGCATCGACTATGTCATGGGATCGCAGCAGCAGATCCTGAACCTGCCGGACTTTCTGCGCGGCCGCGTCGATGTGCTCGGCGTCGGCATCGGTGTCTATCGCGCCTTTCTCATCCTCGTCTGCGGTGCGCTCGCCGTTGCGCTGCAAATGATCCTTGCCCGTACGCGGTTTGGCAGCCGGCTGCGCGCATCCGTGGATGACCGGCGCGTCGCTCGCGGCGTCGGCATTCACGTCAATACGATTTTTGCCGTGACATTCGCCGTCGGATCCGGCCTCGCTGGCCTTGGCGGCGCGCTTGGCGCCGAGATCCTCGGCCTCGACCCGACATTCCCGCTGAAATTCATGGTCTACTTCCTGATCGTCGTCTCAGTCGGCGGGACCTCGAGCATGTACGGCCCTCTCTGTGCCTCCATCCTGCTCGGCGTCGCGGACGTTCTCGGCAAATATTACGTGCCGTCGCTCGGCGGCTTCATCATTTATATCATCCTCGTGGCGGTACTGGTCGTCCGGCCCCAGGGTCTCTTCGCGAGGGCCGGCTGATGCAGACATCTCATTCCGCAATCCCTGCTCTGAAGCAGCGGGTATCAGACGTCATGAGGCGCTCGGCGCGCTGGAGCGTTCTTGAATTGGCGTTCTGGGCTCTGGCGCTCGCCTCCTGGCTCCTCTTCCCCAACCAGCATCTGATCCTGACCGAGATCGTCGGCTTCTCCATTCTCGCGCTCTCGATCGACCTGATCCTCGGCTATGCAGGCATCGTCTCCCTCGGACAGGCGGCCATGTATGGCGTCGGCGCTTATGCAAGCGGCCTCTTCTCGATCCATGTCACCGGCGAGCCACTGTCGGGACTGGTCGTCGGGGCTCTTTCGGGCGCAGTCGTTGCGTTCCTGACGAGCTTCCTGCTGTTGCGTGGCGGCGACCTGACGCGGCTGATGGTGACGCTCGGCGTCGCCGCCGTCTTTGCCGAAATCGCCAATCAGGCGAACTGGCTGACCGGCGGCGCCGATGGTCTGCAAGGAATTACCATCGAACCGCTCTTCGGCGTCTTCGACTTCGATATCTACGGACATACCGGCTACGCCTACAGCCTCGCCGTGCTGTTCGTGCTATTCCTCCTTGCGCGGCTGATCGTGTCCTCGCCCTTCGGCTATTCGCTGAAGGCGATCCGGGATAATCCGCTGCGCGCTTCCGCTGTAGGCGTTCCCGTCAACGCGCGCCTCGTGGCCATATACACTCTCTCCGGCGCCTATGCCGGGATCGCCGGCGCGCTGTTCACCCAGACGCAACAGTTCATCTCGCTGGATGCACTATCGTTCCAGAAATCCGCCGATAGCCTGATGATCCTGGTCATCGGCGGCACGGGCTATCTTTACGGCGGCATCATCGGCGCCCTGGTCTATGAGCTGATCCAGGACGGACTGTCGTCGCTGACGCCGCAATACTGGCAATTCTGGCTCGGCATGCTGCTGGTCGCCTTCGTCCTCTTCGGCCGTGACCGTCCTCGCCAGCTCATGCTTTCGCTCTCCGCCCGCCTCGCCACCATTCGCGGCAACCTCTTTAGAGGCCGCGCTTCGACCAGGAGGGCACCATGACCGCTGCTGTTCTTGAGACAAAACAGCTCAACAAGATGTTCGGCGCCCTGAAGGCCACGACCGACGTCTCGTTCCGCCTGGAAAGCGGCGCTCGTCATGCGCTGATCGGGCCGAACGGCGCGGGCAAGACGACGCTCATCAATCTTCTGACAGGCGTGCTGACGCCTTCAAGCGGACAGATCCTTTTGAATGGCGAGGATATCTCGTCGCTCAAGCGCGAAAAGCGCGTGCAGCGCGGCCTGGTCCGGACGTTTCAGATCAACCAGCTTTTCGGTGATCTGACCGTCGTGGAAAGCCTGGGCCTCGTCATCAGCGAGCGGCAGGGACATGGCAAAGACTGGTTTCGCCTCGCCGGAAAGCTTCCGGGCATCGAGGACGAGATTGCCGGCCTGGTTCAGGATTTCGGTCTGGATACGGTCCTCGACCAGCCCTGCTCCGGCCTACCCTACGGCAAGCAGCGGCTGCTCGAAATCGCCATGGCGATCGCCTGCAAACCGAAGGTTCTACTTCTCGACGAACCGGCCGCCGGCGTACCGGAAGCCGACCGGCACGAGGTTCTGGCAAGGCTGGCAGCGCTACCCGCGGACGTCTCGATCCTGCTGATCGAACACGACATGGACCTGGTTTTCAATTTCGCCGATCGGATCTCGGTTCTGGTCGCGGGAGCTCTCTTTGCAGAAGGCACCGTCGACGAGATTTCAACGGATCCCCGGGTCAAGGAAGTTTATCTCGGAGGGGCGCACCATGCCTGAGCTCTTGATGTTGGACGGCCTGAAAGCCGGCTACGGCAAGGCCGTCATTCTACACGGCGTCAGCCTTTCCGTGGGGCCGGGCGAAGCGGTGGCCCTTCTCGGCCGCAACGGCGTCGGCAAGACGACGACCCTCAACAGCATTGTCGGCCTGACGCGCTATCACGGCGGCAAAGTCACGGTCAGCGGCCAGAACATCGAGCGCATGACGCCGGAACGTCGCGTCGAGGCGGGCGTCGGCTGGGTGCCGCAGGAGCGCGGCATATTCAGGTCGCTGACGGTCGAGGAAAACATCACGGCCGTCGCCCGCCCCGGCAAATGGAGCCTTCAGGCTGTCTATCTCCTTTTTCCGAGGCTGGAGGAGCGCCGCAACAATTACGGCAACCAACTGTCAGGAGGCGAACAGCAGATGCTCTCGATCGGCCGCGCGCTCGTTCTCAATCCAAAAATATTGCTGCTCGACGAGCCGACCGAGGGATTGGCGCCGATCATCGTCGAGGAGTTGCTTGCCGCCATCCGCCGCATCGTCCGCGACGAGGGCATGGCCGCCATCATCGTCGAGCAACACGCACAGCAGATTCTGGCGATTACCGACAAGGCCGTGATCCTTGAGCGTGGCACGGTCGCCTATTCGGGAAGCAGTGCCGCCTTGGCGCAGGACAGCGCGACCCTGGGCAAATTCCTTGGGGTCGGCGCAGGGGCGTCGGCGGCCGCAACGCCAGCCGCCGGAGAACGAAAACACTGATCGCCCAAGTCCACGCCGGAAAGAGGGCCGGTTTGAACGACATGCACCGCACATAGATTTTTCAACAGGAGGAGAGACATGAGCATTAAGAAACTGGCGCTAGGCGCCGTCGCCGCGATCGGCTTGATCGGGACGCCCGCAATGAGCTTTGCGCAGGACACCGTCAAGGTCGGTGTCGTCATTCCGCTGACCGGCGGCTTTCAGTCCAACGGTCGGCAGATCAGCGCCGCGATCAAGACCTACGTCGCCACCAAGGGCGATACCGCCGGCGGCAAGAAGGTCGAGCTGATCGTCAAGGACGACGGAAGCGCCGCCGACAATGCGCTCCGCCTCTCGCAGGAACTGGTGACCAACGACAAGGTGTCCATCCTGACCGGCTTCGGCAACACACCAGCCGCGCTTTCCGTTGCACAGCTATCCAAGCGCGCTAAGATCCCGCAGGTCATCATGGTGGCCGCGACGTCGTCGATCGTGGATGCGTCGCCTTACATTCTCCGAACATCCTGGACCATCCCGCAAATGGCCAGCGTCATCGGCAAATGGGCTCCGGAAAACGGCGCGAAGAAATTCGTCAGCATCGTCTCCGATTACGGCCCGGGCGCCGACGCGGAGAAGTGGTTCCAGCAGACGATCGAGGCCAATGGCGGCACGGTCATTACAAAGCTGAAGGTGCCGCTTGCCAATCCGGACTTCGCGCCCTTCCTGCAGCGCGCCGCCGATGAAAAGCCGGAAGCGCTGTTCGTCTTCGTTCCGACCGGCGCGGGGGCTGCCTTCATGAAGCAGTTCGTTGAGCGCGGCCTCGACAAGTCCGGCATCAAGGTCATCGCCATGGCCGACGTCACCGACGACGACCTTCTCAACAATATGGGCGATCCGACCATCGGCGTCATCACGGGCGGCCCCTATTCCGCAAACCATGATTCCCCGGAGAACAAGGCTTTCGTGGAAGCCTTCAAGAAGGCCAATGATGGCATGCGCCCCAACATGGTCGCCGTCGCCGCCTGGGATGCCCTCGACCTGATCTACAAGACCCTCGACAAAACCAAGGGCGACGCAAGCGGCCAGACATTCGTCGATGCCGCCAAGGGAATGCAGTTGCAGAGCCCGCGAGGCCCAATCTCGATCGATCCCGCAACCCGCGATATCGTTCAGGATATCTACATGCGCAAGGTCGAGAAGGTCGGTGGAGAATTGTACAACGTCGAGTTCCAGACCTACGACAACGTCAAGGATCCGGCGCACTAAGCGCTGGTCTCGACCCGAGGATCGCGGCGATATCGCGGTCCTCATGATAAGTTTTCGCTATACCTTTGTTTGGCTGAATGTTCGCACGAGGAACCGGCAGCATGTCGACGATTGCACTCATCGGATTCGGGGAAGCCGCGCAGGCCTTCGTCGCTGGCTGGAAGACTGTCGAAGGCAGCCCGATCAAAGCTCCCATCACTACCTTCGATATCAAGATAAAAAGCACCGATCACCGGCGCGGCCTGCTTGATGCCTGCGCACGGCTGGACGTTGCATGTGGCGAAAGCCCGCGCGAGGCGACGAACGGCAAAAGCGCGATCTTCAGCCTCGTGACCGCCGACCGCGCGCTCGAAGCCGCAAAGATGGTTGCTCCCTATCTCGACCGAGGCTCACTTTATCTCGACTGCAATTCCTGCTCGCCTTCAACGAAAGTCGCTGCCGCGAAAATCGTCGAGGAGGCCGGCGCCCGCTACGTCGACGTGGCGGTGATGGCACCGGTCTATCCCGCCCGCCACCGCACCCCTCTCCTTCTGGCCGGCAGCGACGCGGCAAAGGCTGAAGCCTTGCTGACAAGCCTCGGAATGAATGCCCACGTCGCCGGCGACAAGATCGGACAGGCATCCTCGATCAAGATGCTGCGCTCGGTCATGATCAAGGGGTTCGAGGCGCTCACCGCCGAATGTGTATTGGCGGCGCGGCGTGCGGGCGTGGAGGATGCCGTTCTGGCCTCCTTGCAGGCGTCCGATCCGGGGATCGACTGGAAGGCCCGTTCGTCTTACAACCTCGAGCGGATGATGGTGCATGGAACGCGGCGCGCAGCCGAAATGGAAGAAGTGGCGGTAACGCTTCGCGATCTCGGCCTTCCCGACGGAATGGTATCGGCGGCCGTCGACTGGCAGCGCCGAATCGGAAATCTTGGCCTCAGCGCAGCCGATCTCTCGCTGACCCAGCGCGTCGACCTGATACTGGAGCACCTCCTGTCTTGAATTCCGCACAGTCATCAGAGCCGGAGCTACAGCACAATCTTCGCCATCTCAGGGTATTCCTGATGGTCGTCGACACGGCCTCGGTGGCGAAAGCTGCTGAACTATGTCATGTGTCGCAACCGGCCGTGACGCAGGCGCTGTCGAAAATCGAACGCGGCGTCGGCATGGCGCTCTTCACGCGGACCGCCCAGGGATTGTTCGTCAACAAGCAGGGCGAGGTCCTTGCAAAGCGCGTCCGGCGCGCTTTCGGCTATCTTGATCCGGCGCTGTCCGATCTCAGCCCCAGGCTGCGCATCACCGCGACGACGGCGCAGCTTCAGGCGCTGATTGCCGTGCGGGAAATGGAGAATTTTACGCTGGCCGCGCGCCGTCTCGGCCTTGCCCAGCCGACCGTGCACCGCGCCGTCACCCAGCTTGAGCAGGAGGCGGCCCGTCCCCTCTTCGAGCGGACCTCCTACGGCATCGTCGCAACGCGGACGGCCCAGACGCTCGCCCAGGCCGCAAGACTTGCCTTCGCCGAGCTCGCCCAAGCCGAAGCCGATCTTGCGGAAACAGTGTCCGAGGAAGCCGGACGCATCGTAATCGGCGCTATGCCATTGTCGCGATCCTATGTCCTGCCGCAGGCAATCGCCAACTTCCGCGCGCTTCGCCCCAAGATACCGATCCAGGTCGTGGAAGGCCCCTATGCCGATCTTCTGGCCGGGCTCAGACGTGGCGAGATCGATTTCCTGATCGGCGCCCTGCGCGATCCCGCGCCGATCGGCGATGTGGAGCAGCGTGTGCTTTTCACCGACACGCTCGTGCTGGTCGCCGGCCGCGATCATCCGCTGATCGAGAAGGATGATATCGCCCTGGAAGAGCTTGCCTCCTACCCCTGGGTGGTGGGCTTGCACGGAACGCCGATCCGGAAACATTTCGACGCAATGTTCGACAGCCTTGGACACAGCCCTGTGAGCATTGTCGAGTCGGGATCGCTGATCCTCATGCGCGAGCTTTTGGACCGAACCGATCATCTCGGCTGCATCTCCTATTTGCAGGCCGAAGCGGAGCTGACTCGCGGGCTCATCAAGGCCCTGCCCTACAACCTAGACCACACGGCACGACCGATCGGCCTGACGCTACGATCCGGCTGGATGCCGACGGCAGCCCAGGAGCAGTTTCTGGATTTCGTGCGGCAGAGGGTCAGCGGAACGCGCGAGCGATTATAGCCTTTTCTTATAATCCCGGCCGCGAGCTCATAAACAACGTCCATCCGCCCGACCTGAAGGTGAATGGACGCAGCGTCGGCATTGCCCCTCAAGCCAGATAGCGCTTGAACCAGCCTATCGTTCTCTCCCAGGCAAGCTTGGCCGCCGCCTCGTCATAGCGGGGCGTCGAGTCATTGTGGAAGCCGTGATTGACGTCGGGATAGATATGGGCCTCGTAGACTTTGTTCGACGCCTTCAGCGCCGCCTCATAGGCCGGCCACCCCTCGTTGATGCCCTTGTCCAGTCCCGCATAGTGAAGCAACAGCGGCGCCTTGATGCGCGGCACCTCCTCCGCCCTCGGCTGCCGGCCGTAAAACGGCACGGCCGCTGCCAGCTCGGGATAGGCAACGGCGGCCGCATTCGCCACACCGCCGCCATAGCAGAAACCGGTAATGCCGACCTTGCCGGTCGTGGCATCATGCTTCATGAGAAACTCGATCGCGGCAAAGAAGTCGTTCATCAGCTTTTGCGGATCGACCTGCTGCTGCAACTCCCGGCCCTTCTCGTCATTGCCGGGATAACCGCCGACGGAGGTTAGTCCATCCGGCGCAAGCGCGATGAAGCCCGCCTTCGCCACTCGCCGAGCGACATCCTCGATATAGGGGTTCAACCCTCGGTTCTCATGCACGACAACGACCGCCGGCACCTTGCCCTTGGCCGCAGCCGGCCGGACGAAATAGGCACGAACAGTTCCGTTCCCCTGCGACGACGGATAGGTGATGTATTCGGGCAGGATGTCGGGATCGGTAAACTCGACCTGTTGGGCAAGCGCATAGTTGGGGCTCATCAGCCCGAGGATCGCGACAGCGGTCAGGCCACCCACGGCATACTTGCCGGCCCGATCAAGAAACTCGCGTTTCGTGATTTTCCCATGGGCGTAATAGTCGTAGAGTTCCAGCAGTTCCGGATGAAAATCCTTGGCGGTCAGACGTGTCATTGGCGCTCCCCTCATGTCTACGAGGAGCAGCCTAACCACTTAAGCCAGTTCTTGAATTCACTTTTGCGCTATCGCGAAGGATATCCGCGCAGACATCGGAATCTAAACCGCAACCTCCGCGGCGATGGCCGCATGCGGCTCGTAATCGCGAACCTCGAAGTCCTCGATGCGGTAGTCGTCTATGCTGTCCGGCCGGCGGAGCAAGCGCAAGGTCGGGAATGGCCGCGGTTCCCGGCTCAGCTGCTCGCGGATCGCATCGAGATGGTTGAGGTAGATGTGGACGTCACCGCCGGCCCAGACCAGTTCGCCCACGTCCATGTCCACCTGCTGGGCAACCATGGCCAGCAATACGGCCTGCTGGCAGATGTTGAATGGATTTCCCAGAAACAGGTCGCAGGACCGCTGGTAAACCATCAGGCTCAGGCGCGGCCGCCTGGTCTCGCCAGGAGAAGGCAGGTTCGAGACATGGAACTGGTAGACCATGTGGCACGGAGGAAGCGCCATTCCGGCGAGTTCGCCGACATTCCAGGCATGGAAGATCATCCGGCGGCTGCTCGGATTATGCCTGAGCTGGACGATGACCGTCGCGATCTGATCATGCACCTGGCCGTCAGCATCACGCCACTGCCGCCATTGCTTGCCGTAAACGGGGCCTAGATCGCCCCATGTCTCGGCAAAGGCCTCGTCGGCCAGTATCCGCGCCTCGAAATCTTCCTGACTGATGGTCTCGCCCGTCGCCTTGCGATAGGCGGCCAGCGGCCAGTCGGTCCATATCCGCACATTCTGCTTCAGGAGATTGCGAATGTTGGTGTCGCCGGTCAGGAACCAGAGCATCTCCTTGACGGCGAGCTTCCAATAGACCCGCTTGGTCGTGAAGACCGGAAGCTGCCCTTTGGAAAGATCGAAGCGCATCATCGCGCCAAGCCCGCTCAGCGTGCCGACGCCGGTTCTGTCGATCCGGCGATCACCGTTTTCGAGCAGGTGCGCCATCAGGTCGAGATATTGATATTCCGGGTGGCGAACCATTCTGAGCTCCGAGATTTCCGCGAAGGATCCGGGCAACCGCAGAAACAATTGCCTCCGTCGCCGATTCCATTGGCCGCTAATTTAATGGCAAGTCGGTGCAAAACCAACCGCAACCGGGCACAATCCCGGCAATTCTCACCCCCGATGGTCAGCTATCGCTGCAAAGCGATATCCAGGCGACGCATTTATGACAATTGCCCTTCCCTTCGCCCAAGGAAAACACTATATCAGCCTTGCCGGTCTTCGGGCCGGCTATGGCGATAAACGAGCGATGTAATAAACCTATTGGACCCGGGGGCGGTACCCGGCGCCTCCACCAAAAACCGGCCAGACGAGCTTTGCTCCAGACCGGCTTTTGATGGGGGCGAAATAGGATCGACAAGGGCGTAAAGATCGACTTTTTGCTCGGCATTGTACCACCGTTATCGGGCTAAAATTGTAGTTGCAAACGACAACTATGCGGAAGCTCGTCTCGCTGCTTAATCGCAGTGTGACACTTCAAATCAAGTCCTGAAGGTTCGCACCTTAAGGCGGGGTTCGAAGGTACCTGGCAACAGAAACCTTCACCTTCTCCCTATCTTCGATATTATGTATGATCAGGTGATGACTCGCGCGGGGGCTTTCCCGTCTGCGCCCGGCGTGGCATAAGCCTTAGAAAAAACATGGCCAACGAAAGACAGGAAAGCATGGGGCAGGATCATATCCGCTACGACATTTTGGCACAGGACGCCCTGCGTGGAGTTATCCGTAAGGTGTTGACCGAGGTCGGCGCCACCGGTCGTCTGCCCGGTGACCATCATTTCTTCATTACCTTTCTGACCGGAGCGCCCGGCGTTCGCATTTCGCAGCACCTGAAGTCGAAATATCCGGAACAGATGACCATCGTCATCCAGCATCAATTCTGGGATCTGAAGATCACCGAAAGCCTGTTCGAGATTGGCCTTTCCTTCTCCGACGTGCCTGAAAAGCTGGTCGTCCCCTTCAATGCGATTCGCGGCTTCTACGATCCGTCGGTGAATTTCGAGCTGGAGTTCGATGTGCCGCTCGCCGACGACGAGGAAATGCCGACTGGCGAAATCACCGCCTATCCGGTGGCCGCCGAAGGCAGCGAAGAGCCGATGGTGGAAGCCAAGGAAGGCGAAGAGAAAAAACCGGGTTCGGTCGTCTCGCTCGACGCATTCCGCAAGAAGCAATAATGTCCGAGGGGGAGCGCAGGCTTCCCCTTTCTGCATCCTCCGTGGGAACCGTGATGAGTGCCGAAGTCGTCAATCTGCGTCAGTTCCGGAAAAAACAGGCCCGCTCCGAAAAGGAAAAGCAGGCGGAACAAAATCGCATCAGCTTCGGCCGCACCAAGGCGGAGAAGCACCTGACCAAGGCGCTCAACGACAAGGCCAGCCAGACACACGAGGCCGGCCACATAAAGCCGACCAAGACGGACGACTAGCCTGCCGGGCCGAACGAAATCTTTTCGAAATCAGCAGCTTACTTCAGTACTTTGAATCATTTTCAGAATCCCCTCCCCCTTCCGAGCTTTTTGATCGATCCACCGATGATCCGCAAACATTCCGCGACGTTGCATGGCCACCGCACGAGCTTTTCCCTTGAAGACGCGTTCTGGAGCGAGCTGAAGGCCATAGCCAAAGCGCGCGGCACCTCGCTTGCCGCGCTGATCTCCGAAATCGACGACGGTCGCGAACCGGAGAGCAACCTCTCCTCCGCACTGCGACTCTACGTCTTGAAATGGTTGAAAGAACGCGCTTAGCTTGCCGTTCGAACGAATGCGCAAAGAGCGACGGCCCTTCGCTGCAAGACACATTATCTAACGGATGATGTGTCTTATTGGGCGATGCCGGGAAGGCCGTTGAAATTCAGCGGTGCAATCTTTTGCGGCCCTTGTCCGTTGAGAACCGGCAATTGCTGCGCCTTCGCGCGGGCTTCCGCATCGGCCTTCGCCTTGGCCGCAGCTTCCGCTTGCTTCTCGGCCGCGGCTTCGCGCGCCAGTCCCCTTAGGCGCTGCTCTTCAAGGCTCCGCTGCTGTTCGATTGCTGCGTCGCGTTGGCGCTGGGCTTCGCGCATAGTGGCGGTGTATTTGTACAGCGCCACTTCGCGCCGCAGCCGCTGCTTTTCCAACACGCTCGCCTGAAGCCGTTCGACGCGCCGGCGCTCACGCTCAAAGGCGCGCAGCGACAGGAAGCTGGTGATATCGGTGACATTCATCGTTCGGCCAGGGCTTGCCAACGGGCCGGCGAAGTCGAGGCGCAGCGCCGGCTCGGCACCGTTCAACACCTCATTGCCGGCATTGAAATCGATGCCGAGCGACCCGCGCATACGCTCGTCCGGCAGGCTGATCTCGGCGCTGCCCGACAGCTTCGCCACATCATTGCCGGCGCTGAGATTGGTGGCGCGGATGACACCGGTCGAGATGTTGAAGGGGATGCTCATCGCCGGCAATGCCGCCTCGCCGTTGTTGAGCAGCGTCTGTACGATCGGCAGCACCTTGTCGGCGGTAATATCGCCCTGGATCTGGTCCGTCGCCGACAACAGCGGTGGGAGTACCGAGAGATTGAGGCCGCGGACGTGCGTTTCGCCAAGCTTGGCCTCACCCGATCCGCTGGCATTGGCGGCAAGCTCGCTCATGCTCTTGCCACTGGTTTCCATGCTCAGGTCAAGACCAAAGCGGCCAGTGGCCAGCGGCGTGCCATCACGCTGCCAGGCGACGGTCGCAAGATCGCCGTTGGTGAGATTGAGCTTCGTCTGCATCAGCCCGGTGCCGTCGGAATTGGCAAGCATCAGATTGCCGCCGAGTGTGCCGCCATTCCAGGCGCCGGCGATATCGTTCAGCCGCAGCTCTTCGCCCTTGTAAGCAGCGTTAGCACTGAAATTGGAGACCGGGCCGAATATACCCGGCCAAACCTGCTTGGCCGAAAGCTTGATGTTGAGATCGAGCCCATTAAACGTCGGCAGCCCGAGCTTGGCCTTGGTCAGGTTGCCAGTCGCGGCATCCGTCATCGGCCCGTAGATCGCTTCACCCAGCCAGCCAAGATCGGCCTTGTCGAGCGCCAGTTCGCCTGTCGCCTTGATGTTCGGCGACTTGCGATCGAAGGTCAGCGCGCCGGAGACATTATTGTCGGCAAGCTGGCCCTTCATGTTGGAGAGTGCAATCTTGTCGGCATCGAGCACGGCATTCGCCTGAAATTTGACCGGCAGGCCGGTACCCATCTGCGGTATGCCGATGCCATTCATCACGAAATAGGGATCGAGATCGGCGCTGTCGAGCGACAGAGCGATCGTGCCGTTGAGGAAGGTGCTGGGACGGACATCGACCTTGCCATTGGCCATGAACGAGGTCTTGTCCGTCGCAAAAGTCAGCGCCGCATCCGCCGGTTCGGTGCCTTCTGCCGTCACCTTCAGCGTCAGGCGACCATTCGCGTCGGCTTCGACGGGTAGCGGATCGAGCCCCGCCTGCCCGAACAGGATCGAGGTCACCGAATTTTCAAGCGTCGCCTCCAGCGTCGTCGTGCCCTTGCCGGTCAGCGCCAGCAGATCGGACATCCGGTAGTCGAGATTGACGCGGCTGCCGTTGGAAACACCGGCGAGCGTTACCGTCACACCGTCACCTTCGTCACCACCGAGGGATAGCGCACCACGTAGCGCGGTATTGCCGTACCACGCAGCATTGCGCACCAACCGATCCATGACCGGATGATGCGGCAGATGCCGGCTCAGCATTTCGAGGAAAGGACCGGGGTCGGCTGCCTTGAAGGTGATCTCGCCCGATCCCTTGTAGTCCAGCAAAGAGCCATCGCCGCGCCCTGTTGCCGTGATCTCCGCCCCGGCGACATCACGCACCGATAGCTTGTCGAGCGTCAACGCTCCGTCAGTAATCGAAAAGGATGTCTCGACATTGTCGGCCTGTACGCCAAACAGTGCGAACTTGTCCGCCTTCAGATGCGCCGTGATGCGGTGGTCGAGCAAGGCCTCGCCGGCGTCCTGACCGGTGAACATGCCTGTCAGCGCCCTCAGCGCATCGAGGTCCAGCGCATCGCCGCTGAGATCGACGCCAAGCTTTGGCGCCTGCTTATCCGGCGCCTGCCGGTCCAGCTTACCCTTGAGCGTTGCCGACCCGATCGCGATTTCAAGGTTGTCGAAGCGCTGTTCTTCATGCCGCAAGTTGACATCAGCGGAGAAACCGGCCTGCCGCAACTGCCGGATCGATGGATCGACGGAGCCCACCAGCCAGGACGCCAGGCCCGACGGCTGGTTGGAGGCGACGACGAGATTGCCGATGAAATTCGGCTCGCCCTGCAGCATCAGCTTGCCGGTGGCCTCGACCTGCGTGCGCCCCGGCAACATGCCGATCGCATGGTCGATCTTCCAGCCGGTTCCGGCGGGCTCGAGATCCAGCTGCACATCGCGGATGGTCGTGTCGCCGGCAACGATCGCCGGCAGGCGGAATGTCGCCTTGCCGGGCACCTGCGGGATCGGAACCTCGGCGGCAATCGCGATCAGGTTGTTCAGGCGCTGGCGGGCGGAGACGGCGGGATTGCGGTTGGTCTTGCCGTTGGTGCCTTGATTGTTGCCGAGACGATTGACGTCGATCTGCTGACCATCGGCGGTCAGCAGGAATTCCGGCTTCGTGCCGGTATCCAGCGTCGCTTCTCCGGTCACCACGTAAGGATCGTCCGCCGCTCCCACCTCAAGGCGATATTCAGGGATGCGGATGCGCTCGTTGGTCAGCTCGAAACGGCCTTTGACGCGGGGCTGAGCTTGCTCATCCGCGGCTTTACGCGCCTGCTTGTCCTCAATCCCCGCGGTAAAGAGACCGAGATAATCCGGCTTGCGGTCGACCAGCTTCAGCTCGCCGTCGAGATCGACAATGAGAGGATGACGATCCGGATTGAGCCGGGTGCGGACGCGCAGCACGCCACTGTCGTCCGGCTGGCTGCTGGAAATGGTGAAACTGCCGTGCTCGCCATCGAGTGCCGCATCCCCTTCGATCCGCCAGGGACCTGCCAGGGACTTCGCGGACATTTCGGCGTTGAAGCCCGTAATGTGCCGGGTGCGGCCGGATTGCTCATCGATGAACTGGATATCGCCGCCGTCGACATGCACGCTTTCCAGCACCACTGACTTGGCGGGCATTTCCGGCTGGCTGCCGCGCATCCAGTCGAGCGTGCCGTCCTTCAGCAGCCGCAGGCGCACTTTTGGCTCGGAGACGCGCATATCGAAGATCAGCGCTTCGCCGGACAGGAACGGCGCCAATTCGGCATCCATGGAGAACTGAGCGATCTGCACCAGCGGCGTCCCGTCGGCTTCCTGGCCGACGCGGACGTCATGCAATGTCACGGAGGGAAACGGCAGGAGACGGGCATCGACAGTGCCGTGAACGGTCACTTTCTTGCCGATGATACGGCTCGCCTGATCTTCGAAATTCTTGCGAAAATCGGTCCAGTCTATGAAGAGCGGAGCGAGCAGCGCCACGAACAGCACCACTACAAGCAATCCCCCCAGGAAAACCAGGACCCTACCTAACAATGCACACCGTCTCCATTCTGCATTCCGATTACGATATCCAAGGCATCACATATCCAGCCATATAGGCAAAAAGCAGCCTCGATCTTTAGCTAACCCGATCCCCATCCAAACCGCGTCGCGGCTCCCAAGGATAAGGGACTTCGTAGCCTAGCGCCATTCACGCAAGGGGCAAGCCGAGATCATGGAGTATGCCAATTTTCAATGGCCATGAAAGATCTTGCCCGGGTTGAAAATCGCGTCAGGATCGAGAGCATGCTTGACCTGGCGCATCAGATCGACAGCGCCGCCGAGCTCCTGCTCGAGAAACGACATCTTGCCCTGCCCTACGCCATGCTCGCCGGTGCAGGTTCCGTCCATGGCCAGCGCCCGCGCGTTCAGCCGTGCAACGAAGGCTTCGACGACGGCGATGCCTTCGGGCGTCTTGTCGTCGAATAGCACCAGCACATGGAAATTACCGTCGCCGGCGTGCCCGACGATCGGCGCCAGCAATCCGTGTTCCTCGATGTCGGCCTGGGTCTCGGCAACGCATTCGGCAAGCCTTGAGATCGGCACGCAAACATCCGTCGACAGTGCCGCCAGTTCCGGCGCAAGCGCCCGTGCCGCCCAATAGGCGTCGTGGCGGGCCTTCCAGAGCTTGTTGCGCTCCTCGAGATTGCTGGTCCAGAGGAATTCGCCGCCGCCGCATTCCGCCGCAATCTCGGCGAACTGTTCCGACTGCAGCGCGACGGTTTCTTCGGTGCCGTGAAATTCGAGAAACAGCGTAGGCTGCTCCTGATAAGTCAGCCCGGAGTACAGGTTGCAGGCGCGCAATTGGACCGCATCGAGAAGCTCGATCCGGGCGACCGGAATGCCCATCTGGATCGTCATGATGACGGCATCGCAGGCTGCATGGATGGTCGGAAAGGCGCAAGCGCCCCCGGCGATCTTCTGGGGAATGCCTTGCAGGCGCAGCGTCACCGAGGTCAGCACGCCGAGCGTCCCCTCGGAGCCGACGAAGAGCCGGGTCAGATCATAACCTGCGGAGGATTTCCTGGCGCGCCGGGCGGTGCGGATCTCCTCGCCATTGGCGGCGACCACGGTCACGGCCAGCACATTGTCCTTCATCGTGCCGTAGCGCACAGCGTTGGTGCCGGAGGCGCGCGTCGCCGTCATGCCGCCGATCGAAGCATTGGCGCCGGGGTCGATCGGGAAGAACAGGCCGGTATCGCGCAGATAGGTGTTGAGTTGCTCGCGGGTGACGCCGGGCTCGACAGTGCAGTCGAGATCCTCGGCATTCACTTCAAGCACCCGATTCATCCGGCTGAAATCGATGGAAATTCCGCCCTGCGGCGCGTTCACCTGCCCCTCCAGCGAAGAGCCGGTGCCGAAGGCGACAATCGGAACCTTGTGCTCGGCGCAGGCCTTGACGACCGCCTGCACATCCTCGCTCGTCTCGGCAAAGAGCACCCCATCGGGAAGCTGTGTGGGAATATAGGTGGTCGTATGCGCGTGCTGCGCGCGAAAACTTTCGCCGGTCTGGAAACGCTCGCCAAAGGCCTGTTTCAGAATGCCGAGAACGGCAGCAATCCCTGCCTCGTTGCGTATCCCCGCCTTCGCATCAGCCAGAGCCATCGTCCCGAATCTCCCATCAAAAACATATAAGAGCGCGTTAACCTTTTGCGGTTCTATGGGGCATCGGAACGACGCTGTCCAGTCATGAAAATCGCCCGTGGTTTCCACACGGTGCGAGCGCTCGCTTGCGTAAGATCAAGCAGCCTCGATTGCGATCGCCAACACAGGCCAGACAATGTTGGTGGCCAGCAAATATGCTTATTTTTTAAGCAAATACTGACAAAATGTGCATTTGCCGCAAAATTCTCTCCAAGAAAGAGCACGTCTTGAGCGAGCGAACGTGTCCTTCAACCGACTGGCATACCTCTTGCCTGCTGTCCGGCAGTTACACATAGCCATCTTTGGAAGGACATTCGATGAAGCGCAGACAATTGCTCACGGCACTGGGTATGGCGATGCTGGCGATGGGGTCGCTGTCGAGCCCGCACGCAGCCCGGGCGGACGCCTTGAGCGATATCACGTCGCGCGGCACGATCCGCGTTGCCGTTCCCCAGGACTTCCCGCCTTTCGGCAGCGTCGGGCCGGACATGGCGCCCATGGGCTATGACATCGACATGGCAAACCTGATCGGCGAAAAACTCGGCGTGAAGACCGAGCTGGTGCCGGTCACCAGCGCCAACCGCATTCCCTATCTCCAGACCAACAAGGTCGACCTGGTGATTTCGAGCCTCGGCAAGAATGCCGAGCGCCAGGCCGTCATCGACTTCACCGACGCCTACGCGCCCTTCTTCAACGGCGTCTTCGGCCCCGCCGATGTCACCGCCACCAAGCCCGAAGATCTTTCCGGCAAGACGATCGGCGTCACGCGCGGCGCAATCGAGGATCTGGCGCTGACGAAGGTCGCCCCGCAGGACGCGACGATCAAGCGCTACGAAGACAATAACGGCACCATCTCCGCCTTCCTGTCGGGTCAGGTCGACCTGGTCGCCACCGGCAACGTCGTTGCCGCGGCTATCCTCGCCAAAAACCCGCCGAAGAAGCCGGAGATGAAGTTCCTCATCACCAACTCCCCCTGCTTCATCGGCCTGAACAAGAACGAGGCCGACCTGCAGAAAAAGGTCAACGACATCATCGCCGCCGCCAAGGCCGATGGCACGCTCGGCAAGATCTCGCAGAAATGGCTGGGCGCCGACCTCCCCGCCGGCTTCTGATTAACGCAAGCCCGGCCGCGCCTTCATCCGATGGTGCGGCCGGAGCCGAGCGAGGCACCATTTCATGCGCTATCACTTCGACTTCGGCTGGCTCGCCGAATACTATCCGGTTCTGATCAAGGGCGTCCTCGTCACCATAGAGTTGACCCTGGTCGGCGCAGTGGTCGGCATCGCGCTCGGCATTGCCTGCGCCTGGGCGCGGGCTCTGGGTCCGCGCTGGCTCAAGCCGATCGTCGCGACCTATGTTGAGCTAATCCGCAACACGCCGTTCCTGATCCAGCTCTTTTTCATCTTCTTCGGCCTGCCCGGCATCGGCATTCACATGAACGAAGTCACGGCGGCCAATCTCGCCATGATCGTCAATCTCGGCGCCTATAGCTGCGAGATCATTCGCGCCGGCATCCAGGCGACGCCGCGCGGCCAATTCGAGGCCGGCGCCAGCCTGGCGATGACGCCGTTCGAAACCTTCCGCCACGTCATCCTCGTCCCGTCGCTCCAGCGTATCTGGCCGGCCCTGTCGTCGCAGGTCGTCATCGTCATGCTCGGCTCCGCCGTCGTCTCGCAGATCGCCGCCGAGGACCTGACATTCGCGGCGAACTTCATTCAATCGCGCTCCTTCCGCGCCTTCGAAGCCTATTTCGTCTCCACGGCGATCTACCTGCTTCTGGCCATCATCCTACGGCAACTGCTTGCGGCTGTCGGCAATCTTATCTTTCCGCGCAGGGTCCGCCGATGATTCAATTCACCACCTGGGACATCCTGCGCGGCCTGCTGCTCGCCACGCGCTGGACCGTTCTGCTCTCCCTCGTTTCCTTCATCGGCGGCGGCACCGTCGGGGCTATCCTACTGTTCCTGCGCATCGGCAAGAACAAGGCCGCGCGCGTCGCCGTCAAATATTTCGTCGAGCTCTTTCAGGGCACGCCACTGCTGATGCAGCTCTTCCTTGCCTTCTTCGGCCTCGGGCTCTTCGGCATCGACGTGCCGGCTTGGTTGGCTGCTGCTGTTGCCCTGATCCTCTGGTCCTCGGCATTCCTGATCGAGATCTGGCGCGGCTGCGTCGAGGCCGTGGCAAAAGGTCAGTGGGAGGCCTCTGCCAGCCTTGGCATGGGCTACATCCAGCAGATGCGCTACGTCATTCTGCCGCAGGCGCTCCGCATCGCCGTGCCGCCGACGGTCGGCTTCTCCGTGCAAGTGGTCAAGGGTACTGCCCTGACCTCGATCATCGGCTTCGTCGAGCTGTCGAAGGCCGGCACGATCATCACCAACGCGACGTTCCAGCCGTTCACCGTCTACGGCTTCGTCGCCCTTATCTATTTTGCCCTGTGCTGGCCGCTGTCGAAGAGCAGCCAGATCCTGGAAAGGAAACTGAATGTCGCTCATCGAGGTCACTGAGGTCCGCAAAAGCTTTGGCGAGAACGAGGTGCTGAAAGGCATCAACCTCGACGTCGAGCCCGGCGAGGTGATCGCCATCATCGGCAAGAGCGGCTCGGGCAAATCAACTCTACTGCGCTGCATCAACGGGCTCGAAAACATCAATGATGGCTCGATCTCCGTGGCCGGCGCCCAGCTTCTGCCTGACGAACTGCATCTGAAGGCATTGCGGCTGAAGGTCGGGATGATCTTCCAGCAGTTCAATCTCTTCCCGCACCTAAGCGCCGGCCGCAACGTCATGCTCTCGCAGATGGTCGTCAAGAAGACCTCCAAGGTTGATGCCGAGGCAATGGCACGGCGCATGCTCGACCGCGTCGGCCTCGGCCACAAGTTCGATGCCTTTCCCGACGAACTCTCGGGCGGCCAACAACAGCGCGTGGCGATCGCGAGAGCACTTGCCATGCAGCCGATCGCGCTCCTCTGCGACGAGATCACCTCCGCGCTCGATCCCGAGCTGGTGGCCGAGGTTCTCGCTGTTGTCCGAGAGCTCGCCAGCGAAGGCATGACGCTGCTAATGGTGACGCATGAGATGAAGTTCGCCCGCGACGTCTGCTCGCGCGTCGTCTTCATGCATCAGGGCCGCGTCCATGAAATCGGACCGCCGGGCGAGGTCTTCGCCAATCCAAAAACGCCGGAACTCAAGCAGTTCCTCGGCATGCTCTGAGCACTGCCTGAAGGCTGATTATGGGTGCCGCGCCGATAGCCGCGCGGCGCCGACCATCCCGCCCCATGCGCCCGGCGCCATGCCGAACGCCTTCTTGAAATGACGCGTCAGATGGCTTTGATCGGCAAAGCCCGTGGCGGCCGCCACTTCGGCAATCGGCTCGCCATCGCCGATCATCGCCTTGGCCCGCTGCAGCCGCCGCATCAGCAGGAAGCGATGCGGGCTGGTGGCAAAGGCTGCGCGGAAATGGCGTGACAGCGCAAAACGGTCAAGGCCGGTGACGCGCTCCAGCTCCTCCGAGCGAACGCCGCGCATGGCATGCGCCTCCAGATAATCCCGCGCCGTTTTGACCTGGCCCCAGGCGATAAGTCCCAGGGGCTTCTGCGGCAAGCGCGCATGCGAGGCGAGCCCCGTCGCCATCCGCGAGATGAAATCATCGACAAAAAGCTCGTCCAGTTCGCGGTCGAGTTCACCGAGTGCTCCGAGCAGCAAACCGGCAAGACGCTCGTCCTCGATCACCGGCTCATCGACGAAAGGCAAGCCGATGCGCGCCGCTTCCAGACATTGCATCAGCATCGAGGGCTCGAGATAGAGCATGCGGTAGATCAGCCCGTCATCGGTCGCGGCACCACCGTCATGCACCTCGTCCGGATGCAGGATGATCACCCGGCCCGGCAGGCTATAGCGGCGCTCCCCGCGATAGCGGAACGTCTGCACGCCGCGAATGGTGACGCCAAGGGCATAGGTGTCGTGCCGATGCAGATCGAAGGCGTCGCCGTGGAACTGCGCATGAATGCGCTCGATGCCGGGATAGGCGGGCGCCGAGACAATGCGGTTCGCGTCCGGCCCCACGCACAAACGTTCAAGACCCTCAAAGGCCCGACCGGCTATCTCTTCGTGCAATGGCTCATTCCCAGACAGCATGAAAGTGGCTACCGATGTTTGATACCAAAATCGCGATCGTTCTGCGAAACAATCTTCAATCCTGGCAAAAACTGAACGTAACCGCCTTCCTGTCGACCGGAATTGCGGGGCAGTTTCCGGACATTATCGGCGAGCCCTACAGCGATCGCGCAGGCAACCGTTACAATGCCCTGTCGATCCAACCAATGATCGTGCTATCCGCCGATAAAGAAACGATCGCCACCATCCATCGCCGCTCGCTGGAACGCGGCGTCACCTCCTCAATCTTCATCGAGGAAATGTTCGCAACCGGCCATGACGCCGCCAACCGCGCTGTCTTTTCTGAGTTTGCCCCCGAAGACGCCAGGGTCGTCGGCATTGCGCTACGCGCCGACAAGAAGATCGTCGACAAGATCACCAAGGGCGCGACGATGCACGCGTAACAGCAGCCGTCCCTATTACTCAATTCGCTATGGAATGGAGCAAGTAGCGCCGCCGCGCTTTCAAATTCATTCGAAAGACACACCTTTTAGGTGCGCATATTAAAACACACAATCTTCAAACGTAGCATGCTGACATTCTATGTCACTACGCTGCGCTAAATGGGTTCAGCCAAACAATCACCCATGAAAGGATATGACCATGGCTGAACAGACTGGAAATGCCGCCAAGATTGCCCGTGCCTACGTGGACGCGATCGCCAACAAGGACGTCGACACCATCATGGCGATCTCGTCAGAAGATGTCGTCTGCACCTCGCCGATCGGCAAGCTTACGGGCACGCAAGCATTCCGTGGTTTCCACGACGGTTTCGCCCGGATGATCAAGACGATAAGCATTCTTGCCGTCTACGGTGACGATGAACAGGCCGTCGTCGTCTACGACGTCGAAACCCACCCCGTCCCGCACGCAGTCACCGTCGAACTTCTCAAGGTCAGAAATGGCAAGATCGCCTCCACCGAGGTGATCTACGACGCAACGCCATTTGCCGCCTACATGGCGACAGTCAAGCCCCACTGAAGTCATCGCGGAAGGATATCCAGATGATCATCATCGAAACGACGAATCTTTGCGGTCGCCGTGTCATAGGGGCACGGCGATGAAGCGGGTTCAATATCATCAGTATGGCGGACCGGAGTTGATGAAGCTCGAAGACTTCGAACTTCGCGCACCCGGAAAAGGCGAAGTTGCGGCCAAGGTCAAATTCGCCGCCATCAATCCGATCGACTGGAAGGTGCGCAGCGGTTATCTCAAGATGGTGACGGGGAAGAAGTTTCCCCGCGCCATGGGCATTGATTTCTCCGGCATCGTGACATCAGTCGGTCCCGACGTGAGCCGATTCAAGGCCGGCGACGCCGTGTTCGGCCTCGCGCAGATCAAGGATGGCGGCGCACTCGGCGAAGCCGTAATCGCCCCTGAAATCTTCCTTGCCAGAAAACCAGATTCGGTTTCTTTCGAGGACGCGGCCAGCCTGGGAACACCAGGCGTCACGGCCTGGAACGGCCTCGTCGACAAGGCAAAGCTGACGTCTGGCGGGCGTGTATTCGTCAACGGCTGCACCGGCGCCGTCGGTGAGGCAACAGTTCGGCTTGCCCGAATGCTCGGCGCAAGCGTCTCGGGAAGCTGCGGCTCGGCCTCGATGTCCCGCGCCCACGAGCTTGGCGTCCAGCCGGCGTTCGACTACCGGACAACCGATCTTTCGAGGCTCCGCGAACGCTTCGATGTCGTCTACGATACGGCTGGTACCCTGAGCACGGCCGTCGGGCTTGGCCTTCTGCGCAAGGGTGGCGTTTTTCTCGATATCGATCCGACGCCCGGCAAGTTCATCCGCGCGATCTTCGACAGGAAACTCAAGCCTATCATCTGCGCGGCAAGAGCCGATATCCTGGACGGACTTGCTCGCGCCGCCGCCGAAGGGAAGCTCAGGCTTGCAATTGCCGAGATCGTGCCGCTAAGGGACGCGATCCGCATGTTGACGGCCCTCGAAAGCGGTCAGAAAATCAACGGAAAGGCACTGGTTCGCATGGACTGATCAGGACCCTGCTCAAGTCCGCTTCGGAGCGGATTTGAGCATAAGTTGTGCTAGGATATGGCATGTCCCAAAGCCAGAGATTGTTCGACGTTCTCCAGATATTGCGCCGCCATCGTCAGGCGGTTTCCGGTAATTATCTCGCCCAGGAGACCGGCGTATCCTTGCGAACAATCTACAGGGACATTGCGCTTCTGCAGTCGATGGGGGCGGAGATCGAAGGGGAGTCCGGTTTCGGCTATGTCCTGAAACCGGGCTTCATGTTGCCACCACTGATGTTCTCGGAAGAGGAGATCAAGGCGATTGCGCTCGGCGTGCAATGGATTAGCCGGCAAACGGATGAGGGCCTGGCATCGGCGGCCCACAACGCCCTATCCAAGATCGACGCGGTCCTTCCTTCGGAACTTAGGCGCAAATTGATCGACAATGACTTCCATGTCGGCCGCACCATGCTGCCAACGCCGGCGATCGACCTCAAGCTTCTGCGCCAGGCGATGCAGCAGCAGATGAAGCTTCGTATCGTCTACAGGGACTCGAAAGACGCGGATAGCGAGCGAGTCATCTGGCCGATTGCGGTCGCATTCTTCGATTCCAGACGAATCATTGCCGGCTGGTGTGAACTTCGACAGGATTTTCGGATGTTCCGGGCCGATAGGATCCAGCGAACCGAACTCCTGGCGGATCGCTATCCGGGCCAGCGGCGCGAATTAGTTCGGCAGTGGCGGCTGCAGGTAGCCGAAGTCGAGCAGCAAAACGCAACGCCTTGATCATTTCCCCGCAGATCACGACGAGGTTGCTTCAGCAAGCTCGCGGCAAGCCAGACGATGCAACGAAAGGCATTCCACATAAGCCAACGGCCGGGTCGCAAAACCCGGCCGTCTTCGTTTCAAATACTGATGCCAGATCAGCCGTTCTGCGTGATCGGCGCGATCTGGATTTCGACGCGGCGGTTCTGGGCGCGGCCGGATTCGTTGGCGTTGCTGGCAACCGGCTGCGTCGGGCCGAAGCCGACGGCGGAGACGCGGCGCTGGTCGATGCCCTGGCTGCCGAGATAGGAAGCAACCGAGCCGGCGCGGCGTTCGGACAGATCCTGGTTATGCTGCAGGCTGCCGGTCGAATCCGTATGGCCGTTGACGTCGATCAGCGTGCGGTTGAACTTGCGCAACACGATCGCGACCGAGTTCAGCGTTGCGAAGAATTCCGGCTTGATCTCGTCCCGGTCGATATCGAAGGTGATGGCCGACGGCATGTTCAGGATGATGCGGTCGCCGACGCGGGTGACGGAAACGCCAGTGCCCTGCAACTGCGCACGCAGTTCGGATTCCTGCTGGTCCATGTAGTTGCCGATACCGGCCCCTGCGAGCGCCCCGACACCGGCACCGATCAGCGCGGCGTTGCGGCGCGAAGCCGGCGAATGACCGATGAGAAGACCGGCAACCGCACCGACGCCGGCACCGAGCGCAGCGCCCCCCGCCGTGTTGGAGACTTTCTGCTCGCCCGTATAGGGGTCGGTCGTCGTGCATGCATTAAGAAAGGCCGCCGAGACGGCAAGAATGGCAATTTTTTTGATCATGGAATCGTCGCTCTCCGGTTCGATGGTCCGAAGCAGATATGGAGCATTGCGGCAATATGATGAAGCGGAATCTTCACGTTGCCGCGATCGATCTGCCCCGTCATCGCCCAACCGTACATTTCCCCGACGTAGACCCCACGGGAGGGCGCGCCGTGATCTCAAGATTACTCGCCCTATTCCCCTTGAAACACAGGCCCCTGCGCTCAGAAATTCTGGAAAAGCTGGGTCAGCGTATTATAACTCGCATTGGCGATCGACAAGGATTGCAAGCCCAATTGCTGTTGGGTCTGCAACGCCAATAGCTTGCTCGACTGCTGCTCCATGTCCGCATCGACAAGCTTGCCGACGCCGCTGGTGAGCGAATCACTGAGGCTGCTGGCGAATTCGCTCTGCAGGTTGACGCGTGTTTCCAGTGAGCCGAAGGCCGAGCCTATGGTGTTGAGCTGGTGCAGCATGGCGGTGACGGTATTGACCATGTCCGTCAAAGCGCCATTGGTCGTATTCGCGTCGAGCGAGATTTCCACTTGTCCGCTGGTGTCACCATATTTGCTGCTGACCAGTACATAATTCTGGGCCGCACCGGCCTCCGTCGCAAAGGCGGTGGAGGTCAGCACGCCATAGCCGCCAGCACCGCTGGACTGGTCATCGAGGAGATATCGCGCATCCGTCGATACGATGGCGCCATTGGTCGAGGTGACACCCTCGTAGTTCAACATCCCGATTGAAATGCTGCCATCGGTGTTACGAATGATCGAGCCAGGGATCCGATGCGGTTCGGTAGGATCTTCGCCATCCTGAAGCACGATCCAGTTGACGCCGTTGAAGCTCGCGGATTGACCGACGCTGCGAAGCTGATCCTTGAGCTGGATGATCTCGTCATTGAGTTTGGTCTTGTCGACGCTATCCTCATAGGCGCTCACCAGTTTCGAGCGGATCTGGGTAACGATGTCGATGGCGCTGGTGACGCCCGTGGAGGCGGTGCTTACCGTGGCGGAGGCAAGTCCGAGCGCATCCTGCACCGCCGACACCGCGCCGATATCGGTCCGCGTCAAAGTCGAGATCCGCCAATAAGTGGCATCGTCCTTGGCGGTCTGCACACGCAGGCCGGACGACATCTGGCGCTGCGCGACATTCAAATCTGCCTGGGTGTTTCTGAGGACTTCAAGGGCGGTATTGACGGAGGGACTAACCCTGATGAAGGTCGAAAAAATACTCACGACACACGAACTCCGGACGCAACGATACACAGCAGGCACAAGGAGACATTCGAACCATGCCGCGAGCGCTCATGCACGCGGGCCGACCATGTCGGCGAACGTGAGTCCGGCAAAAAACAGCGCCTGAACTCGGGTGGTTACAGGCACCTATGATTAACAATCATGTTTAATAAACAGCTAATCGAAACGGTCGAGTTACTATAAATCTTTGGTTGAAGTCGATTTATCTATTACGCCGAAACATGCGGTTACTCCGCCGCCCTGAGTTTCGTTAGCTTCACCCGCAACGCGGCATCCGACATTTCCTCGTGCAGCCGCTGCTCCTCATGGGCCTGTGGTTTGGCGAAGCGGGCGATCAGGAGATAGGCGACTGGTGTGACATAAAGCGTCACCAGGGTCGCGAAACCAAGGCCGCCGACAATCACCCAGCCGAGCGCAATGCGTGCTTCCGCCCCCGCCCCATGTGCGAACACCAAGGGTACGCCGCCGAGAATGGTGGCGATCATGGTCATCATCACCGGGCGCAGACGCAGCGCACAGGCTCTCTCGATCGCCTCGCGCACGCCCTCGCCCGCATCCCGCAGCTGATTGGCGAATTCCACGATCAGGATGCCGTTTTTCGCCATGACGCCGACCAGCAGCACCAGACCGATCTGGCTGTAGATATTGAGACTGGAGCCGGTAATGACGAGCGCGAAGACGGCGCAGGCAAGGCCGAGCGGCACGGTCGACATGATGATCAGCGACGACAGCACGCTCTCGAACTGCGCCGCCAGCACCAGAAAGATGATGATGATGGCAAAGCCGAAGGTGAGCGCCATGCCGCTGGAATTCTCCTGCAGTGTCGCCGCCTCCGCAAGCGGGATCAGCCGCGCGCCAGGCGGCAGAAGCGGCGCGGCGATCCGCTTCACCTCTTCGACGGCCTGGCCGAGCGACATGTTATTCTTGAGGCCGGCGGTGATTGCCACCGACGCCAGTTGCTGCTCGCGGGTGAGCTGCGGCGCAACCGCCCCCTCCTTCAGGCTGGCGATGACCGACATCGGCACGATCTTGCCGTCGCCGGTCTTCAGGAAGACGTTTTCGAGATCGGTCGGATCGTCGATCGGCCGCATGGTAGACGTCAGAAGCACCGGATAGGCTTCGCCCTTGACGAAGACATCGACGACCGAGCGGCCCTCGAGCAGAGATTGCAGCGCTGTCGACAGGCCGGTGATGTCGACGCCGAGGTCGGAGGCGCGCTCGCGGTCGATTGCAACAGAGACCTGCGCCTGGGTCGGCTCATTGTTAAGACGCGGCGTGTCGAATTGTCCGGTGGCATCCAGCGCCTGCACCAGCTTCAGCGCCGCCTGCGTCAGCGCCTCGTGATCATTGCCCGTCAGCGCCATCTGCACGCCGCTGCCCGCACCGCGAATGCGCAGGCTGTTCGACTGGAAGACATTGCCGCGTACGGCCGGGACGCGGGCCATGGCTCGGTTGATATCGGCAACGATCTCGCTCTGCGTGCGATGACGTTCGCTCCAGGGCGCCAGCGTCAACACCATGAAGCCGGTATTCACCTGCCCGTTCTGGCCCGAGATCGCATACACGTTGCGGATATCGCCGCTCTCCACCAACGGCTGCAGGTTTTCTTCCACGCGCTGCAACTGATCCTTGGTGTAATCGAGGCTGGCGCCCTGCGGCGTCGTCAGCCGGAGCATCACCAGTGCACGGTCCTCATTCGGCGTCAGCTCGCTCTTGACGCCCAGGAAGGCAAAGATCGCCGCGGCTGAAAAGATCGCGCAAAAGGCAATGACCACCAGCGGGGCATTCAGGCAAGCCCCGAGCGTACGGCGATAGCCCCCGGAAAACAGCGCGCCGAAACGGCCGAGCATGCCGTGATCCTCGCGCATCTCCCTGGTCAGCATGCGCGAGGCCAACATCGGACAAAGCGTCAACGCCACGATCGACGACAGGCCGACGGAGAAGGCGAGCACGAAGCCGAATTCCCGGAACAGGCCGCCCACCTGCCCCGGCAGAAAGGATAGCGGAATGAAGACGGCGGCAAGCGTTGCGGTCGTCGCGATGACCGCGAAGAAGACCTCGCGCGTGCCGAGCACCGCCGCCGCGCGCGGACCCATCTTCTCCGATCGACGCCGAACGATATTTTCGAGCACGACGATGGCGTCATCCACCACGAGGCCGGTCGCAAGCACAATTGCCAGCAGCGTCAGGATGTTGATCGAAAAGCCGACCATGTAGAGCGCCGCCAGCGTGCCCGTCAGCGCCACGGGCATAGTGACCGCCGGGATCAGCGTCGCGCGCCAATCGCGCAGGAAGAGGTAGATGACGATGGTGACGATCAGCCCCGAGAGCATCAGCGCCAGCACCACCTCATGGATCGCCCCTTGAATGAACACAGCGTCATCGCTGGTGATGGCAATACGCGTTCCCTCCGGCAGAGATTTCGACAGTTGCGCCACCACGGCTTTCACGCCGTTGGAGATATTCAGCGTGTTCGATTGTGCCTGCCGGATGATGCCAAGGCCGATGCCCTGCACGCCGTTAGAACGCAACGCAGTGGTTCCGTCGCGGGGGCCGAGTGTCACGGTCGCGACATCGGAGAGCCGGACGCGGTCCTTGACGATCAGCCGCGAGAAATCCTCGGGCGTCTGCAGCGCGGCCGTGGCGCGCACGACGATATCCTGCCGGTTGCTTTTCAGCGATCCCGCAGGCACATCGAGCGCGGCCGTTGCCAGCGCCGTCGTCAGGTCGCCGATCGTCAGCCCTCGCCCGGCAAGCGCTCCCTGATCGACATCGATGCGGAAGACTTTCTCCTGGTCGCCATAAAGCTCCACGTCGGCAACGCCGTCGACGGACGCCAGCCGGTCGGTGATCTCGTTGTCGACAAGCTGCGTCAGGTCGTCCATAGTCAGCGTATTCGAGGTGACGGCCAGACGCATGATCGGCTGCGAATCCGAATCCGCCTTGACGATCTGCGGCGCATCCGCCTCGTCGGGCAGCTGCTCGGTAATGCGGCCGATCGCATCGCGAACGTCATTGGCGGCAACCGAGAGATCTATGGCGTCGGAAAATTCAAGCGTCACCCGGCTCTGACCGAAGGATGAGCTCGATGAGACCGATTTCAGGCCGCTGACGCGGGCGACCGCACCCTCGATAACCTTGGTCAGCTCCTGATCCACCGTCTGCGGCGCAGCGCCGTCGAACATGGTTCGCACCGTGACCACCGGACGGTCGACATCGGGCAATTCACGCACCTCGACACCGAAATAGGCGGCAAGGCCGGCAACGACCATCAGCGTATTGAAGACCAGCGCCAGGATCGGCCGACGCACGAATAGCGCGGTAAAAGCCTGCTTGCCGGAGCCAGCGCCAGTTCCGGCCCCATCGCCGGTATCGTTGCCATGCCCCATCATTGCGTGACGGCCTCCGTGGCCTCGGCGACTTCGCGGGCAAAGCGCACGCCGCCGCCCTCGGTCACGCGCTGCAATCCCTCGGTGACAATCCGGTCGCCGTCCTTGAGATCGGCCTGGACCAGCACCGCATCCGGATTACGCTGCACGACATTGACACGCACCTTGGACGACTTGGCCTCGACCACGCGCCAAACATAGGAGCCTTCGCCGTCCCACTGCACCGACAATGGATCAACGGAGGGATAGGTTTCACCCGCAAAGCGCATGCCGACATTGAAGGACATGCCGGCGCGCAGCTCGTCCGTGGTATTGTCGATACGGGCGCGGATCCGCAAGGTACGGCTGGCGCCATCGACGCGGTTGTCGACCGCCTCGACCACGCCGGAGAACAACCGTCCCGGCCGCGCCACCGACGTCGCCTCGACCGGCTGATCGACCTTGACCGTATTGGCGAACCGCTCCGGCACCCAGTAATCGACCAGGACTTCCGAGCGATCGTCGAGCGTGACGATGCTGGTCGTCGTCGTGACGTTGTCGCCGATAACGACCGGAACGATACCCACGATGCCATCGATCGGCGCGACGATATCGCGACGCTTCAGCGCCAGCTCGGCCGATTGCAGCGCCAGTCTTGCGCCCTGCTCGGCGATCTCCGAGTCGAAAACATCCATGCGCGACACGCTGGATTTGATGGTGTGATAGAGCTGCGACTTCTCGACGGCGCTCTTCAAAGCCACCTCCGCCTGACCACGAGCGATGATCTGCTCGTCATCGTCGAGGCGGGCCAGCACCTGCCCCTGCTTTACATGATCGCCGGACTTGATGAGGATCTCGCGGATCGTGCCCGTTGCCTGCGGCATGACGACGACGGAACGGATGGCATCGCCGGTGCCGATGGCGCTCAGGCGATCATTGACCACGCCGCTGACCACAGCCTCGGTCACCACCAAGGGCGTATCGGCGCCACGCCGCGCGCCGCCATTCGCTGCCTTCTCACCCTTGGTGCTTTCGCCAGGCGCAACCGTCGCCACGACGGTTTCAGGGACGCCAACTGCCCGCAATAATCCCGCCGTGCCGGGCACAAAAACCACGACAGCGGCAATGCCTGCCGCTAGCAAGAGAAAAGACAAGGAAAGCTGCTTCCAGGCGGTCATGTACGTCTCCGGCTCATTGTGTCAGAGGCGATGAAATCGCGTCGTCAGTTTAATATAGCCTCGTCACGTCAAGCGCACTGACTGAGACCAAGTATCGGGCAAGCGGCGATATAACGCAGGATTGTGCCCGATTTGTTGCACTATCGTTTTTTTGAACATATGCGGCAAGCTTTGCCGCGCATTATGACAAAGTTGTAATTTTGGCGGAGACAACGAGGCATTTCATTCACATCTCCACATCCTCGTTCAGACGCGGGAATAGCCTCTTAGTAACTCTCATACACCTGTGAATGTGCACTTTTTGTTCTATTTTCGGGCCGTTTCTTTTGCCTTTCAGGGCAGAATCATTACATTGAGCCGCATGACCATCGGACATGACGACATTCCTTTCTTCGACGAGGAGCCGGAACACCTGGTTCCACGCCGGCCCGCGCCAGCGCCGAGCCCTGCCAGCGTAGGCGGTGGCATTGCGGCCCGCGCCATGGCGGCGCGCGACGGCGGCCGGCGACCCGACTATCTCACCGGCCTCAACCCGGAACAGACGGAAGCGGTCGAGACGCTGGACGGGCCGGTTCTCGTGCTCGCCGGCGCCGGCACCGGCAAGACGCGCGTGCTGACGACCCGCATCGCCCATATCCTCTCCACCAACCGTGCCTTCCCCAGCCAGATCCTCGCCGTCACCTTCACCAACAAGGCCGCCCGCGAGATGAAGGAGCGTGTCGCCCTGCTCGTCGGCGGTGCGGTCGAAGGCATGCCCTGGCTCGGCACGTTCCACTCGATCGGCGTCAAGCTGCTGCGCCGTCATTCCGAGCTGGTCGGTCTCTCCTCCAGCTTCACCATTCTCGACACCGACGACGTCATCCGGCTGATCAAGCAGCTGATCCAGGCTGAAGGCCTCGACGACAAGCGCTGGCCGGCCAAACAATTCGCCGGGATGATCGACACCTGGAAGAACAAGGGCCTCAGCCCCGCCGATATTCCCGAGGGCGACGCCCGCGCCTTTGCCAACGGCAAGGGCCGCGAACTCTATGCTGCCTACCAGAACCGCCTGAAGACGCTGAACGCCTGCGACTTCGGCGACCTTTTGCTGCATCCGATCAACATGTTCCGGCAGAATCCGGATGTGCTGAAGGACTATCATCAGCGCTTCCGCTACATCCTTGTCGACGAGTATCAGGACACCAACACGGCACAATATATGTGGCTGCGCCTCTTGGCGCAGCGGCCGAAGGGCGAGTTGCAGAATGTCTGCTGCGTCGGCGACGACGACCAGTCGATCTACGGCTGGCGCGGCGCGGAAGTGGACAATATCCTGCGCTTCGAAAAGGATTTTCCCGGCGCCAAGGTGATCAAGCTGGAGCGCAACTACCGCTCCACCGAACATATTCTCGGCGCCGCCGCCCACCTCATCACCCATAATGAGGGCCGCCTCGGCAAGACGCTGTTCACCGATCGCTCCGATCCCGACGACATCAAGGTGCAGGTGCACGCCTCCTGGGATTCCGAGGAGGAAGCCCGCGCCATCGGCGAGGAGATCGAGCAGCTTCAACGCAATCAGCACAAGCTGAACAATATGGCGATCCTGGTGCGCGCCTCCTTCCAGATGCGCGAATTCGAAGACCGTTTCGTCACGCTCGGCCTCAATTACCGTGTCGTGGGCGGCCCGCGCTTCTACGAGCGCCTCGAAATCCGCGACGCCATGGCCTATTTCCGCCTCGTCTGCCAACCGGCCGACGATCTCGCCTTCGAGCGCATCGTCAACACGCCGAAGCGCGGCCTTGGCGATACCACGGTGCGCGCGCTGCACGACTATGCCCGCGTCCGCGATATCCCGATGTTGGCGGCATCGGCCGATATCATCGAGACCGACGAGATGAAACCGAAGCCGCGCAAGGCTTTGTTCGACGTCGTGCAATCTTTCCGCCGCTGGCAGGGCCTGCTCGAAAACACCCCGCACACCGAACTCGCCGAGCAGATCCTCGAAGAGTCCGGCTATACCGACATGTGGAAGAACGACAAATCAGCGGAGGCCCCCGGACGGCTGGAAAACCTGAAGGAACTCATCCGCTCGATGGACAGCTTCGAATCCATGCGCGGCTTCCTCGAGCACGTCTCGCTCGTGATGGATGTCGAGCAAAACGAGAACCTCGATGCCGTGTCGATCATGACGCTGCACTCCGCCAAGGGCCTGGAATTCGAAACCGTTTTCCTGCCCGGCTGGGAGGAAGGCCTGTTCCCGCACCAGCGCTCGCTCGACGAGAGCGGCCGCGCCGGGCTGGAGGAAGAACGCCGCCTCGCCTATGTCGGCCTCACCCGCGCCAAGCGCCGCTGCCACATCTGGTTCGTCTCCAACCGCCGCATCCACGGGTTATGGCAATCGACCATCCCGTCGCGATTCCTCGATGAACTGCCGGTCACCCATGTCGAAGTCGCCGAAGTCGAGCAATCCTACGGCGGTTACGGCCGCGGCGGCTATGGCCAGTCGCGCTTCGACAAGGCCGAGCCCTTCGCCAACTCCTATTCCACCCCCGGCTGGAAACGCGCCCAGGCCAACAAGACCGACGCCACCCGCGACAACTGGGGCTCCCGCTCCGGTCACGCGGTAGAGCGCATCGGCTACGGCGAAAGCGGCCCCAAGACCCGCACCATCGACGGCGAACTCATCGCCAAATCCACCTCCACTGAGCCCTCAAAATTCTTCGTCGGCGACCGCGTATTCCACATCAAGTTCGGCAACGGCAATGTCTCCGGCGTCGAGGGGAATAAGCTGACGATCGAATTCGATCGGGCGGGGCAGAAAAGGGTGTTGGATGGGTTTGTGGAGAGGGTGTGAGGAAGTTGCGCTTCTGGTTTAGAACCAGAGGGTCGAACGGCTCAACCAAAAACGGAGAACGCGCGCTGCACTCTCTGTGTCTCTCCGCAGCTCCCACACACTCCGTTATCCTCGGGCTTGAACCGAGGATCCAGGCACAAGCATTTCGACACGGCGTCTGACTTCGCTTTGGACAGCAGGTGGGGAACGCTAGTTGCGATGCTGGAAGCATGGCATCTGGTCGAGAACGCCAATCCGGATTGGCGCGACTTATATTATGAGTTGTGGTGAAAGCATTATCAGCCTCCCACCTCCGACATTGCTGCATTGCAAAATCCACATCGCTAGTACGCTACCAATCAGGGCCTAATCGATTATATCGATCTAACGGCTTCGAATGATCGTGCCTCCCGCGATCCCTTCGGCAAGCCGTTGTCAGTCTGCCGTTCGGCGCATTCCGGGTTCCCCCCGATCGACAATCGAAAGCTGGCAAAAACAATAATCGAGGATAAAAAAATGGCTGGCATAGCAACAAGCTCTGCGTCCGCCGGCGGTCGCGCTTCCGCGCACCAGGGCCAGGGTAATTATCAATTCGCGCTTATCGCACTCACCTCACTCTTTTTCATGTGGGGCTTCATCACCTGCCTGAACGACATTCTGGTGCCGCACCTGAAAAGCGTCTTTCAGCTCAACTACACCCAGTCGATGCTGATCCAGCTCTGCTTCTTCGGCGCCTATTTCATCGTGTCGCTGCCCGCCGGCGCACTGGTGAAGCGCATCAGCTATAAATGGGGCATCGTCGTCGGCCTCGTCATCGCCGCCATCGGCTGCGCGCTGTTCATCCCGGCCGCAAGCTACCGCGTCTACGCCCTCTTCCTGGGTGCCCTCTTCGTGCTCGCCGCCGGCGTCACCATCCTGCAGGTTGCGGCCAATCCTTACGTCACCGTGCTCGGCCCGCCGGATACCGCCGCGAGCCGCCTGAACCTGACCCAGGCCTTCAATTCGCTCGGCACCACCATCGCCCCGATCTTCGGCGCCATGCTGATCCTCTCGGCCGCAACGGTCGCGGCCACCAACGCGACGCCGGAACAGCTCGATGCCATCAGGCTTGCTGAAGCCGGCGCGGTGAAGCTCCCCTATCTGATGCTTGGCGCAGCCTTCCTGCTGCTCGCCGCAATCTTCGCGGCGCTCAAACTGCCGGATGTCGAGGATGAGGAAACCATCGAGCCCATGCGCGGCGGCGGTTCGGCCTGGCAGTATCGCCACCTTGTCCTCGGTGCTGTCGGCATCTTCCTCTATGTCGGCGCTGAAGTCAGCATCGGCAGCTTCCTCGTCAACTTCCTCAGCCAGCCGGACATCGCGCATTTCTCAGAAGCCGAAGCCGCACATTACGTCTCCTATTTCTGGGGTGGCGCCATGATCGGCCGGTTCATCGGCTCGCTGGTCATGCGCCATGTCGACGACGGCAAGGCGCTGGCCTTCAATGCCATCATCGTCGCCATCCTGCTTCTGGTAACCGTGCTGACAACAGGCCATGTCGCCATGTGGTCGGTGCTGGCGATCGGCCTGTTCAACTCGATCATGTTCCCGACGATCTTCAGCTTGGCGCTGCATGGCCTCGGCAAATATACGAGCCAGGGATCCGGCATCCTTTGCCTCGCCATCGTCGGCGGTGCTGTTCTGCCGATGATCCAGGGCGGACTTGCCGACACCATCGGCATCCACCTCGCCTTCCTGATGCCGATCGTCTGCTACGTCTACATCGCCTTCTACGGCCTCAAGGGCCACAAGCCCTCGTAACTGTTCGAAAACCATTGCGCCGCGCCTGATCATCAGGTGCGGCGCAAAAGGCTTGATCCGCAGCGCAACGCTTGGCATCGTGCAGTGCAACAGAAGCGGAAGGACAGGCCTCATGAAAGCATTGCTGCTGATCGACATCCAGAACGGTTTCTGCCCCGGCGGCCATCTCCCGGTTCCAGAAGGCGATCAGGTGGTCCCTGTTGCCAACAAGCTCATCGACAGCGGCAAATACGACATGGTCCTTGCCTCGCAGGACTGGCACCCGGCCGGCCATGGCAGCTTCGCCTCCGCCCATCCCGGCAAGAAGCCCTTCGAAATGGGCATGCTCTCCGGCAAGCCGCAAATGATGTGGCCGGACCATTGCGTCCAGAATACCGAGGATGCCCGGCTTCACCCCGCTCTCCATGTCGACGGCATCGATTTCATCCAGCAGAAGGGCCAGAAGCCGGATGTCGACAGCTATTCCGCCTTCCGCGACAATGATCAGGCGGCGCTGACCGGCCTTGCCGCGCAGCTGCGCGCCGAGGGCGTGACCGAACTCGATCTCTGCGGGCTGGCGACCGACTATTGTGTGAAATTCTCGGCGCTCGACGCCGTCGAAATGCTGCCGGGCGTTACCGTTCGCTTCATCGAGGATGCAAGCCGCGGCATCGATCCAGCCGGCGTTCAAGCGGCTATCAACGAGATGCGGACGCGCGGCGTCACCATTATCAGCAGCAAAGATGCGCTTGCTTAAAATCTCTTATCCCAGGCTAAAGCTTCTCTAAAGAAAATAGCGCAAACTATTCTCGATATTAGAGAATATGGATATTCGCGTGCAGTCGATCACCATCAACGGCCGTTTTCTTGGCCAGCCTCTATCGGGCGTGCAGCGCTTTGCGCGCGAGCTGACGCTGGCGCTCGACCGCAAGATCGCCGCCGGTGCCGTACCCGCCGCACTGAAGGGCGTAAGCTGGCGGCTGGCTGTGCCGCGCGACACGCCGGTCGATATCGAATTCTCGGCCATATCGGTCGATGCCTTCGGCTCCGGTCCCGGCCATGTCTGGGAGCAGACGGCGCTGCTTGCCCGCTCGAGAGGCGGCCGGCTGATCGGCTTCGGCGGCAGCGGCCCGCTGCTGCATCGCCGGCAAGTCGTGATCATCCATGACGTGACGATCTTCCGCCATCCGCAATCCTTCAAGCGCAGCTACCGGCTTCTGCACCGCGCGCTCGGCGCGGTCCTGACCCGTACCGCGAAGATCGGCACCGTCTCGGACTTCTCCCGCCAAGAGCTGGCCTCCGTCTTCCGCGTTCCGGCCGAGGGCATCGATGTCGTCTACAATGCCGTCGATCACTTCGCCGCCATCGAGCCGGACGAAACGATCATCCAGCGCCTGGGCCTCACGAAGAACGGCTTCTTCCTGCTGGTCGGCACGATGAAGCCGAACAAGAACCTCGATTTCGCCATCCGCGCCTTCGAAGCACTTGGCGATCCCGATCAAAAGCTGGTGGTCGTCGGAGGCACCGCACCGACCGTGTTCAAATCGGACGGCCCTCAATCCAACGAGCGCATGCTCTTTCCCGGCCGGCTGAGCGATGCGGAGATCGCCGCACTCGAACGCCATGCCACCGCCTTCGTCTTCCCGAGCCTCTATGAGGGCTTCGGCATTCCGCCGCTGGAGGCCATGACGCAGGGCTGCCCGGTGCTTGCGGCCGATATCCCCGCCGTGCGCGAAGCCTCAGGTACCGCAGCGCTCTATTTCAATCCGACGAAACAGGATGGGCTGGTCGCAGCCATGCGCCGGATCGTCGACGACGAGGCGTTGCGCGCGGATCTTCGCCAAAAAGGGCACGAGAATGTCGCCCGCTTCTCCTGGGACAACAGCGCCGACAAAGTGCTTAAAATGCTCGAAGAGCTCTAAGCTACGACGCCATCCGTGGACGGAACATCGTCACGAAGTAGCTGTAGAGGCCGAGCAGGCAGAAGACACCGCCACCGATAATCCCTGCACCGACCGATATCCACAGCGAATAGTCGAAGCCAGCGGTCGCAAGGACCGGCACGGCAAGCCCGACGGCGGAAAGCACGACCGGCTGCCAGACGAAATCAAACGGCAATGCCATCAGCACCTTCCCGCCGATCATCATCGCGATCAGCGCCCCGACCATACCGCCCGCCATCAGCGCGCCGTCGCTGAAGGAATGAAGATAGCCGCCCGCCAAAGCCCCGGCATTGAGCAGCACGCAATCCACCACCGCCAACAGGAAGATTGCCGGCAACCGATGGCGCAGATGCGCCGGCGTCGGCAGCATATTCAGCGTCAAAGCCCGGCAGACAGCAAGGCCGGTGACGAATGGCGCGGCACTGAGAAAACCGTCGCGCAGACCGGATGCAATGACGAAATGACCGACCGGTTGCAGCAGCGCGAAAATCCCGGCCGCCGTCATCAGCGTGAAACCCGAAAGCAACGAATAATAGCCGCCAAGTTGTCGCCTGAACGCCGGCGTCGCGCCCTCGCGATCATAGGTCGCGACCACATCGGGATATTGAATGGCCTGCAGAGCCGCGACAATCAGCACGAAGGGCCGCTGCAGCAGATCGAGCGCCAGCAGCGCGCCTGCGGCACCGCCCGCCCCCAATACCGCCGTCAGGATCGATTTCAGCCCAAGCGGCGCCAGAAGCCCAATAACCGAGGCACCGGCCGCGACACTGCCGTAAACGAAATGTTTTCGCACCAGCCGCGGCTGGAAGCTCGCCGCCTCGCGCAGGCTGTTGCGGGTGAGAAACATCGCCAGGACGCTATAGGCGACATAGCCGCCGAGCAAACCGGCCACCGTTGAGGTGAAATTCGGCGCAATCGCCGCACCGGCCAGCGTGCCAATAGCCAGAATGGTGGCGCGCGAACCCTGCAGGCGTGAAAAAGCGTGAAACTCCTGGCGGAAGCGCAGCATGGTCAGATGCAGGTCGCTGCCCCCCTGAAGGATGACCACCAGGCTGCCAAGTACCGCGATCTCGGGCGACACCGAAAAAAAGATCGACGCACCGGCAAGAAGAATGCAGATCACCGCGCAAGCGGCAAATTCGATGCTCAACGCCGTACGCTCCGCCGCCTCGCTGCCGGGCGCCTGGCCGGGATAGAAGCGGCTGCAGGCAAAGCGGATCCACTCGAAACAGAAGATCGCCGCAAACTGGCTGATGGAGATGAACAGCGAATAGGCGGCATAATCCGCCGGCGCCAACAGATGCGCCACCGCGATCAGCAGCCCGAAGGCAGTCGCTGCCTGATAAAAATATGCCGCCAATGCCACGATCTTCGCCATAGCGGCAGCTAACAGTAAAAGATTGAGAAAAACGCTAATCTTGGAGGGATAATTCTAAAGCGTATGGCGGCCGTGATCAGTGGCAAGGCAGTTGGGTGACTGCTTTGCGTTGATACCGTTGAAAAAGCGGCTGGAGCCTCAATCATGAGGAAGCACAATACAATTTCCCGACCTGCAGAGGGCCGCTCAGAGAGCAAACAGAACCAGAATGAGCGCAATCGGGCTGGAGGTTCCAAACAGAACAAAAACAACGGCACATACGCCAGCATATATCAGCCAGAACAGGCTAAATGTTGTTCTCGCACCAAGCATGCAAACGAGGAGGTTCAGAACGAGTACGACGATCCCAAGAAATAGAGACGGACCTGCACCAACTGAACGCAGGATGAGTGGCAATACGCCTAACGAAGCTGCTATTACCAACAACGAACCTTGGCTCTTCAAGTCCATGAAACTTCCTTAAATAACCGCAAAAACTGCAGGCAGTTCAACGCCATATGATCGGACACCGTATCGGTACAAATCGGTGTAAAACGTTAAAGCTTCTTGTTACTGCCGCCTGGAACGCAAACCCCTTGAATTGCCTTTTTGCACTGCACACGTTAGAAGAGCCCGCCAAATCGAAGGGTGGGAGGCGGACAGGCGTTGGGTGGCGCGGTTCGTGGAGGAGTGTCAGCATGGAAACGATCAGCACGATAGCCGCATTGCGCGAGCGCCTTGCCGCGCATCGCAGGGCCGGCAGAAGCATCGGCCTGGTGCCGACAATGGGCTATCTGCATGCCGGTCACATGGAGCTGGTCTCCCGCGCCCGGGCGGAAAACGACATCGTCGTCGTCTCGATCTTCGTCAATCCTCTGCAATTCGGCGCCAATGAGGATCTGGCAAAATATCCGCGCGATCTCGATCGAGACAGCGCCATGCTGCGCGATGGCAAGGTCGATTTCATTTTCGCGCCCGGTGTCGCCGACATGTATCCCCGGCCGATGGAAACGGTCGTCGACGTGCCGAAGCTCGGCATGGAGCTGGAAGGCGCGGTTCGCCCGGGTCATTTCGCCGGCGTTGCCACAGTCGTCACCAAGCTTTTCAACATCGTCCAGCCCGACAGCGCCTATTTCGGCGAGAAGGACTATCAGCAGGTGGCGATCATCCGCCGTATGGTGGAGGATCTCGCCCAGTCGGTCCGTGTCGTGCCGGTGCCGACCGTCCGCGATACCGATGGCCTGGCGCTATCCTCGCGCAACGTCTACCTCTCGGCGGAACAGCGCGCCGCCGCCGTCATCGTGCCGAAAGCTCTCGCGGAAGCCGAACGGCTCTATAGCGAGGGCGCCGACGATCCCATCGCTTTCGAAGCGGCACTGCGCGAGTTCATCGCCAGCGAACCGCTGGCAACGGCCGAAGTTGCCGCCGTTCGCCATCCCGATACGCTGGAGCCGCTGACAAACCTGCAGGGTCAGCCCATCCTCGTCGCCCTCTTCGTGCGCATCGGCGCGACCCGCCTGCTCGACAACCACATCATCGGCCGCAAGCAGGCCGCCAGCGAAAAGGCGGCCTGACATGAGCGCGACAGGACTGACCAAACGCAATACCACCTCCCAGATCGAGGCGATGAAGGGCACACGCCCGATCGTCAGTCTGACGGCCTATACGACGCCGATTGCCCGGCTGCTCGACCCGCATTGCGACCTGCTTCTGGTCGGCGATTCCCTCGGCATGGTGCTTTACGGGATGGAATCGACGGTCGGCGTGACGCTGGAGATGATGATTGCGCATGGCCAGGGCGTCATGCGCGGCGTCCAAAAGGCCTGCGTCATCGTCGACATGCCCTTCGGCTCCTATCAGGAATCGAAAGAGCAAGCCTTCCGCAATGCCGTGCGGATCCTGAAAGAAACCGGTTGCGACGGTGTCAAGCTGGAGGGCGGTGAGGAGATGGCCGAGACCGTCGCATTCCTGACCGCTCGCGGCGTTCCGGTCTTCGGCCATGTCGGGCTGATGCCGCAGCAGGTGAAAACGGCGGGCGGCTATCGCGCACTCGGCCGTTCGGAAGAAGAAGCCGAGAAAATCCGGCGGGATGCGAAAGCGATCGAGCAAGCCGGCGCCTTCGCGCTTCTCGTCGAGGGCACTGTCGAAACGCTTGCTCGCGAGATCACCGCTTCGGTCGGCATCCCCACCATCGGCATCGGCGCCTCCCCCGCCTGCGACGGCCAGATCCTCGTCTCCGACGACATGCTCGGCCTCTTCAGCGATTTCAAACCTCGCTTCGTGAAGCACTTTGCCGAACTGGCGCCGACGGTTTCAAAGGCAGCGGAAGCCTATGCGGAGGAAGTCAAGGCGCGGACGTTTCCGGGACCGGAACATACGTTCCAACCGAAGAAATAGAGCCGATCAGCGCTTCTCCGCCTCCCTCTCCAGCAGATAGATCGCCTCGCCAAAATCCTCCATCTTGGTCATCAGCGCCGCATGGGCATCGCGCAATCCCTGATTGTAGAAATGCGGGCCGATTTCGGTGGTGAAAAAGTCGAGCAGGAATTCAGCCGGCAGCACGCCGAGCGTCTGATCGAGTTCGTCGGCAAAGTATTTCTGAAGGCGGACCACGATCGCGGCCTTTTCTTCCTTCGGGAAGGTGATTTTCTTCATCGATGACACCCAGGCGTTTCGTGGACATATCCCATCGGCTGTTCAACGGAATCGATTGTCCTATCAAGGAAATTGAATTGCCGATGGTCCCTGCCCAGCTTACAGCTCCTCCGTGCGCCGCGCATCCCACCGGACGCGCAAAGCCAGTTGTATTTTTGCTCCGCACATAGCCCGTTAAATCCACGCGGATTTAGCGGGCTATGTGTTGGGCTTTCCATGAAGGACAGAGCGGACCATGAGTCGCGCGGATTTTTTTGAGGGCCTGAAGGGCGGCACTCCGGTCGCCATCGCGGCGGCACCATTCGGCGCGTTGTTCGGCGCCCTGGCGCACGACCAGGGCATGTCGCTCGGCGAACTCACCCTGATGAGCGGCACCGTCTATGCCGGCGCCAGCCAGATGGTGGGCATCGATCTCTTCGGCCACAACGTTCAGGCTTGGTTGATCGTGCTGTCGATTCTGGCGGTCAATTTCCGCCATGTGCTCTATTCGGCCGCGATCGCCCGCTATATCCGGCATTTCTCGCCGGTCCAAAAATTCTTCACCTTCTTTCTGCTGGTCGATCCACAATTTGCCGAAACGGTCAAGCGCCATGAGAGCGGCAAACCTGTCACCTTCGCATGGTATCTGGGTTTCGCCGCCGTCATTTATGTCGTCTGGGTGGCGCTGAGCCTCATCGGCGGCTTGCTCGGCAGCATGATCGGAGACCCCAAGGCGATCGGCCTCGATATCCTGTTGCCGGTCTATTTCCTCGGCATCGTCATCGGCTTCCGCAAGCGTGACAATTTCCTGCCCGTGGTGATCGCCAGCGCCGGTGTCTCGGCCATCGCCTATCGCTATGTCGGCTCGCCCTGGCATGTCAGCATCGGCGCGCTCGCGGGTGTCGCCCTCGCCGCCATGCTGCCGCCGGTGAAGGCGAACCGCAAACCCGACCTCGTCAACGAACATCACGAGGTCTGACCATGTTCGATTTCGACTTGCATATGGTCCTGCTGATCCTCACGGCCGCCGTCGTCACCTTCCTGACGCGCATCGGCGGCTACATCCTGATCGTTAAGATGACCCGCATTCCGCCGCGCGTGGAAGCCGCGCTGAACGCCGTGCCCGCCGCCGTGCTGACAACCCTCGTCGCCCCCGCCTTCTTCAACGGTGGCTGGGACACGAAGGTGGCGATGTTCGCCGCGCTATTGGTCGGCCTGCGGTTTTCATCGACCTTCATGTTGATCGCGGGATGGGTCGTCGTGATGGCGTGGCGGCATTTTGCTGGAATCTGATACCTTCTCCCCGGCAGGGAGAAGGTAAGTTGCTTCAATGGCTTAATTCCAGCGTCGCATTCTCAAGCCAGGCCCTGATATCCGGATCGTGGATCAGCGGCATCAGCGCTTCACGAGTCCGGGCGTGATAGTCGTTCAGCCAATGCAATTCGTCATGGGTCAGCAGCTCCGGAAGGATAACGCTGCGGTCGATCGGGCAGAAAGTCAGCGTTTCGAAGCCGAGCATCGGGATATCGCCGCCTTCGATCTCCTCGGGATCACGAATATAAATCAGATTTTCGATGCGGATGCCGAAGTGACCGGGGCGATAATAGCCGGGCTCGTTCGACAGGATCATGCCCGGGAGCAGTTCCTGCGTCGATAGCCGCGAGATGCGCTGTGGCCCCTCATGCACCGAGAGATAGGAGCCGACGCCATGGCCGGTGCCATGGGCGAAGTCGACGCCGGATTTCCACAGCGCGATACGCGCCAACGGATCGAGATCGCAGCCACGCGTACCCTTGGGGAAACGGGCCGTGCTGATGGCGATCATGCCCTTCAGTACCAGCGTGAACAGCCGTTTCTGCTCCTCGGGAACAGTGCCGATGCCGACTGTGCGGGTGATATCGGTGGTACCGTTGATATATTGCGCCCCGGAATCGATCAGGAACAGCTCGCCAGCCTCGATCAACCGGTCTGTCTCCGTCGTCACGCGATAATGCATGATGGCCGCATGCTCCCCGGCACCGGAGATGGTGTCGAAGGAAATATCCTTGAGCGGGTTCTGCATGCTCTGGCCGACGCGGGCGCGGCTTGCTTCCAGCCGTTCGGCAGCGGCGATCTCCGTCACCGTGCCCGGTTTGCTGGTCTCCAGCCAATAGAGGAATTCGACCATGGCGGCCCCATCCTGCAGATGGGCGGCGGCTGAACCGTTGATTTCGGCGGCATTCTTGCGGGCGCGCGGCAGCTTGGCCGGATCCGTGCCCTCCACCACCTCGCCACCTTCGCGGCGGATGATATCGGTCAGCGCATAGGAGGCCAGATCGGGATCGACCAGGATACGCCCGCCATTCGCGGAGGCAGCAGCCAGCCGCTTGACGAGTTCGGAAGGCGGAAGCTGCTTGCAGATCTGCGTGAGGTAAGCCTCCGCCTCGATCTTGGTCTTGCGCTTGTCGAGGAAAATTTCCGCCTCGCCCTCGGCATAGATGATGGCGCGCGCCAGCGGATGCGGCGTATGCGGCACGTCGTTGCCGCGAATATTGAAGATCCAGGCGACCGAGGACGGATCGGTGATCAGCACCGCCTTGAGGTTCTTCGCCTTCAGATCGGCCGCAATGGTCGCCAGCTTGTCCCGCGCCAAAATACCGGCCTGCCCGATATCCTGAATGATGACGCCGCCAAGCGGTTCGGCCGGGCGGTCGCTCCAGAGCTTGTCGAGCGGGTTATGCGGCAGAAACACCAGCTTGCCGTCGATTTCCGTCAGAGCCTTTTCCAACCGCCGGACTTCAGCGCCGGTATGCAGCCACGGATCGATGCCGAGCTTGAACCCTTTTTTTGCATGACGAGGCAGCCAGACATGCGGCGGCTCGTCGACGAGATCGCCGCCGGTGAACACCGATCGGTCCACCTGCTCGGCCAGCTGCGTCACATAGCGACCGTCGACGAAAACAACGGCCTGCGACTGTGTCACGAGCGCAACACCTGCCGATCCGGTAAATCCCGTCAGCCAGGCCAGGCGCTCCGAACATTTGGGCACATATTCACCCTGATATTCGTCGGCACGGGGCACAAGGAAGCCGTCAATGCCAAGATCGCTGAAGGCGGCGCGCAGGCCGGTGACGCGCTCGCGACCGAATTGCGGGGTGGACGTGACGTCGAAAGACTGGAACATGGCTTAATCCGAAAATGACCCGAGAATCCGCGAAACTGAGCGGCAACAGCATGTTAGAGCATGATCACGGCAAGTGCGACACGATTTTCATTGGAGAGCACGCACGAATAAGCAGGCGGGAATTTCCAGCCGAGGTGCTTGTCGCCACTGCGAGTCGCCCGTTAACGATTTCGCCCATTTCGTGAGCAACCGAGATCGATTGTGACATCATAGCGGCAGGCAATATGCATTAATTGCATAGCTCCCATGAAGCATACCCCCTGCCACACAAGAGGGCGAGTCGCTATATGGAGCGCATCAAACGGGGTTCACGAAGAGCCCGCTCGAAAAGGACAATGAAAATGCCTATCTCTCGCTCCGCATATGTTAGCCCGGCACTGGCTGGCGAGCGGCGCACCGTACGCCACTCCATCGGCGCGCTTCGTCAGCTCGAAGTCGAAACGTCGAAGGTCATCGCCGCAAGCCGTGGCGGTCGCTACTAATCATTACAAGAGCTAGCGTTCCTATTGGATCGGACCGGGACTCCTCCTCCCACCCGGATCGAACCAGAACGGTAGAGCCCGCTTGAGCACTCCTCCACACGCTCGCGGGCAAGATCGGTCAAATGCCGATCTGCAAGGCGGTGCTTCGGCACCGCCTTTTGCGTTTTAAGCACCTTGAAAAGCCACTCCCAAATGAAGATGGACCGGCTCAGGGCCGGTCGAGATGGATGGTGACCCAGCCGTTGCGCCAGATGGTGCGGACATGGCGCATCTTCGCGCCATTATAGGCCGCTAGCACCTTCCAGCGCTGTGTGGCGAGGATGCCCGAGAGAATGACCGAGCCGCCGGGTGCCAGATGAGCGACCAGCTGCGGCGCCATTTTGATCAGCGGCCGGGCCAGAATGTTGGCGATGATCAGATCGAAAGGCCCATGGCGGGAAAAGGCCGTGGAGTGAAAGCCAGGTGCTGTTTCCAGCGTGATGCCGGAGGCGATGCCGTTGCGGCGGACATTCTCGCGGGCAACACGGACGGCGATCGGATCGATATCGGTGGCGAGAACCGGGATATTGCGCAGCTTGCGCACACCGATCGCCAGCACACCGCTGCCGGTGCCCAAATCAAGCGCATTGCGCACCCGCCGGCTGGCAAGCACCGTTTCGATCGTCTCCAGGCAACCCGCCGTCGTGCCGTGATGGCCTGTGCCAAACGCCTGGCCGGCATCGATCTCGATGGCGATATCGCTCGAGCCAATCTTGTCGCGGTCATGGGAACCATGCACCAGAAAGCGCCCGGCGCGGACCGGCTTCAAGCCCTCCAGAGACTTGGCGATCCAATCGACATCGGGAATGACTTCCTTTTTGATGACAAGCTCGGGAAAGGTCGGCTTCAGCAAAGCCGCAAAACGCGCGCGCACATCGTCTTCGTCATCCGCATAGAGATAGATCGACGCTTCCCAGATGTCGCTCTTCTCATCGATCTCGCTGGTCGCAATCGGCAATTCTTCATCTTCGAACACCGGCGTCATCAGATCGAGAACCAGTTCGGACTTTTTCTCGGTCGTCGTCACGTAAAGGCGGATTTCACTCAACTCTTCGCTCTCTCTTGCTCTTATTCAGCCCAGTCGATCCACGGTGGCTTCGGCGTATCATAGCCGGCAACGCCATGAAGCAGCCTGCGTCGGAACGGCCCAAAACCCAGAAGCTGCGGCGCGAGCAGATTGCGCATCGCGATCGCAAGCCCATTTTCCATGGTGATCAGGCGGGTCAAACCATAGGTCTGCTTCAGCACCTGCTTCACGGCCGGAATTCTGAGCGCCGAATACTCCTCTTCGCGCCCTTCCGCAATGAGCCAGGCGAGCCAACAGGCATCCTCTATGCCGAGATTCATGCCGCGAGCGCCCGCCGGGGAGTGAATATGGGCCGCATCACCCGCCAAGAACACATTGTCCTTGGCCATCGGCTCGACATGGCGGAAATGAATGCGGAACTGCGAGACCCAGATCTTCTCGGCAACCACATCCGGATGAACGATGCGGCTTTCGAAATCCTCCTGCGTCGAGATATAGCGCAGGACATCGGAAGACACCGGCAGACGCCCGATCATGCCGGGATCGCAAAGCGTGATCTCAACGAAATGCGTGTCCACCGGTCTGGCATAGCGAAAATCGGCGATATAGAAATAAGCCTCCAACGCCTCGCCGGGGAAACCGGCGCCGAGCGCCTTGCGCACCGCAGAATGCGCCCCGTCGGCACCGATCAGTATATCGGGACGAACAGTTTCCATGCTGCCATCGGCGCGTCGCAGCGTCACTTCCGGCTTCCGAGTATCGGCGATCATCTCCGCCACGACCGCGGTCTGCCACTCTGGCGCGATACCATAGGCGGCAAGCGCCTCGATCAGCAAGCGTTCGGTCGCCCCTTGCGCCAGACAATGAATGGCGCCAAAGCGGCCCGGCACCTCCCCTGTACCGACATCGGCAAGGGTCTTTTCCCCCGACCGGATACGGAAATGTGCGACCGGTTGAGCAGCGGTGAGAATATGCTCGGCCACACCGGATGGCGAAAGCAACGTCAATGTGCGGGCATTGATACCGAGAGCCCGGCTCTCTTCCAAGGGCGTCGCCCCCTGGCCATCATCGATAATGCGAGGCGCAAAGCCGCGGCGGGCCAATTCGAGCGCTGCGGTCAGGCCAGCCGGACCCGCACCCGCAATCAGGATGGACTTGGATTTCCTCTCTCCCCCGGCCCTATCCTCCATGGGCGCCCTATCCCTTCTTGATCAGGTTCTCCAGCTTCTTGACCGCAATATCCGGATCCTCCTGATAGGCGATCGTACCGGCGAAGCGGCCGGAGGCGTCAAGCAGGAAGACCGAGGCGGTGTGATCCATGGTATAATCGCCGTTCGGATCCTTCTCGTCGAGCGGAACTTTCTTGGCGTAGACCCGGAAGCCCTTGACCATGTCCATCACCTTGGCGGGATCGCCGGAAATCCCGGTGATGCGGTTCGAGACGTTGGACACATACTGGTTCATGATCGCCGGCGTATCACGCTCCGGATCAACAGTGACGAAATAGGCATTGAGCTTGGTACCGTCAGGATCGACCTTCTGCATCCAGCCGTTCATCTCGAACAGGGTGGTGGGGCAGACGTCAGGGCAATGCGTATAGCCGAAGAACAGCGCCGTTGGCTTGCCGCGAAAGGCCTGCTCGCTGACCGGCTGGCCATTCTGCGCCGTAAGGGTAAACGGCACCCCATAGGGGCCTTCGGCTGCCGCCTCCGGTGTCTTGCTGCCCCCGAAGGTCAACCATCCCAGCACTCCGGCCATGATCAACACGGCCACCCAGACAACAATCCGCACTGTTTTCATCGCTGCTTCTTCCCCACCACGCCCGGCTAACACTCGGCATGCGAGACGGCGGGCGATCATTGCCCGGGTGTAACGGGTCGCACCGGGAGACGCAATTCAAGAAGATGTTTTCGCAAGTACCGGAATTCGTCCTCGCGTTAAAGCAATCCTAACCAGTCCGCGCCAACATCAAATCCAATAGGCGAAGTCAGATTCGCCGGCCGCAGGGCCTGCGGCAGATCCATCTTTATTCAGAAGGGCATGACGCCCGCCGAAGCAGCCGAGCGCCTTCGAGCGCCAAAGCCTTCGGATGCTGTAGCAGCATTGAACCGCTCCAGCCGATCCCCCTTGCAATCGCCATTGCCGCGTGCCGCCGGCGCCAAACGGGAAGTCCTTGACCATGACGAATGCCATCAAACAATCGGGCGCCTATCTGGAGATCGTCTCCTTCCATCTTGGCGGCCAGGAATTCTGCATCGACATCATGGCCATCCGCGAAATCCGCGGCTGGGCGCCGGTGACACCGATGCCGCATACGCCGCCCTATGTGCTTGGCCTCATCAACCTGCGCGGCGCGGTGATCCCGGTCATCGACATGGCCTGCCGTCTCGGCATGAAAATGACCGAGCCGTCCGAACGCTCCGCCATTATCGTCACCGACATCGCCGGCAAGCTCGTCGGCCTGCTGGTCGAGCAGGTGTCCGACATGATGACCATCAAGAGCGAAGACCTGCAGCCGCCACCGGAAATCATTCCGGAAGCACAGCGGGCTTTCTGCCGCGGCATCGTGGCAAGGGAAAAGACAATGGTCTGCTTCCTCAACCTCGACACCGTCATCGCCGAGCAATTGGCGCAGGCAGCCTGATCCGGGAAAATAGCTCCAACCAAAATCGCCCTGAAGCGGCTGCTTCAGGGCGATCGTGTTATTAAGCCGACGCCAACAGGGGTGTAGCCGGCGCGGGCGGATCATGCAGGCCGTGAACGGATGGAAGTGGCACTCCCACGTTCGCCCATAAAATTGCACCAAAATGACGCAATGCGGAAGCATTTAAGTGAGTTTGGCAACTAAAAGGCTAAACTTTTTTTGGTACAATCCACTTCATGGTTGTTCAACCAGCTGCCAAGCAATCTCAGTTGGGCTTGCCGTTCTTCCAGGTCACGGTCTGACCGAACAACGGGATAGTGGAAATCGCCATCTTCGCCGAGCCGTTGGTCAACTCGCGCGAATGAATAAGATAGACCAGCGTATCGTTCTTCTTGTCGTAGATCCGCGTGACCACCAGCTTCTTCCAGATCAGCGACAGCCCGGCGCGAAACACTTCCTCTCCGCCTTGCGATAGGTTGATATCGCCGATCGAGATCGGGCCGGTCTGCTGGCAGGCGATCGAATTGTTGGAGGGATCTTCGAACCAATTGCCCTTTCTCAGCCGGTCGATGACGCTGCGGTCGAAATAGGTGACGTGACAGGTGACGCCGGACACGCCCGGATCGGGCACGGCATCGACCAGAATATCATTGCCGGTCCAATCCACTCCGACCTTGCCGACGACCTCGGCGGATGCGGAAACAGGTGCCAGCGCCAGGAACGAGGCGGCAAGAGCAGCAGGCAACTTCAAAGACGTCATCAATCATCCTCCGACATGCGCCACCGGGAGTTCAGGCGGCATTGCTAAAGTAAGATAGCGCTCGGGGGATGCAAGAGAGCAAGATGATCGCCCCCACTCTTCTTAGTTTCCGCTCGGCCCCCCAAGACTGGAAACAACCTCGCGCGGTATGGCAAGTCTGTTGACTTCGAAGCAAAAGCACCGGAAGCTGGCGGCATGATCGCAAACGGCGCCACCATGATGCATCTTATCACCACCTCACCCCTTGCAGGGCGAGTGGAAGCAGCGTTGCGTTAAGCTGACTGCGATCCCCTTCAACCCTGCCGAGGCGAGCAGGGTTTGAAGTCCTTGCTCTCCTCTTGAACCTCAAGGAGAGCCAAATGAATTCAGGACAGCAAGAACCGGACCAGCGACAACCACGAAAAGCCGTTGGAGTGGAGATCCGAGCCGCAGCTCCATCCGACGCTGAGGGCATCGCCCTTATTGCCAATCTGCCCGGCTTTCGTGCCGGCACACTCCGCCTGCCCTTTCAGAGCATCGAGGAAACCCGGCAATGGCTTGAAAAGCCGACACCTGGCGCGATCAGCCTTGTCGCTTTGCTCGCGGGACAAATCGTCGGCAATGCCGGCTTGCGCCGCAACGCCGGCCGACAGATCCACGTCGGACACATTGGAATGGGTGTCCACGACGATTTTACTGACCGCGGCATCGGTTCGGCGCTGTTTGCGGCCCTCGTCGACGCCGCCGACAACTGGCTGGCGATCAAGCGCCTGGAACTGACCGTCTTTGTCGACAACGGGCCTGCTATCGGGCTCTATGAGAAATTCGGCTTCGAGACCGAGGGAAGACTCAAAGCCTTTGCGTTTCGCAACGGCAAGTATGTGGATGCCTTCACGATGGCGCGGATCAAAATGTGAGCGGGGATCGGCGGCGATCCATGGATCTGCCGCCGGTCAATCACCCGCCGATCAATTCCAGCCACTCATCCTCGGTCATGACCTGCACATTGAACTCCCGCGCCTTGTCCAGCTTCGAACCGGCGCCGGGTCCCGCCACGACGATGTCGGTCTTTTTCGAGACCGAGCCGGAGACCTTGGCGCCGAGGCTCTCGGCCTTGGCCTTGGCTTCATCGCGTGTGAATTTTTCCAGCGAGCCGGTGAAAACCACCGTCTTGCCGACGACCGGGCTACCCGAGGTGGTCGGCTGCTCGGCCTCCTGCGGCCGTACCTCGTCAAGCAGCTTCGAGATCACCTCGACGTTGCGCGGCTCCTTGTAGAATTCGACGACGGCGCGGGCGACCACTTCGCCGATGCCTTCTATATTGTTGAGGTCGTTCCACGCGTCGCCCGCAAGCGGGGCGGCTTCCTTCATCCCAGCCTCAAAGGCTTCGTAGGTGCCATAGGAGCGCGCCAAGAGCTTCGCCGTGGTCTCGCCGACATGGCGAATGCCGAGCGCGAAGATGAAGCGATGCAGGGCGATATCGCGCCGCTCGTTGATGGCCGCATAAAGCTTGGAAACGCTGACCTTGCCGAAGCCATCGATATTCTCCAGCTTGGTCAGCGATGACTGCTGCCGCTTCTCCAGGGTGAAGATATCGGGCGCGGTGCGGACCTGCAGCGCCGGGTCGTCGCTTTCGAAGAAGAAATCGATCTGCTTCGAGCCAAGACCCTCGATGTCATAGGCATTGCGCGAAACGAAATGCTTCAGATGTTCCGTCGCCTGCGCCCGGCAGATAAAGCCGCCGGTGCAGCGCGTCACCGCATCGACCTTACCGGTCTTCTCATTGATATCGCGTACCGCATGGCTGCCGCAGACCGGGCATGTCTTGGGGAACTCGTAGGCGACGCTCGACGCCTCCCGCTTCTCCAGCACGACATCGACGATCTGCGGAATAACATCGCCGGCACGCTGCACGATCACCATATCGCCGACGCGGATATCGCGGCCGTCGCGGATCGGTTCACCCTTGTTGCCGATGCCCTTGATGTAGTCGGCATTGTGCAGTGTCGCATTGGTCACCACGACGCCACCAACGGTAATCGGCTCCAGTCGCGCGACCGGCGTCAGAGCGCCCGTCCGGCCGACCTGGATGTCGATATCAAGCAACCGGGTCAACGCCTGTTCAGCCGGGAATTTATGTGCTGTCGCCCAGCGTGGCGAGCGCGAGCGGAAGCCGAGGCGCGCCTGCAATTCCAGGCTGTCGACCTTGTAGACGACGCCGTCGATATCATAATCGAGGTCCGGGCGCTGAAGGCCGATCTCGTCATAGTGAGCGAGAATATCGGCGACCGAGTTCAGCCGTTTCATCAACGGATTGACCGGGAAACCCCATTTCCCGAATGTCTGCACCATGCCGAACTGTGTGTCAGCCGGCATGTCGGACATTTCCCCCCAGGCATAGGCGAAGAACTTCAGCTTGCGGCTGGCCGTCACCTTGGCGTCGAGCTGACGCAGCGAGCCGGCCGCGGTGTTGCGCGGATTGACATAGGTCTGCTTGCCCTCCGCCTCCATCTGCGCGTTTAGCGCCAGGAAATCGCTCTTGGCCATATAGACTTCGCCGCGTATCTCGACGACTGCGGGCGCGCCGGCCGGCAGCGTCTGCGGTATCTCCTTGATGGTGCGGATATTGGCGGTGACGTTTTCCCCGGTCGTGCCATCACCGCGCGTCGCAGCACTCACCATCCGGCCATTCTCGTAGCGGATCGACATCGAGAGCCCATCGATCTTCGGCTCGGCGGTGAAGGCGATAGAGTTGTCGGGCAACCGGCCGAGGAAGCGATAGACGCCGGCGACGAAATCCTGCACGTCTTCCTGCGAGAAAGTATTGTCGAGCGACAGCATCGGCCTTGCGTGCACGACAGGCATGAAGGTTTCGGACGGCGCAGCACCAACCCGCCGCGATGGACTGTCGGCGCGAACGAGTGCTGGAAAGCGCGCTTCGATGGCATCGTTGCGCCGCTTCAGCGCATCATATTCCGCATCCGAAATCTCCGGCGCGTCGTTGCCGTGATAAAGCGCGTCATTGCGCGCGATCTCGGCTGCCAGATAGGCAAGCGCAGCGGCTGCCTCTTCTTCGGTCAAATCTTCGACGGGCTTCTGTTCGCTGCTCATGGATTCGCACTCCCGGATTTCCGAGATGTTTTAGTGAAAATTTGCAGAATGGGAAGTGCGTAGGATGAGGCTTGACGCTCTCAGCCGTTGCCCGCCAACAGTCGCTTGGCCGCCGCCCTCGCCTCTTCGGTAATCGACGCGCCGGCAAGCATGCGGGCGATTTCCTCGGTGCGATCCGTGGGCGCCATGGTGGCGACGCGGGTGGAGATCTTTTCGGAACCGTCGGCAACCGGCCCCTTGGAGATCAGGAGATGCGTGGCAGCGCGCGCCGCAACCTGCGGCGCATGGGTGACGGAAAGCACCTGCACGCGATCGGAAAGCCTCTTGAGCCTCTGGCCAATCGCGTCGGCCACCGCACCGCCAACACCGGTGTCGATTTCGTCGAAGACCAGCGTCGGCGCCGAACCGCGATCGGCCAGCGCCACCTTCAGCGCCAGCAGGAAACGCGACAGTTCGCCGCCGGACGCGACTTTCGTGATCGGTCCCGGACGCGTGCCCGGATTGGTCTGCACATGAAATTCGATGACATCGATGCCCTCGGCCGTGGCCCCTTCGGCATCCGTGGTGATTTCCACCATGAAGCGCGCCCGTTCCAGCTTCAGCGCCGGCAGTTCGGCCATGACGGCGGCGGCAAGCGCCTCACCGGCATGATGACGCTTTTCGGAGAGGCTGTGCGCGGCGGCATCATAGGCCGCCTTGGCGACGGCCAGTTCGGCATCCAGCCGTGCCAGCCGCTCTTCTCCGGCATCGAGATCGGCGAGATCGGCAATCATCTTCACGGCCAACGCCGGCAGCTCCGTCACCGGCACGGAATATTTGCGCGAAGCGGCGCGCAGTGCAAACAACCGCTCCTCGACCCGTTCCAGTTCACGCGGATCGTATTCGGTCTTGCGGAGAGCCGCTTCCACTTCCATCTGCGCATTGGAAAGCTGGTCCAGCGCCGCATCCAGCAGGGCTACCGTGTCTTCAAGCAGGCCCGGCGCCTCATGGCTCTTACGCTCCAGCCGGCGTACCAGCGAGGCGATATGGGGCACCGGAGAGGCATTGCCATTCAGGAATTCGGAAGCTTCGGCGATGTCGCCGGCAATGCGTTCGGCTTTCATCATCCGCGAGCGCTTCTCGGCCAGCTCATCCTCTTCGCCATCCTGCGGCGACAGCTTCTCCAGCTCCTCGACCGCCGCGCGGATATAATCGGCTTCGCGGGCGGCATTTTCCACCTGCTCGCGCTGCTTCCTGAGCGTCCGCTCGGTGTCGCGCCAGACCTTGTAGAGCCGCCCGACACCCTGCACGTCCTCGGCAATACCGGCGAAAGCGTCGAGCAGCATGCGATGCGCGTCGGTGTCGACCAGAGCGCGATCGTCATGCTGTCCATGAATTTCGACGAGGAGCTGGCCGGCCTGGCGCATCAGCTGAACGCTGAGCGGCTGGTCATTTACGAAAGCCTTGGTGCGGCCGTCGGCGGATTGGGTGCGACGGAAAATCAGGTCGCCATCGTCGTCGATGCCGTTTTCGCGCAGAAGCTTGCGAGCGGCATGCTGCATGCCAACATCGAACACCGCGGTCACCTGACCGCGTTCCTCGCCATGGCGTACGAGATCGCCATCGCCGCGCCCGCCAAGGGCCAGCGACAGACTGTCAAGCAGGATGGATTTGCCCGCGCCCGTCTCGCCGGTCAGCACCGAGAGCCCGGTCTCGAAGGCAAGATCCAGCCGCTCGATCAAGACGATATCGCGGATCGAAAGCTGGATCAGCATGCGCGCTCAATCTCACGTCCCAAGAAGAAGTTTCTTGCCCGCCTTCGAAATCCAGGAGCCTTCGTTTTCATTCGGCGAAAGGCCGCCAGTCTTCAGAAGCTTGAAGGAATCGGCGTACCAACGGCTATCCGGATAGTTGTGACCCAGAACCGCGGCTGCCGTCTGTGCTTCCTGAACGATGCCCATGGCATAATAGGCTTCAACCAGGCGAGCCAGAGCCTCTTCGATCTGATTCGTCGTCGGGTATTGCTCGATGACAATACGGAAGCGGGAGATGGCCGCAAGGTAATCCTTGCGCTCAAGATAGTAACGGCCGATCTGCATTTCCTTGCCGGCGAGCTGGTCGCGGGCAAAACGGATCTTGGCCTGCGCATCGCTGACATATTGCGAGCTCGGATAGTTGGTGACGACCTTGCTCATCGCCTCGATCGTCTGCTGCGCCGCGCGCTGATCCTGCGTTACGCTGACGATCTGCTTGGCATAGGACGAACCAACGAGATACTGCACGTAATCGGCATCTTCAGAGCCGGGATATTGCTTGAGATAGCTATTACCCGACTGCACGGCGTCGTCGTAACGGCCGGTGCGATACTTGACGAAGGTGCTCATCACCAGCGCCTTGCGCGCCCATTCGGAGAACGGCTGCTGCTGGTTGATGGCGTCGAACTTACGTCCGGCTTCCGCCATGTTGCCGGCCTTGATGTTAGCAAGGCCTTGATTATAGAGGGTTTCCGGCGGATCGGTCTCGACACCGAGCTTACTGATGTCGATGTCCTTGTCCGTATTGCAACCAGTTACCACCGCACCGGTACCGGCCAGGAGAAGCGATACGAGCAAAGCCCGTGCTGTAATCTTCATGCTTTCAGACCCTGAAAAACCCATCGGATGACTGTCCCACTAGCCGTTGTTGCGGAAACGGCGTTCTCTCGCTGGCGTTTCTAGCCGCAAAAGCACCATCAGGGCAACGCAATGATGAAGCATTAACGCATTTTTGTGGCAAAGCCCGCCGAATGGCAGGCTTTAATCGTTGTATCGACAAGAGATTTCTTTCCGGGACACCCGATTGCGAGAAAGTGCTCGACCTCCAGGCGCCACCCGCGAATCTCCTGTCAAAAAAAGAGCCGCCCCCTTGCGGGAGCGGCGACTTTACTCACCTGGATTTCTGGAGGTCACGCCGACCAGGGAGCGAATTCGGCAGCATTCACGGTGACGAAATCGCGGCTGTGTGCGCGCTGACGCGGGGCCGAGGTTTCGACGACATCATAGGCGGACGGATCGCTCAACAGCGCCTTCAGTGCGTTTGCATTCATGCGGTGACCTCCGCGATAGGAACGGTAGCAGCCAATGAACTGCGTGCCGGCCAGCGCCAGATCACCAACGGCGTCCAGCGTCTTGTGGCGGACGAACTCGTCCTTGGCATAACGCAGGCCTTCGACATTGATCACCGTGTTGTCGTCGGAGATGACGACGGAATTTTCCAGCGAAGAGCCGAGTGCATGACCGGAAGCCCAGAGCCGCTCGACATCACGCATGAAGCCGAAAGTACGGGCGCGCGACAGCTCCTTCTTGAAGGTCTCGGCAGTCATGTCGCCTTCCCACTTCTGGCGGCCGATCAGCGGGCAATCGAAGTCGATCTCGACTTCGAAGCGCGTACCGTCATAGGGGCGGAATTCGCACCAGGAACCGCCGGCTTCGATACGAACCGGCTTGGTGACGCGAATGTAGCGGCGCTTGACGCCGAGCGAAACGATGCCGACCTGCTCGATGGCTTCGATGAAAGGATAGGAGCTGCCGTCCATGATCGGCATTTCCGCGCCGGTGACTTCGACGATGACATTGTCGAGGCCGATCGCGTAGATCGCCGCCATGACATGCTCGACCGTCGCGACCGAGCGCGCCGGAGAGAAACCGAGAACCGTGCAAAGATCGGTATTGCCAACCTGCGAGGAAACCGCGCGCAGTTCCGTCACGTCGCCATTGTCATGCATACGCTGGAAAATGACGCCTGTGCCAGCTTCCGCCGGGTAGAACGTGATCGACACGTTGGCGCCGGAATGAACGCCGATACCCGAAAGTGTCACGGGATTTGCAATGGTGGTCTGAAAACCCAGCAATCCGATTGCCATATAAAATCTGCCTTCGTCTGTCTGTACCAAGCCGGGGCGGTCACCTTTGGACCCCTGCCTCATTGCCGGTTCAGTCTGATACCTAGTCCGCGGAAACCACATGCAATTATTGCCGGATGCGATTCCGCAGGCTCGCTTGCCCCTTACATACGCGCGGGGGGATCGCATTCCAAATCACTGTTTCTTTCGCTTTGTTACGAAAGCAGATGATTGAATTTGCTAGGTAATTTTAAGATTAAAGACAGGCCCAAAAAACGAAATCCGGGGCTCGTGAGCCCCGGATTCACCAAACATGGTTAGCATCCTATTAAAAGGATGTCTTGGACCGGATCAGTTCGACTGCCGGCGCAGGAAGGCCGGGATTTCGAGCTGGTCGTCTTCCTGGTTCGTCATACGAGCCTGCGGAACCTGACGGCCCTGGTCATCGAGCTGGCCACGACGCGGCGCGTAGAGGCTGGCCTCCGGCGACGGTGCGCGGCGCTGCTGCGGGGCAGCAGCCGGAGCCGAAGCCGTCATGTCGTTGAAAGCCGGGTCCTCGTCGCGGCGGCCGAGCGAATTGGTGATTCGCTTCAGCAGGCCCATCGGACCACGCTCCTCGGCAGCCTGAGCGGTAACCGGCTGAGCGCGATGCTCCATCTCGGCCTTAACGACCGGCGGAAAATCCTCGACCTTCGGCATGCGGACCTGCTCGACAGCCTGCCGAACGATCGGCTGCTGCATCACAGGCTGCTGGTACGCGGCCGGCTGGGGCTGCGGCTGAACCGGAGCCTGACGCACCGGCTGAGCCTCGGGTGCGGCTGCGAAGATGCGGCTCTGCGGACGGAAGCTTTCCTCCTGAACGACAGGCTGCTGCTGCATGACCGGCTGCGGAGCGGGAACCTGACGAGCTCCCATCTGGATTTCCAATTCGCGTTCCATGTCGGCTTCCGCCATGCGAATGGTCTGCGCGATCGGATCAACGGCTCTCGGAGCCGGTGCAACAGGAGCCTGGTTGACCTGAGCCTGTGCGGTATGGGCCTGCGCGACATGGGCAGGCTGGGCTGCGGCCGCTGCCGGAGCGGCGGCCGCGGAGGGACGGATAGCCGGCTTTGCGACCGGGCGGAATTCCATATTCCGTTCGGCAGCTTCGTTCATCGCGCGATCGATACCGGTCGCAACGACGGAGACGCGGATGATGCCTTCCAGCGATTCGTCGAAAGTGGCGCCGAGGATGATGTTGGCGTCCGGATCGACTTCTTCGCGGATGCGGGTCGCAGCTTCGTCGACTTCGAAGAGCGTCAGGTCACGGCCGCCGGTGATCGAGATCAGCAGGCCCTGCGCGCCCTTCATCGAGGTTTCGTCGAGCAGCGGGTTGGCGATAGCCGCTTCCGCAGCCTGCATCGCGCGGCCCTGGCCGGAGGCTTCGCCGGTCCCCATCATTGCGCGGCCCATTTCGCGCATGACCGAACGGACGTCGGCGAAGTCGAGGTTGATAAGACCTTCCTTCACCATCAGGTCGGTGATGCAGGCAACGCCCGAATAGAGAACCTGGTCGGCCATCGAGAACGCGTCGGCGAAGGTCGTCTTGTCATTGGCGATGCGGAACAGGTTCTGGTTCGGAATGACGATCAGCGTGTCGACCGACTTCTGCAGTTCCTGGATGCCCATTTCAGCAAGCCGCATGCGGCGGCCGCCTTCGAAGTGGAACGGCTTGGTGACGACGCCGACGGTCAGGATACCCTTGTTGCGGGCTGCCTGTGCAACGACCGGTGCAGCGCCCGTGCCCGTGCCGCCGCCCATGCCGGCGGTGACGAAGCACATGTGGGTGCCGTTCAGGTGGTCGATGATCTCGTCGATGCATTCTTCAGCGGCGGCGCGGCCGACTTCCGGCTGCGAACCAGCACCGAGGCCTTCGGTGACGTTAACGCCGAGCTGGATGATCCGCTCCGCCTTCGTCATCGTCAAAGCCTGTGCATCCGTGTTGGCGACGACGAAATCGACGCCCTGCAAGCCTGCCGTGATCATGTTGTTGACGGCATTGCCGCCACCACCACCAACACCGAACACGGTGATCCGCGGCTTCAGCTCGGTGATATCTGGCTTATGCAGCTTGATAGTCATTGTACCCGTTCCTTCTCTTTATGGCCGCATCGCCACGCCGGCCAATTCACTATATTTCATTCGCCTGACCCCTGCCCGGAAAGCGCTTGTCGCGATCCGGGATCAGGCACTCAGAAACTCTCCTTCAGCCATTGACCAACGCGGCCGATACGGCTGTTGTTACCTCCAAGCGACGAGAGCAGACCGCTGCCCGCCGCGTGTGTCTCCATGTCCGCGACCTGCGGATAGATCATCAGTCCGACCGCCGTCGAAAAGGCCGGGCCCTTGGCCGCCGTCGGCAGACCGGACACGCCCATCGGGCGACCGATGCGGACGTTGCGGGCAAGAATACGCCGTGCCACGTCCGGCAAGCCGGTCAACTGGCTGGCGCCGCCCGTCAGCACGACGCGCTTGCCGACGATCGGGCTGAAGCCCGAGCGCTGGATACGGTCGCGGATCAGCTCCAGCGTCTCTTCGATGCGGGCTCTGACGATGCGCGACACCAGCGCCTTCGGCACCTGTGTCGGCTGGTCGCGTTCATCCTCGCCGATCGGCGGGATGGAAATCAGTTCGCGCTCTTCCGAGGAATTGGCGAGCGCCGAGGCATGCACGACTTTCAGCCGCTCGGCATCCTCGATGCGGGTCGAAAGACCGCGCGCGAGGTCGGTGGTAACGTGATGCCCGCCAAGGCTGACGGCATCGGTATGCACCAGCTTGCCTTCGGCGAAGACCGAGATCGTCGTCGTGCCACCGCCCATGTCGATGGCGGCGCAGCCGAGCTCGACTTCGTCGTCGACGAGAGCCGCAAGGCCACTGGCATAAGGCGTTGCGACCATGCCCTCGACCGACAGATGCGCCCGGTTAATGCAAAGCTCGAGATTGCGAAGCGCTGCCCGCTCGGCGGTCACGACATGCATGTCGACGCCCAGCTCATCGCCGAACATCGCCAGCGGATCGCGAATGCCGCGTTCGCCGTCGAGCGAATAACCGGTTGCCAGCGAATGCAAAATGGCGCGCTCCTGGCGGAGCGACTGCTGGCAAGCGGCGGAAAGAACCTTCTTCAGATCGCTGGATTCAACTTCCTGGCCGCCGAGATCGATGGTGGCCGTATAGATGTCGCTGCCGAGACGACCGGCGGAAACATTGACGATCAGGCTATCGACGGTGAGGCCAGCCATGCGCTCGGCCGCATCGACCGACAAGCGGACAACGTTTTCCAGCGCATCGAGATCGGCGATCACACCGGTCTTGATGCCGCGCGAGCGCTGATGGCCGATGCCGATGATCTCGATATGATGCGTGCGGTTCGGAAGAACCTGGCTTTCCTCGCGCGGCGTAAGCCGGCCGATCATGCAGACGACCTTGGTCGAGCCGATGTCGAGGACCGATACGATATGCGACCGCTTGGAGGACAGCGGCTTCAGACGCGGCAGACCGAAATGGGACGAGTTGAACAAGCTCATGTATCCTGCCCTGCTTTCTTCAAAGCCTTGGTTCTTGCATCCACTGCCGCCTGGCGACGAACCACTGCATCCGGGGTCAATTCAATGGCCATGCGATCGTCGAGACGAAGATCCACGGCGGCGATATCGCGCTGCAACAGGTTCTGGTCCTTGTCGATCCTGGTCAGTCGGGCCAGCGCGCCATCGATATTGTCTTCAGGCAATTTGACGATCACGCCATTGTCGAGATAGAGGTCCCAACGACGGCCGGCGACACGCACGAACGCCTTCACATGGCTGCGGACATCCGGCCATTTGGCAAAGGCTTCATCGATCGATGCCGCGGCCGTTTCCGCATCGCGACCGACGAACAGCGGCAGCTTGGCGAACTTGTTGTCGCGCAGCGGCGCGATCACGCTGCCGTCCTTCTGGATCAGCGACAGTTCGGAACCGTGCTGCCATATGGCGTAAGCCTTGCGCTCCGTGAGCTTCACTTCGATAGCCTTCGGATAGACCTTGCGGACTTCAACGTTCTCAACCCACGGCAAATTGGCAATCTTCTGGCGCGCCGCATCGGCATTGAGCGCCACCAGCGATGTGGTGCCGTCGAGACCGAGAAGCTGCAGGATTTCGATTTCCGAAGTCTGATCGTTGCCGGAAACCTTCACGTCTTCGATGGCAAAGCCGGCAGCCGAAGTCGTCGCCTGCGCGACATCCTGCGCATGACCGCCGATCGACATGCCGTAAAAGCCGGTCGCAGCGAACAGAGCAAGCGCGGAGACCGTACCGGTATGCGCCGGAATATTGACGCGACCCGAACCGAGGCTCACGAGGAAGCGCACGACGCGACGCATCGGCCGCGGCAATACGAATGCATCCTCGACATCATCGATCTCGAGCTGGACACGGTGGCGGGACCGCCTCATATTTTTGACCGTCAGCGCGAACAAGACGAGTCCTCCACCATCCACCGGAGAAATTCACCAAAAGAATAGCCGGCATGAGCCGCCATTTCGGGCAACAACGAGGTAGGCGTCATGCCTGGCTGGGTATTGATTTCCAACCAGATAAGCTCACCCTCCTCAGAGAAGCGATCGTCAAAACGGAAGTCAGACCGGCTGACGCCACGGCAGCCGATAGCTTGATGCGCCCTTAATGCCAATAATTGTATCTTTTGGTAAAGATTCGGTGAAATTTCCGCAGGGATGACGTGTTTTGAACCACCCGCCGCATATTTGGAGTCGTAGTCGTAGAAGCTATGCCCCTGCGGCACGATCTCGGTGACACCAAGCGCCATATCGCCCATGACACCGCAGGTCAGTTCGCGGCCATGGATATAACGCTCGACCAGAACCTCATCGCCATATCGCCACTCCGACGACGTAATGATCTGCGGCGGGTGCGTCTGATCTTCCTTGACAATCACGACGCCGAAGCTGGACCCTTCCCGCACCGGCTTGACGACGTAAGGCGGCAGCATCGGATGCTCGCCGGCAATAGCAAAGCGGTTCAGAACAAGCGAAGCAGCAACGGGAACGCCGGCCGCAGCCGCAACGGTCTTGGCGCGCGCCTTATCCATCGCCAGCGCCGAAGCCATCACGCCGGAATGTGTGTAGGGAATTTGCAGATATTCGAGAACACCCTGGATCGTGCCATCCTCACCAAAGGGGCCGTGCAGCGCATTGAAAACGACATCGGGCTCCAGGTCAGCAAGACGCGCGGATACATCGCGCTCGACGTCGACGCGCGTGACGCGATAGCCTTCGGCTTCGAGGGCATCAGCGCATGCTTTTCCCGAGGACAGGCTGACAGGCCTCTCCGAGGAAAATCCGCCCAAAAGGACAGCCACATGCTTGCCACCCATCAATACCCCCAGTTCACCATCTTCAACTGACGTCCGTTCGGTCCGTCTGGCAGCGATTCTCGCCGCCTCTTCTGTAACCCGATTAGAACGACATTAAGGTTAATGAAGCGTTTACTTTCGTTAACTTTTGACCGCTCTCGCTGAAATCGATTTTCTCGAATCAAATCGACCTAAAGAATTCTGCCATTAGAATCAGAGAGTTGCTACTTTGGAAATATCCGCCTTTAGATTTTTTTAAACAAACAGGCCCGCGACGGGGTATCCGGCGCGGGCCATGGCAAGGGTTATGACACCCTACCCTCAGTCCTTATCGTCGACCAATTTCCAGACGAGGCCACCGATCGCCCCGCCGACGATCGGAGCGACCCAGAACAACCAAAGCTGCTGCAACGCCCAGCCACCGACGAACAACGCCTGCCCTGTCGAACGGGCCGGATTGACCGACGTATTGGTGATCGGGATCGAGATCAGATGGATCAGCGTCAGCGCGAGGCCGATGGCGATCGGTGCAAAACCCGCCGGCACCTTGCTGCTGGTCGAGCCGAGAATCACGACCAGGAAGAACAGCGTCAGGACGATTTCGGCAACCAGTGCCGAAACCAGCGAATAGCCGCCCGGCGAATGTTCACCATAGCCATTGGCCGCAAAGCCTCCGAGCTGGAAATCCGCCTTGCCGCTGGCGATCAGATAAAGCACGGCCGCCGCCGCGATAGCGCCGATCACCTGCGCGACGATATAGGGAATGAGCTGCGAACCTGGGAAACGACCCGCAACCGTGAGCCCGACGGAAACCGCCGGATTGAAATGGCCGCCCGAAACACCGCCGACCGCATAGGCCATGGTGAGTACGGTCAAGCCGAACGCCAGTGCAACGCCCAGAAAACCAATGCCAAGGCCTGGAAACGCCGCTGCGAAGATTGCACTTCCGCAGCCGCCGAATACAAGCCAGAACGTCCCAAGAAACTCCGCAATAAGCTTTTTCTGCATGAACCCCTTCTCCTTTGCCCTAGACCAAAGCGAAAGTTTGCCATTTGCGGAAAATAGAGTCTTTCCCAACCCGCCGATTGGATGCCTACAAAAAGGGCAAACACTCGCCTAACTGCTTGCGACTCAACGATTACGGCTAAATAGTAGCACGCATTTGTTGATTTCTTGCTTTTTAAACATTTGCGCTGAACAAAAATTACGCTAAGGACACGCGTTGCCTGCTGAGGCAGCATTTTAGCATCATAAAAATTGGTGAAACCATGACTGACGCGATATCCCCCTTATCGCCGAGCCCCTCGTCATCGAACAGCGTTGTTGCGAACTCCCCGGCGCGCGTTCTGATCGCGAGCCTTATCGGCACGACAATCGAATTCTTCGACTTCTATGTTTATGCGACGGCGGCGGTTATCGTCTTCCCCAAGCTGTTCTTCCCGGCCAGCGACCCGACCTCGGCGACGCTGCAGTCCTTCGCCACCTTCTCGATCGCCTTCTTCGCACGCCCGATCGGCGCGATGATCTTCGGCCATTTCGGCGACAGGGTCGGCCGCAAGGCAACGCTGGTGGCGGCATTGATGACCATGGGTCTTTCGACCGTGGTGATCGGCCTCCTGCCTGGCTATGAATCAATCGGCATTCTCGCGCCGATCCTGTTGGCGCTTTGCCGCCTCGGCCAGGGTCTCGGCCTCGGTGGTGAATGGGGTGGCGCGGTGCTGCTGGCCACGGAAAACGCGCCGGAGGGCAAGCGTAGCTGGTACGCCATGTTCCCGCAGCTCGGCGCGCCCATCGGCTTCATTCTCTCCGCCGGTCTCTTCCTCATCCTGCGCGAAAGCATGTCGGACGCGGACTTCCTCGGCTATGGCTGGCGCATTCCCTTCCTGCTCAGCTTGCTGCTGGTGGCGGTTGGCCTCTATGTCCGTCTGAAGATCACCGAAACGCCGGAATTCCGCCGCGCCATTGAAAAGGAAGAGCGTGTCTCCGTTCCGATCGTGGTGATTTTCCGCTCGCATTTTCGCAGCCTGGTACTCGGCACCATCATCGCAGTCGCGACCTTCGTGCTCTTCTACCTGATGACGGCGTTTACGCTGAGCTGGGGCACCAGAGCACCCGGCAATGGGCCGCTGCCTTTGGGTCTCGGCTATTCGCAGGGTCAGTTCCTGGTCGTCCAGCTCGTCGGCGTCGTCTTCTTCGGCCTGACGATCCCGATCTCGGGCCTGCTGTCGGACCGCTATTCGCGCCGGCTGATCCTCGGCCTGACGACGGTCGGCATTCTGATCTTCGGCCTGTTCTATTCGTCACTGCTGACTGCCGGCCTCGCCGGTGCCTTCGCCTGCTCGATTATCGGCCTGGCATTGATGGGCTTCACCTACGGCCCGATCGGCGCGGCACTTGCCGCCCCCTTCCCGACGGCGGTGCGCTATACCGGTGCCTCGATGACCTTCAACCTCGGCGGCATCGTCGGCGCCTCGCTGGCACCTTACATCGCCACCTGGCTTGCGACGAACTACGGCCTTGGCTATGTCGGCTACTATCTTGCCGGCGCAGCCGCCCTGTCGCTCATCGGCATCCTGCTGTCGAGCAACAAGGAAATCTGAGGATCTCAGCATAACCAATTGAAAAGGCCGGGTGAAAACCCGGCCTTTTTGTTGAATCGATACATGAGGTCAGAACGAACGGAGCAATCCTACTCCGTCGTGACACCCTGGAACGGGCGAACTTCGCGGCCGGGCATGAAGTTGCCGAGACGCTTGATTTCCCATTCCAGCTTCACGCCGGACTTTTCGAAGACTTCACGGCGAACCTGCTCGCCGAGATATTCGAGATCGTAGCCCGTCGCCTGCTCCATGTTGATCATGAAATTGCAGTGCAGCGACGACATCTGCGCGCCACCGATGACAAGACCCCGGCAACCGGCTTCGTCGATCAACTTCCAGGCGGAAAGGCCGTCAGGATTCTTGAAGGTCGAGCCGCCGGTCTTTTCGCGAATGGGCTGCACAGTCTCGCGATGCGCGCGCACGGCATCCATTTCGGCCCGGATCTTGGTGCGATCTTCGGGATAGCCCTCGAAAAGAACGTGCGTGAAGATCAGGTCGTCCGACGCCGCCGAATGACGATAGGTATAGCCCATCTGGTCATTGGTCAGCACATGCTTCACGCCCTTGCGGTCGACCGCATGCACCTCGATGACGCGTTCGCACGTCTCGGCACCATTGGCGCCGGCATTCATGCGCGCAGCGCCACCGATGCCGCCGGGGATGCCGTAATAGAAATGGAAGCCGCCAATGCCGTTATCCATGGCCATGGCGGCCACATGCTTGTCCGGGCAGATGGCGCCGGCCAGAATGCGGTTCTCGCCGGCAAGCTCCACCGAACCGAAGCCCTTGGCCGAAAGCCGCAGGACAACGCCGGGAATGCCGCCGTCACGCACCAGGATGTTCGATCCCACGCCGACCACCGTCAGCGGCACCTCATCCGGCAGGATTTTCAGAAAATCGATCAGATCATCCGTATCATGCGGCTGGAACATCAGTTCCGCCAACCCGCCGGCGCGAAACCATGTGACGCGATCCATCGGTGCATCCGGCGTCAGCCGACCCCTGATATCCTTTACACTGTCGCCAAGCGACGCCAGAAGCTTTTCTCCATTTACCTGTTTCATGCGGACTTACCCGAGAGGCCTTCCAATTCCTTTGGCAATGATGCTGCCCAATATGTGATGCTACCAGCCCCCAAGAGAACCACAAAATCACCCGGTTGCGCAATCTCTGCAATCAGAGGGGCTAGATCCTCTTGAGACGGTAGATAGCGCGCATCGCGATGACCGCCAGCCTTGATGCGCGATACCAGCTCCTGCGAATCCACGCCCTCGATCGGCTCTTCGCCGGCGGCATAGACCGGTGCGAGGAAAATGCTGTCGGCATCGTTGAAGCAGGCGGCGAACTCTTCGAACAGGCTCGACAGGCGCGTGTAGCGATGCGGCTGATGAACGGCGATGACACGGCCCTTGCACGCCTCGCGCGCAGCCTTCAGCACCGCCTTGATCTCGACCGGATGATGGCCGTAATCGTCGAAGACCTTGACCCCGTTCCATTCGCCGGTCAGCGTGAAACGGCGCTTAACGCCGCCGAAGGAGGCGAGCCCCTTGGCGATGGCCTCATTGGAGATGCCGAGCCGATTGGCAACCGCGATCGCCGCCGTAGCGTTGGAAATATTGTGACGGCCCGGCATCGGCATGACCAGATCCTTGATGTGGATCACCTTGCCCGTGCGGCGCCTGCGGATTTCGATATCGAACAGCGAGCGCGTGCCGTCGATGCGGACATTCGAGAAGCGGACGTCGGACTGCGGGTTCTCGCCATAAGTGATGATCTTGCGATCCTCGATGCGGCCGACCAGGGACTGTACTTCCGGATGGTCGATGCACAGGACGCCGAAGCCGTAGAAAGGCACATTCTCGACGAACTGCCGGAAGGCAGCGCGCACGGCATCGAAATTGCCGTAATGATCGAGATGCTCCGGGTCGATATTGGTAACGACCGCGACATCGGCGGGCAACTTCAGGAAGGTGCCGTCCGATTCGTCGGCCTCGACCACCATCCACTCGCCCTCGCCCATGCGGGCATTGGTGCCATAGGCGTTGATAATGCCACCATTGATGACGGTCGGGTCGAGCCCGCCGGCTTCGAGCAGCGTCGCCACCAGTGAGGTCGTCGTCGTCTTGCCATGCGTGCCACCGATGGCGATGGCATTGCGGAAGCGCATCAGCTCGGCCAGCATCTCGGCGCGGCGCACTACCGGCAGCAACTTTTCGCGCGCGGCGGCGAGTTCCGGATTGCTTTTCTTGATGGCAGTGGAAACAACCACGACCTCGGCGTCGCCAAGGTTTTCGGCCTTGTGGCCGATATGGACCGGGATACCCTTGTCGCGCAGCCGCTGGACGTTGGCGCTCTCCGACTGGTCGGACCCCTGAACGCGATGACCGAGATTATGCAGCACCTCGGCGATGCCACTCATCCCGATCCCGCCGATACCGATAAAATGTACAAGGCCGATGGCCTTCGGCAGCTTCATACGCCTGCCCCCTTGAAGTCTTGAATTGAACGTTTTGCGGCAATAGCCTCAACCATATCGGCAAGCAAGCTTGCCGCATCGGGCTTGCCCGCCTGCTTGGCCGCGGCCGCCATCTTTGCGAGCTTTTCCGGCATCGTCATCGCACCGCGAAGGATGGTCGAAAGCTTCTCCGGCGTAAGCTCGGATTGCGGAATGACCTTGACGCCGCCGGTTGCCGCAAGAGCCGCCGCATTGGCCGCCTGGTCGTGATCCAAAGCATAGGGATAGGGCACGAGTATCGCCGGACGGCCGATGACGGCCAGTTCCGACACCGTCGAAGCTCCAGAACGGCAAAGAACCAAATGGGCCGCACCGATGCGTTCGGCCATGTCGCTGAAGAACGGCGCGATATCGGCGCCCATCTCCAGCTTCCGAGTGCAGCTATTGACCGTCTCCATATCCTCCGGGCGCACCTGCTGCGTGATGCGCAGGCGCTTGCGCAGCGGCTCCTCCAGCAGGCTGATCGCCGTCGGCACTGCCTTGGAAAAATACTGCGCGCCCTGACTGCCGCCGAAGACGACCAGATTGAAGGGATCATCTGGAACCGACGGCACGTAAGGCTGTTTGGCGGCTTCAATGACAGCCGGACGCACGGGATTGCCCGTCGTCACCGTCTTCTCGGGAAAAGCCCCACCGTTCTCCGGCAGGAAACCGCCGGCGATCGCCTGCACGCGCCCGGCGAGCGCCTTGTTGGCGCGGCCCATCACGGCATTCTGCTCGTGGATCATCGCCGCCACCCCCATGCGGGTGGCGGCCAGCAGCGGCGGCACGGTCGGATAACCGCCGAAGCCAACGACACACAGCGGCTTGATGGTGCGGATCAGCTTGCGCGCGGCGCGGATACCAGTCCACAGCGTCCATAGCGACCGGGCAACCTTGATAGGGTTCTTAGAGCCGATCGTCGCCGATGGCACGACATGGATCTCGTCGGCCGGAAACTTGCCGGCATAACGCTCGGCGCGACTGTCGGTGACTAGGTGCACTGAATAGCCGCGCTCCTTCAGCTTGTAGGCCAGTGCCTCAGCCGGAAACACATGGCCGCCGGTTCCGCCGGCGGCAAGCAGGATAATGCCTTTACTCATAATCTTCGCTCCCGCGAATACCCCTCTACGCGGGGCATCTCCCTAATATAGGAAGCCGCCGCGGCCGCGTCATCGAAGCGCGTCATGGTTCCTTCATAAACCGCCATCTTCGCAAATGCGAACAGAGAATGGTCGAAAGCAAGGAGATGGGATTGAGGAGTAAACAGGTCCAACTCGATCACTCCGCCGGCAGCCCATGCGTCACACGGAACTGGGTGCGGTCCTGAGCCCGCTTTTCCGGCCGGTGGCGCGTCAGAGCCAGGATGAAGCCCGCCGTCACGCAGATGGCCGTCATCGACGAACCACCATAGGAGATGAGCGGCAGCGTCATGCCCTTGGCCGGGAGCAGTTGCAGGTTCACGCCGACATTGATGATCGACTGAATGCCGATCTGCAGCACCAGGCCGGCGACGGCAAAGCGGTTGAAGTCGTTCTTTTCCTTGTAGGCGTGCGACAGGCCGCGCAGCACCAGAAAGGCGAAGATGCAGACCAGAACCATGCAGAAGACGGCGCCGAATTCTTCGGCGGCCACGGAGAAGATGAAGTCAGTATGCGCGTCCGGAATAATACGCTTCACGATACCTTCGCCCGGACCGACCCCGAACCAATTGCCGTGGATGATGGCTTCCTTAGCGGTATCGACCTGGAACGTATCGCCCTCGCCGGTCAGGAACTTGTCGACACGAAGCGCCACGTGCGGAAAGACATAGTAAGCCGTCACGAAACCGCCGGCACCTAGGCCACCCAGCACCGAAATCCACAGCCAGGGCATGCCTGCCATGAAGAACATGCCGCCCCAGACGGCGGAGGTGAGGATCGTCTGGCCAAGATCCGGTTGGGCAACGAGAAGGGCTGCGACGATACCGAAAAGGATGATGGCGAAGAGATTGCCCGGAATCTCCGGCTGGCGCGCATGCTCGGCAAACAACCAGGCGCAGACGACGACAAAGGCCGGCTTCATGAATTCCGACGGCTGGACGGAGAGTGAGGCGATATTGACCCAGCGCCGTGATCCCTTGACCTCGATGCCGAAGAACAGAGCGAACAGCATCATCGCCAGCGAGACGATCAGCAGAATAACCGCCGTTCGCCGCACTTGCCGCGGTGTCATGAAGGAGATGCCGATCATCGCCGCAATCGCCGGAACCAGGAACAGGGCATGGCGCTTGACGAAATGGAAGGGTTCAAGCCCGATGCGCTCGGCAACCGCGGGCGACGCCGCGAAGGAGAGCATAAAACCGATACCGATCAGCAGGACGAATAATGCCAGGAACACACGGTCGATGGTCCAGAACCATTCGGCCAAGGCCCCACGCTCAACGCGGCTTACCATATCATTTGCCTCCTGTTGCTGAACCAACCAGCATGGTGACACCCTCAATCGCGGCCACATGGCTGACGAAGGCGTCACCCCTGACTTCGAAATTCTTGTACTGGTCGAAGCTTGCGCAGGCCGGTGACAACATCACCGCCGCCGCGTCATGCTCGTCCTTGTCCGCATCATCGGCCGCATGGGCAACCGCACGCTCCAGCGTGCCGGAAATCTCGTAGGGCACCTGTTCGCCGAGCGTCGCCGCAAAAGCTGGCGCGGCCTCACCGATCAGGTAGGCCTTGGCGATGCGCGGAAAGAGCGGAGCCAACGTCGTGATGCCGCCCTCTTTCGGCAAGCCGCCAGCGATCCAGTAGATGCGATCGTAACTGGAGAGCGCGGGCGCTGCCGCATCCGCATTGGTTGCCTTGGAATCATTGACGAAGACGACGCGACCGCGCCGGCCGACCGGCTGCATGCGATGCTTGAGGCCGGGAAAAGATTTCAGCCCGGCACGGATATCGTTGGCAGACACGCCGACCGCCAGGCAGGCGGCGATCGCGGCGGCTGCGTTCTGGGCATTGTGGCTGCCGCGCAATGTCTGGATACCGTCGAGATTTGCGATCTCCTCGATCGCGCAGATCGACGCCTCGATGATGCGGCTGCCTTCCGCATAGAGCCCGCCCGCCAGCGCATGCCGGCGCGAAATGCGAACAACTCTGGCGCCCGCCCGCTCGATACGGTCGGCGATCAGTGAGGAATAGCTGTCGTCAACGCCGACGATGGCCACGCCGCTGCCGGCGACGAGACGCTCCTTGATGTCGGCATAGTGCTGCATCGTGCCATGCCGATCGAGATGATCGGGGGTCAGATTGAGCAGGATACCGGCGGAAGGGTCGAGTGTCGGGGCCAGATCGATCTGATAGGAGGAGCATTCGACAACGTAATAGCGCTCCGCCTTCGGCGGATCCAACGTCAGAATGGCCGTACCAATATTGCCGCCGAGCTGCGTGTCGCGGCCGCTCGATTGCAGGATATGGGCGATCAACGCGGTCGTGGTGGATTTGCCATTCGTGCCGGTGATGGCAATGAAGGGGCAATCCGGCGCATGCTCGCGCCGCTCGCGGACAAACAGCTCGACATCGCCGATAACCTCGACGCCGGCGGCGCGGGCAAGATCGACCGTCCAATGCGGCTTCGGATGCGTCAGCGGCACGCCCGGCGACAATACGAAGACCGACAGCCCGTTCCAGTCGATGGTTCTAAGATCGGCGACCGGGATCCCCTCGGCCGAAGCCTTCGCCACGCTATCGGGATTGTCGTCCCAGGCAGTCACCTCCGCGCCGCCGGCGACAAGCGCCCGCGCGGTGGCAAAGCCCGAGCCGCCGAGGCCGAACAGAGCGACCTTTTTTCCCTTGAGCGTGGTGACTGGGATCATCGTTGCCTCACCGCAGCTTCAGGGTGGAGAGGCCGATCATCGCCAGGATGACCGCGACGATCCAGAAACGCACGACCACCTGGCTTTCCGTCCAGCCCTTCTTTTCGAAGTGATGGTGGATCGGCGCCATCAGGAAGACGCGACGCCGGGTCAGCTTGAAAAAGCCGACCTGGATGATGACCGAAAGCGCCTCCAGCACGAAGAGACCGCCGATGATCGCCATGACGATCTCATGCTTGGTGGCAACCGCCACCGTGCCGATCAGGCCGCCAAGCGCCAGCGAACCGGTATCGCCCATGAAAATGGCAGCCGGTGGCGCGTTGAACCAGAGAAAACCGAGGCCGGCGCCGATGACCGCACCGAGCACCACGGCCAACTCGCCCGTGCCGGGCACGAAGTTGATCGCCAGATAATCGGCAAAGACGAAGTTACCGGCGAGATAGGCGATGACGCCGAAGGACGCCGCCGCGATCATGACCGGCACGATGGCAAGCCCGTCAAGGCCGTCGGTCAGGTTCACGGCATTGCCCGCCGAAACGATGACGAAAGCACCGAACAGCACAAAGAACATACCGAGATTGAGCATGAAGCTCTTGAAGAACGGGAAGGCGACGGACGAACCGAAGGTCGAGCCGGCGGGACCGGAGGACAAGGCCGTGTTCATCATGAAGTAGACGGCGATCGCGGCGATGATAAATTCGAGACCGAGGCGGGCACGACCGGAAAAGCCCTTGTCGCTCTGCTTCGTGACCTTGAGATAATCGTCATAAAAGCCGATGGCACCAAAGCCGAGGGTCACGAGCAAGGTCGCAACCACGTAGACATTGGCAAGATCGGCCCACAGCAACGACGACACCACAATGCCGGCCAGGATCATCAGCCCGCCCATAGTCGGCGTACCCGCCTTCTTGAAGTGGGTCTGCGGTCCATCGGCGCGAATCGGCTGCCCACGACCCTGGCGCACACGCAGGGAAGCGATGATTCGCGGTCCGAAGAGGAATACGATCAACGCCGAGGTAAACAAGGCGCCGCCTGTGCGGAACGTGATGTATCTGAACAGATTGAGAAATCTGAAGTGGGTACTGAAAAAATGAATATGGTCCGACAGTTCGGCAAGCCAGATCAGCATAAGAGCCCTTTCTAAAGCCCCTGATGGGAGTGGGGCTCCGTGTCGGAGAATGCTGGAAACTTGTCAAGCAAAGCCGTCACGATCTTCCCGAAACCTGTCCCCAGCGACGATTTCACCATCAAGACGTCGCCTGGGGCGACGGAATTGAGTACGAATTCCGCAAGCTCTTCCGTGTTCTCGCGATATTCGACATAAACACTTTCAGGCAGCGCATCCCTGAGCGCCGCCATCTCCGGACCCGCCAGCCAGACATGCTCGATGCCAGCCGCTAGCAGCGGCCCGGCAAGGTTGGCATGTACCCTCTGGGCATAATCCCCCATTTCCAGCATGTCGCCGAGGACGGCGATCCGCCTGCCCGCCCTGCTCCCGACATTCGCATCCGGCGAAGATGTCGCCAGCAGCGCGATAGCCGCGCGCATGGATGCGGGATTGGCGTTGTAACTTTCGTCGATCAGCGTGAAATAGCCGTTGCCGACGATCCGCTTGTGGCGTTGCCCCCTACCCTTTTCGGCCTGCAGGGTCGCGAGCGCGTCGATCGCCTTGTCGAGGTCGGCATCGACCAGCATCACGGTGCCGAGAACGGCAAGCGCATTTTCCGCGATATGCCGCCCTGGCGCGCCGATCGCCACTTCCATCGTCTCGCCGCCGATCGTCAACCACAGAGCCGAATTTTCTTCCGAAGCGTTGAATTCCGCCAGCCGAACATCCGCTTTGGCGTGCTGACCGAAGCTATGCACATGCTCGACACCGGCCGCCAATGCGGCCCGCTCCAGGAACTCGAACTGGTCGTTGTCGCGGTTGAGGATGACATGACCGCCCGGCGCGACGCCGTCAAAAATCTCCGCCTTGGCGGCGGCTATTTCCGTGATGCTCTTGAAGTTACCAAGATGAGCCGGCGCGATCGTGGTGATGATCGCCACATGCGGCTGCACCAGTTTGGCAAGCGGCCGGATCTCCTCCGGATGATTCATACCGACTTCAAAGACGCCGAAATCCGTATCCTCAGGCATGCGCGCCAAAGTGAGCGGCACGCCCCAGTGATTGTTGAAGGAGGCGACGGAGGCATGCACCTTGCCGGATGGCGAGAGCGTCCGGCGCAACATTTCCTTCGTGGTCGTCTTGCCGACCGATCCCGTGACGGCGATGATTTTCGCCTGCGTGCGCTGGCGCGCGGCAACACCCAATCTCCCGAGCGCGGCTAGAACGTCGTCGACAACGATCTTCGGCACGGTCAGCCGACCCATGGCCGGCAGCCGCGCCTCGCTGATGACGATCATTGCCGCGCCATTGGCCATTGCCAGATTCGCATAGTCATGGCCATCGACCCGATCGCCCTTGATGGCGAAGAAAGCTTCGCCGGGCTTGATCGAGCGGCTGTCGATGGAAATCCCCGTAATGCCTTCAGGCATCGCCCCGAAGGAGCGGCCCACAATGGCGGCGATCATGTCTTCAGTTGTCCATAGCCAGCTCAAGACTTTACCTCCTCCAATGCTTTGCGCAGTTCGGCATGGTCGGAGAAGGGCAGCGTAACGCTGCCGATCGTCTGACCTTCCTCGTGCCCCTTGCCCGCGACAATCAACGTGTCACCGGACGTCAGCATGCTAACCGCCGCACGGATCGCTTCGGCGCGATCAGCGATCTCGGTGGCGCAGGATGCCGCCGCCATGATCTCGGCGCGGATCGCCGCCGGCTCTTCCGAGCGCGGATTGTCATCGGTGACGATGACCACGTCGGCCAGACGGCAGGCGATTTCCCCCATGATTGGCCGCTTGCCGCGATCGCGGTCACCGCCGCAACCGAAGACGACAATGATGCGCCCGGTGGTGAATGGCCGTACCGAGGTCAGCACATTTTCCAGCGCATCCGGCTTATGGGCATAATCGACATAGGCAAGCGCGCCGTCATGGGTATGACCGACAAGCTCCAGCCGGCCGGCCGCGCCCACGAGCTTCTCAAGCGCCGCCATGGCAACCGGCGCGGCAACACCGGTGGATATCGCAAGGCCCGCCGCAACAAGCGCGTTGGCGACCTGGAAATCGCCGGCCAGCGGAATATGAATCTCGAAAATATCGTCGCCGACATGCACTTCGGCAATCTGCTTATGACGGAAATGCTCGACGCGCTTCAACGCCAGGAATTCACCCTTGCGGCCGACGGTGCGTATGTCCTGCCCGGTATCGCGAGCAGCGGCAATCGCCTGTTCCGACCATGGATCATCGGCAAAGATGACCGCCGGCGAACCCTTCGGCAACAGATCCCGGAACAGCCGCATCTTGGCGGCCATGTAATCCTCGACTGTCGGATGATAATCCATGTGGTCACGGCCAAGATTGGTAAAGGCGGCAGCCGCTAGCCTGACACCATCGAGGCGGAATTGGTCGAGGCCATGGCTTGAAGCTTCCATCGCCGCATGGGTCACCCCTTCGCCAGCAAGCGCTGCGAGCAGTTGGTGCAGCGACACCGGATCGGGCGTGGTCAGCGAGCCATAATCGTTGCGCGTCGGCGATACGACGCCGGTCGTGCCGATCATCGCAGCCGGATGACCGGCATATGCCCAGATCTGCCGGGTGAAGGAAGCAACCGAGGTCTTGCCCGCGGTACCTGTCACGGCAACCATCGTTTCGGGCTGCTTGCCATAAAAGCGCGAAGCGGCAACGGAGAGAAAACGGCGCGGTTCGGCAACGGTCAAAAGCGGCACGCCAGTTACGGCCGCGCCATGACCGGCGATCACGACGGATGCACCACGGGAAACGGCATCGGCGATGAAACTTGCGCCGTCAGCCTTCGTGCCGGCAACAGCGACAAACGCCATGCCCGGTGCAACCTTGCGACTGTCGGCGGAAAGGCCAGTTATCTCGAGATCGCCAAGAGCCCCGCCGACCTGTCCGTTGAGTTCCGGAAACGTATTTCCGGCAATGTCCCGCAAGTTCATCGAATATACTTTTCGTTTTTGATCAGTCCGCCCTCTCGCGAATCGACCCGTGTATTCTTTCACGCTTAATAAGACACCAGCAAGGCCGAGTTATCTTTTCCAAAGCTGGGCTGGATTCCGAGGATCGGCGCGGCCCTTGCGATGATATCGCGAGCAATCGGCGCCGCCGTATAGGCCGAGATCGTGCCGCCATGTTCACCGGTCTTCGGCTCGTCGCAGAAGGTCATGATAATGTATTGCGGATTGTCGATCGGGAACGCCGCCAGGAAGGTGTTGAAGTTCAGCGTATTCGAATAGCGGCCGTGGACGACCTTGTCGGCCGTGCCGGTCTTGCTGCCGACGTCGTAACCCGGAACGCGGGCAGCGCGACCAGATCCCTTGGAACCATTGAAGTCGAGCAGGAAGCGGACGTTGTCGCTGGTGCTCTTCTTGATGACGGTTTTCGCAACCTCATCGGCCTCGGAGCGGTTGCGCGGCAGGAAGGTGGGGTCGATCAGCTTGCCGCCGTTGACAAGGGCGGCACCAGCAACGGCTGTCTGCAGCGGGGTTGTGGAGACGCCGTGGCCGAAGGAAATGGTGATCGAGTTGATCTTCTTCCACACGCGCGGCTGGCTCGGCATCTTCACTTCCGGCAGCTCGGTGTGCAGCTTGGTGAGCAGCCCTATGCGCGTCAGAAACTCCTTGTGACCGTCGATGCCAACGAGATCGGCGATCTTTGCCGTGCCGATGTTGGAGGAGTACTGGAAAATTTCCGGAACAGTCAGCACGCGACGCTGGCCATGGAAATCCTTGATGGTGAAGCCGCCGATGCGGATCGGGTTGGTGGCATCGAAGGCGTCACGCATCGTGACCTTGCCGGAATCGAACGCCATCGCCATGGTGAACGTCTTGAAGGTCGATCCCATTTCGAACGTGCCGTTCGTCATGCGGTTGAGCCAGCCTTCCGAGGCGCTCTCGTTCGGATAGTTGGGATCGAAATCGGGAGCCGACGCCATCGCGATCACTTCGCCGGTGTGAACGTCGAGTACTACCGCCCCGGCGCCCTTCGCCTGGAAATTATTGACGGCGTTGACAACGGCATCATGGACGATGTCCTGCACGCGCAGATCGATCGAAAGCTTGACCGGCTGCAACGGCTGAGAGTTGGTCATGCCGGCGGCGGCGAGATCGGCAAGCCCCTGGTCGTCGATGTATTTCTCCATCCCGGCAACGCCGCGATTGTCGATGTTGACGTAACCGAGAATGTGAGATGCGGTGGAGCCGCCCGGATAGAAGCGGCGCTTCTCTGGACGAAAACCGATACCGGGAATACCGAGCGCCAGAATCTGGCTCTGCTGCTTCGGCGTCAGCTGACGGCGAAGCCACGCGAAGTGTGAGGTCTTCACCGCAAGCTTCTTGTAGGTGCCCTTGGTGTCGAGATCGGGCAGCACGGTGCGCAATTCCTCGACCGCCTCGTCGGGGTCGATGATCTTGTTCGGCTCGGCAAATAGCGACACGGTACGGATATCGGTCGCAAGCAATGCGCCATTGCGGTCGACGATATCGGGCCGCGACGCCATCAACCGGTCCGGCGGCAGGATGCTCGACGTCGTATCCGGCGCCGTCATGGCAAACTGGGCAAGGCGTCCGCCGATGATGCAGTAAACAACGGTAAAGCTTGCGACCAACAGAACGACACGGCTCTTGGCCTGATTGGACTTGCGCTTGCGGACGCCTTCAAAGGTTGAATTTCCGAGGCCGCCGCTCGGGCGATTATTGCCGTCGGTGGAGAAATGCGCCTTGCTTTTCAAGACCATGATGCGCGAAAGAAAAGACATCACTCGTTCACCGATCCCGTTGAGATATTGTCGACATCCTGCTTCTTGCGCTTCGCCAGCGACGGCTGCTTCGTAGCTGGGCGCGGTGCGGGAGCCGAGGCGACATCGGCAATCGCCTTCCTGATCTCCGCGTCAGTGCTGTCGCCGCCCTTCGCCGCTGCGGCAGCAGCCACCTTGCCGCCGCTCGTCTTGGCGACACCGGCCTTGGCAGTCCCCGCCTTCGTGTCATCCTTGGCATCGGCGACGACTTCCGGGGGAAGCTGGCTGCGCAACATCGGCAATTCGCTCGGCTGCACGATCGCGGTCGAGAGCGTCGGCTGCAGCTTGAGTTCGGTATTGTAGGTGTTGACCAGCCGTTCCAGGCGGTTCGGCTGAACGACCAGCGCCCAATCCGCTTTCAGAAGCTCGATCGTGTCCTTCTCCAGCTTGATCTCGGATTCAAGGCGGTGAACCTCCTCGAGCTTCAGCTCGGCACGATGTTTGATCGTGTAGGTAACGCTGGCCATCGCCGTCATGACGCCAATCAGAACGATGTCAAAAGTTCTCAGCATATCAACCTCCGAGCTTTCCGAGACTAGCGAGATTGGGCAGATCGAAGATGGAAAGATCGGCCGCCTCGGCCTGAACACCGGTGCGAAGGCCGGCGCGCAGCTTGGCCGAACGTGCCCGCGGATTGATCTCCGCCTCCGCATCGCTTGCCGAAATCATCGGCTTGCCGATCGGGTCGAAGGTCGCCAGCCGCTCATGCATCACTGGCATATGGCGCGAACCACCGGCCCGGCCGGAGCGATCGGCAAAGAACTTCTTGACGATGCGATCTTCCAGCGAATGGAACGTCACCACAACCAGACGCCCGCCAGGCTTCAACGCCCGTTCGGCGGCAAACAGCGCCTGCGCCAGCTCGCCAAGCTCGTCATTGACGAAGATGCGCAATGCCTGGAAGACGCGAGTGGCCGGATGGATCTTGTCCTTGGCCTTTCGCGGCGTGACGATTTCGATCAGACCGGCGAGATCTCGGGTCGTGACGAAAGGCGCTTCGGCCCGGCGCTTTTCGATCGCATGAGCGATCCGCGGAGCCTGCTTCTCCTCGCCGAGAAAGACGAAGATACGGATGAGATCGGCAAGCTTAGCGTGATTGACGACATCGGCCGCCGACACGCCGCTTGCCGACATACGCATGTCGAGCGGCCCGTTCTTGCTGAACGAGAAACCGCGCTCGGCCTCGTCGAGCTGCATGGAGGAGACACCGATATCGAGCACGACGCCATCAAGCCCGCCCTGCGGCGCATGATCGGCGAGCTGCGAAAACTGCGATTGGATGAGCGTGAGATGACCCGCATGCGCGGCGACCATCGCCTGGCCGGCTGCGATTGCTGTCGGATCGCGATCCAGCGCAATCACATCAGCGCCAGCCGCCAGGATGGCCGATGTATAGCCGCCAGCACCGAACGTGCCATCCAGAATGAGCCTGCCGGGAGCAGGCGCCAGCGCCTCGAGCACTTCCTTGAGAAGAACCGGAATGTGGCGAACCGGTCCGCCATCGGCATCAGTCAAACCTCCGCCTGAATTCGCCACCATTCCGTTTCCCCGTTCTATTCCGAGCGCCGCCCCGCCAGCTTGCGCTCCTCTCGTGCCTGCGCCTGCAAGGCCTGAAAAGCCTCCGGCTGCCACAGTTGAAAATGATCCGCCCGACCGACAAAGGTCACCTCGGTGGTGATACCGGTGAAGTCGCGGATAAAATCCGTGACCATCAACCGCCCTTCCGCATCGAGCTTCATAAAGACCCCGCCCCCGTGAATGAGGAGCGACATCTGGTTCGCCGCCGGCGAAAACGGATCGTCCGCCGCAATCTGCCGCTCGAACCGGTCGAGCAGATCGAGGCCGCCGACGCTGATCGCCGGAAACACAAAATCCTGGAAACAGTACAGCTCCTGGATATCGCGCTCCACCAGCACGGACCGAAACGCCGCCGGGACGGAGACACGACCCTTGGCATCGATCCTGTTTGTCGCATTCGACAGGAAGCGGTTCATGACGCGAAACACCCGTTCCCCATGACCTACGGGCAACTACTCGCCCACAGACACAGCCAAAATCGGACACAGCTTCGCAAGCCGAAAGAACGAACACTCTTCCGACGCCTCCTTGAAGGGAGGGATCATGGCTTTGCGATGAATGGGCACTGATTTGCCCTTGTGCAATGTGCTTTTGGGATACCATGGGACCATATGGGCGTCAATGGGATGAAGCCACACAGACGTGGCCACAGCCTAAATATTCATAAGCCGTTAAGTTTAACGAATGGTTATGATCGCCCTGAACAGATGCTCCAAAACGGTTTGTTTTCACAGGTGAAAACGCTTCCTCCGGGCATGGCCGAAAGGCTGAGAACCAAGGCTTTCGATCGCCTGAAAAATGTTTCGCGAGCCCGGATGACAAGGCATCGGCGACGCGAAGGATGATTTGCCAGTTGGCCTGTAAGCCGGGTTCTGTATGGCTCCGACCGAGGCCGGAACGTGGCAGCCATTCATCTGGGACGACGCTTGCGCGCCGCCTCATGCAACCCACCCGGATGACCGGCCCGGAAACGGGCTGGAGCGCTTTCGCGCTCCGCGTCATCCCTATTCGGTTTTGCTCCCGGTGGGGTTTACCGTGCCGTCGCTGTTTCCAGAGACGCGGTGGGCTCTTACCCCACCCTTTCACCCTTACCCGATCCGAGGATCGGGCGGTTTGCTTTCTGTGGCACTTTCCCTGAGGTCGCCCTCGCCGGACGTTATCCGGCACCGTGTTTCCGTGGAGCCCGGACTTTCCTCCCCCTACCGCCTTTCGGCATTGGTAAAGCGCGGCTGCCCGGCCAACTGGCAGAGGCTCATTAACCGAGACCGCCGGCAATTGCCACCGAAATATATGGCTTTATCCCAGCTTCGCCCTAGGCGCGGAAATGTGCAGAGAAATCCGTGCGGTAGCCGTCGTCCTTGATTCGACCTTCGAGCAGCAGCTTGGCGCCAAGCCTGCCGATCTCGTCCGAACTCTTGGCCGCCGTGCCGCAGCCGCCGGTCAGAACCGCCACGCGCGGCGAAGAGGTGTAGCCGATCATGGGATAGCCGGTCGGCGAATAGGAAACGGCGCAGGAGTTGGTCAGTGAGGATGGCCGGGTCACGCCGGGGACCAGTTCGTGGAAAATCCGCGCCAGGTGATCGCGCGCCTTATCGCGACCGGCTGTGCGAAACCATGCGCGCAGCTCCGGCTCGTTGTTGAACTGGAGGTCATCCGGATCGCCGCCGATCTTCATGTAGTACTTGCCATCGGGATAGCGGATCGGCGGCAGCATATAAATGCTGTCGGCATCGTCGAGCGTCTTGGAGATCAGCGACGGCATCGCCGACATCGCCTCGGCTTCATCCTTGCTGACCTCGAAGAAAGTCACCGTACGGCCATAAACCTTCATCTCAACTGGTTGCGGCAACAGATTCTCCGCAATGGAGAAACCGCCGGCGGCAAGCAGGACTTTCTCGGCGCGAAACGTCTCGCCCTCCGCCGTGGTGACGACCGCCAGACCACCTTCATCGCGGATCGAGACGGCGGTCTGCTTGACGACCTTGGCACCCGCCTTTTCCGCCAGCAGCGACTGCGCCTTCACCAGCCGCCGTGGACTGATGTGGCCGGCGCCCTGCGGCTCGTGGACACCTTCGCTGTCCTGCGCGAAGGAGAAAAAGGGAAATTTCGCCTTCAGCCCGGCATCGTCCAAAAGCTCCGTCTGCACGCCCAGCCGCGACGCCGCATCGATGACGTCACCGACATAGGCATCGGCGCCACCCCGCTTCGGACCGACGACAAGGCAGCCCGCCGGCGAATAGAACTGGATACCGCTGTCGCGCTCGATCTCGGCATAGCGGGCGATCGAGCGGTTTGCGAGCCGCGCCCAATCGGCGTCGGGATCGATGGTGCGGGTGATGCGGCCTTCGTCATAGTGACTGCCGAACACGCCCTGATGGCTGGCCCGGTCTTCCGGTTCGTCAGGGCCGATGACAGCGATACCGTCCGCTTGCCTGGCCAGATGGCGGGCGGCAGCCGCCCCCATCATTCCCCGCCCGACGACGATGAACCTGAAATCCGCTGCCATGTTACGTCCCTCGCGAATGATCACGCGTTCGATAACATGGAAAGCGATTCCGCTCTATTCGCAATCCCACTGGAAAACGGGCTTAGTCGAGCAGCGCCAGTACCTTGCCGCAATATCTCTTGGAAATCGGATTCATGCGGGTCGCGCCGTGGCCGGCATTGTACTTGAGAATGGTATTGCAGGTCGGGCCGCCACCGAGATCCTGTGCCATGGCAAGGTATTTCATGCCGAACTTGATGTTCGTCTCGGGATCGTAAAGACCCTTGGTGCTACCGGAATAACCCATCAGCCGCGCCGTCGCGGGCTTGATCTGCATCAGGCCGATCTCGCCGGCGCTGCCACGCGTTCTCGGATTGAAATTGCTTTCGATCTGGACGACCGCGGTCGCAAGTTCGACCGGCACGCCGTTCTGCTTGGCGTATTTGGTAATCAATGCCGAATAGGCTTTTCGTCCGGTGAAGGAGTTTTCCACGTCGCGCAATTCCGCGGGGACACCCGATATCGGATAGTTGGCCGTGCGCTTGGTGATCCGCAGTGAAACGGTCTCGGTTTTTTCGCCACGCGGGCCGGCAAAGGCAGAATCGTATCCTGTCAGCAACACGCTCACGCACGCTGCCGCCGCAACAATCAAATTTTTCATGTAGTCTTTTGTCTCCAGGCGTGGGATCGCGGATGGCGTTCACCATCAGTCCGGCGGGAGGCAAAAAGAGCCGCCGGAGGGCACGGTCCCCGTTGTTTGTTTACGGCCGCGCGACACACAAACTAAACTTGCACGGCCGCCGTTCAGCAAGCGCCGTTAGACCAGTGCAATGCGGAAATAATAGGGAAATCATGTGGCGCCGCAGCACCTTACGCATTTTCCGCGCAAGAGCTGACCTGCAACTGCAAGCAAAGGACCGCTTGAATCAGGAAAACCGAGGCAGGCTGGAGAGCAGGCGATGCAGCGTGTCGATGGTCGAAAAATCGGCGATCCCGTCCACTCGTTCCGGGCGGAAATGACGCTGGAAGGCCTGGATATCCCCTTCCAGCTTGGTGGAGAATTCACCTGTGATTTCAGTTCCATAACCATAAAGCGAGAGCATGGACTGCAACGCCTCGATCGGCTGACCGACATCGCCCTTCTGGAAGAACCGTCCGCCGGTGATCGGCGCCGGCTCGACCCAATGGCCGACACCCGCCGCGGCCAGTCGCGCCCATGGGAATTTTTCGCCCGGATCCACCTTGCGAACAGGGGCGACATCGGAGTGTCCAAGCACCCGTTCGGGCGCGATTGCCCAGCGTTGGCCGCAATCACGACACAGTTCGATGACCGCTTCGACCTGCGCATCGGGGAAATCCGGCAGGCCGCCCGGATGGCCGGCATTGGCGATTTCGATGCCGATCGATGCTGAATTGATGTCGGCCTCGCCGCGCCACAGGCTTTTGCCGGCATGCCAGGCACGGCGCTCTTCCGGCACGAGCTGGATCACCCGCCCGTCCTCGAAGACGAAGTAATGGCTCGACACCTGGCTTTCGGCGCGACAGAGCCAGTCAAGCGCACCTTCGGCGGTGCCCATGCCCGTATAGTGCAGAAGGATCATATCCGGCTTGCGCCCGCCTTCCCGTTCGCCATGGTTCGGCGACGGCTGCACGCTGGCGCCAGCAAAATCTGCCGGAAAGGAAGTCATGCGGCGCGGCGTTCTCTCTCGATTTCCTCGTAGGCGGCGTTAAGAGCCGCCATACGCTCATTGGCGATGACGTGGAACTCCTCCGGCACGCCCCGCGAAACGAGACGATCGGGATGGTTTTCATAGACCAGGCCGTGATAGCGGCGGCGAATGGTGGTGAAATCATCCTGAGGCGAAACGCCCAACACCTTGTAAGGATCGCGGCCATCGGCGCTGACGTGGCGCGCCATGATCTGCTCGAAGCGCTGCTCGCTCATATGGAAGATCTGCGCGACGTGCTGAAGGAAAGCCATTTCCTTCTCATGGATCAGGCCATCAGCCTTGGCGATATGGAAAAGGCCGTCAAGCACATCTTCCAGGACCGGACAATTGGCGGCGCAGGTGACGCAGAGCGACGACAGCCGTTCGGCATAGGCCTCGTAACCGGCGACGTCCTGACGCGCCAGATTATAAAGGCGCGCAACGTTCTTTGCCTGATCCTCCGGGAATTCGAAGATCTCGCGGAAGGCATTGACCTCGTTTTCGGTCACAACGCCATCGGCCTTCGCCATCTTGGCGGAAAGCGCAATGATGGCGACGGAAAAGGCCACCTTGCGGCGGGTTTCCGGGTCGCCTTCGAACAGCGTGCGAATGGCCTCGACCACAGCCGACAGGGCATTGCCAGCGGTGCTGCCAACGGCATTCAGCAACTTTTCCCAAAACGACATCACGGCCTTAATCATCCTTCCTGATAGGAAACACGTTGATCAAATAATGGTTGCAATTGCAAGCTGCCCATTGGTCGCAAGGCCGAAAACACTTTTCACAATTCAGTAATGATACCGTGTTCGATACCGTCGTTTTCAAACTCATGCGACTGGGAATAATCCCTGTGGCGATAACCGACAAAGGGCGATTTTCTTAAATTCTTTACTTTACAGCCATGCCCGCCTGTCGCATCCATTCCGACGGCACTCACCGAAATGATGCAGTACGGCTGCAAGGAGGATCCCCATGGCCAAACAGAAAGTCGCAATGCTCACCGCAGGCGGATTGGCGCCCTGTCTCTCTTCCGCTGTCGGCGGCCTGATCCAGCGCTATACCGACGTGGCGCCCGATCTCGATCTCATCGCCTACCGCTCCGGTTATCAGGGCGTTCTCTTGGGCGACCGCATCGAGATCACCCCCCGCATGCGCGAGGATGCGTACTTGCTGCACCGCTACGGCGGCTCGCCGATCGGCAATAGCCGCGTCAAGCTCACCAACGCCGCCGACTGCGTCAAGCGTGGTCTGGTCAAGGAAGGCGAAAATCCACTGCGCGTCGCCGCCGAGCGCCTCGCCTCCGATGGCGTCACCATTCTGCACACGATCGGTGGCGATGACACCAACACGACGGCGGCCGATCTCGCCGCCTATCTTGGCGCCAATGGCTACGACCTCACCGTGGTCGGCCTGCCGAAGACGGTCGACAATGATGTCGTGCCGATCCGCCAGTCTCTCGGCGCCTGGACGGCGGCCGAAGTCGGCGCGCATTTCTTCGACAATGTCAGCAACGAACAGACGGCCGCTCCGCGCACCCTCGTCATTCATGAAGTCATGGGCCGCAGCTGCGGCTGGCTGACGGCGGCAACCGCGCGCGCCTATATCCAGAAGACCAGCGCCAATGAATATGTCGAAGGCTTCATGACCAATGCCGAGATGAAGAGCATCGACGGCCTCTATCTGCCTGAGATGGCCTTCGATATCGAGGCCGAAGCCGACCGCCTCAAGTCGCTGATGGACAAGACGGGCCATGTGACGCTGTTCGTCTCGGAAGGTGCTGCACTTGAGGCCATCGTCGCCGAGCGCGAGGCCGCCGGTGAGACCATCAAGCGTGACGCCTTCGGCCATGTGAAGATCGACACCATCAATGTCGGCAGCTGGTTCCAGAAGCAGTTCGCCTCCCTCCTCGGCGCCGAACGTTCCATGGTGCAGAAGTCGGGTTATTTCGCCCGCTCCGCGCCCGCCAACGGCGAAGACCTGCGCCTGATCCAAGGCATGGTCGACCTCGCGGTCGAAAGCGCCTTGAACAAGGTATCCGGCGTTACTGGCCATGACGAAGGCCAGCGCGGCAAGCTGCGCACCATCGAATTCCCGCGCATCAAGGGCGGTAAGCCCTTCGATCTGTCCTTGCCATGGTTTGCTGGGGTTATGGATCATATCGGGCAGAAATACACGCAATCCTAATTGACGGATTGCAAATCCAATGTCTTTGCTGGCGGCGAAAAGGAATAGAGGAGGATTCCATGACGATTGAAACCTGGCTCGCTTTCGCCGCCGCATCCTGCATCATGCTGGCGATTCCCGGCCCGACCATTCTCCTCGTGATCTCCTATGCGCTGGGCCATGGTCGCAAGACGGCGCTCGCAACCGTTACCGGCGTAACGCTCGGCGACTTCACCGCGATGACGGCTTCGCTTGCCGGTCTTGGCGCGCTGCTCGCCACCTCGGCGACACTGTTTACAGCCCTGAAACTGGTCGGCGCAGCCTACCTTATGTTCCTGGGAATCAAGCTCTGGCGTGCGCCGATCGTGACCGGTCCGATGGGTGACAATGACAATCTTCCTGAGGAAAAGCCGCTGAAAATCCTGATGCACGCCTATGTTGTAACGGCCTTGAACCCGAAGAGCATCGTCTTCTTCATCGCCTTCGTGCCGCAGTTTCTCGACATGTCGAAGCCATTCCTCCAGCAAACCCTTATTCTGGAAGCCACTTTCCTGACATTGGCGGCTTTGAATTCCTTGGTCTACGTCTTCGTAGCCGACATGGCGCGCGGCTTTATCCGCAAGGCAAGCGTGCAACGCGCCGTCAACCGGACGGGCGGAACCCTGTTGATCGCGGCCGGCGCAGTCACCGCCGGATACCGCCGGATGGCCGCTTGAGGCGGTCCAGGGTTGCGATGGGACCATTCATAGGTTAATGGGAATTCATAAATTTGCTGATCCTGTGACGAAATTGCATCGCAGGACACGGGGTGGTTTTTTCGAAAGTGACAGAATGGTAGCGATTGGATTTCCCAGCCTGAAGCGCAGCGTTGCCTTTTCGGCGATGATGTGCGGCGCTCTTGCGGGGTGCGCAAGCACCCAGCAACAGACGTCCCAGGCCGGGCTCCCGTCGGCACAAACCAACGTGCCGCATCCGAATACAGCCTCGACGACTGGCGCTGTCGCCTCGCCCGTTGGCGGCGTTGCCGTAGCCTCCACTGCTCCTGCAAGCGGCGTGCAGGGCCAGCCCCAGCAGCAGGCAGTCCTGATGAAGTCCGACCGCGTTCAAGCCGGTTCGGTTGGCCAGGGCCAGATCCAGGCAGCCCAGGACCGCATGGGCGCTCCGGCTGCAAATGCTCCCAACGCCGCAAACCAGGGCACGGTTGCCATCGCTGCCGCGACCGGCGCGCCGGTGGCAAACACGTCGCCAGCGGCGGCCTATGCCGCTTCCGACGAACCGCCTATCCCTGCTGTTGTCGCCATCCCGATGCCAAACCCCGCACGTCCCGGCGATAGCGCGCTTCTTCCGGTCTCGAGCTCGGCCTCCGCCGCTCAATCAACCATCCCTATGACGTCGGACGTCGCGGCAATCCGCTCAGTAGCAGTGCCAACACCACGCCCCGATGAAGATGCACCGGTCATGGCGCCGGCCGAAGTCGCCTATGCCGCACCTCAACAGATCGGTGCCTTGCGTTATGCCGACAACCGCATGCGCTACGACTTCAACTTCGACACCAGCGGCCCGACCGTCGTTTCAGCCGTATTGACCACTCCGAATTACGAATCCAACGTGCCGCCTGCGGAAAAGAGCTACGTTACGAAGCTCATCCAGAAATACGCCAAGATCTACGAAATCCCTGAATCGCTGATCCATCGCGTCGTTCATCGCGAGAGCCGTTACGATCCGAAAGCCTATAACAAGGCCGGCTATTTCGGCCTGATGCAGATCAAGTACAACACCGCCAAGTCGATGGGTTATGAAGGCCCGGCGTCAGGCCTGCTCGATGCCGAGACCAACATCAAATACGCCGCGAAATATCTGCGTGGCGCGTGGATGGTCGCTGATAACAAGGCCGAGAACAAGGAAGTCAAGGCCGTTCAGCTCTACGCGCGCGGCTATTATTATGACGCCAAGCGCAAGGGCCTGACGGACGTCGCCAACGGCAATTACTGATCTTGGAGTTTAGATTTGCAAACGCCGGTCGGACCTTAGGTCTTGGCCGGCGTTGTCGCATCCAGGATCTTCTTCAGCAGGATTTGCGGCTTGTAGTCCAGCCAGCTCGGCGTCAATCCCATCCGCACCAGCACAAGATTGGCTGAAGGAACGATGGCGACACTCTGGCCGTCATGTCCGAGCATCCAGAATGTATCCGTCGGCAGGCCGAACTGCGCATCCGAGCCGCCCGGCCCGGCAAGCCAGGCCTGAACCTGCGAATAGACACCTTCCGATGCCTTGGTGGGCGTACGCATCGCGCCGACGAAACCCTCCGGCAACAGTCGCTGGCCTTTCCACACACCATCCTGCAACAGGAACTGCCCGAAGCGCGCCCAGTCGCGAGCCGTCGCATAGAGATAGGAACTGCCGATAAAGGTGCCGCGCTCGTCGGCCTCCAGCACGGCGCTCGACATGCCGAGCGGCGTAAACAAGGCATCGCGCGGATAGGCGATCGCAGTGCTTTCGTTCGGGAGCGTGTTCATCCAAACTCTTGACAGCAGCGTCGCCGTGCCGCTCGAATAGCTGAAACGCTCGCCGGCGGGAGCCTGCTGCGGCGCGTTTGCAGCGATCCCGGTCGAGTCCGGATCGAGATAAAGCATGCGCGTCACATCCGATACAGCACCATAGCTCTCGTTGAAGGTAAGACCGCTCTCCATGCCGAGGAGATCGCTGAGCTTGATGTTCTTGCGGGCATCCCCGCTCCACTGCGGCAGAAGGTTCTGATCGTCGAAGGACATGCGGCCGGTCAGCATCAGCCGGCCGATGATCGCAGCATTGACCGTCTTCGTCATCGACCAGCCGATCAATGGCGTGCCCTTGCCGAACCCTTCACCATAGGACTCCGCGACGATGCGGCCATCCTTGATCACCACGACGGCGCGCATGGACGGGCCGGCAAGATCCGGATTGGTCACGAGCTTTGAGAGCGCCGCGCCGGTCTCACCCTGGTCGCTCGCGACCGCATCTCCATCCGGCCAGGCAGAATCGCGCTTCGGCGCCTTCACCTTGTTCAGGAAGACCGCGCTGCGAGCCGCTTGCAGATCGCCATCCGGCACCGTCACGCAGCCGAGCGCTCCACGATAGAGCGCATAATTCGGCGCAAACATGCCAAGGATACGGGCGGTCACCACCCCCTCCTCCCGATCGACCGAAACCCGGACGAGTTTCAACGCCGGATTGCCCGGCGCCTGCACATCGTCGGCCAACACCTGCTCCGGATCGCGCTTGGCGATAAAGGTGTTCGAGCAGACGATCTTGGCAGCATAACCGTCGCCAACCCTCAGCAATTCAGGCGGAGAAACGGAAAGCCAGACGACGCCACCGGCGACAATGATGAGCAGTAAAAGAACAAGAGCCATAATCGCTCTCGATATCAAGCGCATGCCATACACCTCCAAAGGTATGCGGACACAATCAGGAAACGCTGCAATATGAAAGACCTTCATCATTACAGTTTCGCAAATATCCGCATGACCGCCGCGCAGCCGAACCTACCAACAGCCCACGTCATCAGACTGTAGCATTGCCGGGTTACACGCCCTGAACCTGACAAATTGGTGACAAGACTCAGATGACGGAATTCGCCCCGGAAGCCGGTCTCCACAAGAATCGGAAACTCAAGGACGCTCTGCTACAACACAAGGCCCTGTCCAAGGCCGGCTTTTCCGAACGTCTGTTCGGCATGCTGTTTTCCGGCCTTGTCTATCCGCAGATCTGGGAAGATCCGGATATCGACATGGAGGCGATGGAGCTTCAGCCGCACCACCGCATCGTCACTATCGGCTCCGGCGGCTGCAACATGCTCGCCTATCTCTCGCAGAGCCCCGCCTCGATCGACGTGGTCGACCTCAATCGGCATCACATCGCGCTGAACAAGCTCAAGCTCGCAGCCTTCCGGCTGCTGCCCGGTCATGCCGACCTGGTGCGTTTCTTCGCCACGCCAGGCGTCGACACCAACAGCCAAGCCTACGAAGAATTCATCGCGCCACGGCTCGATCCGGCAACCGCCGCCTATTGGGATGGCCGCGACATATACGGCCGCCGCCGCGTTACGGTGTTCAATCGCAACATCTACAAGACCGGCTTGCTCGGCCGCTTCATCGGCGCGGCGCATGTGCTGGCTCGCCTGCACGGCGTACGTCTCGCCCCTTTGACAGAAGCCCGCACATTGCGCGAGCAGCGTCAGTTCTTCGACAACGAGATCGCGCCGATCTTCGACAGGCCGATGGTACGCTGGCTGCTCGGCCGCAAGAGCTCGCTGTTCGGCCTTGGGATTCCGCCGCAGCAATATGACGAGCTTGCTAGCCTTGCCGGTGACGATTCCATCGCTGGCGTCCTGAAGCATCGTCTGGAAAAATTGGCGTGCCATTTCCCGATGCAGGACAATTATTTTGCCTGGCAGGCCTTCGCGCGCCGCTATGCCGCCCAGCACCAAGGGCCGCTGCCGACCTATCTGAAGCCTGAGCACTACGCCGCCATCCGCGCCAATGCCGACCGCGTCAGCGTGCATCACGCCAACTTCACCGAGCTGCTCGCTTCCAAGCCCGCCGCTTCGCGTGATCGCTATATCCTGCTCGATGCGCAGGACTGGATGACCGACGAACAGCTCAACGAACTCTGGGCGGAAATCACCCGCACCGCCCGCGAAGGCGCCCGTGTCATTTTCCGCACCGCTGCCGAAAAGAGCATCATCGAAGGCCGCCTTTCGACCGCGATCCGCGATCAATGGGTCTATAACGAAGGGCGCTCGCAGGAACTCAACGTACGCGATCGCTCGGCGATCTATGGCGGCTTCCACATTTACGGGAAAAAAGCGTGAGCCAGGCGGATACGGGTCTCGAGACGAATTCGAAGAACCATGCCGGACTGATGGACGGCATGTACCGCTACCAGCGGCACATCTACGACCTGACCCGCAAATACTACCTCTTCGGCCGCGACCGCACGATCGCCCATCTCAACGTGCCCTTCGGCGGCTCGCTGCTTGAGGTCGGCTGCGGCACGGGTCGCAACATGTTGCTGGCGCATCGTCGCTTCCCGTCGGCCAAGCTCTACGGCCTCGACATCTCCCAGGAAATGCTGCTCTCGGCCCGCAACAATTTTCGCGGCTTGAAGCAGATGCCGGACTTCCGCGTCGCCGACGCCACGGCCTTCTCGCCCGCCGATTTCGATGTCGGCGGTTTCGACCGCGTCATGGTCTCCTACGCCCTGTCGATGATCCCCGACTGGAAGAGCGCAATCGATGCGTCACTCGATGCCGTCTCCCCCGGCGGCGAGTTGCATATCGTCGATTTCGGCCAGCAGGAGCGCCTGCCCGGCTGGTTTCGCACGATGCTGAAGGGCTGGCTGAAGAAGTTCCACGTCACCCCCCGCGCCGACCTGCGTACGGTGCTGGAGGAACGGGTTGAGGCCCGCGGCGCCAAGCTGATCTTCGAAGAGATCGGACGGGGTTATGCCTGGAGAGCCGTCGTCATCAAGCCGGCCGCCTAGGCCGAAGACCCGAATTCAGCTCGAAATTTGCCTGCTTGGCGCTTCAAGTATAAGAATTTACTTGAAGATAACGGATTTTTTACGTTGATATGGTGAATAAAGTGGTAAGGCCGGGCTGCAAGCAGCTTGGCCCGCCGCTTCTTTGGATTTTCGGGGACCAGACATTACGGAAGCCAAGCCTTGGGGCAGCAAGATCACTCGCGCCATAACGGGATATCCATGCGCAGGCTTCTGTTGTGCTTACTGCCGCTCGCCCTTTTCCTGAACAGCTGCACGACGGGCTATGATGCCCTGCAGACCGCTTCCATTCCGAAGGCCCGATTCAAGGATACCAAGCCTCAGGATTTCGGCCGTGACCATCCCGAGCGCCATCCCATCCACGGCATCGACGTCTCCAAATGGCAGGGCGATATCGACTGGCAGACGGTCAAGGGCTCCGGCGTTTCCTTCGTCTTCATCAAGGCGACCGAAGGCAAGGACCGGATCGATCCGCGCTTCAGCGAATATTGGCAGGAGGCCAATACCGCCGGCATCGCGCACGCGCCCTATCATTTCTATTATTTCTGCTCGACGGCAGATGAGCAAGCCGATTGGTTCATCCGCAACGTGCCGAAGGATGCCATGGCGCTTCCGCCTGTTGTCGATCTCGAATGGAATCCTGGCTCCCCCACTTGCCGTACGAGACCGGACCCGGAGACGGTCCGGACGGAAGTCAAGCGTTTCATGGATCGCCTGCAAGGCTATTACGGCAAGCGCCCGATCATTTATACCTCGGTCGATTTCCATCGCGAGAACCTTGCAGGTTACTTCAAGGACTATCACTTCTGGGTCCGCTCGGTCGCCAAGCATCCGACGGCGACCTATGCCGACCGTTCCTGGGCTTTCTGGCAGTACACCTCGACCGGTGTCATTCCCGGAATCAAGGGGCCGACGGACATCAATGTTTTCGCCGGTTCCGAACAGAATTGGAACAATTGGCTGGCGGCAGTACAGAAGGAAGGAAATTCTTGAGACTGCCCTAACTTCTCTCTTGCTTCTGTCACAATCTTCTGTGAAAGCGACCCTATTCTATCAGAAAAGAGGATCGCCCATGGACCGCCACACCATTCGACGCAGCGCACTCGCGTTGATCTTCGCTTCAGCCATGGCAAGCGTGGCAATGGCGCAGAGCGCGACCCCTGCCACGCCGTCGAATGCGGAGGGTAGCGGCGCTGCCAAGGTTGCCTGCGGTGGTGACCTTCCCGTTTTCCTCGCGGGCGTCAAGGCTGAAGCCATCGCTGCTGGCGCCGATGCCGCGTCCGCCGACAAGACATTTGCCGGCGCGCAGATCGATCCCAAGGTTCTCGCCATGGACCGTAGCCAGGGTGTATTCCGCCAGACCTTCCTCGAGTTCTCGCAGCGCACCGTGAGCCAGGGGCGCCTCGATATCGGACGCCAGAAATTGAAGCAATATGCCGATGTCTTCGCCAAGGCTGAAAAAGACTATGGCGTGCCCCCCGGTATCATCACCACTTATTGGGCCATGGAAACCGACTTCGGTGCCGTTCAGGGTAATTTCAATACCCGCAATGCGCTGGTCACCCTCTCGCACGACTGCCGCAGACCTGAGTTTTTCCGTCCGCGTTTGATCGGCTTCATCGAAATGGTGCAACATGGCGATGCCGACCCCGATACCATGACGGGTGCCTGGGCCGGGGAAATCGGCCAGACCCAGATGCTGCCCCCCTCGATCATCTCTTACGGCACCGATGGCGATGGCGATGGCCATGTCAATATGAAAACAAGTGCGCCCGACGTCATTCTCACGACAGCGCGGTTCTTCCAAAGTCTGGGCTTCCAGCGTGGCCAGCCGTGGCTGCAGGAGGTAAGTGTGCCCGACAATCTGCCCTGGGAAAAGTCCGGCCTTGGCGGCACGCTCACGGCTGCCGACTGGTTCCAGCTCGGCGTCAAGCCACGCGACGGCAATACGAGTTTCGGTTCACTTACAGCCGCTCTCATCCTGCCGCAGGGCCGCAAGGGTCCGGCTTTCTTGACCTATCCGAATTACAGCGCCTTTCTTGAATGGAACCAGTCGTTCATCTACACGACGTCGGCTGCCTATTTCGCGACCAGATTTGGCGGCGCGCCGCCCTATAATAAGGGAACACCGGAACCTGGCCTGAACGATGTCGACATGAAGGCACTTCAGACCAAGCTCACGGCACGCGGCTATGACGTCGGCAAGATCGACGGTATCCTCGGCTCCGGCACGCGCGTTGCCATCCAGAAGGAACAGTTCCGCCTCGGCCTCCCGGCCGATGGCTGGGCGACGCAGGCGCTGTTGAACGCGCTCTGAGATTTGCTTCTGTTTTTGCGAAAGGCGGCCCTCGGGTCGCCTTTTTTGCTTTTCCGGTAAAGCCCCCGCAGGAAACGGGTGGAGAACCTCTCTCGTATCGCCAGAATAGACGAAAGACGAGGAGAGACGCCCAATGACGACCAACAACGGCATCAACGCACTCACCTGGAGCTTGCTGCTGGCGCTCGGGCTGATCTGGGGTGGCTCATTCTTCTTCGCCCGCATCGCCGTGCACTCCGTCCCGCCATTCACGCTGGTCTTCCTACGCCTGTCGCTGGCGGCTCTGGCGCTGCATCTCTATATCGCCGGTCGCCTCCAGATCTATCATCTGCTGCGAACGCATTGGCGGCAATTCCTTCTGCTCGGCCTGATCAACAACGCCATACCGCATGCGCTGATCTTCATCGGCCAAACGCAGATGGGCGCCGGGCTCGCCTCCATCCTCAACGCGACGACGCCGATCTGGACCGTGTTGATCGGCAATCATTTCACCACGGACGAGAGGCTGACGCCCGCCAAACTTGCCGGCTGCCTGACGGGGCTCGTCGGCACGATCGTGTTGCTCGGTCCTAGCGTAACGAGAAGCACCACAATTCCGCTTTGGGCATTGCTGCTGCCGATTCTTGCAGCGATCTCCTATGGCTTCGCGGCGATCTATGCCAAGCGTTTCAAGGGTATGGCCCCGCCTGTTGTCGCGGCGGGCCAATTGACCGGCTCTTCGATCATCATGCTGCCGACGGCCCTTCTGGTGGATCATCCGTGGAGCCTGGCCATGCCACCGGCTAGCGTTATCGCCGCCATCCTCGGCATGGCGCTGCTGTCCACCGCCCTCGCCTATATCCTTTATTTCCGCATCATGGCGCTCGCCGGCGCTACCAACGCCTCGCTGGTCACCCTGCTCGTACCGCCAAGCGCCATCCTGCTCGGCTTCCTCTTCCTCGGCGAACGACTGGGATTGCCGGAAATCGCCGGCATGCTGCTGATCGGCGCTGGCCTGCTCATACTGGACGGACGGGTTTATGCGAGACTGCGGCCGGGCACGAGCCGCCTATAGCCGAGGCAAGAAGTTATCCGGTGACGCTTCAGCAAAGGACCCGGATATTAACTTTGTTCACGCCTAAATTAACGATGCATTAAATTTCGTGAAAGGGAAATTTTTTCATGATAACAATGACTTGCAATGCGATCCCGATTCAAATTCTGCGCAGCATGCCGCGTTGCAGCATCGAATTCGCTTTCCAAGCGACACATTTCCGACATAGACTCTAACGGTTGACTAAGGAGGAAGACATGGGATTGACGCGATCCATCAACGTCCTAGTAGTCGGTGCAGCCTTTGTATTCGTCGTGACGATGCTTTTCATCTGACGAAGAACGACTGCCGCAGACAACCGAACTCCTGAAAGCAAACAAAACAACTATTCCATTTAAAAAGCGCATGCCGAAGATCCGACATGCGCTTTTTCATGGCTACGTTTCCCGGATTACGTCAGGCGACAGCGCGCGCATCCGCCTTGCGCTGCAGACCCAATCGCTCGAGGACGGCTGAGACGAGCGGCGAACGGTTCATGGTATAAAGATGGAACTCGTGGATACCGCGACGCACCAGATCCCTGATCTGCTCGGCGGCAACATCGGCAGCGACCTTGGCGCGTTCATCGACATTATCATCGAGGCCGTCAAAACGATCGTCCAGCCAGGATGGAATGCTGGTGCCGCAAGCCCCGGCGAAGCGCTTCAATTGCGTGAGATTCTGGATCGGCATGATGCCCGGCACGACCGGGATCTCGATGCCGGCAGCGCGAACGCGGTCGTGATAACGCTCGAAAGCATCATTATCGAAGAAGAACTGGGTCAGCGCCCGGTCGGCGCCATTATCGGCCTTGCGCTTTAGCATGTCGATGTCGGCGGCGGTGTCACGGCTCTCCGGATGCTTTTCCGGATAGGCAGACACGGAAATATCGAAATCGCCGCGCTCGCGCAGGGCCGCCACCAGCTCGGCGGCATTGGCATAACCGTCCGGATGCGGGTGGTAGGCGGAACCGACGCCCGTTGGCGGATCGCCACGCAACGCCACAAAACGGCGAACACCGGTCGCGAGGAAGTCATCGATGACCCGATGGGTGTCTTCACGCGTTGCGCCCACGCAAGTCAGGTGCGAAGCCGTGGTGAACGGCGTCTCGTGGATCATCCGGCGCACGGCAGACAATGTCGGGGCTTTGGTCGTGCCGCCGGCGCCATAGGTTACCGAAACGAATTCCGGCTCCCATTCGCTGAGCTCTTCAACCGTATTCCACAGTTGCGCTTCGGCCTCCTCCGATTTCGGAGGGAAGAACTCAAAGGAAATACGGATGCCACCTTGGCCGTTCTCGTTCTTAGAAGACATATCAAACTCTCCCAGCAAGAATGGGGGATGCCTGTCGGCTCTGTTCAGCAGCGATCAGCAGCCGCGGGTCGCGCGCCAGCCAGATCGTCACCGTCAACCCTGAACCGCCTTCCCTCCCCGAATGAAGGTCCTGCACCTGCTCGACATCAAGCCCCGCTGCTTTCAACCAATCCGACATCATCTGATGGGAGAAACCGAGCCTTAGATGTGCATGTTCATCGCGCAGATATTCCAGCCCGTGCGGTGCCAGATCGATGATCACCAGCCGGCCGCCGGGCCGCAACATCCGCGCCGCCTCGTTGATGGCGATTTCCGGCTGATCCAGAAAATGCAGCACCTGATGGATGGTGATCAGGTCGAAATCCTGCGCCTCGAGCGGCAAATTGAAGATATCGCCATGCCGCACCGAAGCGGCGGTGATGTTCGACCGGTCGAGATTGGCGCGCGCCACGGCCAGCATGTCGCGGCTGGCATCGATACCGACTGCACGGCGATAGTGCCCCGCCAGCAATTGCAGCATCCGGCCGGTGCCGGTGCCGAGATCGAGAAAGGCGTCGATCTGCTGCGGTCCGATCAACTCAATCATCACCTTGTCGACATCTTCGTCGGCGACATGCAGGCGACGCAGCTCGTCCCATTCGGCGGCATTGCGGCTGAAATAGGCCTGCGCCCGCTCGGCGCGAATACGCTTGACGGCGGTCAACCGCTCGCCATCGCGCAGCAATACGGGGTCGCTCTCGGCCGTGTGCCGGAGAAGCTCGCGCGCCAGGATGACCGCCTTGCCGTCCTGCTTCAGACGGAAATAAGCCCAGGCGCCCTCCTGATAGCGGTCGATCAGATTGGCCTCGCCGAGCAGCTTCAGGTGCCGCGAGATGCGCGGCTGCGATTGGCCGAGAATTTCGGTAAGATCGGTGACGGTCAGATCCCCGGCGGCAAGCAGCGCCAGCAGGCGCAGCCGCGTTGGCTCACCGGCCGCCTTCAGCACATCCACCAGATTGTCCAAGCCAAGTTTAACCAGATCCGTCATTCGTCACCCAATCAAGATATAAAGATATCTTTATGTGATTTTGTCGCAATCTGCAAGAGCCAATTCACAGCCGGAAACACTCGGACGTCGGAAATCTGTTAGTATCTGTCGGCGGAGGAATACGAATTTCCCTCGCCTGGATAAAGAAAAACCCCGGACAGGCCGGGGTTCTCGATGGCAGGAAAGCGACAAGCTTATCGTGTCAGGCGCTTGTAGGTCACGCGGCTCGGATTGATGCTGTCAACACCGAGGCGACGCATCTTGTCCTGTTCGTAGTCTTCGAAGTTGCCTTCGAACCATTCGACATGGCTATCGCCTTCGAAGGCGAGGATGTGCGTGGCCAGGCGGTCGAGGAACATGCGATCATGGCTGATGATCACGGCGCAGCCGGCGAAGTTTTCGAGAGCAATCTCGAGCGCGCCCAGCGTTTCGGTATCAAGGTCGTTGGTCGGTTCGTCGAGCAGCAGAACGTTGCCGCCGGCCTTCAGCATCTTGGCAAGATGCACGCGGTTGCGCTGGCCACCGGAGAGGTTGCCGACCTTCTGCTGTTGGTCGCCGCCCTTGAAGTTGAACGTCGCGCAATAAGCCCTTGAGTTCATTTCATACTTGCCGAGCTTGATGACTTCGGCGCCGCCGGAAATTTCCTCCCAGACCGTCTTGCTGCCATCGAGCGCATCGCGGCTCTGGTCGACATAGCCGAGATGAACGCTATCGCCGATGCGGACGCTGCCGCTATCCGGCTTTTCCTGGCCGGTGATCATGCGGAAAAGCGTCGTCTTACCGGCACCGTTAGGACCGATGACGCCGACGATGCCGCCCGGCGGCAGTTTCAGCGACAGACCTTCGATCAGCATCCGGTCGCCATAACCCTTGTTGATGCCTTCCATTTCGATGACCACCTGGCCGAGACGCTCGCCGACCGGAATGATGATCTGCGCATCGCCGGGACGCTGGTTCTCTGCGGCATCGACCAGCTCGTCATAGGCGCGGATACGGGCCTTGGACTTCGACTGACGCGCCTTCGGGCTGGAGGCGATCCATTCCTGTTCGCGTGCGATCGCCTTCTGGCGGCCTGCTTCTTCGCGACCTTCCTGCTGCATGCGCTTTGCCTTCGCCAGCAGGTAGGAAGAGTAGTTGCCTTCATAAGGAATGCCGCGGCCGCGATCGAGTTCGAGGATCCAGCCGGTAACGTTATCCAGGAAGTAGCGATCGTGGGTGATCATCAGCACGGCGCCCGGATAGGCACGCAGATGCTTTTCCAGCCAGGCGATGGTTTCAGCGTCAAGATGGTTGGTCGGTTCGTCGAGCAGAAGGACGTCCGGCTGCGACAGCAGCAGCTTGCACAGTGCCAGACGACGGCGTTCACCGCCGGAAAGGTTGGTGACGTCGGCGTCGCCCGGAGGGCAGCGGAGCGCGTCCATTGCCATCTCCACCTGGCTTTCCAGGTCCCAGAGGTTCTGCGCGTCGATGATGTCCTGGAGCTTTGCGCCCTCTTCCGCCGTCTCGTCGGAATAGTTCATCATCAGTTCGTTGTAGCGATTGAGAACGTCCGTCTTTGCCGCAACGCCTTCCATGACGTTTTCAAGCGCGGTCTTCGCCGGATCGAGCTGCGGCTCCTGCGGCAGGTAACCAATGGTGGCGCCGTCGGCCAGCCAGGCTTCGCCGGTATATTCCTTATCGAGGCCGGCCATGATGCGCAGCACCGTCGATTTACCGGCGCCGTTCGGACCGAGAATACCGATCTTGGCGTCGGGGTAGAACGAGAGATGGATATTCTCGAGAATTTTCTTGGCGCCATAAGCCTTATTCAGACCGGCCATATGATAAATGAACTGACGTGCCATAGCTTGGGTTACTCCACGGGCGGATAACATTGCGAATTGTGCCGCTATGTAGGCGAAACCCCGCTCTCGGGCAACGGCGAAACCTTGTCCGAGAGCTATTTATCCGCGTCAGAGGGGCTTCCGGACGTCAAAAACCGGCTGCATCCACCATGCCCTGATCGCAGCCGAACGACGTGCGGCCGGCACCCTGGATCAGATCCGCGAGCCGCGGCTCACTCCCTTGCGCAGGCTGAATGGCGTCTTCGGAGAGGCCAATCGTCAGTTCCGAGATCACCCGCACCTTGCCGACACGCCGGCAGCTCATCTTCACCCGGTCGCTGGCACCCTCGCCGAAGCTCTTGTCGAAAGCGGCCTTGATCGTATCGGCGTCGAGCGTCTTGCCGATATTCTGCACGAAAAGATCGCGCACAGCGGATGCATTGAGTTCGTCGATCAAACCGGCGGCTCCACCGAAATAATCATCGGCGCTGAGCTTGGTGCAGGTGCCGTGCTTGATCCATTCATGCCGCTCCAGACCGGATTGCGTGCCGGGCATGACCTTATCCAGTGCAGCCTTGGTGTCGGCCGACAGTTCGACAGCCGGGAGATCCTTCCAGTCGCTGCTGCGATCGGCCTGCTTCAGATCATCGGAAACGTCGCAATATTCCTGTCGCATCGGCCAGAGGCCATGCAGCGAAAAATTCTTCGCATCATGATTATCGGAAGACTGGTTGCGGCATTCCGCTTTCTTTTGGTTCGTCTGGCAGAAAGCAGGCTCCCAGCTTGCCGCCAAAATGAACCGCGTCCGGCCCCGACTGTTCTCCTGCGCCACCGCACTCGCCGCCATTACTACCGACAGAACCGCGACCATGCATCCGCGAACCCAATGCCTCATTCCACGTCTCCAGATAGAACAATATGAGAACAAGTAAGCAGTTTGATCGGCCGCGCGCAACCCTGATTCAAAGCCAGCCCGGAGATTTATTTCTGTGCGCTTCGCCAACACTCCATTGCAATCGGCGAGGTGATAACCTTTCGTCTGCGTGAGGAGGAAATGCACATGTTTGCCGAAACGAGGCATCTGGACAGCCCGACGGGCGCGACGCTCGCCTATCATCACCTGCCGGCGCGGGACGAAGCGCATGGCGTCCTTCTCATCAGCCACGGTCTTGCCGAACATTCCCGCCGCTACGAAGGCTTCGCCGAGGCCATGGCGGCACGCGGCTTTCATGTCTACGCCCATGATCATCGCGGCCACGGCGAAACGACGGCCGACGACGCGCCGCTCGGCCGCTTTGCCCGGCGGGATGGCGTCGATATGGTCATTGCCGATGTCCTGGCGATGCGCGAGCTTGCCGCAACCACTTATCCGGACCTGCCAATTATCCTGTTCGGCCACTCGATGGGCGGGCTGATCAGCCTGAACGTCGCGGTGACGCATCCTGATAAATTCGATGCCGCTACGGTCTGGAACTCGAACTTCAACCCCGGTCTCGCCGGGCGCGTGGCGCAGGTCATCCTGAAGACGGAACGCATGCTCAAAGGGTCGGACGTACCGAGCGGGCTGCTGCCGAAGCTGACCTTCGGCGTCTGGGGCAAATCGATCGCCGACCGGCGCACCGAATTCGACTGGCTGTCACGCATCCCCGAGGAGGTGGATAAATATATCGCCGATCCACTCTGCGGCTTCGATGCCTCGGTATCCCTGTGGCTGGATCTCTTCGAACTGACCTTCCGCGCGCCGCAAAAGACCTACCTTGATCGGCTCCGGCGCGACATGCCGATCCATCTGGTGGGGGGCGGACGGGACCCGGCGACAGATAATGGAAAGGCGATGTCCTGGCTGTCAAACCATTTGAAAACGGCCGGCTTCTCGCATATTAGCCTGACCATCTATCAGGACATGCGCCATGAGACGCTGAACGAGATCGGCGCGGCCGCCGCCATTTCCGATTTTGCGGACTGGTGTCGGCAACTGACGGCAAAGGCCTGACCCCTAAGGACTTTTCAAATGAATGCCACCGGCAGTTCCCTGCCCCGTTTTCGTCAGTCTGAGCTGACGTTCGGCCTGTTGATGATGTTCCTATCGGTGATCCTGTCACCGATCATCGACATTTTCGCAAAGCTTGCCGCCACGACCATCCCGCCGGCGGAAGTCACCGCCGCGCGCTTCATTTTTCAGTCGCTGTTCGCCTTGCCGATGATGGCGTTGCGAGGACAATGGGGTCTGTGGTCGCTGCGCCGAAGCGGCGTGCATGCCATTCGTGCCGCAGTGCTGACGCTATCGATGGTTTCCTTCGTCACGACGCTGCAGGTCATGGAAGTGGCCGACGCCATCGCCATTTTCTTCGTCGAGCCGATGATACTGACCATCCTCAGCAGCATCTTCCTGAAGGAGACCATCGGCTGGCGGCGCTATACGGCCTGCGCCGTCGGCTTCTTCGGCGCGATGTTGATCATTCAGCCGAGCTTCGCGGAGGTCGGCTTCGTCGCACTGTTGCCAGTGGTCACCGCACTGTGCATCGCGGTCTACGTAATGATCACGCGCGTCGTCTCGCATAGCGAGGATGCATGGCCGATGCAGTTCCAGACCGGCATATGGGGCACGGTCATCTGCCTCATCCTCCTTGCGATCGGCCAGGGCACCGGTTCGTCGATCATCGATCCCGTCGTACCGGACGGCACCGCCATGCTCCATCTCCTCGGCGTCGGCGTGTCTGCCGCTGTCGCCGGCGTCCTCACCATCTATGCCTATCGTTCCGCCCCGGCCTCGACGCTGGCGCCGCTGCAATATTTCGAGATCGTCTCGGCAACGACCTTCGGCTGGCTGGTGTTCGGCAACTTCCCCGACCTGATCAAATGGGTCGGCATTTTCATCATCATCGGCTCCGGCCTCTATATTCTCTGGCGCGAGCGGCGCTTTGCTTCCAAGCCGGTATCCGATACATCTGAGGTCACTTTCACACCCTAGCCGCCATCCGGATCGACATGACAGCCAATAGCATCAAGAAGCCGCCGCTCACCGGCATCCGCGTCATCGAATTGGCCCGCGTTCTCGCCGGCCCCTGGGCAGGGCAGATGCTGGCCGATCTCGGCGCCGATGTCATCAAGGTGGAAAATCCCGATGGTGGCGACGACACGCGCCAATGGGGGCCGCCTTTCGTCGAGGGCAAGGATGGGGAAAATCTTTCCGCCGCCTACTACCATTCCACCAATCGTGGCAAGCGTTCTGTTATCGCCGATCTCAAGACCGAAGAGGGTCAGGATCTGGTTCGTCGGCTGGTCCTGACCGCCGATGTGGTGATCGAGAACTTCAAGCTCGGCGGGCTGGTAAAATATGGCTTGGACTATGAGAGCCTGAGAAAGATCAATCCCAAGCTGGTCTATTGCTCGATCACCGGTTTCGGCCAGACCGGCCCCTATGCCGGCCTTGCGGGCTATGATTATATCGTCCAGGGCATGTCCGGCTTCATGTCGATCACCGGCGAACCAGACGGGCAGCCGATGAAGGCGGGCGTGGCGATCGCCGATATCTTCACCGGCATTTATGCCGTCTCCGCGATCGAAGCAGCGCTGATCCATGCACTGAAGACCGGCGAAGGCCAGCTTGTCGACATGGCGCTGCTCGATGTGCAATCCGCCGTACTCGCCAACCAGAACATGAACTACCTGATCTCCGGCAAGGCGCCGGTGCGCCTCGGCAATGCCCATCCCAATATCTCGCCCTACGAGGTCGTGCCGACCGCTGACGGCTATCTGATCCTCGCTATCGGCAATGACGGACAATTCCGCCGCCTCTGCGCGATCCTCGGCATCGACGCGCATGCGGATGATGAGCGTTATGCCACCAACAAGGCCCGCGTCGCCCACCGCTATGACGTCCGGGCCTTCATCTCGGCAAAAACGCTGACATGGAACAAGGCGGATCTGCTGAAGGCCTGCGAGGACAATGCCGTACCGGCCGGCGCCATCAATACGATCGAGGATATGTTCGCGGACCCGCAGATCAAGGCTCGCGGCTTGCGGATCGATCTTGAGGATGCCGTGGGCACCGTCATTCCGAGCGTGCGGACGCCGGTGGTCCTGTCGGGGACGCCGCTGTCCTACACGCGGCCAAGCCCGCGCCTTGGCGAACATCAGGAGGAGGTTCTGGCCGAATTGGCGGAACTGGAGGGAAAGGCAAAAGCATGAAACGGACCGGCGGCCAGCTCATCGTCGAGGCTCTGAAGGCAAACGGCGTGCAGCGCATTTCCTGCGTTCCCGGCGAGAGCTTTCTCGCCGTGCTCGACGCTTTGCATGACAGCGACATCAAGGTGCTCGTCTGCCGCCAGGAAGGTGGCGCGGCGATGATGGCGGACGCCTGGGGTCGACTGACGGGTGAGCCCGGCGTCTGCATGGTCACCCGCGGCCCCGGCGCGACCAACGCATCGGCTGGCCTGCACATCGCCCGGCAGGATTCGATCCCGATGATCCTCTTCATCGGCCAGGTGCAGCGGGATGCCCGCGAACGCGAGGCCTTCCAGGAAGTGGAATTCCGCCGCGCCTTCACCGAATTCGCCAAATGGGTCGGCGAGATCGATGATGCCGCCCGCATCCCCGAATTCGTCACCCGCGCCTTCGCCGTCGCAACATCAGGCCGGCCCGGCCCCGTCGTTTTGACGCTGCCCGAGGACATGCTGCGCGACGAGGTCGAAGCTCCATATGCCAAGCCCTATACGCCGGTAGCAGCCCATCCGGGCCGCGCCCAGATCGATGATCTGTGCCAGCGCTTGCTCGCAGCGGAACGGCCGATGGTCATCCTGGGCGGCACGCGCTGGGATGAGGATGCGGTTGCTGGGATCGAAAGCTTCGCCGAACGCTTCAAGCTGCCGGTCGGCTGCTCCTTCCGCCGCCAGATGCTGTTCGATCATCTGCATCCGAATTACGCCGGCGATGTCGGCATCGGCATCAATCCGGCGCTGGCAAAGGAGGTCAAGGAAGCTGACCTGCTGATCCTCCTCGGCGGCCGCTTCTCGGAAATGCCCTCCTCCGGCTATACGCTGATGGACATCCCCTATCCGCAACAGCAGTTCGTCCATATCCATCCCGATCCCTCAGAGCTCGGCCGCGTCTATCGCCCGGATCTGGCGATCTGCACCAGCCCGGCCGATTTCGTCGGGGCTCTGGCTGATCTCGAAGCACCGGGGGAGCCGCGCTGGGCAGAGCGGACGGAGCGCATGCATGCCGCCTATCTCACCTGGTCGAAGACGCCGGAAACGAGCCCCGGAGCGGTGCATATGGGCCGGATCATGGACTGGATCGAGGCCAATACGGCAGTCGATACGATCTTCACCAACGGCGCCGGCAACTATGCCACTTGGCTGCACCGCTTCCATCGTTTCCGCCGCTTCAACACCCAGGCCGCCCCCGCCTCAGGCTCGATGGGCTACGGCCTGCCGGCAGCGGTTGCCGCCAAGCAGCTGTTTCCGGAGCGCGAAGTGATCTGCTTTGCCGGCGATGGCTGCTTCATGATGCACGGCCAGGAGTTCGCGACCGCCGTACAATACGATCTGCCGCTGATCGCGCTGGTCATCAACAACGGCATGTACGGCACCATCCGCATGCATCAGGAACGGGAATATCCCGGTCGCGTCAGCGCCACAGCGCTGAACAATCCGGACTTCGCGGCCCTGGCCCGCGCCTATGGCGGCCATGGCGAAACGGTGAAGGCAACGGAAGATTTCGGCCCCGCCTTCGAGCGGGCGCGCGCCAGCGGCAAGCCGGCAATCGTCGAGATCATGCTCGATCCCGAAGCGATTACGCCTTCCCGCACCTTGACGGAAATTTCGCAAGCAAAAGGCCGGTAAGAACAAACTCACCGGCCTTATAAAACGCATCAGATCGAATTAGTCGATCGCGGCGGTGACGATGAACTCGACCTTGTACTTCGGCGCAGCGAGCTTGGCTTCGCTGGTGGCGCGAGCCGGCGTGTTGGCCGGATCGACCCAGGCTTCCCAGGCGGCGTTCATTTCGGCGAAGTCGGCGATATCGGAGAGATAGATCAGCGTCTGCAGGATCTTCGACTTGCTGGAGCCGGAAGCGGCCAGCAGGCGATCGACTTCGGCCAGAGCCGACTTGCACTGATCCGTGACGCTTGCGCCTTCGCCAACCTGACCGGCGAGGTAAACGGTGTTGCCGTGGATGACGGCGCCGCTCATGCGGGCTCCGACGTCGATACGCTTGATGCTCATGATTTCTCTCCTGATGTTGTCCAGTGACGGGTCACAAACCGGGCGCTGCTCAGCAGCAACGCCCAAAAGCTCTTCTATGTTCGGGAAGCGGCCGTTCAGCCGCGAATATGATGCGTCTTCTGGTAGATCGCGGTCGAACGCGCGCCGGAACGGCAATAGCCGAGCATCGGGCGCGGAAATTCGTCGAGCGCGTCGACCATGCCCTGCACGGCCTCTTCGGTCACGCCCATCGGCCCGACTGGCACATGGGTGATTTCGAGGCCAAGCTCCTTGGCGCGTGCTTCAATGTCGGCGAACGGCGTCTGATCCGGGCTTTCATTGTCCGGGCGATGGCAGACGAGCGACTTGAAACCCAATGCCTTGATCTGGTCGAGATCCTCCAGGCTGATCTGGCCGGAAACCGAGTATTCGTCGTCGATCGGGCGGATATCCATCGTTCGCTTCCTCTATAAAACCGAGGGCTTTGATCTACGCCGCCACAAAGCGAGCGTCAACCGCTGAAGCCCTCAGACGAAGGCAAAGTTGAGTGTAAAACTCCGGGCTTCGCCGGGCTGAAGAATGTTGAATTCGTCTGCTTCCTCCAGCTCGTCGCGCGACACCCAGCGGTGCGATACGGGCTCGATGCCGAAGACATCTGCCGGCGCACGCTGATTGCGCCAGATCTGCAGGAACGGCAGCGTCTCCGTGCCGAATCGTACCCTCAGCGACTTGCCACCGATGGCGGCAATCGGCCCGAGGCTCAATTCGGACCAATCCTTACCCTTCCCCGCTGCCGGCACGCAGAAAATCCCGCCATGCTCCTCGCCGAAAGTCCAGGGAAAGCCGCCATTCTCCAGCATCTGCCCGGAAAGGCGGACGCCGTCATCGAACCATTTGCCGCCGACATTCATGTGATACATCAGAAAGACCGGCATCGCTTCGCTGCTGGTGTTAACGACGCGATCCGTAAGCGAAACCTCGCCTGTCGCGCCATCGATCCGCCAATGGCGTTCCAGCCGCGCCGTGCGGCCTTCAGCAGTGAGAACATCGATATCGGCACGGCACTCGGCATTGCCATCCTCGAACCGGGTCCAGAGGATTTTGGCCGGATGCGAAGAGAAGGAGCCGTGCAACGGATAACGCCTACCTTCGAAAGCACCCGACATCGGCTGTGGATGACGGATATGATCCGGGCCGCAGGTGAAGAGAAAACCTTCCAGGGAATGATCGATGCGCGGGTCGCCGTCATCGGGAATGGCGCGTCCCGGCGCGAGATTGTTGCCGTCGACGACGCAGGCGCCGATATCCAGCACGGAACCCTCGTCCAGCGTCAATTTCGGCCCCGTGGCTGCGGCAAAGTCGATCATGTCTCGCAATTCTCCCTGGTCTGCGTCTGATTGGCCACCCATCCGAAAGTGGTCCCGAAATGGCGCGCGGCAAGAATAAATGGCGATTTCTCTTACCGAACGTTAACTTGACGCCTTCATCACACAAATTTTTATATTTTATTCAGCATGATAATCTTAAATTCCACACTAGTGTCAAAATTACCATGTGTGTGTCGGCCAGCCACCATCCGAGGATTCGACTGACGTGAACCGGTTCCTGAAAATAAGCCTTTCTTTGGCCCTGACGGCCACGGCATCCGCTCTCGCATTGACCGATGCGCAGGCGCAGTATTATCGCGGCGGGAGCAACGATGTCGTTCTGGTTACTCCGGACGGGCGAATCCTCGATCAGTATTCAGAGCAGGATTATGTGAGAACGCGCGATGGGCGTGGCCGGCGCGTCTTGGTCGACCGCTACGGCAATGTCGTCGCCACCGAGATGCGGGCCAGCACCTACTACCCTCAGGCACCGACTGACGACGGCTACAGCGATGGCGGCCGCTATGGCGACACCCAGCTTTCCAACAATGGCGGCTACCGCGACTATCGACAATATCGCGGCGACGGGAGTGACGGCAGCGTCATAACCGGCGGCATCCCTCGCGACAGCTCCATTCAGCGCGTGCCGCTCGACGACCAGGCCCAGCCGAATACGGATGCGCAAACCCAACAGGGTCAGACGAATCCGAACGGTAACGACTACGCATCGATCGATCCGCAGCAGACGCCCGATATTCAGCGCAAGCCTCCGGCCGAACCCGTCATCACGCTGAAGGGCAAGTCGAAGATGGAAATCACGGCGATCGAGGTCTTCCTCGCTCGCCAGGGTATTTCGCCAGGCGCCATCGACGGCCGTATGGGCGGCAATGTCACCAAGGCCATCTACGCCTATCAGCAAATGACCGGGCAGACGCTTGATCCGAAGGATACGGATTCGATCCTCGAGCAGCTGCGCCTGTCGGGCGGCATGCCGATCATCAATTACACGATCACGCCCGCCGACGCCGCCGGCCCTTATGTCGCGTCGATCCCCGAGGACTATGCCGAAAAGGCGCAGATGCCATCGCTCGGCTATACCTCGACCACGGAAATGCTGGCCGAACGCTTCCACATGGATGAAGGCTATCTGAAGGAACTGAACCCGGGCGTCGATTTCACCGTCCCGGGCAGCACGATCAAGGTGGTCAATACCGGACCGAGCAAGACCGGCACTGTCGCGAAGATTCTTGCCGACAAGGGTCGAAAGCAAGTCTTTGCCTATGACGCCAACGGCACCCTGATCGCCGCCTATCCCGCCAGCATCGGCTCGACCGACACGCCCTCGCCGTCCGGCACGGTCACCGTCGAACGCGTCGCCTTCAATCCGGGCTACACCTACAATCCGAAGATCAATTTCAAGCAGGGCGCCAACGACAAGATCCTCGACATTCCGCCCGGACCGAACGGCCCGGTCGGCGTTGTCTGGATGGCACTGTCGAAACCGACCTACGGTATCCATGGCACGCCCGAGCCCTCGAAGATCGGCAAATCGCAAAGCCACGGCTGCGTGCGCCTCACCAACTGGGACGCTACCGCACTCGCCAAGATGGTCAAGCCCGGTGTGGTCGTCGAATTCGTGGATTGATTGCGGCCAGTACAAATAAAAGGGCCACCGGATCAATAATCCGGTGGCCCTTTTTTATTGTGGAGCTTGGCAGCATGCTGCGATCCACTCGAGGCACGGCCGATAGCCGAGCCATTGCTGCCTAGAAGCAATCGGCAAACAGCGCCTTGGTGTTTTCAAGCGTCATCGGCACGGGATTGCCACCGGCGCTGGGGTCTTCGATCGCCATGGCCGAGAGTTCGTCGATCCGATCCGGTGCGATACCCATGGCCGAGAGGCTTTCCGGAACGCCGAGTTCAGCGCGCAGCTGCAACACATAATCGTAGAAGCCGTCGAAACCGCCGGAAATGCCGAGATAGGCCGCCGCGCGGGCGATCTTGTCTTCGATGGCCTTGCGGTTGAAACGCAGGACGGCCGGCATGACGACGGCATTGGTCATGCCGTGATGCGTGTTGTAGACAGCGCCGATCGGGTGCGACAGCGCGTGGATGGCACCAAGCCCCTTCTGGAAGGCGACGGCGCCCATGGCGGCAGCGCTCATCATGTTGGCGCGAGCTTCAAGATCAGTGCCTTCCTTATAGGCGCGCGGCAGGAATTCCTTCACGAGCCGCATGCCTTCCAGCGCGATGCCGGCCGACATCGGATGATAGAAGGGCGAGGAATAGGCTTCCAGGCAATGGGCGAACGCATCCATGCCTGTGCCGGCGGTGATGACCTTGGGCATGCCGACCGTCAGCTCCGGATCGGCGATGACGACGCCCGGCAGGAACTTCGGATGAAAGATGATCTTCTTCACATGCGTCTGGGAATTGGTGATGACGCTGGCGCGGCCGACTTCCGAGCCGGTGCCGGCCGTCGTCGGCACGGCGACGATCGGGGCAATGCCCTCGACATTGGCGCGGGTCCACCAGTCGCCGATGTCCTCGAAATCCCAGACCGGACGCGTCTGTCCCGCCATGAAGGCGACGCACTTGCCGAGGTCGAGGCCAGAGCCGCCGCCGAAAGCGACGACGCCGTCGTGACCGCCATCCTTGAATGCCTTGACGCCGGCCTCGAGGTTCTTCTCGTTCGGATTGGGGTCGACATCAGCGAAGATGGCGCGACCAAGACCGGCATCCTCGAGAATATCCAGCGCCGTCTTGGTGATCGCCATCGAGGCAAGTCCCCGGTCGGTGATCAGCAGCGGCTTCTTGATCCCCAGGCTCTTGCAGGCATCCGCCAGTTCCGTGATCCGGCCGCGACCGAGCTTGAAGGCGGTAGGATAGCTCCAATTGGCTGAGATAGTGCTCATGCTGTTACTTTCTTCAGATGGTAGGATTTCGGGCGTGTCAGATTGTGGAAGCCGATGACGGAGAGCGAGCCGCCTCGGCCGGTTTCCTTGACGCCGGTCCAGCACAGCGCCGGGTCGAGGTAGTCGGCGCGGTTCATGAAAACGGTTCCGGTTTCGATGTCACGGCCGATGCGTGCGGCACGCTCGACATCCTTGGTCCAGAGCGACGCCGTCAGGCCATAGGGGCTGTCGTTCATCAACTCCAGCGCTTCCGCATCGTTCTTCACCTTCATGATACCGACGGCCGGGCCGAAGGTTTCCTCGCGCATGAAGGCCATGGAGTGATCGACATTGACGAGAACCTGCGGCGCGAGATAGGCACCACCGTCATCGGCCGGGAAAAGCTTGGGATCGACCAGCGCCTTGGCGCCCTTGGCGACCGCATCGGCGATCTGCTCGCGCACCACCTTGGCGAAGCGCTTGTGTGCCATCGGTCCGAGCGTGGTTTCCGGATCGAGCGGATTGCCGAGCTTGTAGTTCGACACCCAGGCGACCGACTTTTCGACGAAAGCGTCATAGAGCGATTCATGCACATAGATGCGCTCGATGCCGCAGCAGCACTGTCCGGAATTGAAGGTCGCGCCGTCCATCAGCGTGTCGACGGCGGCCTCCAGGTCGGCATCTTCCATGACATAGCCCGGATCCTTGCCGCCAAGCTCGAGGCCAAGGCTGGTGAAGGTGCCGGCGGCAGCGCGCTCGATCGAGCGGCCGCCTTCGACCGAACCGGTGAAATTGACAAAGTTAAAGCTGCCGGCGGCGATCAGCGCCGAGGTCGTTGCGTGATCGAGAAAGACGTTCTGGAAGACATCGGCGGGAACGCCAACCTCGACAAAGGCCTGCACCAGCCGCTCGCCGACCAGAAGCGTCTGGCTGGCATGCTTCAGAATAACGGTATTGCCAGCCATCAGCGCTGGAGCGACCGTATTGATCGCCGTCATATAGGGATAGTTCCACGGCGCGATGACGAAGACGACGCCATGCGGCTCACGCTCGATGCGCCGCGCAAAATTCGCGCTGTCTTCCACCACCAGCGGCGACAGCGCATCGGCCGCGATCGAGGCGACATAGTTGGAGCGCTCGTTGAAGCCACGATATTCACCGCCATACTTGATCGGACGCCCCATCTGCCAGGTCAGCTCCGGCACGACGACATCGGCCATCTCGTTGAGACGCGCGACCCCCTTCAGCACCAGCTGAACGCGGTCCTCTAGCGGGCGACGCGCCCAATCCTTCTGCGCCTTGCGGGCGCGGGCCACCACGTCCTTGGCGGCTTCCAGCGATAGCGCTGGACGCTCCGCATAAACCTCGCCGTTCACGGGTGATACGCATGTGATCATGGTCATGATCGAAATCCTGTTTTTATAGTCACGAACATATTTTCAGCTGGCCGCGAAGAAGGTTCCCGCAGGCCCTGCGCCGCCGAAAGAAGCGCTTTCCCGCAGCCGTCTTCCCTGCCCTCGCCTGGCGACGAAAATTGGGCAGGGTTCTTAATCAACGGCAGGCTTACGCCCTTTCAAATCCGCGCGCCACCTCCCAATCCGTGATGCGACGGTCATATTCCTCCTGCTCCCATTCGGCAGCGCGGGTGTAGTGGTCGATCACCTCGTCGCCAAAGGCTGCACGCAGCATCTTCGAGCCCGACAGCGCCACTGCCGCGTCGCGCAGCGTGCGCGGAATTTCACGAACCTCGCGGGCACCATAGGCATCTCCGACGAACGGCGCTTCCAGCTCAAGCTTGTTCTCGATGCCATCGAGGCCGGCGGCAATCAGCGCGGCAAAGGCGAGATAGGGATTGAGATCGGAGCCGCCGACACGGCATTCGATGCGGATGCTCTTGGTCTCGGCGCCGCAGAGACGATAGCCCGCCGTGCGGTTATCCGTGCTCCAGATCGCCTTGGTGGGCGCGAAGGTGCCCGCGACGAAACGCTTGTAGGAGTTGATATAGGGCGCGAGGAAATAGGTGATTTCGCTGGCATGGTTCAAAAGTCCGGCGACGTAATGCTTCATCAGCGGCGTCATACCGTGCTCTGCTTCCTTGTCGAAGAACAGCGGCGTCTTGCCATCGGCGCTCCACAGCGACTGGTGGATATGCGACGAGCTGCCGGCGGCGCTGTAGTTCCACTTGGCAAGGAAGGTGATGGCCTTGCCCTTTGCCCAGGCAATCTCCTTGCAGCCGTTCTTGATGATCGCATGGCGGTCGGCCATGGTGAGCGCATCGGCGTAGCGGACGTTGATCTCCTCCTGGCCGGCCGAGGCCTCACCCTTCGAATTCTCGACCGGGATCTCGGCACCCTGCAAGCCCTTGCGGATCGCCCGCATCACATCCTCTTCCTTGGTGGTCTGGAAGATATGGTAGTCTTCGTTGTAGCCGCTCACGAGATTGAGGTTGCGATAGCCCGACTCGCGGGCGCTGTCATAGGTCTGGTCGAACAGGAAGAATTCGAGCTCCGAGGCCATATAGGCCTTCATGCCCAGAGCCTCGAGGCGCTTGACCTGCTTCTTGAGGATGGCGCGCGGCGAATGAGCCACTTCTTCGTGGGTGTGATGGTCGAGCACGTCGCAGAGCACAAGCGCCGTGCCTTCGAGCCAGGGAATACGGCGAAGCGTCGAGAGATCCGGCTTCATCGTGTAGTCGCCGTATCCCTTCTCCCAGCTGGTCGACTTGTAGCCGGAGACGGTTTCCATCTCGATATCGGTCGCCTGCAGATAGTTGCAGCTATGCGTTTCCTTCCAGGCGCTTTCGACGAAGAATTCCGCCTGGAATCGTTTGCCCATCAGGCGGCCCTGCATGTCCACCTGGCATGCCAGAACCGTGTCGATGCGACCCTCGGCCACATCCAGTCTGAGGTCGTCGAGCGTATAGCTAGTGCTCATGTTTGATCCGCCTGAACATTAATGGTGACATCGGACAACAAAACGACATTCCCTGGCGGGAGCAACCCGCATTTCGCGCCGCGTTCGTGCCGGTGAAAGAGGCCGCACGGATGCGGCCTCATGATTTTAGGACGTATGGTCCCGCTCTCAGCTTTCGCCGACAGCCGCTTCCGCAGCAGCAATATCAGCCTTGCGCTTGGCGATCGCATCACCAATCGGCGGGCCTTTGAAACGGCGACGCTCGAAACCGAACCAGACGATTGCCGTCAGCACGAGGAAGCCGACGGTAATGATACCCGCCCAGTCATTCGGCGGCTGAATGCCGAGAACGAAGATGATGATCATCGCAATGACCGTCAGCACGGCAAAGAGCTTGAACAGCCCCTCGCCGAGGTTCCACGGACCCATCTTGTCCCACTTCGACGTGCCCCACGCGAACAGGCCGAGCGTGATCGGGATCGCGAAGGAGAAGAAGAGGAAGATGACGGTGCACGAAACGACGATGCTGTAGACCGGCGTATCGCCGATCGACACCAACGAGGAACCCCAGACGAACAGCACCGAAAGGATCGAACCCGCCCAGATCGCCGAAACAGGCGTACGATATTTCGGGCTGACCTTGGAGAGCGCCTTCGAAGCCGGAAGGCCACCGTCACGCGAGAACGCGAAGATCATGCGCGAGACCGACGTGACTGTCGCCAGGCCGCACAGCCACTGGCTGATGAAGATCAGGAAATACAGGATGTCCTTGACGATCGGGTTCACCTGAGCGTCCATCGCCCAGAAGAACACGTTCCAGCCCTGCTTTGCGGCATCGTCCATGTTCGGCAGCATCAGCACGAAAGAGCACAGCATGATGTAGCCAAACAATGCCGACCAAAGCACGGAGGCAACCATGCCGCGGGGAACGGAATGAGCCGCCTTGACGGTCTCTTCCGACGTATGCGCCGAAGCGTCATAGCCGGTGATCGTATAGATCGGCAGCAGCAGACCGAGAGCGAAGACCCAGAAGGTGGAAACCTGCGGCCAGACCGGAGCGCCGGTCGCCGTGCCGTCGGCAGCAATCGTTGCCACGCCCGAATAGTTCGTGAAGGTGAACAGGCGGGCAAAGTCATAGGACGGTGCTGCGATCAGGCACACGATCGCCAGCGCGATCGACGTTGCAAAGATCAGATAGCCGGAAAAGTCGGTCAGCTTTGCCGTCAGTCCGATGCCCATATGGTTCACCAACGCCTGAAGGCCGGTGATGACGACCAGGAACACCATCCGGACCAACGTCGTATCGGTCATGCCGAAATAGCCACCGAAGGCACCGATGAAGAAATAGTAAGTGCCGACATTGATCGCGCCGAGAACCGTAACGAGACCGAGAAGGTTGAACCAGGCGGTCAGCCAGCCGGTAAAGCGGTTACCGAGGATAGAACCCCAGTGATAGAGCCCGCCCGCTGTCGGATAGGCCGAGCTGATCTGTGCCATCGCGACGGCAAAGACCAGGGAAATAAAGCAACCGACCGGCCAGCCGATGCCGATCGCCGCGCCACCTGCACCTGACGTTGCCTGTGCAAGCGAATTGATACCACCGGAAAGAATACAAATAATCGAAAAGGATACCGCGAAATTCGAAAACGAGCTCATGCGCCGTTCCAACTCCTGGGCATAGCCCATGGAGTGCAGGATATGCACATCCTCTTTCTTGTCTAAGTCTGTGTAATCAGACATGTCATTCCCCCTAAAACCAAGCCTTCCGCGGAATTGCGGAGGACCATATGTCATGTGAGCCACCGGCTTTTTGCCGTATGGCCCGATCGCAGTTGAGCTGCTCCCCGGGGTCTTTTCTTCTTCTAATCAGGCTTCCAGACTGCTCTGGAGAAGCCCTGTCAGATAGTCGGCCACGACCCCTTGGCCGACGTCATCCACGACGAGGTCGTTGCGGACCTCGATCATTACGTTATGCAAACCATTGGCGATCCCATGCAATTTCAGCGTATGGGTAACGCCGTCCTCAGGCCCGTAAGGTTCGTTGCGCTCGGTACGATAGAGCGGCGCCTGAGCCGCCGCATCGAGCATACGATCCGCCAGCCAGCGATCCTCATCGTGAAGAATGCCGAGCTCCACCGCCCGACGCTTGCCATTGTAGACAGGCGTAAAGCTGTGGACAGTGACGATCACGTTTTTTTGTCCCCGGGCCGCCCGCTCTTTCAAAAGTGCCTGAATGCGGTTGTGGAACGGTATGTAAAGCGCCTCGGTCCGTGCCTCCCGATCCGCGGCCCGCAAATGCTGATTGCCGGGGATCGTGTAGATCTCGCTGATTTCCGGCATGGCGCCAGCGCTTTCCGGCGGCCGGTTGCAATCATAGATCAGGCGCGAAAAACGCTGGTGGACCAGTGTTGCATCGAGACTGTCGGAAATTTTCCGAGCAACTGCCAATGCCCCTGGATCCCAGGCAATGTGGCTGGAAAGCGCTTCAGGCGACAGGCCAAGATCGCCGAAGCGTTCCGGCAGCCTGCGAGATGCGTGTTCGCAAATGATGAAAAACGGACTCTTTCCGTCCGGCCGTTCGACCGCGACGCATTCGCCATCCGCTTCCGTCAGAATGCCTTGCTGGGCCAGCATTGAAGGCGCCCCATCGCTACTTAATAAAATATTTATAAGAAAAGAATTCTTCAGGTTTCAGCCACTGTCAACTCCAAACTGAAATTATTTCTTCATTTGTGACATTGACACGAAATGTGACAGCGTTGTTATATCGTCACAGGAGACTGGCATAAGACCGTCCCGGGGAGCTAAAATCGAGTGAGCAATGCGTCGAAGACAGTTTCGGACGTAATCCATGCCCAATTCGACGCGTTGACGCGCGCCGAAAAGCAGCTCGCCAAGAGCCTGCTCGACAACTACCCCGTTTCGGGGTTGGGCAGCATTACGACGGTCGCCGAGAACGCCCGCGTGTCGACGCCGACCGTGGCGCGCATGGTGCAGAAACTCGGCTATAAGGGTTATCCCGATTTTCAGTCGCACCTCCATCACGAGGTCGAGGCGACCATCTCCAATCCGCTGACCAAGCACGACCGCTGGGCATCCAATGCCCCCGGCACGCACATCCTCAATCGCTTCGCCGATGCTATCATGGGCAATCTCCGCCAAACGCTGACGGACATCGATGTCGCGACCTTTGAGAGCGTCGCCGCGCTGTTGTCGGAGCGTAAACGCGGGCTTTATTTCGTTGGCGGGCGCATCACCGGCGCGCTTGCCGAATATTTCTTCACCCATATGCAAGTCATCCGCCCGAACACGACCCTGCTCTCGTCCAACTCCAGCTCGTGGCCGCAATATGTGTTGAACATGAACCCCGGCGACCTGCTCGTGATCTTCGATATCAGGCGCTATGAGCAGGAGATGGTCAATCTCGCTGCCGCCGCCCGCCGCCATGGGGCCGAGATCATCGTCTTCACCGACCAATGGGCTACACCCGCCGCCAAGCATGCCAGACACACGTTTCGCGTGCAAATAGAAGCGCCATCGGCCTGGGATTCCTCGGTCGTCACCCTCTTTATCGTCGAAGCGCTGATCGAAGCCGTGCAGAGTTCGACTTGGGACGAGACGAGCGAGCGCATGAAAACCCTGGAAGGCCTCTTCGAACAGACACGCCTTTTCCGCAAGCTAAGTTAGAGGGAAAAGAAGTATTGAATAACGACCTGCGAATTCGTCAGCAAGACATTGTCCGTCATAGTTCGTGAATAAGAGTAAATCCCTGCATTTGCTGGAAACGCAACTCATTGAATCCGTCACACAACCTTCATGCAACGTCATTAACAGCAACGCCAGACACTGAAAACCTAAAAGGAGGAATACCAGTGATCACGAAAATTCATCGTCTTCTGACGCTCTCCACTGCGATGATCATGGCTTCGACCGCCATCGCGGCTGCTGAACCGAGCGCGGACCTCATCGCTGCCGCCAAAAAGGAAGGCACGCTGACCACCATCGCTCTGCCCCACAACTGGTGCGGTTATGGCGACCTTATCGCAGCCTTCAAGGCGAAGTATGGCATTGAAGTCAACGAACTCAATCCGGACGCCGGTTCGGGCGACGAAATTGAAGCCATCCGCGCCAACAAGGGCAACACTGGCCCGCAGGCTCCCGACGTCATCGACGTCGGCCTCTCCTTTGGTCCGTCCGCCAAGAAAGACGGCCTGATCCAGCCTTACAAGGTCTCGACCTGGGATTCGATTCCGGACAGCGCCAAGGATGCCGACGGCTACTGGTACGGCGATTATTACGGCGTTCTCTCCTTCGTCGTGAACAAGGACATCGTCAAGAACCCGCCGAAGGACTGGGCTGACCTGCTGAAGCCGGAATATGCCAACACGGTATCGCTCGCTGGCGACCCGCGCACGTCCAACCAGGCCGTCCAGGCCGCTTACGCTGCCGGCCTCGCCGCTGGCGAAACGGATGCGACCAAGATCGGCGAAGCCGGCCTGAAGTATTTCGCTCAGCTCAACAAGGCTGGCAACTTCGTTCCGGTCATCGGCAAGTCCGCTTCGCTCGCTCAGGGCGCCACCCCGATCGTCGTCGCATGGGACTATAACGGTCTCGCATGGCGCGACAGCCTGAACGGCAACCCGCCGGTTGAAGTCACCGTTCCGGCTTCGGGCGTTGTCGCCGGCGTCTACGTGCAGGCGATCTCGGCTTTCGCTCCGCACCCGAACGCCGCCAAGCTCTGGATGGAGTTCCTTTATTCCGACGAAGGCCAGGTTGGCTGGCTGAAGGGCTATTGCCACCCGATCCGCTTCAACGATCTTGCCAAGAACGGCAAGATTCCGAAGGAACTCCTCGACAAGCTGCCGCCGGCTGCTGCCTATGAAAAGGCTGTCTTCCCGACGCTCGACGAACAGGCTGCTGGCAAGACCGCCATCACCACCAATTGGGATAGCGTCGTCGGCTCGAACGTACAGTAATCCGACTTGAAATGACCTCCCCGTTTCGACGGGGAGGTTTTCCGTTTTCGATGCCGCAGATTGGGCACTTCATGAGCACCGTCACAACATCAACGATCAGTTCTGCTCCCCTGATCAGCAAGCGCGCCGTCGTCGACTGGCTGGGTATTGCACCCTTCCTGATCTTCGCGCTGCTGTTTCTGATTTTTCCGACGATCTACCTGGTCGCCGGCGCATTTCTGACGCCGGACGGTAGCCTCACGCTCAAGAACATCGCCGATCTGTTCACGCCGTCCATCATGAATTCCTACTGGATCAGTATCAAGGTGTCGGTTGTTTCCGCGCTCGGCGGCGCGCTGATCGGTTTCTATCTCGCCTGGGCATTGGTCATGGGCGGCCTTCCGGCCTGGGTCCGCCATACATTTCTGACCTTTTCGGGCGTAGCCTCCAATTTCGCCGGTGTGCCGCTGGCCTTCGCATTCATCGCCACGATCGGCCGTCTCGGGCTCGTCACCGTGCTGATGGTAGAGTTGTTCGGCTTCAATCTGTACTCGACCGGCTTCAATCTCTACAGCTTCATCGGCCTCACCATCACCTACATGTATTTCCAGATCCCGCTGATGGTGCTGATCATTACGCCGGCGCTTGATGGCATGAAGAAAGAATGGCGCGAAGCCGCCTCCATTCTCGGTGCCACCAACGGGCAATATTGGCTGATGGTGGCACTGCCTATCCTGTGGCCAAGTCTGCTCGGCACGACGCTGCTGCTGTTTGCCAACGCTTTCGGCGCGATCGCGACAGCCATCGCACTGACCGGCAGCTCGCTCAATATCGTGCCGATCCAGCTCTACGCGCAAATTCGCGGCGACGTGCTGCATAATGCCAATCTCGGCTATGCCATGGCGCTCGGCATGATCGTCATCACCGGTATCTCGAACGTCATCTACATTCTCATGCGTATGCGCGCTGAACGGTGGCAAAAATGAAACTGCAAAAATTCTTTGCCTGGATCGCGGTTGCCATCGGCGCCTTCTATTTCATCGTACCGCTGATCGGCACGCTGGAGTTCTCGTTGCGCATGCGCCGCAACGCCTACAGTTTTGATGCCTATACCTCGGTCTTTTCCGATCCGAACTTCCTTTATGCCTTCGGCTATTCCATGCTGATGGCCGTGCTGACCATCATTTTCGGCATGCTGCTTGTCGTGCCGACGGCCTATTGGGTTCGTCTGCGCCTGCCGCAAATACGCCCGCTGGTGGAATTCATCACCTTGATGCCGCTGGTCATCCCGGCGATCGTCATCGTCTTCGGCTATTTGCGTCTCTATAACTCGTCGTCGATCCTGCCGCTGACGGGCTATAATCAAACGACGAATATCCTGCTCGTGTGCTCGTACATTGTGCTGTCCCTGCCCTACATGTATCGTTCGGTCGATACGGCGATGCGTACGATCGACATCGGCACGCTGACCGAAGCCGCAGAAAGCCTGGGTGCCAGCTGGACGACCATCATGTTCAAATGCATCTTCCCGAATGTCATGAGCGGTGTGCTTTCCGGCGCCTTCATCACGCTCGCGATCGTCATGGGTGAGTTCACCATGGCCTCGCTCCTCAATCGTCCGGCATTCGGCCCCTATATGCAGCTCGTCGGCGCCAACCAGGCCTATCAGTCCTCAGCGCTGGCGATCATCGCACTCGCCATAACCTGGCTCAGCATGGGCTTGCTCCAGCTGGTCTCCCGTTTCTCAAAATCCGCTCCGATTAAGGCGTAAGGCTCCCCACCATGGCTTTTCTCGAACTCACCCATCTCAAAAAATCCTTCGGCGAGGTTCAGGTCGTTCACGACTTCACCATGCACATCGAGAAGGGAGAATTCATTTCCTTCCTAGGACCGTCGGGCTGCGGCAAGACGACCGTGCTGCGCATGATCGCCGGCTTCGAAAGCCCGACCGCCGGGACCCTGACGATCAACGGCAAGGACCAGCGCCCGCTGAAGCCGAACCAGCGCAATATCGGCATGGTGTTCCAGGCCTATGCGCTGTTTCCGAACATGACCGTGCACGACAACGTCGCCTTCGGCCTCAAGGTCGCCGGCATGGCCAAGCCCGACATCGACAGCCGAGTCAAAGAAATGCTGGGCCTGATCAAGCTCGATCATCTTGCCGACCGTTATCCCTACCAGATGTCCGGCGGCCAGCAGCAGCGCGTGGCGCTCGCCCGCGCCATCGCCGTCAAGCCGCAGGTGTTGCTGCTCGACGAACCGCTCTCGGCGCTCGACGCCAAGATCCGCGTATCGCTGCGCGAGGAAATCCGCGCCATCCAGCGCCAGCTCGGTATCACCACCGTCTTCGTGACGCACGATCAGGAAGAAGCCCTGTCGATCTCCGATCGCATTGTCGTCATGAACGGCGGCCGCGCCGACCAGATCGGCACGCCCTACGAAATCTACAACACCCCGGCCACCCGCTTCGTCGCCTCCTTCGTCGGCACGTTGAACCTGATCGAAGGCAAGGTCGTCGATCCGGACAATAACCGCATCATGATCGGCGATCAGGGCGTGACGCTGAAGCAGTCGGTCACGGCTTACAAGCCGGGCGACACCGTATCGCTGGCGCTGCGCCCGGAAGCGGGCTCTCTGGCTGAATCGGCCAAAGGCGACACCGCGCTGACCGGCGAAGTCTCCTCGGCGCATTTCCTCGGTTCGGTCATCCGCACGCGCATGAATGTCGGCGGCAACACCATCTCCTTCGACATGTTCAACAGCCCTGGCCTGTTGCCACCCAGCGTCGGTGAAAAGGTGACATTGCGCTTCGCCTCCTCCGATCTGCTGGTCATCCAGGACTGATCGACGTCTGTTGGACAAATTTTTCACAAGCGCCGGGTTAATCACCCGGCGTTTTTCTTTGATTTCTGCTGCGCTGCACTTATATTCCGATCGTTCTCAGGGCGGGGTGAGATTCCCCACCGGCGGTATGGAGACTTGTCTCCGAGCCCGCGAGCGCCTTCCAGACAATGGAAGGGTCAGCAGATCCGGTGAGAGGCCGGAGCCGACGGTATAGTCCGGATGGAAGAGAGCAAGCAGGGTCGATGGCTCCTCCGCGCGAGGAGTTCGGCGGCCTTGCGTGTTCGCCCAAGGGATATTGAGTTAAACCCTTGAAAGGCAGAGTTCATGACTATCTCCATTTCCACACAACCGGGCCGCATTGCACTGATCCGGGCTCGCTGGCATGCCGACATCGTCGATCAAAGCGTCGATTCCTTTGTTGCCGAATGGCAGAAGACCGAGGGCGCCTCCCCCATCGACATCTTCGATGTGCCCGGCGCCCTGGAAATCCCGCTGCATGCCCAGACGCTCGCCCGCAACGGCCGCTATTCGGCCATCGTCGCCACGGCTTTCGTGGTCGACGGCGGCATCTATCGCCACGAGTTTGTTGCCAATACCGTTCTCGACGCGATGATGCGCGTCCAGCTCGACACCGGCGTTCCGATCCTCTCGGCCGTCCTGACGCCGCATCATTTCCAGGAATCGGAAGCGCATATCCAGTTCTTCAAGGAGCACTTCGTTCTCAAGGGCCGCGAAGTCGCAAACTCCTGCCGGCAGATCCTTGCCGAGCGCGCCAAGCTGCTGCCATCGGTAACGGTCTGAGCTAAGATGATGGAGGCGCGGCAAAAGTCCGCCTCCATTTTTCCGTTGGGGAGTACCGCATGACCGTTCTGCGCATCATTCCCAATCTCCACGCAGCCGATCCGGCGAGCGCCCGTCTTTTTTACGGCGACCTGCTGGGCCTCGATATCGTCATGGATCACGGCTGGATCCTCACCTTCGCCTCCGACGCGCCAACCGTGCCGCAGATCAGCGTCGCCAGCGAAGGCGGCTCCGGAACCATCGTCCCCGATCTTTCCATCGAGGTCGATAATGTCGATGAGCTTTTCGCACGCGCCCAATCGATGCAGTTCGATATCGTCTACGATCTGACCGACGAACCCTGGGGTGTCCGGCGCTTCTACGTCCGCGATCCGCTCGGCAGCATCGTGAACATTCTGTCCCACCGATAGGACGCCTACCCCAAGTCGACCTTGAAGGTCACTCGCTCCGCCGACCACACCGTTTCTGCATAGGCTATCGGCGCGCCGGAAGCATCGACATCCACCTTGAGGACCATCAGTATCGGCACCGATTTCGGCTGCCGCAACAGCCGCGCCTCTTCGCCAGTCGGCATGCGCGCCTCGATTTCGGTCGACAGGCGCTCGTAGTCGCGAACACCGTAGCTTGCCAGTGCCGCCGTGATCGTCGGATATTGCAGCCGTGCCTTGTCGAAATCAGGAAAACGCTCCGCCGGATAGTAGGTATCACCGAGCTCTATGGGAACGCCATCGGCGGTCATCACACCGCGGCGATGGATGACCGACACGCCGGGAACAAGCTTCAGCCGCACCGCCACACGCTCGGACGCCGGAATGATCTCGTGGATCAGAAGTTCGCCGCCGGGCTCGAAGCCCTGCTCGATGAGATTCTTGGAAAACCGGGTCTTCTTCGAGAGCGTATAATCGATAGCACCCTTGTGCACGAACGTGCCACGCCCCTGCTCGGCACGCACCAATCCCCGCTGCTCCAGATGCCCGAGCGCCTGACGGACGGTAAAGCGGCTGACGCCGAAGCGCTCCATCAGCTCCGGTTCTGTCGGCAATTTGGCACCTGCGGCAAACGTCCCGGCGGCAATATCCGCCGCCAGGATCTCGCCGATCTGATGCCAGAGAGCACTGCCGCCCTTGCGATCGATCGTCTCCATGTCACACGCGCTTTTCGAGCCGGAACAACAGCTTGTATTCGGCGGGATAAGCCAGAGCGTCAAGAATGCTCGGATAATATTTGCGGTCCTTCGAACCACTCACGAAGCCATCATAGCCGAAGCGCCTGACGGAGACATCGAAGCCGGCCGCGACGAAGGCGTCGATGTAATCCTGCGGGGACCGGTCCTGTACCGGCGCATTGCTGTTGCCGCCGATCAGCTCCCGCCATTTCGGCCAGAGCGGCATTTCATTGTGGCAGCCGGTGACAGCATAATAGACACCGCCGTTGCGCATGACTTCGAACATCTGCTCGGCATGCCGCTTCAAATCCGGCAGCAGATAGACGACCTCATAGCTGAAGGCGGTATCGAAGCTATCGGCAAAGGGAGAGAGATCGGTCGTGACGTGAAACTGCAATGGCATATTGCCCTTGGCGGCGTCAGCGGCGGCAACGGATTCCGAGGCAATATCGATCCCGACACCACGGCGAAACGGCCGCATAGCATGCAGCAGCCGTAGGAAACCACCGCGATTGCAACCGAAATCCAGAACCGTCTTCGACGAAAAATCGCGCTCTGGCACGGTCTCGATGAAATGCCGCCAAAGCGGACTATGGGATTCCGCCATCGCGATGTCGCCATTTGGTTCGGTATGCCATGTCGCGTAAGTGGAAGCTGCGTTTGTCATAATGCGCTCGCTGTTGGAGTGGACTGAGCGAGAGATAACGCGCCTCTGTGACAGGGATATGAATTCGTCCGGACGACTGGACTACTTGAGGTTGCCGCAAGGCAAATAAAAAGAGGGCTCCGCCAAAACGGAGCCCTTGGCTAAAATGCGAAATACGCATTGTCCGAACAATCGATCTGCTCACCATGTTCCCATGAAAGCCGTGCAGGCCAGCAGCACACCCGTCAAAATATTTGCCAGGAACAGGCGGAAATTCACCTCGGGGCGAGCAAGATCGATCCACCAGGTCTGCCAGGCAAGGTGCGCGGCAACGACCAGCATTCCGATGGCGTAAGGCAGCGACATGCCCAACAGCCATCCTCCGAGCGACCATGCAACGACCGTCAAGGCATAGAACACGCCGATCCAGATCTTGCCATTCTGCCCGAATAGGATCGCCGTCGACTTGAGGCCAAGTCGGGAATCGTCTTTCACGTCAACGTAAGCATAGACGGTGTCGTAACCGATCTGCCATGCGATGGCTCCTGCCCACATGAGGACGGCTCCCAGCGGAATATGTCCCGCAAGCTCGGCCCATGCCATGAGCATCCCCCAATTGAACGCCGCGCCAAGGACGGCCTGAGGCCAATGGGTGAAGCGCTTGCAGAGCGGATAGACGAACACGAGTGGCAGAACGCATATCGCGACAAGGCGCGTGTAGGGCGTCAGGAACAGTAGGAGAGAGGCGGCCAATACCAGTTCGATCGCCAGAAAGGCCAATGCCTGTCGTACGCCGATCTGCCCGCTTGCCAAAGGCCTGAAGCGGGTGCGCTCAACATGGCCATCAAACCTTCGGTCGGCAATATCATTGATCGTGGAACCGGCACTTCTCATCAGCAAAGCGCCGAGAGAGAATATGGCCAGTTGCCGGAGGTCGGGAAGCCCATGCGATACCTGGATCAGCGCAGCCCAACAAGGGAAAAGCGTCAGCCATATTCCTACGGGGCGATCCAACCGCGCTAATCGTGTGTATGGCCGCCATGCAGTCGGCAACCGACGATCCACCCAATCGCCCTGGTGAATATCGCTTAAGTCCGGGCGGCGCAAAGTCGTCATGGTGTGATCAAGGCTCCCGTCGCCCAACTCCCAATGAAAACAGGAGTTTTACGACTGAATTTCGCTACGTCGAAAAACCGCACACGATGTCCATCCCGCAAGCGGCTTCGACACCACCATCTACCTTGATTCCGCATTTCAATTAAGGGTTCCGCCGAAACGGAGCCCTCTTTCAATATGCTGGATGCTAGCGGCTAAGCCCTGATAGCCTGACCATTCTCGTCGAAGCGATGCATGTGCGTGGTGTCCGGCGTCGCATAGACCGTTTCGTCCGGCTCATATTGGTGCTCACCGAACAGGCGCACGGTCAAAAGGCCGGTGTGGTCGGATTCGAGATAGATGATGGTGTCGGCGCCGAGATGTTCGACGTGGACGACCTTGGCGGCCCAGGTGCCTTGCTCACGCGACAGAGTGATATGCTCGGGACGGATGCCGATGGTCTTGGCGCCACCCTGTTCGAGCTTTTCCGCCGGAATGAGATTCATCTGCGGCGAGCCGATGAAGCCGCCGACGAAGACGTTGGCCGGGCGATTGTAGAGTTCCATCGGCGAGCCGATCTGCTCGATAGCGCCGGCGTTCATCACGACGATCTTGTCGGCCAGCGTCATGGCCTCGACCTGATCATGGGTGACATAGATCATCGTCGCCTTCAGGCTGCGGTGCAGGCGAGCGATTTCGAGGCGGGTCTGAACGCGCAGCGCCGCATCGAGGTTCGACAGCGGTTCGTCGAACAGGAACAGTTCCGGCTCGCGCACGATGGCGCGGCCGATGGCGACGCGCTGGCGTTGGCCGCCGGAAAGTTCTGCCGGACGGCGGGCGAGATAGGGCTCGAGAGACAGCATGCCCGATGCCTTGGCGACACGGCTCTCGATCTCTTCCTTCGCTGTGCCCGCCTGCTTCAGCCCGAGGCCCATATTGTCCTTCACCGTCAGGTGCGGATAGAGCGCATAGGACTGGAACACCATGGAAATGCCGCGCTTGGCAGGCGGCGTCACCGTCACGTCCTTGCCGTTGATCAGCACAGCACCCGAAGTCACGTCTTCGAGGCCGGCGATGCTGCGCAGCAGGGTCGACTTGCCGCAACCGGAGGGGCCGACGAAGATAACGAACTCCCCGTCCTTTACCTCTAGGTCGATGCCCTTCAACACATCATGTGTGCCATAGGCCTTGCGGATGGATTTCAGTTGAAGCGATCCCACAGTCTTTTATCCTTACAAATAAACGGGCTTGCCGGTGCGTACGCTCTCGTCGGCGGCAAGGCAGATGCGCAGCGATTGAACGGCGTCGGTCATGTGGCGGCCAAGGTCGATATCCTCGCGAATGGCCTTCAGCATGAAGGCCTGCTCCAGGTCGCACAGCTCCTGATGACCTGGCTCGCCATCCATATGAAGGTCCCGATCCGGCCGAATGAACTGGCCGTTCGGCCCGGTCGCGGCGCTATGCAGCCGGATGACGGAGGTCTTGGTGTGCGCGTCGATGTCGTCTGACTTGGCGTTCGGGTCCATGACGATGGACACTGCACCATTCGGCGACATCACATCCTTCACGAAGAAGGCGGTCTCGGACATCATCGGTCCCCAGCCAGCCTCGTACCAACCGACCGAACCATCCTCGTAGATCACCTGCAGATGCCCGTAATTATACATATCCGGCGCTATCTCGTTCGACAGGCGCAGGCCCATGCCGCGCACCTCGACCGGCTTGGCGTCAGTGATCTGGCACATGACATCGACGTAGTGCACGCCGCAGTCGACGATCGGCGACGTCGTCCGCATCAGCGCCTTGTGCGTCTCCCAAGTCGGACCGCTCGACTGCTGGTTCAGGTTCATGCGGAAGACATAAGGGCCGCCGAGCTTGCGGGCCTCGGCAATCAGCCGTGTCCACGAGGGGTGATGACGCAGGATATAGCCGATCACCAGCTTGCGGCCTGCCTTCTTGGCGGCAGCCACGACACGCTCCGCATCCTCGACCGTCGTTGCCAACGGCTTTTCGACGAAGACATCGCAGCCCGCCTCGAAGGCCATGACGGCATAATCGGCATGGCTGTCGGAATAGGTATTGATCGAGCAGAGATCGGGCTTCAGCTCCTTCAGCGCCGTCTCGAAATCCGGATGGATCGTGTAGCCCTGCAACTCCCCCGCCAGCTGCGGGCTGGAGCGGTTGACGAGGCCGACGATCTCGAAACCGGGATTGTTGTGATAGGCGAGCGCATGGCTGCGGCCCATATTGCCAAGACCAGCGACGAGAACGCGGATCGGTTTTTCGGATGCGCTCACTTGACTGCTCCAGAGGTAATGCCGCGAATGAGCTGGCGGGAGAAGATGACGTAAAGCACGAGGATCGGCAGGATGGCGAGCGTCAGCGCCGCCAGCACGGCGTTCCAGTTGGTGACAAACTGGCCGATGAAGATCTGCGAACCGAGCGTCACCGTCTTGGTCGCCTCGCTCGGCGCCAGGATCAGCGGGAACCACAGGTCGTTCCAGATCGGGATCATCGTAAAGACGGCAACGGTCGCCATGGCCGGACGGACCAGCGGCAGCACGAGGCGAAAGAAGATCGCATATTCGGTGAGACCATCGATGCGGCCGGCATTCTTCAGGTCATCCGACACGGTGCGCATGAATTCCGAGAGGATGAAGACGGCAAGCGGCAGGGCCTGCGCCGTGTAGACCAGGATCAGCGCGGTCAGCGTATTGACCAGGCCGGTTGCGACCATGCCCTGCAGAATAGCAACCGTGCCAAGACGGATCGGGATCATGATGCCGATGGCGAGATAGAGCCCCATCACCGTATTGCCGCGGAAACGATATTCCGACAGCGCGAAGGCTGCCATGGCGCCGAACAGCAACGTGAAGATGATCGAGACGATCGTCACGACGAAACTGTTCTGGAAATAGGTGAGGAAACTCCCCTGCCCGAGCACGGTCTGATAGCCGATCAGGCTGAAACTGGACGGCGTCGGGATGCTCAAGGGCGCGCGGAAGATCGAAGCGCGATCCTTGAACGAATTGATGATGGTCAGAAACACCGGAAAAATAGCGACGAGCGTATAGGCGATCAGCGCCAGATGCACGAGGCCGGTGCGGGCAATGGAAGTGCGTGCCTTGGACATGGTCGCCACTCCTCAGAACTGGTAGCGGCGGATGCGCCGCTGGACGATGAAAAGATAAAAGGAAACGCCGGTGAGGATGATCAGGAACATCACCGTCGCGATCGTCGCGCCCATCGAGCGGTCACCGAGCTGTAGCTGGAAACCGAAGAAGACGCGGTAGAGCAGCGTGCCGAGAATATCGGTGGAACCGTCAGGCCCCGCAAGCGCGCCCTGCACGGTATAGACCAGGTCGAAAGCGTTGAAATTGCCGACGAAGGTCAGGATCGAGATGATGCCGATCGCCGGCAGCACCAGCGGCAGCTTGATCTTCCAGAACTGGCTCCAGCCGGTAATGCCATCGCATTCGGCCGCCTCGATAACCTCTTCCGGAATGTTCAACAGCGCCGCATAGATCAGCATCATTGGGATGCCGACATATTGCCAAACCGAGATCAGCGCGACCGTTATCAAGGCTGTCCCCGGCCTACCGAGCCAAGGAGCAAAGAATGATTTGAGACCGACCATGCCCATCAAATCGGGCGCCACGCCCCACAACGGCGACAGGATCAGCTTCCAGATGAAGCCGACGACGACGAAGGAAAGCAGCGTCGGCAGGAAGATGGCGGTACGATAGAAGGCAACGAAGCGCAACTTCGGCAGCGACAGAAGCGCGGCGAGCGCAACACCGATCGGGTTCTGCACACACATATGGATGGCAAAGAAGATCAGGTTGTTGCGCAGCGCATTCCAGAAATCATGCGACCAGCGATCATCCCCGAACAGCACCTTGAAATTGTTGAGACCGACGAAGGTCGTTTGACCATCGACGACGTTGTACAGCGATAGCCGCAGCGTTTCGATCAGAGGCAGGATCATCACGGCCGTATAGACGATCAAGGCCGGAAGAAGAAAAACAAGGATGTGCCAGCGCCTCTGGCGCTTGATCGGAGCCACATCAAATGTGGCGGAAATATCGGCTTCGCTCATGGCTCTCTGCCTGGTTTTACTGGCTACCGATCGGGGCAGCGCAAATGTTCAAATCCGTTCGCTATCCCGGTTTCTCCAGCAGAGCATGGAGAAGCAATGTCGGGCGCGGCACGATACTGATGTTGCGATAGTCGCTGGTTCGACTGCCTGTCGGAACAGGACATGGCGAAGGGGTGAGGAGCTATGAAGCCCCTCACCCGGATTGCGTCACAGCAGGATCACTTCGCCGGCTTGTACCAGCTGTCGAGACCCTTCTGCAGCTTTGCGGCAGCAGCTTCCGGCGTATCCGTACCGTTGATGACGTTGGCGGATTCCGTCCAGGTTTCGTTTTCCAGGTTCGGCGTGCCACGCGACAGGATCTGATAGGTCGACCGAACGGTGGACTTGTGGTTGTCGCGCCAGGAGACGAATTCCTGGGCAAGCGGATCGCTCATCTTCACCGGATGCGAATTCAGGCTGAAGAAGCCCGGAAGCGAATTGGCGTAGATGTTGGCGAACTCGTCGGAAGCGACCCAGCTCAAGAACTTTTTGGCTTCTTCCTGATGCGCGCTCTTGGCGTTCAGGCCGACACCGATATCCGGATGGTCGGAGATGTAGGCCGTGTCACCAGCTTTTGCGACTGGCGGCGGGAAGGCGCCCATCTTGAACTGAGCCTGGGTGTTGAAGAGCGAAATCTCCCACGAGCCGGCCGGATAGATGGCGGCCTTGCCGAGCGTGAAGAGGTTCTGGCTGTCAGGATAGCTCTGAGCTTCGAAGCCGTCGCCGAGATAAGGCTTCCACTTGGCGAGTTCCTTGTAGGGCTCGACCCACGGAGCATCCGTCAGCTTTTCCTTGCCGGAAATCAGAGCCAGACGGCCGTCTTCGCCCTTCCAGTAGTTCGGGCCGATATTCTGGTAGCCCATGGTTGCGGCTTCCCAGAGGTCCTTCGTGCCCATGGCCATCGGGATGTAGGTGCCGTCAGCCTTGATCTTGTCGAGAGCGGCGAAGAACTCGTCGCGCGTCGTCGGAACCTTGAGGCCGAGCTTGTCGAAGGCATCCTTGTTGTAGATGAAGCCGTGGATGACGGACGCCATCGGCACGCAGAAGGTCGACTTGCCGTCATCCGTGCTCCAGGCGGCCTTGGCGACCGGCGAGAAGTTTTCGATGCCCGACAGCGACGTCAGGTCCGCCAGATGCTTCTTGTTGAAGAGATCGAGCGACGCATCGAAGGGGCGGCAGGTGATGATGTCGCCCGCGGAGCCGGCATCGAGCTTCGCGTTCAGCGACGCGTTGTATTCGGTCGGAGCCGTCGGCGAGAAGACGATCTTGATACCCGGGTTCTTGGCTTCGAAAGCGGGGATGATCTTTTCCTGCCAAATCTGCAGGTCGTCGTTGCGCCAGCTTTCAACCGTCAGCGTTACGTCCGCCGCATGCGCCAAGCTGACCGACGTCAGCAGGCTGGATGCGAGGAGCAAGCCTTTCAGAACATTGTTTTTCATTTCCCTCTCCTGTTTTGAGCGCCTGGGGAGGCGCCGTTCTTGGTCTGAAAAATCCGTTGGCATATCCGAGGAAACGGCCAACACACCAACAAGGGTCGCCAACATTGCCAACCCCAAATGCACAAGGGCGCTCGAAGCTGTGCGCCCGACCGGCCCGATCAATCGTGACCTGCCGGACGACCGGACAGAGACACTGGAAACTCAACACACGGGAAATTCATGACGAACACGGTCGCGTGGACCCTCTTGATCCACGCGGCTCCTGACAACGGCAGAGGTCCGCCACCTTCTGCTGGGCCTTCCGGCTATTGTTATTTTGCCGGTTCCGCCGATATCAGTTCGAACTGTTCCCTTGGTAAGAATTAAGTCCAAAAAAATACCAATTGTCCAGCCGAATTTAACTTTTAGACGCGATAAAAACGGATAAAAAAATTTTATTGATATTTTTCAAAGTGATATGCGGAAACAAAAAGCAACGAATTGCCTCTTGGTAAATGGTATTTTTTTGGTATTGTATGAAAAAACAGGGGACGGACAGTATCCGGAGGGTGGAATGGCGGAGTTTTCGATCGGTATCGATGGCGGCGGGACAAGCTGCCGCACTGCCGTAACGGACAGGACGGGCAAAATTCTCGGCACCGGCAAAGCTGGCGCTGCCAATATCCTGTCCGATCTGGAGAACTCCCGGATCAACATCGTTGCGTCCGCCCGGCAGGCCCTTGTTGATGCCGGCCTCGATCCGGGATTGACGGACAAGTTGCCCGCCATCATCGGCACCGCCGGCGCCAATGTCGGGGACTACGGCAAGCGCCTCGAAAAGGCTCTGCCCTTTGCGGAGGCACACGTCGTCACTGATGCGGCGATTGCTCTTCAGGGCGCGCTCGGCGATGCCGACGGCATCATCGGCGCTTTCGGCACCGGCTCCGTCTACAATGCCCGCCGCGATGGCAAGAGCTGGGGAATTGGCGGCTGGGGGTCTGTTGTTGGTGACCAAGCCAGCGGCGCGCGCCTTGGCCGCGACCTGCTTGAGCGTTCGCTTCTGGCGTATGACAAGGTCTCACGCCCCTCACCGCTTACAGAAGCGCTCATGGCCGAATTCAAAGACGATCCCGAACGTGTCGTCGAATTCGCACATGCCGCCAAACCGAAGGATTTCGCGCGCTACGCACCGATGGTCTTTGAATATGCCGAAAAGAGCGACGCAGTCGCCGTCGATATCGTCAAGACTGCGATGAGCGCAATCACCCAGAGCCTTGATGCGCTGCTCTGGCCAGACTGCCCGTCGATCTGCCTCCTAGGGGGGCTTTCGAGGGCATATTACCCCTGGCTCGACACCCGCTATAAGGAGCTTCTCAGGGAGCCGAAAGGTGATGCATTGAGCGGTGCGATGGAACTGGCGGCCAAGCTCCTGCGGGATGACAAAGGGGGCACGCCATGACCGAGGATCTAAGCCGCATCTTCTCGTCTGGGCGCCGGCTTACCGGCGGCACAGGCCCGCTCTACGTCAAGCTGCGCCGAACGCTTGAGGAGGCCGTCAAGATCGGAACGCTGAAACAGGGTGACGCCCTGCCGGCGGAACGCGACATCGCGGAATATGCCGCCGTCAGCCGCGTGACGGTGCGCAAGGCGATCGACGATCTCGTCGCCGAGGGTATCCTCGTCCGCCGACACGGCTCCGGTACCTTCGTCACCAAACCCGTCTCCAAGGTCGAACAGCGCCTGTCGCAGCTGACGTCTTTCACCGAAGACATGGCGCGGCGCGGCATGACGGCGCGTTCGCAATGGCTGCATAAGGGTGTGCACACACCCTCGCCCGACGAAATGATGATCCTTGGCCTAGCCGCCGATACCAAGGTCTCCCGCCTCAGCCGATTGCGCATCGCCGACGATCAGCCGCTCGCCATCGAACATGCCAGCGTCTCTGGCGAGTTCCTGCCCGACCCTTCGATCGTCACATCCTCGCTCTATGCCGAACTGGAGAAACGCCAGGTCCGCCCGGTGCGCGCCGTGCAACGCATCTCCGCCACCAACATGAAGGAAGCCGATGCCGGCCTGCTCGGCGTTCCCGTCGGCGCGGCTGGCTTGTCGATCGAACGCATCTCCTACCTCGGTTCCGGCCGCGCGGTGGAGTTCACACGCTCACTGTATCGAGGCGATGCCTATGACTTTGTAGCCGAGCTAACGATCGCGACAACATAAATCACAAATAGAATCAAAAAGATGCGACCGAAAGATGAATCATCCTCCGGCCGCGCCAATAGTCTGAATCAATTTATCAACACAGAGATCCAAGCCACCGAAACGACTCGCAATTATGCTGCGTCGTCCACGACTGCATCCCGCTTTTCCGGCACATAGTTGAGCACCGGCCCGAGCCAGCGCTCCACCTCCACCACAGGCATCCCCTTGCGGGCTGCATAGTCCTCAACCTGATCACGCTCGACCTTGGCAACGCCGAAATAATAGGACGCGGGGTGACCGATATAGATGCCGGAGACGGAAGAGCCGGGCCACATGGCATAGCTCTCGGTAAGCTTGACGCCGGTCGCTGCTTCAGCATCGAGCAGGCGGAACAAGGTTTCCTTCTCGGTGTGATCAGGCTGAGCCGGATAGCCGGGCGCCGGACGGATGCCGGCATAGGTTTCCGACAGCAGTTCGTCACTGCTGAGGTTCTCATCCGTGGCATAGCCCCAGAACTCACGCCGCACCCGCTCATGCATGCGCTCGGCAAAAGCTTCAGCGAAGCGATCGGCCAACGCCTTGACGAGGATCGAGGAATAATCGTCGTTGGCGCGCTCGAAACGCTCGGCGATGGCGATCTCCTCGATGCCGGCCGTGACGACGAAACCGCCGACATATTCCTCGACGCCACTGGCAACCGGCGCCACGAAATCCGACAGAGCCACATTCGGACGTCCGTCACGCTTCGACAGCTGCTGACGCAGCGTGTAGAAGGTCGCAAGTTCGTCAGAACGAGCTTCATCGGTAAACAGCTTGATATCGTCGCCGACAGCGCCCGCAGGCCAGAAACCGATAACGGCACGCGGACGGAACCAATTCTCCGCGATGATTTTCTCGAGCATCGCCTGTGCATCAGCATAAAGCTGCCTTGCCGCCTCGCCCTGCTTTTCATCCTCAAGGATCGCCGGGAAGCGGCCCTTCAACTCCCAGGTCTGAAAGAACGGCGTCCAGTCGATGTATTTCGCGAGCTCGGCCAGATCGTAGTTCTCGAACACCTTCGTTCCGAAGAACTGCGGCTTCACGGTCTTATAGTTTGCCCAATCCAGCTTCTCGGCATTCGCGCGAGCCCTTGCGATTGGCAAACGCACCTTCTCAGCCTCACTACGGGCATGCGCCGCCGCCACCTTGGCATATTCCGCCTTGATGGTGTCGACATAGCCCTGCTTCGCCTCGGGCGACAGCAATGCCGAGACGACGCCGACAGCGCGGCTTGCGTCGGTGACATAGACCGTCTGGCCCTTCTCATAGCGCGGATTGATCTTCACAGCCGTATGCACGCGGCTGGTGGTCGCGCCGCCGATCAGCAATGGAATATCAAAACCCTGCCGCTCCATTTCCGAGGCGACATGCACCATTTCATCCAGGGAGGGGGTGATCAGGCCGGAGAGACCGATGATATCGACCTTCTCGGCAATCGCGGTTTCCAGAATCTTCGTCGCCGGCACCATGACGCCGAGGTCGATGATTTCATAATTGTTGCAGGCGAGCACGACGCCGACAATATTCTTGCCGATATCGTGCACATCGCCCTTGACGGTCGCCATCAGTATCTTACCAGCGGCCTGGCGTTCGCCGCTACCGCCATTGGCAAGCTTTTCCGCCTCCATGAAGGGCAACAGCACGGCGACGGCCTGCTTCATGACGCGAGCCGACTTCACCACCTGCGGCAGGAACATCTTGCCCGAACCGAAGAGATCGCCGACGACGTTCATGCCGGCCATCAGCGGGCCTTCGATGACATGCAGGGGCCGCGCTACGGTCTGACGGGCCTCCTCGGTATCGGCTTCGATGTATTCGGTGATGCCGTTGACCAGCGCATGTTCAAGCCGCTTTTCGACCGGCCATTCGCGCCAGGCGAGATCCTGCACCTTGGCTTCCCGAGTACCCGCACCGCGGAACCGCTCGGCAACGTCGAGCAACCGCTCGGTGCCATCGGATCGGCGGTTCAGCACCACATCTTCACAGGCTTCGCGCAGCTCGGGATCGATGTTGTCGTAGACCGCAAGCTGACCGGCATTGACGATGCCCATGTCCATGCCCGCCTGAATGGCGTGGTAGAGGAACACGGCATGCATCGCCTCGCGCACCGGCTCGTTGCCGCGGAAGGAGAAGGAGAGGTTCGACACGCCGCCGGAGATATGGACCAACGGCATGGTCTTGCGGATCGTCCGCGTCGCCTCGATGAAGTCGACGCCGTAATTGTTGTGCTCTTCGATGCCGGTCGCGACCGCAAAGATGTTCGGATCGAAGATGATATCTTCCGGTGGCAGTCCGGCTTCTTCGGTCAGGATCTTGTAGGCGCGTGCGCAAATCTCGACCTTGCGCTGGTAGCTATCGGCCTGCCCCTGCTCATCGAAGGCCATGACCACGACGGCCGCGCCATAATTGCGCAGCAGCCGCGCCTGCTTGAGGAAGTTCTCCTCACCTTCTTTGAGAGAGATGGAGTTGACGATCGGCTTGCCTTGCACGCATTTCAGGCCAGCCTCGATGATCGAGAATTTCGAGCTGTCGATCATGACCGGCACGCGGGCGATATCCGGCTCGGCGGCGATCAGGTTCAGGAATTCGACCATCGCCTTCTCGGAATCGATCAGGCCCTCGTCCATGTTGATGTCGATCACCTGCGCGCCGTTCTCGACCTGGTCGCGGGCGACGGCCAGTGCTGCCGTATAGTCGGCATTGGTGATCAGCTTACGGAACTTCGCCGAGCCGGTGACGTTGGTTCGTTCACCGACGTTGACGAAGGGGATGTCCTTGGTCAGCTCGAAGGGCTCAAGGCCGGAAAGCGACATGAATGGGCGATGCGTCGGAAGCTGGCGCGGCGGGTATTTGGAAACGGCTTCAGCGATCGCGGCGATATGCTCGGGCGTCGAGCCGCAGCAGCCGCCGACGATATTGACGAGGCCGTCGCGCGCAAAGCCCTCGACCTGCTCCGCCATCATCTCCGGCGATTCGTCATATTGGCCGAATTCGTTCGGCAGGCCGGCGTTGGGATAGGCGCAGATAAAGGTATCGGCAGCGCCCGAAAGCTCCTGCAGATGCGGACGCATGGCATTGGCGCCGAGCGCGCAGTTGAGGCCGATCGTGAAGGGGCTGGCGTGACGCACCGAGTTCCAGAAGGCCGACGGCGTCTGGCCGGAGAGCGTGCGGCCGGAAAGATCGGTGATCGTGCCGGAGATCATCACCGGCAGGCGGATGCCCTTCGCCTCGAACCGCTCCTCGCAGGCAAAAATCGCCGCCTTCGCGTTCAGCGTATCGAAGATGGTCTCGATCAGGATGATATCGGCGCCGCCATCAATCAGTCCGTCGATCTGCTCGCCATACGCCAGACGCAGATCATCAAAGCTCACCGCACGATAGCCGGGATTATTGACGTCAGGGGAAATCGACGCGGTGCGGTTGGTTGGCCCAATGGCGCCGGCGACGAAACGGCGCTTGCCGTCCTCACGCTCGGCACGGAGCGCTGCCCGACGAACAACGGCAGCACCCTCCTTGTTCAGGTCGTAGACCGCACTCTCCATCTGATAATCGGCCTGGGCGATGCGGGTGGACGAGAACGTATTGGTCTCAAGAATATCCGCGCCGGCCTTGGCATAACGATAATGGATTTCCTCGATGGCATCAGGCTGCGTGAGAATCAGAAGATCGTTGTTGCCCTGCTGATGACAGGCACAGCCAATGAAGCGATCGCCGCGAAAATGATCCTCGTCAAAGCCAAGACCCTGGATCTGCGTGCCCATGGCGCCATCAAGCACAAGAATGCGCTCGCTCGCCGCCTGCCTCAAGGCTGCAAACACCTCGCTGCCGTCGCGCTTCGCTGTTTCCGAACCAAAAAGATTGTCAAACATAAGCGAATTCCCCTGGCCTGATTGCGACTTCGCATCCAGATCACATAAAGATATCTTTATGTCAACATATCTATGCGCTATCGCGCCTTGGCGCAAGAACAATGCTGCTATGATTTGCCGTGCTTCGGAAAAGTTGATGCGATCGACTAAAAATTCCGACAGGGTGGATAAGGCAAAGCCGCCGACACAGTTTCATCCCATAAAGTCATGACAGCGCTTTCAGGCAGCGCTATAGGGCTTACGGCAAAAGTGTCTCAGGAGGATAGCATGAGCATACAGCGTGAAACGGCGGCTCTCGGGAATTGGAGCACGCGTGCCTACCACCGGCGCTGGCTGCTTGACCAGGCAAGCGGGCTTTTCGATTTCTTCCAGTATCGCAGCGTCAATCCCAAGGGTGGATTCTACGATATGGACGATGCCGGCAAGCCGCTGGATGCGGTCAATCCGGTGCGCGGCATTCACTCGACCGCCCGTATGGTGCATTGCTTCGCGATCGGTTCGCTGCTCGGCCGTCCCGGCTCGGAAGATATTGTCGACCACGGTATCAACTATCTCTGGAAGCATTACCGCGATGCCAAGCACGGCGGCTATGTCTGGTCGCTCAACAATGACGGTCCGGTCGATTCCAGCAAGCAAGGCTATGGCCATGCCTTTGTGCTGCTCGCCGCCTCCTCCGCCAAGATCATCGGCCATCCGTTTGCCGACGGCATGCTCGCCGATGTCACCGAAATCCTGAACACGAAATTCTGGGAAGAGAAGCACGGCGCCATCGCCGAGGAATTCAACCAGGATTGGTCGCCGATCGATGGCGGCAGCTATCGCGGCCAGAATTCCAACATGCACCTGACCGAAGCTTTGATGGCCGCCTTCGAAGCGACCGGCAACAAGGCCTATCTCGACAAGGCGGAAAGCATCGCCGATCTCGTCATCCGCCGCTCCGCCGGTTCCGTCGGCTGGCGCGTTGCCGAGCACTTCAACGCCGATTGGGTGCTCGACAAGGACTATCGTGGCAACGAGATGTTCCGCCCATCCGGCACGACACCCGGACATTGGCTGGAATGGGCACGCCTCATCCTGCAACTCTGGTCGCTTGGCGGTCAGCGTCACGACTGGATGCCGGAGGCCGCAAAGGGCCTGTTCTCCCAATCCATGTCACTGGGCTGGGACAATGATAAGGGCGGCTTCTTCTATACGCTGGATTGGGCCGACGTGCCGGCCAAGCGCAACAAGCTCTGGTGGCCGGCCAGCGAAGGCGCCGGTGCCGCGCACTATCTCAACCAGCATCTGCCGAGCGACTTCCATGAGGCAAGCTACCGCAAGATCTGGGGTGCTATCGGCACTTCCTTCATCGACCACCAAAATGGTGGCTGGCACGAGGAACTGACGGAAGATCTTGTTCCCGCCCACACGCTCTTCCCAGGCAAAGGCGATATTTATCACGCCCTGCAGGCCTGCCTCATCCCTCTGTTCCCGGCAACCGGCAGTCTGACGAAAGTCATCGCCGAGGCGGGCGGAAAGATCTAAGATCGAAGGCGGCGCCGCTTCAAGCGCGGCGCCGCAATTATCTTTTACGACAGGCTGAGATTGTGCAGTTCGTGGCCAAGCGTCAGCGCCAGGGCCTCGACAACAAGATTATGGTCTTCACGCTGAGGAAGACCCGACACGGTGACGGCGCCGATGCAGCCCGTGCCGTTAACGAAGATCGGAAAGCTGCCGCCGGAGGCAGCGTAGTCGGCGCTGGAAAGCCCGTTGTCCTCGATGGTCTTGCCCTGCTTTTCCAGCCGTAACGTGCTGGCGTAGCTGCTGCGGAAATAGCGCAGCACCATATTGCGCTTCCGCCGGATCCAATTGGAATTGTCCGGCGTCGAACCAGGCAGAGCAATATAGAAGACCGGCATGGAATGCAGCGTGATGTCGATCGCGACCCCGAGATTGCGCTCGCTGGCAAGATCATGCAGCAACTTACCCAGCACCCAAGCGGTTGAAAGATCGAAAGCGTCGAAACGCAGCGTCTCTTCCTGCAATGCGATGCGGCTGAGGTCCTGGTCGATCGTCATGGAAATCCTTCCTCTAAGATTCGGTCGGCCTATGAAACCCGGGCAAGGCGATTTGTCTACCTATCTCTTCGGCATCTCGAAACCGAGCTGCCATTTCCGGCCGAGCACGAGATCGTACTTTTCAGGCTCAAAAGCCTCGAAGCCGCCACCGGGATAGAAGGTGAGTTCGCCGACATAGACCCAGTCGGCGGAGGCATAGAGATCGACGCGGACAAAATCGATGTCGCGGGCAATCGTCTCGGCGATATGGATCATCTCTTCAAGCCGCGATGGCCGCGCCACTTCGCCCGGATAGAGACCGAGATAATCGGGATCATAGAACGGTAATTTCTGCCAGTCCGGTGTATAATTGCAGGAGTAGCCCCGACCATTTTCCCGGATATCGATCTCGATATGCGAGACCTTGCCGTTGAAGGTGAAAAGCCGGTAGTCCCAAGGAACATGTCCGTCGGCAAGCAACATGGTCTCGATAAGAATGCGAGGCTCAACCCGGCTATAGGCCCACTCCCTATTGTAGGAAGCGTGGTTGATCGCCAGCCACTCCGCCGAAGGGTCGTTCTTCAGCAACTGCTCGATATCGTTCTGCCCATAGAGAAAGCGGCCGACACCGCTCGCATGTGTCGGCTTGACGACGGCGGGCAAAGCGATGGCGGACCAATCGACCTTGGAAAGATCGGTGCCGACCCATTGCGTGGGAATAACATGTTGGCTGCCGACCCGTTCGGCAATCAGCGTCTTGGCACCTGCCTTGTCGACGAAACGTGGAAACAGCGGATTGTGGTCGTAGAGCTTGCGAGCCTGGATTTTATCGGTGAAGGTCTGCGGCAATGTCAGGTTGGGGAACTTGCCGCGAATGGTGAAATATTTGAGCGCACAGTAGGGCCTGTCCGGCAGCGGCGACATCAGCCGCCACAGCAGGTTGCGCGCGCGTTCACCCAATCCCTTCTGCAAATATCCAGGAATGAGGAATGCATCTCGTTCGGCAGTCTTGTCCGTCACGGCAGCGGTCTCAAATTTCAACTTGAACGCTAGTTAGAAGTATCAGTCGGCCTTTAACACAAGGTTATGAGACTGCCCTCATGATTGGTCGTCATGAGTGCCTATACATCAAACCTCTTGAAGAGTTCGCTGATCAGCTTGGCGGCGACGGTGATTTCGCTTGCGGCGGGTTTCGCCAGCAGTGTTATCGCCGCGCGCCTGCTCGGTCCCGCGGGCTCCGGCAAGGTCGCCTATGCGCTCTGGATTGCGACATCCGCCACGGCCCTGGCCGATATGGGCCTGCCCCAGACATTGCTGCGCAATGCTGGCGCACTCTCGGGTGAAGGTGACGCCTGGAAGGCATTGGTGCGCGCGGCATTCCGCAGTTTCATGATATCCGTCGCCATGGTGGGCACCGGCATTCTTTTCTATGCCATGCTCACCTATGCCTATCGCGATGCGCGGCACGCCTGGTTCTGGGTCGTGACGGCGCTGCTGTTCTTGAGCTACGCATTCTACGTCTTTTCAACCGCCATCGCTCGCGGCCGCAATCGGTTCGGACAAACGGCGCGCAGCACGGTTGTCGGTGGCACTCTCCAGATTCCGCTCGTCTTCGCAGGCGCCTGGCTGCTCGGCCCGACGGGAGCGCTGATTGGCTATGTCGCCCGCTATCTGCCGCAGGCATTGCATTTGCGCGGCTATATCGACAAGAGCGTTCCTGCGTCCAGCGAGACATTGACGCCCGAAATGCACCGCTACGGCCGCTACATGTGGCTGAGCGACCTCATCGAGATCCTGGTGCTGTCACGCATCGAATTCCTGTTTCTCGGCTTCTTCTTCTCGTCGACCGGCATCGGCTATTTCGCAGCCGGCCTCGGTCTCGCCGGACTGATCGAGCAAGTCATGTTGCAGATTTCCCCGGCGCTGATCGTCAGCTTTGCAGACGCCCATGCGAAGGGAGATCGGCAGGCGCTGCAGGCGACCTATGGGCGCGTCATCCGTATGGTGGCCCTCGTCATGCTGCCTATCAGCTTCGGCGGCGCGATCATCATGCCCGACCTGATGCCACTCATCTTCGGCAATGCCTTCGAGCCTGCCATTCCGGCCTCGGCAACCTTGCTTGCCTTCGTCTGGCTTGCCGGCCTTTCGGTCATTCCCTGGGGTATGATCAGCGCTTCCGGGCGCAGTGATCTGCTATTGCGCGTCCAGATTATCAGCGGCTTGCTGACAATGCTGCTGCTTGCCGCCATGGTGCCGTTGGCGGGCCTCGAGGGCGCGGCCATTGCTCGCGCGACGATCACCACGCTGACCTTTGTCCTGCTTGCCTGGACCGCATGGAAGAGCGCACACGCCGCTATCCCGCTTGGAGCGGTGGCAAGGACAGTGCTCGCAGCGACCACCTGTGCCGCTTCGGCCGGTATCGCCGTCTACTATCTCGACGGGTTGGCGGCAATTGTAACGGCCATTCCCGTTGGCGGGGTCGCTTACATGCTTGCCGTTCGCATCCTGCGCCTGGTGGAGGCAAGCGATAGCCGATTGCTGATGGATACGATCGGCGGCAAACTGCCAAGGCCGACACGCCCGCTGGTCAACGGCCTACTGACCTTCCTCGCACCGGGCTAAGACGTTTACTTCGTCTCGAAGGCTGCGTCGAGCGTTTGGCGAGCAACATCATCCCAGGTCAAAATTCCCTCACGAAAAGCCGACGAACGCCGCATTTCCAGCGCCATATCGATCTTTTCTCGCCAGGCGATCTCTCCATCCAAGCGATAGGCAACAGCATTGGTACGGGTAAACGGAATCAGGTCAGGCAGGAGGATAGGCAAGCCGCAATAGCTATATTGCGCAAGCTTCAGGCTCGACTCCGCCAGATAGACCTCATTCTTCGTCAAACGGTAGGGTGCGATGCCAAAATCCGCGTGCTGCAAAAACGGTACGATGCTTTCGAAATCCCGCTCACCATAGACAGTGACATTTGGCGGTGCAGAACCGTGCCAATCTGCGCCGAAGACATGGAAATTGACGTCCGATGCCGCCGATGCCATCGCGGCGAGTGTGGCCTCATCGAACAACATGTTACCGATGGAGACGGCATTGCGGCTGCCTGCTGTATAGGGTGAAGGTTGTTCGCGGTCGAACAGCGCCGCATCGACGCCCTGTGGAATAACCCTGACGCGCCCACCCAATGGTAGCAGCGCGCCAAGACGCTCCGAGGGCACGCAGACCGTATCGAAACGTCCGATCGCGGCCGCCTGTATATCCTGCAACACGGGTGCGGCGCCAACGCTCCGGAGCAGATCGCGACAGAAATAGAGCGTTCGCGTCTCGGGATTAAGCCTCTTCGCATAATCGAAAAAGGCAAGTGCTGAACCGCTTTCAATCACCACCAGATCGGCCGAAGCAAGAGCACTCCGGGCAAAGCGCGGCAGGTAATTGCCGTAAAGCCGGAAAAGCATTCCGTTTGCCGCATTCAGAATGCGATTGCCGGAACTGAAGGCATGCAATGGCGGCAGGTAGGCACCCGCCCGGAGATTCGGAGTGACCGTCTCGAACCGGTTTCCCTGACGCTCCGATAGCGCCCGAAAGCGCGGGCGATCCTTCAGCAGGGTTAGCCAACTGTGGCCAATCGTCAGGAAATGGACATCATGCCCCTGTTCCGCCCAGCGGGACGCTACGAAATGGACCGATGCCTTGCGGTAGCCGCGCAGAGAGACATGCGACGTCAGAATGACGATCTTTCGTCGCGGCCCGACGCCGTCTTCCGTCGCCGCTGCTTTTTCCAGCTCTGTCACGGGCAACCTCAACTGCGATTCTCGGTCGGCTTCGCTCATGCCCGACATTCAAATCGTTGATTCAAGCTGCGGCGACGAACCTTCATGTCCGGGGCGCTGATATCCGCAGGCAAAGCCCAATATGCATCGATATGAACCGGAAAGCGTCTAACAGGCGGTTAAAGTGGCGTTATTAAATCAGACAATCGGCATGTGAAGCTTCGCCGGAGCCACCCGATATCGGGGCCGACTATGCTCGGTCACGACATCGCGAAACACCCTGCTCTTGCCCACGAGAGACGAACAGGTCATTGATAGCACTCGAAGATCGCCCGCCGAAGGAGTCCCCGTCATGAACGCAAAATATGCGCTGCCCGCCCTTTTGGCCTGCACTTGCACCAGCGCCATGACCCCGGCCCTGGCCAAGGATCCCGCCCAATTGGTTCTTCGCGACGGTTTCGACGGCACCGATTTCGATCCGGCAGGCCATCTCTACTACCGCGACAATTCCGAACAGAAGGCTGGCAAGGTCGAATTCCAGTCGGAGGTGAAGCGCAGCGGCACCGGCGCGCTGAAACTCAGCGTCAAGCCACTCTGCGCGCCAGGCAAGGCGAATTGCAGCGAGAGAGCGGAAATCTGGGAACGCACCAAATATCGCGTCCCCTACGATCAAGGGGTTTGGTACGGCTTTGCCGTCAAATTCGCCGATCCCATTCCATCGGGCGATCATCGCTATCTGATCGCGCAATGGAAGCGGGAGATCGGGCCGACAGCAAAGGGTGATTTCAGTCCCTTCCTGGCTCTGCGACTGAACAACGGCAAGCTCTTCGCGACGGTCGAAACCAACTATGTCGCCCCGCCAAAGACCTATTCCCACGATGGGGCAAAGGCTTGTGATGGCAACCAGACGCCTGTCTGGTTCCGCTCGGATACCAACCAGATGCGTGCGCTGGTCGCGACCGACAGCAATTGGGGCAAGGACGACGGCCAGGAGTTTACCGGTTGCACGAGTGCCATCACCGTGACCGACCATGGCAACAAGTTGCCGACGCCGGATTCCGGCTGGATCGACTTCGCCATCTATACCAAGCCAGGCCCCGGCGGCACTGGCCATATCGAGATATTCGCGAACGATAAATGGATTGTCACCATCAAGGGACATATCGGCCATGCCGATAAGGGATTGGGCAAGAACCAGTATTTCAAGTTCGGCCCCTATCGTGCCGCCGACACGACGGAATGGACGCTCTACTACGACGATTTCCGCCGTTCCCCCAACTGCGCCGATGTCTTGTCGGATCCGGGTCTTTGCCCGATGAAGTGAGAATTCCCGTCCGTTTTGCCGCAAGCAGCATTGCCGGAAAAACATTGTCGGGGCTAATTCAGATTTTCCTTGGATTCGGCTGAACCTTTTTGCCTCTCGTTGGTTATGCCTAATTCAGAGGAGACTAATGAGATGCTCACCACTCATCGCGATTGCAAACATCACGTCAAGAAAAACGCTATTCCTTCCCTTGGCGAAATCGAAGGACGTGTCGCAGTCCTCGAAGTTGTCGCCCAGTCCGCCCTGACCCATGTTTTTTACGAAGGTCATGTCGATCTGGACGCCACGTTGTTGGTGGAAATTCGAAGGGCCATGCATCACAAGTGCCGGGAGTTGAAACTCGACGGCGAAGACACCGCTTCCGCGCTCTCCTATGCGGAGGAATTGATCGAGGCAGCAGTGGAGGCATCGCATCCGGTCCACCAATGATGCCTTCGCGGCCGCGATTTATTCTTTTGATTATGGTGGCGCTGGCCGTAGCGCTGGGTGTCCTGTTGTTTGTTGAGCCCCATAATGGCAAAGATGGATTCGAAAATCCGACACCACACGCGCCAGACCAGAAACCACAATAGCTCTTTTCGCAAGCACCTGTGCCAATACGAAACTCGGCCTGTATCATATCAGGCTGACGTTAACGCCCGCACACGAAGTTGATTGCAAACTTCCAAAATCAAAGCAGTCTCTGCCCCGCCCCCGCTCAAGTCTGAGCTTCCAACCACGGTGTAGCGAATGTCTATGATGGTCAACTCGCCCCTTTATTCCGACGATGTCGACATCCTCGCCAGCGCGCTCTACGCGTGGTGCGCGGAACGCTGCATCAAACTGCAAAGCCAGGAAGGCCTATCGGCCGCCAATGTAGCGATCAGCCTGTATGAGGCCGGCTATCAGACGCAAGACCAGTTGCTCGGCGCTCTGCATGAATACGAGTTCCATTGAAATTCGTAGCACCGATTCAACCGGGCCTTGATGTTACAATAGTAGGTCTAAGCAGCCTGCGGCCCTGCTCTTCAGAGCCATCACGCCGCGGCGGCAGCCTTCCTCAATACGCTGGCGATGCAATCCCGCTCCTCCAGAATGCCGGACCATTCGTTGTCGTGGAATGAGAAGTCGTAGATCAACGTGAACGGGCCTTTATAGCCAGCAGCGTTGGAGAGTTCGACGCAACGAATATAGTCCTCGGCATCAAGACCGACTTCCGAATAATGCGCCTTGGCATGGCAGAGCTCGGCACGCCCCATGATCCTTGCCAGGTCGGCATATTTCCCCGGACCTTGCCAATTGCCAAAATCACCGTTGAGACCGAGCTTGCCGTCCAGAGCATCAATCACCCGGTTGACCTCGACGGGACCTGGCAGCAACGCAAACCAGTTTTCGATAACAAGGCGGATGCCGGTGCCTGCCAATTGGTCTGCCAGCCGACGGAGGTGCTTTTCCGCGCGACCTAATGTCTCGTCATTCGGCTGCTCCCTGCCGGCGATCACGCGCATATTCTCAGCTCCGAGCGCAACGGCAATCTCGATCCAGCTCGCCATCCAATCGGCATCACGCTCGGCCGTCTCGGGATTGCTGAGATCCCCGTCTTCGATCAGCAGCGTCTGTATCTTCACGCCTGCAGTCTCAAAGGCTTTGCGCAGGTCGGCAATGTAAGCGCCCGAGCGGCTCGGTAAATGAAACGAGCATATCTCGATGCGGAAGATGCCATGCTCCACAAATTGCTTCGGAAGATCGATCAACTCCACCGAGCCTTCACCATAGGTTGGCTGGCGGGCAGGCGTTTTGGTTCCTCCCGGCTTGTAGGGATAAGTGCCGCCAAGGGCACGGTGTAGCGACCATGTGGAAACTGCAAAACGATCCGTCAAATCTGCCGTAAAGGTCATATGTCTCTCCTCCTCTTTCTCTCCCGCAGTATCAGGTGGGCAACCGATATATCAACGCTCGGCCAACCGTTTGATCAGCGTCATCGCCTCGTTCGCCAGACCGATGGTGAGCTCGGACGACGGAAGCGGCTGCGCCAACCTCGCGGACTGACCGGCCCAGAGATTGGTAAAGTCGCCGAAGCCCATCGCCTCCGCCTTGGCGCGCAGTGGCGCCAGCGCGCCACCGGCTGTCGGGAATGCCGGCGCAAGATCCGTGAGCGGCCCAACCTCACACATAATGCGGTTCATCACGCCCCTCGCCGGACGTCCGGTGAAAACATTGGTCAAAGCCGTACTGTCGTCACCAGCATGCTCCAGGGCAGCCCGATGAACCGCAGGAATCTTCGCCTCGGGTGTGAGCAGATAACTCGTACCGATCTGTGCCGCAGAAGCACCCAGCGCAAAAGCAGCTGCAATTCCGCGCCCATCCCCGATGCCGCCGGCGGCGATAACAGGAACTTTGACAGCATCGACGATCTGCGGCACCAGCGCCATCGTACCCACCTGTGTCGCCATATCTTCTGTCAGGAAATTCCCGCGGTGACCGCCCGCCTCGAAACCCATGGCAATCACCGCATCGACACCACGATCGGCAAGCCATCGCGCCTCCGCGACAGTGGTCGCCGAGGAGATGATCTTCGCTCCCGTGGCCCTTACCCGCCCAACCAGCTCCATATCCGGCAACCCGAAATGAAAGCTGACGACCTCAGGCCGATAGGCCTCGACGACCTCGCAAAAAAAGCTGTCGAATGGTGCCCGGCCGCCGGCGGGAACCGGCATGGCCGGATCGAGGCCAGCCTCGATGTAGTAGGGCGCAAGCCGTTTTCGCCATGCCGTTTGTCGCTCAGGATCAATCTCCGGCATGCTATGAGCGAAGAAATTTACATTGATCGGCTTTTTTGTTGCTGCCCTTATCGTATCGAGCGCCAGACGTAGCTGTTCGACATTGTATTGCGCGCTCGGCAACGATCCGAGCCCGCCAGCCTCGCTGACCGCGATCACCATCTCCGGCGATGTTGCTCCAGCCATCGGCGCCTGGATGATGGGAAAGGCAATGCCAAATAGATCAAGGATCCGGGTGTCGGGCCATTGGCTCATCGCGCGCGCCTTTCATCGACAATCTCTGCCAGCCAGCTTTATCAGCCCAGCGGCAACGGCGACAATGATTAGTTCAAATGAAAAACATCACGCGCGAGAATATGAACCAGGGTCGCCCCACAGACCGACCAGTGCATTCCGAAAACATGACACAGAGCGATTGCAAAAGCCACAAACACAAAAAACGCCCTCTCCCGTTAAGGAGAGGGCGAAATAGAGAAATTGCAGGTTCGCGGCAACCTGCCACCTAGCAGCGCTGGATCAGGGCACCGCTTTCCCACCTCTGATCCAGCGTGAGATGCTATCGAAGATCAGGTCGGCGATCCACATGGCACAGACACCGACCACGAAGGCCGTGGCATTCATGGCTGCGACATCCTTTTGCGGCAAAGGCCAATTGACGGCGCGCAGATAGTAAAGTGCCGGCTCTGTCAGATAAGCTGCGGCAAGTGCCCCGCAGATGGGAGAAGCAATGATTTCACGGGTCGTATATCGACGCCGCGACAGGCCACGTAAAATGCCGCCGGAAAGGCCCGCGATGACGACCCCGACCTTGATGCCTAAAGCATCGAGAAATTCGTTCATCGCCATAACCCGCCTCTAAAGATGCTTATTGAAATCAGAAATGCGCTAGTCCCAGCTAAATGATGGCTGAGAAGCACGGCCTCATTTAGTCACTGGCGGTTGTGGTTTCACCAAACCGGAAAGCCCGTCGCGGATGATATTGACCACGATCTTGAGGGTGCCGAGACCGGCAACGGCAAGGGCTGTGAAACTCGGACCAATAGAAGATTGCGAGCATTCCAGCGTGCCATCAGCAAGCTGCGTGCAGCCGGTCGCCAGCAGAATGGCAACCAACAGCGCCGAGAGAGTAATCAGGATATTCAAGGCATTGTGCAGAGCATTGGTGTTGAACATGAGGCTTCCTTCGGAGCTATGAAATGGATTGAGATTATCGAGTGCTACTCGGATACGGCGAGGTTGTTGCCTAAGCCTGCGCTTTCCATGCCATGACACACGGAGTCAGCACGGCGACAAAGAACCGAGTAAAAACACACCGGCAGAAACAATGACTGCTTTATCGGTTGCTGGACTTTTTAGACTTACGGAGAATTATGATGTGCATCAAATCAGCACATCGCTTTCAGCGTCTCGCCGACTTTCCAAGACTAACTAGAGCGAAATGCCAAGCGATTCAGTCTGATAACGAGGAAAGATGGACTCGCCACTCGCAGGGAGAAGAGGAAAAATAGGGGCGCCTTCGATAGGCAAAATAGCTTATGCTGCTGGAATTCTCCACGGCTCACGAATGTGCAGCTTCGAGCGCCGCTGCGAATTTCTTGGCATAGCCGGCGATATCCGCAGCCCGATCGGTGCCATTGATAATCTTGCGCGCACCGGCCCAGTCGGTCACGGTCGCGCTAAAATAGTCGGCAAGCTTTTTACCGGTGAAGCGGCCATTGATCATTCCATCGAATAGAATTTCGACAGTTTTGACCGGATCAAGCGCTTTCTCCGGATCATCAGCGATGCCATATTTCGTGTAGTTATCACGACCTGTTATCTGTACCAGGCCACGCCCACGATAGCGCCAGCCGTCACCACTAGCCTCATTGCCGTTGCCCATGCGCAGCGCATAAGCCCGATTGGCGATGCGCTGCGGTTGTCGGGCATAGGCTGCGGCTTGGGCAGTCGTGAAGTATTTCGGGAAGGTCGCCAGCAAGCCGGCCGTCGAATAGTTCAGATTTTCTGAGATGGCGCACATAGTATTGTCCGTCTCATGATAGGCCGTCGCCAGCATGTAGGCCAGACAACGAGCATCGAAGGGTTTAACCCCCCATGTGGCTAGAATGGCCCCCATGCCGTTGACCTGATTTTGCGACAGCCGCCCGCCGAACAACGACGAGCGGACCGCCGCGAAGAACTTCGCGTGGTCCATGAATTTTGATCCTCGTGGAGAACGATGCCGTCGTACGGCTGCCGCTTACAAAGGCGACTTAGTGCTTGGCGCAAGAACGCTTTCCGCGGTCATGGCGACGTTCTGCACGCCACTTTTCTGGGCATCAACCGCTTCGCCCTCAATCACAATGTCACTATCAGCGGGCATCATTTCGGACTGCACGTCTTGAAGCGCCTTGAACTGATTTTGCGCATCGACGAGCTGAGCAGCAAGAGAGTCGACGGCGTTAGCGAAGCGCTCGATTTCGCCTTGCAAAAACTCATTCTGCTTCTTGAGGGATTCCGCGAGCGTGGACATCAAAGCCCTCCTTGCGAATTCGAGGGCCACGCGAAGGCGTCTATTTCCGCCGTTGTGATGATCGTACCGGCGATGATCTGCTGATCGACCGTGCCTTCAGCGGCAAAGCTCGCCTGGACATGCCCCGCAACCGCATTGGCAACATCCCTGACTTGGGCGGCGGTGAGCTCGACAAAGCCGCTGGTGGTCTTGAACTGCACCGTGACATCGGGATTGGCGTCGACATAGTTGTAAGCGCCAGTGATGAGCGATTGGCTCTGTCGATCGGTCATAACAGACATGCCGTTGAAGACGATGCCGCCCGTTTCGACAGCGTAGCGCTTTGCCGCCGCATAGGCATATAGATCGACAGCGATCGGCTCTGGCGACCAACCGGCAACAACGGCGGAGAGGCTCGGCGACATTTCCGGCCAATCGGCCGCCGTGCTGACCAGGGCGGCTTCCTTGTTGCTGAGTTGATCAAGGATGGCCTCCTTGTCGGCGACCGGCAGATCCGAGGTGATCTTGGCGGCAAGCGCAAGCCAATAATCGGGCACGTTATGAATCTGCTGGCGGCCAAGCCAGAACGCGGCACAGGCCATCCAGCGATCAGCCTTGTTCTCCGATCGGGCGGTAAGCAGCGCCTCGATCATCGGTTCATACATGCTGTCTATACGGTACATGCGATCTCCTTATTTGTAGAGGGTAAGCACTCGGATAGTGCGGTTATTGGCTTTGACGCCCGTGCCTGAATCGACACGGACATCGAAACGGAACGTGGTCGAGGACGAGCTTGCAGGAGGGGTAAAATTGAACTCGTGGGCGAAGTGGCCATAGCCGACAAAAGAAAACGGGACCAAAGCCGTGTAGCCATTGTTGGCACTGTCATAGATCGAGATAATGACCCTGCATGCAACCTGCCCGGAGGCAGCCGTGCCCGACAAGCTGAAAGACGAATGGACAAGGACCGCTGATGTGTTGGTGCCGTGAGGTACACTCAAGCCGGTAATTGGCGTGTCAGACGTACCCACGTCAGCTGGTGGCAGGCCGGAATAATCCACCCGCGAAATCGCCCCCGGAACAATGTTACTTCTGCCTACCTGAAGCGACCCGATGACAGCACTACTGATGTTGACCGCGCCAAGATTGGCGGTAATCGCATCCAGGCTATTGACGGAGATCTTGTTGGCCGTAATCGCGCCATCGACAATAAGCTCCGCACTGACGGCGCGCCGCATGACCGGCCTTGACCAAGCCGCCCCTGCGCCACCTGTCGCGGGTCGACCAATTTGCAGGGCCATAGCGCATCGCGTTTGCCCGCTGGGAATTGTCACCCTTCCCCGCAAAAGCGCCCAGGAGTTTTTGGTCGAAGTAATCGCAGCCTGCACGAAGGTTTGATCGTCGGACGCTGATCCCTTGCAGGTCGCATAGACAGCCGCCGGGTAGTCGAGGTCCCAATTAAGCACCCATACTTCAAATGCATATTGCTGGCCTGGCTGAACAGGAAAGAATTTTGAAACCGCGCCGAACACGCCGTTCGAAATCAAGCGCCATCCCGACGCGTCACCTTGATTGGGGTCGTTGGCAAAATTGAGAAAGCCGGTGGTTGTCCACCCGTCAAGATTGCCTTGAGACCATCCGTTGTCCGCCATGTTGCTGAAGTCGGTAAGGATAAGGCTCTTGGCCGTGATCGCATTGGCCGCGATCTGGTCCGCACCGATCGTGTTCGCCGCCAGCTTGTCGCCTGTGATCGTACCGGCCGAGATCGTGGCGGCCGTGACCGCTCCTGCGGCGATAGTGCCGGCCGTCACCGCATTGGCCGCGATCTTGCCAGCGGTCACGGCATTGGCGGCGATCTTGTCGGTCGTTACCGCGTTCGCGACAATACCGCCGTTGGTGATCATGACGACATCGCCATTGCTCCAAGGCGTCGGCTCCGTAGCTCCGGCCGGGATACGGCAAAGCATCGGCTTGTTGATAAACATATAGCTGTTCGCCTGGTCCGCATTGGTATCGCGCTTGCGGAGCAGAATAGCGGCACAAACCGCACCAGCTGGAGCAGCACCAGCCGTACGAAGACGAGGCCAATTGTCCGGATTAGCCGCATCCGACGAATTTGCTGCATTACTCGCCACGGCGGTATAGCCGAGGACAGAGCCGTCGGCAGCTCGCCATTCGATCCTGAGCTCCGCCGTACAGCGATGCGCTGACAGATAAACGGTGGCTTCCAACCATTCGCCGGCCGTGCACGACACGCCGTATTTGAGCCCATCAATAGCGAGCATGTCCGAATCAGGGCGAACCCAGCGGACATCCGTAACATAGCCGCCCGAGGTGGGAGCGCTATTCTGAAACACCATCAAAGTCGGGTTGTTCTTCCCGGCATAGAGCTCAGATGTGGTCCGAATTCTAACGGAGAGACCGGGGACGGTTCCATTTGATCCATAAGTCCAACAATCCATGCCAGCTGCAAAATTCGCATTCTGCAAGAGGTTCTTGCCCGAGCCGACAGCGAGCGCATCCGTGGTAACTGAGTTGGAGGCAAGCTTATCCGAGGTGATTGCATTAGCAGCGATCTGCGAAGCGGAAACCGCTCCGGCCGCGATAGTGCCTGCCGTCACCGCGTTAGCAGCGATCTTGCTAGCAGTCACAGCATTGGCGGCAAGCTCGTTCGCAGTCACCGCCCCCGCCGCGATAGTGCCGGTCGTGATTGCACCGACTGCGATCTTGGCTGTCGTAATCGACCCCGCATTGATGGTAACGGCAGTCACCGCATTCGCCGCAATCGCGTTGGCCGTGACCGCGCCGGTGGCAATGGTAGTGGCGGTCACCGCATCGACGGCAATCTTGCCAGCAACGATGGAACCGTCGACCAGAAGACTTGCGGACGCTTTGCGCAGCCAGCTCAAACCGCCAAAGGAGATATCGCCATCGGTCAAAGAGCGCTGGACGTAGATCTGCACGCGAGCACCGAAAGCAATGACGGGCGGCGTGATGTTCGCTGAGAACGTCTGAACACCATCGACCGTGTTCGCGGCCGAAGTTGCCGCGCCGATCGTGGCGTAGGTATCCGGGCTCAGTAGCGCACCGTTGGCATCCAACCAGTGAACTCGGACCCAGAAGCCCATTTGAGTACCGGAGGTTCGTACAACCTGGACGGAGGCAAAATACTGCTGGCCGGAAACAACGGCGAAGGGCGAGCCAACCGCGATCGTCAGCCAACTGGAGCCTACCGTATAGCTGTAGTCAATCGACCCCTTACTGGTGAAAGCCTGTGTCGTCGCGGGCGTGATGACACAGCTTGCCAAGGTCGGCCATGACGCCGCCGACTGCATCTGGTTGTCCGGGATTAGGTTCTCCCAATCTTGCAGGACGAGGTTTCTCGCCGTGACGGCGTTGGCAGCGAGATTACCGGTGACGACCGCATTGGCGGCGAGCTTCGACGTTGTGATCACGCCGTCGACAAGCAGGTTTCCGGTATTGCGACGCTGGCAGGAAACAAAGCCGACTGCATAGGAGCCGGCAGTAATGGAGCCACCGGGAAGCAGATCGACCCAGGCATAAGCGGCCCCGGCCGGCACTGTGATCGCCGCCGAACGTTCGACATAGGTGGTATCAGCCGACGTGATTGCGGGTGCGAGCCCTTGATTGACGTAGGTGGTTTTGTCGCCCTGCATGAAGCGGATGCGTGGCGTCAGATTGGCGTTCGGCGTTCCGACAGCTTTGGCGAACACCTGCAAGAAATATTGCTCGCCCGGCACGACCGGAAACACACTGTTATTCCGGGTGAAGTTACCTGATCCGACGCCGATGCTCATATAATAGTTGCCGATATAGGCGTTTGCCGGATCGTTGACGATTGCAACACCCACAGCCGTCTTCACCCAGCTCACACCACCTTCGCCAAAGTTCGGGTTCTCAACACGATTGGTGAAGTCGCCGAGCACCATCTTGTCTGCGGTGATGGCGTTGGCGGCGATCTGGGTCGCGCCGATCGCGCCAGCGGCGATCTGGCCTGCCGTAATCGTGTTGGCGGCAACCTTGTCAGCGGAGACGGCTCCTGCCGCAAGCTCATTGGCGGTCACTGAACCAGCCGCGAGCTTGGGCGTCGAAATCGCCCCGTCGGAAATTTGGGTGCCGACGATCTGTCCCGCAATGTCAGCCGCCGCCGTTGCGGACGTCCAGGCACTGCCGGTGTGACGGTAGAGCTTGTCATCCGTGGTCAGGTAGATCGTCCGCCCCTCGATGTTTCCGGTGGTCGGCAGAACCGAGACGATTTCGACCGGCCGAATACCAGAGGCAAACTTGGTTGCGTCCACAGCAGCGGCGGCGAGCTTGGATGCGCTCACCGAACCGTCTGCAAGCTTGGCAGCATCGATTGCCAGCGCCGCGAGCTTTGAATTGGTGATTGCACTATCCGCGATCTGCGATGACACCAGCGCACCGGTGACCTTGGCAGCGTCGACAGCGGCAATCTGCGCGTTGGTCATTTGTCCGGTAACCTTGCCGGCGGCAAGGCTCTGGATCTGCGCGTCAGCAAGGGTACCATTGATATCCGCCGAGGCGACCGCGGTCGTCCAAGCGCCGAGGTAATAGCGATAAAGCTTGCCGTCCGTGGTCAGATAGACCTGCCGGCCATCAACATTGTTCGTCGTCGGCAGTACCGAGACGATCTCAACCGCCTTGATGCTCGAAGCGAGCTTTGTCGCTTCGATAGCACCATCGGCAAGCTTGGCGGCGGTCACTGCAGCATCGGCAAGCTTGGTGGAAATAACTGCGTTGTTGGCTAGTACCTCCGCCGTCACAGCCTCAACCTGCAACTTCGCAGTAGATACGGCGGCATCCGCAAGCTTGAGATTCGTAACCGCCTCATCCATGATCTTTTCGGCCGTCACTGCCGCGTCGGCGATCTTGGAAGCGACAATCGCATTGTCGAAAACATCACCGCTGGCGATCAGGACATTGGGTGCCTTGACCGCAAGCCAGGCGGACCAGTCCGTGGGACGGTTCGATTTCGGGAGATAGCGCCCCCGCGCCTCATAATCCGTGTTCGGCAAGGTCCACTGGCCGGAGATCAGCCAGGAGAATGGTGACTCATAGCGGGTGCTGTCGCTGTCGAAAACGACGTCGCCAGTCTCCTTCAGCCGAACTTGCACCCACACGCGCTCGACATCGTCCATATCCGGTGCGCAGCTGATCTTGATGGCCGGGCGGCGGTCGATGCCGCCAGCATCCTTCACTGTGCCGGGCTCAACGGTCCATCCGACCATCGGCTGCGACGGCGGCGTGATCGGGCCGATCCAGCCGATGGCGGTGGGCAATTGCAGGCCGCTGTGCCAATCGTAATCGGCGGGATCGACTTCCTTCAGCGTGACGACCGTCAGGAAGTTCGCCTGTGGTTCAACCTTGACGACCAGGAATTTCTTTTCCGCATAGCCGTTGCGTGCTGAGCTCCAGGAGACGACGTCGTTCGGCTCCAGCGGATAGGCGTCCGGCGGCAGCGATATCTGGTGCACGCGGAAGCGCCGGTAGTCCTGGATCATCGCCAGCCCGACGCGCTGCACCTGATTGGCAAAGGGCACGGCCGGAAATTGGATTTGCGCCGGCAGGCGCCGATCGCCATCCTGAGTTTCCAGTTCAGCATTGTAGCGCCCGGGCGCATCCTTCGTCGCCCATTTCTCGCTGGGTTCGGGATAGGTCGCCTCGATGGCATTGTAAGTATCTGAGAGCGAGGGAAAAGGCTCGAAATCCTGCTCCTCGGTGACGACGATATCATCATCTGAGAAAGAATAGACGGCGCCGCCGGGCGTGCTGATGAGCATCTTGAAAACGCCGCCGACTTCGGCCATGCGGCCATTGCAACCCTTCAGGATCTCGGAAATAACGTCGAGCGGTTGTTGATCGCACTGGACCTCGTAACCGGCGCGGAAAGCCGGTTCCTTGCGACCATCGTCGAGTGTTACCGCTGCATCACAGGCATTTGCTGCCGCCATCCAGTTTGCGGCCGGCAGGGAGAAGGCGGCGATGTTTTGGCCGCCATAAACCCATTCCGAACCATGATAGACGCCCCGAGCCAGATTGTAGACCATCGTCGCGGGATTGCTGGTGGGCTCCCAAGTGGCACGATTGTCCCAGCGATGTGCACCATTGCCGCCGGCAGACGAGTCCTTGCGGATATCATAGAACGGAACAGGATGCGGTTGATAAAGGCCGGCGGGAATGCCGGAGAAGAGATCGGTGTTATAGCGAGCAGTGAGGATGACGACCTGGCAGCCGAGGCCGATCATGGTCGACTTCCACGGACGGTCCGGTTCAGCGCCGAATTTTGCCGTGAGGAAGGCATCGGGGCCAGATTGCGTGCCGTCGAGGAACCTGATCCAGAGATAGTCCTTCCTGCCCACGCGGTATTGCAGCACCGGATAGCCGCGCCCGTCGGGATGCGGCTCCTCCCAGAGAACGCCGACCTCCTGGTCGTCGATCCAGACGCTGGTGAGACCGCGCTCACCGGCATAGTTGGGCAGGCTGCCGATTTCGATGACATCCGTGAAATAGGCATTCGGCGTCTTGCCGTCATCGCCCCAGGAGCCGGCATATTTGCGCCGGCCGGCGGTGGCGTAGCTGCCCATGATGAAGGACATGGGATGGTCGTCGCCCATGCTGATCTCGAGCTTGACACCAGCCTGCTGCGGCTGCTCCTTCTTCGCCAGTGCCTTCTCGATCAGCGACAGGCCGACATTCAAGGCAACCGTCAGGATCAGCTTGCCGATGGCGCCGATCGGCAGGAAATTCGCAATCACGCCGATGGCCGCAACAAGAGGGCCGGCATGGGCGGCGTCCGCGATCAGCCAGAAGCCGAGGACGTTCAGGATCAGGATGAGAATTTTCATGGACCGGGCGACCTCGAATGGCGCATGGAAAAGGGTGCGCCGCCGGGGACCGGCAGCGGCATGTCACCAATGGGTGATGAGAAGATTTTAGCGCTTATGCCGGCTCAGCCGACCTTGAAGGCCCTGGTGGCGTCGAGCAGGTCGACGGTGCCGAGGCCGGTTTCGCGCAGCACGAAGACACGCTCGCCATTGACGACGCCAAGCGCATAGCCGAAGGGGCCGTCATGCGGGATGGCGGCGATATCGCCGATATAGGCCTCGCTCGGATGGATCTCCGGCAGCATGGTGGCGACGAGATCGGCGAGATTGTCGAAGCCTGCCGCCTTCATGGTCTTCAGCGCACCGGCGGCGGTCGAATATTCGCCGCGAAACTGCGCGGCGCAATCGACGCCGGTGATCGCCATCACCAGATTGCCCGCCAGCCCCGGCCCGCAATCGTGGCTGCCCCAGGCAAAGGGCGTGCGTTTCAGCCGGTCGATCTCGGCGACGAAACAGGCGCGCCAGTTCTTGACCCTGACAAGATCATCAATCACTTCTGCCCCCATGGGATCTGCCAATTGGCGACGGTGCTGGAATAGAGGCCGAACTCGTCGCCGCTGCGGCGCTTCTGGCCCTCATAGGAGGATTTGGCCGGATTGGTGCGCTCCAGCATGGCGATGGCGGCGGAGATCGCCGATATCTCGACATTGCCGTCCTGCCCGACCGCCGGCGTCTTGATCGGCGCGCCGTCGGCAATGCCTAGAAAGGCGATTTCCGGGGCGGCGCTCGGCTGGCGGGTCACCGTGTCGAAGGCCATGTCGTGGATTTCCACCGGCGCCAGGCGCAGATCGTAGCCCCGCACGAGCTGCTGTGCCACCGGCGCGATCTGGCCGATGGTGATCGTCACCGTCTGGATCGTCAGATCGGCGGTGCGCGCGATCGGGCTCACCTGCAGATTGAGGCCGCCATAATAGGTCCGCGCCTCCGGCAGGCCGGTGATGCCGGAGACGACGGTGATGTTGATATCGTCGTCTCCGGTCCAAAGGCCGATCGGGTTGATGACGCCGGTATCGAAGCTCTTGCCCTTGATCCAGACGAAACGACGGGGCACGAGCCCCCGGTCGCGCGCGCCGGTCAGCGCCGCGAAGAAAGCAGACGTGATGTTTTTCATTTTCTATTTCTTCTGAACGATCTTGAAGGTGGCTTCCGTGGTGATCATGCCGCTTGCCGTGCCGGGGTTGTGGCTGCCCGGCATGATGATGCATTTGCAGGCCGGGAGCAGCAGCACCACGCCCAAGCCGGCGGAAAAGCCGGCCGGCAGATGTGGAAAGACGCCGAAGACGGGGGTCGTGCCCGCGCCATTCGCCGCCACCGTTTCCGACACTTCGAGAAAGGCATAACGGCCGCCATAGCCGATCTGCATCTTGTCGCCGACGGTCAGCCGATAGCCCGAGGGCAATCCCTTGAGGCTGAGCGAGGCATTGTCGGCGCCGAGTGCCGCGATGCTGACGCTGGCCGCCCCAAGCTTCGTTCCGTCGGGATCGGCCTGCGGATATTTCGACAGCGGATCATAAAGAAACAGCGCCTCCTGGGCGCCGTGAAGTTTGCGGATGCGGGCGGCGATCTGTTTCGCCTCCGCATTGTACATGTCGGCCAGCGTCACCGTGCCGGTCCAGAGCGGCGGCGCCAGCTCCGCCTGCCAGACCCGGCCATCGCCGGAGCCGGAAAGCTCGTCATTGCGCTGGATGTCCCAGACGACGCTGGAGATCTTCAGGAGATCGGCAAAGGCCGGCAGGCTATAGGGATAGGAAACGGCCATCAGCGCCTCCGGGGATTGCGGTTGATCTGCGCGACGCGATCGGGAAGCTGCTGATTATAGTCATTCAGCCCCTGCCGCGTCGAAGTCTGCGCCTCGCTCTGGGCGACGTTTTTCACATAGGCCTTCAGATTGCCGTCCTCATCGACGGAAACGCCGACCGTGACATGCACCCCGGAACCGGAGCCGGAGGCTTCGTTCTGATTGCCGGCCTTGAGGCGATGGGTGGGAACGGAGGCATCCGGCTGAACCCTGGCAAATTGCGGCCCGCCCTCGCCGACCACGCCACCGTCGGCATAGCCACGCCGGCCAAGCCGCATCGCCTCGACAACGCCGACGCCGCCAGCGCGCGAAACATCCTTCTGGCTCCAGACGACCTCGCCGGCATGAACGATGCCGGCAGGATCATTGACGCCGCCGGGGCCGGTGTAGCCGCCATCTGCAAACAACCCCGCCGAACCGCTTGCAATAGCGCTCGCCGCCTGCGGCGACCGCGCAAGGATGCCAAGATCCAGCCCGCCGCCTCCGCCGAAGAGTCCGCCAAAGAGCCCACCGCCACCGAACAAGCCGCCGCCGGCGCTGTTGACCTTGAACAGGCTGTTGAGCACATCGTTCAGCAACCTGTCGGAAATCTTGGTGAGCACGGAAATGGCCGCTTTCCCCAGGGATTTCCAAAGGCCTTCGCCATTGCGCAAGCCGCTGACGAGCGTCGAGGCGAAATCGCCGGCAAGTTCACGAGCATATTTGAGCTGTTCATTATAGCGAATGATGCCAGCCGACGCCGAATTCATGTCGACCGGAAGACCATATTGTTTCTGTGTCGAAGCGACCGTCTGATCGACGGTCGAACGACCCATCTGCTCCTGCTGGAACTGGATATCGCCCGAGAGCTTCCCCAGCGCCTGCGCCTCCGCAAGACGCTGATAGGCATCAGCCTGGTCGTTGGCCGCCTTGGTCAATTGCGGCATCTGCGCCAACTGCGCTGCGCCACTTTTCTGAAGACCATCCTGACTTTGCTTCAGTGTGGCGACCTTTGTTTTCACATTTTCTGTCGCGGCAGCGGATTCAGCGGAGGCTTGAGTTCCGAGTTTTGTTTGCTCGGTGTTGGCTTTGGAAGATCTCGTAAGAGCGTCCATGCCTTGCTGAGTGCTCTGGAGCTCGTCTTTTTGGCTGTTTTGAACGCCAATACTGTTCGCGATGGGCTGCTTCGATGCAGCTTCAATCGCAAGAGGGCCTAAGCGAGCGAAAGATGAGAGCGCTGGAAAGAATGTTTCAGCGAGAGTTTCCATTTGAGAAAGCTTGGATTGCTGTTCAGTTGGTCGAGCGGAGGCAGCGCCATTTTGCTCTGACTTTACTTTGGCATTTATTGCTGCTGTTGTTGCGTCAACGTTTTTATTGACCTTCTCATCCACGGCAGCATAATCTCGGTACAATTCAGAATTCTCAACCATGCTAGGCATGGCCTCCTTGAAAAGCTGGGCAAAAGTCTGGAGGTTGACAAACTGTGGATTCTTCTCAGCGTTTTCGGCCAAACTATTCCCAAATGATTGGTATTGCTCTCTCGTTGCTTTTCCCGACAAGATTAGCGGCTTGATTTCATTAAATTGCTTCTCAAGATCAGCGAAGTGCCCTCCCCCGACAAATGAATCCGTGCCGAACTGCATTTCGGCAGCAAGACTCATTGAATTAAACGTATCGCGTACTGCTTTCAGCGGACGATCGGATAGTTTTTTGTAATTTTCTAATGCTTCAACTACACCACTTTCAGTACGACTATTTTCATAATCGGCTTTCATCGCCGGCGTTTCATCAAGACCAAGCTTGCGTACCTGTTCATGCATCTTCGTCCGATCGGCGATATCTTCTTTCGAACTTTCATAACGTTTTGATGGTAAGTTTTGATCAATTTTGTCGGCTACGGAATTAAAAAGGATGTCTGCAAAGAACCCTCGGATACCCGGAACCAGACTGCTACCGCTTTTTATCAACTGACTTGCGAGACTACCCGCTAGGTCGGATGCGTTTTTCCCTTCATCGGCTCGATTCTCAAGGTAGTATTTCATCTCCGGCGATCTGCTATAAGAGGATTTTCCACTTGGAACGGATTGTAATCCATCGCTCACAGGTTGAATATTTCCACCACCATCGCTTGACTTCACGTTCAGGGCAATAAGAGTGCTCGACAACTTGATGGGAGACGATCGATCATTGCCATTCAATTTGCCGATAGTATCACCAACTCTAGCGAGAGAGCCCGCCGCGCCTCTTGCTGCGGTGCTCATCGTTTTTAGTGCGCGACCCGTCACACCGGATACTTTTTCCGCTTGGCCTACAGCAACAACATAATCTCTCACATCGTTACTTGCCGTTTTGATTTCGCTGCTATCAACTTTAATGCTTAGAGTTGCGATATCTGCCACTGGACCACCTTTTGATTTCATGCGAGAGAATACCGCGACGCTACTCGTGGGAGTTTTAATGAAGCTGATTTCCAGCGTGATTGCAGTGCTTGCCGCGTTGTTGTTGCTCTACAGCTTTGGCATCTTTGATCCGCCAATCGTAAAGGCTTGCGAGGCAAATCTGAAAAACTATCTCATAAGGCCATCGAGCTATAAGCGTGATGGCTACATCCTATCAGAAAAGCCGCTGACCAGATCTGAACTTGAGGATCACTACGCGCGCATGTATTCTCGTCTTGATTCTGACTTCAAAAATTTAAGTTCCGATAGACTTGCCAACGTAAAGCAAGATATTAAGGGTTTTCAGCTTGAATCTCTTAAAGCTTTCGAGAAAGGCTCCTTAAATCCGACGATCTATGGTGCAATTATAAAATTCAACGCGGAAGACGATGAAAATAAACCATTAAATACGTTATTAGCATGCGAATATTACTCTAACGACGGAAAAACATCTGAAATGACAGCAGGAGACATATCTCTACTTAAGGCAGATTCTTCCGATTTATATCGCATCGTTCAGTCTGAAGCAGCCCTTTCTCCTGAGAAGAAGCAAATATCCCAGAGACCAATTGCACCTTATCAGGGTTGGTTTCGCGATATTTTCAGATGGCTCATCCATTAAATCACACTAAACAACGTAGAGAATTACGGTGATAGTGCATACAAATAAAAACCCACATTCCAACTAGCGCAATCAACGGCCCGTCTCGCCCGTACCATCATCCCAGACACTCCGCATCAGGTCACCCAACGCGGCAATGGGCGAGCACAGACCTTTTTCAGCGATGACGACTATGTCTTCTATCGCGATCTGTTGGCGCACCATTGTCGCGCCGCCGACGTGGAGGTTTGGAGCTGGGTATTGATGCCGAACCATGTTCATCTCATCCTCGTGCCGACGGATACCGACGGCATTCGCCGGGCTTTGTCACGCGTGCATCGCGCTTATGCCGGCCATATTCATGCAAGGCTGCGCCGCACCGGCCATTTCTGGCAGGGCCGCTTCGGTTGTGTCGCCATGGATGAAGAACACTTGGCGGCAGCGCTCTGCTACGTCGCCTCAATCCAGTCCGCGCACGCCTTGTCGAACGGGCCGCCGATTGGCAATGGTCGAGCGTCCTGACCCAACTTGGACTGGTTGATGATGACGGCGTTACGACTGCCGCTTCGGTACGGGCGCGCTTTCCCGATTTTGCCGCCCTGCTCGCTGCCGGAGAAGAAGAAATGGCATTTTTCCGCACTACGCCGCGCCGAGAGCATCGGCCGCCCCGTCGGCAACTCCGACTTTCTTCGCCGGCTAGAACACATCACCGGCACCAGCCTTACACCAGTCCGTCGCGGCCGCAAGACCAAGAGCACCACTGAGGAAAATTAGTGCACTGTCACCGTAATTCAGGAGGAACAACAATGCGTTATCTTGTCATTGGAATTTTCTTATGCTTGGCCGGTACGAATGCGATTGCCGGCAGAAATCAGGATGCAAATATTTCACCACGCAGTGTCATCGAAGAATCCTTGCACCGATTGACGGCGGCTTACACATGCCGCGATATTTATGGCCCTGGACTTTATCCGTTGGTCCGAGAAGAGGCGAAATCCAAACTGGAAACGATTGGTGCCTCCTCTGAGGCTATCGCCGGTTTATTCGAGAATCTGGAGAAAGTTCTCCAGTCCACGGATGCGATCGGTAAAGTTGACTTTGATGAATGCCTGAAGGGAATAGCCAGAGGACTTTAGCCTGACGGAGCTTGAGATACTAACAGCTGAAGAAACCGCTTAAGTGGCAACACGCAGACCTTTCTCGGCAAAACCGACCGCATATTTTCGAACCAAAATTCGCGCGATACTTGTATTTCTTTGTATATCACCTTAACATCGACACCGCTAAGAGCCAGGATGGACAATGCGCGGATTTATCGCAGTAATATGCCTATGCCTAGTGGGCGGTAGCGCTTTTGCCGTCAGTACCAAAAATAGCGATGCTCGCGCGGACGTGCTGATTAAAGCCCTCTATGACAATTTAAGTGGCACCTACCTATGCCGAAACGTTGCGGGCGTTGACATATACTTGAAAGCGCGTAGCACAGTGGAAGCTACGATGCTGAAATTTTCAAAGAATGCAGACCTCACTCAAAAAGTTCTGGCAAAATGGGAAGGCGAATTCCAAAAGAACTCAAGTTATCAGAACCCTAACATTTCAGTTGATGAATGTAAGGTTTTGCTAAAGGGACGACTTGAGAAACTTAATGCAGCTTTAGATTCCTTTCTGCGGTGACAACGCTTGTTGTTTCGCTTTCGTTGTCAGAACTCGTACTACCCCGCCTCCCGCGCCCTGATCGCCTCCGCCTCTTCCTCCACTACCTGACAATAGCGCCCATCCATCGCCTTCAGCACCGCGATCTCCTCGCGGCGCAGGAGGTTGCCGGTTAGTTGCAGCCAGGCGAGGATTTCCTGGTTTGAAACCGGCGCCGGGCCGGAAAAGCCGGGAGCCTGCGACGTGCGCAGGTCCCAGAACCAGTCCCAGAGCGCATATCCGGCCTCGGGCACCTCGGCTTCCGGGCTCGCCAGCTCGAAAGCCTCGTTGCGCTCGCGGCGGGTCTCGCCGTTCTTGTCGCGCACGCAATCGTAGCGCGCGACGATGCCTACGGCTGCGGCGAGACCTTCGGCAAGCTCCTCATAAAATTTGCGCGGTCCTCCGAGGCGCCAGCCACCTGGTCGTAGATCCAGCCGGCTTCCTCGACGACTTCGCGGGCCTTGTCGAAGGAGAGCACGGGCTGCTCGCCCTTCCACTGCTGCGCGCCCCAATTCCAGGAGGAGATGGAGGCGGCGGCCTTGTCGAGATATTCGGCCTCGACCTTGCTGGTGGTCAGCTTCTTCTTGCGGCTGGCGAGGAAGCGGTCGCTATGCTGGCGGACGATCTTCTTCACCTCGTTGCTCTCGGCCGAGCGGATCATGAAGGAGATGCCGAGCGGCTCTTCGCTGGCCGGATGCAGGAGCTGCAGTTCGAAGAGATCTTCGGAATTGACGAGACTGGAGATATCCAAGGAAACACCTTATCGGTTGACTATGGGAATGGCCTCGCGCCCGGCTGAGCGCGCGCGAGGCTCCGCGAGATCGCGCTTACGGCGCGGTGACGGGATCGACGCGGATCGGCAGCTGGTTGAGGCCGATCTTGAATTTCTCCAGATCGAAATCGTCGGAGCCGCCGCCGGGATAGAGCGGGCCGGAAACGACGCCGCGCGAATAGAAGACCGTGTTGGTCTTGCCCTGCGGCGCATCGTTGCGCTCGACCTTGATCGCCATGTTGTTGATGTTCAGCGGATCGCCGAAGGTGCGCAGGATGATCTGGCCGGCATCGTCGGCGATCGAGGCGACCTCCAGCTCCGGGTCGCCCGCATTGGACACGCCCTTCTGCTTCTGCTGCACCGGCTCGTCGAGGGTATTGTAATTGTTGATGGTGGAGTCGGAACCGAAATCGCCGATATTGCCGACCTTTCCGACCTGCACCCAGGTCAGCGCGGCATAAGCGCTGGCCGTCAGGTCGGTATTCTGGGCGGTCTCGCATACGTAGACCTTGGAGCCCTTCTTCGTGCTTTTATTCGCCATGGATCATCTCTCCGGTTCAAAGGCGGTGTAGGGAATGGTGACCGGTATCTGCACCCGGTCATCATCTTGGATCGGGCCTACGGCCCACGGCTCGCCGCTGATCGTGATCTTCACGCCAGAGGCAAACAGCGTCTTGTTGTTGAAATGGTCGATGACGAGGCCGGCGGCATCGAGTGGCTTGATCAGCCCGCCGCCGGCCTTCCAATAGACCGAAACCTGCAAAAGCCCGCGCTTCTGCTGCGGATCGTCGCCAAGCGTCACCTGCCGCGGCTGGGCGGGCAAGAAGCTGACAGCCAAATAGTTATCCGGCTTACTTTCCCCCGCGGGCGGAAAGGCAATGCCGGGCTGCGCCACCGGCAGCGGCGGGGTAAAGGTCAGCGCCGCCAGATGGTCCAGCAGCGCAGCCAGAATGATTGCGTCCGTCGCCGTCGCCATGCGTCACCCATATTTATGATGTTGAAAGTCTTGAGCGGTCAGTCCGTCTCGCGGACGGCCTGCTCGACAATGTTGCGCCATTCCTGCGCGGCGCGGCGCACCATGCCGTGCCCCGTCTCGCCATCGCGGCCATATTCGACCTCGGCGGCATAGGGCTCGGTAAAGCCCATATAGATCATGCCGCCGAGCGGCACGCTGAGTGTCGCCGGATTGACCGCCTCGGCATCCTCGCCGGAAGCACCTGCCCGCATGACCGGCATTGCGGAGCCGGAAACCTGAAACGAATTCGCCAGCACGCCGCTGGCATCCGGAGTTCGTTCGATGACCGTTTCGGCCAGCAGCCGCGTGGACGTCTGGATCACATCCTCCATCCGCTGCTTGGCCTTTTCGGCCCAGGCGGCGACGGAGGCGGAGAAATCGGAAGAGGCCATTGCTTCAGCCCTTTGAAATGATTCAGATTCGCTCAGATGAACGGGCGCATCTTTTGAAATTCAGAAAGGTCAGGGCGCCATAACGCGCGCGAATCGCGGAAGCGGCGCCTCTATCGGCTACCCTCTCCGTCACCATCCGCTCGATCTCCGGCGACGATGCCAGTCGCTCCAGCGTCTGGATCAGCCGGACAAGCAACCAAAGCGCAAGCACGGCCCTGAAACGGGCAACCGCACTCACCGGCGCACCTGCAGCTGCCAAAGCACCGTGGTTCCACCCGGAGCCAACGGCTGCACATCGACGATCGCGTGCTCCACGCCGGCAATCAGCAACCTGTCGGCAAGCGTCGGCTCGATCGAGAGCCCCGCCGTCGAAAGATAGACCATCCGGTCACCGCGCTGGATCAGCATGCCACCGATATGCGCTTGGGTATGGTCGAGATCGACCAGCATGCAAGAGAAGTCTTCGCTCGTCTGCACGGGGTCGTAGTCCGGGCCGGAAGCCGTGATGCGCCGGAGTTGGCCCTGTTGGCCGAACCTGCCAATCAGCCGCTCCGCCGTCGCGCGGGTTTTCGCATAGTCGAAACCAGCCATCACACCACCAGAATGCCCGGCAGAACCGGACGCAGGAAGGGATAAAGCAGGCCGTCAAGCACCGTCAGCACCGGCCTTGCGGCAGCGATGCTGCCGTCGAGGGAACCGACAGCGGCATACTCCGTCTCCAGCGGCCCGACCTTCTCGCGCTTGACGGTCTGTGCCGCTGTGACCACGGGCGTCAGGCTGCCGGGATCGGCAAGTTCGACCACGGCAACCTCATAGGCAGCATAAGTCACCGGCAGCGGCACGATGTCGTCGGTAATAGCCTCGCCGTTCGCCGTCACAGCCGCCCTGCGTGGCCAGGACAGTGGCTGCTCATAGCCGCCAGCACGAAGACCTGGAAAACGCGGCTCATAAAGGCCATCGACAATCTGCGACCCGCGCACCAGCGCAGCGACGCGGTCATTTTCACCAGCCGCGGCCCAGGCCACATTGCCTCGATCGGCAAAATAGAGATCGGCAGCATCGAGCGTGCCATAGAAAGCTGCGGGCATAAGAGCTCCAGTCTATCAATGAAGAAAGCGGACGCTCCTCCCTCCGCCGAAACGGAGGGAGGACGCTAAACTCACGCCGCCGCCGTGATCTCGTCACCATAGGCCATCGCCGCCGGCAGGCGCACTTCCGTGCCGCCGGTGCGGGCGATGATGCCGGTCTCGAAGCTCATAATCGACTTCTGGCGCGGCTGCAGTACACGGCGCGGCATCGGCAGATGGAAGCGCAGCACCTCGGGATCGCGGCGATAAACAACCATACGCCCGCCGCCATCCTGAGACGCGGTCGCCAACTCGCGCAGCGGCTGGATATCGAGAGGTTGCCCGGTTTCGGCAGTGTAGACATTGCCCCGGCGCAGGAATTCCAGGACGCTGATGTAGCCATCGGTATCAGCAAGTCGCTTGGTGGCGATCAACCGAAATGCCTCCGGCGGCAGACGCAGGCTGTCCACCCACTCGACCTCGCCGGTGCTCGAGCGCACGCCGCCGATCAGATCGTTGACATCACGCAGGATCTGATCCGCCGTCTTGGCCGACCAGAAGGTCGAGGAACTGGCGCCGTCGGCGGCGACATCGACACGCGAGACGTTCGGATCGTTGACGAAGCCGGTCCAACCCTTCTCCGCCGAACCGACCATGGCGACGGAATTCAGCAGCCGCTCGATCTTGTCGGCGGCAAAGATGGCGTTGGAGGCGTTGAGGTCGAGATTGTAGAGCGCGGCCTGATTGACCTCCTCCAGGTTCCATTCCCAACCGGAGCCGATCATTGCGAAATCATGGCTGGCGCTGTCGCGCGTCGATTGGTTGAAGGGCATGTCCGTGCCGGCACCGGAAAGGAACTTCGCCTCGCCCGCGCTGTCGACGGTGAAGAAGGTCGTACCAGCAGCCCATTCGTTGCCCTCGGTGACGACGGGAACATGCAGGCCATAATTGAAGGTCGGATAGCGGCGCTGATAGATCCGCGTCTCGATATTGCGGCCCTGTGCAATGACGAAGGAATAGGCCGCCTGGGCATCGGCGAAATGCTGTCGAACGAACTGGTTCATGGATTAGGCGCTCCTGTGCTTCAGCGAGATTTCGACGATGTCGCCGTTCCCACCGCTCGTGTCGAAGAAACAATCGGGAATGGGACCGACGATGCCGGTGCCGGCCGCGTTGACGTAGGCGTTGGTGGTCGGGTTGTAGTAGACGGCATCGCCGTCAGCGACCGCGCCGCCTGCCCGCACATACATCTGGCCGGAGGTCAGGAAGGCACCGGTGACGAACTGCGCGTAGCCGTCCACCTGTGTCGCGCCGGGCAAAGTGGTCGGCGTCAGCATGGCAATACCGAGGAACTTGCCGCCGGCGGCAAAGGGTGCGACGCCGTGATCAGCGAGGCCGCGCTGGACCGGCTGGCCGAACTTGATGCCAGTGGCATTTTCCACCGTGCGGCTGATCTTGTTGGATTTTTCCTCGGAAGCGATCTGCCCGTGCAGGCCCTTCTGAGGAGCGTTTCCATAGGTGGTCTGATAAGTCGCCATTGAAGCGTCTCCTTTTTCGTTGACCTGGTTAAACGGGGGTGGCCGGCTGATGCGCGGATTGCAGATCGCGCACCATGGCGGCATAGGCGCTGAAGGCCGCCGACATCGATGTCTGCGGCGTCGTGACGCCGTCCTTGACTACGGCGGCAAAGAGATCCGGCGTTTCATGGATCGCATCGGCAAGCATGTCGAAGCGCGCATCGATATAGGCATCCGATCTGCCTTCAACCGCACCTTCACCGATCTTGGTGACGACGACCGCCTTGCGGATCGCCGCATCCGAAAGACCCGACGTCTTCACATCGCCAACGATTGCCCTGGCAAGCCCGATGAGATCGGCGCGCGCTTCGGCCCGCCGTTCAATCTCCACATCGCTCACGAGGCTTGCCTTGGCGGCGTCAAGCTCGGCATCACGGATAGCGATGGCCTTCTGATAGGCCGCATCGGCCACAGCGATCTGGGCCTTGGTATCGGCAAGTTGTTGCTGGAGCTGCGCGACAAGCTCCGAGACTTGATCGCTGACTTCGATCCCGATGCCATCGACGGTAATTGTCTTTGCGGACATCATCCCTTCCTTGTTTTCGTGGTGATCGGAAATGGGGCGTGGGGCTGCGAGAGGAGCGCAGCCCCACGGTGCGGCGGCATCGCCGATGCGGACTTTCGATCCAGCTCGGCCACGGCGCACAATGGCAATATGATTGATGCGAATATTCTTCTGGACAGCGTCATAGGCCTCGCCGGCGGACGTCACGCCGGCGGTGAAATCGAGATCGCAGACATAGCCGGCGGAAAGCTCCTGCTTGCCGCTCTCGATGTCCCGGATCGTCGCCTCGTCGCTGACCATCAGCGGCACACGAATGAAGATGCCCTCACCGGCGATCTCATCGCCGGTCTGCCCGACGGAATACTTCTTCCAGTTCTCCGACGTGACCATCTCCGGCGGGTGCTCATTTGTCACCGGCCGGTGAGCAGCACTCTTCAGCGTATCCTCGGAAAACACTTCCGCGCCGGGCCGATAGACACGCACGGTACGCATCTCCGGCCGGCCGATTTCCGTACCAAGATAATTTTGAATGCCCGTACGGGCGACCCGGGCATCGGCCACAAGATAGCCGTCTCCGGTCCGCCGCGTTCCCGCGACGGTGACAATGTCTGTGAAGTTCATGATTGGATGTTCCTTGGTCGGAGCCGACTTTGGTTGAGACTACGTTGGCTGCATATAATGCGGCAGTGGTAGAGGCGAATGTCTCTTCTGAGGCCGGAGGCCGGGTTGCCTCAATTTAATGTTTTCAAATCCTTAGTGATCTCTTGGACCACTGGCTCGTCCACATGATCATTTGGCTTTTTGGAAAAGTGCCCAATCCGAAAGTGGTTGGTTGCGGAGGACTGTTTCTACACATCCTCACATTCGCTCTACCGTGTGAACCTTGCGGGAATTCGCCCGTTTACCAACTTTTTTAGATTCCTAATCTGGGGGTCGCGCGTTCGAATCGCTGAGTTTTTTATTTGACTGGAGATCAAAGGGCCTGCTTCATGCACATATCCAGACCTTGCATCGCAGGTGAATGATGCGCGGATACTAGGCGACCGAGGCCGTCGTACCGGGAGAGCAATATGTCTGTAAGTTATGTGTTCGAAAAATTTAGTTCTGCCGTCAATCTCATGGCAACGTCAGCTGCGACAATCCAAGATCGTCTTCGCATGGCACATCTAACGTTTCATCCTGCGATGACTAGATGATTTGCCGACTGACGAGATGAAAGATATATACAAGCAGCTAATGGAACAATTGACTGCTATTAAAGACAACGAACTCGGCGCCGTGCCCGCTACTACTGCTCAGATGGGCGACGCCGAGGCAGAGGAGGAGGCTGACAAGATATACAGTCTCCATTGCCAACTTCGGCACTGGTTCGCAGACAATCCCGATAAGCACATATGAAATGACCACCGGTCGATCCAGTGTATTTTTCAAGAAAGCTCGTAAGCTGGACAGGTCGCGAAGATTGCACTTACCCACGCGACCGTGAACTCTTAATTACCGGCATCACCGGGAGTTCGGCTTTGGACTCCCAAGAGAGATGAGCAACCAGTCCGCGAAAATATGGATAAGACGCGAAGCGACCTACTCTCTGTAAATAGGCTTCAAGGTGGGCTTTCGCGACCTCCGGAACACCGCTGTAGACGACAAAATACTGCGCTTCAACTTTAAGAAGCTTCTTCTTGGAGATCGTTACGTTGGTGAACCAAGTAAAATGCCCCCCCAGCGTCTTAGACTCCGCGTCATAGTTGACGGATGTCAGCTCGCCATCGAATGAACGTGAAAGCGGCTTTCCGCCTTCCTCATCCTCTCGCAGCGCCACAAAGTATTCAGGCTTCACTGAAAATTTGAGATCCATCAGGCGGATATCAAGAAGGTCGGCATGCTCAACGATCTGATTGTACGCTTCAAGCGCCTCGGCCTTTGTGACCTCAGTATCACCCTTAGCAAGGCTAACTTCACTCATGCGACAACCGCTTGCTCAAAGAGCTTTTCGGAAAGATTGTCATTAACAACCATAGGTGGTGATTTGCGCGATTTTTTCTCAATAAGCTTCATCAACATATTCGTGGTGGTCGCCGCCGCCGTGCCAGCAGCGTCAACCTCAATAAAGTTTGATTGCATTGAAACTTCGACAGCCATGGCCCATCCAACAGACTTCGCCACCGGTGCGGACGTGCTCCAGGAACCTTGGCGAAAAGTAGCCTCTTTCGCCGGCATGCTATGCCACTCGCAACGCGAGCCAAGCGCACAATAAATCCGAGCAATGGTCTCGATCGTCAGGTTGGCTTCATCACCCAAGATCTGAGAAATCCATGCAGGGCTGACCTTCAGACGGCGCGCCAATTCTGCTTGCGAGACGTTTGCGTCCTTCATCGCACGCAAAATGTCATATTGAATATCTGCTCGAAGCTCCTCGATAGCGAAGATGACGGCTTCGTTTTCATCAGCGGGACCAAATCTCATATTGTCCTCCTGTCACATGTACATTGCCAACTTGCGCGCCGCAGCCTCAAGCATCGCGCGGTCCGCAGCATTTTGCTTTTTTGCAGTATCAATCTCGGTCGCAACAAACACTCCATCCACAGCAAGGCCTCCGTAGACGCGGAGTTGCCATGCCTTGAATGCAGAAATCGCAATCTTTGTTCCGGCTTTCTGGCCCGTGGAGAAGCGGCCTTCGAATTTAAATTTCTCATCATCGAGATATGTATCGCCGTCTTCGGCGAACCGTTTCATCCACTGCAGACACCGACCACGTTGGCGCGCATCTGATTTTTCGAACCTTTTAGCAACTTGCGGCGTCATCATAACTCTATAGCGCTTGCCGACGCACACTTCGATTAGATCTTTCATACTGCGCTCAGCCGCACCATTAAGTTAAAACTTAATTCTTGACAACAAGTGAATCAATACCCGCTGTGAGATTCAGTCGGGGTGGTTAGCTTCACGCAAGCCTTGCCCAATTCCATCCTCCCGAACAGCAATCACCAGCGTAGATTTAAGAATTAATCGCAACGATTGCAACAATTGTATTACTGTGCTCAACCGGATAAGTGCGAAAGCTGTGTAATAAAGGTGTGGTGGCGGCATATATTTATGTTTTCTAGGATACTTACCTTTTCTCACCATCATTCTTGGTAAGGGAGAGGCCGTGAGTTTAAGTCTCTCTGCCAGCCTCATAGCACCCGTGCTGGGGTACTATCGCCTCGGAGTCGATCGGATCTCCGGAGCGGGCAGATCATTCAATAACCGAATCGCTGCCTCCAGCCCCGGCAACGATCCATCCTCGACAAGCGTATTCACCAGCGCCTCGGATAGTGCCTTGCGCGGAATGATCTCCTGCCCGGAAGACGAGCCGAACAGGGTTCGTACCGCATCGGCTTTGGTCTTGAAGATGTCGGCCTTGTCCTTCTCGCTCATCTGCTCCAGCGGCGCCCAGGAGGCGTAGATCTCCGGATCGCGGGCGCCAGTGGCGGAGCGAATGAGGCATTCGTCGAGGCGGGACATGGCAGGCGTGAAGTCGAGTTCCTGGATCGCCTGGATCCGGTCATGGTAGTTCTTCATATCAGCATCGCCGGTGGCGTTGAGACCGGCGGGGGATTGGCCGAGCAGACGGGTGACCGGAATATCGGCAGCGCCGGAGACGATCTGCAGGAAGGCCATGAGGATATCCGTGAGACCGGAAAGCGGGGCACTCTTGCTGTCGTATTCCTCCTCGGCATCGAGGATCAGCGTGCCGTTGACACCCTTGATGGTGTTGGCCAGCGTATAGCGGCGCAGCACGGCATCCTCGTAAGCTTGGTTGCCGATATTGGCCGAGAACTGCGGCACCTTGATAATGTCGATCTTCGCTTCGAAGACGAGGCTGGCGATATTGGCGGCCGTGCTATCGGCATTCTTGATGGCATCCAGGGTCGCGGCAAGCACGCTCTCGCCCCAGCCGAGACTGCCCTGCCCCAGCGCGCCGCCGAAATCCTCGTCCGGCGCCATGGCGCCATTGAAGATCACCAGCCGAGACGGATGGATGGCGACCTGCGCGCCGCTCGCGCCGGTCAGCGTGTAGAATTTCGGCTTGCCATACCATTCCGAAGTAGGATCGCGCTCGATCTCTCCGGCGGCAAGTTGGCGACGCGTCAAGACGGTCAGATGTTTCAACCCACCCTTGCCGACACGCGCGATATCGAGCGGCCGAGAGGGGTCGGCATCGCCGACGCCGATGAACAAAGCCGCCCCGCCGAAAAGGCGCGCTTTTTTCGACGCCTCCAGTACCTTGCCGCGCAGGTTTAGCCGGCGCTCTTCAGCTTCGATCAATCCGATCTGACCGCTCTCGGCCTGCCAGTTGCGCCACTTTCGGCAACTATCCAGAGCCGGAATATCGACGATCTTGCGCGGTAGCCAGGAGCCGCGATAGGCGGCGATGATCTGTTCGTCTGTCAGGATCGGTTGCGCATAGAAGACCGATGCCGCCTTGTCGCGCTCCGTCCCCATGCGAGACGCAAGGCTCACCAGCCCGTCGCGAACCATCGAGAGTACGTGTCCCATGGATTGTCCTTTGGCATGTCTGTGAAAGAGAGGCCCGCGATGCGGGCCTAGAAATTCTTGAAGCTGAAGGACGAGCCGAGCGCCAACTCGTTCAGCGCATCGGCAAAGGCATCCACCTGATCGTCGAACTGCGCATTCGGAAAGGCGCAGATCTCGTCGAGAAACACCTCGTTCCAGTCGCCCCGCAACAGTTTGACATTCCCAGCCTCAGCCTGTGCAGACGCCGGCTTGGCGCGGGTCGCTTTGTCACCAGTGATGAACAAGACCTTTATGGGAAATCCTGCGAGCAGCTTGATCTTCGTCTCCGCATCCGCCTTGCCGGCGGCGCCCGGATCCTGCGGCATGCGGATCATCACCGTCGGCCCGTCCTGTGTCGCCATGTTCTTCAGATTGCGCTCGACCTCCGCCGGCGACCAACGACCACGGGCGATGGTTTCGACGTAAAAAATGCCATCGGCTTCAGCCATGCGCAGGCCCACCGTCCAGTCCGACTGGCGGCCTGGACGCGCTTTAGACGCCGCAAAATCCCAGGCGCGGCAACGTTTGGCGCCCGCCGGCACAGCATCGACAATCTCGAAATCGCCGCGCTGGAACAATCCGCCCGAGCGCGGCGACGGCCGCTGCTGAAACTGACCGGCAACTGCGTAAGAGCCAAGCGGCACCTTGTCCCGTTCCACGACCGCACGCGGAAAACGTTCGGGAAAGAGCAGTTCGCCCTCCTCCGTTCGCGGATCGGCGAAACCGATCGATGTTCGGCAGCGACGCTCCGGCTCGAACTCCATCGGCAGCATCAGATGCTCATAGCCAAGCCCAAGCGACAGGATTGTGCCGGAGACATCCGCCTCGTGGAGCCGCTGCATGACGACGACGATCGCCGAATGCTGCGGGTCGTTAAGCCGCGTCGGCACGGACTCCCGAAAGGTGCGGATGGTTGACAGCCGTTCGGCTTCGGATTCAGCACCGTCGACCGAATGCGGATCGTCGATGATCACTCTGTCGCCGCGCCCGCCCGTCAGCCTTGAAAACGGCACGCCTTGGCGAAAGCCGGTACGCGTATTGGCAAAGGCCATCTCACCCGACCGCGTCAGCTTTACCCGGTCGCCCCAGAGCGTCTGATACCATTCGGAGGCGACGAGATCGCGCATGCGCCTGTTGTCACGCTTGGCATAGTGCTCCGAATAGGACGAGCCGAGATAGCGCAGTTCCGGTCTGTCCCTCGGTCCCCATTCCCATGCCGGCCAGAAGACACCGCAGAGAAGCGACTTCATCGTTCCCGGCGGCACATTGATCAGCAGCCGCGTAATCTCGCCTGACGTTACCGCCTCGAGATGTCGGCAGATCGCATCGATGTGCCAACCATGAACATAGTCCACAGCAGGTTCGACCACATGCCAGGCTTCGCGAACGAAACCGGCGAGCGAACGACATCGCTCCCTAATCCTCTCGGCATCCGCTGCAATCCGCCGGGCAAGCTCAGCCCGCTCGGCATCAGCCCTCCGTTTCGCTTTCTCCTCGCGGATCGCCGCCATCATCGCCGCCGGATCCGGCAAGCGGACCGAAGAGGGTTTCGAGGGTCGCAAGCTGCTCATCCGTGGCGTTGGTTAAGTCTATGGTAAAGCTTTGCCCGCCCTTGGCTCCGTTGCCCGGGCGTTCACTCGGCTTCTGATGAACATAGGATGCGGCAATCTTCGCCATTTCATCCCGTCGTTTCTGATCCGCCTCGTCGTCGCGCATGACTTTCAGCATATAGTCGAGCGGCGTATCGCCGGCGGACACGGTTTTGCGCCGTCGAGCACGCGGCTTGCGCGGCGCGACGGGCTTGTCGGCTGTGGACATGCTGTGTGATTTCCGATGGAACGTTGAAAGGAAACAAACGGCTGAAAGAGAGCCGCTTTCGGTCAACAGTGCGTCGCTGCAACTGTTCTCATCATGCACAAATGAGTACCCCAATTCGGCGCTGTTGGCGACACCCTTGATCGGGAAACTGGCTGCAAGGATTGAGAAATCTTTGATCCACAGCCCGATAATTATTTGAAATTACATTGGAATATTGCATTCTTTCGTCCGACGATCAGAGCAAGAATACTCTCCTTTTCCGTCGAAACGGCGTTAGCATCAGACAAACAAATGACCAAGAAACAGGACCGACACCAGCCCGATCAGGATCTCTCTCATATCCGCACGATACTGTCGCGCGAAGGGGAGCCTATCGACAGCAGCGACAAACCGGAGGAAGCGGCGCAAGCCGTGGCCACGATCGATGCAGCGCAGACTTTCATCGCCGCCCACCTTCCCGTTCTGCCTGTCTCGTCGATTCCGGAGATTCGTCTCCACAAGGCCGGACCGCAAAGCGGCCTACGTCGGCTCGCCGAGCGGGACGAGGCATTCGGCTCACCCTATTGGGCACATTACTGGGGTGGAGGGCTGGTGCTGGCGCGGTATCTTCTCGACCGACCTGATGTCGTCGCCAGCCGCCGCGTGCTCGATCTCGGCGCCGGCTCCGGCATTGTCGGCATAGCCGCCGCAAAGGCGGGGGCAGCCAAGGTGATCGCGGCCGACGTCGACCCCTATGCCATCGCTGCCATGGAGCTAAATGCCGCTATCAACGGCGTGACGATTCTCCCCGTCCTTGCCGATCTAACGACCGGCGAGCCACCTGCCACGGATATCGTCTGCGTCGGCGATCTCTTCTATGAAGCGGCACTTGCCGAGCGCGTCACGATCTTTCTCGACCGTTGCCTGGAGCAAGGCATGGAGGTTCTGATCGGAGATCCATGGCGCGCCCATCTGCCGCGTTCACGGCTGCGCTTGCTGGCGGAATATGCCGTGACGGACTTTGGCGACACGGCGGGAAGCACGAGGTCGAGCGGAGTGTTTGCCTTTGAAGGAGCCCCATCTCGGCAAGACCGGCGCGTTGAGGAGGCATCCTAACGAAAAAGCCCTGGATTCGAACCAGGGCCATTCTCACGAGTTAGGCTTCATCTTCGCTCGCCGCCTGTTTTCTCGCTCCAAACGCTTCGCCAGAGCCGCCAGCTCCGGGCTGGCCGCATCGAACACGGGCTTTGCGTCATCCGGCAACCAGTATGTCTCATGCTTTGCGGCAGGCACCTTTGCTCGCTCAAGACTTCCCGCCGAATTCGGCATCATCGGCGCGACGCGTGACCAATCCGGCTCCTGCAACGCCGGCGAAACCGCGAGCAAAACCTTAGCCACAGCCTGAAACTCGGCCTGAATCCACCGCTCCGCCGTTCGCCTCACCCTTCCTGTCTTTGCGCAGAAATCGCGGAAAGAGCCGGCAACGTACGGTGCTGCAAGGCAAACCGACCATCGGGACAGCAGGATACGACGTTCCTCGTCCCGAACATGCGTCAACAGCCAGCCCTGCAGCACTTCTTCCGCACGACTGATGGCCGCTGCGCTCGGGCGATAGCGGACGCGGATATCCGCGTGATCTCCGGGTTCGGGAAGAACATCCGGCCAAAGCGTCCGCATCCGATCCGGGCGCACACCTCGCACGTCGAGATGCACCATCGTATCCGCAGCCTCAACGAAACGGGCGCGAACGATGAGGCTTAGATCGGCGACCTCCGCCGCATGTTGCGAAAGGTCGTTAAACTGCGAAGCGTTCTGGTACATCAAGGCGTTTCTCCAGTTCCCGGTAAATCAAAATCCGAAGCGTCGCGCGCACCGGCCACGGCCGCCGCGCTACGGCATCCGCGCGCAACACCGCCAGCGCAATATCGTCGAAGGCGGCCAGCAGATCGCCAGGCCGCTGCAATGCCCAATCCTGACGCTGCACCAGGATGTCCGAGACCGCGCCGATGGTGTCCGACCAGAGTTCATCGCGATTGTTGCCGGTCTGGCGAATGCAGCGCAGGACAAAGACGAGGTGGCCGTCGCCATGCTGCCCGCGGATTTCCTGCATGGTACCCCGCGCATGGCTTTGCGCCGGTGCGCGGCGGCGATGGACCGGAACCAGCTTGATGCCGAGGCCGTCAAGAAGAGTGTCGAGCCTGCCTTTGGTCATGGGCGCATCCCCTCCCTTCAACAAGGAAAATTCAAAACGGTCAGCGGCATCATTTCAATCATGCAACCTTCCCATTTTCGGCTTCCGCAGAGGAGCGCCTCGGCTTGAACAAGGCTTCCGCCTTGGACATTCTCTCCACCCTCGCCCCATCCCGCAGCATCGGCGTGTTGAGATAGGCAACGATCGCCTCGCCTGCGGCCGCCTTGGCTGCATCCTGGGTCGAAAAGACGATCGGCTCGCCACGGCTGTCCTTCAGGACGTCGTTGGTGGCGCGATGCACCTTGCGTATCCAGCCGAGATGACCACCGGCGACCGCTTCCGTTCCGATCTGAAATTCATTCATAAAAACCTCCTCTGGCCGCCCCCGGCCAGTTAGTTTGATTAACTTTTGCAAGCAATTCAGACGCTTGTCCGCCGCCGCGCTATGGCAATGATCCCGTCACAGCTTCGCTCCGCGCCGAGCCCCATCCTTGGCGATCCGGAAATGAACCTGATCGCCCTCCGGCGCACCGCTGATGTCGTCACCTTCGCCTGCATATTTCGGCGACGAGACGATCGGCACCAAAGCCGCAAGCACACAGACGAAAAACAGCGACGCACCAATGCACGCGAGAAACCCCTGAACGATCTCACTCATGTGATCGCCTCCGCGTCCTGTTGACACCCGGGCAAACCGCGATCCGACATCTCCACCGGCTCGACACGCTCCTCGCAGGCTTCACAATGTCGCTCGATCACCTCGGCAATCGACAAGGCCCGCCGACAGCCGGGGCACCCCCAGAAGAAGTCGAAATACAATGGGCTGGAACCCAGCCTTCTGCCTTTCCTGATCGAGACCATGCGACCGCTCCTAAAACCACTATTGCCGAGCGGCACCCGCCTCAGCACGTCAGCCTCGCGGCGATTTTCTCCACAGGCATCTTGATAGACACAAATTATGTTGTTATTAATGTCGATGTCAACATGATTTATGTTAATTATTTTGCGAGTGTCTGGTCATGCAGAAATCCATGGGCGAACGACTGAAGGCGGCACGCGAAGCCGCAAATTACTCCTCAGCGACGAAGGCGGCGGAGGCGCTTGGTGTCAGCCTGTCCACCTATCGCGCACACGAAAACGGCCAGAACGAATTCGGCCCTGAAATCGCCGATCGCTATGCCAAGAAATTCGGCACCACCGCCGGCTATCTTCTGACTGGCGAAGGCCCACGCAAGGTAGAGCGGCCAGGGCCACGCATGGTCACCTCCTTCGACCCCGATGAACAATATAATGAAGGGTTCGCCGAGGACGGCGAGAACGTCAGCTACAGCCGGGAGCACTGGCAGTCGAAGATCGAGGGCGCAACGCCGGAGGTTGATGTCAAGCTCGGCGCCGGTAGCGGCATTGTCGGCGAGGTCATCAATCTGCCAGTCGGGGCCGGCAATGTCGCCGGCCACAAAATCATCGCGGAATGGGTGATTCCAGCAGGTTACCTGCGCAACGAGGCGAAGGCATCACCGAACCACACCATCATCATGGAAGTGATCGGCGATTCCATGCAGCCCACCTATATGCCCGGCGATCGCGTCATCGTCGACCTCTCACAGAACCTGATGGTGACGGATACGGTCTATGCCATCAGCGACGGCTATTCCGAACCGCAGATCAAACGCCTTCAGCGCGTCCCCTTCACCCAACCCAGCCAGGTCAAGATCATCTCCGACAACCCGGCACTGGAAACCTTTACGGTCGAGTTGGAGCGACTGACGATCATCGGGCGCATCTGCGGGCATATCGCACGGAAGTAAAGCCGGGCCGCCGCCGCCGCCAGTCATCCGCTGCCACGAGCTTGTCGAAACCAGATACGACAAGATATTCGGCGCGCAGACCCAATTAAACATAGTTTATGTTTATGTGGTTGCTTAAAAACATATAAAATGTTGACATTGATTGTGTCGCGTGCCATCTCTCTTCTCGCGAGCCAATCGCCCGAGACGGAATGAGCCCATGCAAGTTTCAAAATCTTGCATGAAGTCCGCGAAACCGGATCGAGGATCGAGCGAATATGAATGCCGTGTCCCAGTGGGTGGGCACGCAAAAGGAGGGTGCGTATTTCATGTCAGCGAAGTCAGACGCCATGATCGTTGCCTGGACGCTCTACCACCGCGATACGCGGCTACACCGGCCATCGACCGCAGCCGGCCGGCGCAAATGGTTCGCCCGCGCCTTGGCAACAGCCTGGATCTGGGCGCAGCAGCAAGCAGCTGACGCGACCAAGACCGAGGAACAGCATCGTGCCGAGCGACTAACAAGCCTGCGACTGGAGTTGCTGCGCATCGACGCCCGACCATTCGGAATGTCGATTGCAAAGGATCGAACAACGCTCATGGCAGAAATCGATCGCCTGACCGCCCAATCGTCCACGTCGGCAACATGGATGGCAGCTTGATGACACCCAACGATGTCTTCTCCTGCGAATACTCATTCGATGAGCTCACCATCAATCTCTGCGATTGCTGGGAATCAGGCCTGCTCCTCTATGGCCGTGCCGAACTGACCTCGGCCGGTGACGGTTATGACGGTGAGTTTTATGTCTCGGCGATCCGCTTGGATGGCGGAGCGCGGTTAGCGCGGCCAAGTCCGGTTGCAAAGGCAGGCAGCTTCGAGGCCGAGCTGTTCCGGCGCATCGCCTCTGTGATCGAAAACGACAAAACGCTCGCCGGCCGTCACGCTGCCGAACTGTTCGCCTGTGAATATGAACAGTCCATGGAGACGCGTAACGACATGTTTCATAAGATCAAACGGGAACAGGCATTGGAGCCAGTGGCGTGACACTCAAGCAGGCTCAGGCGTCTCTCCATCTCGAAAACGTCGCCGCCTGCCCTCGCCGATGCCCTTCATGGTCAATGAGCTGCCAGACGATGCCATCCTCGATCCAGAAACGCCGACCGGACTTTGCGATCCGTAGTCCACGATAATCGGAAATAAAGCCGTTGCGCGTCACCGCATCCAGCAATTGCTGACGCTCCGCCCGATTGGGAAGCTCCGCGGACAGACGCGACGGCAAGGTCACGAATTCATCCCACGGATATTCGAAACAAGCCTGGCCAGCTCTATTCGCATAGACGAACCGCGGATCTGGATCCGTGTTATGCGCCACAACCACAAAGGGAGCATCCTGATAGAGCCATTCCGGCCCGCGCCCTTGATCGACGAGCGACATCCCGACAATGCGAGCGTAACTTCCAACAAGCAGATCGAAGAATTCGCGATCAAGCGACAGGTCTAAAGAATTGAGCTCGGAACTATCCGCCATCGATGTCTTTCCTATCGGGCTGTCTCCTATTTTATCTAGGCCCACGACACCGGAAATCAAATGGAATCACTCGCTGAAGCGTGTGATTGGTTCGGTTTTGTGGATTTGGAAAAATGGTGGGCCCGGAGGGACTCGAACCCCCAACCAAGCGGTTATGAGCCGCCGGCTCTAACCATTGAGCTACAGGCCCGGCACGACTAGAAGTGATCGTGCATGCAGTTCCGGAGCAATGGTCCCCCGGAAGCCGATCTGGCTCTAACCCAATTCTTCTTTTCCCACAAGGGACTGCCGCAATACCTTCACAATCAATCAGCAAAAACGAATACTGAGGAAACACCAACCAAGGAACGAACCATGCCGATGACGAAAACCAGAGATTTCATTCTTGCCGCTCTGTTCAGCGCGACGCTCCTCGTGCCGGCCGCCCAGGCATTCGCCGAAGACGCCAAACCGCGTGAGGCGATCATCACGGTTACCGGCGAAGGGCACTCGGCGATCGCGCCGGACATGGCAATCGTAACGCTCTCGGTCATCAAGCAGGAAAAGGCCGCACAGGATGCGCTGGACCAGAACAACAAGGCGATGGGCGCCGTGCTCGCGACCTTGAAGGACAGCGGCATTGCCGAGCGCGACCTACAGACCTCAGGCTTTTCGATCCAGCCGCAATATGTCTATCCAGGCGACAAGGACGGCCAGTCACAGCCGCCGACGCTGACCGGCTATCAGGTGAACAATGGCCTGACGGTACGCGTACGCGACCTCTCCAAGCTCGGCACCCTCCTCGACCAGGTCGTCAAGCTCGGCATCAACCAGGGCGGCGATATCCAGTTCACCAACGACAAGCCGGATGCGGCGCTTGAGGAAGCCCGCAAGAACGCCGTGGCTGACGCAGCGGCCAAGGCAAAGACGTTGAGCGAGGCTGCTGGCGTCAAGCTCGGCCGCGTTATTTCGATCAACGAGGGCGCCATCATGGCCCCGCCACAGCCCTACATGCGCCAAGCCATGGCGGCCAAGGCATCTGCCGATAGCTCGGTGCCGGTCGCGAGCGGCGAGAACACCTATAACGCCTCCGTCAGCATCACCTACGCGATCCAACAATAGAGCAATTCCAGGAAAAGTGCGCAGCGGTTTTCCGTCCGGGATTGCGTCAAAACAACAGGCTAGAGTGGTGCACGCTCTAGCCACAAAACAAAACCGCCCTTCGCTCAAGTCCGATGGGACCGAGCAAAGGGCGGTTTCGCGGCCCCCGCCGATAAAGCGAAAGCGTAAACTGTAGGCCCCGGACGCTATACGCGCCCGTCAACCTATTAGCGACCGATCAACGGGCAACCGCGAACATTGGCGAACATCATTGTATCAGGGCCACGACGGGTGAAGCCGTCGACGATAACGCGACGCGGCGTGACGTCAACCACGCGAGCACGGCGCAGGCCATAGCTGCGGGCGACATCCATGGCTTCCCGCGGGTCGCAGCCGCGACGACGATCGAAGCGCGGGTTGTCATAATCCGGCGGTGGCGGCCGATGACGGCCAGGGCCGACGTAGATGTCCAGTCCCTGGGCGGAAGTGGTTTCGACCGTGCCCGACAGCGCGGTTACCGCGATGGCGGCGGCGACCCCCAACTTTGCCAGTAGTTTTTTCATTGTATCCTCCATGGAGTGAAAGGCAGCTCTCTCATGCTTGCCGCATCTCCCGAGTGAGCGCCTGAGGAGTAACGGCCCGACACTGAACAAGTCCAGAATCAACCGCTCATGCCCTATTCAGGTACAACGAAGACAAACCCGATTCCAGAGGCAGATTCGTGGGAAGGCGGAAAAATAAAAGCCGCCCTCTTTCATGAGGGCGACTTTAGTAAGCTTGAAATTACATAGAAGCGACGGAATATCGCCCGTAAACGGTTACGCTACCCCTAGCCTTCCCATCTTAGCGACGGATCAACGGGCAACCCGGCGCGTTGGCGAAAACGATACGGTCCGGACCGCGGCGGCTAAAGCCGTCGACGACGACACGGCGCGGTGTGATGTTACCGATATGGGCGCGGCGCAGGCCCATGGCACGGGCCTTCTGGACGGCCGCGATCGGCGAGCATGCGCGGCCGCGATGATGATCGTAGCGTGCCTGATGGACGCCGGCCGAAAAATCGTTGGCCGATGCGGTCGCAGCCGTGGCGGAGATGGCGCCGAGCGTGATGAGGGCTGCAATGCCTGCCTTTGCAATGAGGCTGATCATGGGTGTTTCTCCTTCAAGTTCTTGGATCGTTGCAATCCCGAAATCCGGTCCCATCAAGTGGTCCGATGCCCTTGGGATTGGAGACACGTTAGGTCAGTCAAGCTGAACCGAACGCGAATTGGCCATTCACAATGTATTCAGGAGCGTTAACAAAGGATTGACGCAAATATCCGTGGGCTCAGGCGGAGAGATGCAGCACGATGTCGCGGCGGTGCGGCCGGTCGCGATGCTCGAAGAGATAAATGCCCTGCCAGGTGCCGAGCACCATCCGACCGCGCGTCACGGGAATGCCAATCGATACCTGCGTCAGCGCTGCCTTGATATGTGCCGGCATATCGTCCGGCCCCTCTGTCGTGTGCACGATCCACCGCATCGAGGGATCGGAAGACGGCGGCACAAGGCGGCGGAAGAAGGCGTTGAGATCAGTCTTCACATCCGGATCGGCATTTTCCTGGATCAGCAGGGAGCAGGAGGTATGGCGGACAAAGACGGTCAGCAGTCCCTCGCCCGCGCCTGAACTTGCCGCACGGACGAAATCCGCCGCCTGCTCCGTGAACTCATAAAGTCCCTGGCCATGGGTGGACAGCGTGATGACGGTTTGTGGCATGGCCTCTTCCCGATAGTGATGCGGTGGAGCACTTGAGGTCGGCCGCAACGGCCGCAAAGTCAAGCCCGCCCCGCCGCCGGCAGACTAGATTTGCAGAAAGATATCGAAGCCGCCATAGATCATGCGCTTGCCATCGAAGGGCATGTTTTCCATCCCGTCTTTCATTCGCGGATCAGCCATGACCTTTTCCAGCACGACATCCCGATGCTGGCGGTTTTCATAGGTAATCCACGAAAAAATCACGACTTCGTCCGCCGTGGCCAGAACGGCGCGTGGAAACGACGTCAGTTCCCCATAAGGCACGTCATCCCCGATCGCCTCGACATAACTGAGCGCACCATGCTCCATCCAGACCTCGCCAGCTGTGTGTGCCAGCGCCTTGTAGGCCTCGATCTTGTCTTTCGGCACGGCAAGAATAAAACCATCCACATAGGGCATATCGGTCTCCTCTGTTCTGTTCTCACTTGCAAAGGACGATCGATGATAACGCGATCCGACATGGGATGCACAGTTCCATCAACAATTAGCGAGGGGATGATTGTGACGATCGAATTCAGGACCGATCCTTATCCCGAAAACGAAGCTCTCAACGCCCTGTGGGCTGCGGCCTGGAATGAACCCGCCGCACGGGACTTCGCGCCAATCCTGTCGAAAAGCCTTGCTCATATCGGCGCCTTTGCCGGAGAGCGTCTTGTGGGTTTCGTCAATGTCGCCTGGGATGGCGGCATCCATGCCTTTATTCTCGACACCTGCGTCTCCCCCGATTTCCGCCGGCAGGGAATAGCAAGCAGCCTTGTCGGAATAGCAACGAAGGCTGCGCGCGAACGCGGCGCAGAGTGGCTGCATGTCGATTTCGAACCGCATCTCGCCAGCTTTTATCGAAACCTGGGCTTTCGAGCGACCGAGGCAGGCTTGATCAAGCTACGCGATTGATAGTGATTGTTCTCAACCAGCCTTATTGACCTGAGATATCAACCAATTGCGAAACAATGCCGTCGATGGGTTCTGCAAGGCATTGAGCGGATAGACCAGATTATAGCTGACGGCTGAGGGCTGGACCTCGATGAAGCAACGCACCAACGTTCTATCCGCTATATCTTCCGCAACAAGCGAGCTGCGCACCAGCGCAAAGCCGAGGCCGTCCCGGCAGGCCTTGAGCATATCTGCGAAGGTTTCGAACAACGGCCCGGCCTCCACCGTTTGCCCGATATCGAAACCTGCGCCTTCGCCGTGATCGGGACCGGTCACCTGCTCGTACCAGCGCTGCCAGTCCAGCACCGTATGCCGCATGCCGGCGTAGCGTAGCAGCGGTGCGGCCCTTATCGCATTGCGCGGCGGCAGTCGTTTGGACAGGCCCGGCGAGCTGACGACAAATTCCTCGTCCGTCAGCAACTCCTCTAGCACAAGCCCGGCGTCGGCCCGCCCGAGCCAGATGGCGAGATCGACGCCATTGGCCCCGAAATCCGGCTTCTGATAGCCGACAGCCATCTTCAACTCGATGTCGGGATAGCGCTGACAAAAATCGGGCAGCCGCGAGGCCAGCCATTGGCTCGAGAACTCCGGCGTCACCGACAATCCCAAGGTGCGGACAGACACGCTCGCCCGCGCCTGATAGAGCGCTTTCTCCAATTGAGAGACCGTCTCCGCGATCGAAGGATGCAGACGCGCGCCAAGTGGGGTCAGGCGCGCACCCGACCGGCCGCGATCGAAAAGCCTGCCACCGATCCAGCCTTCGAGCTGGGCAAGCTGATGACTGATCGCGGTCTGCGTCAGCCCCATCCGCTCGGCCGCGCGCCCGAAGCCACCGGTTTCGGCGACAGCGCAGAATGCCTGCAAGACGATCAACGGTGGAAGCGGCCTCTTATCCATGAAAATCCTTCATGTATTACGGGTAAAAGCTTCATTATACGCCGCAAATTTCCAAGCGTATACCTTTTCATCATAAGGTCAAAAGGTATGCGGAAGATGAGAAATTCTCATGGAAATATTGGGCCGCAAGCTATCCAAAAACGGATCGATCAACTACTGCAAGCACTTCGATGCATGCGGAAATCTCGCCCCGAGGACAAAGCAGCACGCAAGAATGCCCTAAGTCTCAGCAATCATCTCAAACGAGATACCGGGCTGGATCATATCCTAGACGACCAATGAGCCTGCGGGACCACGCGTCGTGTCGGATTGCGCCTCACCCGTTGAGCGTCTTGACCTTGGTCAGATCCGGGAAAATCCGTGTCCAGAGCAGCACCACCGCAATCGTGCCGACACCGCCGATAATGCCGGTGAGGACAGGACCAAAAGCGCTGGCGAGCATGCCGGACTCGAATTCGCCGAGCTGGTTGGATGTACCGATAAACAGCGAGTTCACCGCATTGACCCGACCGCGCATGGTATCCGGCGTCAGGAGCTGCACCAGCGAGCTGCGCACGACGACGCTGACCGTATCAGACGCACCGACAACGAGCAGCGCTGCAACGGAAAGGATGATGTTGGTCGAGAGTGCGAAAACAACGGTCGCGACGCCGAAGATGAAGACGGCGATCAGCATCTTCTTGCCGACGTCGCTCTGCAGCGGCCGCCGCGCCAGCCAGATCGACATGACTAGCGCACCGACGGCTGGTGCCGCGCGCAGCAGGCCCAGCCCCCAGGGGCCGGCATGCAGGATATCGCGGGCGAACATCGGCAACAGCGCCGTGGCGCCGCCGAGCAGAACCGCGAAGAGATCGAGCGAGATGGTGCCCATCATCACCGGCCGGCTCTTGATGAAGGAAACGCCGGCAAAGACCGAGCTCAGCGTCACCGGCTCGCGCGAAGACGGCTGCTGCCGCTCGACACGGATGGAAATGACATTGACGCTCGCAATGACATACAGCACCCCCGACACGAGTAAAGGCGCGACGGGATTGAGGCCGTATAGCAGGCCGCCGAGCGACGGACCGATGATGAAGGCCGTCTGCATCATCGAGGTCGAGGTGGCGATCGCCACTTGCAGCATCGAGGGCGGCACGATGTTCGGCAGCAGCGCCGCCATGGTCGGGCGCTCGAAGGCAGTGGCAGCCCCCATGACGGCAACGGCGGCGAGAATGCCGTGGGGGCCGATCCAATGCTGCCAAACGGCAATGGCCAGCACCAGCGCCGTCAACGCCTCGATCAATTGACAGACAAGACCGATGCGCCGCCGGTCAAACCGGTCCGCGACATGACCGACGATGAAGGTCAGCACCACCATTGGCAGGAACTGGCAAAGGCCGACCAGACCAAGGTAGAAAGCGCTATGGGTCTGATCGTAGATCATCCAGCCCATGGCAACGGTGACGGACTGGAAGCCGATGGAGGAAAAGACGCGGGAGGCGGCGAAGGAACGATATCCGGGATGACCGAGCGCGCTTGTCCGGTCTTGGCTTTGCAGGGTGTCCATTGGTCTTTCTTCGGCTCCGCGCTCAGGGACGCGGAACTATCTTCATGGGAAATATGAGATATTGAGTTGAGTTCCCTGCTCTGCCCGAACACGGCGATTGTCAACCGCGTTTTTGTCTCGATCGGTCTTTCGCTGCAAAAAGCATGAGGCTAGAGATCAAAACGTGGTGAAGAGCGGCTGAGTAGCGCGGTCTTTGCTTGGATTGCCCAGGCGGCGGCAAGCTCCGCCGCAATGGTCTCAATCAGCTTCGGCACATCACGGCCAGCCGCCTCGTGCATCGCCTCGGCAACGATCAGTACCGATCGCGTATCCTCGCGAACAGCGGAAAGGCCACTCTGCCGATTGGTCCAGCGCCGGGCATGCGCCCGATCAGCGTCATCGGCGAAAATCACTTCACGCGGCTCCGGATGCTCCGTCTCGCCGGAGAACGTCAGGTAGGTCTCGCGTCCAGTCGCATGCCTGACCTCGAGATCGCCCGAAATCTTCGCCAGATCGAAGACGGCGATTGGAATGGCGAAAGCGATGGAGATGGCGTTGCAGAGATCGACCAGCGGATGCAGTTGCGGCAGCGAATTTTCCTGACGGAAGCGGCGAAGCAGCGCTTCGGAGGCACAACGATACTGCGTCGGCTTCAGCCCCATCTTCGAAAAGGTACGCCGCCAGGCCTGTATCTCCGGCATCTCACTTTCCGAACCCGCCGCCAGCCGCTCCTCGGCAATGGCGTGGAATTTTGCAACGGGATCCGTGACGTCGGCATTCGCGGTGATCCCTTCGACAAAGAGCGCACCGGGGACCAGCTCGGGGAATTCGCTCCACATCTCGTTCGAATGGCGGAAATGCATGATTTTTCCTTCTGCGCGGTTCTGATTTGCCGCCGCAGAAAAGCCCGTCGTCATCGCCCGGTCTTGAACAAAATTGCAAAAGCCTAGCAAACCGCTGCCGCATAGAGGCCTGGCGATATGCCGAAATTGCGCACGAAGAGGCGTGTCATGTGACTTTGATCCGCAAAGCCGCTGGCAAAGGCCGCCTCGGCCAATGGCGTGCCCACCGCGATCAGCCGCCGCGCTTCGTGGATACGACGCTGCAAGAGATAGGCGTGAGGCGTGAGCCCCGTCGCCTTGGTGAATGCTCGCAGAAACTGAAAATGGCTGAGCCCGCAGGTATCAGCGAGTTCGGCAAGCGTCAGAGGGGCTGAGGGATCGTCCTCGATCAGATCGCGAGCACGACTGATAGAGGCAGGAACGGCAACATCGCGCGATGTCTGCACGCCCTCGCGCATCACAGCGGCAACGAGCGATAACAGTAGCCCATCCCGCAACAGCGCATTCCGTGGCTCAGGGTTGCCGACCAAGAGCGGGAACAGGGCTTTGAAACATGCCGCCACTTGGCTATCGCGGATGACAGGCGACGGAAACTCCACCTCGCCCATGCCACCCTCGCCGATATCGTTCAGCAGATCGCCGATCACCCGCGGATCGAAGTGAAGCATCGTCCACGCCCGGCTTTCGCCGATGGGCATGCCGTCATGCACTTCATTCGGATTGAAACAGATGACATCTCCGGCCTCGGCCCGCACCAGTCCACGCCCGCTGAGCGACGCATGCGCGCCGGATTCGATGACACCGATGCCGAATTGGTCATGCGTATGCTTAGGAAAGCTATATCCCGTTTCGGCTTTCACAGCCCTGATGCCAGCGACATGAGAGCGAAACATTTTGAACTGGCCGGTCTTCATGTGCCTCACCCTTCAACCCTGCTGAAAGCTGTCGGCGAGGCACACGTCACGTCTCTGGCCTCTCCTGCGCGGTCGCCAATGCCGCCTGTGTATTGGCGGTGACGGCGGTCGGCAGAGGCGTGCCTCGCTTGCGCTCACGCGCCAGCGTCAGCAGGCCGGAGAAAATGATGAGCGTGATGCCCAACGCCATCGGCAGGTCGATATCGTCGTTGAAGAGAAGATAGCCGAAGCCGATCGCCCAGATCATCTGGCTATATTGCGGAGGGGCGACGAGGTTCGCCGGCACCATGCGCGCCGCGGTCATCAACAGCACGTTGCCGACCGCACCAAGCAGCCCATAGCTCGCCAGGAACAGCCATTGCCCAGCCGTCGGCATCGACACTTCGGAAAGCATCAGAAGACCGCTGACGATGAGCGTGCCGAAGAGGCCCGCGCCATAAAGCGAAATTCGTTTCTCCTTCGCCCCGAGCGCCCGATTGATGACGATCCCGATCGCAGCCGCCAGGCCACCGAACGCTGCGCAAAGATGACCGATCGAAAGCTCGCGAAAGCCCGGCCGCAGCACGATGAGCACGCCGATAAAACCAAGGATCACCGCCGTCCAGCGCTGCCAGCGCACGTCTTCCTTCAGGAAGACGACCGACAGAATAGTGACGAAGGACGGCAACAGGAACAGCAGCGCAAATGCCTCTGCCATCGACAGCTTGGTGAAGGCGACGATCGAGCATATGGCGCCGGTAGCACCACAGGCAAAACGCAGCATCCAAAGAGGACGGTTCGACGTCCTGACCATATCCACCCAGTCATCGTCGCGCCTCTTCAGGAACGGGACGGCGGCGAAGCCGAAAAGCGCACCGATAAAGGCCACCTGATAAGATGGCAGCGTCCCATGCAGCATCTTGATCGACGCATCGCTGAAGGCAAAGACGGCGTAGGACGCGAATGCCACCAGGACACCGCGAAGCGTGGAATGGCCGGCGGCCAAGGATTTGGAATCGGCAGTGATCGATGTCATCGGATTGAGCAATGCAAAGGGAGGGAAATTGAATCGCGGTGCTGTGAGCAATTGTACGATGAAATGGGCCGAATTTCGATTGGCGCTGAAATAAACTATTGTTTCAAAGCGATGGGACGGGTGTTGCCAGATCAAAACTCAGGCAAGCCAAGCCTATCAAGTTGCCCTCTTGGGACACGTCCGATAACGGCGTGCGAGAAGGCGATCACCTTCAAGGCATCAGCGTCGACCTGGCATGTGAATTTGACTTGCTGCCAGCCCTTGGCAGTTTGAACTACTTGGCCGTTGCCGAAGGAACCGGTGTCCGAAACCATGGCCGGCGACAGCGCAGAATTGACGAAAGAAATCGCATTCAGGTCATGACCGAATTGCAACTTTTCCTCCGATTGGCAAAGATACGAAATGCGCTGGCGTCGCGGCAGCTTTTTCCAGGCATCATAGTCGCTCTTGGACAGCTTGGCCATTTCACTGCCGGAATAGAGTTTCTTAGCCTGTGTGAACTGTCCCTTCTGTCCTCCGGACTTATCCTTAGTGGCTTGCTGTTGCGATTTGACATCGGGTTCGGTGACGAAGGACGTTCCGGTCGCCGGATCGCTTTTATTGTCCGACGCAGCCTGCTCCTTTGACGGCTGCTGCGACTGAGGACCAGCAACGGTCGGCACGGTGATTTGTGGATCAACCTTGCTGTCGGCTGATGACGGCTGTTGCGGGTCGGGCTCGGCGGCATTCGCCTGTTCCGTCTCGGGGTCAGATGTCGCCGCCGCCTTCTCCTGCGTATCCGTGCCATCCTGTTCCGTCACCGGAGCTTCCGGCTGAGCCACTTGCGCGTCCGAAGGCTGGTCCGTTGCAAGCTCCTTCGGCTTCGGCATTGAGGCAGGGTCGCGTGAATCGGGGTCGGCTACCGGCGAAGCAGCCTTGGCCTGCTCGGCGGGCGCAGAGGGGGGGGCCTGCGTTTGTTGCGGCTGCGGATCAGGATCGTTGGCCTGCGATGCGGCATCGGCCTGCGCAGTCTGGGCATCAGAGTCCTTGGCGACCGGCGGCGCTGCGGCTTGCTCTTCGGCTCGGCCATCGTTCGCAGCTGGCGCTTCATCTGCCTGTGCCGAGGCATCCGCCTGCTGTGTGGTCGAGGGATCCTTCTCCTCCCCCTTCATGTCAGGCAGGGGTGTCTCCTCCGCCGTAGCCTGCTGTTCAGGCTTCGGCGTAGGTGTATTGGAGCTTGGATCGCTTGCGGGAGGCGCCGCCTTTTCAGCCTCGGCCTTGTCCTGCTGATCCGATTGCGCCTTGGGATCACCGGGCTTCTGCTCCGGCTGTTTCTGCGCTTCCGCCTGCTGCGTCTTCTCGTTCGGCTTCGGCGTCGGCGTCGGAACCTGGCCGGAAGCCTCCTTCGGCTTCGTTGCGTTCTCCTGTTGCTCCTGCGGCTGCGGCACAAGCTCAACGTTGACATTCTCTTGCGGCGCCGCCTGCGGCGGCATCATCAATGGCCGGAGCAGGAAAATGGCCGCCAGCACGACATGCAGGAGGATCGACAGGACAAAGCCCCGCCCGATCTTCTCATCCTGCTTTGTCACGGCCTGTTCCATCGCTCAGCGAACGGCTCGCCGGACAAGAGCAGCCGATGGGAAAACGCATATCAATTTCATCAGAACCTTACCGAAAACGACAGATCGAGCTGCGACAGACACTCGACATATGGTGGGCAACAATGCGGCCCGAAAGAGGCAATTGCGAAAAGACAGATTGTCAGGCCCTTGGCGGCTCCGCAATGCCCGGCAAACACACCTGCGTGATCGCTCAACGGCTTTGCCGATGCGCCCACAGCTAAAAGAACTCGTCCAGAAGCCGATAATAGTCCATTTTCTCCGCATCCAACTCGGATATCCCGTAAGCCTCCAGGAAGGGCGTAACCAGCGCTTCACCGAAGTTATACACGATACTGCCGCAGGCCAGCGCTATATCCTGATAGCGGTCGGCGACGCCGAGACGGCCGCAATCGATATAGCCGGCGAAACGGTGACCGGCGGCGACAAAGTTCGGCAGGCAGGCATCGCCGTGAGTGACGACGAGGTCTTCCGCTACCGGCCTGCGCTCTTCAAGTTCGCGAAAAAGACTTGCCGCCGCTCGCCCCAATCGCGCCTCATCGAAATCAGTCTCGTCGACGTAGCCGGCGAGCATACGGGCTTTCGCGGCCGCAATCCTTGCTTCCAATCGATGATCGAACGGACAGGCATCGATGCTTATCCCATGAAGATCTCGCAGCGCTTCCGCTAGCATCCGCACGCGTTCCAAGGGTGAGATAGAAGACGCACTGGCGAGATCTGCCCCACCAAGCGCGTCCATCAACAGCCATTCACGCTCGCCGCTGGCTTCATGAGCGATGACCTTCGGGCAGACAAGACCCTGCGCACCAAGCCACCGAAGCCTTGCAACTTCGCCCGCCAATTCACTGAACGGACTGACGATTTCACTCTTGAGATAAAGAGACGGCCGTCCCCCCGCTTCCAAACGGAAAACACTAGCTGAGGAGCGCCCGAGTTCGTCCGCCGCCCAGCGATAACCGAGAAGCAGATCTCGCAGCCGCGCTGGCAAAGAGGTTTCGAGGAGTTCAGGCGGAGCGCTCATCATGGTCCAAGCCTATACTGCGACTTGTTGCTAACAAAAAACCCGGCTCGCTGTCGCGAACCGGGTTTTGATCTCGTAACGGCAGAAACCGCTTAGCTGTCGAGGAACGAGCGCAGCTTGCGACTGCGGCTCGGGTGCTTCAGCTTGCGCAGCGCCTTCGCTTCGATCTGGCGGATACGTTCGCGGGTGACCGAGAACTGCTGGCCGACTTCTTCGAGCGTGTGGTCCGTGTTCATGCCAATGCCGAAGCGCATGCGCAGCACGCGCTCTTCACGCGGCGTCAGCGAGGCCAGCACGCGGGTCGTCGTCTCGCGCAGGTTGGCCTGGATGGCGGCGTCGATCGGCAGAAGCGCGTTCTTGTCCTCGATGAAGTCGCCGAGATGCGAATCTTCTTCGTCACCGACAGGCGTTTCGAGCGAGATCGGCTCCTTGGCGATTTTCAGCACCTTGCGCACTTTTTCAAGCGGCATGGCGAGCTTTTCGGCCAATTCTTCCGGCGTCGGCTCGCGGCCGATTTCGTGCAGCATCTGGCGCGATGTGCGAACGATCTTGTTGATCGTTTCGATCATGTGCACCGGAATACGGATCGTGCGGGCCTGGTCGGCGATCGAACGGGTGATCGCCTGCCGGATCCACCAGGTCGCGTAGGTGGAGAACTTGTAGCCACGGCGATATTCGAACTTATCGACCGCCTTCATCAGGCCGATATTGCCTTCTTGGATGAGGTCGAGGAATTGCAGGCCACGGTTGGTGTATTTCTTGGCGATGGAGATGACGAGGCGCAGGTTTGCTTCGACCATTTCCTTCTTGGCGATGCGCGCTTCGCGCTCGCCCTTCTGCACCATATGCACGATACGACGGAATTCCGAGATGGAGATACCGGTTTCGGTCGCAAGGTTCTGAATTTCCTGGCGGATATCGCGGATCGTGGTGTTTTCGCTCTTGGCGAATTCCTTCCAGCCGCGAGCAGCCAGATTGCCGATCGACTTCATCCAGTTCGGATCAAGCTCGGCGCCCTGATACTGTTCCAGGAAGCTATCGCGCTTGACGCCATAGGATTCGGCAAGACGCAACAACCGGCCTTCGTTCTGCACGAGGCGCTTGTTGATGTCGTAGAGCTGCTCCACGAGAGCGTCGATGCGGTTCTGGTTCAGCGACAGAGACTTGACCGACTTGACCAGCTCATCCTTGAGCTCCTTGTAACGACGCTCTTGCGCCGATGACAGCGTGCCTGATGCCGACAGACGCTGCTCGACCTGCTGGTCCTGCAGCTTGCGCAGCTTCTTGTAGGTCTCTGCGATCGTATCGAGCGTCGTCATCACCTGCGGGCGCAGTTCGGCTTCCATCGCGGCGAGCGAGAGGCTGGATTCGTCCTCGTCCTCTTCCTCCTCCTCGCCCGGCAAGCCTTCGCCGCCGACATCGGTGATGTCGTCATCGCCGGAAGGCGAACGGCCGCGACGGGCCTTTTCCTTCTCTTCGGCGGCCTTGCGGTCCGCCTCGATCTTTTCCGGGCTCTGGAACTGCGGCGCAGCCTTGGCTTCCGGGCCGGAATAGGTGGTTTCGAGATCGATGATCTCGCGTAGCAGCGTCGTGCCTTCGTTGAGTTCGTCACGCCAGATGATCAGCGCCTGGAACGTCAACGGGCTTTCGCAGAGGCCACCGATCATGGTCTCGCGGCCAGCCTCGATGCGCTTCGCGATCGCGATTTCGCCTTCGCGCGACAGGAGTTCGACCGAACCCATTTCGCGCAGGTACATACGCACAGGATCGTCCGTGCGGTCGGTCGGCTCTTTCTTCTTGGCGGTTGCAAGCGCCGAACCGGTGGAAGGAGCGAGTTCGCCGCCTTCCCCATTGTCGTCGTCGCTCGAATCGTCATCGTCGCTGCTGGTTGCCGCGCCCGCCTCTTCGACGTCCTCATCCTCGATGACGTTGATGCCCATATCGGAGAGCATCGCCATCGTATCTTCGATCTGTTCGGACGTCACTTCTTCGGACGGCAGGACGGCGTTAAGCTCGTCCATCGTCACGTAGCCGCGTTTCTTCGCGGCCTTGATCATCTTTTTGACCGCGTCGTCGGAAAGATCGAGAAGCGGGCCATCGGAGGTGCCGTCGCGTTCGACTTCAGCTTCTTCGTTCTCTTTGACCTTGGTTGCCATCTCTATATCGTCGCTTTCCCTGACGCTTAAAACTTATACGCGGTGAATGACCGCTCTGGCCCGGCGCGCCTCGCGCCAGCCCCGAATCACCGACAAAGACCTAACGGAATGACCTTTAATGCCTGATTAACCACGATCGCCGGCACCGGACAGCAAAGCTGGATTGCGTTTGGATTTCCGGCCATGGTATAAATGATCCGCCTGATCCAGTTTACCGTTTTTCCGAGGACAAACGGTGATTCCTATAATTTTTGCTCTCGTCAAGCTTTTCCAGCAAAAAAGCCTGTTAAAATCGTGAAAAAGCCTTATCCACAGGCTCCGCACGCCGGAAACAATTGTTCCCCGTATTTAGGAAGTCCCCGCACGATGACAAGAGCAGCCTTGTCAAACGCTTTCATTTCCGCAGTTTGCGGGCAATACTGATGCCATCAGGTCACAAATAGGTTCAAAACCAGTCCATTACCACCTTGCCGGAGTTGCCGGAACGCATCGCTTCGAACCCATCGCGGAAATCATCGATGCCGATACGGTGGGTAATGACCGGCGAGACGTCGAGTCCCCCCTGAACGAAGGCAATCATCTTGTACCAGGTCTCGAACATTTCGCGGCCATAGATGCCTTTCAGGTTCAGCATCTTGAAGATCACCTTGTTCCAGTCGATCTCGAAGCCGGCGGGCGCGATGCCGAGAATGGCGATCTTGCCGCCATTGTTCATCTTGTCGATCATGTCGCGGAAGGCGGGAGCAGCACCCGACATTTCCAGACCAACGTCAAAACCTTCGGTCATGCCGATCGACTTCATCACATCGGCAAGATTTTCCTTCGAGGCGTCGACGACATGGTCGATACCAAGCTTATGGGCAAGCGCCAGACGGTTCGGATTGATATCGGTGATGACAACCTTGCGCGCGCCGGAGCGCTTGGCGACCATGGCGCCCATGATACCGATCGGACCGGCACCGGTGACCAGCACGTCCTCGCCGACCAGATCGAAGGACAGTGCCGTGTGCACCGCGTTACCGAAGGGATCGAAAATCGCCGCCACTTCATCCGGAATATCGTCGGGGATCGGCACGACGTTGGATTCGGGAATGCAGACAAATTCGCCGAAGGAGCCCGGGCGGTTGACGCCGACGCCGAGCGTGTTGCGACAAAGATGCCCTCTGCCCGCCCGGCAATTGCGACACTTGCCGCAGACGATATGCCCTTCGCCGGAGACGCGTTCGCCGACATGATATTTCGTCACCGCCGAACCGACCTCGGCAATCTCGCCGCAAAATTCATGGCCGACAACCATCGGCACAGGAATGGTCTTTTGCGCCCATTGGTCCCAGTTCCAGATATGCACATCGGTGCCGCAGATCGCCGACTTCCTGACCCGAATGAGAACATCGTTCGGCCCGACCTCTGGAACCGGAACATGCTCCATCCATAGTCCGACTTCAGGCTTCGATTTAACCAGCGCCTTCATCATGTTCGACATGATCTGTCGTCTCCAACCGATTCAAATGATTCCGAGTTCCCGTCCCGCCTCGGCGAAAGCGGCAATCGCCCGCTCCACATCAGCGTGCGAATGCGCCGCCGACATCTGCGTGCGGATACGCGCCTGCCCCTTCGGCACAACGGGGAAGGAAAAGCCGATGACATAGACGCCCTTTTTTAGCATCAGTGCCGCCATCTCCTGCGCCACCTTGGCATCGCCGAGCATGACGGGAATGATCGGATGGTCGGCGCCGGCAAGCGTAAAGCCGAGCTTGGTCATTTCGCTGCGGAAGAACTCGGCATTGCCACGGAGCCGGTTTCGCAGGACGTCGCCGTTGTCGATGAGGTCGAAAACCCTAAGCGAGGCAGCCGCAATGACCGGCGCCAGCGTATTGGAAAAGAGATAGGGGCGCGAGCGCTGCCGCAGCCAGTCGACGATCTCGGCCTTCGCGGCGGTGTAGCCACCTGATGCTCCGCCGAGAGCCTTGCCGAGCGTGCCGGTAATGATGTCGATCCGGCCCTCGACGCCACAATATTCCGCCGATCCACGGCCGTGCTTACCAACAAAGCCGACCGCATGGCTGTCATCGACCATGACCATGGCGCCATATTTCTCGGCAAGATCGCAGACGCCGCCGAGATTGGCGATGATGCCGTCCATGGAGAAGACGCCGTCGGTGGCAATCAGCTTGAAGCGGCTGCCCTCAGCCTTCTTCAGCTCTTCCTCCAACGCCGCCATATCATTGTTGGCATAGCGAAACCGCTTCGCCTTGGAGAGCCGCACACCGTCGATGATCGAGGCATGGTTGAGAGCATCGGAGATGATCGCATCCTCCTCCGACAGCAGCGTCTCGAACAGCCCACCATTGGCGTCAAAGCACGACGAATAAAGGATCGTATCCTCCATGCCGAGAAAAGCCGAGATCCGCGCCTCGAGCTGCTTGTGCTCCTCCTGCGTGCCGCAGATGAAGCGCACCGAGGCCATCCCGTAGCCGTAGCGATCGAGCGCCTTTTTCCCGGCCTCGGCCAGTTCCTCATTGTCGGCGAGACCAAGATAGTTGTTGGCGCAGAAATTCAACACCCGCGCACCGCCGGCAACGGCAATCTCGCCGGCTTGCTTGGAGGTGATGACGCGTTCGGACTTGTACAGCCCCGCATCTTTCAGGCCGGCGAGTTCCGTACGCAAGTGAGATATGAACGCAGAGGTCATGGTCGCATTCCGATGCTGGTCACAGTGCCTAACTGCCCAAGAAATAACACAGGATTAGGCCTCTTGCTGCATCCAGCAGCGGCAAAAATGCGTAGCGTCGTGGCGCTGGCACGATACGGGGCAAGTTCGATATTATCTGTCGAACCGAGCGAAAAACACGCAAGTTCTCTGCCTTGCCCCGCCAATTGCTATTGCAAAAATTACTTGACTGAGTCCACTATTTTGCTGCAAGTCGATGTCGATCTCAGCAGAAAGGGAGAGCCATGAACATATTTCACAGATTCTCCCTCGCGGGCCGGGTCGCACTCGTCACCGGCGGTGGACGCGGCCTCGGATTTGAAATGGCAAAGGCGCTTGCCGATGCGGGAGCGCATGTCATCGTCAATGGACGCACGGCTGCGACGTTGAACAACGCCGTGGACACCATTCGAGCAACGGGCGGCATGGCCGAAGCCGCCGCTTTCGACATTGCCGACCGCGAGGCGCAGCGCGGGGCGATGGCGGATATCGAGAAAAATCATGGTCGACTCGATATATTGATCAACAATGTCGGCGCCCGCGACAGGCGCCAGCTGGCCGATTTCGATGACGAGGCGATCCTCGCTTTGCTCAACACGGATCTCGCCGCCTCGATCATGCTTTCGCGCGATGCCGCCCGCCTGATGAAACAGCGTAATCATGGACGCCTGATCTCGGTCACCTCGATCAGCGGCCAGGTCGTCATGCCCGGCGACTGTGTTTACCCCGCAGCGAAACAAGGGTTGACCGGCCTGATGCGTGGCATGGCCGTGGAATTCGGCCCGTATGGCATCACCAGCAATGCCATCGCCCCGGGCTGGTTCGCAACGGAAACGAATGCGACGATGGCCGCGAATGAAGAGCTCATCCCGTTCGTGCGCCAGCGCATTCCGGTTCAACGCTGGGGGCGGCCGGAGGAGATCGCGGGCGCCGCCCTGTTTCTGGCCAGCGACGCAGCCTCCTTCGTCAACGGCCATGTCCTGACCGTCGATGGCGGCATGACCGTCAGAATGTGAACAGGTGTAGCACCCGAATATCACCGGCCAGTGAAATTCTTGATGACCTTCAAAAACGCATCCCCATAGCGTTCCAGCTTCGCCTGCCCGACGCCTGAAATCCCGAGCAGAGCGTTGCGGCTCGTCGGCTGCTCCGTCGCAAAGGCGATCAGCGTCGTATCCGGGAAAACGACATAGGGCGGCACGCCGAGCTCCTTGGCGATTTTCGTGCGTTCTGCTCTCAGCGCGTCGAACAGCGGCTGTGCCTCGCCCGAGAGGCTCGACTGCCGCTTTTCCATTCGCGCCGCCTTCTTCGCCCCGCGCCTTGCTTCCGGACGATCCTTGCGGAAGAAGACCTGACGTTCGTGCTTGAACACGGCCCTTGCCTCCGCCTCCAGCTTCATCGCGCCAAAGGCGGTGTGATCGACGCTGATAAAGCCGTTTGCCAGCAATTGCCGGAAGACGGATTGCCAGGTGCGGGAGGGAATATCCTTGCCGGCCCCGAAGACCGGCATATTCACATGGCCGAAGCGCTCGGTCTTTTCATTGACCGTGCCTATCAGCACATCGATGACATGGCCGGTGCCGAAGCGTTCGCCGGTGCGATAGACGGCGGCCAGAGCCTTGATCGCCGCTTCCGTCCCGTCCCAGGTCTCGACCGGCTTCAAGCAAGTATCGCAATTGCCGCAACCGCCGCCATGGGCCTCGCCGAAATGCGCCAGGATCGCCTGCCGCCGGCAGCCGGCCGTCTCGCAGACCGCAAGCAACGCATTGAGCTTGGCGCGTTCGACGCGCTTGATCTCGTCCGCCGCGTTGCCCTCATCGATCATTCGCCCCCGCTGGATGACGTCAGCCATGCCGTAGGCCATCCAGACCTCGGAAGGCAGTCCATCGCGTCCGGCGCGGCCTGTCTCTTGATAGTAGGCTTCGATGGAGCCGGGCAGATCGAGATGAGCGACATAGCGCACATTCGGCTTATCGATGCCCATGCCGAAGGCAACCGTCGCCACCAGGCAAAGATCTTCTTCCTTTAGAAACGCGTCCTGATTGGCATCACGAACCGAGCGGTCCATGCCGGCATGATAGGCAAGCGCGCGAACGCCCTGCCCGTTCAGCCATTCCGCGGTATCTTCGACCTTGGCCCGCGACAGGCAATAGACAATGCCGCTATCGCCACGATGACCATCGAGAAAGCGCAGCAATTGCTGGCGCGGCTGGTCGCGCTCGACAATCTCGTAGGCGATATTCGGCCGATCGAAGCTGGTGGTGAAAACCTTGGCGTTATCGAGCCCCAGCCGCTCGATGATATCGTCGCGCGTATGCGGATCGGCCGTTGCCGTCAGTGCGATGCGCGGCACATTGGGAAAGAGTTCCGCAAGCTTGCCGAGGTCGCGATATTCCGGCCGGAAGTCATGTCCCCATTGCGAGACGCAATGCGCCTCGTCGATCGCAAACAGGGCAATCTTCGCCCTGGCGATCATCTGCTGAAACCCATCGGTCAGAATGCGCTCGGGCGTGACATAGAGCATATCGAGCGTGCCGCTGGAGACAGCGCGATAGATATCGCTCGCTTCCTCACGCGACAAAGATGAATTCAATGCCGCCGCGCGGATGCCGAGCTGCTTCATCGCCTCGACCTGATCGCGCATCAGGGCGATCAGCGGCGAGACGACGATGCCGATGCCATCGCGGCAAAGCGCCGGAATCTGGAAGCACAGCGACTTGCCGGCACCTGTCGGAAACAGCACCACTGCATCGCCGCCGGCCACAACATGCTCGACCACCTGCTGCTGCTTGCCGCGAAAGGCGGAATAGCCATAGACCCGCTTGAGGATGTCGAGCGGTGCCGCAGCGGAACTGCGATCCGCAAACAGCGCATTGTCGGCGGAAAACCGCGGTTCCTGTCTATCCGGCTGTGACATCTATCCCCTACTTCCCTGCGGGCCCTTTGATACGGCCGGAAAGCACCCCGAAGCCGTCGATAATCGCTTCCTGGTTTTCCAGCCGCAAGGCTTCGAGCTGCACTTCCTGCAAAGCGCGCATCAACTGTTCAATGAGTTCGCCGTCGCCCTCTTCCGTCGCCTCGGCAACGGCGCGCTCCAGCTCGATCTTATGCCAACGCAGCGCCTTCGAGCGCTTATGGAGCGCGAGCGCCTGGCGGTAGCCCTCGCGCGCATCCTCCATTGCCGCTTCCTCGGTCGCCGTCCAGAGACGGGCATTGCGCACCTGCTGGTCGAGGGTCTTCAGCAAAGCGGCGAAACCCTGTTCTTCCAGCTGTTCGAGCAACCGCTCTCGGCTCAGCTGCTGAGCCGGTATGGTCGCGGCAGCGCCGAGCATGGCAGACCATAGGCGCTGCAATTCGCGGCTCTCGTAGTCGATCGCGGCGATCTCGTCGTATTCATCCTGCAACAGCAACGGATGATTGACGATGGTCACCGCCAGCACGCTTTCGCGCAGGCCGGGAATATCCTGATGGCCCTTGATCATGCCCGAACGCATCAAACGATCAGACGCCTTCGTGCTGACCGCCACCGGTCGATTACCGCCCTGTCCACCACGCCCCCCGAAGGAACGACCGTTGCCGTCGCGGGAAAAACCGCGCCCCTGTTGATTGTCGTTGCGCCGGAACAGCGGCTGGAACAGGCCGTTCAAACGGTCGCGAATATCCTGCTGATAGTGACGGCGGACATTCTCGTCGGCGATAACCGAAACCATCTGCTTCAGCCGCGCTTCAAGCTCGGCGCGCGCCTCCGGTGTGTCGAAGGTGCCGTTGCTGGTTTCGCGGCTCCAGATCATCTCCGCCAGCGGCTTTGCCTGCGCCAGCACCTTATCGAAGGGCGCACGGCCATCATGGCGGACGAGATCGTCCGGATCCTTGCCGTCAGGTAGAAGCGCGAAACGGACCGTTCGGCCGGGCTTGATATGCGGCAGCGCCAAGTCGGCGGCACGATTGGCGGCGCGGATACCGGCACCATCACCATCGAAGCAGAGCATCGGCTGCGGCGTCATCTTCCAAAGGAGTTCAAGCTGGCTCTCTGTCAGCGCCGTGCCGAGCGGCGCGACGGCATTCTCCACGCCTGCCTGATGCAGCGCGATGACGTCCATATAGCCTTCGACGGCGATGATCGTCCCTGAGCCATCATTCCCCTGGGCAGCACGCCGCGCGCGGGTGAAATTGTAGAGCACGTTGCCCTTGTGAAAGAGCTCGGTCTCGTTGGAATTGAGATATTTCGCCGGTGCGTCCGGCGACATCGCCCGGCCGCCGAAGGCGATGACCTTTTCGCGCGAAGACAGGATCGGGAACATGATGCGATCACGGAAGCGATCGTAGGAGACGGGAATATCCGGGCCATGCACCACCAGACCGCAGGCTTCGATCTGTTCTTTGGCAACATCCTTGCTGGACAGAAATTCCTTCAGCGCATTGCGGCTATCAGGTGAATAGCCCAGACGGAAGGTATCGATGGTGCGGCCGGTCAGGCCGCGATCGCGCAGATAGGCACGCGCCCTCGCCCCGTTTGCCGTCTGTAGCTGATCCTGAAAGAACTGCGTCGCCATCTCCATGACGTCGAGCAGCGATGTCCGTTCCTTTTCGCGCTTCGCTTCCATGGGATCGGCGATCGGCATGGGAACGCCGGCCATATCGGCAATTTGCTGCACGGCTTCCGGAAAGCTCAGCCCCTCCAGATCGGTCAGGAAGCGGAAATGATCGCCGGTGACGCCGCAGCCGAAGCAATGGTAACGGCCCTTGCGGTCCTCGCAGTGGAAGCTCGGTGACTTTTCACCATGGAACGGGCAGCAGGCCCAATAGTCGCCGCGCGGCACATTGGTCTTGCGCCGATCCCACGTCACACGGCGGCCGATCACGTCCGAAATGGGAACGCGGTCGCGAATCTCATCGAGAAACGTATTGGAAAATCGCATAATTACCTCTGGCTTGCCCCCTTATAAGCAGGAACAGCGCGCATTGCCACGAGGAACCCTTCACCACGCCCGCTATTCACAGCCCCTCGTGCATAGGTCAACAATCAACCACTCCGATCACAAGACCGTGATTGCAGTGGCGTTGTTAATGTTCCCGCACCCTCCTGAAAAGCGATTTTGACATCATTGACGACAGAAACCGCCACGACTCCCCGCAGCTTTTATGTGCATCTGGAAGGCTGCTTCTCCGCAAAAGGAAAATGATGAAAAAGCAAATACTTGCCCACCACTCCAGCTAACAACAGGAGAGTGCGACAACACCCGCCGCAACCATTGGCCGAAGATCGAGGCGCGCGCGATCTTCCCGCTTGGTGGCACATTTGCGGCATGGTTCGTAAGTCAAACATTATTTTTTTGTAATTTGATTGTTCATGTGCAGCGCAATAGCTTCCATCTCACAGGACGAGACAAGCCGGCGAACAACATGGTTCGCGACGCGACATGCCTAGACGTCCCGACGAACAGGAAGCCACAGGTACAGGTTTTCAGTTTAGGAGATGAAATGCGCGTTCTGCTGGTACCCTTTGCCGCCGCCGCTCTCTTCGCCACAGCTAACTATAGCTCGGCAACGATGACGGATGGCGCAGCACCTGTGGCAGCCACGAACGTACTCTATACGGATGCTGGCTACCAGCTTCCTGTCGATATGAAAGTGCCGGCTCTCAAGGCCGGTGTCAAAGTTCAGATATCCTGGCTGGAATCGCAAGACATGAATTTGCAACAGCAGGTTAGGATCACCAGATAAGATTTAACCGATCCCCAGGTGAGGCACCATCCCTACCCCCGGCGCCGCCTCACCTGGGTGCCTTTGCAATAGACGTTTGATTTTTGGGCCCCACCCTGCGTCATCAAACGGCTGCAAAGCGCAAGAAGGCAGGAGCTCCCCCAGCTCCTGCCTTCTCTATTTTCAGCCTATGTCGATGCAGTACGCCGAGAATCGGACATCGTTTTGGCCGCGCCAGAGCGCGGCCTCGAACAGATAAAATTTACTTCAACAGATCCTTGAGGATCGCCGAAGCCTTGGCGAAATCCATCTGCCCGGCATAGCGTTCGCGCAGCGCCGCAACACACTTGCCCATGTCCTTCAGGCCCTGGGCGCCGAGCTCGGCCACGACGGCCGCGCAAATCTCGCGAACCTTTTCTTCGGAGAGCTGTTCCGGCATGAAGCCCTGTATCACCGTGATTTCCTCACGCTCCTTCTGAGCCAGCTCCGGACGGTCGCCATCGGTATACATCTTCACCGACTCTTCGCGCTGCTTGATCATCTTGGCGAGCAGCTGCAGGATCTCGTCGTCGCTTGCCTGTTCCTTGGCCAAGCCGCGATTGGCGATGTCCTTGTCCTTGATGGCGGCCAGGATCAGGCGCACGGTCGAAAGCCTCGCCGCATCCTTGGCCCTCATGGCATCCTTCTGGGCGTTGGAAAGCGTTTCGCGGATCATGTCTTTAACTCCCTAAGCAGGCCGGCGCCGATCGCCCGGCCTCTCATTTCATGTTGCCAGTCTCATAGACCATGAGCGGCGATCAATGCAATTGCATGCCCGCGGCCAAAACTCGGCGAATTCCCTGGCAGGAAACGAAAACGGCGCATTGACCGGCACGCCTTGTTTGGTTATGTCCAACACCTGCACATTAGATCGATATTAAGGTCTCAAGCCGCGACGCATGTCGCTGGCTGCAATCTGCGACAAACATGGCGGAAGCCCCCGGTCTTTTCAAGGCCGCGCATGACGCCGGAAACGGGATGACAATGACCGCCACAGCTCCATGGACAATTGAAAAGCCGAGTGCCCTGCTCGTTCTCGCCGACGGCACCGTGATCGAAGGCAAGGGCATCGGCGCGACCGGCAAGGTCCAGGCCGAAGTCTGCTTCAACACGGCGCTAACAGGTTATGAGGAGATCCTGACCGACCCCTCCTATCTCGGCCAGATCGTTACCTTCACCTTCCCTCACATCGGCAATGTCGGCACCAACGAGGAAGACGTCGAGGACCTGACGCCCGCCGCCCGGCACGGCGCCGTCGGCGTCATCTTCAAGGCCGATGTCACCGATCCTTCGAACTATCGCGCCGCCAAGCATCTAGACCAGTGGCTGAAGGCCCGCGGCATCATCGGCATGTACGGCATCGACACCCGCGCGCTGACCGCCTGGATCCGTGAAAACGGCATGCCCAACGGCGTCATCGCCCACGACCCGAACGGCGTCTTCGACATCGACCAGCTGAAGGCGGACGCCAAGGCCTGGAGCGGCCTGGAAGGTCTCGACCTCGCCAAGGTCGCCACCTCCGGCCAGTCGTCGCAATGGTCGCAGACGCCCTGGATCTGGAACGAAGGCTATGGCGAGCTGAAGGCTGCCGACGCCAAGTATCACGTCGTCTGCCTCGACTACGGCGTGAAGCGCAATATCCTGCGCCTCTTTGCCGGCCTCGACTGCAAGGTCACCGTGCTGTCGGCAACGGCATCCACCGACGACGTGCTGGCGCTGAAGCCGGACGGCATCTTCCTATCGAACGGTCCCGGCGATCCGGCTGCGACCGGTGAATACGCCGTTCCCGTCATCCAGGATCTGCTGAAGACGGATATCCCGCTGTTCGGCATCTGCCTCGGCCACCAGATGCTCGGCCTCGCGCTCGGCGCCAAGACCGCGAAGATGCATCAGGGCCATCACGGCGCCAACCATCCGGTCAAGGATCACACGACGGGCAAGGTCGAGATCGTCTCGATGAACCATGGCTTCGCGGTCGACGCGAGCACGCTGCCGGAAGGCATTGAAGAGACTCACGTTTCGCTCTTCGACGGCACCAATTGCGGCCTGCGCGTTTCCGGCAAGCCGGTCTTCTCCGTGCAGCACCACCCGGAAGCCTCCCCCGGCCCGCAGGATAGCCACTACCTCTTCCGCCGCTTCGTCAATCTGGTGCGTGAGAAGAAGGGCGAGCCCGCCTTGGCCGAGCGCGCATAAGCAGCGTCCCCATTACCATCAGACAAAAGAAAAGCCCTGGATTGATCGTCAATCCGGGGCTTTTGTCTTTAAGAGTTCGCGATATCGGTTGATCAGGCCTGCAAGCGGCGGCGCCTGACCTCTTCAAGTTCGCTCGTGAGAATTTCCTGCAGGAACTCGAAATCGGACTCACCGAAGGGAACCAGGCCGAATCTCAGCCTGTAACCCCAGTTCTTGTCCTGGGTGAAATCCAGCCAATCCAGCAAAGGGCGGATCGGTTGTTCGGGCACATCAAGCCAGTCGACATCACGGCGATACGCCTTGCCGCATGCCATCTCGCCTTGATAGGGCTCGCCGTCGCGGACATATCCGATCGCCGTGAAGCTTTTAAAGCCGTCCTTGTCGCCCATGGCCACCGACGGAGAATAATAAACGACGCCGTCGCCCGGCTTGATCCGCTTCAGCGGCCCCTGCTTGCCATGATTGACCTGCATGAAACCATGTGTGCGCCCGTAGCGGACATGTGCGGCGCAGGCAACGGCCAACCAGTACGACCTTGCTTTCGGTTCCTCGCGTCGAGGCGAAGCATCGGAATGTGCGAGCATATGCACGACGGTACCGTGGTTCAGAAGTCCATCCAGCGGGAAAAGCGTGGCCTCGCTGTGAGCGCTTGCTTTGTATGTCATGGTCGTCTCCCATCAAATTGGTATGACGCCAATATACGGGATCATGCTGCCAATATCTGTCAGCAGTCTTTCTGACGAAACGCGAAAAATCGGCGGGCTCAGCCCGCCAATTTCTCCGAACGGACCAGAACGTAGAACCGTACGCAAAGCATTGCCGCGGCCGAGGCGAGCCCCAGGAGGAAGCCGACCCATATGCCGACACCACCGAAGCCGAGCGGGAAGGCAAGCAGCCAGGCCAGGAAGAAACCGATCGGCCAATAGGCGATCAACGCCAGGATCATCGGCACGCGCGCATCCTTCAAACCGCGCAGCAAGCCGCTGGCGATCGCCTGCAGACCATCGACCAACTGGAACAGGCCCGCAACGACGATCAGCGGCGCAGCATAGGCAAGCACTTGCGGTGCTTCGGCCGAGGTCACGTCGAGGAACCAGCTTCCGAACCACATCGGCATGGTGGCGAACAGAATACTGCCAAACAGCGAGATGCAGCTTGAAACGATGAGCACGACGATCGCCGCCCGCGTCAGACCGAGGCGATCCCCCTGCCCATGCGCAACGCCGACCCGAACGGTCGCCGCCTGGCTGAGGCCGAGCGGGATCATAAAGGCGATCGACGCCCATTGCAGCGCGATGCCGTGGGCGGCAAGCTCGATCGTGCCGATCTGGCCCATCAGCAGCGACGCCGCCGTGAACAGGCTGACCTCGGCCAGAACCGTGATGCTGATCGGAAAGCCGAGGCGAACCACGTCCCACAATGCGTGCCAATCCGGACGCCAAAGGCGAACGAAGATCTCATAGCGACGCGTCTTTTCGCGGCTCTGAACGAAGGCGACGATGAACAGGAAGCCCGCCGTCTGCACCGCCACCGACACGATGGCGGCGCCGTGCAGCCCGAGCGCCGGCATGCCGAAATGACCGAGCACCAGGCCGTAGGCAAGTATGGCGTTCATCACCAGCATGGCGATGGTGACATAGAGAATGACGCGGGCCATACCGATCGCACTCACCAGCGCGCGGATGACGTTATAAAGCAGCCCCGGCAGCACGGCGTAATGGCCGATGGCGATATATTCGCTGGCAAGCCTCGCCACATCCGGCTTCTGCCCGGCGGCCAGAAGGATCTGCTCGGAATAAAAGAAGGCCGGCTGCGTCAACAGCCAAAAGGCGGTGACGACCCAGATGCCCATGCGCAGCGCCCGGCGCACCGACGTGACATCGCCCTGGCCATAGCCCTGCGCCACCAGAGGCACGACAGCAATGGAAAAACCGGAACCGAAAATCTGGATGGTGAACAGGAACTGGGCGGCCAGAACCATGGCGGCCAGTTGCTCGGCGCCGAGACGGCCAACGATCATCACATCCGTGGTGTTGATGCCAAGCTGCGCCAACTGCGCACCGATCAGCGGTATGCCGAGCGCCAGCGTGGCGCGAACATGCGCAGACCACGAATTGTCATTGTCATGCGCGAACGGGCGCGCAGTTGCCGGCATATCCATCTTGAAAACTCGATTTTAAAAGACGCGCGGACCACTCCTACCCGAGGGGCGCGAACCCGTCGCCTTAGCGCAACTTCAGCGAAAAAGCCAGTTGGCAAAGCCAAGATGCTAAAGAATTCATCAGATCATCAAAATATCTGATGATTATTTAAGCCACTTCCTGAGCGGCCGGTTCCACCACGGCTTTCGGCGCGGCCTTGCGCACCTTGGCGACAAAGACGGCCACCGCAGCCAAGGTCAGGGCCACTGCCATGATGAAGGGTGCGCCGGCAAAAGTGACAGGCGCTTCCGGCGCAGTGAAATAGCGGAAGAGATACGGGAAGAGCAGCGGCCCGATGATCGCGGAAATGCTGGTCAGGCTGCCAAGCGCACCTTGCAACTCGCCCTGCGCCGATGGCGGTACCTTGCTGGCGGCGATGGACCGCAACGGCGCATCCGCCACATTCTCGATGACGGTGAAGACGATGACGGCATAGACCATCCAGCCATGCCAGGCGGAGGCATAACCCATGAGGCCGATGCCGGAGAAAGTCATTCCCAGCAATGCGGTCCTCCACTCACCAAGCACTGGCACGAGCCGCGGCATAACCAAGCCGATGGTGATCGCGGCTCCAATACCGTAGACACCAAGCGAAAGGCCGATCTGCCCCTCGCTCCAGCCGTAGCGATAGGAGGAGATGAAAGCCCATACGGCCGGATAGACGCCGTGCGCCAGCCAATTGAGGAACATGACGACACAAATCCAGCCGACGCCGGAATAGTGCCGCATCTGCCGAAGCGCACCCAAGGGATTGGCGCGCGAAAGCTGGAAAGGACGGCGGTTCTTTGCGTCCAGCGTTTCCGGCAGCAGAAAATAGGCGCAGACGAAATTCAGGAAGGCCACCACAGCAGCCCCATAAAAGGGCACACGCGGGCCGAACTCCCCGAGAAAGCCGCCGATGACAGGCCCGAGCACGAAACCGACGCCGAAGGCCATGCCGATCAAGCCAAAATTCTTGGCACGGTTCTCGTCATTGCTGATGTCGGCGATATAGGCGGAGCAGGTCGAGAAACTCGCGCCACTGATGCCCGCCAGAATGCGGCCGACGAACAATACCCAATAGGTGCCCGCGATGGCACAGATGAGATTGTCGATCGCGAAGGTCAGCACCGAGGCGAGCAAGAGCGGGCGACGACCGAAACGATCACTCAGATTGCCGATCAACGGTGAGAACAGGAACTGCATGCCGGCATAGGCAAGCAGCAGCCAACCGCCTTCAGTCGCAGCCTCGCTGATCGAAGCACCCGTCAGCTCCTCAAGATATTTCGGCATGACCGGCATGATGATGGCAAGGCCGATGACATCGAGGAAAAGAATGAGGAAGACGAGGAACAGGCCTCGGCGTGCAAATTTCTGGTCGATCATGGAGTTTGCCTTTTGGCGGCCCCATCCCCATGAAGAGACAGAACGAGAACGAAAATCAGTGAGTTCCCAATACTTGAAGATTTTGCGCGAAACAATCCGTGAACGCTTCAATCTTTCTGATTTATCGACCGATTTTTTTTGATCTCTTACGCTTGGAACGCCCGTTGCTCCCCAGGCATCCGCCGTCGCTCCAGCCTCAAAAATCGACCAGGCTCCAAGCACAGTAAGCGCGTTAAGATGAGGCAAGAACCATCCCGGTGCCCCTTCTTTCCGCCCCTTCGATAAAACGAGGAGCGGGAAGAAGAGATTGAGAACTCAGACCGGATTGTTCAGCGTATCGCAGTCGCTGAGCTTACCGGAATCGAAGCCCTGCTTGAACCATTTCATGCGCTGCGCGGACGTGCCGTGGTTGAAGCTGTCGGGAACGACATAGCCCTGGCTGCGCTTTTGCAGCGTATCGTCGCCGATCTGCTGCGCGGCATTCAGCGCCTCTTCGAGGTCGCCCTGCTGCAGAATGCCCTTCTGCTGGGTGAACTTGCCCCAGATACCGGCAAAGCAATCGGCTTGCAGCTCGATACGCACCGACATCTTGTTGGCATCCACCTCGTTCATGGTCTGGCGGGCCTGATTGAACCTCGGCAGGATGCCGAGCTGGTCCTGAACATGATGGCCGACTTCGTGCGCAATGACATAGGCCTGCGCGAAATCGCCGGATGCACCGAACTGGTCCTTCATCTGCTGAAAGAAGGCCATATCGAGGTAGACCTTCTGGTCACTCGGGCAATAGAAAGGCCCGGTTGCCGCCGAGGCCGTGCCGCAGGCGGACGGGAAACTGCCCGAGAACAGCACCAGCTTCGGATCGGTGTAGGTCTGGCCCATGGACTTGAAGATGCCGGTCCAGGTGTCCTCGGTATCGGCGAGCACCGTGGCAACGAATTGCTTCATCTCGTCATTGGCGGGCACGGCAGTGCCGCCACTATTGTCGCTCTGCTGATAGCCGGACCCGGAAGTGGAGCCGCCGGTCAGGGCGCCGCTCTGCTGCAGCAGGCCGATGACATCAACACCCATGGCTCTCAGCACCAGGAAAATCACCACCAGGACAATGATAGTGCGGAAACTCAATCCGCCGCCACCTAAACCGCCACCGGGAAAGCGAAACCCGCCGCCGCCAAGAGGACCGCCTCCCGTCGGCGAGGAACCGCGTTCGTCCTCGATATTGTCGGATTGCCGACGTCCCTTCCAGTCCATGGTGCACCTCCGGGCGATACGTTGAATCGATACTCTTTCATACAACTTATATATCGAGGAAGGTACGCAACGCCAGTTCTCCGTGAGAGCATTCTCAAATCAAATGCCGACGCCTCCTTATGTTCATGATGGTAAGCCATGAGAAGAAGATCGCTATGGCGGCGACCATAACAATCAACGGCGGCGCGTCACCGGTAAAGGCCGCCTCAAAAAAGGCTGAAGCGCGACAATGGCAAGCTTTTCGTGGTGATGCACGATGGCATGACTATCCCGATAAGCCGCCCCTATGCCGAGGATGCGCGGCGGCGATTTGGATAGAAGCAGCAAGAGCTGTCGATTCCTGTCGATTCCGTGATTTATGGGGTTCCGTTTGCAAATACATTTGCCTATAAGCCGCTTCTAGCCTGAAAAGACTTGACCATGCGCCCCGGCCGGTGATCTCCCACCCTGGCCGGTTTTTCGCGCAGCCAAAAAACGGATGTGAGCCCATGCCGAAGCGCCAAGATATCAAATCGATCCTCATCATCGGTGCTGGACCGATTGTCATTGGTCAGGCATGCGAATTCGATTACTCCGGCACACAGGCCTGCAAGGCGTTGCGAGAGGAAGGCTACCGCGTCATCCTCGTCAACTCCAACCCGGCAACGATCATGACCGATCCGGGCCTGGCGGATGCGACCTATGTCGAGCCGATCACCCCGGAAGTGGTCGCCAAGATCATCGCCAAGGAGCGCCCGGACGCGCTGCTGCCGACCATGGGCGGCCAGACGGCGCTCAACACCGCGCTGTCGCTGAAGCGCATGGGCGTGCTCGACCGCTACAATGTCGAGATGATCGGTGCCAAGCCGGCCGCCATCGACATGGCCGAAGACCGCGCCCTCTTCCGCGAAGCCATGGCCCGCATCGGCCTCGAAACGCCGCGCTCGATGCTGGCGAACGCCACCGACATCAAGGATGCCGACCGCAAGACACATGAGGCCGAGCGCAGCAAGCTGAAGGCCTCCCTTTCCGGCGCCGAACTCGACAAGGCGCTCGACGAGCTGGAAAACCAGTGGAACCTCGGCGAAAGCGACCGCAAGCAGCGTTACATGAGCCACGCCATGGCGATCGCCGCTCAAGCGATCGATCATGTCGGTCTGCCCGCTATCATTCGTCCTTCGTTTACCCTCGGCGGCACCGGCGGCGGCATTGCCTATAACCGTTCGGAATTCTTCGAAATCGTCGGCGGCGGTCTCGATGCTTCCCCGACCACGGAAGTGCTGGTCGAAGAATCGGTGCTCGGCTGGAAGGAATACGAGATGGAAGTGGTCCGCGACACGGCGGATAACTGTATCATCATCTGCTCGATCGAAAACATCGATCCCATGGGCGTCCATACCGGTGATTCCATCACGGTTGCGCCGGCACTGACGCTGACCGACAAAGAATACCAGATCATGCGTAACGCCTCGATCGCGGTTCTGCGCGAGATCGGCGTCGAAACCGGCGGCTCGAACGTGCAGTTCGCCGTCAACCCGAAGGACGGCCGTCTGGTCGTCATCGAGATGAACCCGCGCGTGTCGCGCTCCTCGGCGCTGGCCTCGAAGGCCACCGGCTTCCCGATTGCCAAGGTCGCGGCCAAGCTTGCCATCGGCTATACGCTGGACGAGCTGGAAAACGACATTACCGGCGGCGCGACGCCCGCCTCGTTCGAACCGTCGATCGACTATGTCGTCACCAAGATCCCGCGCTTCGCCTTCGAAAAATTCCCCGGCGCCTCGCCAGTACTCACCACTGCGATGAAGTCGGTCGGTGAAGTCATGGCGATCGGCCGCACCTTTGCGGAATCGCTGCAGAAGGCGCTCCGCGGCCTCGAAACCGGCCTCACCGGCCTTGATGAGATCGAGATCCCCGGCACCGAGGAAGGCGAAGGCAATCGTAACGCCATCCGCGCAGCCATCGGCACGCCGACACCGGATCGCCTGCGCATGGTCGCCCAGGCGTTGCGCCTCGGCTTGACCCCAGAAGAAGTGCATGAAGGCTGCAAGATCGACCCTTGGTTCATCGCGCAACTGAAGAGCATTATCGACATGGAAGCCCGCATCCGCGAACACGGCCTGCCGGAAGACGCGACCAACCTGCGCATGCTGAAGGCGATGGGTTTTTCCGACGCCCGCCTGGCAACCCTGACCGACAAGCGTCCGAAGGAAGTGGCCGAGCTGCGCAACAGCCTGAACGTTCGCCCGGTCTTCAAGCGTATCGACACCTGCGCCGCCGAATTCGCCTCACCGACCGCCTATATGTACTCGACCTACGAGACGCCCTTTGTCGGCGCCGCCCGCTCGGAAGCTGAGGTTTCCGACCGCAAGAAAGTCGTCATCCTCGGCGGCGGCCCGAACCGTATCGGCCAGGGCATCGAGTTCGACTATTGCTGCTGCCACGCTGCCTTCGCTCTGAAGGATGCTGGCTACGAAGCGATCATGATCAACTGCAACCCGGAAACCGTTTCGACCGACTACGACACCTCGGACCGCCTTTACTTCGAGCCGCTGACCGCCGAAGACGTCATCGAAATCCTCCGCGCGGAGCAGGAGAACGGCGAACTGGTCGGCGTCATCGTCCAGTTCGGTGGCCAGACGCCGCTGAAGCTCGCCGAAGCGCTCGAAAAGAACGGCATCCCGATCCTCGGCACGGCGCCGGACGCGATCGATCTTGCCGAAGACCGCGATCGTTTCCAGAAGCTTCTGATGAAGCTCGACCTCAACCAGCCGAACAACGGCATCGCCTACTCGGTCGAGCAGGCCCGCCTCGTCGCCTCCGAGATCGGCTTCCCGCTGGTCGTGCGCCCGTCCTACGTGCTGGGCGGCCGCGCCATGCAGATCATCCATTCGGAAGGCATGTTGCAGACCTACCTGCTCGACACCGTTCCAGAACTGGTTCCGGAAGACATCAAGCAGCGTTATCCGAACGACAAGACCGGCCAGATCAACACGCTGCTCGGCAAGAACCCGCTTCTGTTCGATAGCTACCTCGCCAACGCCATCGAAGTCGATGTCGACTGCCTGTCCGACGGCACCGACGTCTACGTTGCCGGCATCATGGAGCATATCGAAGAAGCCGGCATTCACTCCGGTGACTCGGCCTGCTCGCTGCCGCCGCGCACACTGTCGCCAGCCATGATCGATGAGCTGGAACGCCAGGCAAAGGCCATGGCCAAGGCGCTGAACGTCGGCGGCCTGATGAACGTACAGTTCGCCATCAAGGACGGCATCGTCTACGTGCTCGAAGTCAACCCGCGCGCCTCGCGTACCGTGCCCTTCGTCGCCAAGACCATCGGCGCGCCGATCGCCAAGATCGCCGCTCGCGTCATGGCCGGCGAAAAGCTGGATGCCGTTTTTGCCGCCTATGGCGAAAAGCCGGATCCGCGCAAGCTCAAGCACATCGCGGTCAAGGAAGCCGTCTTCCCCTTCGCCCGCTTCCCCGGTGTCGACATTCTGCTCGGACCGGAAATGCGCTCGACTGGCGAAGTCATTGGTCTGGATACGGATTTTGCGCTGGCCTTCGCCAAGTCGCAGCTCGGTGCCGGCGTCGAACTGCCGCGTGACGGAACGGTCTTCGTCTCCGTTCGCGACGACGACAAGCCGCGCGTTCTACCCGCCATCCGCATGCTGACAGAGCTGGGCTTCAAGGTGCTCGCCACCGGCGGCACGCAGCGTTATCTGGCCGAACAGGGCATTGCCGCCACCAAGATCAACAAGGTTCTGGAGGGCCGTCCGCATATCGAGGACGCCATCCGCAACCGCCAGGTCCAGCTCGTCATCAACACGACCGACAGCAACAAGGCGATCTCCGATTCGAAGTCGCTGCGCCGCGCGACGCTGATGCAGAAGGTGCCCTACTACACCACCATGGCCGGTGCCGAAGCCGCCGCCATGGCGATCAAGGCGCTGAAGGCCGGCAACCTCGAGGTCCGGACCCTGCAGAGCTATTTCTGAGGCGACCGAGGCTCACGACCGCTGCTTCCCGAGCCTCCGGTCGTTGATTGTGTAAAACTGGCTTTGGCGGGTGCTGACCAAGTTCAGCCTCGCCACAAGTCTTCGAATTCTCTGGAAATCGACTGTCGCAATCTGCTATAGATGACAGAATAATGGCTCAACATGGTTCCGAAGTACCGCTTCGGGACCTGTTTTCTTTTGTGTCTGCGACAGAGCAACACAGGGAGTGAAGGACAAGAAAAATGGTTGAAAAGGTACCGATGACACAGAACGGGTTCGTCAAGCTGCAGGAAGAACTGCGCTGGCGGCAGCAGGAAGAACGCCCGCGAATCATCGAAGCAATTTCGGAAGCCCGTGCCCATGGCGATCTCTCCGAAAACGCCGAGTACCATGCTGCCAAGGAAGCTCAGAGCCATAATGAAGGCCGCATCGGCGAACTCGAAGACCTGACGGCGCGCGCCGAAGTCATCGACCTTACCAAGATGTCCGGCTCGAAGATCAAGTTCGGCGCCAAGGTAAAGCTCATCGACGAGGATACCGAGGAAGAGAAGAGCTACCAGATCGTCGGCGATCAAGAAGCCGACGTGAAGGCAGGCCGCATCTCCATTTCGTCGCCGATCGCCCGCGCGCTGATCGGCAAGGAAGTCGGCGATTCCATCGAGGTCAACGCCCCAGGCGGCGCCAAGGCCTACGAAATCCTCTCCATCTCCTGGGGCTGATCGCCCGTGCGCGATCGTGTCTCATCGCATGCAAGCGATCTCAGCGAGATCGAGGTCATCGCGACGAATTTCAAACGCCGGCTCTCCGGCGTTACATCAACGATCGTGCAGCTCATTCCGAAGCAGATCGAGCTTGGCTGCCATATCGCCACGCTTGGCCCGGGCTTGCCGGAGGATTTGCCGAGGCTCGGCTGGTCGCGGCTGCCCGGTCTCTGGATAAAGCCACGCCGCCATCGCGTGCGTGTTTGGCATGCCCGCCGCAACAATGAAATGCTGGTTGGGCTGCTGCTACGCTCCATGCTGCGTATGCCGCTGAAACTGGTCTTCACCTCGGCGGCCCAGCGCCGCCACACCGGCTATACGCGCTGGCTGATCCGCCGCATGGATGCGGTGATCGCCACCAGCACCCGCTCCGGCAGTTTCCTTGAGGTGCCGCATACCGTCATCCAGCATGGCGTCGACCTCAAGCTGTTCCATCCGCCGGAAGTGCCCGACGACCGGATGGCCGCCAGCGGCCTGCCCGGTACCTATCTGATCGGCTGCTTCGGCCGCGTCCGCCACCAGAAGGGCACCGATCTCTTCGTCAAGGCGATGATCGAGCTTCTGCCCCGCTACCCGGACTGGACGGCCGTCATCTGCGGCCGCGTGACCGCAGAACACCGCGGCTTCGCCGACGAACTGGTGAAGATGGTGGCCGCAGCCGGCCTTACCGACCGCATCCGCTTTCTGGGCGAAGTCGATAGCGTCAGGCCTTGGTATCGTCGTACGACGCTTTATGTCGCCCCTTCCCGCAACGAAGGTTTCGGCCTGACACCGCTGGAGGCCATGGCCTCGTGCACAGCAGTCGTCGCCTCCGACGCTGGCGCCTATGCCGAGATGATCGTGCCGGGAGAAACCGGCGCAATCGTGCCCGCCGGCGATGGCGAGGCGCTGACCCAGGCAATCGCCTTCTATCTGGCCAATCCGGACCAGGCGCTCCAGCAGGGTGAAAATGCCGTGCGTCACGTCCGCAGCGAATTCGCCCTGGAAAAGGAAGCGACGGCGATCGGCGATATCTATCGGCAGCTGCTCGGCTGAGGCGGCAGGCGAGAGCGATTCCAGGAAAAGTGCCGCGCGGTTTTCCGTCCGGAATTGCGTAAAAACAATAGGCCAAATCGGTTCAGTGATTCCGTGGAATCACTGAACCGATTTAGCCGCCGAGATCGATGCGGTTGCGCTCGATGAAATCGATCATCGCCCGATCCTCGACCACATTCTCCTCGATGCTTTTGACGATCGACAGAACCTTGTCCCGATATTTGGTCGGCGAGGTGTCGTAGGCCCATCCGCGCGCCAGCTTCGCCATCAGCTCCTCGCGGGACTTGGTGTAATAGTGATTGAGTTGCAGGAAACGGTTCGAATAGAACTCCGGCGACTTCCGCGCCCGGCGCGTAAACCGCTTTCCGGCATCGTTCGCCGTGAGATCACCGAATTCGCGGGTCTGAAACTGATGCACGCTGACTTCCGTCACCTCGCAGGGATCGACGATACATTTGAAATTGCGGACATCTTCCTTTGATGTCATCGGATCCGCGCCGCGTATCGTGTAGTTCAGCGTCAATGGACCGCCAGGAGGCGTCGCATGCCCACTGGTGGCAAACATGTGCCAGGGCAACGAGACATTCGGGAAATCCCCCACCGCCTCGAGCGCCTGCTCGACCGTGCGCCCTTCCTTCGGCAGCAGAAATTCGTCGACATCGATAAAGGCCATCCAGCGATATGCGCCGCCGAAATTGAGGATGGCATGGGCAAAGACGATGACCTGACCGTTCAGCGTCGTTCCAGTACCCGCGTCCTTCATTCGCCCGGCCCAGGGGATGATCGTCAGCGTGTCGGTATCGAGGAGATCGCGCAGAATTGCGCAGGTCCCATCCGTCGAGCCATTATCGTAAATATAGAAATGGCGAATGCCAACGGCGCGATGGAAACGCACCCATTCCTCGATATAGCGCGCCTCGTCCTTGACGCAGACGGCGATAGCGATCCCGTGCCGGCCCTCTTGAGGCTGTGGCGGGTCGATGGCCAGTTTCTTGGCATCGGCAGTCTTAGGTTTCAGCCACCCCATGCGTCCGTTCCCTGCAACTCAGATCGTCGATGCGGCGGCAAACCTGTCATCATAGCCGAACCCATGTTTCAACAGCGCCGAAACCGGCGAATAATTGACAAATGTCACGCCTCGCTCCGAGGCGATGTCTCTTGCCAGAACAAAATGTTCCAGGATCCGCTCTTCGGCCCGCGCGATGCCGGAAAAAGCGGTTTCATCGCTCGTCTCATAAAAACGTGGCTCACCGGCGTTGGAAATATCGATGCCGAGGAAGCCGATCGTTTTGGGCGAGCAATAAAGCGCGAATTGCAGCGCCGACAGGGCGACCGAGCCCCCCTGGAAAACGCCCAGATCCGGCGCAGAGGAGAAACCAGCAGTGCCGGCTGCGTTGAGCCGCACAAAATCGAGCTTTCCGAGATCGTCTATCAGGCGGCGGCGGGCGCCATAGGGCTTGCTGATATTGTCTATCAGAATAACCGTCTTGTCCGACAGCCAGCGGCTGTCCAGCTCCGAAATCGCCCGCAGCACGGAGACTGAAAACAGGCAGATCATGCCGGGCTTGATCCTGCGCCGCATCATCTCCGAATGCCGCCAGACGAAACGCTCATCCTCTACCGCAACGGCAAGCGGCGCGGCGATCTGCTCGCCGATCAGTCCGATCGCGCCGTTCAGCAGGATGGCGCTCTTCGGCTCCAGCCCCGACAGATCGCAGTCACGGATCGATGGGCCCGAACCGACGATGTAGATGTTTTCGCTCGCCTCGTCCCGCAGCCGATCGCTATTCGAGAGATCGGCGACCTTGGCACGGTGGTAGAACACCTCCCCCACACCGCTCTTGCGAACGATGCCGAGCCCTGGAAACCAGTCCTGCGCGTGAGCGCGCGAACTGCCGAGCAGAGCTCGCGCGCCCAGCTTGACCAACGTTCGGTGCCAGGGGCGGTCCACCATGTCCTTATAGCTCCACGAGACCGAGCTTCTTCACCTGCCGGATGGTCAGCATGGTGCGGACCGTATCGACATGCTCGTTGGCCGTCAGCACTTCGATGACGAAATCCTGGAAGCGGGTGAGATTTTCAGCAACGCAATGCAGTAGGAAATCGCTGTCGCCGGACACCATCCAGGCTTGGCGCACAAGCGGCCACTCCGCCGTCGCACTGGCAAAAGCCTTGAGATTGGCCTCCGACTGATGCTTGAGGCCAACCATGCAGAAAGCAACGAGATCGAAGCCGAGCCTCGGGCTGTTCAGCATGGCATGATAGCCCTCGATGATGCCGGCTTCTTCCAGCTTGCGCACCCGGCGCAGACAGGGCGGCGCGGAGATACCGACTCGATCGGCCAGCTCGACATTGGTCATCCGCCCGTCGCGCTGGAGTTCCCGCAGAATCTTGATATCGATGGCGTCGAGTTCAGCTCGCAGCACTTTTATGGCCTTTCTTTAATTCCCCATCGCCAGCTTCTATATAAAGCGAGGAAATTCGCAAGAAAGTTTCGCTTGCGTAACCGAATCTTACACAAAGCAGATTTGCTCTGTTGGTAATGCAAGGCTGCCCTTGAATAAATGCATGCGGCAATCATAAATGGGTCAGCAGATCGTGAAATCGCCTGCTTCGCCCGTTTGAAGCTGAAGTTCACGACGCGCTGAGATTGAAAGGACTTAAACTATGCCTGCCCGCCACACCAAGGTGCTCATCATCGGTTCCGGCCCCGCCGGTTATACGGCTGCCGTCTATGCGGCGCGCGCCATGCTGGAGCCGGTCCTGATCGCCGGCATGGAACAGGGCGGTCAGCTGATGATCACCACGGATGTCGAAAACTATCCGGGCTTTGCCGATCCGATCCAAGGCCCCTGGCTGATGGAGCAGATGCTGCAGCAGGCCAAGCACGTCGGCGCCGAGATCGTCAACGATCTAGTCACCGAAGTCGACACCAATCAGCGCCCCTTCGTTGCACGCACCGACAGTGGCCAGGTCTGGACCGCCGACACGCTGATCATCGCGACCGGCGCCAAGGCCAAGTGGCTCGGCATCGAGACCGAGCAGCATTTCCAGGGCTTCGGCGTTTCCGCCTGCGCCACCTGCGACGGCTTCTTCTATCGCAACAAGGATGTGATCGTGGTCGGCGGCGGCAACAGCGCAGTCGAGGAAGCGCTCTATCTCTCCAACATCACCAAATCGGTGACGGTGGTGCATCGCCGCGATTCCTTCCGCGCCGAGAAGATCCTGCAGGAGCGCCTGTTCGCCAAGCCGAACGTCAAGATCCTCTGGAATACAGAAGTCGCCGAAATCACAGGCGCGCCGGCCAAGCCGCCGATGCCGCCGTCGGTTTCCGGCGCGCGCCTGCGCGACACCCGCACGGGCGTTGTCACCGACGTGACCATCGACGGCATTTTCGTCGCCATCGGCCACGCACCGGCGACCGAGCTTTTCAAGGGCAAGCTGAAACTCAAGGACAATGGCTACCTCTGGACCGCACCGGATTCGACCGCGACCAGCGTCGAAGGCATCTATGCCGCCGGCGACGTGACCGACGATACGTTCCGACAGGCGATCACCGCAGCGGGGATGGGCTGCATGGCCGCGCTTGAGGCGGAACGTTACCTGACTGGGCACATGCCCGTCGCCGTGGCTGCGGAGTGATATAGCCGATGAGGGGAAGCGGCATGCCATTGGACTGGGACAAGCTGCGTATTTTTCACGCGGCTGCCGAAGCGGGATCGTTCACGCATGCGGCCGACAAACTGCATCTGTCCCAATCCGCCATCAGCCGCCAGGTCAGCGCATTGGAGCAGGATGTCGGCATCAAGCTGTTCCATCGCCATGCCCGCGGCCTGATCCTGACCGAACAGGGCGAATTGCTCTACCGCACTGCGCATGACGTTCTCCTGAAGCTCGAAACGGTCAAGATGCAATTGACCGAGACGACCGACAAGCCGAGCGGCAAGCTGCGCGTGACGACGACGGTCGGCCTCGGCCAGGGCTGGCTGACGGACAAGATCCAGGAGTTCCTGCAGCTTTATCCCGATATGCAGATCCAGCTCATCCTCGACAACGAGGAGCTGGATGTGAACATGCGCCATGCGGACTGCGCCATCCGTCTGCGCCAGCCGCAGCAATCGGATCTGATCCAGCGCAAGCTCTTCACCGTGCACATGCATGTCTATGCCGCCCCCTCCTATATCAACCGCTACGGTGAGCCGCAGTCGGTGGAGGATCTGGACGATCATCGCATCATCAGCTTCGGCGAACCGGCGCCGAACTATCTTCTCGACGTCAACTGGCTGGAGATCGCCGGCCGCTCGTCGGACAACAAGCGCCTGCCGCATCTGCAGATCAACAGCCAGACCTCGATCAAGCGTGCCTGCCTGCTCGGCATCGGCATCGCGGTGCTGCCGGACTATATCGTTGGCCGAGACCCTGGCCTCATTCAGCTTGCGATCAATGCCGACGTGCCGTCCTTCGACACATATTTCTGCTATCCCGACGAGATGAAAAATGCGGCGAAACTTAAAGTTTTCCGCGATTTTGTCGTTGCGAAGGCGCGGAACTGGAACTTCTAATCCGATCTAAACGATTGGAAAATCAACGATTTTTTGATCTAATATATCAGATACGCGTATTATGCATGGCTGATATGCACAAAACAGAGTTGAAGGATGCCCATTTAGACACCATATCGCACATAGCTGATGCACACGGTGGCTTTTCCTCCCAGTTCCACCGCATTGGCTGTTCCCCTCTGGAGGTTTTTGACCTTCATACCTATAGGGCCTCGGTTTACTCCGGAGGCCCTTTTTTTTGCCTTTTTTCGCCAGGCGCCGCCAACGCATAACTGCCATGCACAAAAAAGCATTGCGCAGTGCACAAATTAGCATCATAACGCCCACAGCTGATGCACATGGTGGCTTTTCCTCCCAGTTCCACCGCAGCAGCTGTTCCCCTCTGGAGGTTTTTAACCTTCACACCTATAGGGCCCTGGTTTATTCCGGTGGCCCTCTTTTTTTGCCCATTTTCTGAGCACGCGACAAAATACGCCACATAAAATAATATCTGGCGGCAGACCTTGATATATCGAAATCCGACGATACATAAATCGTCGACTTTCGATATTCGTGAGGTAAGCGCAATGGACAGGACTGAGATACTGAAGGCATTGGCCCATCCGGCCAGGCTCGAAATCCTCAATCACCTCAAAGACCCGCGCGCACATTTTCCAACCCAGGAGCACCCGCTGGAGCTGGGCGTCTGCGCCAGCCAGTTCGAGCGCTGCGGCCTGTCGCAATCGACCGTCTCGGCCCACCTCGGCACATTGCAGCGTGCAGAGCTGGTAACCACCAAGCGCCTTGGCCAGTGGATCTTCTACAAGCGCAACGAGGAAACCATCGCCGAATTCCTCGCGACCTTGCAGAAGGAACTCTGACAATAGGCCTTGGCTCTCTTCGCCCTCACATCGAGCCCCTCCTCCTCCCAACAATCCGCATAGCAAAATAGGACCCCCAATGACCAAACTCTTCGAACCGACAAAGCTTGGCGATATCGCCATCGCCAACCGCATCGTCATGGCGCCGCTGACGCGCAACCGCTCTCCTAACGCCGTTCCGAACGATCTGAACGTCAAGTACTATGCCCAGCGCGCCACGGCGGGCCTGATCATCACCGAAGCGACCGCCATTACCCATCAGGGCCAAGGCTATGCCGACGTGCCCGGCCTCTACACCAAGGAAGCCCTCGACGGCTGGAAGAAGGTGACCGACGCCGTGCATGCCAATGGCGGCAAGATCGTCGTGCAAATGTGGCATGTGGGTCGCATCTCCCACACCAGCCTGCAGCCGAACGACGGCAAGCCGGTCTCCTCGACCTCCAGGGCCGCCAAGGCCAAGACCTATCTCGTGCACAATGACGGCACCAGTGGCTTCGCTGAAACCTCCGAGCCACGCGCGCTTGATGCCAGCGAGATTCCGGGGATCATCGAGGATTATCGCAAGGCCGCCCGCGCCGCGATCGATGCCGGCTTCGACGGCGTCGAGATCCATGGTGCCAACGGCTATCTCCTCGACCAGTTCCTGCGCGCCGATATCAACGACCGCACCGACCAGTATGGCGGCTCGATCGAAAACCGCGCTCGCTTCCTCTTCGAGGTGGTCGACGCAGTGACCAAGGAAATCGGCGCCGGCCGCACCGCTATCCGCATCTCGCCTGTAACGCCGGCCAACGATGCCAGCGATCCGCAGCCGCAACCGCTTTTCACCTATGTCATCGAAGGCCTGGCAAAATACGATCTCGCCTATATCCACGTCATCGAAGGCGCAACCGGTGGGGCGCGCGACTTCCTGCCCTTCGACTATGACGCCCTGCATGCCGCCTACAAGGCTGCCGGCGGCAAGGCCGGCTGGATGCTCAACAACGGCTACAACCGCGAACTGGCGGAAGAAGCCGTCGACGGCGGCAGAGCCGACGTCGTTGCCTTCGGCAAGCCCTTCATCTCCAACCCGGATCTCGTACGCCGGCTAAAGGAAAATGCTCCGCTCACGCCCGTCGACCAGGCAAATCTATACGGCGGCAGCGGCCCGAAGGGCTATTCCGACTACCCAACTCTGGACGAGGTGGCTTAAGCTTCTCTTTTGCCCAAGAGAGAGGCCATTTTAGAACCGACAAGGCGCGGAATCTCCTCTCGTCCAAAAGGCCCTCGCAGCGCTGCTGCGGGGGATTTTTATGCCGGAATTTCCGGGAAGAAGACCTACTTGCAGAAATGGATGAAACCTGATCGCCTCATGATCGATGAAAGCAATGTCCGGCTTGGCAATGCGCCCCCCACACCCCATCTAACATCGCGACGATCGATGAGCAGCGCTCGCTTTTCGGTATAAAGGCCGTCCTGCGGATGACGGAGAGCAATCGATTGAAAGGACGCCCGGGCTACATGACAACGAACTCATTGCAAAACCAGGCTATATTTAAACCCTATATCGACCGTTGGTCGCTGACACCCGATGGCGAGCCCATCATCACCCATTCCAGCCATCTCCTCCCCGTGATCTGGCGCGACAAGCCGGCCATGTTGAAGGTCGCGCTCAATATCGACGAGAAATTCGGCAACCGGGTCTTGCGCTGGTGGGAGGGTGACGGGGCTGCTTACGTCTACCAGCATGATGACGATGCGGCACTTCTGGAGCGGGCAACCGGACCAGGATCGCTGCTGACCATGGCCATGGACGGCGGCGATGACGATGCAAGTCGGATCATGTGCCGTACGGCCGCGAAGCTGCATGCACCACGGCTGGCGGAATTGCCGTCCGATCTGGTGCCACTTGACCGCTGGTTCCACGAGTTGGAACCGGCCGCGCGCGCCCATGGCGGCATGCTGACTACCTGCGCCGAAGTTGCGCGGGGTCTGCTGGCGGATCAGCGGGACCTCACCGTGCTCCACGGCGATATCCACCATGAGAACATCCTGGATTTCGGCCCTCGCGGCTGGCTCGCGATCGACCCGAAGCGCGTTCATGGCGAACGCGGTTTCGATTTCGCCAACACTTTCTGCAATCCGGAACTACCGACTGTCACCGCTCCGGGCCGCCTGCAACGGCAATTGCCGATTGTCTGCGCAGAAGCAGGGCTTGAGCCGAGGCGGTTGCTACAGTGGGTCATCGCCTATGCCGGCCTTTCCGCCACCTGGTTCCTCAGCGACGGCGACACGAAAAACGCGGAGTCGGATTTTACCGTCGCCCGGATCGCACTCGCCGAACTCCAAGCCTGACGGCGCGCCTCATCGCGCCGGCAAGCAGCCGATTCCCATCAGACTTGCCTTCATCGCCTCGTCGATCGGCGTATGCGGCTCCTCACCAAGCACGGCCAGGAGCCTGTCGTTTCTCATCTGTAGCGGCACGCTCCACAGGTAGCGCATCTCGCGCAGTTCCTTCATGAGCGGCACGAAGGGTGCGGCAAGCGGCAGCACCCACCAGGGAAAGGATCTCGTCTTCACTTTATGCCCAACCGTGCGCTCGATCGCAGCGATCATCTGCCGGCCGTCGCCATCCCAATGGCCGCGCATGTGATAGACCGCGAAGGTCGGAAGCGCATCGCCCTTCTCGATCAGCCGGATCATCGTTTCGGCAACATCCGGCAGATAGGCCCATTGATGACCGATACCCGCCCTTCCCGGATAGCTCACCGACGTCACCGGCTTTCCAGCCTTCACGATCCCCTGCGCGAGCCAGCTATTACCGGCATGCTCGCCGAAGAAATCACCGGCGCGAACAATGATGACCGGCGAGCCACTCTCCGCCGCCGTCTTCAGGCGCCGCTCCATTTCAACGCGGATCGCCCCCTTGCGCGTCCGCGGACGCTGCGGGCTGTCCTCGGTCACGTTAGGAAAGACATCTGGGCCGAAATTATAGACCGTGCCCGGCAAAACGATCCGCGCGCCGATCGCCTTCGCCGCCGCGATCGTGCTGTCGAGCATCGGCAGGACCAGTTGCCCCCAGTTGCGATAACCGGGCGGGTTGACCGCATGCACGATCACATCGACCCCTTGCGCCGCCCTCAGCACATCGCTCGCCTGCATCGCATCGCCCTGCACCCAGTCGAAACCGGACTCACGACTGGCTGCCTCAGCAGCATTGCGGTTCAGCGCCCGGATGCGCCAACCGCGAGCGGCCAGCCCTCGCGCAACGGCACCGCCGATGCCGCCGGTGGCACCCAGTACAAGCGCGGTCTTTCCACTTTTCATCTGCTCAATCATCGTCATCTCCATCACTTTGATGGCGTGACTATGCCGCGCAGCGGCAATAAACGAAATTGCCGAAAAATCTGCGTATGATATACAAAAATTTATGACAACATCGGAACCGAGCTGGGATTTCTACCGCACCTTACTCGCCGTGCTGCATCACGGCTCGCTTTCGGCCGCCGCCCGGGAACTTGGCCTCACCCAGCCGACCATCGGCCGCCACATCGACGCACTGGAAGAAGCCATCGGCGCCGAGCTGTTCACCCGTTCGCAACAAGGTCTTTTACCGACGGACGCAGCCCTCGCCCTGAAGCCTTATGCGGAAACGCTGGCCAATACGACCGCCGCTCTTCTGCGTGCCGCCTCCAGTTCTCGCGACCAAGTCAGCGGCACAGTCCGCATCAGCGCCAGCGAAGTCATCGGCGTCGAAGTTCTACCGCCAATCCTGGCTGGGCTGCAGGCGACATATCCGGACCTCACTATCGAGCTTTCCGCCTCGGATGCCGTAGAAGATCTGTTGCAGCGCGAGGCCGATATCGCCGTTCGCATGGTCGCGCCCGCGCAGGACGTGTTGCTGGCGCGTTATATCGGCTCCATCTCCCTCGGCTTATTCGCTCATCGCAGCTATCTCGAACGATATGGCGAACCCAAGAACATCGGGGAGCTACGCCAGCATAAACTGATCGGATTCGACCGCCAGACCGCTTACGTCCGCACCATGATGAAGCGCTATCCCCTGTTCGACGGCGTCTCCTTCGCCTTCAAGTCGGATCATAGCATCGCCCTGCACAACGCCTTGCGCGCCGGTATCGGTATCTGCTTCTATCAGATACCGCTTGCGAAAAGGGATGGGGAACTTGTTCGGCTGCTACCAGAAATCGAACTGCCGCTCGACACCTGGGTTGCCATGCACGAAAATCTCAAGACATCGCCGCGCTGCCGCGTGACGTTCGACGCGCTGGTGGCGGGGTTGCTGGCTTACGTCAAAGAAACACCGGGATCAGGAAGAACATGACGACGAAAAATCCGGTTGAACTTGCGCCGTATAATCCGGATTGGCCGGCAGCCTTCACGCGCATTTGCGGAAGGCTTGAGGAGCTATTGACACCTTATGTCGTCACGATCGAGCATATCGGCAGCACATCCATTCCGGGTCTGGCGGCAAAACCGCTTATAGATATCGACATTGTTCTCCGTAGTTTGGACGATATCCCGCATGCCACGGAAGTCCTCCTCGAACGCAACTACGAGCCGCGCGGCAATCGCTACGACGACAATGTCTGGGCGTTCATGCTGAGGGATGGCAGGCCGCCTGAAAGGATCTATCTCTGCCCGCCGAATAACGCGACACACCAGCGGCGGATGATTTTCCGTGATCATCTGCGATCGCATCCTGCCGATGCAGCAGCATACGTCACGCTCAAACAGGATTTGGCGGCAAAATTCCGATATGACGGCGACCGCTATATCGCTTTGAAGCGGGACTTCGTCGACGCTATTATCGATCGAGCGCAGCGCAAGCCATAAAGCTCAAGCACCTGGCGCCGTATCCACCGGCGGAAAATGCACCTTGCCGTCGACCACTTCCGTTTCCGGGCGATCGCCGCCGTCGGCATATTCCTCGTGCCACTTGCCCCTTTCGTCCTGCCAGCTAATCTCGGCTGAATCGCCGCCGACCTGCTGCTCGGCCGCTACGATCCGGGCTGCCTCCACGGCTTCCGAATGGCTGGGAAACGCCTCGGAATAGACGTCTCGAAATCGATACGCCCATCCGCCGTCATGCGGCACGATTTCGTAAGTGACCTTGACCATGCATATCCTCCTTCTCATCTGCCAAGACTTTGAGAGCCGGGCACATCCGGCAGGACCGCGGTCCATCTGAGACGAGTATCGAGGATGCCGCGACATTTTATTGGGCAGACCTATGAACTCAGTATTCCATTAAACGCCGCCGACTGCAAATTTTGTCCCCCTCGTACGTGCTTGATGTGAAAAATCATTGGTTTAGAGTGCGAAAATGAATCGGCGCGCGAGGTGGGGATCTTGGCTATATCGAATTGGCTGAAGCAGGAAAAATTCCTGCTCATCGCATTGGCAATCGCGGTGATCGCCTATCTCTACGAACATGCGGTGCTGGAGATGGGACAGACCGCATCGATCCTGGCCGCCGCTGCGCTGGTTGCGACCATCGTGCTCGTCTCCATGCGCGTCGCCCATCATGCCGAAATTCTGGCGGTCAAGGTCGGCGATCCCTACGGCACGATGATCCTGACGCTATCGGCTGTCGCCGTGGAAGTCATCATGCTGGCGATCCTGATGGGCGGCGAAAGCTCGCCGACGCTGGTGCGCGATACCATCTATTCCGCCGTCATGCTCGACATCAACGGCATCATCGGCCTCGCCGCCCTGATCGGTGGACTGAAGCACGGCGAGCAGCCCTATAATGACGACTCCAGCAGGTCCTATGGCGTGATGATCCTGACGGCCATGGGCATTTCGATGATCGTGCCGGAATTCGTCCCCGAGGAGAAATGGCACTATTATTCCGCCTTCACCATCATTGCGATGATCGCGCTCTACGCGCTCTTCCTGCGCATGCAGGTCGGCAAGCACAGCTATTTCTTCAGCTACAGCTATCCGCGCATCGAAAAGCAGCAAGGGGCCGAGGAGGAGCATCACGGCGAGGAATCGACAACGACCTCCATCGTCACCATCCTGATCGGCGTCGTGCTGATCGGCGGACTTGCCGAGTTCATGTCCGCCTTCATGGATGTCGGCCTCAAGAATAGCGGCGCGCCGCCCGCGATCGCGGCAATCGTCGTCGCCACCATTTCCGCCGCCCCGGAAATCCTGACGGCACTGCGCTCGGCACTGCGCAACCGCATGCAGGCGACGATCAACATCGCCATGGGCGCCTCGCTCTCGACCGTCATCCTCACGGTGCCGGTCATGGAAGCGATCGCGCTCTACACCGGCCAGCCCTTCATCATGGCGATGACGCCGGTGCAGACCGTGATGATCATGATCACCCTCATCGCCGCCGCCATCAACCTCAACGACGGCGAGACCAACGCCATCGAAGGCATGACCCATTTCATCCTCTTCGCCACCTTCATCATGCTGACGATATTGGGGCTTTGAGTCTGATTTCAAAGGGTTGGAGCGGGAAGTGGAATCGAAATAAGAGGTCGTTGATTCATAAGCTCAATGTTAGACCTTCAATGCCAAATGGTGATGAGCCAATGCGCGATCGACAGTTGCTAGTTTAAGGCCCTCGACTTGACACTGGGCCAATAGCAATCGGTCAAAGGGATCACGCGTCGTCGGTTCAGGATCCGCTACCGTCAAGGCATGCGACGGTTCGATCGAAAGAATTGTGATCCCGAAATCTTCTAGGTGACCAGGAATGTCTTCCAATGGCATTCCTGGATCCAGCTTGCCCAATCTCGTTTTGATCGCCATTTCCCAAAGAGTTGCAACGCTAACGAAACTAACCGTCGCAGGGTCAAGCAACCGGCTCGCCATACGAGGATATTGCTTCTCGAGAATATCCCCGAGGAGGGCTAAAACGACATGGGTGTCGAACAGGACTCTCATATCTTGGGCATTGGCCTCAAAAGAAAATCCTCCGGCAGCTGCTCGTCGAAATCATCCGCGATGAATGGCACCGGGTTGACAACCCCTTTCGCACGGAGGGATGCCCTGCCCGCCTCCAGATTCAGACCGCCGCGTTTCTTATGCGGCACCAGATCGGCAACCGGCTGACCATTTCTGGTCACGACAATAACCTCGCCATCCTCGACTTCGCGGACGAGTTCGGTCAGCCTGTTCTTCATATCTCGGATGGCAACTGTCTTCATAATTTAAAAGTAGCTACATGTAGCCACAAAATCAAGAAGCCCGCCATCGCTGACGGGCTCCTTTAATTCGCTTGACTACTTGCTTACTTGCAAGCGCCGCAGAAGCGCTGGATGCGGCGGCAAGCTTCCTCGAGAAGCTCTTCCGAGGTCGCGTAGGAGATGCGGAAGTTCGGGCCAAGGCCGAAAGCGGAGCCGTGGACGACGGCCACGCCTTCCGATTCCAGCAGTTCCGATACGAAGTCCTCATCCGTCTCGATGACCTTGCCGGTCGGAGCCGTCTTGCCGATCAGGCCGGCGCAGGACGGATAGACATAGAAGGCGCCTTCCGGAACCGGGCAGGAAATGCCCTTTGCCTGGTTCAGCATCGACACGACGAGGTCGCGGCGGCCTTCGAAGATCTTCTTGTTCTGCGGGATGAAATCCTGCGGACCGTTCAGCGCCTCGACGGCAGCCCACTGCGCGATCGACGTCGCGCCCGAGGTCTGCTGACCCTGGATCATGTCCATTGCCTTGATGAGCACCAGCGGGCCGGCAGCATAGCCGATACGCCAGCCGGTCATGGCATAGGCCTTCGAAACGCCGTTCATCGTCAGCGTACGGTCATAGAGGCTCGGCTCGACTTCGACGGGCGTCGCGAATTTGAAGTCGCCGTAGGTCAGGTGCTCGTACATGTCGTCGGTCAGGATCCAGACATGCGGATGCTTGACCAGCACGTCCGTCAGCGCCTTCAGCTCAGCATGCGTATAGGCAGCGCCCGACGGGTTCGACGGCGAGTTGAACATGAACCACTTGGTCTTCGGCGTGATCGCCTTTTCGAGATCAGCCGGTTGAAGCTTGAAGCCGTTGGCCTGTGTCGTCTCGACGAAAACCGGGGTGCCGCCGCACAGCGCCACCATTTCCGGGTAGGACACCCAGTAAGGCGTCGGGATGATGACTTCATCGCCGGGGTTCAGCGTTGCCATGAAAGCGTTGAACAGGATCTGCTTGCCGCCCGTGCCGACGATAGTCTGCTCGGGGGCGTAGTCGAGATTGTTCTCGCGCTTGAACTTGGCGGCGATCGCCTTGCGCAGTTCGGGAATGCCGGCAACCGGCGTGTACTTCGTCTCGCCGCGATTGATCGCGTCGATGGCGGCCGCCTTGATATTGTCCGGCGTATCGAAATCAGGCTCGCCGGCGCCGAGGCCGATCACGTCGCGTCCTTTTGCTTTCAGCTCGCGCGCTTTCTGGGAAACGGCGATGGTGGCAGAAGGCTTTACACGGGAAAGGGCGTCGGCAAGAAAGGCCATGATGATCGGTCCTATTCGGTTGAAATGGGCAGAAAGCCTGTGGACCAGATTTCTGCGCTAAGCTCTATGTCGAATGTGGGCCGCTGTTTCAAGTGGAAAGGCGTCACCGTGACGTTATTTCGCGCGCGCGTAGACAGCGCGCCACACGTCATTGTTGGGCCACCATAGGCCTTCCATTCTCCCAAAAGGAGCGCCCCTACACGCCTTGAGTGAAACAAAGAAAGAAGACGGATAGACGTAAAAGCCGCTCGGCGGATGAATCATTTTATGAAGGACCTGATTCAATCCCTCAATTCACTCGAAATACTTCATTAAAATCAGCCATATCAGCATATATCTCAACCGCCATGAATTAACATCGCGATATTCCTTCGGCATCCAATCCGGCCTGACCGAGATACGTATTGCACACCTTTATCGTGTAGCCGTTGACCGCAACGCGTGGAAAACCCATGTTTTGGACGATGGTGCCATCACAGGTGGGTCGATCCAACATATCTCAGATGCCGAAAACCGCGGGCGACACCGGCTCGACGGACACAATGACGTTATCGACACCGTAGCGCGCTTGAACCGCGATCCGCCTACCCCACGTTGCGTAAGCTATCCTTACCACGGAGGAAATGGATCGATGCGTTTTCACAAAGCGGGATTTTCCGTTGCCCTTGTGGCGTCTGCCATACTGGCGGCAAGCGCCGCCGTCGCCGATCCGGTGAAGATCGTCAACACACAGAAAGTCGCCGTCAAGGTCGAGACCATCGCAAGTGGCCTCGACCACCCCTGGGCCGTGGAAGCGCTGCCGGACGGCGCCTATCTCGTGACGGAACGACCGGGGAACATGCGTATCATCCGCAACGGCAAGGCGTCGGAGCCGATTGCCGGGGTGCCGGAAGTCCATGCCCGTGGCCAGGGAGGGTTGCTCGACGTCGCCGTCGATCCGAAATTCACCAGCAACCGCACGATCTTCTTCACCGCATCCATTTCCGAGGACGGCGGCAGCGGTACGGCGGTCTTCCGCGCCATTCTGTCACCGGACGAGCGGCAGCTGACAGAGGTGAAGCGCATTTTCCTGATGAACAAGCTGTCACGCGGCAATATCCAATACGGCGCGCGTATCGCTATCGCCGGGGATGGCAGCCTGTTCGTCGGCCTCGGCGACCGTGGCGAGCAGGATCGCGCCCAGGATTTCCACGACGACGCCGGCTCGATCATCCACATCAAGGCCGATGGCAGCATTCCCGCCGACAATCCCTTCAAGGACGGCGCCAAGGCCCAACCGGAGATCTGGTCCAAGGGCCACCGCAATCCCCAGGGCGTCACCTTCGATACCAGCGACGGCAAGCTCTATACGGCCGAACATGGGGCGAGAGGCGGCGACGAGATCAACACGCCGGAAGCGGGCAAAAATTACGGCTGGCCGGTCATTTCCTATGGACGCAATTATTCCGGCACCAAGATCGGGGTCGGTACGGCCAAAGAAGGAATGGAACAGCCGATCTTCTATTGGGATCCCTCGATCGCACCCGGCGCCATTGCCGTCTATCGCGGCAAGATGTTTCCGGAATGGGACGGCGACCTTCTAGTCACGGCGCTGAAATTCGAGCTTCTCTCGCGCCTCGATCGCGACGGCACCGGCAAGGTGGTCGAGCAAGAACGCTTGTTCGAAGGCGATTTCGGCCGGCTACGCGATATCGTCGTCGCACCGGATGGGGCGCTGCTGATCACCACTGATGAAGATGACGGCGCATTGCTGCGTGTTTCGAGAGCAACGAACTAGCGACGGGATTTGCCGTTAGCGATCAGCCTTTCACCCTTGCCCCGGGAAAAAGCAGCTGCTAACGCAGCATCATCTTCCTTCCTTTGCTTCCCTCTCCCACAGGTTGTCGATGACTCGCATACAGGCGAATTTGGTATTGTTGCTGGCTGCCGCGATCTGGGGCAGCGGCTTCGTCGCGCAGTCGACAGCGATGAAGGCGATCGGGCCGCTCTGGTTCATAAGCCTGCGTTTTGCCGTCGCCACTATCGTCGTTCTGCCCTTCGTCTGGAAAGAAAAGCGCAAGGCCGAAAAACCGCTCACGCGCCACAACTGGCTCTTCTTCGTCCTCACTGGCGTCGCGCTTTTCGGCGGCGCGGCAACGCAACAACTCGGGCTCTTGACGACCACCGTCACCAATTCCAGCTTCATCACCGGCCTCTATGTCGTCTTCGTGCCGCTGATCGCTGTCGTCTTTCTGCGCCGGCAGCCGCACTGGATCATCTGGCCGGCAGCGTTGACGGCGCTGAGCGGTATCTATCTGCTGTCCGGCGGCTCCTTTTCCCAGCTCACCCCAGGCGATTTCCTGACCGTAGTCTGCGCCGTCTTCTGGGCTGTACAAATCACACTCGCCGGCTCGTCGGTCCGCGAAACCGGCCGACCGCTCGCCATTTCCGCCACGCAATTCGCCGTCGCCGCTGTCTTTGCCCTCGTAGTCGCCGCACTGGTCGAGCCCATCAGCCTTGCCGCCATCGGGGCGGCGCTCGGCGAAATCCTCTATCTCGGGATATTCTCGTCCGGGCTTGCATTCGCGCTGCAGGTTATCGGCCAGCGCTATACCAGCGCCCCGCAAGCGGCGATCATCCTCTCTTCAGAGGCGTTGTTCGGCGCTTCGCTTGGCGCACTGCTGCTCGGCGAAACCATGGGGCCGCTCGGCTATGCCGGCTGCGCCCTGATGTTCACCGCAATACTTGCGGTCGAATTGGTGCCTGAACTCGCGCGGCGGCGCAGCGTCGCCGCATAAAAGGCCATTGGAAATGCCCGTTATGGCTGTGCCGGATCGCTTCCGTTAGATTTTTTTAAATGACCGGAAAGACGTATTTCGAGGCCGTCATTTGGGAAAATTTCGCCTAACTTATATCGCAAACGATACAAAAACCTTGGAAATCCATTTCCCGTGAGGGAAAATTTGCGAATCGCCTTAGCACACGCGCATTACGGCAATACGCCCCTTTTAGGACATTAAAAACTTTTACTTGCCAATTCCCGATAAACACAGCACTCTCAACGGTGTTCGGGCATTTTTAAAGCATGGGAAGTCCTTAAGAAAGTGCGCGCCGGGAACGCTAATATTCCGGTCAGCCTGGTCGAGAAATGATACGCGGATATCGTTTCGTGGCCACGCCGAGGTATAGGGGACCTTTTCCTTCAAATTGCGAGAACTGCCTGCGAGCGCCCGCAAGGGCAATACAGCAATGCTGCCCGTGTGGATGGTGGGCAGAGAGAAAAGGACCTGACGCATGGCCGAGACTGGCACTGTAAAGTTTTTTAATACCGATAAGGGCTTCGGTTTCATCAAACCGGACAAGGGTGGCGCTGACATCTTTGTACACATTTCCGCAGTACAGGCTTCTGGTCTGGCAGGATTGTCGGAAAACCAGAAGGTAAGCTTCGACACGGAACCGGATCGCCGCGGCAAGGGACCGAAGGCCGTCAATCTCCAGATTGCCGGCTGAAAAGCCTGACGGCTATCATTCGAGTTGAGGCCCGGCAGAGATGCCGGGTTTTGTCATTCAGTCTGCATTCAGCTTGCCGTGCCTAGTTTATCCCCCAATGCAAGATTGGGAACGACGGTTCTACCGCTCCCGTTCAGAGGATAGACGAATGAACATGCTCGGCAAAACCCTTCTCATGTCCGCCATGGCTGCAACCCTGACGCTGACCTCCATGTCAGCGGCTTCGGCCGACGATCGCTGGCATCACCGCGACGGTTGGGTACTGGGCGGCGCCGCGGGCCTCGCCACCGGCCTGATTGTCGGCTCCGCCATCGCCAGCCAGCCACGTTATGTCGAGCCCGGCCCGGTCTATGTCGATCCCGACTACGACGCACCGCCCCCGCCCTATTACTATCGCGCGCCGCCGCGCCGCGTCTATGTCGAGCGCGATGTCAGCTATTACGCTCCGCCGACCGCCGGCCTGCGTCCCTGGTCGTCGCAATGGATGCGCTATTGCTACGATCGCTACAGAAGCTTCGATGGCCGCAGCGGCACCTATGTCGGCTATGACGGCATGCGTCACTTCTGCAACTGATCGACATATCGGCCAATGCTACAAAACGAAGCGCCGCCTCCCGCGGCGCTTTTTTTGTCCTAGAGCCCGCGCAGGAAGGGGTTGGTCCGGCGCTCCTCGCCGATCTGGCCGCCCGGGCCATGGCCGCAGATGAAGCCGACATCATCGCCCAGCGGAAACACCTTGTCACGGATCGAGTCCAGCAGCTGCTGATGATTGCCGCCCGGCAGATCGGTGCGGCCGATCGAGCCGTGAAACAGCACATCGCCGAGATGGGCGAATTTCTGCTTCCTGTTGACATAGATGACATGGCCTGGCGCATGGCCGGGGCAATGGAAGACCTCGAATTCGTGCTCGCCGAAAGATACCTTGTCGCCATCCTTAAGAAAGCGATCCGGCACGACGTTGCGCACGCCCTCGATATTGAACATCTCGCCCTTGGCCTCGATATCCTGCAACAGCGGCAGATCATCCTCATGCGGGCCAATCACTTCCAGCCCGAGTGCTTCGCGAACTTCGTCCGCGCCGCCGGCGTGGTCGATATGGCCATGCGTCAGCCAGATCGCCTTCAGCGTGATGTTGTTCTCACGAACCGTCTGCAGGATGAGATCGACATCGCCGCCGGGATCGACCACGACCCCTTCATTCGTCTCCGGGTCGAACAAGATCGTGCAATTCTGTTCGAAAGGGGTCACCGGAATGATGCCGGCCTGGAGCATGCCCATAAAGCGCCTCGTCTGTTGAATGTCCATTCTGCCGGTATAATCACAAACACCGGGCAAAACAGCCCCTTGCCCTGAAAATGCCGGGGCAGCAAGGGCAGCGCGCTGGATTCCGGCAGCAATCCGGATACGTGCTGCATCGCCTATACCGATCGCTGATTCGTCTTGCGGCGGCGTCAATACGTCGAAATCACGGGCGGCCGCATGGCCGCCTCCCCTCCAATGTGACTTTTCCCCCGAATTATTGCTAATTTCTCCCGCTTGAGTTGCCTTTCTATTTCCACCAGCCGATGCATGATGTAATTCTTATATAAATGAGGATTATCGCCACTCCCAAGGCTCGATCCGGGGCGCGGCGCGACGGCATCCGGAAATGGCTTCCGGTACAATGGGAGAAGGCTGATCATGGAAAGTTTAGGGCCTATCATCACGCAACTGGTTGCCGGCGCTATCGGCGGCAACGGGGCCAGCGCCGTTTTGAAGCAGGAAGGGATCAATCTCGTCGCAAGGACGATTGCCGGCGCTGTCGGCGGTCTCGGCGGCGGCCTCATTCTCAACCTGATCGGCAGCGAAGCCTTGACCGGCTATATCGCACAGGGCCTCTCCTCGCTGGTCGCTGGCGGCATACTCTCGGCAATCGTCGGCGCAGTGCTCGGCCGTAAGTAAGACGAAAGTATCAGATCAAGGAAAGCCGGGCGGGGAGAAACCGCATCCGGCTTTCCTTGAGTGTTCTGCGATTTTGCCCGACAGCGGCGGCAGTCGGGCAGCCATCCTTATATGGCCGCTTGTTAGGCTTTCACGGATTGCTGTCGGCGCGACGCGACAATGCCCGGTTTCTGCTACCGGCTGCGATGCTTACGTCGATCACTTTCGTTATCTCGCTACGATAAATCCCCAAAAAAACTGTCGCATCTGCGCCCATGACCGTCGGTTGTTATTCCGACAGCCTTTTCTCCACAAACTACGTGGGAGAACATGAGACCTGTTGGAGTTTTGCCAAGCCCGGTCTAGTTTCCACTTATGGCTATCCGTCCGGGCTGCAAAAGGTTGGAGAAACTTGCAGTGACGCAAAAATACGTCAATAAAGCTGACATATTTTTGCGTAAGTTTCCCCATTGCCCCAAAACAGGAAAGGAAATGCCAAGGTGACACGGCAGGTGAACCAAAAAGCGGCGAAACCGGAGCTACTGGCAGCGCCGATGCAGAATGTCGGGATCATCGATTTCGAAATCATCGAGCTGCTTTTCTTCGCCTATCGCGACTTCGTATCCGATCCTGACCAGATCCTGGACAAGAGCGGATTCGGGCGCGCGCATCACCGTGTCGTTCATTTCGTTAACCGCGAACCCGGCATGACGGTTGCGGACCTTTTGGAAACATTGAAGATCACCAAACAGAGTTTGGCGCGGGTTCTCAAACAATTGATCGATTCGGGTTATATTCGTCAGGTGGCCGGGCCTGAGGATCGTCGCCAGCGTAAGCTGTATCCGACGCAGGCCGGCCGCGATTTGGCGCTGGCGCTGGCGGAGCCGCAATCACGCCGTATTGAACGGGCATTCGAAGGCGCGTCCGACGCGACGCGCGAAAGCGTCAAACGGTTCCTGAGGGGAATGCAGGACTAAGACATGATCTCGAACCGGAGAACCGCGAAGCGGGTTTGGGATAAGATCATCTCAATCAAATAGATAAAACAAGATCGAGACGGATTGAATGACGACAAAGACAGCAATTTCCGATGATGCGGCACATCTCCTGGTCGTGGATGACGATACGCGTATCCGCGCCCTTCTCAATCGCTATCTCATGGAAAAGGGTTTCCGGGTGACAGTCGCCGCCGAAGGCGCCGAGGCCCGTCGCAAGCTCGAGGGGCTGGATTTCGACCTGATCATCATGGACGTCATGATGCCCGGCGAGTCCGGGATCGTGCTGACGTCAAGCCTCCGCGCCATCAAGAACATCCCGATCATCATGCTGACCGCCCTTGCCGAAGCCGATGCGCGTATCGCCGGATTGGAAGCTGGCGCCGACGATTATCTGCCGAAGCCTTTCGACCCGCGCGAACTGGTGCTGCGCATCAACAATATCCTCCGCCGCAATGCCCCGGCCGATGCGCCGAAGATAGAACAGGTGATGTTCGGCCCCTATACCTTCTCGCTGACCCGCAAGGAGCTGAAGAGGGCATCGGAACTCATCCGCCTGACCGACCGGGAGCAGGAAATCATGCTGCTCTTCGCCAAGCGCGCCGGCGACACCATTCCGCGCCACGAGTTGATCGGCAGCGATGCCGAAGTCGGCGAGCGCACGATCGACGTGCAGATCAACCGCCTGCGCCGCAAGATCGAGGACGATCCGGCCAATCCCATCTGGCTGCAGACGGTGCGTGGCATCGGCTACCGCCTGAGCATAGATTGATATCAAGTCTCAGGGGCCAGCGGCGATGGTGACATTCGACTCGATCAGGCGCGATCAGGACCACCCGCCGTCCAACGGCATGCGTTGGCTGTCACGCTGGCTGCGTCGACGTCTGCCGACTGGTATCTATGCGCGTTCGCTGCTGATCTTCATCCTGCCGATGATCATCCTGCAGGCAGTCGTCACCGTCGTCTTCATGGAGCGCCACTGGCAGATGGTGACGCAGCGCCTGTCGATGGCAACCACACGCGACATCGCCGCCATCATCGCGATCATCGAAACCTATCCGCAGGATGCCGACTATTCGGCCGTCACACAGATAGCCCGGCAAAAGCTCGATCTCACCATCTCGATCGAACCGGGTGGTGAGCTGCCGCCGCCGCGCGAAAAGCCGTTCTTCTCGATTCTCGACAGCATCCTCAGCGATGAAATCCACGAACAGATCAACCTGCCGTTCTGGGTCGACACACTCGGCAATTCCAGCCTTGTCGAAATCCGCGTCAAGCTGCCGGACAAGGTGCTGCGCGTCTTTGCCAAGCGCAGCCAGACCTATGCCTCGAACACTCACATCTTCATTCTCTGGATGGTCGGCACCTCACTGGTACTGATCGGCATCGCGGTTCTGTTCCTACGCGGCCAGATCCGGCCGATCCTGGCGCTGGCGCAAGCCGCCGAAAGTTTCGGCAAGGGCCAGCGGCTGGAGAATTATTCGCCGCGTGGCGCTGATGAAGTTCGCCGTGCCGGCCTCGCCTTCATCCTGATGCGCGAGCGCATCGAACGGCAGATCGAGCAACGCACGGCGATGCTCTCCGGCGTCAGCCATGACCTGCGCACCGTGCTCACCCGCTTCAAGCTGCAGCTCGCCCTCGTCGGCGAAAATCCCGATCTCGTCGGCCTCAGCGAAGATGTCGAGGACATGCAAAGCATGCTGGAGGGCTATATGGCCTTCGCCCGCGGCGAGGCGGAAGAGGATGTCGGCACGCTCCATCTCAGCGATATCCTCGACAAGGTCGAACAGGATTTCTCTCTCCACGGCAAATCCATGACCTACTCGATCGACGGCGACGATGAAATCTCCGTCCGTCCGAATGCCTTCGCGCGGCTGGTGACGAACCTTGCCTCCAATGCGCGCCGCTATGCCCAGACGCTGCGCGTCGACGCCAAGCACAGCGCCAAATGGCTGACGGTCATTTTCGACGACGATGGCCCCGGCATTCCCGTCAATGCGCGCGAAGACGTGTTCAAACCGTTCTTCCGGCTGGACGAGGCGCGCAATCTCGACAATTCCGGTACCGGCCTCGGCCTGGCGATTGCCCGCGATATCGCCCGCAGCCATGGCGGCAATGTCACGCTCGGCGACAGCCCCCTCGGCGGCCTGCGCGCCACCATCCGCATTCCTGCTTAGAGGGACGCACATGCCGATCGACATCAACGACATGCATTGGCTGAACGCGCCGCCCGTCTGGGAAATGAACCAGGGACGTATGCTCGTCCGCTCCGGCGACAAGACCGACTTCTGGCAGGGAACCTATTACGGCTTTCACCGCGACAACGGCCATTTCCTCGGCCGGCCGCGTCGAGGCGACTTTACCGCCGAAATCACCTTCATCGGGCAATATCGCGAACTCTACGACCAGGCCGGCCTGATGGTCCGCCATGACGCTACGCACTGGATGAAATGCGGGATCGAATATACCGACGGCGCCCGGCATTTCAGCGTCGTGGTCACCAACGGCAATTCCGACTGGTCCGCCTTCCAGCTCGAGCACGAATTCGATGCCATGTCTGTGCGGGTGACACGCAACGGCGACGCACTCTTCATCCAGTACCGCACCGACAGGATGGGTGAGTGGCGCATGGCCCGTCTCGCCTGGTTCGATCCGACCCTGGAAGAGGTCTCCGTCGGCCCCGCCTTCTGCTCACCGCAGCGCGAAGGATTTGAAGCAGAGTTTCTGGATTTCAGCCTGACGGAACCGCTATCGCGGGATATTCACTAAAAGACCTTCGCCCAAGGGGAGAAGGCAAGTATCACATCATCTTCTTGCCGTTTGGCACCGGCTGCGTCACGGCCGCAAGCACGATGGCACCATTTTCATCCTCGAAGCCGAGGGTCAGCACTTCGGAGCGGACGGGGCCGATCTGGCGCGGCGGGAAATTGACGACGGCGAGGATCTGGCGGCCGATAAGGCTCTCCAGCGTGTAGTGCACCGTAATCTGCGCCGAGGAGCGCTTGATGCCGATCTCCGGTCCGAAATCGATCCTCAGCTTGTAGGCAGGCTTGCGTGCTTCCGGAAAAGCCTCTGCCTCGATGATCGTCCCGACGCGGATATCCACCCGCTCGAAATCGCCATAGGTGATCTCTTCCGCCATACGCGTACCCTCTTGGTCGTGGAAATTTAGCCAGCCAGTTCCTGCGCGCGCTTGCGCGCCGCTTCCAGCGCCTCGTCGAACAGCGGCTGCATGCCGCCTTCGGCCATCAGAACGGAAAGGGCCGCCGCTGTCGTGCCGCCGGGAGACGTCACGTTCTGGCGCAGCCGCGAAGCGTCATCGGGGGACTGATGCAACAATTCACCAGCCCCCGCGACAGTTTCCCGTGCGAGCCGCATGGCGAGGTCCGCCTGCAGGCCAAGCTTCCGGCCCGCTTCCGCCATGCACTCGACGAGATAAAAAACATAAGCCGGCCCGCTGCCGGACACCGCCGTTACGGCATCGATATCGGCCTCTTCCGGCACCCATTCGACCGGACCGGACACCTTCAGAAGATCATGCACCAATTGCCGCTGGCTCTTGCCGACCTCAGCATTGGCAAAGGCACCGGTGACGCCGCGACCAACCATGGCCGGGGTATTCGGCATGGCACGCACCATCGCCGCCTTCCCCAGGCTCTTTTCGAGGGAAGCAAGCGTCTTGCCGGCAGCAATCGACACCACCACCGTATCTGGACCTACCGTTTCCTTGAACGGCGGAAGTACGGCATCCATCACCTGCGGCTTGACGGCAATGAAGAGAACGCCCGCAGTGACACCGGCGGGAACACCAGTCACATGGCCTGCGCCGGCATCGGCAATCAGCTTCAGCATCGTCTCGGACGGATTCGGATCGACCACGATCACCGAGGAACCCGGCACACCGTTTTTCAGCCAGCCCGTCAGCATCGCGCCGCCCATATTGCCGGCGCCGATCAGGATGATGGCACCGGACGATGCGAGAGCGCTTGAGGATGCCCCGGTCGTCATATCAGCATTCACCCACGGTTTCGAACAGCACGGCTTCCATGGCGCGATTTGCGTCAAGGCCCGACCATACGACGAACTGGAAAGCCTGATAGTAGGCCTCGCAGGTGTCAAGAGCGTTGGACAGTAGCACTTCCACCTGCCGGTTGGTCGGCTCGGCGCCGCCGGAAAGCAGCAGCGACTGCCGGAAGATGACGATATCCTCCTGCCGCCACAGGTCGAAGTGCCCCATCAGCACCTGCCCGTTGACACAGGACAGAAGCTTGATGACTTCGTTGGCGCGGATATCCGGAACCTTGATGTCGAAGGCGCAGGCGATATGCAGCGCCTCGAACTCCTCCATCCAAGAGAAGGATACATGATAGTCCGTCCATTTACCTTCGACGGTCATGGCGATTTCGTCTTCGCCCGACCGCTCAAACGACCAGTCGTTATTGGCGGCCACGAACTCGATCATATCGACCGGATTTGACTGGCGTTCGACTTCTATTTCCATAAGGCTCATGCAGCACCTTCTTGACCGGAACGAATGCAGCTTTCGCGTGCTTCAACATTGAGAGAACGCAAACTGTTTTACTCCGGAAACATCTTCGGGATGATGTTGAACGGCTGCCAGACTAACGCATCCACCCTGCCCGGAGCTTACCAAGTCCGTTTCGAATCATCATTTAAAATCAGTGTATAACGGCATGCCCGGCATGCCAGCCCCTGAAGGGAGATTTTGGGCAAGGGCGCTGTGGAAAGCTCTTCCGATGTCTATTCAGAAGGGAGTCATAACTGACTCTGGCGATTGGCTTTTTTGCCAGTGTCCACAGGTGGATAAATCACCGAAAATTTTAGAGGAAAAAGGCGCGAAAGCCAGTCGCCGCGCCTTTTTCTAGCAAAATTGATTGCCGTTACTTGCTTTTCGAGGAAAGACGCGCTTCCAGCGCCTCGATTCTGGCGAGCAGCACCTCGTTCTCGTCACGCGCCTTGATCGCCATTTCGCGAACGGCTTCGAACTCCTCGCGCTTGACGATATCGAGGCTGTTCAGCCAGCGTTCGGCATGTGCGTTGAAAGCCGTCTCGATCTCGCGGCGCACGCCCTGGGCCGCACCGGCGGCATCGGTCATCAACTTGGCGAATTCGTCCATGATACGGTTCGGTCCAGTGCTCATTGTAGTCTCCTTGCGGCCGTCGACCCCGAAAACGGATGGCATCATATAGGGGCCGGATAGTGCTGAGGTAAGATTTCCGAGGGGCCGATGCAAGCAAATTGAGATTGAGCGGGACAAGCCGGCCCATGACGAAAGACTTCCGAAAATCGACTTGACCGTTTCAATACCGAACGCCATCTTCCGGCCACATTGGATTTAGCATGCTCTTGTCCAAGAATCGCATCGCAATTTTGCGAACCATGCTCTAACGGATCTGACAATCTTGCTGACATCCGCCAACCTCGCCGCCATCCTGCCTTTTCCCGATATCGATCCGATCGCCTTTTCGCTCGGCCCCCTTGATGTCCATTGGTACGGCCTCGCCTATGTCGCGGGCATCCTGCTCGGCTGGCTCTATGCGCGACGGCTGGTCGACAACGGCAAGCTCTGGGTGAACGACACTGCGCCGATGACGCGCCAGCATCTGGACGATTTCATCCTCTGGGTGGCACTTGGCATCGTTCTCGGCGGCCGCATCGGCTACATCCTGTTCTACGATCTCGACAAGGTGATCGCCAATCCGATCCGCGCCATCCAGATCTGGAAGGGCGGCATGTCTTTCCATGGTGGATTGATCGGCACCACCATCGCCATGATTCTGTTCGCCAATCGCAGCAAGATCCCGGTCTGGAGCCTGTTCGATATCGTCGCCGCCGTTGCCCCGATCGGCCTTTTCTTCGGCCGCATCGCCAATTTCGTCAATGGCGAGCTCTGGGGCCGAGCCAGCGATGTCCCCTGGGCCATGGTCTTCTGCAGCCCGCACATCATTGCCGCCCATGAAGGCATCTGCCCGGCCGGCCCCGATCCGCGCCATCCGAGCCAGCTCTACGAAGCCGGCATTGAGGGCATTGTTCTCTTCATCGTCCTCTTCATCTTGACGCGTTGGGCCTTGGCACTGAAGAAACCGGGCGTCATCAGCGGCGTTTTCGTCATCGGCTATGCCTTCTCGCGCATCTTCGTTGAATTCTTCCGCCAGCCAGACGAGCAGCTCGGCTATCTCCTCGGTACCAGCTGGCTGACCATGGGTATGGTGCTGTCCCTGCCGATGGTCGCGATCGGCCTGTGGGCAGTCATTCGCGCCCGCCACGCCGCCGCCAGGCAGACGGCTTGATCTCTGGGTGAAATATCGCGTGATCCTTCCGAAAACTGCCTTATATTTTTCGGAATCATGCTCTAGCGAGACCAAATGATGACGACCCCGCTCGGCGAAAAAATCAAAGCCATTATCCGTGCGAACGGACCGGTCAGCATCACCGATTATTTCTCGCTCTGTCTCGCCGATCCGCAACACGGCTACTACAAGACGCGCGAACCCTTCGGCAGCGTCGGCGATTTCGTCACCGCGCCCGAGATCAGCCAGCTCTTCGGCGAGATGATCGGCATCTTCATGGTGCATGCCTGGCAGCGCCACGGCTCGCCGAGCGATATCCACCTGGTGGAAATCGGCCCTGGTCGCGGCACGATGATGGCCGACATGCTGCGCGTCATCAGCAAGCTCGCGCCACCGCTCTATGACGCCATGAACGTACACCTGGTCGAAACCAGCGATCGGCTGCAGGAGTTTCAGCGGCAGACGCTTGCCGACCATGGCGACAAGGTTTCCTGGCATTCCGACTTCAATGACGTGCCGGCAGGTTTCACCCTGCTTGCTGCCAACGAGCTCTTCGACGCCATTCCCATCCGCCAGTTCGTCCGCACCATGAACGGGTTTCGCGAGCGCACGGTCGGGCTTGACGCCGATGACGAGCTGACCTTCGCGGTCGGCGTCGCCGGCCTCGACCCGGCATTCCTTCCAGACGGGCAGCTACCGCCCATCGGTACCATCTTCGAGATCGCCCCTGCCCGACAGGCGGTAATGACGACGATCTGCGACCGGATCGCCGCACATGGCGGCACCGCGCTTGCCATTGACTACGGACATATGGCGACCGGCTTCGGCGACACGCTGCAGGCCGTGCGTATGCATGAATACGATCCACCGCTGGAGCATCCCGGTGAAGCGGATCTCACCAGCCATGTCGATTTCCAGCATCTGGCCCAGACGGCCGCCGCTTCCGGCCTGCAAATCAACGGATGCTGTCATCAGGGCGATTTTCTCCTCGGGCTCGGGCTGTTGGAGCGGGCATCGGCCCTTGGCCGCGATCGCGATGCGGTAACGCAGGACGGCATTCGTGCCGCCGTCGAACGGCTTGCCGGCGCCGGCGAAGGCAAGATGGGCGAACTCTTCAAGGTGCTGGCCGTCTCAAGCCCGTCGATCGATCTCCAGCCCTTTCGCCCTGCACGCTGAAAAAGACTGCTAGAGCCAGCGGATTGACAGAGCGCGCATGGCTGGGCCAACATCCCGGCCAAATCGAACCGCTTCGCCACAGATGCGTTATTCATCACGATCCACGCCAAAGAACCCATCAAAGGACACGCAGTATTGCCGACTCCGATCGAAAGCACGCTGCTGAGCGCCGCCAAAAGCGCCGGTATCCGCCACGGCTATTTCACCCGCGAGGGCGGCGTTTCGGAGGGCCTCTATCGCGGCTTGAACGTCGGTCTCGGCTCTCATGACGACCGCGCGCATGTGGAGGAAAACCGCCGCCGCGTTGCCGGCTGGTTCGGCCTGCCCCTGGAGCGGCTTGCGACAGTCCATCAGGTCCATTCACCCGACGTGATCACCGTCGGTGTCAATTACGACGGCAATCGCCCGCAGGCCGACGCAATAGTGACGGCGACGCCGGGGGTGGTGCTTGGCGTGCTCGCCGCCGATTGCGGCCCGATCCTCTTCGCCGATCCCGAAAACCGGGTGATCGGTGCTGCCCATGCCGGCTGGAAAGGCGCCTTGACCGGCGTGCTGGAGAACACCATCGAGGCGATGGTCGCGCTCGGCGCCAAGCGCGAGACGATCACGGCCTGCCTTGGCCCCTCGATCAGCCAGGCAAGCTATGAAGTCGGCCCGGAATTCGTCGATCGCTTTACCGCTTACAACCCGGGCTACACCAAATACTTCATTCCATCCGAAAAGACCGGTCACGCGATGTTCGACCTGCCGGCGCTGACGGTCGACCGCCTGCGCAAGGCTGGCGTCACCGCCGAAAGCCTCGCTCTCTGCACCTATCCCGATGCCGACCGCTTCTTCTCCTATCGCCGCACCACGCATGCGAAGGAGCCGGATTATGGCCGGCAGATTTCCGCCATTGCCATCGAGGAGACCTCCTAAAATGGCCCTGCATTTCGAACGCGGCGAATTCGACGCCCGCCTGGCCCGTCTCCTCGCAAAAATGCAGGAGGAAAAGCTAGACGCCATGCTGCTCTTCGCGCAGGAGAGCATGTACTGGCTGACGGGCTACGATACTTTCGGCTACTGCTTCTTCCAGACGCTGGTGGTCAAGTCGGACGGCACGATGGTGCTTTTGACCCGCTCAGCCGATCTTCGCCAGGCGCAACTGACCTCGATCATTTCCGACATTCGCATCTGGGTCGATCGCGTCAACGCCGATCCGACCGTTGATCTCAAGGAATTGCTGGTCGAGCTCGATCTGCTCGGCGCCCGCATCGGTGTCGAATATGACACGCACGGCATGACCGGCCGCGTTGCCCGCCTACTCGACAGCCAGATCGCCACCTTCGGCCAGATCGCCGACGCCTCCTATCTCGTCGGGCGCCTGCGTCTTATCAAAAGCCCGACGGAAATCGCCTATATCGAGCGCGCCGCCGCCCTCGCCGACGATGCCTTGGATGCATCTCTTGCGCTGATCGAACCGGGTGCCGACGAAGCCGATATCCTGGCCGCCATGCAGGGCACGATCTTTTCCGGCGGCGGCGATTATCCCGCCAATGAATTCATTGTCGGCTCCGGGCCGGAGGCCCTGCTCTGCCGCTACACCGCCGGTCGCCGCAAGCTTGACGCCAACGACCAGCTCACCCTCGAATGGGCCGGCACCTATGCCCATTACCATGCCGCAATGATGCGAACGGTCGTCATCGGCGACCCCAGCCATCGCCACCGCGAGCTCTTCAGCGCCTGCCTCGAAACCATCCAGGCGATCGAAACCGTGCTGAAACCCGGCCACACCTTTGGCGACGTCTTCGACATGCACGCCAAGATCATGGACGAGCGCGGCCTTGCCCGCCACCGGCTGAATGCCTGCGGCTATTCGCTCGGTGCCCGCTTCTCCCCTTCCTGGATGGAGCATGAGATGTTTGTTGCCGGCAATCCGCAGGAGATCGAGGAGAACATGTCGCTCTTCGTGCACATGATCATCATGGATTCCGATACCGGCACCGCGATGACGCTCGGCCAGACCTATCTGACGACATCCCAGGCCCCCAGAGCCTTGTCGCGCCATCAGCTTGAATTTCTTAACCGTTAGCGGCGTAAAATAGCGATCCTGAACGGGGTGCCCCTCGAAGGAAAGGATCGTGTACATGGGACAGGTCAGGACAACGTTGATTTCCGTTGGCTTCTGCCTTGCGCTCGCCGCCTGCAACACGACAGACGCCCTGACGCCGCCCGGAACCATCGGCGACGCCGGCTCCAGCCCCGTCACGCAACGCGATGTCGAACGTATGGCCTCCGCGCCGCAGCGCCAGCGGAGCTATCAGACTGCGCAAGACAGCTACAGCTATCAACGACAGGGCTATCAGCAGCAGGGTTACCAACCGCAAAGCTCGGGCGGAGGCTCGCTGGACGATCAGGCGGCAGCGCTCAGAAGCGGCGGCGGCAACCCTTACGCCTCCCGCCCCCTCGACGGCTCCCAGACCGCGTCCATTCCGCCGGGCAGTGCGCCGATCTCGGAATCCGACGAACAGCGCGAAGCCGATCGCCGCCTCGCCGATGACCAGCAGCCGCAGCAACAAGCAGCAGAAGATCAGCAGGGCGACCAGCAGCAGCCCGCGCAACAGCAAGAACAAGCCTCCATCGCCCCCGCAGCCGTAACCGCTGGAAACAGCGTTCGCTTCCTGCCGATTATCGGAGCCCCGGTCGAGGCCGTCACCCCGCTTTCGCGCCAGCTCGGCGCGGAGGCGCGTTCGCTTGGCCTTGCGATCAAGAGTTCGAGCGATTCCAGCGCCAGCTATATCCTGAAGGGCTATCTCTCCGCCTTCCAGGATGGACCACAGATTTCCGTCACCTATGTCTGGGATGTCCTCGACAATAGCGGTGCCCGCCTGCACCGAATTCAGGGAGCGGAAAGCGCACCGTTGAAGCGCGGCGACCCGTGGAGCGCCGTTCCGCCCGTCGTCATGCAGAAAATCGCCACCAAAACCATGTCGGAATTCAATTCCTGGCGTGACTCTCGCGGTGGATAGCCACAGGCTTTTCAGAAATATGAAAGCTATCATGCCTCTCCCCCCTTGCATTCGGGAGCAAGGCGGTTAAAAGCGCGGCTATCAGGTTGGTAACAGGCGGGCCAAAATGAAGATTTTCGCAGGCAATTCGAACAGGCACCTCGCCGAAGCGATCTGCAATTATCTCAATCTTCCTTTGGGGAAGGCAAGTGTTCGGCGTTTCGCGGACCAGGAAATCTTCGTTGAAATCCAGGAAAACGTACGTGGCGAAGACGTGTTTGTCGTTCAGCCGACATCGTTTCCGGCCAATGACCATCTCATGGAATTGTTGATCATGGTCGATGCGATGCGGCGCTCCTCGGCGCGGCGCATCACGGCTGTCATTCCCTATTTCGGTTATGCTCGTCAGGACCGTAAGGCCGGCCCACGCACGCCGATTTCGGCGAAGCTCGTGGCGAACCTCATCACCGAGGCCGGAGCCGATCGCGTATTGACGCTTGATCTACACGCCGGCCAGATCCAGGGCTTCTTCGATATCCCGACGGATAATCTTTACGCTCTGCCGATCCTGACGCGCGATATCGTGGCCAATTACGATATCGGCAACGTCATGGTGGTTTCGCCCGACGTCGGCGGCGTCGTGCGTGCCCGCGCGCTCGCCAAACGTCTCGACTGTCTGCTGGCGATCGTGGACAAGCGCCGTGATCGCCCGGGTGAATCCGAAGTCATGAACATCATCGGCGATGTCACCGGCAAGGATTGTATCCTGATCGACGATATCGTCGATTCCGGCGGCACGCTCTGCAACGCCGCCGAGGCGCTCCTGAAGAATGGCGCGACCAGCGTCACGGCCTATATCACACACGGCGTTCTGTCCGGTGGCGCCGTGACCCGCATCGCCAATTCGAAACTGAAGGAACTGGTGATCACCGATTCCATTCAGCCGACGACGGCGGTGCTCTCCGCGCCGAATATCCGCGTCATCAGCACCGCCAGCCTCATCGGCGAAGCCATCAACCGCACCAGCCAGGAAGAATCGGTTTCGAGCCTGTTCGACTAAGAACCGGCCGTCCCTTTCTTATGCCGGCTTAACACCGGCCGGATGTCTTTGCCGCCAGACAAGAAGCCCTATTCCGATCAGCCCGGCGACGAAAACCGCGGCACCCGCCCCCATGATCGATGGCCCGATGCCAAACCAGGCAAAGAGCGTCGGCGACATGAGATAGGCGAGGAAAAGGCCGAGGAAGATTGCGCACATCATCAAGCGGTAGATCTGCGCCAGACGGTGCGGCTCGCTCCTCGTCTGCATCAGATGCAGCATAGCGAGATTCTCGAAGGGGCCGTTGATCGAGGCAAAGCATGCAACGGCCATCAACCAGAAACGATCATGCATCAGCGGCAGCAGAAAAACGCCGGTGCCGAAAATCAGTTTTGCCACGATGATCCAGACCACCGGCCGCTGCGGCTTCATGTTGCTGAGGATGAGGTTAGTCGTCACGTTACCGACGCCGTAGGCCGTCATCATCAAGCTGTAATCGGTCAAGGGATCGGTGCTGGTGTCGCGCAGGTGCAGGATCATTCCGAGCAGAATGCCCATGGCCCAGGCGATATTTCCCATCAGGTTGGTGAATAGGCCATAGAGGATGGCGGCATGACCCCGTGCTGCCCTCCATCCGCCCAGAACGCCGTCGATCACCGCAGCCGCGCCAGAGAAGTCGCGACGGCGAGGCGCGGGCGGCAATCTGGCGACGGCCAGCCAGACCGCCAGGGCAGACAGCAGCAATGTCGCCGCCGTCACGGTGAAGAACTGAGATTTCGGCAGGAAGCCGTTGACCAGTGCAATCAAGCTCGGCCCCAAAATACGGGCCATGCGCCTTGTCGCGTCGAACAAGCCGTTGGTCGCATGCCGGATGTCGGGGTCGACGGCAATCGTCGGCAAGGTCGCCTGCAACGACGGATCGAACGCTGCCGTCAGCAGGGCGATGCATCCGGCAAGCACTATCAGCAACGGCAGGCTCATGACATCCATCAAGCCGGCAACGGACAGCACCAGCAACAAAAGCGCGCGCAGCACATCGGACGAAATCATCGTCGTGCTATGCCGCCAGCGATCCGTCAGGATGCCGCCGAAGAGGCTGCCGAACAGAAGCATGCCCGACTGCAACGCGGACACGTAGCCCGCGTTGCTGCCGATGAAATCCGCTGCAATCCAGACGACGGCGACCATGTAGAATTCGGATCCGGTCGCCGCCAGCACCTGGCCGGCCCATAGCAGAGAAATAGAGCGCTGGGCCAGCGGCCTTAGGACAAACATCTTCGCATTCTGAACTTCGAGCGGCTTACTTGATGACCTGGCCGTTGATCGTCACGGTCTTGTCGTCGGCGATGCTGACTTCCCAACGCGAACGTCCATCGGGATCGGTCTTGGCGAAACCCTTGGCCATCATCAGGCCGAAGGAGAACTGGCTCAGATCCGGCTGCGTCTTCGCGGCCTCCTGAACAGCGGCGATCGTCTTGTCGAGATCACGGGCAAGCACCGTCATGGTCATGGTGACACGATCGCTGTCGCCCAAAGCGCCGCGCATGCTGCCGGAAGCCTCGATGTCGTAGAGCCCCGAAACCGCACTGATCTTCGGAAAATTGACCGTTATCGTTCCATCCGGGAACATGGCCCGCTGCAACTGGTTATCCACGGCTTCCTGACCGGCAGGATGGTTGAGGTCAGTCTGCTGTAGAACGTCCGCGAGAGCGGAGAAGTTCAGATTCGGCAGTTGCACCTGCATTTCGGCAGTATCGGGAATGAAGGCGACATAGTCTTGCGGCACCAGGCCGGAAGCCAGTGTGAGCTTTTCCGCACTCAGGCCGAAATCGGCATTCATCGCATTGCTCGGCCCATCCACCTTGAAGGAGTAGCCCATGTTCTGCAGGCTGCCATCGCCAAAGAGTGTCGAGACGGAAAGATCCTTGATGGAGACCTTCTCCTCGAACGAACCGGCAATCGGCATCGCCTTCTGCAACAAGGCCTTGATCTCGGCGCTCTCGCTATCGGACAAGGTTTTCGCTTCCTTGTGATCGGAGACGAAGCGCAATATCTCGTTCAACGCCTTCAGCGGCAGCTTGGTTGCGCTCGCATTGAAATCGATCGCGCCGACCTTGATCTCGCCGAACGTCATATCGCCGGAGGAAATCTTGTTGTTGAGGGATTGCAGGCTGCCATCCATCTTGAGATCAAGCTTGCCCGGCTCGCCGCTGTCGGTCGAGGACAGCGAGTAGACAATGCTGTCGGCGGTGGCATCGTTCTTTTGCACGCCGTTGTCTTTGTCGGTGGCCTTGCTGGCGAAGGTAATGCCACTGCCCTTCAGATCCATCGAGCGGACGTAGTGGAGCGCGGGATCGAATGTCCCCTGGAAGCTGGAGGAAGCCAGGGCATAGCGAAATTCCATGTCCGTCGCGCTACCCGGCTTCGAACGCGCCGTCACGTCGATCGCATTGCTGCCTTCGATGGCCCAGAGGCCGTTGTCCTGCGGCGTCGCAAGTGCCGTCAACGGCTTGAGCCCGCTGATGACGATATCGCTGACCTTCAGCTTGTCGAAAAGCTTCTGAAGATCATAGGTGACTTCGTAATGGCCGCTTACCGGCTTCACCGCGACGAAGCCGCTCTTGGCCATGTCGTCGGGCAGGAAATAGGTCAGATTGCCAAGCAGATCCTTGGCGCCCTGCTCATTGACATCAGCCGCCTGCGACGCGCCAGCCAGGCCCGCGGCGAAAACCGCCGCCGCGGCTACTGCTTTGAAACGCATATTTCATTCCCCCAAAATACTTAGAAAAACAGTTGGAAACAAAAGAACCCTGAAGTGAGTTCCCGGTCAGATCGAAGACGCCGAAACGAGCGTCGGGTAAAAACTCTTAAGGGCTCTTCTGGCCTTTCGGCCCCTTCAACACTTGTCCGTTCACCGTGACGGTGCGGTTTTCATCCATGCTGACATCCCAGCGCAGACGGCCGTCCGGATCGGTCTTGGCGAAGCCCTTGGCAGCCATCAGGCCGAAGGACACCTTGTTCAGTTGCGGGTCCGTCTTGGCCGCATCCTGGATGGCGGTGACCGTCTTGTCGAAATCACGAGCCAGGATCGTTGCCTGCAGCGAGTAACCGGCATGGGACTGGGTAGCCCTCTTCAACGCACCGGAGACCTCGACATCGTAGACGCCGGAGGTCGCGCTGATTTTCGGAAACTCGAGCGTCGCAAGGCCGCCCGGGAACGCGATACGCTTCAGCGCCTCACCGGAAACCGGCGTTGCGCGCGTCGACACATTCTTCAGCGCTGCATCGATAATGCCCTCGAAATTGATATCGGGCATGCCGATCTGCACATCGAGCGTTTCCGGCAGGAAGGCGGCATAGGCAGACGGAATGAGGCCGGGATCAGGCGTGAAGTGCTCTGCGCGCAGGCCGAAATTGACGTTCGAGGCCTTGGTAAGGCCATCCATCTTGAAGCTGTAGTCGACCGCCTTGACGCCGACCTTTCCCTTGGCGGTCGTCACCAGCAGATTGTTCAGCGTTACGGACTCGTCCAGCGAGCCGAAACCGGGCAAGGCGCGGCGCACCAGTTCCGCGAATTTCTCGCTGCCGCTGTCGGACAGCTGCTTGGCCTTGACGTGCTGAATGAAGAAGTGGACGAGTTCGCGCAGTTCCTTCGCCGGCAGGCTTGTCGCCGCCACCTTGATATCGATGCTATCGGCGCCGAGGTTGACGGACGACGCACCGGACCCGGTCACCGTTTCATTGAAGCGCTGCAACGTGCCCTGCGATTGCAGGTTCACCTTGCCGGCCTCGGCGCCGTCGGTCACCGAACTGGAGAAGGATGCACTATCGATGGTGGCGTCCATCGTGTGACCGGTGTTTCTGCCGCTGCCAATGCTAGAGAACTTGATGCCGCTGCTCTTCGTCTCCAGCGACCGCATCACCTCGAGCGCCGGATCGAAAATACCGTCGGTCGAATTGGAGGCAACGGAATAGCTGACGTCCGCGGTCGGCGAATGGACCGAAACATCGAGGCTATTATCGCCCTTCAGATGCCATTTGCCTTCCGCGAGCGGCTGCGCGAACAGCAACAACGGCTTGAAACCGGTAACCGACAACGCGCTGGAATTGATCTTGTCGAAGAATTTCGCGAGGTCGTAGGTGATCTGATATTGATCGCCGGAGGGCGTCACGGTGACGAAGCCGCTGCGGGCAAGATCGCGAGAGAGGGAATGCGTCAGGATATTGCGCAATTCCTTGGCGCCCTGCTCATTGACGTCAGCCGCCTGCGACGCGCCAGCAAGACCGATGGAAAAAACCGCGGCGGCGGCAATAGCCCTGGAGCGCATACCCGACCTCTCCTTTTGACCCTGATCGATTGAAATCGACTGTTGAAGAGGCCGGGGGTATATGTCAAGGCATTGATAGAAATAGCATCACCGGCCCTTTATCGAGAGTTGCAATGTCATCACAGATGCGCTTTCTCCGGTGAGACTTGCACCTTGGGCCTGTTTGTACTATACGCCACGCGTCCGCGTAGACACCCTTGGAGGCAACGCGGATGAGGCAGGGCTTGCCCTCCTCCAGTTCAATCGGTCCCCGCATGCCGGCGACCGGATGAACTCTCCAAATAACCTCGAAAGGAATAGCTATGAGCCACGAAAGCTACGAGCTCAAGGCCGAGGCGCGCGAACGGGTTGGTAAGGGGTCCGCCCGTGAACTTCGCCGCAATGGTTTGATTCCCGCTGTCATCTATGGTGACAAGCAGGCCCCCATCTCGATCACTCTCAACACCAATGAAGTGACGAAGCGTATTCATGCCGGTGGTTTCCTCACCACCATCGCGACGATCGACGTCGGCGGCACGAAGATCAAGGTTCTGCCGAAGGACTACCAGCTCGATCCGGTCCGTGATTTCACGCTCCATATCGACTTTCTGCGCGTCTCCGGCAACAGCCAGGTGACCGTTGAAATCCCGGTTCACTTCGTCAACCAGGAAAAGTCCCCGGGCCTCAAGGCTGGCGGCGTGCTGAACATCGTTCGCCACGAAGTCGAAGTCCATTGCCCGGCCGACGCGATCCCGGAATTCTTCACCGTTGATCTGTCGGGCCTCAAGGCTGGCGACAGCATCCACATCTCGCACGTAACCCTGCCAAAGGGCGTAGTCCCGGTCATCGCCGACCGCGACTTCACGATCGCAACGATCGTCGCTCCGGCTGCCGGCCTTACGGAAGAAGAAGGCAGCGCCTAATCAGCGTCTTCATCGCTACGCATTCAGACCCGCCTCCCCTCTGGGGATGGCGGGTTTTTCATGTCTAGATTCTAATAAAAGTAACCAGAACTTCTACAATTTGCGGATTCAATACTTGGTTTAAATCCATTAACCCCATGGTTTCAGCAACATTTAACACATTCATGAAAGTTTACGCCAAACAGTTGTAGAGAACGGCACGCCCCAAGATCAGCCGGTCTGCGACCGGGGAGCAAGCGGAACTATGAACCATTCCGTCGAAAACAGGTTTTTCGCGATCGTCTGCGGTGCGCTGCTGGTTTTCGTCGCGCCGCTTTTTGTGCTGTTCCTTTTCCTCTCGTCCGGGCGGGCCGAAAAGGAAATCAAGGATCATATCTCCGTTCTGCTGGTCGCCAACGCCCAGGCGCTCGCCAAGCCGCTATGGGATCTCGACGAAGACAGCGTCACGCAGATCAGCGCGACGACGGTTGCCGAGGGGGCGATCGTCAAGGTCAATGTCCGCGATCTCTCCGGCCAGCTCGACGTCACGCAATCGACCATCCCCAAAGCCTATAAGGGTCCATTGGAGGCCGTCTCGCGCTCGATCATCTACAACGGTGTGGATGGCGCAAGGAACCTCGGCTCCATCACCGTCTACTATCCGACGCTCGGTCTCTTCGACGGATTGAAGAGCGAGGAGATCGTCTTCATCTCGATCTTCATCTTCGCCGTCCTGACCGTGTTCGGCGCCGCCCTGATCGGCAATCGCATCTTCGTCATCCAGCCGCTGATGCGGCTGACCCATGCGATCGAGGCGACACGGCAACTGGGTTCGCGCCATCATGTCGACTGGCAGTCGAACGACGAAATGGGCCGGCTCGCCCATAGCTTCAACGAGATGCAGAGCAAGCTGGAGCGCGAGGAGACCGAGCTGAAGCTCGCCCATCGCCGCGCCACCGATACCTATAACCTGACACCGGCCATGCTGTTCTCGCTCGACAAGGACGATTGCATCGCCGCCGTCAGCGATTATTGGCTGGCCGCCACCGGCTACGCCCGCACAAACGTGGTCGGACGCAAGTTCTCAAGCCTGGTCCTGCCGGAATCGCGCGCGAAATACGTCGAGCGCAAGCGCAGCCATCCCGACAGCGCCGCCCGCTTCGACGTCACGGTAAAATTCCATTGCCGGGATGAACGGGTCATGGACGTGCTGATCCTCGAGACGACGGCAATCCAGGATGGCCTTTCCCTCTCGGTCATGACGGATGTCACCGATCTCAAGCAATCCGAAGACCGGAACCTGCGCCAGGCGATCACCGATCATCTGACCGGCCTGTTGAACCGCCAGGGTTTCGAAACGGCGCTGGATGCCAAGATCAACGAGGCGGACAAGCGCAAGCGCGAGCTTGCCTGCCTCTTCATCGATCTCGACCGCTTCAAATGGATCAACGACAACAAGGGCCACGCCGCCGGCGACGCGGCTCTACGCGAACTGGTTGCCCGCTTGCAGGCACGGCTGGAGCCCGGCGATATCGCCGCCCGCCTTGGTGGCGATGAATTCGCCATCCTGCTGCTTGCCGAGGACGCCGAAGCGAGGGCGATCGACATGGCAACCCGCATCGCCGATGTATTCGAAGCCCCCTTTGGTGGCGATGCCCGCCTCAGCGCCAGCATCGGCATCGCCATCTACCCCCGCCACGCCGCCAATGCCGCCGAACTGCTGCTGAAATCCGATATCGCCATGTATGCCAAGAAACACGACGGCAAGAACGGCGCGCAGATCTTCGATAACGGCATGCTCGACGCATCCCGCCGCCGCGCTGAACTCGAGAACCACATCGAGAGCGGCCTCAGCGAAGACTGGTTCGAGGCTCACCTGCAGCCGATCGTCAATATCGATGATCGCTCCATCGCCGGCTTCGAGGCGCTGATGCGGCTGCATCATCCGCAGAAGGGCATTCTGCCGCCGGCCCGGATCATCGAGGTCGCCGAGGAGACGGGCTCGATCGTTCGCATCGGCAACCGCATCATGGAGAAGGCCGTCTCCAATTTTGCGCGTCTCTCGCGCCTCGACGGCATGCAGGACACCTATCTCGCTATCAATTTTTCGCCGCTTCAGTTCGAGCCGGAACTGCCGGTCCGCATCGCCGCCCTGCTCTCCCGCCATGATATCTCCCCGAAGCGGATCGTCGTCGAAATCACCGAAGCGGTATTGATGGACGACAACCCGGAAACCCGCATGGTCATCAACGAGATATGCCGCTACGGCTGCCGCATCGCGCTCGATGACTTCGGTACGGGCTATTCGTCGCTGAGCTATATCAACCGTTTCCCGGTAGACATCATCAAGATCGACCAATCCTTCATCCGCGCGATCAACGACACCGCCTCGGATGTCAGCGCCAAGAGCCGCATGCTGGTCGAAAGCATCACGACGCTGTCGCACAAGATGAACTGCACCGTCATTGCCGAAGGCATCGAGACCGAAGAGGAGTGCACGACGCTGCGCACCATGGGACTGGATTACGGCCAGGGCTATCTGTTCCACCGGCCGCAGCATCCGAACGATCTGATGAAAACATTGGCGGGATCGCAGGCGGACAGCCGTCCCTCCGTGGCGCAAGCATCGTAGAGGCGGGAAACCACATGCGCAAACTGCTGCTCCTCGTCCTTCTCAGCCTCTCCTCCTACAGCCTTCTTTCCGCGGCTCGAGCGGAAACGGTCGCCTTCACCACGGAAGAATATCCGCCCTTCAATTACCGCGACGGGAAGACGGCCGTCGGCGCGACTGTCGAGCAGGTGCGCAAGGTGATGGCCGATATCGGCGTCGACTATTCCATCGAGGTCATGCCGTGGGCGCGGGCCTATTCCCAGGCGCAGACGGTGCCGATGACCTGCGTCTTCGCCACCGCCCATAATGAAGAACGCGACAAGCTGTTCAAATGGGTCCAGCCAGTGCTGGTCGACCGTAACATCCTGATCAAGCACACTGGATCCAGCGTCACCGCTGCCACGCTCGATGAGGCACGGAAGTATATCGTCGGCACATGGCGGGAAGACTATACCGAGACCATCCTGCGGCAGACCAATTTCCCGCGGATCGATGTCGGCAGCGACTTCAGGGCCACGCTGAAAAAGCTGATGAGCGACCGCATCGACCTGATGCCGATCTCCGAAAGTTATTTCGACAAATTGAGGAAAGAAGGCAACGCCGTCGAGAAGGTAACCGTTCTCTCCGCGCAGCCCATGGGCATCGCCTGCCAGAAGGACTTTCCGGACGATTTGCTGAAGAGGATGCAGACAGCGCTCGACGCCTTGATTGCCGACGGCACGCAGAAGCGGATATTCCTGAAATACGGCCTCCACCTCGGCGACTGACGAGCGGTCCCGCCTTGACTTTGCCGTCAATTCCCTGTCGTGAAGGGCATCGGCATTTTCCAAAGGGCGAAGCGCATGCTTCTCATCGTGGGCCTCGGCAATCCCGGCGCCAAATATCAGGGCAACCGTCACAATATCGGCTTCATGGCCGTGGACGCGATCCATCGCCGTCATAGCTTTTCGCCCTGGTCGAAGAAATTCAGGGCGGAAATTGCCGAAGGCGAGCTCGGTGGCCAGAAAGTCCTGCTGATCAAGCCGCAGACCTTCATGAACCTCTCCGGCGAATCCGTCGGCGAGGCCATGCGCTTCTACAAGCTCGAGCCGTCCGACCTCGTCGTCATCTATGACGAACTCGACCTGCCCGCCGCCAAGGCGCGGCTGAAAACCGGCGGCGGCCATGGCGGACACAACGGCATCAAGTCGATCGATGCCCATTGCGGCCGGGAATACCGGCGGCTACGCCTCGGCATCGGCCATCCCGGCGTCAAGGAGATGGTGCAGAACCATGTACTCGGCGATTTCGCCAAGGTCGATCGCGACTGGCTGGAGCCGCTGTTCGACGCGATTGCCGACAATGCCGACATGCTGGTGCGCGGCGAGGATTCGCAGCTGATGAACAAAATCGCGCTGGCACTGGGCGGCAAGGCGGAAGAAGAGGCGCCGAAGCCGGAAAAGAAGACTGCCGCCAAATCGCATATCCATCAGGCCCGCAACCATAATCAACCGCGTATGCCCGAGAGCGGCCCGATGGCCGAGATGCTGAAGAGAATGTTCGGCAAGAAGGACGGTTGAGATGGCGGAAGCTGTCAACGGCAGCGACACGGTGGTGATCCGCCCGGCCGCCGCCGGCGATCTCCCCACCCTTCTCGCACTCTACCGGCACCTCAATCACGGCGATCCGGAGCTGGAACCGGCGCTGGCCGAGAGCCGGTTTGCCGACATCCTCGCGCATCCGGGCATGACGATCTTCGTAACGTTTGCCGGCACCCTCGCCGTCTCCTCCGTCACGCTGGTCATCATCCCCAACCTGACACGCGGCGCTGCGCCCTATGCGCTGATCGAGAATGTCGTCACCCATGCCGACCATCGCCAGCGCGGCCACGCCCGGACGTTGATCCATACGGCGATCGCAACGGCCTGGGAAAAGAATTGCTACAAGGTGATGCTGCTCACCGGTTCGAAGACACCCGCAACGTTGCGCTTCTATGCCAATTGCGGCTTCTCGCAGGACAAAACCGGCTTCCAGATCCGCCGCCCTATTGCGGGCTGACGGCCGCCCTTCTCCGAAACTCTACTCTTCCGGCTCGGTGGTGAACATCAACGGGAAGTCGGCGCTTTTCGCCAGATCGATGGCTTCCTGCGCCTTGGTCTCGGCAATGTCTCGCGCGCAGACCATCACCACGCAGCTGCCAAGCTTGTGCGCAGTCATCATGACACGATAGCCGGCCTCCTCGCTCATGCGGAAGACAGCTTGCAGCACCATGATGACGAACTCGCGCGGCGTGTAATCGTCATTGACGAGAATGATCTTATAAAGCTTCGGCCGCTCGACCTTGGGCTTCGTTTTGGTCTTCGGTTTTAGGACAACATCATTGTCACTCATCGGAGTCACCGTTGATGACAGGGGAAAAGGGCTTTTCGCTGATAACAGCTTTATACCGCACCGCAACCGACCATTCAAGCAAGACGAGGGTTCCACGATAGCCGTTCGGATCAATCGACCGTGAGCAGGAGGCAATCCCAACCATCAACACAACACTTGCAATCGTTTTTATTTCGCTTATACAGCCGCCATCAATTCTTCAGGACCGGGAGCAGCAAATGACCAGCGTCGTTTCATCGCGCCCCTTAGGGGCAAAAGCTTAAGCCAGCGTTGTTGCGCTGTCGCGGGCTTCTTTGATCGGCATTAACGCCGAACGATTTACCCTGTCCTGGGATCATATCATGGGCAATTCCATAGGGACCTCTGGTCCCATTGTCGTGCGCTGCGGTCAGCCTGCCGCGGTTGCACATTATTTTACATCGAAATCCTGGATCGAAGGATCGGCGCTGGAACAGCTTGCGGAACTGGCCAAGCTTCCCGGCATGCTGTCCATCGCCGGTTTCCCCGACCTGCATCCGGGGAAATACGGCCCGGTCGGTATGGCTGCGCTGGCGTCACGGCTCTATCCGCAACTGATCGGCAACGATATCGGCTGCGGCATGGCGCTCTTCGAACTCGACCTGCCACAGCGCAAGTTCAGGATCGACAAGGCAGCCAACGCGCTGCGCGAGCTTGAAAACATTGCGTTCGACGCACCCGATGTCGCAAAATTCGCACCGTTGTTTGACCTCGGAGCGAATACCGAAGCGCTTGGCACGATCGGCGGTGGCAATCACTTTTGTGAAATCCAGGCGGTCGAGGAGCTGTTTCAGTCCGACGCGGCTGAACTCTTGGACAAGCAGAAGCTCTATCTGCTCATCCATACCGGCTCGCGTAATCTCGGCGCCAATGTGTTCAACCGAACCATCGATGAAAACGGCGCTATGACAGGCGGCCTGGACCCGGCTTCGAAGGCTGGTGCAACGTGGCTGGCTCTCCACGATCTTTGTGTCGAGTGGGCAGCACTCAATCGACACATGATTGCGCAGCGAGCTGCCATGGCATTTCGCACAGGCGTACGCTTGATTGCGGACGTCCCGCATAATCTCGTGCGTACGCAAGCGGATGGCTATGTCCACCATAAGGGTGCCGCCGCCATCCAAAGCGGCGGCATCGCGCCCATTGCCGGCTCCAGAGCAAGCCTGAGCTATGTTATTGAACCGCTTGACGCAGCAGTTAAATCGCATTGGGCGATCTCGCACGGAGCCGGCCGGAAATACGATCGCCGCAACATGCACGGCCGCATCGGCACCACGCGTTCGGAGCGGGAGGCACTGCTGCGCAATCCCTGGGGCGGCATCGCCATCTGCGAGGATCGCAAACTTGCAATCGAGGAGGCAGCCGGCGCCTACAAGAATGCAGGGCAGGTATTGGAGGATCTGGTGGCCCACGGTCTCGTTCGGCCGCTCGCATCGATGAAGCCGCTGATTACCTACAAGAAGATCAGTGTCGATCACGAAGAGCCAAAGCAAGAGCGCATGCGTGACCGCAAAGCGGTAAGGAGGCGTGAAAATGGCTGACATCCATCTTCTCACCACCTCCGGCAACGGTCCGACAGAATGCCGTGTCGCGGTGAAATCCCTGCTATCCATTCTTGAAAAAGAGGCACAGGACAGAGGCTGCGAAATCGAGGTGACGGCATCGCAGGCACCGGACCAGCATGGCCCGGTTTCAGCAATCGTCACGCTGCGCGGTGCGAGTGCCGAAAACCTGGCGGAAGATTATTGCGGTTCGATCCGTTTCATCTTCAAGAGCAGGATCAGGCCGGGACACAAGCGCCAAAACTGGTTTGTCGGCGGCAGGCGGGTGGAACTCGCCGATACGTTGAACGAAACGGCTACCATTCATATGAATGATATTCGCTTCGAAACGCTGCGCGCCGGAGGTCCGGGCGGGCAGCACCAGAACACCACCGACAGCGCGGTCAGGGCAATTCATATCCCCACCGGCATCACAGTGACCTGCCGTGATGAACGCTCCCAGCACCGCAACAAGGCGCTCGCCGTGCGCCGGCTACAGGCTATGTTGCGGCTGCTGGCGGAGAGGGAGAACCAGAATGCGAAAGTCGCGCTCTTCCTAGCCAATAAGGAGCTGGAGCGCGGCAACGAAGTAAAAGTGTTCCGCCTTTGACATGACGGCCCGCCCGGCTGATTTCGGGCGGGCCTCTCTATATAGCCCAAAGCGACCCTTTTCGCCGGAAAATCGGCTCGTTCCTTGCACAAGACTTGACCCGCAACGGCCCTTCCCCCATACGCACTGCAAAGATTTTCAAGATATGGACAAGGTGCCATGGGTTTCAAATGCGGTATCGTCGGGCTGCCGAATGTCGGCAAGTCCACTCTGTTCAACGCGCTGACCAAGACGGCGGCCGCGCAGGCGGCGAATTATCCGTTCTGCACCATCGAGCCGAACACGGGTGAAGTGGCGGTTCCCGATTCGCGTATGGAGCAGCTTGCCCAGATCGCCAAGTCGAAAGAACTGATCCCGACACGCATCTCCTTCGTCGATATTGCCGGCCTGGTGCGCGGCGCGTCGAAGGGCGAAGGCCTGGGCAACCAGTTCCTCGCCAATATCCGCGAAGTCGATGCCATCGTGCATGTGCTGCGCTGCTTCGAAGACAGCGATATCACCCATGTCGAAGGCCGCATCAATCCGGTTGCCGACGCCGAGACCATCGAGACCGAGCTCATGCTCTCCGATCTCGAGAGCCTGGAGCGTCGCACCGAGCAGACGCGCAAGCGCGCCACCGGCAAGGACAAAGAATCCATGGCGATGCTGCCGCTGATGGAAGCCTCGCTCAAGCTGTTGAACGAAGGCAAGCCGGTGCGCAACCTGCTGTCGAAGCTCGATGAGGAGGAACTTCGTATCCTCAAGAGCCTGAACCTTCTGACCTCGCATCCCGTGCTCTACGTCTGCAACGTCGCCGAAGCCGACGCCGTTGCCGGCAACGAGCATACGGTCGCCGTCGCCGCCATGGCGAAGGAGCAGAATTCCGAAGTGGTGATCATTTCCGCCGCCATCGAAGCGGAAGTGGCGCAGCTGCCCGCGGACGAAGCCATGGAATTCCTCTCCGAGCTCGGCCTTACCGAAGCCGGCCTCGACCAGTTGATCCGCGCCGGTTACAAGCTGCTGCATCTCATCACTTATTTCACCGTCGGCCCGAAGGAAACGCGCGCCTGGACGATCGAACAGGGCACCAAGGCCCCGCAGGCCGCCGGCGTCATTCACTCCGATTTCGAACGCGGCTTCATCCGCGCCCAGACCATCGCCTATAGCGACTATGTCGCTTTCAAGGGCGAAGTCGGCGCCAAGGAAAACGGCAAGATGCGCTCCGAAGGCAAGGAATATGTTGTCCAAGACGGCGACGTCCTCAACTTCCTCTTCAATGCCTAGGAAATAACAGGATTGCCGGCCCTCACCTGAGCGCCGGCAATCTTCCCTGCACGGATACCGGCAGTGACCGGACCTTGGCGCGGTGCCCTCAATCAGCGCGATCGCCAAGGCGCAACCAAGAACCGCACCTCCTTCCCCGTCACGAAAATACTTGCGCCACTCCCGCCCGACATGCGATTGCGCTCGGGAGGAATGAGGAGGCCCGTGACGGATATGGCGAAACTGACATATGAGGATTTTCAGCCGGGACAGGTATTTCCGCTTGGGCCGAAGCATGTGACGGCCGAGGAAATCATTGAATTCGCAAGCGAGTTCGATCCGCAGCCGATGCATCTCGATGAAGCCGCCGGCCGCGCCAGCATTCTAGGCGGGCTTGCCGCCTCCGGCTGGCACACCTCGGCGATGTTCATGCGCATGATGTGCGACAGCTACCTGCTCAACACAGAATCCGAGGGTGCACCCGGCATTGATTTCATGGACTGGAAGAAGCCGGTTCTCGCCGGCGACACGATTTCCGGCCGCTCCATCGTGCTCGAAGCCCGCGCCATGCGCTCCCGCCCCGGCATCGGTATCATCAAGTTCCGGCATGAGATAAAGAACCAGCACGACGAACTCGTCTGCCTCGGCGAGAACGCCACCATGATCCGCATACGTTCGCCCGTGGAGGTCTCACCATGAAGATGATGGAGCTCTATCCCACCGGCGAACGGGCCGAGATCGGCAGCCATACGTTTACGGTCGAAGACATCATTCGCTTCGCTTCGCGTTTCGACCCTCAGATTTTCCATATGGACGCGGAAGCCGCCAAGGATACGCTGTTCGGCGGCCTCTGCGCTTCCGGTTGGCACACCTGCGCGGCCTGGATGAAAACCTTCGTCGCCTATTGGAAAGGCGAAAGCGCCCGCCTGATCGCCGAGGGCGGAAAACCACCCAATCTCGGCCCCTCGGCCGGTTTCCAGAAGCTGCAATGGCTGCGCCCGGTCTTCGCCGGCGACACCGTCACCTACGGCGTCACCCTGCTCTCCAGCCGCCCCCTGCCGTCACGCCCAGGCTGGACGCTCAACACCATCCTCTGTGACGGAACGAACCAGCATGGCGTGCCGGTGATACGCTTCGAGAGTACTGTGCTAGAGTTTGAGTGAGACCTTCTCTCCATCGGAGAGAAGGTGCTTGGAATCAATGTCCGCTGAATTCCACCAGCGTGTGGACCGGCACATCGAGTGCCTCCAGCTTCTTGCGGCCGCCGAGATCCGGCAGGTCGATGACGAAACAGGCGGCGACGACTTCGGCGCCGATCTGGCGCAGTAGCTGCGTGGCGCCAACGGCGGTACCGCCCGTTGCGATCAGGTCGTCGACCAGGATCACCTTTTCGCCGGGGTTCACCGCATCGCGGTGCATCTCCATCTCGTCGACGCCATATTCGAGGCTATAGGCGATACGCACGATATCGTGCGGCAGCTTACCCTTCTTGCGGATCGGCACGAAACCAGCCGACAGCTGATGCGCCACCGCGCCGCCCAGAATGAAGCCGCGCGCCTCCATGCCGGCGACCTTGTCGATCTTGGTGCCGGCATAGGGCTGCACCAACGCATCGACGGCACGGCGAAACGCCTTGGCATCCCCAAGCATCGTGGTGATGTCGCGAAAGATGATGCCGGGCTTGGGATAGTCCGGAATGGAGCGAATGCTGGCGGCAAGCTCCGAAGCGATAGTCTTCATGGAAATATATACTCTCAGGCTAAGATAGGGCCGGCCGCACCCTAGCAAGACGTGTGCGCGATACCAACAAAAAAGGCGACCACAAAGGGCCGCCTCTTGTTGATTGCAGGGCCGAACTGCCTAGTGAGCGCCAGCCTTGGCATAGACCGACCGCTTGGTGAGATAGATCAGCGTCGAAAAGATCAGCAGGAATATGATGACCATGAAGCCGAGGTGCTTGCGCTCCTCCAGATGCGGCTCCGCGGCCCACATCAGGAAGGCGGAGACATCGTGCGAATACTGATCGACCGTCTGCGGCGAGCCGTCGTCATAGGTCACCTGGCCGTCGGAGAGCGGCTTCGGCATGGCGAAGGTCGCGGCCGCATCGAAATACGGATTATAGTGCGAGTTCTGCGCGACCTGGAAGCCAGCCGGCGGTTCTTCGTAGCCGGTCAGCAGCGAGTAAATGTAATCCGGGCCGCCTTCCTGATACTGCGTGAAGATGTCGAAGATGAACTGCGGGAAGCCGCGCTCGATTTCACGCGCCTTGGCAAGCAGTGACATGTCCGGCGGCACGGCGCCGTTGTTCGAGGCGGCCGCCGCTTCGTCGTTCGGGAACGGCGACGGGAAATGGTCGGACGGAAGCGCCTTGCGCGTGAACATCTCGCCCTGAGGGTTCGGGCCGTCCTGCACTTCGTAGTTCGCCGCGAAGGTCTTGACCTGCGCTTCCGAATAGCCGAGCTCGCCCAGCGTGCGGAAGGCCACCAGCTTCATCGAATGGCAGGCGGAACAGACTTCCGTGTAGACCTTGAGGCCACGCTGGAGCTGCGCCTTGTCGTAGTAGCCGAAGGGGCCGGAGAAGGTCCAGTGCTGGGTCCTCGGCTCCTTAAGCGGGTAGTGCGGTGTCGCTTCCTCAGCGGCGGGCTTGGTCTCCGCGGCGACGGCGGCAACCGTGGCGAAGCCACCGATGAGTGCGAGCGACAGAAGGCCGGCAACAAGCTTTTTCATTGTTCTCTTCCCCGGTTACGCTTGAGCCGGAACGGCTGTCTTGCCGCTCTGCTTCTCAAGGACCGCCTCCGTAATCGAATTTGGAATGCGCCTCGGTGTTTCGACCAGACCGAGAACCGGCATGGCGACGAGGAAGAACAGGAAGTAGAACAACGTCGCGAACTGCGAGATCACGACGAAATTGCCTTCCGCCGGCTGCGAACCGAGCCAGCCAAGCAGAACGGCATCGGCGACGAACAGCCAGAAGAACAGCTTGTACCAGGGACGATAGACCGCCGAGCGGATCTTCGACGTATCCAGCCAGGGCAGGAAGAACAGCACGATGATCGCGCCGAACATCGTCAGGACGCCGCCAAGCTTGGAGTCGATCGGGCCAATGTTGAAGGTGATCGAGCGCAGCATCGCGTAGAACGGCAGGAAGTACCATTCCGGAACGATGTGAGCCGGCGTCTTCAGCGGATTGGCCGGAATGTAGTTGTCGGCATGGCCGAGGAAGTTCGGCAGGTAGAAGACGAAATAGGCGAAGACCAGCAGGAAGATGGAAACGCCGAGCGCATCCTTCAGCGTCGCATAGGGCGTGAAGGGCACGGTATCGGTCTTCAGCTTGACTTCGACGCCGGTCGGGTTCGTCTGGCCGGTCACATGCAGCGCCCAGATGTGCAGGATAACGACACCCGCGATCATGAACGGCAGCAGATAGTGCAGCGAGAAGAAGCGATTGAGGGTCGGATCATCGACGGCGAAGCCGCCGAGCAGGAAGGTCTGGATCCAGTCGCCGACCCAGGGAAAGGCCGAGAAGAAGCCGGTGATGACGGTCGCGCCCCAGAAGGACATCTGACCCCAGGGCAGAACATAGCCCATGAAGGCCGTCGCCATCATCAGGAGATAGATGATTACGCCGAGGATCCAGAGAATCTCTCGCGGCGCCTTGTAGGAGCCGTAATAGAGGCCACGAGCGATGTGGAGATAGACCGCGACGAAGAAGAAGGACGCGCCATTGGCGTGCATGTAACGCAGCAGCCAACCATGGTTGACGTCGCGAACGATCTTTTCGACGGAGTTAAAGGCAACGGTCGTATCCGCCGCATAATGCATGGCAAGAACGACGCCGGTCAGGATTTGCAGAATGAGCATCACGGCCAGCATGGCGCCGAACGTATAGGCATAGTTCAGATTGCGCGGGACCGGATAGGCAATGAAACTGTCATAGACCATGCGCGGTAGCGGCAACCGCGCGTCGACCCATTTTTCGAGCCCTGTCGATGGCTCGTAAGACGAATGACCACTCATGATTCAGTTCCCCCTCAACCGACCTTGATCTTTTTTTCTGCGGTGAACGCATATAGCGGAATGGCGAGGTTCTGCGGCGCCGGCCCATGGCGGATGCGACCGGCAGTATCATAGACCGAACCGTGACAGGGACAGAACCACCCGCCATATTCCCCTGCCTGACCGAGCGGTATGCAACCGAGATGGGTGCAGACGCCGATCATGACCAGCCAGTTCTCTTTCCCGTCACCGGCCGAACGCGCGACGTCGGTCGCTTGCGCATCCGCCGGTAGGTTGGCGTTGCGGGCGACCGGGTCCTTCAGATCGGCAATCTGCGCGCCCTTACCGTCGTCGATTTCTTTTTGGGTGCGGTTGCGGATGAAAACCGGTTTGCCACGCCATTTCACCGTCAGCGACATGCCCGGCTCAAGGCTGGACACGTCAACTTCGATGGAAGCAAGGGCAAGGGTCGACGCATCCGGCCGCATCTGGTCGATAAACGGCCATGCGACGGCGACGGCTCCGACCGCGCCGGCCATGCCCGTCGTCAGGTAAAGGAAATCTCGGCGAGTTGGCTCGCCCGTGGTTTCACTCGTAGTATGCTCGCTCAAAGCCGGACCATCCTCTTCCGCAAAACCGCAGCTAGGCGCTGCGGTACCCCCTCACTAACGGCGAATCAACGCGACCATAATTCCGCCATAGATTCCTCCGTATCCCGCCGCGTTCTAAGCTTGATCGCAAATTATGTCCAGTCTTGGCAAGGGGTGGAGGCACAATGTCGCGGGAAAAGCGCGCTATTTGGCTGCGAGCAGCGAGCTTAAAATCTCCGCCGGCAGTCAAATCGGCGTAAAAGCATGAAAAACCGTAAGATTCGCATAATAAATTTTCTCATTGCAGAGCAAAATAAACAATGATTTCAATGCTGCATCGCAACAAATTCAATGACACGCCGGTCATTGATCTCTAAGACGATAGTCTTTCCGTGCCTTGAAGCGTTATGGATTTCATGACGACATCACGCACCATTTCACGCCCTGCCGCCCGCTTTTGAGATGCGTTTTAGCAATGCCAAGGATATGTTTATGAGGCAGACGATTTACTGCGTTTTATGCGTGCTCGCGACCTTGTTGCTGGTCACGCTGTCGGCGCGCTATGTCATCGACATCTGGCTGCTCGCTTTTTTCGAGAGCCTGCAGACGCATTTCAGCCTTTTCGGCATCGCACTTGCCCTGCTCGCGCTTCTTTTCCGACGGCACTGGTATGCAGTTATCCTCGTCGTCTTCGGCGTCGGGCTCGCGTTCCATTCGGTCCTGATGCTGGGGGAATATGCCGCCGCCCCACCGACCGCGACCGATGCCGGCAAGAGCTTCAAACTGCTGTCCTTCAACATCGAGAACAGCAACTTCGAAAACGGTGCCCGCATCGCCGATTTCATCCTGAACTCCAACGCCGATGTCGTGGAAATTTTCGAGGCCGAGCCAATCAAAGTCGAGTTGCAGCGCATCAGCGATACCTACCCCTATCGCATCGGCTGCGGCGTCATGGCCACCGAATGCGATTCACTTTTACTGTCAAAGCGTCCATTTCAGGCGCAGGACATGCGCAGCCTCGGCAGCCTCTGGCGCAATCGTTTCATCCTTGCGACCATCGACATGGATGGTCAGCCGGTGAACTTTGTTTCGGCGCATCTGAGCAAGCCTTACTTCGACGAGTTTCATGCCGACGAGTTGAGCATCCTCGGCCCGATCCTTAAGGGTATTCAGGGGCCGCTGATCCTTGCCGGTGATTTCAACGCGTCGGTCATTGCCCCCGATATGCGGGACTTCCTCAAGGATACCGGGCTCAAACACACCTTTCCGGAGCCCGCCACTTGGCCGGTCATGGCCAGTGCTTACGGTATCGCCATCGACCATGTCTTCGCCCGTGCGCCGTTACAGCTGACATCCGTCCGGCAGATACCGGATGCGATGGGCTCGAACCATTTTGGCCTGATGACCGAGTTTAGCGTTTCAAAATAACAATTTGATTTTGTGCGAGCTTCTCAAGAAATCGCACGGCGCTTGCGATGACCGCGCTACTCGGCGTCCTCTGCGATAAAGCCGCCGGATTGGCGTGCCCAGAGCTCGGAATAGAGGCCGCCGCGGGCAATCAGCTCGTCATGCGTGCCGTCCTCGATAATCTTGCCCTCGTCGATGACGATCAGCCGGTCGAGCTTGGCGATGGTCGAGAGGCGATGCGCAATGGCCAGCACCGTCTTGCCTTCCATCAGCGTTTCGAGATTGGACTGTAACGCCGCCTCGGCTTCGGAATCCAGTGCCGAGGTCGCCTCGTCCAGCACCAGGATCGGCGCATCCTTCAGCATGACGCGGGCAATGGCGATGCGCTGGCGCTGGCCGCCGGAGAGTTTGACGCCACGCTCGCCGACATGCGCGGCATAGCCCTTTCGGCCCTTCTGGTCCTCCAGCGTCGCGATGAACCTATCCGCCTCCGCCCGCCGCGTCGCCTGTGCCATCTGCTCCTCGCTCGCTAGCGGACGGCCGAAGAGGATATTGTCGCGGACGGAGCGGTTGAGAAGCGCCGTATCCTGCGTGACCATACCGATCTCGGCCCGCAGCGACTCCTGTCGGACCATAGCGATATCCTGTCCGTCGATCAGGATACGGCCGCCTTCGAGATCGTAGAAGCGCAACAGCAGACTGACGAGCGTCGTCTTGCCTGCGCCGGAGCGGCCGACGATGCCGACCTTCTCGCCAGCGCGGACGGTCAGCGAGAAATCCTCGATGATGCCGCTGCCGCGACCGTAGTGGAAGGCCACATGCTCGAAGCGGATGTCCGGGCGAACGACCTGCAGATCCCTGGCGCCCGGCCGATCGACCAGACCGATCGGCTCCGAGATCATTTCCGCCGAATTCTGGATCGTGCCGAGATTGCGCATGATCGCATTGAACTGCGACATCATCCGGCCAAAGAGCATGTTGAGCCGCAGCACCATGCTGAGCGTGAAGGCAACGCCGCCGGTCGAGATCTCGCCGGCAAGCCAGAGATGGATGGCAAGGGCCGCCATCGTCGTGATCATCACACCCGACAGAAGCGCCAGCGACGAGCGCACGCCAGTCAGAAGCCGCGTGAACGGCATGACGGCTGCCTGGAAGCGGTCGAAGCCGTTGCGGATATAGTCGTCGTTCTGTTCTTCACGACCGAAGAGCTTCAGCGTCTGGATATTGGCATAGGCATCCACCATGCGGCCGTTCAACACCGACGCAGCTTCGGCGGAATTGCGGGCATGACGGCGGATGCGCGGCACGAAATAGCGGGCGAGCAGTGAGAAGACACCGATCCAGATGGTGATCACCAGCGCCAGGCGCCAGTCCAGCCCACCGACCAGCGCTATGGTCGAGGCGGCATAAATGATGATGAACCAGACCACCTGCAGCAGCGACACGACGAGATCGCCCGTCGATTGCCCCGCCGACCAGACCTTGGTGACGATTCGGCCGGAAAAATCGTTCTGGAAGAAGCTGATCGATTGACGCGCGACATGTGCGTAGGCCTGCCAGCGCACCAGATTGAGGAAGCCGGGAACGACCACCTGCTCTTCGACCAGCGCGCCGAGGCTCACCACAAGGAACCGCACGACCAGCACGACGAAGACCATGCCGAACAGCGTGCCGCCATGACCAGCAAGCAGTCCCGTCCAGCCCTCGCCCGGCTTTACCTTGTCCAGAATATCGACGAGATGCCCCACAAACCAGAACAGCGCCGCCTCGAGCATCGCCACGGCACCGCCCAATGCCGCCATCGCCAGGAACGGCCCTTTCGCCTGCCCGACATAATACCAGATGAACGCCCAGAGCGACCGCGGCGGACGAAGATCGCCGCTGCGGTAGTAGGGATCAATCCAGGTCTCGAACAATCGGTAGACGGAACGGATCAACATCCCATGCGATATAGGAGGTTTCGCCGAGCGCGCAAAGCAATGCCGTGGGTGGAGAACATTATATTTTTGTCATGTTTGGGATGACGGCGGTCCGTCAAACGAACATCGGGTGAGATGGATCTCAGCCAAACCGACCGTAGTACTACCCAAACAAAAAGGGCGAGCCCTAAAGCCCGCCCTTCCCTTGATCCCTACTGTGCCGCCGCCTCGGCCTCTTCGTGGTCCGCCAGGAACCCGCCGGACTGGCGGTTCCAAAGATCGGCGTAGATGCCGCCGCTCTGGACCAGATCCTGATGCGTGCCCGTCTCGATGATGTGGCCCTTGTCGAGAACGATCAGGCGATCCATCTCGGTCAAGGTCGACAGGCGGTGAGCAATCGCGATCACCGTCTTGCCCTGCATCAGCGCGAAGAGGTTTTCCTGGATCGCCGCTTCCACTTCGGAATCGAGCGCCGAGGTTGCCTCGTCCAGCACCAGGATCGGCGCGTCCTTCAGGAAGACGCGGGCGATCGCGATGCGTTGGCGCTGGCCGCCGGAGAGCTTGACGCCACGCTCGCCGACCTGTGCGTCGAGGCCCTGGCGGCCTTGCATGTCGACCAGCCCCTCGACGAACTCCCAGGCATTGGCACGCTTGGTCGCCTGGATGATATCGGCGTCTGTCGCCTCCGGATGACCATAGGCGATATTGTCGCGGATCGAGCGGTGCAGCAGCGACGTATCCTGCGTCACCACGCCGATCAGCGAACGCAGGCTGTCCTGCGTCACCTTGGAGATATCCTGGCCGTCGATGGTGATGCGCCCGCTTTCGAGATCGTAGAACCGAAGCAGCAGGTTCATCAGCGTCGTCTTGCCGGCGCCGGAGCGACCGACAAGGCCGACCTTCTCGCCGGCACGGATATCGAAGGTCAGGTTGTCGATGACACCCTTGGCCTTGCCATAGTGGAAGCGGACGTGATCGAAGTGGATCGCCCCCTGCTTGGCCGTGATCGCCGGAGCCGCCGGCACATCGACGATATCGTGCGGCTTAGTCAGCATCTCGATGCCGTCATAGATCGTGCCGATATTCTCGAACAGCGCCGAGACTTCCCACATGATCCATTGCGACATGCCGTTGACGCGCATGGCAAGGCCGATGGCGATAGCGATAGCGCCGATCGAGATCGAGCCGTTGAGCCAGAACCAGATCGACAGCGCCGAGACGACGAAAAGCGCCACGCAGTTGTTGACGTAAACCGCGATGTAGAACAGCGTCACCTTGCGCATCTGTCCATGAACGGTCTGCAGGAAACCGTCCATGCCGGCCTTGGCATAGCTCTCCTCACGACCCGCATGCGAAAACAGCTTCACGGTTGCGATGTTCGTATAGCTGTCGACCACCCGCCCCGTCATCGTCGAGCGCGCATCGGCCTGGGCGGCGGCGATCTTGCGCAGCCGCGGCACGAAGTAGCCGACGATGGCGATGTAGGCCGCCAGCCATGCCAGGATCGGCAACATCAGCCGCCAGTCCGCCACTGCGATGACCAGGATCATCGACAGGAAATAGGTGACGACATAGACGAAGACGTCGAGGATCTTGATGACCGCTTCGCGCACCGCGAGCGAGGTCTGCATCACCTTGGTGGCGACGCGGCCCGCAAACTCGTTGGCGAAGAAGGTCATGCTGTGGCGCAGCAGGAAGCGATGCATCTGCCAACGGGCGATCATCGGATAGTTGCCGAGCAGGACCTGATGCATGATGACGGAATGAATGACGGCCGCCAGCGGCAGGCCGACCACCACCATGGCACCCATCCAGAAGAGCTTTTTCCATTCCATCTGCAGGAACGTCGCCCGGTCGGCATGCGACAGCCAATCAACGATATTGCCGAGGAACTGGAACAGCGCGACTTCGCCGGCGGCGATCAGCATGGCAAGAAAAGCCATGGCGAGCAGCCAGGGGGCGGCCGGCTTGGTATAGTGCCAGCAGAAGGCAAACAGCCCCCGCGGCGGAACGTCCGGCACCTCGCTCGGAAAGGGATTTAGTCGCTGTTCGAACCAGCCAAACATGAAATATGCTCCAAAGACTCGACCCTTTGGCCACGGCTGCTGCATCTCAAGGGATCACAGGCTGACAGGGTGGCCGGGTGATAAAAGAACGAGGCCCTACCAGCCGCGTATCGAATCGAAAAAGGGGGAACTCGCGAAAATGCGCTTTATAGCGCCTGAATCACAGCCATGGTCGAATGGCCAGGAGGCGCATCATCACAAACGATATAGTCATCTAAGCCTCCCTGTGTCGCGAGTTGTAGAGCGGCTCCCTTTTACCGTGCATTTTTAGCTTTGAAAAGCGGAATATGCCTAAAGACGCACCGGAATCTTCAATTTTGCTGATGGACGTCATCACAAAAACAGAGCTATTCGACGAATACCCGAAGACAAATCCGGGCGTTTTCGCTAGTTGCAAACCATGACTTCGCTGCGCATCGCCCTATACCAGCCCGACATTCCCGGCAACACCGGCACGATCCTTCGGCTCGCCGCTTGCCTCGGCTTTGGCGTCGACATCATCGAGCCCACCGGCTTCGACATTTCGGACCGCAACCTGAAGCGCGCCGGCATGGATTACCTCTCCGCCGTCGCCCTGACGCGGCATGTCAATTGGGAGCGCTTCGAGGAGTGGCGAGCGACAAGCGGGCGGCGGCTGGTGCTCGCATCCACCAAAGCGGCCGAGCGCTACACGGCCTTTACCTTCCGGGAAAACGATATCCTGCTCTTCGGCCGCGAGAGTGCCGGCGTGCCTGATCATGTGCATGAAAAGGCCGACGGTCGCATCCTCATCCCGATGATCGAAGGCCAGCGCTCCATCAATCTCGCTATGTCCGTGGCGATGATATCGGGTGAGGCTTTGCGGCAGACGACGTGGTCGTGAATAGCCGTTGGCATGCCGAATAAAGTGTGAGAAGCTTTGCATTGGAATGCTCTAACTTACGGCAACCTTGGCGAGGTGACCCATGTTCCAGACGGCATTCACCCTCACTCTTACGCAATTCGCACGCACCCTCAGCCTGCCCGAACGACTGCAACGCTCGCCGATGCGCAATCTCGCCCTGGAAGCGCTTCGCCAGCGCAACACGACGCTTGATGCGCTGTTCTACGACGTCAAGGTCATCACCCCGGATGAAGCTTTCTACATCAGCGACTCCCTGGCCGCTGAAGGCACGATCATGATCGTTCCGCCAAGCGGCGGCGGCGCAACCATTCTCTGCGAGACGCTGGAAGAGTTCGCGCGACGCGGCGGGTGTGACGTGCAGGCGCTGGCGGTTGCCGGCATTGGCGGCTCTGCTCTCGGTGCGGCCGCCTTTGCCCGCAATGTTGCCGACGCGGTCGGCGCACCGGCCGCAGTCGTCGTTTCCGGCTATGGCCTCGCCGACGTCATCACCGAGACGCTTGGCGGACATTTCTTCTTCGGTCATCTCAAAGGCCTGCGCCCTGCTCTTGAAATGCTGGACGACTTTGCCGGACGGCCGAAATTCGGCGCCGCCGAAACAAACAGCGACGAGGCGACATCGCGCACCAGCCTGGACACCCGCACGGTGCGTGCGCTTCTGACCGACCCCCGCTTCTCCTTCCGCCTGCTCGTCGGCCACTCCAAGGGCAATCTGGTGCTCTCCGCAGCACTTCACGGCCTTAGTCGGCAGGACGAGGTCCGCGTCGCGAAACTGGCGGAGAGCACGAAGATCGTCACCATCGGCACGCGCATCGCCATGCCGCCGATCTTTTCCGACGTCATCGACGTCATCGGCGAGTGGGACTGGTTCGGCGAAATGAATTCCCGGCCGTTCATTACCGCCGACCGTCGCATTCCGCATGCCGGGCATCACACCAATACGGATTTGCACAGCCATCTGCCGGTGACATCAGTGCTTAAGGAGATCCTGGCCGCCGCGCCGCCACTGCATGTTGAAACCAAAACTGAAGCCTCGATAGCCGAACCCGCCGTCCCATCGCCTTCCGTGCGACCGATACGGCGGCCGGTGCCGATCGAGACGGTGAAAAAAGCATTCTCGAACAAGAGTTTGCCCAAGAGTCCGGCAAAGGAAACCAGCCCTTCCGACGAGGCGCCGCCGCCGAAGCCGCACTAAAATCGGGCACTGCGCAAATATTACTCCGATATGTCGCGCATAGTGTTGGAGCGCGGGCGCTGCGAGCGTATAATCCTTAGCCGGCGAGTAAAATCGCCGCGATTCCATACAGAAGAAAAATCACTGAAATACATGCCTTTTCAGTGACATACGTCAAGTTTCCATTTTATCGGCAATAACATCACGGCATGAGAAAGATATAAAAAGACGACATGGAATCCACCGTCGTGATGATCAATCTGTTCGGAGCCGTGGCTTTGCTGCTGTTCGGCCTCGCACAGGTAAAGGATGGTGTGTCGCGTGCCTTCGGTGCACGGCTTAGAACTGGCCTTGCCAGCGGCACGCGCGGCGGCCTTCGCTCCTTCGTCTCTGGCTTCGTCGCAACCGTGGCGCTGCAAAGCTCGACCGCGACCGCGCTGATGATCGCCTCCTTCGTCGAGCGCGATCTCGTCCTGCCCAGCATGGCGCAGATCGTGCTGCTCGGCGCCAATGTCGGCACCGCTGTCACGGCCTGGATCGTCGCAACCGGCATTGAATGGCTGTCGCCGCTGATCATTCTCATCGGCATCGTGCTCTACCGCCGCTCGGCCACCACCCAGCAGGGCGCAGGCACAGCCCTGATCGGCATCGGGCTGATGCTGCTGTCGCTGCAACTCCTGAGCCTCGCCACGGAACCGATGCGGCAGTCTCCGGCGCTCGCCGCCTTCATCGGCCTGCTCGACGGCGCACTGCCGGTGGCGCTGATCTTTTCCGCCGTGCTTGCCTTCGTCTCCTCCTCCAGCCTCGCCGTGGTCGTGCTGATCCTGTCGCTTGCCTCGGCCGGCATCCTCTCTCCGGCCCTGACGGTGGTGCTCGTCCTCGGCGCCAATCTCGGCGGCGCGATCCCGCCGGTCATGGCCACCCTCTCCGGCCCCGCCACCGCCCGGCGGGTGACGCTTGGCAACCTGATCGTACGCACCATCGGCTGTCTCATCGTGCTGCCCTTTGCGAGCTACATCGGTGCGTGGATGCAGGGCCTGCATTTTTCGCCCGCCAAGCTGCCGGTCGACGTGCATCTTCTCTTCAACATCGCCCTTGCCATCTGCGCCTGGCCTTTCTCATCCTTCCTGTCGAAGACGATGCTGCGGTTGGTGCGCGACGATCCACAGGCCGATGACGGGCCGAAGTTCCTCGATCATAATGCGCTCAGCACGCCGGTCGTGGCGCTCGCCAGCGCGACGCGCGAAGTCTTAGGCGTCGGCGATCTCATCGAGCGCATGCTGATCCGCACGGAAAATGCCTTCAACCACAACGACCTGTCGCCGCTGAAGGAAATCGCGATCCTGGAAAAGCGCGTCGACCGCATTCAGCAGGAAGTGAAGATCTATCTCTCCAAGCTCGGGCGTGAAGGGCTGGACGACGAAAATGGCCGCCGCTCGATCGTCATCATCGACTACGCCATCAACCTCGAGCATATCGGCGACATCATCGAAAAGGGCCTGGCCGAGCAGGTGGCGAAGAAGATCGGTAAAGGCCTGACCTTCTCGGACGACGGTTATCAGGAGCTGCAAAAGCTCTTCAGCATGACGATCGACAATCTGCGCATCGCCCAGACCATCTTCGTCACCCGCGATTTCAATCTCGCCCGCCAGCTCATGGAGGTGAAGGTCGATGTCCGCCGGCTGGAGAAACAATCCTCCGAGCGCCATCTCGAACGCCTGCGCGACGGCCGCGTCGACAGCCTTCAGACCAGCTCGCTGCATCTTGACATGCTGCGCGACCTGAAGCGCATCAACGCCCACATCGTCTCCGTGGCACATCCGATCCTGGATGAAAGCGGGCTATTGATCGAGAGCCGGCTGCGGAACACGCAATAGTCGCGCTTCAGTCTGCCGGCAACATTCCCATCAATCCGCCGATGGCAGGCGCCGCATGGTGAACTCGATGCGGTCGCCGTCGACCTGCCGCCAGCTTTCGACTTCGGTCCAATAGGCGGCTTTCGGGAAAGTATCGAACCATTCGCGCGCCTTGGCGCGTGCTTCCGGGCGGCTGAGACAAAAGGTCTCGCGAACGAAATCATTCTTTCTGCCAGCGGGATTTTCCTGCCGGTGCCGGAATATTCTCTGTTTCAACCCATCAAGGGGCGGCGGTCCGGGTATCTTCATCATGAAACCTCGCCTTTAACAGGGAACATAATACCGCATTTGGCAATTTGCGAGTCGATTCTCCTATGAGGCCAGCGTGCTGGTTCCGCCACGATGTTGCTGATATTCAAGGCGACAAATCGAATCGCGGGCCTCTGGCCGCCCGTATCCGGAGAGCACATATGGAACGACCGAACCTCCCCAAGGAACTGCCCGAAGACATCGAAGAAAAGAAGGAAGCGGCGCAAGGCTGGTTTCAGAGCCTGCGCGATGCGCTCTGCGCCGAGTTCGAACAGCTGGAAGACGAGCTTGCCGGTCCCCTTTCCGATCAGACGCCGGGGCGCTTCATTGCCAAGGACTGGCAGCGGGAGAACGGCGAAGGCGGCGGCGGGCGCATGTCGATGATGGAAGGCCGCGTCTTCGAGAAGGTCGGCATCCACACGTCCACCGTCTACGGCGAATTCTCGCCCGACTTTCGCAGCCAGATCCCCGGCGCCGAAGAAGATCCCCGCTTCTGGGCCTCCGGCCTGTCGCTGATCGCCCATCCGGTCAATCCGAATGTGCCGACCGTACACATGAATACCCGCATGGTGGTGACGACAAGCCAATGGTTCGGCGGCGGCTGCGATCTGACGCCGATGCTCAACCGGCGGCGCACGCAGGAAGACACCGATAGCGTCCTCTTTCACCGCGCGATGCAGATCGTCTGCGATCGCCATAAGGTGGCGGACTACCAGCGCTACAAGGCTTGGTGCGACGAGTATTTCTATCTGAAGCACCGCAATGAATCGCGCGGCATCGGCGGCATTTTCTTCGACTGGCTGCATTCCACGGAAGAAGCCGGCGGCTGGGATGCCGATTTCGCCTTCACCCGCGACGTCGGCCGCGCATTCTCCATGGTCTATCCGCGGATCGTCCGTTCGAACTTCAACGAAGCATGGACTGAAGAGGATCGTGACGAACAATTGATCCGTCGCGGGCGCTACGTGGAGTTCAATTTGCTCTACGATCGGGGTACAATCTTCGGGCTGAAGACAGGCGGCAATGTTGAGTCGATCCTATCGTCCCTGCCGCCCGTGGTGCGTTGGCCGTAAGCGCCAACATTAAAACATCAGGAGCACCCTGAAATCGTTCGGAGGAGTACCTAGGTTAGGTAATGCGCGTTTCAATCGGAGGAGATTGTAATGGCAGTACAGAATCAAGTTGCAGAGATTGCGAATGAACAGAAGCTTTCGCGCAGCGTCGATACGCCGGAGTTCATAGTTCGGCTGGCCGAGGATATGCGGGTCAGAAGCGGATCGGATCTGCCCCTCTCCTGTTTCATCGAGCAGGTCAGAATGCAGTTGGCCGGTAAGTCACCGGGCGAGATCGCCAGCATGACGGCGGATCGTCCGACGCGGCAAACGCCGGCTCCGAAATATCAATCTTCGGATTGCTTCAAGGCATGGGCCATGCCGGACTGATGTCCGGAAAGTATCGTCCGGCGGGGTGGAGGCCTTGCCGGACGGAGGAAACCTTTCTCCACCTTTCGCGTTCTGACCTTCATGCCTTACGGCATGAACAAATGACATCGCGTTGAAATATCAGGAGGCAGATATGCGACTGTTCGAATGTGGTACGCTCGTGCCCGGCTGCGACTGGCACACCCGCGCCAATGACGATGCCGAAGTAGTTCGTCGCGCCGTCGAGCACATGCGTAACGCCCATGGCGAGACGACCATCCGGGAAGGCATGGTCGACAACATCAAGGCCCGCATTCGCGACGAAGCGAACGCCGCCTAATTCCAGCCCATGGACATCAGGACTCGATCAATTCCTTCAGCCGGGCGAGCAGAGCCGCCCGGTCCATGGCGAAATTGCCGTCGAGCCATTGCTGTTCGAGCTTGCCGAGAATTTCGCCGACCCGAGGGCCCGCGCTGACGCCCGAAGCCAGCGCATCCGCGCCGCTGACCGGAAAGACCGGCTTCTTCCAGCGTGTCGTCCGCTCCAGCAGCTTTCCCAGCCGGGCGGTGCGCGCCATCTCCTCGAAATCACCTTCCGCCTTGCCCCGCGCAACGGCAAGCGCCAGCTTCAGCCGGGCCGCAACGCCGGACGTATCATAGCGGTAGAGCAAGCGATCGAAGGCCGCTTCGGAGATATCGTCCTTGATAACAGGCGTATTCGCCCAGCTCTGCAAAGAGGCCGCTTCCGCCTTGGACAGTCGCAATCTCTCGGCAAGCTTAGCCAGCCTAGCGGCATCCGGCGGCACGATGGACGCAAGCCGCAGCAAGGGATCGGGCGTCCAGCCAAGCGCTTGTTCCGTGGCGACCAGCGCCGGAATGGCATCGATGCCCCATTTCTCGGTCTCCGGCAGCACTTCGGTCAGGATCCCGACCTGCCGCATCCAGAGCAATGCCCGGCCCGGATCCTTGGCCGCAAGCAGCTTCTTCATCTCCGACCAGACACGCTCCGCCGACAGCGATGCGATTTTCGACCGCGCCGCCGCGCAGGCACGCAACCCGTCGGCATCCGGCCGGCCGCTGCCGTAATAGGCGAAGAAACGGAAGAAACGCAGGATGCGCAGATGGTCTTCGGCGATCCGCGTCGCCGCGTCGCCGATGAAACGGATATTGCGGCGCTCGAGATCGGCGAGCCCGCCGACCATATCGACGACCTCGCCGCTATCCGAGGCATAGAGCGCGTTGATCGTCAGGTCGCGCCGCTCGGCATCCGCCTGCCAGTCATTGCTGAAGGCAACCTGGGCACGGCGGCCATCTGTCTCAACATCGCGGCGCAAGGTGGTGATCTCAAACGGTTTTCCATCGATGACCAGCGTTACCGTTCCATGCGCGATGCCCGTCGGCACCGCCTTGATGCCGGCGACAACCGCCCTTTCGATGACCACCTCCGGCAACAAGGTTGTGGCGATATCGATATCGGCGACGGGCAACTCCAGCAGACTGTTGCGCACCGCACCGCCGACGACACGCCCCTCGCCGCCATCGGCGTTCAACAGGGACAGCACGCGCTGCAGGGCCTCGTCCTTGAACCAGGTCTCACCGGCAACGGAAGTCATGAATAGAGCCTTTCATAAAGCGTGCGGACAATGCCGGCTGTAATGCCCCAGATCATGTGCGATCCATAGGGCATGCGATAAAACTGACGTTCGATCCCCTGCCACACCATGCTGTCGGTGACGTGATGATCAGGGTCCATCAGGAAGGAAAGCGGCACCTCGAAAGCATCCTCCACCTCGGTTGGATTGAGCCTCAACTCAAAGCCGGGCTTGACCACCGCGAGGATCGGCGTGATGCGAAAGCCGGTCGCTGCCAGATAATGGGGCAAGCGGGCCACCGGCTCGATGAAGATATCCGCAAGGCCAATCTCCTCGGCCGCCTCGCGCATCGCCGCGATTTCCGGCGAGGCATCCTCCGGATCGATGGCGCCGCCCGGAAAGGCGATCTGGCCGGAGTGCTTGCGCAAGGTCGAGGTGCGCAGCGTGAAGATGACCTTGGCGTCCTCGCCGTCATCCACCACGGGCACCAGCACCGCCGCATCGCGCAGGTTTAGCCCCTCGACCTGCGCGATCGTTTCCGGATTGAGCACATGGTCGCCATGGTCGCGCCAGGCAAGCTCGACCGGGCCGCCGCTCTGATTGAGCGCGCGACGCCGGAATTCACCGGCGGAATAAAGGGGAAATTCGCTCATCGCGTCAGGGCATCCAGTTCGGCAACCGGCATGACGGGAAAGACAGAGGTGCCGGAGCGCACGCAGAAGATCTCCCGCCCGGCAATCACCACCGTCTCTCCCAGTTCGACGAGATCATACATCACCGCGCGCGTCACCAGTGCTTCCAGCCGGCCGCGGACATGCAGGTAGGGCTTCAATTCGTCATTATCGCCGCGAATGACGAAGCGTATAGGATGCTCCCTGCCCGCCTCGACGACATCGCCGACATTGGTGCGGAACGTCAGCAACCGTTTGCCATCTCGTTCGGTCACGCTCATCTCGACCGCGACAAAGGGCGCATCGACGACCCGGATGCCGACCTTTTCCACAGGCGTGACGAGATAGGTCTTCTCATCCGCATCCTTGCGCAGAACCGTGGAAAACAGCCGCACCAGCGGCGCGCGGCCGATCGGCGTGCCCATGTAGAACCAGGTGCCGTCGGCGCGGATTTCCATGTCGATATCGCCACAAAACGGCGGATTCCATTGGTCTACGGGCGGCAGGCCCTTCTTGCGTCCGCCACTATCGCCGGCCGCGCGCGAAATCAGCGCAGCCAGACTTGCCGCATCGCTGGTCGACCTGATTTCTTCGCTTGCCATTGTTCCGTCCCGGTTTGCACTTAGTCCTGAATACAGCCGTTTCTCACGAGATAGTCATTCGAAACGTGCTTGTCAGCTATCTTCATGGCGGTAAGTTGTATTGAGTATGAGGCAAATGTGTAAGGTCTGCGAATCGCGCGTACCGTTTTTCAGCCGTTGGAGATGCAAATGGGCATGATCAAATCGACCGAAACGAGCCTCGATGACCAGGCCATGATTGCATCGGCCGAGCGGGCACTGGGCGATATTGCCACCATCCGCGATGAGGTTTCCAAGGTCATTTTCGGCCAGGAAAGCGTCGTTGAAAACACGCTTCTCGCCGTGCTTGCCGGTGGCCACGCTTTGCTTGTCGGTGTACCGGGCCTTGCCAAAACCAAGCTGGTGACCACGCTCGGCGCCGTTCTCGGCCTTGCCGCCAACCGCGTGCAGTTCACGCCGGACCTGATGCCGTCGGATATTCTCGGCTCCGAAGTCATGGATCAGGATGAAAGCGGCCGCCGCTCCTTCCGCTTCGTCAAAGGCCCGGTCTTCGCGCAATTGCTGATGGCCGACGAGATCAACCGCGCCTCGCCGCGCACGCAATCGGCGCTGCTGCAATCGATGCAGGAATATCACGTCACCATCGCCGGCCAGCGCTACGATTTGCCGGCGCCGTTTCACGTTCTGGCAACCCAGAACCCGCTGGAGCAGGAAGGCACCTATCCGCTGCCGGAAGCACAGCTCGACCGTTTCCTGCTGCAAGTCGACGTCGACTATCCGGAACTTGCCGACGAACGCCGGATCCTGCTCGAAACCACGGGCCTTAACGAAGCGACGCCGCATGCGGTGATCGATGCCGAGCGACTGATCGAGATCCAGACGCTGATCCGCCAGATGCCGGTCAGTGACGGCGTCGTCGACGCCATCCTCTCGCTTGTGCGTTCCGCCCGCCCCGGTCAGGGCAATGCCTCGACCGACAAGCATGTCGCCTGGGGTCCCGGCCCGCGCGCCGGCCAGGCGATGATGCTCTGCGCCCGCGCCCGCGCGCTCTATGAAGGCCGGCTTGCGCCTTCGCTCGACGATGTGCACGCGCTGGCCGAGCCGGTGCTGCAACACCGCATGGCGCTGACCTTTTCCGCCCGCGCCGAAGGCATGTCGGTGCGAGACGTGATCGCAGGGCTGGTCAAGCAGTCAAGAACGTAACGCGGGATATCGAGGAGACTATAAGCGCGTGGCATCCATCGGACAGATCGTCAGCCCGACCTCAGGCAATGATGCCCTCTCCCGCGCTCGCAGCCGTGCCGCCCTCGTGCCGGATTGCCTCGTCGAAGCCAAGCGCATCGCCAACACCGTCATTGCCGGCTGGCACGGCCGGCGCAAGCGCGGCATCGGCGAGAATTTCTGGCAGTTCCGCCCCTATAGCGAAGGCGAGAGCCTGTCGCGCATCGACTGGCGCCGCTCGGCCCGTGACGATCATACCTATATCCGCGACCATGAATGGGAAGCCGCGCACACGATCTGGCTCTGGGCCGACATGTCGCCGTCGATGATGTACAAATCGACCTACGGCCATGTCTCCAAGGAAAGCCGCGCGCTGGTGCTGATGCTGGCGCTTGCCGAAATCCTCGCCCGCTCCGGCGAACGCGTCGGCTGCCCCGGCATCATGGAGCCGGTCTCCACCCGTAATGCCGCCGAACGGCTGGCGGCGGCACTGATGCATACGCCGCTCGAGGGCGGCCTGCCGCAGACCACGATGATCCGCGGCTGGAGCGATATCGTGCTGATCGGCGATTTTCTGGATGATGCCGACGATGTCATGAGCCGGATCGGACCGCTTGGCCGCCGGGGACTGCGCGGCCATGTGGTCGAGATCGCCGACCCGGCCGAGGAAATCTTTCCCTATAGTGGCCGCACCGAGTTCAGCGATCCCGAAACCGGCACGAAGCTAGTGGCCGGGCGGGCGGAAAACCTGCGCGAGGATTATCAGCGCGCCTATCTCGCCCGCCGCGATAGTCTCGGCCAGTCGCTGCGCCATCTCGGCTGGACCTTTGTGAGCCACCGCACCGACCGGCTGGCATCGGAAGCGCTGGTCGCCGTGCACATGTATCTTTCCGGCATGCCTGCAAAAGTAGCGTCGGGAGGGCAGCCATGAGCGGCCTCTCCTTCGCATTCGCCTCCCCCGCGATCCTTGGCGCCCTGATCCTGCTTCCGGCGATCTGGTGGCTGCTGCGTCTCACGCCGCCGCATCCGAGAGCGGAGGTCTTCCCGCCGGTGCGCATCCTCGCAACGATCCTGAAGCGCGAGGAAACGCCGGCGCGCAGCCCTTGGTGGCTGACGCTGCTGCGCATGGCGCTCGCCGCCCTCGTCATTCTTGCCATCGCCAATCCGATGTTCAATCCGCGCACCAATACGCTGTCGAGCAGCGGTCCGCTGGTGCTGCTCATCGACAATAGCTGGGCAACCGCCTCCGACTGGGAGCGCCGCGTGCAGACGGCGGATGCGCTGATCGACGATGCCGACGCCAAGGGCATACCCGTTTCCATCGCCTTCAGCGCCGAACAGAGCAACGACACTACGCCCGGCGCGGCCACTGCCGCCCGCGACAGGCTGCATGCGATCAATCCGAGACCGCTGGTGCCGGATCGTCAGCGCGCCGCACAGGCCATCAAGTCCGCCCTCAACGGCACCGAACCGGGCACGATCGCCTTCCTCTCCGACGGCGTCGAAAGCAAGGACAAGGACGATATCCTCACCCAACTCGCCGCCTTGAAGCCGAGCGAACTGCGCCTGATCCAGGGCGACGGCGGCGATGTGCTGGCGATCGCCGGCGCTGCCAACGCCGCAAACGACATGACGGTGACCGCGACACGGCTGAACGCCGCCAACCCGCTCCGGCTGGGCCTATCCGCCCTCGACAACCAGGGACGGCCGATCGCGGCCGGTTCGCTGAACTTCGCCGGCGGTCAGACGGTTGCCACCGGCTCGATCGCTGCCCCCTTCGAGATGCGCAACGATTTCGCCCGCATCAGCATTGACCGCCATGCAAGTGCCGGCACCGTGCATCTGCTCGACGACGGCTTCAAGCGCCGGCGCGTCGCGCTGCTGTCCGGGCAGGCCGCAGACGAATTCCAGCCGATCCTGTCGCCGCTTTATTATATCCAGCGCGCCCTGCAGCCCTATGCCGATCTGGTCCAGCCGAACAGCGCCGATCTGGCAAAGTCGATCTCTGAATTGCTCGCCGGCAATCCGTCCGTGATCATCATGGCCGATGTTGGTCGCCTGCCGCAGGAAAGCTATGGCCCGCTACAGCAATGGATCCAGAATGGCGGCACGCTGGTACGCTTCGCGGGGCCTCGCCTCGCCGCCGCTCCCGCCGACGACCCGCTGGTGCCGGTGACGTTGCGCCAGGGCGAACGTACCTTCGGCGGCGCACTCTCCTGGGCCGAACCGCAGCCGCTCGCCGATTTCCCAACCTTCGGTCCCTTCGCCGGCATGCCGAAGCCCGCCAACGTGCTTATCAAGCGGCAGGTGCTGGCCGAGCCGACACCTGACCTTGCGGAGCGCACCTGGGCAAGCCTTGCCGACGGCACACCGCTGGTAACCGAACAACAAATGAAGACCGGACGCATCGTCCTCTTCCATGTCAGCGCCGAACCGCAATGGTCCGATCTGCCGATCTCGGGTGACTTCGTCGAAATGCTGCGCCGTATCGTGCAGCTCTCCCGGTCCGGCGGCGTCAACTCGGGCAACAGCGCGCCGAAGACCAGCGAAGCCATGCCGCCCTACCGGCTGCTGACCGCCAAGGGTGCGCTGATCAGCGAAACCGGTGCTGCCCGACCGCTCGAACCGAACAACAAAGGCGCCATCACCGCCAATTTCGACAACCCACCCGGCCTCTACGGCTCGGAAGAAGGCTTTACGGCGCTCAATGTTCTACCGGACGGCGCGCAACTGAAGCCACTGGATGCCTCCGCAACGGGCCTCTCTGTTGCGCAGGAAGGCCTCATCGGCGGTGAAGCCTGGTCGGCCAAGCCGATCCTCTTCACCATCGCCTTTCTGGTCCTGCTTGCAGACAGCCTGATCGTGCTCTTCATGAACGGCGCCTTCCCGCGCCTTCGCAGATCGACAAAGACGGCCGCAACCGGTGCCGCGATGTTGCTGCTCGCAGTCTCGGTTGCCGCCTTCCTGCATCCGGGCAGCGCCTCGGCCGACGATTCCAAGCCAGGCGACGACACCATCTTTTCGCGGCTCGACAAGACGCATCTTGCCTATGTCGTCACCGGCGAGTCCGAGGTCGACCGTATTTCCGAGCGCGGTCTTGCCGGCCTTTCCGATTTTCTGACCTATCGCACGACGCTGGAGCCCGGTCCTCCGGTCGGGCTGGATCCCGCCAAGGACGAACTCGCCTTCTATCCGATCATCTACTGGCCGATTTCCGCCACCGCGCCGATGCCGTCCAACGATGCCATCAACCACATCGACGCCTATATGCGCAACGGCGGCACCGTGCTCTTCGACACGCGCGACGCGATCGACACGATGGGTGACAACACCACGCCGAGCCCGAACGGCCAGCGGCTGCAGGAAATCCTCGCCAATCTCGACATTCCCGCACTGGAGCCTGTGCCGAAAGGTCATGTGCTGACGAAGTCCTTCTATCTGCTCTCAAGCTTTCCCGGCCGCTATGCCGACAGTCCGCTGTGGATCGAAGCACGGCAGGATACGCGCGGCGACGGCAATGCCGTGACTTCGGCGGATGGCGTGACCCCGATCATGATCACCGGCAATGATTTCGCCGGCGCCTGGGCGATCGGCGACAATGGCTCGCCGCTGTTGCCGACCGTGCCGCCAGACGAGACGCAGCGCGAATATGCCTACCGCACCGGCGTCAACATCATGATGTACATGCTGACCGGCAACTATAAGGCCGACCAGGTGCATATCCCTGATATCCTGGAACGGTTGGGGCAATAGAATGAACATCGGTTTCGCCCCCTTCCTGCCCTGGCCTGTTCTCGCCGCCCTCGCGGTGATCACGCTTGCCATCGCCGCGCTCGCGGTCTTCCGGCGCATGCGTGGCGGCTGGATCCGTGCGCTTGCTGCATTCGCTCTCCTGGCGGCACTCGCCAATCCGGTGCTGATGCAGGAGGACCGCGACCAGCTCTCCACCATCGTCCCCGTCATCGTCGACCGCAGCCTGAGCCAGGAGACGCCTGAGCGCATCAAGATGACCGACGAGGCGCTGGACGCGCTGAAGGACCGGCTGGCGCAATTCCCGCGCATCGAGCCGCGCATCGTCGAAGTGCGCGAACCCGCCGAATCCGAATCACCCTCGACGCGGCTCTTCTCCGCGCTCTCCTCGGCAATCGCCGATGTGCCGCCCGCCCGCGTCGGCGGCGCGATCTTCCTGACTGATGGTCAGATCCACGATATTCCGGGCGTCAACCAGGCGCTCGGCTTCGACGCACCGATCCACGGGCTGATCACCGGCAAGCCGGACGAATTCGACCGGCGCATCGAAGTGGTGCGCGCGCCGCGCTTCGGCATCGTCAACGACGAGCAGCAACTCGTGTTGCGCGTCATCGACGACGGCAAGAGCCCCGGCGGTACGGCAGACGTGACCGTCAAGATGAACGGCGATGAGATCGCGACGCTGCAGGCGACGCCCGGCCAGGATACGCCTTTCAGCTTCAAGGTGCCGCGCGCCGGCAACAATGTGCTCGAATTCGCCGTTGCCGAAGTGCCGGGCGAAGTGACGCCCATCAACAACCACACCGTCCAGATGATCGAAGGCATCCGCCAGAACATGCGCGTGCTGCTCGTCTCCGGCGAACCGCATGCCGGCGAGCGCGCCTGGCGCAACCTGCTGAAATCGGACGCCTCCGTCGACCTCGTGCACTTCACCATCCTGCGGCCGCCGGACAAGCAGGATGGTACGCCGATCAATGAGTTGTCGCTGATCGCTTTCCCGACACGCGAACTCTTCGTCGACAAGATCACCTCTTTCGACCTGATCATTTTCGACCGTTACCAGGACCGCCCCAACGTCCTGCCGACGATCTATTACGACTACATGGCCCAATATGTCGAAAACGGAGGCGCACTGCTGGTGGCCGCCGGCCCCGAACACGCGGCCGGCAATTCGATCGCGTTGACACCGCTTTCCGCGGTGCTCCCGGCCGAACCAACAGGGCAGATGATCGAAAAACCCTTCTATCCGCGCCTGTCGGATCAGGGCCGCAAGCACCCGGTCACGCGCGGCCTCGACGGGTCGGATACCGAACCGCCGCATTGGGGCCGCTGGTTCCGCAGCGTCGACGTCGAGAAGCCGCAGGGCCAGACCGTGATGGTGGGCGCCGACAGCAATCCGCTGCTGGTGCTGAACCGCGTCGGCCAGGGCCGTGTTGCCATGCTGCTCTCCGACGAAGGCTGGCTATGGGCGCGCGGCTTCGAAGGCGGCGGGCCGCATGTGTCGCTCTATCGCCGCATCGCCCACTGGCTGCTGAAGGAGCCGGCGCTGGAGGAAGAGGCGCTGACCGCACGCGCCGCCGGCCGCACGCTGGAGGTGACCCGCCAGACGATCGGCGATGATCCCGGCCCCGCCACGATCAAGTCTCCCTCCGGCAAGACACAGACATTGCCGCTGAAGCAGACCGAGCCGGGCCTTTACCAAGCTGACAAGCGCATGGATGAGATCGGGCTCTATCAGATCGCCAATGGCAATCTCTCGACGCTGGTGCATGTCGGCGCCGTTGACGCGCCGGAATTCAAGGCGATGATCTCGACGACGGAGACGCTGAAGCCCTTGGCGGAAAAGACCAAGGGGCTTGTCACGCGGGTCGCCACCGCCAGCGGCGGCGTCACCGTCCCGCCGATCCTGCCGGTGCGCGGCGCCGTGCGTGTCGCCGACGATCAGCGCCTGACCATCCGCATGACCGACGAGACCATATTGAAGGGCATCAACAACCTGCCGCTCTTTGCGGGCTTTGCCGGTCTTGCCGCCCTCCTCTTTGGCTTTTCCGCCATGTGGTGGCGCGAAGGACGGTGAGTATCATGTCGCGACTTGATGTAACGGATACGCCTTCCGAAACCGACCTCGCGGCGATCAGCGAAGGCTTGACCGCCTTCAATACTGCCGATGTCGGTCCGTCCGAACGCCGTGCGCTCGCTGTTCTGATCCGCGACGAAAGCGGCAAGACCATCGGCGGCGTCTCGGGCTATACGGCCTGGGGCTGGCTGTTCACGGCATGGCTGTTCGTGCCGGAAACATTGCGCGGCCAGGGCATGGCCGGCAAGCTGCTGAACGCGGCGGAAGCGGAAGCGATGGCGCGGGGTTGTTTCGGCGCCTGGATCGATACCTTCAATCCACAGGCGCTGCGCGCCTATCAGCGGCAGGGCTACGCCATCTTCGGCGAGTTGCCGGACTTCCCTGCGGGTCGCAGCCGTTATTTCCTGCAGAAAAAACTATCGCCCCGCTGAGGCAGACGGGGCGATAGGTTGTTCTTTACAAAGCCTTAGACGGCGATCTTGCCACCACCGGTCTTGGTGATGGCCACCACGGCGGGACGTACCGGCATATCCGGCTTGAAGTCCGGCCAACGCGTCGACAGATCCTCGTAATAAGACGGACGGCCGTGACCGGACCAGTCATCGCCGCCGTCGCCCGGATGCTGCACGGCAACGAAAGCCGTCTGGTCATCGGGCAGGAACAACGGGCCGCAAAGCTCGGCACCGACGGGTACGCGATAGAACAGCTTCGACGTCGCTCGCGCATCGCCTTCCGTATCGACAGCCCAGAGGCCATCGGTACGGCCGGTCGCCTTGTTGCTGTTTCCGTCGGTCGCCACCCAGAGACGACCGGCGGCATCGATGGAACAGTTGTCGGGCATGCCGAACCAGCCGTTCTTCGTCGTCTCGGTCGAGAAGGAAGCGCCGACCGCTGCAACCGAAGGATCGCCGCATTTCAGCAGCACTTCCCACTTGCCCTTGGTCGCCGAGAAGACGCCGTCCTCTTCGCTGATCTCGATGATGTGACCGAAGGCATTGTCGGCGCGCGGGTTGGCGGCTTCGACCTGATCGGCCTTGCGCTTGCTGTTGTTGGTCAGCATCACATAGACCTTGCCGTTGACGGCATTGGGTTCGATGTCTTCCGGCCGGTCCATCTTGGTTGCGCCAAGCAGGTCGGCGGCACGGCGCGTTTCGATCAGCACGTCGGCCTGGCTGGCAAAGCCATGTTCCGCTGTCAGCGGCCCCTGACCGAAGGTCAGCGGCAACCAGGCAAGCGTACCATCCTCGGAGAACTTGGCGACATAGAGCGTGCCGTTGTCGAGCAAGTCGAGATTGGCGGCTCGGTCGGCGGTATTAAAGGTACCGGCCGTCACGAACTTGTAAACATAATCGAACCGTTCGTCGTCGCCGAGATAGAGGACCACGCGGCCATCCTTGGAGACGATATTGGCGGCACCCTCATGCTTGGTGCGGCCAAGTGCGGTGCGCTTCTTCGGCACCGATTGCGGATCGAGAACATCGACTTCGACGACCCAGCCATAGCGGTTCGGCTCATGCTGCTCCTTGGAGAGATCGAATCGGTCATAGAAATTCGCCCATTCGTAGCTGCCTTCCGGCACGCCATAGCGCTTGTAGTTGGCGGCCTCCTTGTGGCCTTCCGGCAGCTTGCCGGAGAAATAGCCGTGGAAGTTTTCCTCGGCCATGATGTAAGTGCCCCAGGGCGTGACGCCGCCGGCACAGTTGTTGAGCGTGCCGAAAACCTTGGCGCCGGTCGCATCGGCCAAGGTCTTCAGCCGGTCATTGCCGGCGGCCGGACCGGTCAGCTGCATCTCGGTCGTTGCAGTGATACGGCGATTATATTTGCCGTCAGGAACCACCTGCCACTTACCATCGACCTTGCGGATCTCGACGATGGTGCCGCCATGGGCCGCCATTTCGATATCCACCTGCTCCTTGCTCAGCGGCGCCTGCTTGATCTTGCCGTCGGCGATTGTCACCAGGCCCGGAAACATCAGATGCGGATTGGTATATTCGTGATTGACGACCAGCAGGCCATGCTCGGAGGAGCCCTCCAGCGGGATATAGCCGACATAATCGTTGTTGTAGCCGAACTGGCGGCGCTGTGCCTCGGCGGTCTGGTTCTTTGGATCGAAGACCGGTGAATCGGCAAAGAGCGCGTCGCCCCAGCGCAGCAGCACATTGGCGTCATAGCCTTCGGCGACATGGTGATCGGCATCGACGCCGGCTTCGACTTCCTTGAAGGCGAAGGCCGAGCCTCCGGCCGCGCGTGCCTTTTCCGCGCTTACCAATGCGAGCGGCCCCACCGTCGCAGCGATAGCGGAAACAGCGAGTGACCCTTGCAGGAAGCCGCGGCGGGAAAAGCGACGTCCGATGATTTCCCCCATCGTCGGATTGTCGGTACAGTTATGGCCTTCCCCGTCAGCGTCTTCCAGCTGACTGGTCGGAAATATATCTTTTTGCGTGAGATTTTCAGTCATTGCACTACCCCCAAAAGTTTCGCAATCGCTCTTCATCAGAACAGGCAAAACTCTAGGTTGGCCGTATGACAGGTAGATGAAAAATGCCCGCGCAAGGGAGTGCGCGGGCGGTAATCGGTCAGCCTGTGGAAATCGTGGCGGCTAAACCGCGATCGCCACCGGCGGCAGATCTTCGTCGTCAATATCCTCGGCAATGACAGCCGATGCGGCGTCATCATGCCAGGCAATCGTGCCCTTCAGCCGCTCATGCGTGTCAGCGGCGAGCGGCACGACGAGCACCCGGCCCGGATCGACCGGCCCCGGAAACGCCAGCGCGTTGTAAGCGACTTTTTCGAAGCCGAGCGGACTATAGTAAGGCGGATCGCCGACCAGGATCACGGATTCAGATCCCTTCCGCTTGGCAGCCTCGATCGCGATCCGCACCAATTCCCGGCCAATGCCCCGGTTCTTGTGCGACGGGCGGACGGCGAGCGGTCCGAGCAGATGCCCCTTGACCGAGCCGGCAAGCACCGGCGTCATCCGGACGGAGGCGATCGTCTCACCATCATCGGCGCAGATGAAGGAGAGCGAGCGGTCATGCGGGCCTTGTTCGCGAATCCGCGCAGCAGCGCGGGCGAACCGGCCGGGACCGAATGCTTCTTCGTTGATGAGTTCGATGACAGCGTCGTGCGACGCATCCTCAGTGAGGTAGACCAGATCGTGCTTGTACATTAGACCAAAGAAACCAGATAGACAGACGGGATGGTTCTCGAAAACGCTTTTCGAGCGTTCGGGATCATCGGCGTCGTCGCAGGCTTCTGGTTGCTTTCATGACAAGCGGTCCTCAAAGTGTGACAAGCCGGATAGCAGGAAATTTTCGGTTCGTCCAATGCAAAATGTGAGCGACCGTTTGCTGAGGCATGATCATGTCGGGATGATGACGTGACGCACTGTTCATCGTTTATTGTCTCGAAATTCCGCACGCACACCGTATCTTCCGGATCAAGTTTTCGACAGGATCGGCGAAAGGATGGAGCAATGGGCATGTTGGTTGACGGCGTCTGGCATGACGTCTGGTACGACACGAAGGAAACCAAGGGCCATTTCAAGCGCGCCGCCTCGCAGTTCCGCAACTGGATCACCGCCGATGGCGCGCCGGGGCCGAGCGGTACGGGCGGCTTCAAGCCCGAGGCCGGGCGCTACCATCTCTACGTCTCGCTCGCCTGCCCCTGGGCGCACCGCACGCTGATCTTCCGCAAGCTGAAGAAGCTCGAGGGCCTGATCTCCGTTTCCATCGTCGATCCGCTGATGCTGGAAAATGGCTGGGAGTTCAAAGGCCAGGATGGCGGCACGGTCGATCACCTCTTCGGTGCAAAGGCGCTCTGGGAAGTCTACGTCAAGGCAGATCCGCATTATTCCGGCCGCGTCACCGTTCCCGTCCTCTGGGACAAGCAGACCGGCACGATCGTCAACAATGAGTCCGCCGAGATCATCCGCATGTTCAACAGCGCGTTCGATGGCTTGACTGGCTCGAAGGACGACTTCTATCCATCGGACCTCAGAGCCGAGATCGATGCACTGAACGAGGTCGTCTACGACACGGTCAACAACGGCGTCTACAAATCCGGCTTCGCCGGCACGCAGGAAGCCTATGACGGCAATGTCCGTCGCCTGTTCGAAACGCTTGACATGCTCGACAAGCGTCTGGAGACGAACCGCTATCTCCTAGGCGACCGGCTGACCGAGGCCGACTGGCGGCTCTTCACCACGCTCATCCGCTTCGACGCCGTCTATGTCGGCCATTTCAAATGTAACATCCGCCGCATCGAGGATTATCGCAACCTGTCAGCTTACCTGAGAGATCTCTATCAGGTCCCCGGTATCGCCGAGACGACCAACCTTACGCATATCAAGGACCACTACTACCGCAGCCACCGAACGATCAATCCGACCGGTATCGTCCCCGTCGGTCCCGATCTGGATTTTGACCGCCCGCATGGGCGCGAAGGATTGGCGAAGGCGGCTTGAGGAACTGAAGCACTACCAATAATTCGACGGCGTCTCGCCACCTTCCAGCTCCTTCAGTCGGCGATACGTCGCCTTGGTCGTCCCCATGGGCAGGGCGTCGAGCGGAAAGAAGCCGCTTTCGACGATCTCGAGATCCGGCTTGCGCGGCGCGGTCTGCTCCACTTGCACGCGGAAGAAGACGACATGGTCTCGCTTGCTGGTGCGGTTGTTGAGATAGACGTGGAAGAGTTGCGGCCGGCCCGATATCACCAGATTGCCCTCCTCCCGCAATTCCTTCGCCAGCGCCTGCTCCACCGTCTCATGACGCTCGACGCCGCCGCCGGGCATGTGCCAGCCGGCAATATAGGAATGCCGCACCAGGAAGATCCGCCCTTCCCGATCGAAGCAGGCTGCCCGCACGCCCAAGGTCATGCCGCGGGTGAACGCGAAATAGCTGTGGAGTATCCAGCCAAGCAACCTTGCCCGCCAGCTACGGGATTCGTCGGGAGCAGCGCCGTCGCTCATGTCGCAGCCCCGCCGAAGTGACCGGCCAACGGCAAATGGGTGTATTTGTTTTGACAATGGACTGGGCTATGTCTCAACCCATGTTCAAACTCGCGCATATTTCCGACGTTCATCTGGGTCCCTTGCCCCGGCTTTCGATCAGAGAACTCGCCTCCAAACGCATTACCGGATTTGTGAACTGGCACCGAAACCGGCGCAAGCATCTTTTCGGCGGCACCCTCGATCTTCTTCTGGACGATATCAGGGCGAAGCAGGCCGACCATCTCGCCGTAACCGGCGATCTCGTCAATCTCGGCAGCGGTATCGAGATCCGCACCGCCGCCGAATGGTTGAAAACCGTTGGCGACCCCGCCTTCACCTCCGTCGTTCCCGGCAACCACGATGCCTATGTGCCCGGCGCCTACGAGAAGGCCATGCGCGCCTGGTATCCCTATGTTCAGGGAGATCTTGCCCCGCCGGAGTGGCCGGAAGATCAGCACGTCTTTCCCTATCTTCGCATCCGCGACCGCGTCGCCCTAATCGGCTGCTCGACGGCGGTCGCCACGCCTCCCTTTGCAGCAAGCGGCTTTTTTTCTGCCCGGCAGGCGCGCGAGACGGTGAACATGCTGCGCGCCGCCGGCGAGGCCGGTCTCTTTCGCGTGGTAATGATCCACCATCCGCCGATCCGTGGCGCCACCAGCTTTTACAAGCGCATGATCGGCATCCGCCGCTTTGCCGCGGTGATCTCTACCGGCGGCGCCGAGCTGGTCCTGCACGGCCATACCCATCTCAACACGCTGCATTGGTTGAATGGCCCGATCGGCCCTGTGCCCGTCGTCGGCATCGCGTCAGCTTCGCAAGGCCCTGGCGGGTTGAAGCCGGCAGCAGCCTATAATCTCTTCACCGTCGCCGGCCACCCGGGTGCATGGGAGCTTAAGGCCGAACGCTTCAGCCTCAATGCCCGTGGCGATGGCGTGGAGGCCCGGGGCGTCGATATCCTGGCGTGATAAAGGTGGTATTTTATCAACGCGGAGCTATCGTTTCGGTAGCGTTTTCGAATATCCGGAGCTACAATCCACCCAGGTGATTTCGGGAGGATGATATGGGCTTTCGCGTCGCGACGAAGAATTCCGCCATGACGGCGTTTGCCGCCATATTTCTGCTCGGCACCAGCCTGCAAGCCTTTGCCGCCGGCTCGGAGAGCGACGAGACCGCGCCGCCGCCGAAGACCAAAACGACCACCCAATGCAAGGACGGCAAGGTCTGGGACAAGGACAAGAAGGAATGCGTGAAACCGCAGAAAAGCGGCTTCAACGATGACAAGCTTTTCCAGGCCGCGCGCGAGTTCGCCTATGCCGGCCAATATGACAACGCCATCACCGTCCTGAAGCTTGCCAGAAACCAGGACGATCCCCGCATTCTCAATTATCTCGGCTATTCCAACCGCAAGGCCGGCCGCATGGAGCTCGGCATGAGCTACTACCGCAAGGCCCTGCAGCGGGACGAAAATTACATCCTCGCGCGCTCCTACATGGGTCAGGCCCTGCTCGAACAGGGCGACGTCCAGGCGGCCCGCGTGCAGCTCGTCGAGATTCGCGATCGCGGCGGCGAAAACAGCTGGGCCTATCGCTCGTTGCAGCAATCGCTGAAAGGTCAGATCACCTATTGAGACGGGGACAGGGCATCGTCTTTCTCGAGATCCTGTGAGACCGTGAAGAGGACGTGTTCAACCGCTTTTTGAAGGCTTGCGAAACGGCAGGAAAATGGTTCATACCAACACGGAACGATCCTTCGGCTCACGCAGCTTTTTCCCAGAGAAAAGCCGTCTTTTGCCGCAAGGCGTCCACAACACGACAAACCTCAACATCTCCCTGGAAAGACAATGCCGACGCCGGTAGCAGCCATCGACATCAGACGCGATCTGGTCGGCCTTCTCCCGAAGCTCCGGCGCTTTGCCGTAACCCTGACCGGCGACCTGACCGAGGCGGACGAGCTCGTGCAGAACGTCTGTCAGCGCGGCATCGCCAAATTCCATCTCTGGAACAATGATGGTCGGCTGGAAAGCTGGCTCTATACCATGGCCCGGCATCAATGGGTCGACGAGGCACGGCGCCACCGGCTGCGGTCCGTCACCAAAGGCAGCGCGCTGGAACAAGGCGAGCTGGCGACGCCCGGCATGCATATTAATCCGGTCGAGGCGAGCGAAGCGCACCGGATGGTCACATCTTTGCCCGAAGGATTGGCCAGTGTCTTCCTGCTCGTCGATATCGAAGGGCACAGCTACAAGCAGACGGCCGATATTCTCGGCATCCCCCTGTCGACAGTGGTGTCGCGGCTTTCCAGCGCCCGCCTTCACCTTGCCGCCCAGGGGCACAGCCGCTCGCCGCGAAGGTTTTAAGCATTGCAGGACATGAAGAAAATGCCGCTCGAAGCCCGCCTGTCCGCCTTTATGGACGGCGAGACGAGCCGTGAGGAAAAGGAAGAGCTGGAGCGGCTCATCGCCTCGGATCCGGAAGCACGACGGATTTTCGACGAACTGAGGCACGGCTCCGATGTCGGCCGCAAGGCTTTCGAGGAAGTGCTGAAAGAGCCTGTGCCGCTGGCACTGGTGCGTTCCATCAAGAGCGCCCAGGCCCCGAAGGCGCGTGAGCCCGCTCCCAAGCTTTCCCGGCCATCCCTGAAACTTGCCCCGACAGGCCGCCAGGCGCTCGCCGCCGCGCTCATCCTTTTCATTGTCGGCGGCGGCATCGGCTACCTCCTTGGTGTCCTGCCGCCCAGCGCGCCTCCCGCCCCCCCGGTCTCTTCCGCACAGAGCCGCACCTGGCTTGACGATATTGCCGCCTATCACCGCATCTATTCGCGCCAGCCGCGCCATGTCGTCGAAGTACAGGCGACCGAGGCCGACGAGATCAGCAAATGGCTGACAAGCACGGTCGGGGTGAAGTTCAACGTGCCGGATCTTGCCGCCGACGGACTGGTCTTCCAGGGCGCACGCATGTTCATCGCCGACGGCAAGCCGGCCGGCCAGCTGATCTACAAGAACCTCGACGGCGACGTCATTGCCATCTGTTTCACGAAAGATGACGGCGTCGCGGATAACGGCAATCTCGATGAGACCATCAAGGACGATGTGAGCATCGTATCCTGGCATCGCAACGGCACCACCTATGCCGTCGTCGGCCCCTCCTCCGACGCGATGCTCGATGAGATCGCCAACCGGGTCTCGACGGAGATCTGAGCTGGCGGCTGGCCGAAGTCCTCACTTGCGGCCTTGCCCCCGCAGGAGGATACTGCTCGTCAGTCATCGCACCCGATGGGTGCTCCCTTGGAGATCGACCATGTCCGACATCTTTCTGACTGTCCCGGAGATTGACGAGCGCATCGCGGTCATCAGAGGAAATCTGCGCGAACTGATCGAGCAAGCGGCCGCCTATTCCGGCGCTGCGGACGAAGAGCGGGCATCGGAGCGCATCGCCGATCAGGAAGAAGAACTCGAACGCCTGATCAAACGTCGCGATGAGCTTTCCAAAACGCAGTCCTGAGCACGGAGAGACGGGAGGCGCGAACCACCCTTTCCCGTCTCTTGTCGCAGGGTCAGCGAGACGGCGCGGCTGAAATCGTCGTCACGGTTTGCTCGCCCGTGAAGATGATGACGGCGAACAGCAGCACGCCGATGAAGGTGACGATCGACGCAACCGCCACCACCGGCTCCATGGCCATATTGCCGAGAAGCATAAAATAGAGCGACGGCACCATGACCGCAACGCCTGCCGTGTAGACGTAGTACTGGATCATCGCCAGCCGCCTTTCCGCCTTTCGCGGGTTCAGGGCATGATAGCCGCCGAATATCGCCATCGTCACCCAACCGAGAAGATTGGCATGCGCGTGGGCGCCGATGACGCTGTGATCCTCGGTGATCGCCATATTCAGGCCCATCCCAATTCCGACGATCAGGAATATAATCGCTGTCTTGAAGTATAGATTGGCAATGCGCGGCATGGTTCCCCCCATAAATCTATTGGATCTCAAACTTACCACACGCATGGCTTTACGAAAATAAATATTTAAAAATCGCCGCCCAAACTATTTTCTTTAAAAAATCTGATCTTTACCTGAAGCGCCATATCAATGAGCAGTATTGAGACCATCGCTCCCTGCGAGCATTCGCCCTGACGGCTCCGGCTAGAAAATCCTGCTGACATCGCCGCCATCATGCGCTATACAACCAGCAAGCGACCTTTAGAGGAGAGCACTTTGATGAGACCACACGGCACAGGAAATCACCGCTGAAAAGCAGTGCCGTGAAGGGCTGCTTGTTCGGCCCGTCCATCAAATTGCCATCTCTCGCCCCTGGAGGGCACTCATGTTTCGTCGCTTCGAAAAGCTCGTCGATCCATTCCAGAATTATGACGATCTGACCCCACCGCCGGATGTCTGGCGGTATCTCAAAAGCAGTCTGCATCCCTTCCGCTTCGTCATGACCATGAGCCTTGCACTCACCGTCATCGGCGCGGCGATCGAGGTCTGGCTGATCGGCTACACCAGCCAGCTCGTGGATATTCTCGCCACCGCCCGCCCGGATCAACTCTGGGTGTCCCACGGCACCGGCCTGCTCGCCGCGGCCGCACTCGTCCTCATCGGGCGGCCGATTGCCGGCTATCTCCGGGAAAGTCTCGACGATATCGCGTTCCGGCCGAATGCCGAGACATTGGTCCGCTGGCGAGCGCACCGCCATGTGCTCAGGCAATCCGTCGGCTGGTTCCGTCAGGATTTTTCGGGCCGCATCGCCGCGCAAGTACGCGATATCGGCAACTCCGCCACCGGAGCAGCCTATGCGGCGCTGCATACGCTGTCCTTCGTCAGCATCTATGTCGCCGGCTCGCTTTGGCTCATGGCTTCGATCGATCCGCGTCTTATCTGGCCGCTGCTCATCTGGGTCGTCTGCTATCTCGGCCTGATGGCCCTCGTCATCCCCAAGCTGCGCAAGGCATCCGAGGAGTTCCAGGGCGCCTATGCTTCCCTGACCGGCATGCTGGTCGATACCTACGCCAATATCGACATCATCAAGCTCTTCGCCAATGCGGCCGAAGAGGACCGTGAAGGACGGGAGCGTTTCGCTGCCGCCCGCGAGACCTTCGTGCGGGTCCAGAAGCTCGAGGTCATGGTCAACTCCAGCATGCTATTCCTCGGCAGCTTTCTGATCGTCGGGCTGGTCGGCTATGCCGTCATCCTGTGGCAGGGCGGCGGCGCACCGCTTGGCCTCATCGCCGCTTCCCTCGCCTTGAGTTTCCGCATCACCGGCATGGCCGAATGGATGCTCGACGCCGTATCGTCGTTGTTCAGCCATCTCGGCGCGATGCGGCAATCGCTGCTGACCGTGGCGCAACCGCTCGCTATTGCGGATGAGCCCGATGCGCGAGAGCTTGTGGTCAATAGTGGTGCGATCACCTTCCAAGATGTCACGCACCATTACGGCAAGGGCAATGGTGGCCTCAACGGCGTCTCGCTACGGATAGCGCCAGGCGAGAAGGTCGGCCTTGTCGGTCGCTCCGGCACCGGCAAATCGACGCTCGTCAATCTGCTGCTGCGGTTCTTCGATCCGGAAGCTGGCTCCATCGAGATCGACGGCCAGGATATCCGACGCGTCGCCCAGGAAAGCCTGCGCCGGCAGATCGCCATGGTAAGCCAGGATGCCGCCCTACTCCACCGCTCCGTTCGCGACAACATCGCCCATGGGGACCCGCGCTTTTCGGAGCGCGCGATTGCAGCGGCACTGGATAAAGCTGCGGCCAGTGAATTCGTCGCCACTCTGCAGGACCACGAGGGCCGCACCGGCTACGATGCCCATGTCGGCGAACGTGGCGTCCAGCTTTCCGGCGGCCAGAGGCAACGCATCGCCCTTGCCCGCGCCATTCTGAAGGACGCGCCGATCCTCGTGCTCGACGAGGCCACCTCCGCATTGGATTCGGAGGTGGAAGCCGTGATCCAAGATACGCTCTATCGTGTCATGGAGGGCAAGACGGTGATCGCCATCGCCCACCGTCTCTCGACCATCGCCCGCATGGACCGCATCGTGGTTCTCGACGAAGGGCAAATCGTCGAGAATGGTACGCATGGCGAACTACTCAGCCGAAACGGTATCTACGCCGCTCTCTGGGCACGCCAATCCGGCGGCTTCATCGGCGACGACGATCCCGCTCTGGCTGAATAGGCAGAAACAAAAAATCCCCTCGATCAGCTCGAGGGGATTTTGTCTTCACTGAACTTTTTAGTGGCTGAAATTCAGCCCTTCTTCGCCTTGATATCGAGCACGCGGTTCGCCGCCGAGACGATCGCCTCGAGAGAAGCGGCGACGATGTTGGTGTTGATGCCGGCACCGAAGAGCTTGCCGCCGGGATAGGAGGTCTCGACATAGGAGATCGCCGCGGCGTTGGAGCCATGCTGCAGCGAATGCTCGGAATAATCCTCGACCGTCATCTGAATACCGAGATAGATCGACAGCGCATTGATGAAGCCATCGATCGGGCCGTTGCCACGGCCTTCGATACGCTTCACCTCGCCATTGTCGGTAATCTCGGCTGCGACGATGCGCAGACCCTTATGCTCGGGGTCGGCAAAGGTATGGTGATCGACGAAACGGATGCGGGCACCCGGCTGATCCACATAGCGCTCGATGAAGTGCTCGTAGATCCGCTTGGCCGGCAGCTCCTTGCCTTCTTCGTCGGTGATCTTCTGGATCTCTTCGCGATATTCCACCTGCAGGTTGCGCGGCAGGTTGAGGCCGTAATCCTGTTGCATGATATAGGCGATGCCGCCCTTGCCGGACTGCGAGTTGATGCGGATAATCGCCTCGTAATTGCGGCCTACATCCTGCGGGTCGATCGGCAGATACGGCACTTCCCAGACGGGATGATTGGCAACCTTCGCCGCCTTCATGCCCTTGTTGATCGCATCCTGATGCGAGCCGGAAAAGGCGGTGTAGACCAGTTCGCCGACGTAAGGATGACGCTCGCCGATCGCCATCTGGTTGGAATATTCAAAGACGTCCTTCATGCGCTCGATATTGGAGCAATCCAGTTCCGGATCGACGCCCTGCGTGAACATATTTAGCGCCATGGTGACGACATCGACATTGCCGGTGCGCTCGCCATTGCCGAACAGCGTGCCTTCGACACGGTCGGCGCCGGCCAGCAGAGCCAGCTCGGCGGCGGCGATGCCGGTGCCGCGGTCATTGTGCGGGTGCAGCGAGATCAGCAGGTTTTCACGATTGTCGAGATTGCGGCACATCCATTCGATCTGGTCGGCATAGATGTTCGGCGTCGCCATTTCGACAGTGGACGGCAGGTTGATGATCAGCTTGTTGTCCGGCGTAGGCTTCACCACTTCGATGACGGCGTTGCAGATTTCCAGCGCCACATCCAGCTCGGTGCCGGTAAAGCTTTCCGGCGAATATTCGAAGCGATAGCCGCCGCCGGCCTTGGCCGCCATGTCGGTGATCATCTTGGCCGCATCGACGGCGATCTGCTTGATGCCCTGCACATCCTTGGCAAACACCACGCGGCGCTGCAATTCGCTGGTGGAATTGTAGAAATGCACGATCGGCTTGTTGGCGCCTTCCAGGGATTCGAAAGTGCGGGTGATCAGCTCGGGCCGGCACTGCACTAGGACCTGCAGCGACACATCGTGCGGCACATTGCCCTGCTCGATGCACCAGCGGGCGAAATCAAAGTCGGTCTGCGAAGCCGAAGGGAAACCGATCTCGATTTCCTTGAAGCCCATGTCCAGCAGCAGCTGGAACATGCGCGCCTTGCGGTCGTGACCCATCGGGTCGACCAGCGCCTGATTGCCGTCGCGCAGATCCACGGAACACCAGATCGGCGCCTTGGTGATGACTTTGGAAGGCCAGGTTCGGTCGGGAATATTGATCTGCGGATAAGAGCGGTATTTCACCGCTGCTTCGGGCATGCCTTTGGGGGAATGGCTGTTCGCGTCCATGGTTTCGTCTCTTCCTTTCCCGTCATATGCCCCGCGTCTTAGCCGATCATAGGCGGCTTGGCGATGACAAATACGGACCCGCTACGGGTATGCTGTCGATTTTGGGAGTGTGTCTCGAGGAGCGATGGCCGGGCGGGCTTTACGGCCGCCGAGCGCTCCTCAAAGGACCCGGCAACCGCGCGTAAGGCCGAGAAGAAGAAGCGAAGTGAGGGCGCGCGTATTGTCACGCAGGGCAATGCGCCCACGTACAATCTGCTCGGAAATCTTTGCGCCAGTCGTCTTCATGACCGCGCTTATAACCGCGCGGTGGAAAGGAAGCAACCCCCTGCTTATCTTTTCAGCATCTGCACCAAATGCGAGAGCGCCATCATCAACAAGCCGGCAATCAGGCCCCAGAAGGCGCCGGAAATCCCGGCAAAGGACACACCGGATGCCGTAACGAGAAAGGTGACCGCCGCCGCCTCGCGCGATTCTGCCCTTTGAAAGGCGTTCATGGCCGAGTTGGACAGAGCCCCAACCAGCGCTAACCCCGCAACGGCCTCGATCAGGACCGGCGGCGCCAAGGTCACGAAGGCGATGACGGCGCTCGCAAGCAATCCGAGGATGATATAGACGACACCTGCGATGATGGCCGCCCAATAACGTCGCTTGGGATCGGCATGCGCGTCCTGCCCGGCGCACATGGCAGCGGTGACGGCGGCAAGATTGACGGCATTGCCGCCGAAGGGCGCACTCAGCAGCGAAAACAGGCCGGTGACGGCAAAGAGCGGGCCGGGCTTCGGATCATAGTGATGCACCTTCAGCACCGCGATCCCCGGAATATTCTGCGATGCCATGGTGACGATGAACAGCGGCAGTGCAATGGAGACGAGCCCGGCGACGGTGAAGACTGGCCTGACCAGTTCGACGCTTGGCAGCAGCGAATGCTCCAGCGACATCAGCGCTCCATCCGGTATATTCACGCCGAAGGTCAGCACCAGCGCGAAGGCGACCACCGCCGCCGGCACCGCCCAGAGCCGCTTGACCGCGCCGACCACGATCCAGGCAAGAACGATGGGCAGGCCGAGCAACGGATTGAAGGCGATCGCGTTGACCGGCGCAAAGCAAAGCCCGATCAGCACACCGGCGAGCATGGCATTCGCCAATGGCGCCGGAATAGCCGCCACAGCGCGCCCAAGCGGCCGAAACAGGCCAGCAATCACGATCAGCACCGCGCAGACCAGAAACGCACCCACCGCCACCGGAAAACCACCCTCGATCGCGCCGCTGCTGGCCAGCAACGCCGCCCCCGGCGTCGACCAGGCAATGCTGATCGGCATCTTCGTGACGGCACTGACCAGAATGGCGCAAACGCCCATGGAAACCGACAGAGCCATCAACCCGGACGCCGCCTGCGCATCCGTCGCCCCTACCGCCTGCAACCCATGCACGATGACCGCAAAGGAGCTGGCAAAGCCGACAAAGGCGATGAGGCAGCCCATGAACAGGCTTTGAAGGGAGAAATCTTTGAGCATGGCAGTGGTACAGGACTCGTGGATGCGCGGGAGCGCATGGAGCATCTTGGGGGGTGGTCATGCAAGTGCTGTTTTAGGGAAGCGTGGCGCGAAGCTAAAGCTGATCGCGCTCGCACGGTAGCCAAATGTGCGCTCTACGAGATGGCAATAATCTCGAGTTCCTGATCACCGACGCTCGCGACATCTCCAACCGCTTTGCCCATCAGCAGCTTTGCCACCGGCGATACGAAGGAAATCGAGCCGGCCTTCGGGTCCGCTTCGTCCTCCCCGACGATACGATAGGTCTGCACGCGCCCATCGTCGCGACTGAAGGTCACGGTGCTCCCGAAGGCAACCGTGTCGGTCGAAGCAGGCGCAGGGATAGGCTGAGCCGTGCGAATTCTTTCCGCCAGGTAGCGCAGATCGCGCAACGGACCGGCTGCCTGGCGCCGACGCTCATTCACGTCTTCGATCGTACTCGCGGCAGCATAGGCCGCGCGTGCTTGTTGCAGCTGCAATTCAAGAGCTTTCAGCCCCGCTTCCGTCACAAGGTTCGGGTGCGGCGAGATCGGACGGTCGGGCAGCAGGGTTTCCGAAGCAGTTTCGAAACTCTCTTCCTTGGTGAAGGCAACGGCCAATCTCGAACTCCCTTTCAGCACGGCTGGGTTCTAGCCGCGCGGCGGCGATCACCCCACATGCTTGTCAGAACCATATATACGACGAGAATAGACGAACCGCCAATCTTGGCTATTAGGTGACGAGAACAGTCGGCTTTACACAAGGCCCGCATCGACTGCGGGCTTCTGCTCGATGGAGACAGCTTCCGTTACGGCCAGCTCAGCCATGGCAAGAGCGGCCTCGCGGGTCTTGGCAGCAGCGATGAAACGGCCATTGTGGCAGAAGCTCGCTCCCTCCACGCCGCAAGCCGCTTCCAGATCGCCGTTGGTAAGGCCAGCCCATGCCGCGGGCAGGTCTGCGCGCAACTCAAATCCTTGGTCGGCGCGGCGGATACCGGTCAGGCACCAGTCCTTGTCGCGCGGGTGAACGACAAACAGCAGGTGATCGGCGCCCGCCTTCACGATGGCGGGACGGAAGGGCATTCCCATCGGGAGTTCCAGAATACGCCCCTCGCCTGTCTCGACGATTGCCTGGTGCACCAGCGCCTCGGCGCGCAATTTTGCAGCGCTCTGGCCGATCCTTGCCTCAACGAAACTGCGGGCAATGCCAAGCGCATTTTGGAAACCGCGATCTTCCGCCTCGGGGTCAGTCTCATCAAAAACGGGTTTCAGAGTTTCGAGCAGAGCCGGCAGCGTGAGCCCGGCCAACTGCCCGGCAATGGAGGGGCTGAGCGCGCCATTGTCGACCAGATCGACCGGCAGAACGAAGCTGTTGTCGAAAGAGGTGTGTAGCGCCTCGATATGCGCTTCCGGCAGGCCGAAAGCGGCGAGATAATCGCGGCCGTAGTGTTTCCAGATCAATCCGAACGAACTGTAGGGCTGGCCATCGTCGCGCAGCGGTGCGCCGCGCTGGTGGTGATCGAATATCCGCTCAGCAGCGTCATAAATGCCGCCCACATCGTAGATGATGCGGTCCGCGCCGGGCGTGATCCATTCCGGCGCCCTGCTGCGGACGATACGAGCCAGTGGGAAAAGCCGGGTCAGGATGACACTGGACAGCAGTTCGTCGGCATGGAAGCCACCGGAATGGGTGACGAGGAAGTCTGGGGTCATGCCGATATGCGCCTTGTTGTTCGCGGAAGGGTCTCTTGAGGTAGGCCCCAGATAGACGTTGCCGAAGGACAGCTCAACCCATCATTCGCGGTTAAAACAGCTGTCGCTGCACGAAAAACGCCCCCGCCTGCCTTCCGGCAAGCGAGGGCGCCTACAATCGATATCGCTAGATCAAATCTCGGCCTGAGACGTGACGATCCGCGAAACCAGGCCGTAAGCCTTGGCTTCTTCGGCGGACAGCCAGTAATCGCGATCGGTGTCCTTGGCGATCTTTTCGATCGGCTGGCCGGTGGCTTCCGAGAAGATCCGGTTCAGACGCTCGTTCATCTTGATGATCTCGCGTGCCTGGATCTCGATATCGGAGGCCATGCCGCGCGTGCCACCGGACGGTTGATGCAGCAGGAAGCGCGTGTTCGGCAGGCAAATACGACGCTCCTTGGGAACCGAAACGTAGATCAGCGCGCCGGCGGAAGCGACCCAGCCGGTGCCGATGATCCAGACCTTCGGCTTGATGAATTTGATCATGTCGTGAATGGAGTCGCCGGATTCGACGTGGCCGCCGGGCGAATTCACGTAGATGCGGATATCGTCATCGCTGGCGGAAGAAAGCGCGACGAGCTGCGAGCAGACCTTCTGAGCCAATTCCTGCGTGATGCCGCCGTAAATGAAGATCGAGCGCGACTTGAAAAGATTCGCCTCCGCGTCCTTGCCCAACGGCGCTTCGTTCTTCTTGTCTTCCTGTTCGTCTTCGTCGTTCATTCGCAAGTCTCCAGCATGATGCGTCGTTCACCGCACATAGTGCGACTCAATGCGTAAAACAATGCTGGAAAAAGACAAGGCGCGAATAGACCACGAAAGCATGCCACTATGGTTGCGGGTTACCGAAATGTAACTTGCCGCGGCTTTGAAAAACCGAAATTGCATCTTACGTCAGGTCAGCGCGAGAGAAATCGCGCCCCGAATTTGCAGCAACAGATCGCCAAGGAGGCCATCATGTCGCCTGAAGAACGTCAATTGCTCGCGTCTCTCTTCGACCGCGTCCGCTCCGCAGCCAGCACCCAGCGCGACGCTGATGCGGAAACCTTCATCAACCAGTCGGTTCACGACCAGCCGTACGCGCCCTATTTTCTCGCGCAGGCCGTCATCATGCAGGAACAGGGCATGAAGGCTGCGGCCGACCGCATCCAGCAACTCGAAGCTCGCGTGCACGAGCTGGAGCAGCAGGGCACCGACAACCACGCGCAGGCCCAAAGCGGTGGCTTCCTCGGTGGCCTCGGCTCGCTCTTCGGCGGCGGCCAGCAGCAACAACGCGGTCCCGCGCCGCAAGCCGGCTATCCGCAGCAGCAGGGCCATCTCTATGACGATTACGCCCGCAATGCTCAGCCACAGCCCGGCCCATGGGGCGGCCAGCAACAGCCGAGCGGTCCCTGGAGCCAGCAGGCGGCAGCGCCTTCGGCCGGCGGCAGCTTCCTGCGCGGAGCCCTTGGCACGGCAGCCGGCGTCGCCGGCGGCGTGATGCTGGCGGAATCGCTTTCCAGCCTCTTCAGCCCGCATCTGGGCGGTTCCGCCGCAGGCGGTCTCGGCGGCCTCTTCGGCGGCACAGGCACTGGGGCCGCTGCCGGCATTGCCGGACAGCCGGCCCAGGAGACGGTCATCAACAACTATTACGGCAACGACGACAATAGCAGCCAAAATGATCAGAGCGCGGCCGATTACGCCCAGGATGCTGCCCAGGACGCTCAGGACGACGCCAATGACGATTCGTTCGACAATAGCGGCGACGACAGCTCGTTTGCCTGAGGTCAGGCTACGTGACTCAAGGAAAAGGCCGCCATCCTCAGGATGGCGGCCTTTTTCATTCAGCCTCTGCCGCGATAGGGCTGCACGCCCTGATCCGGCAGCCACACACCTTCCGGCGGCTTGCCCGTCTGCCAGAAAACGTCGATCGGGATGCCGCCGCGCGGATACCAGTAGGCGCCGATCCGCAGCCACTTGGGCTCCAGCAGTTCCACCAGCCGCTTGGCGATATAGATCGAGCAATCCTCATGGAAAGCGCCGTGGTTGCGGAAGGAATGCAGGAAGAGTTTCAGTGACTTCGATTCCACCAGCCATTCGTTCGGTACATAGTCGATGACGATATGGGCGAAATCGGGCTGGCCGGTCATCGGGCAGAGCGAGGTGAATTCCGGCGCGGTGAAGCGCACGACATAATCCGTGCCGGCATGGCCGGCTGGCACCTTCTCGAGAATGGCCACTTCGGGGTTCGCGGCCGTTTCCGTCTGGTTGCCGAGCATCGACAGGCCGGAAACATCGGTCTTGGGCATATCAGGTCTCCTTGATCACTTTGACGCGGATGCCGTGAGCCTTCTCGCCCTCCGGTTCCACATGAATGGTTATTTCCGCGCCCGCATGGATCGCCCGTATGGCGTCTTCAAGGCGGTCGCAGATACGATGCGCTTCACGTACCGGCATGGCGGCGGGCACGACAAGATGAAAATCGACGAAAGTCACAGCCCCTGCCCGGCGCGTCTTCAGGTCATGCACGCCGAGCGAACCGCCCGCATGCGTCGCGATCGCCTCCTTGATCACCACTTCCTCTTCCGGCAAAACGGCCTTGTCCATCAGTCCGTCGATGGAGGTCGAGATGACCTTCCAGCCCTGGTAGAGAATGTTGATGGCGACGAGAATGGCAAGCACTGGGTCGAAGATCGGATAGCCGGTGCCAAGCGCCAGGAGCAGGCCGACAAGCACGCCGACGGAGGTATAGACATCCGACATGATGTGCTGCCCATCCGCTGTCAGCGCCGGAGACCGATGCTCCCGACCTGCGCGGATCAAGGTCACCGCCCAGAAGGCATTAATGACGCCGGCAACGAGATTGATCGCAAGGCCGAGGACAGGCGCCTGCATCGGCTGCGGATTGCCGAGATGCCCCATCGCCTCCTGCACGATCATCAGCGCCGCGACGACGATCATCACGCCCTCGGTGACGGCGGAAAGATATTCCGCCTTGTGATGGCCGAAGGGATGGTCGTGATCGGCGGGCTTTTGCGCATAGCGGATGACGAAGAAGGCGATAAAGGCGGCTACGACATTGACGACGGATTCGAGACCATCCGACAGCAGCGCGACGGAACCCGTCACCCACCAGGCGGCCATCTTCAGTCCCATGACGCCAAGGGATAGCGGCATGCCCCAGAAGGCTAGTCGCCGTATCGTCTGGTTGCCTTGCTCGTTCATGCGTATCTCCAAAGCGGATGCGGCCCATGCATATGCGAATGAATTGCAAAAACAGCGCCATTGAAATGCAAAACCGCCCGCGCGAAATTCGCGCAGGCGGCTCATTGGGGGCTCATATGGTGCAGAACGTGCCATTTGTCAAAGGATGACCTGCGCCTGGCACACCACAATTTATCCCCAATACACCGGTTAAACGAGGCCGAGTCGCCAAACTGCTCGCGGGCTCGCCAGTGAAAATCATATTGGTAGTTTCCCGCGTGATCGCGCACTAAGCTATATCCTAGCCCAACACATCGCCGTCCTCGGTAAAACCATGGTTGAACATGCCCGCTCTTGATGATCGCATCGATCCGAACACCCTTCCTCCCGCCGCCGCGTTGCCAAAGGAGCTGGATCATCTGATCGCGGCATGCGCCTTTTCGGAAGCGGAACGCGCTGCTGTCTACCACGCCATCGAAACCCGCCGCGATGTGCGCGACCAGTTCCGCTCAGATCCCCTCCCCGAAGACCTCGTCCGCCGCCTGCTCGAGGCCGCCCACCACGCGCCGTCCGTCGGCTTCATGCAGCCGTGGAATTTCATCATGATCAGGCAGGCCGAGACGCGGGAACGCGTATGGCAGGCGTTCAGCCAGGCGAATGAGGAAGCCTGTCTGATGTTCGAGGGGGATCGCCGCGCGCAATATCAGCGGCTGAAGCTCGAAGGCATCCGCAAGGCGCCGCTCAGCATCTGCATTACCTGCGATACCAAGCGCGGCGGCCCCGTCGTGCTCGGGCGTACGCACAATCCCGCAACGGATGTCTATTCGACAGTCTGCGCCATCCAGAATCTTTGGCTGGCGGCCCGCGCCGAGGGCGTCGGCGTCGGCTGGGTCAGCATTTTTCACGAAGACGCGATCAAGACGATCCTCAACATACCGGAGCATGTCAAAATCGTCGCCTGGCTCTGCGTCGGCTATGTCGAAGAACTCTATGATATGCCCGAACTCGCCGTGAAGGGCTGGCGCGACCGCCTGCCGCTCGACAAGCTGGTCTTCGAGGAATGCTGGCAGGACTGCGAGGACATGTAAGGGGCCGCCGCTTTCCGGCAGCCCGCGGCGGCTTCAAACGTCACGATCTGAACGCGACAAACGAGATCACGTTGCCGTCCGGATCGCGCACATGAAAATCGGTGCCACCCCACGCCTGCTTGGTCAGCGGCTGCGCGAACTCCACGCCCCTGGCCTTGAACTCCTCGAACAGCCCCTGGACATTCGAGACCTCGATCGAAGCCAGAATGAGCGACCCCTCCCTTGCCGCAGCCGCCGCAAAATAGGGCTCATAGACGAGCCGCAAGTGAATCCAGATGCCGTCGCGCGACACCGCTCCATAGAAAGGTGGCGCGCCATGCAGGAATTCTGCCGCGAAGCCCAGTCTGTCCCTGAAGAAGGCCGCGCTGGCCGTCACATCCCGCACGAAAAGGATCGGCACGACACTCTTGAAAACCGGTGGCTCCGTTGATGGGGCCGGCGTCTTCGGCGCATCTGCGGCAACCGCCTTCAACTCAGCCCAATTTTTGTGGCCCGCTTCGACCGCAACGATCTCTTGCGCCAGCGCCAAAGGGAATTTCATCGCCAGGATCTCGCGATCCGTCAACGCGCTGAAACGGTCGAGCGTTCGAACTCTTCCGCCAATGGAATAGTCACGATCACGGTGCCAGCGCATCAGCAGCTTGGCTTGTTTGCGATAGGTATCGAGGGTTGGCATAGACGGACTCCTGCTGAAGATTATCAGCGGGCGGGCCTAGCCCTTTCGGCCTCCATGCCGATGTGCCCCACAGGAACGCGGAAAGATTAATTTACAACCCGAGGCAAGTCAAACCGCCCATGACATGCCTGTGTGAGCGAGATTTACAGCGACATACTCATCGCTATCATCAATGAGGTCGTGAGTTGTTGGCTCTACCAAAAAAATGCCCGCATGCACTTTTTCAGAGTGCATACGGGCATGTCCAAACTTCGAAGCTAACGGCGATCGGCCTCAGGCCGCCTTCGTCTTCACCTTGCGCGCCAGATGTGCCACCACATTCTCGATCATCCGCATACCGGCGTCGCCGCCGAGCGTCATGATCGATTCCGGATGGAACTGCACAGCCGCGATCGGCTCTTTCACATGCTCAATACCCATGATCGTGCCATCCTCGCTTTCGGCCGTGATCATGAAATCACGCGGCAGCGTCGAGGGATCGGCAAAGATGGAGTGATAACGGCCGACGGTGACTTCGCGGCCAAGGCCGGAGAACACCAGGCCCGGCTCCAGCACGCGGATACGTGACGGCTTGCCGTGCATCGGCAAGGCCAGATGGCGAAGCTCGCCACCATAGGCTTCGGCCAGCGCCTGCAGACCAAGGCAGACGCCGAAGATCGGCAGATTGCGCGCCCTCGCCTTCTTGATCGTCGCCTTGCAGTCAAAGTCCTTCGGATTGCCAGGACCGGGCGACAGCACCACCAGATCCGGATCCAGCCGGTCGAAGACCTCTTCCGGTACCGGCGTACGCACGGTCGAAACCGTGGCACCTGTCTGGCGGAAATAATTCGCCAGCGTGTGCACGAAGCTGTCTTCATGGTCGATCAACAGGATCTTCACACCCTTGCCGACGGACGCGACGTCGCGCTGCTGCTTGCCGGAATTGCCGGTCTTGGCATCACGGATGGCGGATAGCATGGCGGAGGCCTTCAGTTCGGTTTCGGCTTCTTCTTCCTCGGGGTTCGAGTCGTTGAGCAACGTCGCGCCGGCGCGCACCTCGGCAATACCGTCCTTGATACGCACGGTGCGCAGCGTCAGGCCGGTGTTCATGTCGCCGTTGAAGCCGACCATGCCGATCGCGCCACCATACCATGCGCGCGGGCTCTTCTCATGGCTCTCGATGAAGCGCATGGCCCAGAGCTTCGGCGCACCGGTGACGGTGACAGCCCATGCATGGCTCAGGAAGCCGTCAAAGGCGTCCATATCGTCGCGCAGGCGACCTTCAATATGGTCGACCGTGTGGATGAGGCGCGAATACATCTCGATCTGCCGGCGGCCGATGACCTTGACCGAACCCGGCTCGCAAACGCGGCTCTTGTCGTTGCGGTCAACGTCCGAGCACATGGTCAGCTCGGATTCGTCCTTCTTGGAATTCAGCAACTTCAGGATCTGCTCGCTATCGGCAATCGGATCGTCGCCACGCTTGATCGTGCCCGAGATCGGGCAGGTCTCGATGCGGCGGCCGGAGACACGCACGAACATTTCCGGCGAGGCGCCGACCAGATATTCCTGGTTGCCGAGATTGATGAAGAAGGAATAGGGCGACGGATTGATCGCCTTCAGCCGCTTGGAAATATCCGAAGGCTTGCTGTCGCAGCGCTCCATGAATTTCTGGCCGGGCACAACCTCGAAGAGATCACCCTTGCGGAAGCTTTCCTTCGCCTTGGTCACAAGTTCCGCATATTCGCCGGGACGATGGTCGCTCTTCGGCGGAATAGCGTCGGTATGATGGAACGGCTCGGGAGCGATATCGCCGGCCTTGCCTTCGGTGGAAATACCGCCCTTGGCGAAATCGTAGCGATCGATCCAGGCCTTGGCGGAATAGTTGTCGACCACCAGGATTTCGTCCGGCAGGTAAAGCACCATGTCGCGCTGGTCGTCGGGACGCTTGAGCTTCAGATTGATGGCATCGAACTGGAAAGCGAGATCATAGCCGAAGGCGCCGTAGAAGCCGATGCTGGCATCGGCCTGCGAATAGAAGAGATCGGTCACGGCGCGCAGCACGGTGAACACCGTCGGCATCTTCGAGCGCTCTTCCTCGGTAAAGACGCGATCCGGCGTCTTTACCGTCAGGTCGAGCTTGCGCGGCGTCGACGCGCCGAGCGTCACCTCCGAAACCGTCTTCAGCTTTTCAGTGATGAAACCGAGAATGACCTCGCCACGCTCGTTATAGGCTTCGATCCAGACGTCGCGCCCATTGCAGGACAGGCCGAGCGGCGGATCGACGACGGCGGTGTCCCAGCGAGTATAACGGCCGGGATATTCGTAGTTCGACGAAAACACCGCGCCGCGGCGCTCGTCGAGCTTGTCGATATAGGACAAAACCGCATCCGCATAGGGCGTCGGCCTACGCTGCCGGGTGACGGTAATCCCGCCCTTGGTCTCGTAGATTTCCGCACCATCATCCCGAAGGATCGTTACCATTGTTCCTCACTCCGTTATCAGGCCCGGATGACAGACGGCCAATATAACAAAAAAGCCGCCTCGAAATCTCGGGCGGCTCACTCGTCGTCTTTGAACACGATTGGTCGAGGCCGCCTTAGCGAGCCCACCACCAAACTGCAATGTTGTTCAAGGACGTGTTCATGGTGCGAATTGTTAGCGTGAGATGACGTGATGCGCAAGCCGCAATCTCAGGGAACGGACAGAAACGATATTCGGCCCGTTCCCTTGCCTTCCCCTAATCCCGCCGTCCCGCTTCCGCAAAAAACGCTTCCGGCCCTTCCACCTCGATCAGCTTCTTCCGGTCGATCAGCCAGAAACGGTTGCCGATGTTTCGGACGAAGCTGCGGTCGTGGGAGACGAGCAGGCAGCTTGCCTCCTGCGCCATCAGCTCACCCTCCAGCGCCTCCTGCCCGTCAATATCGAGATGGTTGGTCGGCTCGTCGAGCAGATAGAAGTTGGGATTGGTGAGTCTGAGCACCAGCATCGCCAGCCGGGCCTTTTGCCCGCCCGAAAGCCTGCCGATGGCGCGGCCCTGCATGTCGATGCCCATGCCGGCGCCGGCTAGCAGCGTGCGAGCCCGTTGCTCGCCAAGCTCGAACAGCCGCGTGATGACGCCAAGTGGCGTGTCGTCTTGACCGAGATTGGACAAGGCCTGGTCGCTATAGCCGAGCACCAGCGACGGCGTGGTCTTGACCGCTCCCAAGGCGGCCTGATCGGCAATGGCCTTGCGGATCATCTCGACAAGCCGGGTCTTGCCGGCGCCGTTAGGCCCGAGCAGGACGATACGGTCGCCCTGGCAGATCCAGTGCTTGCCGGTCTTGAACAGCAAGGTCCCGTCCGGCGTCTCGACGGCGGCGTCGTCGAGTGTCACCAGTATTTTCGCCTGCGTACCGCGATTGCTAAGCTTGATCGCACCAGCCGAACGTTCCTGATAGCCCGGCCGGGCCGCCTCTTCCAATCGTTCGGCGCGTGCCTTCAGCTGCTTCGTCTTCACCGTCAGCAGGTCGCTGCCGGAGTTGATGCCGAGATTGTTGAGCTTGGCCGCCTGCTTGCGCAGTTGCTGCGCCACCTTCATATCCTTCTGGAAACGCCGCTCATCCGAGGCATCGGCCTCATCCAGCGCCGCCCGCGCCCTACCGTAGGGCAAGGCATAGGTCTGCGACTGCTCTTGCCGCAGGAATAGGGTCCGGTTGGTGACGGCGTCAAGAAAGGCGCGGTCATGGCTTGCGATCAGCACCGGCACATCGCGGGGCAGAGCGTTCAGCCACTCTTCCAGCAAAGCGATCTTGGCGAGATCGAGATGATTGGTCGGCTCGTCCAAGAGCAGAACATCGGGCTCGGTCACCCAGACGCGGGCAAGCATCGCCAGCCGCTGCCAGCCACCGCTGAGCGCGGCAAGCGCCCTCCCGCGCAGCACTTCCGGCACGTCGAGTGAATCGAGTGTGACATCGACGCGCCAGCCCTCGCTCTCGGCCTGCTCGGCCGGCAGAGCGCGAAGAACCGCATCGTAAAAGGGGACATTTGAGAGATCGGCGGGCACATTCTGCTCGACATAGCCAACCGTGAGGCCGCGCGAACGGGTAATATCCCCCACCGTCGGCTCCAGCCTGCCGGCGATGCAATTGAGCAGCGTCGACTTGCCCCGTCCGTTGGCCGCAACGATGCCGATGCGGTCGCCGGCCGCGACGGTGAAATTGAGATTGGAGATCAGCGGCACACCGAGCGTGATGCCGAAATTGCGGAGATTGATCAGAGTCATGGTCTTCTTCCGGTCTGACCCGAACAAGACATCGGCGTCGATCAGAGACGCCTTGTCGCCACGCAAGCGGATGTCGTTCGGTAAATCATCGTGACGCAGCCGCGCGAACAGAAACGTTCGGCGCTGCGATACCCACAGGGGCAGACCAGAAGGAAATGAGTGAGTGACAGCCTCTGATCAGCCCTGCAAACGCATTTGCAGGGCCGGAGTCGGACCGAACTGGCGAATATGCCAAACTATCTTGCTCATACGGTCCTCCTCTCTCTTTCTCTCAAAGTGTTAAAAACTGCGTGTTTCCAATAACACCGAACATTGCGATTTTCAATTGCGCAACCTTCCGATGCCGAACCTAACGGACAAAAAAAGGCGATGCCGAAGCACCGCCCAAGTTTGCTGCATCGATAAGACGACTTAGAACTTCTGCGTCAACGTCAGCTTGAAGACCCGGCCGGGCTCGGAATAGAAGGCGGCGGGCTGTGTCATTGTCGTGGTGGTAGCGGCGCTAAGTGCATCGTAGTAGGTTTTGTTGAAGATGTTGTAGACGCCAGCGCGCAGCGTCAGGCCCTTCACCTGCTCTGGCTCCCACCATCCAGTCAGGTCGAAGATGCCGTAACCGGGCGTGCGGAAATTATCGCTGGTCTTCTTCGGCTCGCTGGTGGCTGCGATGAAGGTCAGGTCAGTTCCCCATATGTCGGTCGCATATCCCACAGTGAAGGCCGCCTTGGCGGGTGCGACGGAGTCGATCCATTCGCCGCTGTCGGAGTCCTTGCCGTTGACATAGGCAAGCGCGCCCTTGATGTGGATACCGTTGTCGAACTTCTTGTGCGCGTTGACCTCGATACCGAACATACGGACATTGGCGCGGTTGAAGTATTCGGTGATCCCCAGCGGATAGGTGCCGGTCGGATCGCGGGACACTTCCGTGTCGATGAAGTTCTTATATTTGTTGTAGAATGCGCCGATGTGGCCGCCGAAATCGTCATCGCCGAGGTTGGTGCCGATTTCGATGCCGTTGCTGGTCTCCGGCTTCAGGTCGGAGTTGCCATAGCTGACATAACCGCCGGGCACGCCGTAGTTGAGGTAGAGCTCGCTGGCATTCGGCGCCCGGAAGCCCATCGCCCATTGCGCATAGAATTCGACATTGTTCTGCGGCTGGTACGCGGCGCGAAGCTTCGGTGAAAAGCGAACATCAGACTGGCCAGACGGCAAGCCGGTGTAATTGGAGCTGTCACGATAGGCCGCCGTGTTCTTCGGCGCGTAATCATACCAATCGAAGCGCAGGCCCGGCGTCAGCGAGAAGTTGCTGGAGCCGATCTCGATCTTGTCGTCAATGAAGGCGCCGACGCGCTTGCCATCAACATCGGGCATATCAGACTGGTTGGTGTGCAAAAATGCGCAAGTCGCGCGCCAACGGGGAAGAGCGCAGTTATCCTCGCCCGCTGAATACTGATGCACCTTGGAAAAGGCGACGTTGAGACCAACCGTGACATTGTGACGGAGATCGCCGGTGTCGAAGGACTTCGACGCATTGCCGTTAAAGCCGATGCTTCGTTCTTCCAGCTCGTTTCGGCGCCAGTAATCGCCGATAACCGAGGTATTGCGATAGCCTTCCGCCCCGTTCTCGCGCACCAGGTTCTGCCAGTAGAAGACTGCATTGGCGGTGTCGATGAGGGAATCGGCGCTCTCGGCCTCATATTTGTAATCGAGCGACACGCGGTTGCGCTCGACATTATCGGTCTTGTCGTAGTCGCCCGGGCGGAAGTTGCCCGTCAGGCTCTGGGCGCTGCGCCAGTCGATGATCTTGTCCTTGTTGTAATGCTCCGCCGTAATGCCGAAGGTGCCGACATCGGTATACTGGCGGATCTTGAACAAGCCGCTCCGCTCATTGTAATCGGCTGGATCCTGCTCTGTGCGCTTGGTCGAGTAGCCGCCGACATCGCCGTTGTTTTCGCGCTCATGCCCATGCGTATAGCCGCCCTGGAAGAGGACGGCGGTATTGTCGATACGCTTGGCAACCCCTGCCGAACCGCCGATACTGCGGTCGGTTCCGTCATAGCCGAACTTGAAGATACCGCCCCAAGTGGCGTCGGGACCGATCAGGTCTTCCGGTTCCAATGTGCGTAATACGAGTGCACCGCCTAGAGCACCCGAGCCCGCACGGCTGGAATCGGCGCCGCGCACGACATCGACTGCCGAAAGTGCATTGAAGCTGAAGCTGTTGACGCCACCATCGGCATCGCGCGAGCCGTCGAGCAGATAGGGAATCTCGATACCGTCGACCGTGGTCAACACCCGGTCGTCGCCGAGGCCACGGATGTTGACGCCACCGCTGGTGCGATTGAAGCCGACGCCGATTTCAGTGCTGCGGCCAAGATCCTCGATGCTGTTGATCTGCTTGTCGTCGATCTGCTGCGCCGTGGTCTCGGTGGTCGTCGGCGAGTCGGCGAGCACATCCTTTGCCGCCTTGCCCTTGACGACGATCGGCTTCAGAGCTGTGACACGGTCGCCCTTCGGCGCCGCATCGTCTGTGGCCGTCTCATTCTGAGTTGCAGTCTGCGCAAAAGACGCCGTGCCGAGCCCAAGGGCCAGAAGCGCGGTGCATGCCAAGAGAACCGAGCGGGAGTGCCGGACAACCATAACCATTCCTTTCGAATTGCTTCACCGGGCTGGCTGGTTGCTACCGTTAAGAGCGCAAGGGGCTGGCTAGGTTCATTCCGTTAACAAGGCGGAAAAATATGCCTTCTTTCTGCCGCATAAAAAACATGAGTATTATTGTCAATATATCCACCCAAGATAATCATGAATAAAATTATCATGTTTAAAAGTGGATCGGCAGAGTTGCTGAATTGCAACGAAATCGCTGCATCGAGCGTTTCCACCATGCCATCATTAGAAACAGGCAAAATACTTCATTAGAGAGGGGTGAAATACTTGATGCTATTCCGGATCATCTCCGCCATGACTGCCATCACCGTGCTGACAGCAGCATCCCTCCCCCAAACCGGCCCGATGCCACAGCAAAAACCCGATCAAGAGCAAGCTCAGCCCTCCGCCGGGCCGCCTGTCCCGATCGAGAAACCGGAGGCTCCGGAGCCCCAGTCAACCACCGGGGAAATGCAGGGGCCACCCAGACCGCTGCTGACCATCGCGGGGGAATCGGACGACGAACATCGGGCTTGCCTGGCGCAATTGACCGCCATCGGCGCCACCTTCAAGGACATCCCCCGCATCGACGACGGCAATGGCTGCGGCATCGACAAGCCGATCGCTCTTTCCGAACCACTACCGGGCATCCAGATGAAACCGGAAGGCACGATGCGCTGCGAGACCGCCCTGGCACTCGCTCATTGGATGAAGGAAAGCGTGATACCCTCCGCCACGGCGCTGAAGGACAATGGCCGGATCGTCACAGTCAACCAGGCCTCGACCTATATCTGCCGCCTGCGCAACAACGCCACCACCGGCAAGATCTCCGAACATGCCCGCGGCAATGCCGTCGACATCGCCGGCTTCACCTTCGAAAACGGCAAGACAATCGGCATCGAGCCCCGCCGCGAGGATCCGACGCTGACCGGCGCGTTCCAGCGCACCGCCAGCGCCTCCGCCTGCCTCTATTTCTCAACCGTCCTCGACCCGGAAAGCGATGCCGCCCACGAGACGCATTTCCATCTGGATGTACTGAAGAGGAACGGCGGCTTTCGCTATTGCCATTAAGAGCAGTCACCTCGACACAAGCCCAGTTCCACCGGAATCAGAACTTAAAACAATCCCTCGATATAGCCCTGATCATTGAGGAAAATCCGTTCCGCCGCCGGCGCTTTTGGCAGGCCGGGCATGGTCATGATCTCGCCGGTGATGACGACGACGAAGCCGGCGCCGGCCGAGAGGCGCACTTCGCGGACCTGTACGATATGCCCCTCCGGGGCGCCGCGCACGTTCGGATCTGTCGAGAAGGAATATTGCGTCTTCGCCATGCAGACCGGCAGATGACCATAGCCCTGGTCCTCCCAGGAGCGCAGCTGGTCGCGCACGGCCTTATCGGCAGTCACCTCTCCGGCATGATAGATCTTCGACGCGACGATCTCGATCTTCTCGAGCAGTGGTAGATTGTCGGGGTAAAGCGGCTGGAATTTCGCCTGACCGGATTCGGCGAGCTCCACCACCTTGTAGGCCAGCTCCTCGATCCCCGCTGAACCCTCAGCCCAATGGCGGCAGAGGATGGCCTCGGCGCCAAGCCGCGCGACATAATTCTTCACCGCCTCGATCTCGGCATCGGTATCCGAGATGAAGTGATTGATGGCGACAACGACGGGCACGCCGAACTTGCGGACATTGGCAAGGTGCCGGCCGAGATTGGCGCAGCCCTTCACCAGGGCCTCGACATTCTCCTGACCGAGATCGTCCTTCTTGACGCCACCATTCATCTTCAGCGCCCGCACGGTCGCGACGATGACCGCCGCATCCGGAGAAAGTCCGGCCTTGCGGCATTTGATGTCGAAGAACTTCTCCGCGCCGAGATCTGCGCCGAACCCGGCTTCGGTCACGACATAATCGGCAAGCTTCAGCGCCGTGCGCGTGGCGATCACCGAATTGCAGCCATGGGCAATATTGGCGAAGGGACCACCATGCACCAGTGCCGGATTATTCTCCAGCGTCTGCACCAGGTTCGGCTGCATCGCGTCCTTCAACAGCACCGCCATCGCACCGTCAGCCTTGAGATCACGGGCATAAACCGGCGTGCGATCGCGGCGATAGCCGATGATGATGTCGCCGAGCCGCTTTTCCAGATCCTTCAGATCCGAAGCCAAACAAAGGATCGCCATGACTTCGGAAGCGACGGTGATGTCGAAGCCGCCCTCGCGCGGATAGCCGTTCGCCACGCCCCCGAGCGAGGCGACGATATCGCGCAGCGCACGGTCGTTCATGTCCATGGCGCGCCGCCAGGTAATGCGGCGGACATCGATGTTTTCTTCGTTGCCCCAGTAAATGTGGTTGTCGATCAGCGCCGCCAGCAGATTGTGGGCCGAGGTGACGGCATGGAAATCGCCGGTGAAGTGAAGGTTTATATCCTCCATCGGGATGACCTGCGCATAGCCGCCGCCGGCAGCCCCGCCCTTGACGCCGAAACAAGGGCCGAGGGACGCCTCGCGCACGCAGACGATCGCCTTCTTGCCGATGCGGTTCAGCCCGTCGCCAAGGCCGACGGTCGTGGTCGTCTTACCCTCGCCCGCCGGCGTCGGATTGATGGCGGTGACGAGGATCAGCTTGCCGTCCGGCTTGTCTTTCAATGCGGCAATGAATTGGGCGCCGATCTTCGCCTTGTCATGCCCGTAAGGCGCAAGATCTTCGGCCGGAATGCCGAGTTTCGCACCGATCTCGATGATCGGCAGCTTCTTCGCGGCACGCGCGATTTCGATGTCGGATTTTACCGTTGCCATGATAACCGGTCCCGCCCTGGACATGAGGTATTCACACAACCGGGATAACCCAATAAATATCCACTGTGAATAGCCGCGAATTGTCGTCCGTCGTGAAACTATCCCGCCTTGCCGCGAGGCGGCCGCCCACCTATTGTCCCGCGCCGGACGAACGAAAAAGGAAAAGACATGAAGTCCCTGGAACTACTGATCGAGCGCATCATTCTCTCCAGCCGCTGGATTCTGGTCGTCTTCTATCTGGGTCTCGCGGCGTCGCTGGCAGTCTATGCCGTCTCGTTCGGCTACAAATTCTACAAGGTCACCATCAACGTCTTCCAATATGAAGAGTCGGACATGATTCTGGCGATCCTCGGTCTCATCGACGCTGCCCTGGTGGCAAGCCTGATCGTCATGGTGATGATTTCCGGCTACGAGAATTTCGTCAGCCGCTTCGATGAAGGCGAAGGCGAGGTCTCATTCCTCGGCAAACTCGATTCCGGCAGCCTGAAGATCAAGGTCGCCTCCTCGATCGTGGCGATTTCCTCGATCCACCTGCTGCAAATTTTCCTGAACGCCACCCAGTACGACAATAGCAAGCTGATGTGGTTCACGATCATCCATCTTGCCTTCGTCGTCTCGGCCGTCCTGCTCGGCTACCTCGAAATGATCATGGCGAAAGCTAAGGGTAGCAAAGACGTCTGAGATCGGAGCGCGCGATCACTCGCCGACCGTCGCAGGTACTGCGGCGGCTGGCGGCGTCGCGCAGTCCGCAATCGATTGCCTATCCTTGCAATCCCTCGCGACGACAAGCTGATCGGCGGCGGCAAGCTCCGTCGTCAACCGCAGCTTCAGCGCATCCGTCTGCGTAATGAGATGGATCGAGGTGGGTTGAGTGCCCAGCATCAGATCGAAGAGCGTTTCATCCACGCCCATTTTCTTCAGGAAGCCGGTAAGCCTTGCCCTTTGTTGCCTGCCGAGCTTGGTCGTGTCGTATTTCCCGACGAACTGACGCCCGATCTCCTGCTTGGAAAGGACCTTTCTCTTGCCGTTCACCGTCTCGTATTCGGTGCGGTATCGGATACGGACTTCGCTGTAGGTCGTGGTGATCTGATGCACACCGAGGAGCGCGAAGGGGCTGGAGACGCGCCGGACACCGCCGGCGAAAAACAGCGGACAGGCCGAAAAGCAGATGGCGCCGACCGAAAATGTCTCGCCCTTGATGGACCCATCCTTTGCGCGCGCCGCCGAACAGATCGGTTCGGCATAGGGGCAATCGCGCGAGCGCGTCCGGCCGACCGCGATCGCCAGCTTCTGCTTACGGATCACATGGGCCATCTCCATGGCCGCCCGAACATCGCCGCCAGGCGAGCTGACGATGATCGGCAGCTTCCTGCCGCCAAGGCGCTTCAGCAATTTTTGCAATTTCTTCGGTGAATCCGCCATGATCTGCCCTTCGGCGGAAATCCAGTCCGGGCAATTGTCGGCCACGCGACAGGTGGCCATATCACCGTGAACCAGCAGGAATTCCATCGGCTGGCCAACGCTGGAACCGGCCGCCTCGGCGGGCATGCAGGAAAAGACCAGAAGAAAAATACCCGCCAGAAACCATGAGGTCTGCCGGCAACAGCACGCAACAAGCTGTTGGGAAAAACAAAAGGGCATGAAAAAGGCCTGGGAGCGATTACTATCGCAAGACCGATAGCAATCGCTTTCGGCCTTCGCAAGGCACGCCGGCATCAACGTTCATTCGTCGCGATCGGCGGGCATTGCCGCCGGCCGTTGCCGTTTTGACGGAAACCGCCTGTTCACGCGCGAAGCGTTGCGGTCGAGCCAGGCCCCACCCTCTAAGCTACACGCGGAAAGGCTGCGTGCAGATCATGCTGCGGCTGACTTGAATGTTGCCGGCATCGACAATGCCGGACCCACATGCCGCAACCCATGCACGCGCCTGCCACGGAGATTTACCGGTGGTTTTGCCTGAAATCATTACCCTTATCCGCTGTCCGGAGGGCATGTCCCGGCACCATCATGAAGGAAGTTGAGCAAACAACTTTTTTACTTGCTTAGGTGCCATTTTTAAAAAAGTATTACAAATCAGCACTTTACAATATTAAGATATATGGAAATGAAATTATTTCTGGATATGTGGTATTTTTGCGTCTAGCATTCGCCTGCAAATTCAGTATTTGATAGTGAGAACACGCTGTGGGCGCCAATAAGTCACATGTCCTATTTCATCACTGCTGAGAGACAACTGTTGCTTTCTGCCGAGTTGGCCACAGCCCGGACTCAGACTGCTTTTGCCCAAGCTTTGGAACGGACGAGCTCCGCCTTTGGCTTCAGCCAGGTGGCCTTTCTCAACGCCCCGGTTTCCGAAGACTCCATGCTGACGCCACTCGTCATCGAAGGTTCGGTACAACCGCAATTTCTGCGCGATTTTGATCGCCAGCAACTGCTCCGCCGCTGCCCGATGCTGCAGCGGGTACGGGACTCCGTGATGCCGCGCGCCTGGCACCTCCTGGAGAAGAACATCTCGCAGGACATGGAGCTGCCGCGCGAACTGCATGCGCTCCTGCTTAGCCACAATTGTCCGATGGGCATCGTGATCCCCATCAATTCCTCCGATGGGCAGCGCCTCGTCTTCTGGTTCATGGGCAACCGCAGCAGCCTCGGTCAAAGCGAGCTCAACGAGCTGAATATGATCATGCTGCAGGCACACGACATCTATAACTGCATCAAGCGCAATGACGGCTCCGTGCTGCACATGCTTTCGGCCCGGGAGCTGGAAGTCGTCCGCTGGACCGCGCAGGGCAAGACCTCGGTCGAGATCGGCCAGATCCTTTCCCTCTCCGACCACACGGTCAACGCCTACATGATGAATGCGATCAAGAAGCTCGATTGCGTCAACCGCACCCAGCTTGTCGCAAAAGCTATCCGGCTGAAACTGATCAGCTAGCCCCTCCGGCTATTCCCTAAAATTCCGAAACGTCTGGTCCGTCGACTCCGCAGGTCGCGCTTGAGAATTGGCGACCGTCAGAACAACGATCGCCCTGTCGCTTTAACGTCCACCAAGGACGGAGCGCATTTCCACCAGGTTCGAGCGAACGCGCAGGATATAAAAGCCCATCGTCGCCAGATGGCTCGGCATGATCCAGCCATCTTCGCGCCCGTTCGAGATGATGAAGGGCTGGATACGCAGCGCCGCCTCCAGCTGCTTCATGGTGCCGCCCCAGAGCGTACCGAGATTGCGTTCGGCGATGACCTGCTGGAAATCGGCCTCGATGGCGCTCAGGATGCCGTAATAGCCATAGAGCTGACCATAGGCGAACCAGAAGCGGTCGTCGGCCCGCATGTCGAACCAGCCGTAATTATGGTTCTCCGATCGCTCTGCAAGGATATCCGATGTGCTGCCGAGGTCGTTGGCGACACGATCGATGAATTGCAGGAGGTTGTCGGCCCGGCTGTCGAAGACGGCGTTGCAGGTGCCGAGATCGGTGTTGAACTTGCGCAGGCTGTTGATTGCCGCGCGATAGTAGCTCGGCGTCGGCGTCTTCGGACCGAAGGGGCGCATGCCGAAATACCAGCTCGCTTCGTCGAACTGCAGATTGCCACGGGCGCTTTGCAGATCGCCGTTGATGCCGGAGGTGCCGCGTACGCGCCCAAGCGTATCGACCAGTTCCACCGCCGTGCGCCGCACCGCCTGGTTCACGCCGCGCTGAAAGGCTGCCTTGTTGTCGAGGAACGGTGTGTCGTCCCAAGCGATACCGAAGAACCCGAGCTTGAAAAGCAGCATCGAGGAGATCCAGGCATTCTGGTTCACATTGAAATCGATGAGATCGGCGGTGACATCAACTGTCCCGGACGTCTGGCAGGCTTTCGGCGCGGTCCCAGCGGCCTGCTGTCCGCTCGCTGCCGGTAATTCCTGCCCTGCCCCGACCTTGCGGTCGTCGAACCTGTAGACGCTGGGATAGCTGGTGTCGAAGCCGCTCCAGACCTGCGTCTGCCAGATGAAATAGATGTAGAGTACCGCCAACAGCGTCACGAAGGCGGCAACCGGCAGCTTGATCAGCCAATTGCGCCGCTGATACCAGCCGTGAGCGGCGAGGAAGGGCCATACGATCCCGACGACGAGAAGCCCAAGGCCCCGCGCGATGGCGGCGCCGATCCGCTTGAAGAACGCAGTAATCGAATCAAGCATGGACGTCTCCTCTAAAGAGCCGCAGTCCTTCGGATAGGCAAAGGACGCAAGGACACTTTGAAACTGCGCAACATATTCACGCCCATGCAGATATGTGTTTCCGCAGGAGACGGCAACCGGCTGATATCATTTTTCAATCGCAGACGATAACGAGGTCTCAGGCTTGGGCTCGACCGGCTGCTCCTCTTCCGTCATCGGCACGGCCGGCAGCAGAGATTCCAGACGCCGCGTAAAGACCTTGTCGGCGTGCTCCTTGCGTCTTGCAAGATCATGACCGGCGAGCACATTGGCCTCGAATGCCCTGATCAGCGCGGTGACCGGGGCCGGTCTTTCCACGGCGGGCAAAGGTGGCGCAGCCTCCGATATCACCGCCTTCAGCAAGGCGATCCGCTGTTCGGTATCGACTGCAAGCTTGGCCGCCATCGCATTGATGGCGGCGATCTGCGCATTCAGAACTGTCGCCACCTCCTCATAGATATCGATGAGCCGCTGCAGCGCCGTCCTCTCCGGCTGCAGAGCCTGCTCCCGCGCTTGCAGATCGCTCTGCTCTGCAAGCAGCCGCTGATAGTCCGTTTCCAATTCGGATTGCGAAGTCGCATTGCGGGTGGACAAGGCGCCGGCGCGCCGGTCCAGAATTCTCGGCGCCAAATCGTCCACCTGACGCTGCAGGTCTTCTATCTCGAAATCGGCGCGCTGCCGCCGCTCGATGACCTGCGCTAGATGCGTCTCACAATCATGAAAAGCCTGGACCAACAAGGGCCTTGCCACCTTGAACAGGACATCGAGCGAGGCAGATGCTCCCAGCGCCGCATCCAGTTCCGCCACGATCAACGCCGGCTTGACATGTCCTTGGCCGATCCTGCGCCTGAACCAACTTGACGTTTCGGCCCCGGCCTTTTCATCGAACAATCGCCGATGCTGCAAATCGGCCGCCGCAGAGACCCTATCTAGTTCCTTGACCAACGACCGGCCGAGGCATTTCCAGCGCTCGAGCAACTCAAGCGTCGCGCGTACCTGCGCCTCCTCCACCGGGAAATTGATGGGGCCGAGGCGTGTGCCTCCGCGGGCGTGACCGGCAAGCATGGTGTCTGCCGCAACCAAGCCCTTGATCGCATCGTCGAGCGTCACGCGCGCCTTGTCGAGCTCGCCGCCGAAGGAATGAACCTTGACCATGAAAGCGTCTCTCAATTGCCGTTACTGGCGAGATTAACCGCTTATAGATGCAAAGAAAATGACGGAGCGCACATTGCTCGCCGGCTTCAGCCGTCGCCGAGCGACACATCTGTTGTTGTGTCAATTACCCTTGGGCACTTTATTCTGTGGTTCGCCGATCTCGATCGCGTGCCCATCCGGATCATAAAAGCGGAAGACTCGCTGCCCCCATTCCTGCTTTTCGACGGGGTGGATCAATTCGACATGCGGCGCGATATCTACGAAAGCCGCGTCAACATCCTCATGTTCGAAATACAGAAGCACGTTCCTTTGCCCATAGGGCTTGGCGGGGTCGCCGCTTTGCCGCCAGATCGTCTTCTCAAGTGAGCTGCCGTCGTGGATCGCAAAGCCGGTCTCGAAGAGAACAAAATTTCCGAAGTCTTCTATGATCTTCAGGCCGAGCCGCTCGTTGTAGAATGCCTTCGAGCAATTTATGTCGCGAACAAATGGGATGGGATTCACAAAACGCATTGCTTTTTACCGACAGGGTTTGAGAAACACGCTTGCAAGCGGTCTTGAGGCAGCGGTCCAATGATAGCGGCGGCAGAGTTTCAAACTTTACTGCGCCGCACCCGAATTCTTCAGATAGGCAATGACGTTGTCGATATCCTTGTCGCTCTTCAAGCCCTGAAAAGTCATCTTCGTGCCCTTCACCAAGAATTGCGGGCTGGGCAGGTATTTCCGCAGTAGCGCCTCATCCCAGACCTTGCCGCCATCGGCGCCGAACGCTTTCATCGCCGTCGAGTAATTATAGTCCGGCACGGTGGCGACGGGACGGCCGACCACGCCCATCAGCGATGGCCCGACATGGTTCTCATGCGCGGTCGCCGTGTGGCAGACGGCGCATTTCTTGAAGACCGTCGCGCCGGCGACCGCGTCGCCATCGGCAAAGGCAGCCGAACTGGAGAAGAGAGCAGCAGCGATGGCCAGCAGACAGAGCGATTTCATGATTCCTCCCCGATCGGGAGGCGATCCATCCCGTTGCCGCAACCATAGAGACAATTGCGATCTATTGCCGGATGACGCAATGACGCGGACGGTCCTATTCCTCCGCCATCGCCGCTTCCCAGTGACGGCGGCAGAGCGAAACATATTTGTCGCTGCCGCCGATCTCGATCTGCGCGCCGTCGCGCGCCGCTTTGCCGGCAGCATCCAGGCGCACCACCATCGTCGCCTTGCGCCCGCAATGGCAGATCGTTCGCACTTCGCGCAACTCGTCGGCAATCGTCAGCAGCTCTTGCGAGCCTGGAAATAGCTTCCCATGAAAATCTGTACGCAGCCCATAGGCCATGACCGGCAGATCAAGACGATCGACGACATGGGCAAGCTGCCACACCTGCTCGTGCGACAGGAATTGCGCCTCATCGACGAAGACGCAGGCCAGCGGCTCCTCGGCATGCATTTCATCGACCAAGGCGTAGAGATCGTCGGCGGCATCGAACGGTATGGCGTCCATCGTCAGACCAATACGCGACGCGATCTTGCCGCGACCGGCGCGATCGTCCAACGCCGCGATAAAGGCCGCGGTACGCATGCCGCGCTCCTGATAATTGTAAGCGGCCTGCAACAGCATGGTCGACTTGCCGGCATTCATCGTCGAATAATGGAAATAGAGCTTGGCCATGACGTTCTCCTTGATCGCTTCATGAGTGCTCCGCCACACGAAGGAAAGACGCCTTTGGCGAAAACCACAGGATTTACCGTGGATTCACGCAATACGGGATCAGCGCGGCAGCACTCGACCGGAAAAATGAGGGGCGTCGCAATCAGCCCCTCCAAACCGGCGCAAATACGCAGTGGTCGCTTGTAAATCTCGGTTATTGGTGGTTGCTTGGGAACGTTAGACTGGGAGTCACGTAATGATAAAAATGACATTTACCGCACTTGCTTTCGCTTCAACCCTTTCCGCGCTCACGCTGGGCGCAACCGTAGCTTCCGCCGCCGAACCGGCAAGCTGTAGCACCGTGCATTTCGCCGATGTTGGCTGGACGGATATTACCTCCACCACGGCGACGGCCTCGATCCTCCTGAAGGCTCTCGGCTACGACACCGACGTCAAGGTGCTCGCTGTGCCGGTGACCTATCAATCGCTGAAAAACAAGGACATCGACGTCTTCCTCGGCAACTGGATGCCGTCCATGGCCGAGAACATCAAGCCGTTTGCCGAAGACAAGTCGGTCGAAACCGTCGGTGCCAACCTCGAAGGCGCGAAATACACGCTCGCGACCAACGAAAAGGGTGCGGCACTCGGCATTAAGGACTTCAAGGACATTGCCACCCACAAGGACGACCTGGACGGCAAGATCTACGGCATCGAGCCGGGCAATGACGGCAACCGCCTGATCATCGACATGGTCGACAAGAACACCTTCGGCCTCAAGGGCTTCGAAGTGGTCGAATCCTCCGAACAGGGCATGCTTGCCCAGGTGTCCCGCGCCGACAAGGAAGGCAAGCCGATCATCTTCCTCGGCTGGGCTCCGCATCCGATGAACACCAACTACAAGATGACCTATCTCTCCGGCGGCGACGACGTCTTCGGAGCAAACTATGGTGGCGCTACGGTTTACACCAACGTCCGTGCCGGTTATCTGCAGGAATGCCCGAACGTCGGCGCCTTCGTCAAAAATCTCGTCTTCTCGTTGCCGATGGAAAACGAGATCATGGGCAAGATCCTGAACGACAGCAAGGAACCGGAAGTGGCTGCAACGGAATGGCTGAAGGCCAATCCGACGGCAATCACCCCTTGGCTTGCCGGCGTCACCACCAAGGATGGCGGTGACGGGCTTGCGACAGTCAAGGCCAAGCTCGGCCTCTAACATTGAAGGGACAAGGGGCGGCTTAACCGCCCCTTTCTCTTCCATGGACGGACTGCTTCCCTCCTATAGCGCCGCACATCGGGTCATGCCCCATGTGGCGCCATAGGCCGTTATTCTCCGGCGGCCGCATCCGGAACGACCCAAGACGTCCGGGTTCGCCGCCCCAAGAGTGGGCAAAGACGTGAACTGGTTAACCGATTATCGCATCCCCATCGGCCCCTGGGCCAAAGCCGTCGTCGACTGGCTGACGACCAATTTCATATGGTTCTTCGACGGCCTTTCCTTCGTCGCGTCGCATGGGATCAAAGGACTGCTATTCCTCTTGCAGGCGCCACATCCGCTGATCGTCGTCGTCGTTATCGCGGCCATCGCCTACTGGATGCGCCGGAGCGTTGCGGTCACCGCCCTCACCTTCATCGGACTGCTCGTCACCATCAACCAGGGCTACTGGAAGGAGACGACGGAGACGCTTGCGCTGGTGCTGGCCTCGACCTTCGTCTGTATGCTCGTCGGCGTCCCCCTGGGCATCGCCGCCGCGCGCCGCCCATGGCTCTATGCCATCATGCGGCCGATCCTCGATTTGATGCAGACCATCCCGACCTTCGTCTATTTGGTGCCGGCGATGATCCTGCTCGGCCTCGGCATGGTTCCGGGCCTGATCGCCACCGTCGTCTTCGCCATTCCCGCATCGATCCGCATGACCCGCCTCGGCATCATTTCGACACCGCCCTCGCTCGTGGAAGCGGCCGAAGCCTTCGGCGCGACGCCGCGACAGGTGCTGCGTAAAGTCGAGGTGCCCTTCGCCATGCCGCAGATCATGGCAGGTCTGACCCAGACGATCATGCTATCGCTCTCCATGGTATCCATCGCCGCCCTCGTCGGAGCCCCTGGCCTCGGCGTGCCGGTGCTGCGCGCACTGAACAGCGTCAATGTCGCCAAGAGCTTCGATTCCGGCTCCTGCATCGTCATTCTCGCAATCATTCTCGACCGCATGTTCCGTGCCCCCGGCGAAGGAGACCGCTCATGACCACCGCCGTCGCCTTCAACAATGTCAGCATCATCTTCGGCGACCGCCCCGAGGCGGCCCTCAAGCTTGCGGACGAAGGAAAAACCCGCGACGAGATCGGCAAGGCAACAGGCCTGGTGCTCGGCGTCGCCAATGCCTCGCTAGAGGTCGAGGAAGGCGAGATCCTCGTGCTCATGGGCCTTTCCGGTTCCGGCAAGTCGACGCTGCTGCGCGCCGTCAATGGCCTGGCGCCAGTCGTGCGCGGCAATGTCGTCGTCAACACCAAGACCGGGCCAGTCAATCCCTATGACTGTAGTCCCAAGACGCTGCGCGACCTGCGCATGCACACGGTCTCCATGGTGTTCCAGCAGTTCGCATTGCTGCCCTGGCGCACCGTTGCCGACAATGTCGGCTTCGGCCTGGAGCTTGCCGGCGTGCCGGAGCCTGAGCGCAAGAAGCGTGTCGACGAACAGCTGGAACTCGTCAATCTGACGCAATGGGCCAACCGTCGGGTCAACGAGCTCTCCGGCGGCATGCAGCAGCGCGTCGGCCTCGCCCGCGCCTTTGCCACCGGCGCGCCCATCCTGCTCATGGACGAGCCTTTCTCGGCGCTCGATCCGCTGATCCGGACCCGCCTGCAGGACGAGCTTCTGGAATTCCAGCGCCGCCTGAAGCGAACGATCCTCTTCGTCAGCCACGATCTCGACGAAGCCTTCCGCATAGGCAACCGCATCGCCATCATGGAGAGCGGCCACATCATCCAGTGCGGCACGCCGCAGGAAATCGTCAGGAACCCCGCCGATCAGTATGTTGCCGACTTCGTGCAGCACATGAACCCGATCAGCATGCTGACGGCAGGCGATGTCATGCAGCAGGGCCTCGGCCATCCTCCGGTCGGCGGCTCCGTTACCGGCACGACGACCGTGACAACGCCGCTCATCGATATTCTCGATGCGCTGACGCGCCAGCCGGGCAATATCGGCGTCGTTGACAACGGCGTGATTATCGGGACGATTTCCGCCCAGGATGTCGTGGCTGGCCTCACCAGTCATCGGCGAAAGGAATAGTCCGCCCGGACTGCTCCTTTATCCTGCGGGAGAGAAACGATGAGCGACAAGCCGTCCGTGCTGCGGGAAACCGACGACGAAGCGCGCGGGCAGGCGCGTATGCTGTTGCGCTCGGCCCGCTACGCGGCACTTGCCGTCATCGATCCTGAAACTGGCTTTCCTTCCGTCAGCCGCGCGCTGACCGGCACCGATATCGACGGCGTGCCGGTCATTCTCGTCTCCGGCCTCTCGGCCCATACCAAGGCACTGTCGAAGGACCCTCGCGCCTCGGTTCTCTTCGGCGAGCCCGGCAAGGGCGATCCCCTCGCCCATCCACGCCTCAGCGTCCAGTGCAACGCCGAGCGCGTCGATCGCGAACATCCGCTGCATGAACGCATCCGCTCACGCTTTCTCGCCCACCATCCGAAGGCGAAGCTCTATGTCGATTTTCCGGATTTCTGCTTCTTTCGCCTCGTCCCACTTGTCGCCAGCCTGAACGGCGGCTTCGGCAAGGCCTATGCTCTAACGGGCACCGATCTGATGATTCTTTCGGCGGCTAACGAAATGCTGGCAAATGAGGCAGACGCCATAGTGCGAGAATTAGTATCCCGTCGCCCGACATAGTCTCGGCCATCACGGGTGGGTCAGAGGGAGAAATGGGCGAATGGTGGCGGATTTACGACCTGGATATGGCTCGAATCGACCTAATTCGGGAAAATGGGGCGTTCAGAGGGGAATTGGACCTACCCATATGGGCGGGAGGCGGCGATATAACACACATATCTAAAATAGCATACTCGATACCTTAAATTTAGGTATATACAATCTTTCACCCGACTTGGTATTGTTAGCTATCGGGTTAGCTCCCCGGTTTAGAAATTACGCAATTTCTGATGTACGCTCCGCATTAGGAAGATCAAAAGATGAAAACAAGAAATTTGGCCGACCACTCCAACGTGGCGGCAGCACTACTATCTGCAATGGCGAACCCCAAGCGCCTGATGATTCTTTGCAGCTTGGTCAAGGGTGAAGTCCCGGTCGGCGTCTTGGCCAACCAAGTGGGGCTCAGCCAATCTGCGCTTTCCCAGCATCTTTCGAAGCTCCGTGCCCAGAAGCTGGTAAAGACCCGCCGCGATGCTCAAACCATTTACTACTCCAGCACTTCAGAGTCGGTCATCCGGGTCCTGGAAACGCTGGAAGACATTTATTGTGAACCGGAAAAAAGTAGAACGGCCGCTTAAGAGCCAAAACTGGCTCTAGGACTGCCGGAGCATGACCCTCAGGGGAACGAAACGTTCCAACCCTTGAGATCAAGCTGCTTTCATGACCACAACTATATATCTGATTTGGCTGGCAAATTTTCAATTTGCCAGCTTTTTCGTGTTGAGCCCCCATCTGCGTACAAGCGACCCACGTCACGGCCCCATCGCGTTCGCTCGTCGCTTCTCTCCGTACTGGATACGATCTGATCTGATTTGGCTTGAGCAAACAAGACAAGACGAGACAGAACTGGACTAAAAACGAAATCACCACCTCCTGCCCTTCATCCGCACCCGACCCTACCCCGTCTCCACCCCCGGCTTCATCTTGACGCCAAGGGGCCGACTGATAATTTGACCAGACAGTCAATAATCGCGCGGCCTGTGCCGCGATCGGGAAATGGCCCCGAAGGCCATGGAGAACAACATGTCCGACCGTCTGAACGCCACCCCCAACGATCTCAGCGCCTTTTGGATGCCGTTTACCGCCAATCGTCAGTTCAAGAAGGAACCACGCCTCTTCGTCGGCGCCAAGGACATGTACTATACCACCCATGACGGACGGCAGGTACTGGATGGAACGGCGGGTCTGTGGTGTGTAAACGCCGGACATTGCCGCCCGAAAATCACCGAAGCCATCAGCCGGCAGGCAGGCGAACTCGATTATGCTCCGGCCTTCCAGCTTGGCCATCCCAAGGCCTTCGAACTGGCCAACCGGCTGGTGGATATCGCACCCGAGAGCATGAACCATGTTCTTTATACCAATTCCGGCTCTGAATCCGTCGAGACCGCGCTGAAGGTGGCGCTCGCCTATCATCGCGTGAAGGGCAACGGCTCTCGCTCCCGCCTGATCGGCCGTGAGCGCGGCTATCACGGCGTCAATTTCGGTGGCATCTCTGTCGGCGGCATCGTCACCAACCGCAAGATGTTCGGCACCTTGCTGACCGGCGTCGATCACATGCCGCACACGCATGTTCCTGGGAAGAACGCCTTCACCCGCGGCGAGCCCGAACATGGCGGCGATATCGCCTCCGAACTCGAGCGCATCGTCACCTTGCATGACGCCTCGACCATCGCTGCCGTCATCGTCGAGCCGGTCGCCGGCTCCACCGGCGTGCTGATCCCGCCGAAGGGCTACCTGCAGAAGCTGCGCGAAATCTGCACCAAACACGGCATCCTGCTGATCTTCGACGAAGTCATCACCGGCTTCGGCCGCCTCGGCACGCCCTTTGCCGCGCAATATTACGACGTCACCCCCGATATCATCACCACGGCCAAGGGCCTCACCAACGGCGTCATCCCGATGGGCGCGGTTTTCGTCACCTCGGAAATCCACGACGCGTTCATGCAGGGACCCGAGCATATGATCGAGTTCTTCCATGGCTACACCTATTCCGGCAACCCGATCGCCGCGGCGGCCGCTCTCGCCACGCTCGATACCTACAAGGAAGAAGGCCTGTTGACGCGCGCCGCCGAGCTCTCGGACTACTGGGCCGATGCGTTGCATTCCCTGAAGGACTGCCCCAACGTCATCGATATCCGCAACACCGGCCTGATCGGCGCCATCGAACTCGCCCCCATCGCCGGCGAACCCACCAAGCGCGCCTTCACCGCTTTCCTCAAAGCCTACGAAAAGGGCCTGCTGATCCGCACCACCGGCGACATCATCGCCCTCTCCCCGCCACTCATCATCGAAAAGCATCACATCGACGAACTCTTCGGCAAGCTTCGGGAGATCTTGCAGAATAATATCTGAGGCTTAGTCTTCAAGAAATCACCGCCCCTCATATCCCCATTGTTGCAAACGCGGAATGGTCGGATATGAGGGGCGAACTTTATGCGAGGGATGAACATGACCGCCAAACTCGAACGCTATATCGACCAGGGTGTCGGCCGGGAGCCGGCGGATATCGTGCTCAAGGGCGGGCAGTTCTTCGATCTGGTGACGGGCGAACTCGTTACCTCCGACATTGCCATCTGCGGTGACCGGATCGTCGGCACCTGCGGCGATTATCAGGGTCGCGAGGAGATCGACATTTCCGGCCGGATCGTCGTCCCCGGTTTCATCGACACGCACCTGCATATCGAATCCTCGCTGGTGACGCCGCATGAGTTCGACCGTTGCGTCCTGCCTTACGGCGTGACGACCGTCATCTGCGACCCGCATGAGATTGCCAATGTGCTCGGCACGGAGGGCATCCAGTATTTCCTGGACAGCGCCCTCGAGACCATCATGGATATCCGCGTCCAGCTCTCCTCCTGCGTGCCGGCGACTCATCTGGAAACCTCCGGCGCCGATCTGCCGATCGAGAAGCTGCTGCCCTTCCGAGACCATCCGAAGGTGATCGGTCTCGCCGAATTCATGAATTTCCCGGGCGTCGTCTACAAAGACCCTATCTGCATGGCCAAGCTCGACGCCTTCCAGGGCGGCCATATCGACGGGCACGCGCCGCTGCTGCGCGGCAATGATCTCAATGGCTATCTCGCAGCCGGCATCCGCACCGAGCATGAATCGACGACCGCAGAAGAGGCCCTCGAAAAGATCCGCAAGGGCATGCATATCCTCGTGCGCGAAGGATCGGTCTCCAAGGACCTGCACGCGCTGATGCCGATCCTGACCGAGCGGCTGTCGCCCTATCTGGCGCTCTGCACCGACGACCGCAATCCACTCGATATCGCCGAACAGGGTCATCTCGACTACATGATCCGCACAGCAATTGCCCATGGCGTCGAGCCGCTGGCGATCTATCGCGCCGCCTCGATCTCCGCCGCCCGCGCCTTTGGCCTGCGCGATCGTGGCCTGGTGGCGCCCGGCTGGCGCGCCGATCTGGTCGTCATCGACAGCCTGGAGAACTGCAAGGCGGAGACGGTGTTCTCGGCAGGCCGCCGTGTCACCACAGAGCTATTCGCCACCCGCAAGCCGGTCGCCCCGGTCGGCCTCGACAGCGTCCGGGCGCGCCCGATCAATGCGGCCGATTTCGGTGTGCCGGTCGCAGAGGGCGAAAGCTCGGTCATCGGCGTCATTCCCGGTAAGATCATCACCGAACACCGCCGCTGCCGCCTGCCGCTCAAGGGCAACCAGACCGACCTCGACCTCGGCAATGACATCATCAAGGTCGCCGTCATCGAACGCCACGGCAAGAACGGCAACCACGCCAATGGTTTCGTTCAGGGTTTCGGGCTGAAGAAGGGAGCAATCGCCTCGACCGTCGGCCATGATAGCCACAATATCTGCGTCGTCGGCGTCAACGAGGACGACATGGCCCGCGCCGCCAACCGTTTGAGCGAAATCAACGGCGGTTTCGTTGTCGTCGAAAACGGTATCGTCACGGGCGAAATCGCCCTGCCCGTCGCCGGTCTGATGAGCCTTGAACCCTATGAAAGCGTGCGCGACACGCTGCATCATCTGCGCCAGGCAGCCTACGCCCTCGGCGCGACGCTGGAAGAACCCTTCCTTCAGCTCGCCTTCCTGCCGCTGCCGGTCATCCCGCATCTGAAGATCTCGGACCGGGGCCTTGTGGATGTCGACAAGTTCATGCTGATCGGCTGATCACCCAACCTGCCCGCAGAACACATCCAGTGCTGCGAGCGTCACCAACTCGCCCACGTCGGAGCCCTCGAAGCCCGGCATCGGCACGGCCTTAGTCACCTTTACCCCCTCCGGCAGGGCGACCTTTACAGGTTGGCGGGAAAGATTGAAGACAAAGAACAGCGTCTCATCGCCCTTCCTGCGCGTGAAGGCGAGTACGTCTTCCTTGGTGTCGAGAAAGGTCATGTCGCCGTCGAGCAGTGCCGGATGCTGCTTTCGGAAGGCCAGCGTCTTGCGATAATGATGCAGCACGGATTGCGCATCCGCCTCCTGCTTGTCGACGGCAAGTGCGGCGTGCTGATAGGGCACCGGCAGCCATGATTTCTCCGAGGTGGTAAAGCCGGCATGCGCGCGGCTTGCCTCCCAGGGCATCGGGGTGCGGCATCCGTCACGCCCCTTGAAGGCTGGCCAGAAGCGGATGCCGTAGGGATCGCGCAGGTCCTCGAAGGAAAGCTCAGCTTCGGGCAGGCCCAGCTCCTCACCCTGGTAGAGGCAAATCGAGCCGCGCAAGGTAGACAGCAGCGAAATCGCCAGCTTGGCAACACGCGGCTGCTCACCCTCCGTCTCGGCGAAGCGACTGACATGACGGTTGACGTCGTGGTTGGAGAAAGCCCAGCAGACCCAGCCGTCGGCGACATTGGCCTGGAAATCACCGACGCAATGGCGGAAATGCGCCGGCGTGAAATCCGGTCCGAGCAGATCGAAAGTATAGCACATATGCAGCTTGTCGCCGCCGCTGGTATAGGCGGCCACCGTCTGCAGCGAGCGGGCGCCATCGCCGACTTCACCGACGGTCGCACGCCCCTCATACTGATCGAGCAGCGCACGAAAACGCTTCAGGAAATCGATATTTTCCGGCTGCGTCTTGTCGTAGAGATGGTTCTGCATGCCATAGGGGTTGCTCTCCGGTGCATCCAGTCCGCCGATGACGCTTGTCGCTGGCGGATTATCCCTCAGCTGCTTGTCGCAGAAATAGTAGTTGACCGTATCCAGCCGGAAGCCGTCGACGCCACGATCGAGCCAGAACTTGACGGTGGCAAGCAAGGCATCCTGGACTTCGCTATTATGGAAATTCAAATCGGGCTGCGAGGTCAGGAAATTATGCTGGTAATATTGCCGGCGTACGCCGTCCCATTCCCAGCCCGGCCCGCCGAAGATCGACAGCCAGTTGTTCGGCGCCGTGCCGTCCGGCTTCGGATCGGCCCAGACATACCAGTCCGCCTTGGGATTATCGCGGCTCGCTCGGCTCTCGACGAACCAGGGATGGCGGTCCGACGTATGCGAGATCACCTGATCGATGATGACCTTGAGGCCGAGTGCATGCGCCGATGTCATCATCTCGTCGAAATCGGCGAGTGTCCCAAAGATCGGATCGACATCGCAATAATCAGCGACATCATAGCCCATATCCGCCATCGGCGATGTGAAGAACGGCGCCAGCCAGATGGCGTCGACACCGAGCGAGGCGATATGCGGCAGGCGGCGGGTGATGCCCTTGATATCGCCGAGCCCGTTGGCATCGGTATCCTGAAACGACCGCGGATAGACCTGATAGATTACCGCGCCACGCCACCAATCGGCTGCCGTCACCTTGCTCGCTGATGTCATCAACAATCCGCCTCGATTTCATAAGGTTTCCTTCAAGTCGCACACTAAACTTGAGGCGGCAAGCTGCCAACCGGGGAAGCATGCCACCTCAATTGAACGCGCAGGTTTTATGAGGCGGATTTCGCAAAACTCCCAGGCTGCAAAACTCCCGACCGCCAGCGGCGATTCGTCTGGGGGGCTTGAAAGCGACGTTGCTTCAGATAACTTGCGACATTGACCTGCACGTCCAGGTCATCTGCGGAACTAAAATAACCTTGAAAAAACAAGGTCCGTAACTCCAGAAAGGTGGGGAATAGATATGGCTTATTTCACCCGAAAATTCATCGCGTCGGCATTCGTCGGCACCTTATTGAGCGTTTCCGCACATGCGGCGACCCTCAATATCCACAATGGCGGCGACCCCACGTCGCTCGACCCACAGAAGATTTCCGGCGACTGGGAAAACCGCATCGACGGCGATATTTTCGAAGGCTTGGTGACCGAAGATCCCAAGGACAACCCCATCCCCGGGCAGGCCGCAAGCTGGACCATTTCCCCGGACCAGAAGGTCTATACCTTCAAGCTGCGTGACGGCATCAAGTGGTCGGACGGCACGCCGGTAACCGCCAGCGACTTCGTCTTCTCCTTCCAGCGCCTGATGGATCCCAAGACGGCCGCCCAATATGCCTACCTGCAATATACGATCCTGAACGCGGAAAAGATCAACAAGGGCGAGATCAAGGATCTCAGCCAGCTCGGCGTCAAGGCGATCGACGACAAGACACTGGAAATCACGCTCGAAAACCCGACCCCCTACTTCCTCAACGCATTGATGCACTACACGGCCTATCCGGTGCCGAAGCATGTCGTGGAAGCCAAGGGCGACGAGTGGGTCAAGATCGGCAACATCGTCACCAACGGCCCCTACAAGCCCACCGAATGGGTGCCTGGTTCGCATGTCAGCATGGTCAAGAGCGATCAGTATTACGACGCCAAGGACATCAAGATCGACAACGTCAACTACTATACGCTGGAAGATCAGGCTGCGGCGCTGAAGCGTTACCGCGCCGGCGAATTCGATATTCTGACCTCTTTCCCCGCCGACCAGTATGAATGGATCCAGAAGAACCTTCCTGGCCAGGCGCATGTGGTGCCGTTCCTCGGCACCTACTACTACGTTCTGAACTCCACCAAGCCGCCCTTCAACGACAAGCGCGTCCGCCAGGCCCTCTCCATGGCCGTCAACCGCGAAGTCATCGGCCCGAAGATCCTCGGCACCGGCGAACTGCCGTCGTATTCCTGGGTGCCGCCGGGCACCGCCAACTATGGCGAGCCGGCCTATGTCAGCTGGAAGGACGAGCCCTACGGCAAGAAGGTCGAAGAGGCCAAGAAGCTGCTCAAGGAAGCTGGCTTCGGTCCCGACCATCCGCTGAAGGCGCAGCTGCGCTACAACACCAACGACAACCACAAGCGTATCGCCGTTGCAATCGCCGCCATGTGGAAGCCGCTTGGCGTGGAAATCGAGCTCTACAACACCGAAACCAAGGTGCATTACGACGAGATGCAGCGCGGCGAAGTGCAGATCGGCCGTGCCGGCTGGCTCGCCGACTACAACGATCCGATCAACTTCCTCAATCTTCTGTCGACCGGCGTCGAGATGAATTACGGCCGCTGGAGCAACAAGGATTACGATGCGCTGATCAAGCAGGGCAATGAAGAGATCGATCTGAAGAAGCGCGCCGAGATCTACAAGAAGGCCGAACAGCTGGCACTCGACGACAGCGCCGCTATCCCGATCTACTATTATGTTTCGCAGAATATCGTTGCGCCGAAGGTTGAAGGCTTCGTGGACAATATTCAGGACATTCACCGTACCCGCTGGCTGTCCATCAAACAATAATAGGAAAAGGCCCTGCCCGCTCTTGCCGGGCGGGGCCTCAACGCACCCATGTTTCGCTATGCTCTCCGTCGTCTGCTGTCGACAATCCCCGTCTTGTGGATTGCCGTAACAGTGTGCTTTTTCATTTTGCGTCTCGCTCCCGGCGGCCCTTTCGATGGCGAACGGCCATTGCCGCCGGAAGTCAAAGCCAACCTCGCGGCCCACTACAATCTCGATAAGCCGCTGGTCGAGCAATATCTGATCTATGTCGGCGATGTGCTGAAGGGCGACCTTGGCCCCTCCTTCGCCAACCAGGATTTCAGCGTCACTCAGCAAATCATGTCCGGCTTTCCCTACACGCTGACCATCGGTGGCTGCGCCTTCGTGCTCGCCACGATCATCGGCGTGTTCGTCGGCTGTCTTGGGGCGCTGTATCAGAACCGCGGCGCCGATTACTGGCTGGGCGGAGGCCTGCTCCTTGGCCTCGTCATGCCAAGCTTCCTGATTGCTCCGATCCTTCAGCTCATCTTCGGCAACACGCTTGGCTGGCTGCCGGTCGGCGGCTGGGGCGACGGGTCGATCCGGTTCCTGGTCCTGCCCATCATCGTTCTGACCCTGCCGCACGCGGCGCGCATCTCACGCCTGATGCGCGGCTCGATGATCGAGGTGATGGGCCAGAACTTCATCCGCACCGCCAAGGCCAAGGGCATCGGCCCGCGGCTCACGGTGATGCGTCATGCCTTGAAACCGGCCATGATGCCTGTTGTCTCCTATCTCGGCCCGGCGGCAAGCTATCTGCTCACCGGTTCGCTGGTGGTGGAAAGCATCTTCGGCCTTCCCGGCATCGGCCGTTATTTCGTCGGCGCAGCGCTTAACCGCGATTACGGCATGGTTCTCGGCACGGTCATTTTCTACATGGTTCTGATCGTGGTCCTCAACCTGATCGTCGATATCGCCTATGCCTGGCTCGACCCGAAAGTGAGAATGCGATGATCCTCAATTCCGCAAAACGAGAATTGCTGGAAGCGGAATTGCTCTCAGCCGAGGGGCTGGCGCCGAAAGGACGCTCCCTCACCGGCGACGCGATGCGCCGCCTGCTGCGCAACAAGGCGGCAGCACTTTCTCTCATTGTGCTGGCACTGCTGGTGCTCATCGCCATCGTCGGCCCGAGCTTGCTTCCCTTCAACTATGAGGACCCGGACTGGAACTCCTTCCGGGGCGCACCGGATTTTGCCGTCGGCCACTATTTCGGCACCGATGGCAACGGCCGCGATCTTCTGGCACGCACGCTCTACGGCACGCGCGTTTCACTGACCGTCGCGCTCGTTGCCACCCTGGTCTCGGTCGTCATCGGCGTGCTCTACGGCGCCGTATCGGGCTATTTCGGCGGCCGCGTCGACGCCATTATGATGCGCTTCGTCGATATCATGTACGCGCTGCCCTACGTCCTTTTCGTTATCCTGCTGATGGTGATCTTCGGCCGCAACGTCTACCTGCTGTTTGCGGCGATCGGTGCACTCGAATGGCTGACCATGGCGCGTATCGTGCGGGGCCAGACGCTGTCCATCAAGCAGCGGGAATTCATCGAGGCGGCGCGGGCTTCCGGCCAACGTCCGTTCAAGATCATCCTCAAGCACATCGTTCCGAACCTCGTCGGGCCGGTCGTTATCTATGCAACGCTCACCATTCCCGAGATCATCGCCACGGAAAGCTTCCTGTCCTATCTCGGCTTCGGTGTGCAGGAACCCTTGACCTCGCTCGGCACATTGATCGCCGAGGGGTCGGCCGGCATGGAGACCACGCCCTGGCTGCTGTTCTTCCCCGCCGGTTTCCTGGTCGCGCTGCTGATGAGCCTGCTCTTCATCGGCGACGGCCTGCGCGACGCTTTCGATCCGAAGGATCGCTGACATGACAGAAACACTACTCGAACTCAAAGACTACTCCATCACCTTCCGCACGCCGGAAGGCGAAGTCGCCGCCGTCTCGAAGATGAACCTGAAGATCGGCCGTGGCGAACGCATTGCCATCGTCGGAGAATCCGGTTCCGGCAAGAGCCAGACCTTCCTCGGACTGATGGGCCTGCTCGCCAAGAACGGCCGCACCAGCGGCCAGGCGCTGCTGGACGGCAAGGACATCCTGAAACTGAAGCCGCGCGAACTCGATCATGTGCGCGGCAAGGATGTGGCGATGGTCTTCCAGGACCCCATGACGGCCCTCAATCCGTCGCTGCGTATCTCGCGACAACTGACGGAGCAGCTCGAAGTTCATGGCGGACTATCCGCACGCGCTGCCTCGACGGCCGCCCTGGACATGCTGAAGCGCGTCGGCATTCCCGACCCTTCCAGGCGCTTCAATCTCTATCCGCACGAGCTTTCCGGCGGCATGCGCCAGCGCATCGTCATCGCCATGGCACTGCTGACCAAGCCGAAGCTCCTGATCGCCGATGAGCCGACAACCGCGCTCGATGTTACCATCCAGGCCCAGATCCTCGATCTCTTCAACGAGCTGACGGCCGAGATGAACACGGCGCTGGTGATGATCACCCACGATCTCGGCGTCGTCGCCGGCCTCGCCGATCGCGTCGCCGTCATGTATGCCGGCCGCATCGTCGAGGAAGCGCCGGTCGAGGAGCTATTCGAAAATCCGGCTCATCCCTATACGGCGGCGCTGCATGCCTCCATCCCACGGCCGGACCAGGACGTCGACGATCTCGCCGTCATCCCCGGCCGGCCACCCAACCTGATGCACCTGCCGCGCGGCTGTTCCTTCTCGCCGCGCTGCGCCCATGTGGAGGACGACTGTCTGGATGCGGCGCCGCCCCTCGATCGGCTGACACCACAGCGCTGCGCCGCCTGCTTCCACCCACTTTCGGCTAATCAGGAACGGAGCCTCGTCCATGGCTGAGCAAACGCTTCTGAAGGTCGAACACCTGACCACCGAATTCGAGCTGCCTTCAAAATCCTTCTTCAAGCCGCCCTTGATCCTGACGGCAGTCAACGATGTCAGTTTCGAGCTGAAGACCGGGCGCACGCTCGGCATCGTCGGCGAATCCGGCTGCGGCAAGTCCACGCTCGGCCGTTCCATCCTGCGGCTGATCAAGGCGCAGAAGGGCCGCATCATGTGGCAGGGCGGCAACCTCCTGGATCTGTCCGAAGAGGAAATGCGCGCCGCCCGCCGCGACATGCAGATCATCTTCCAGGATCCGATCGCCTCGCTCGATCCGCGCATGACCGTCGGCGACATCATTGCCGAACCACTCACCGTATTCGAGCCGAAGCTGTCGAGAGCACAGCGGCAGGACCGCGTGCGTGAGATCATGGCGGCCGTCGGTCTGGTGCCGGAAATGATCAACCGCTATCCGCACGAGTTCTCCGGCGGACAGGCGCAGCGCATCGGCATCGCCCGCGCCGTCATCACACGGCCGAAGCTCATCGTCTGCGACGAGCCGGTCTCGGCCCTCGACGTCTCGATCCAGGGCCAGGTGATCACGCTTCTGCGCAAGCTGCGCAAGGAGTTCGGCCTGACGCTGATCTTCATCAGCCACGACCTCTCCGTCGTGCGCCTGATTTCGGACGACGTGCTGGTGCTCTACCTCGGCAAGGTGGTGGAAGCAGGTTCCGCCGCCACCGTCTTCGACCATCCGGCGCATCCCTATACGCAGGCGCTGTTCTCGGCGGCACCGATCCCGGATCCGAAACTGGCGCGCGGCCGCGAGCGTATCCGCCTGCAAGGCGACCCGCCCTCGCCGCTCTATCCGCCGCCGGGTTGCGTTTTCTCGCCGCGCTGCTGGAAGGCGACGGATATCTGTCGGACAAAGGCGCCGCCGACCGAGCAGGTCCGTCCCGGCCAGACCGCGGCGTGCTATCATATGGACTTGCCGTAAGGCTGCAAAAGTGGACGGCGGAGCCCGCCGTCCACCTTGCCCAAGCGGCCCCATGCGGGTATGCAGCAAGCAGGCAAACTGCGGGAGGCAAGTCTTGGGCGGGCGTTTTCTATCGATCGGCGAATGCATGGTGGAGCTGTCGCAGACCAAGGACGGTCACCTGCGCAAGGGCTTTGCCGGCGATACCTTCAACACCGCCTGGTATGCCCGCGCCTGCCTGCCGCAAGATTGGTCGGTCGATTATTTCACCGCGCTCGGCGATGACGCAATGTCCGACGAGATGCTTGCCTTCATGGGCGCACACGGCATCGGCACGGCCAATATCCGCCGCCTTCGCGGCAAGACACCCGGCCTCTACATGATCAACCTGAAGGACGGCGAACGTTCCTTCAGCTATTGGCGCGACAGTTCCGCCGCCCGCCAGCTCGCCGCCGACGGTGATACCCTGCGCACGGCGATCGAAGCCTCCGACGTCCTCTATTTTTCCGGCATCACCCTGGCAATCCTCTCGCACGAGGATGCAGAGACGCTGCTCGCCGAGCTCCGCCGCGCCAAGGCCATCGGCAAGCTGGTGGCCTTCGATCCCAATATCCGCCCGCGCCTCTGGTCTAGCCTCGACGCCATGCACACCCTGATCGGCGAAGGCGCCCGCGCATCGACGCTGGTTATGCCGAGCTTCGACGATGAGGCCGCACATTTCGGCGACGACTCGATTGCCGGCACCATCCGCCGCTACCGGCAGCACGGCGCCAACATGGTCGTCGTCAAGAACGGCCCAGACGGCGCGACCATCGGCACCGACGCCGGCGAAACACTGGTATCGGCGGTGAAAGTCGCCAAGGTCATCGACACCACCAGCGCCGGCGATAGCTTCAACGGCGGTTTCCTCGCCCATTATCTGGAGCACGACGATCCCATCGCCGCCGCTCGTTTCGCCGCCGAGATCGCCGCGAAAGTCATCCAGGAACACGGCGCCCTGGTGCCCCCGGAGAAGCTCCAGCTAGCGGGCTGAGCGCTGTAATATTTCCATCATGGACAACCCGCACAATAGAACAGGCGCGGGAATCACCTTTGTTGCACCGCATTTGGTTGTACCGGCACCACGAGGGCGCGGTGCGGATGGAACGTTTTGGACATGTTGCAACGTTTGTCGAACATCGATCACAATATATGGGATCAGGCTGCGACCCCGGTCGCAGTGCCCGAACGCTTGCTCATCGTTAGCGATGCCTGGCATCCGCAGGTGAACGGCGTTGTGCGATCGATCGAAAACACCAATCGCGAGCTGGCACGCATGGGCGTTGAGGTGACCATGATCACCCCGGAAGGCTTCCGCAACATTCCCTGCCCGACCTATCCGGAAATCCGCTTGTCGATCGCAAGCTACCGCAAGGTCGCAGCCCGGATCGAAGCAACCCGACCGACCTATGTGCATATCGCCACGGAAGGCCCGCTCGGACTGACGGCCAGACGTTGGTGCCTGAAGAACGGTATGCCGTTTTCAACCAGCTACCACACCCGCTTCCCTGAATATGTCGCCGCCCGGCTGCCGATCCCGCAAAACTGGCTCTATGCCTTCGTCAAATGGTTCCATAATGCCGGCTTCGGCTGCATGGTCGCGACACCGAGCCTTGCCTACGAGCTCAAGCAGAAGGGCATCAGCAACCTGCTACCCTGGAGCCGCGGCATCGATTCCACCCTGTTTCGTCCGCAGCCGCTGGAGGAGAATCCCTTCGGCCTGCCCCGCCCGATCTTCATGACCGTCGGTCGCGTCGCGCTCGAGAAGAACCTGCCGGCTTTCCTCGATCTCGACTTGCCGGGCTCAAAGGTCGTTGTCGGCGACGGCCCGGCGCGCGCCGAGTTGCAAAAGCTCTATCCGAAAGTGCATTTCCTCGGCTCGAAGTTCGGCGAAGCGCTAGCGCATGCCTATTCGCAGGCCGACGTCTTCGTCTTCCCGTCGAAGACCGACACATTCGGCAATGCCATCCTCGAAGCGCTGGCAAGCGGCGTCCCCGTGGCCGCCTATCCCGTCACCGGCCCCGCCGACATTCTCAGTGGCGATGAAACCGCCGGCGTCGTCAACGAGGACTTGGGAGAAGCCTGCCGCGCCGCCCTCTCCTCCTCCCGTGAGGCCGCCCGAGCACTAGCGCTCAACTACTCCTGGGAAGCCGCCACGACGCAATTCATCGGCAACGTCCGCGTCGCCAATCATCGCGGCCGGACGTTGGTACGCAAACACTAAATCCTTATTACTCGCTGTCGACCGGCGGCCATCGTTGCGCGCCGTGCAGGACACGGATCAGCTCGATACTGTCCTCGACCTTGTAGACGACGAGGAACGAGGTCCGCGTCACGACCAGCTCCCGCGTGCCTGGCAAGCGACCAATACGACCGGAATGAGGGAAATCGACGAGCCGTTGAATTTGCGCCTCGATCTCCCGAAGCTGGCTTCGAGCCGCAGCCGGATTGCGTTCGGAGATATAGAGCATGAAGCGCTCAACATCACCGATTGCTGTTTCATGCCAGACCAATCGCACCGGCTTACTGCGCCCTGCGTGTCAATTCAGCGCGTAGAGCGTCAAGCCGGTCTTTGACTTCCTCATCCGGCACGATGCGATTCGTCCCATCCTTGATCCCATCGAGCGCCTCCTGCACTTGCGCGCGAAACCATGTGTCGTATGCCGCCGCTTCCTGCTGCTGGCGGAGCCGCTCCGTCTGGTCGGGGCGCCTGCGCTCGATCGCGTCCGGATCGTAGTCGACAGTATCGATTTCAAAACGCGGCATTCCCAACTCCTCTCGCACAAAAGAAACGGCGGTATTCAGGTTCCGCCAGAGCCGGGGCTGATGTGAGCGTTGCGCGGCGACGGCTCGTTCGACCGTGCCATAGCGAACAAGAACGGCCCAGCCTCCCGGTTGGCCGACGACCACCGCGCCCTGGATCGCATGCGCCTCGGCAAGGTTCTTGACGGCCTTGCCGTCGATAATTTCTGTGGGCTTACCCGCGCGGATCATTTTCACCCCATGGATTTTGAGTGATCTTGGTTGAATTATTGAGTAATCGCGCAAAAAAGTCGAGGAAGAATGTAACGATAAGCAGCGTCCGCGAAATTCAACAACCATTTCTCGGGAAATCGGGAACCATGCATGGCAGTCATGCATTTTTATGGTTACGATTGTTTATCGCACGACTTAAACAGACTCCCTTACGGAGCGTTACAGATGACCGACGACCTATTGAAATTGGATAACTTCATATGCTTCGCCCTCTATTCGGCGAACCATGCGATGAACCGGCTGTACAAGCCCATGCTCGACGAACTGAACCTCACCTATCCGCAATATCTCGTCATGGTGACGCTGTGGGAAGAGGATGGTCAGACGGTCGGCGGCATCGGAGAGAAGCTGTTTCTCGAATCCAGCACGCTGACGCCGCTGCTGAAGCGTCTTGAAGTCGCGGGCTTCATCCAGCGCACCCGCAGCAAGGAAGACGAACGGCAAGTGCTGATCCGCCTGACGAGCGAAGGGACGGCGCTGAAGACCAAAGCCGCCGCCATCCCCCCTTGCATCCTTGATGCGTCGAATACGACGGCAGCCGAGCTGACGCGGCTGAAGGCGGAAATCGTCACGCTGCGCGAAGCGTTGAACAAGGGCGCGGCCTGATCCCTCAGGCCGTCACCGCTTCTTCTTGGTCTCGTAGGGATTTTCCGATGTACGGAAATGGATGCGGATCGGCACGCCCGGCATGGCGAAATCCGTACGCAGGCCGTTGATGAGATAACGCACGTAGGATTCCGGCAGAGAATCCGACCGCGTGCAGGAAATCATGAAGGCCGGCGGACGTGCCTTGACCTGTGTCATGTATTTCAGCTTGATGCGCCGTCCGGAAACAGCCGGTGGCGGGTGCTGAACCTGCTGCGTTTCCAGCCAGCGATTGAGCTTGGCGGTGGCGATGCGCTTGTTCCAGACCTTGTCGGTATCGACAATCGCCTGCATCAGCCGATCCAGGCCGTCGCCCGTCTGGCCGGCAATCGGCACAGCGCGGATGCCGCGAGCCTGCGGCAGCAGCCGGTCGGTCTTTTCGCGAAGGTCGGCAAGCACGGCCTGGCGATCCTCGATCATGTCCCACTTGTTGAAGGCGATCACCGCGGCGCGGCCTTCGCGGATAACCAGATCGACGATCTGCAGATCCTGCTTCTCGAAGGGAATGGTAGCGTCGAAAATGATGACCACGGTCTCGGCAAAACGGATAGCGCGCAGCGTATCGGCAACGGAGAGCTTTTCCAGCTTCTCGGTCACCCGGGCCTTGCGGCGCATGCCGGCGGTATCGAACATCTTCACGGTGCGGCCGCGCCAGGTCCAGTCGACCGAAATCGAATCGCGGGTGATGCCTGCTTCCGGGCCGGTCAGCAGCCGGTCCTCACCGAGAAAGCGGTTGATCAGCGTCGACTTGCCGGCATTTGGGCGGCCGACGATGGCGACGCGCAGCGGCCGGGTCTCATCATAAACCGGCTCTTCTTCTTCGATCTCCTCGCCATCCTCGCCTGTGGGGGAACGCGGAATTCTGACATTCGTCTCTGCTTCGTCATCCCTGGGCGGGAAGGCCTGGTCATGGCCGATCGCCTCGACGATCGCGTCGCGCAGATCCATCATCCCCTGGCCATGTTCGGCAGAGATCGGGCAAGGGTCGCCAAGGCCGAGCGTATAGGCATCGTAAAAGCCACTGTCGGAGCCGCGTGCTTCGGATTTGTTGGCAACCAGCACGACGGGACGGCCGCGCTTGCGCAGCATTTCCGCCAGCGTCTTGTCGACATGCGTCAGGCCCATCTTGGCGTCGACGACGAACAGCGTCAGGTCGGCCTCATCGATCGCGAGCTCGGTCTGGGCGCGCATGCGGCCTTCGAGCGTCTCTTCGTCCGCTTCTTCGAGACCGGCGGTATCGACGATGCGAAAGCGAAGATCGATCAGCTTGGCCTCGCCGGGACGGCGGTCCCGCGTGACGCCCGGCGTGTCATCGACAAGCGCCAGCTTCTTGCCAACCAGACGGTTGAAAAGGGTGGACTTGCCGACATTCGGGCGACCGACGATCGCAACCGTGAAACTCATTTAATGATTTACCCTTCAGCCGTTTGCAGCCGGAGCCTTGCCGGAAGCCGTGATGAGATCAAGCAGCATTTGCGCGCGGTTGCCGACATTGCGCGGGCTCTGGGGATCGTCGACGATCGCCTGGAACCATTGCCGCGCCTTGGCGAAATCGCCTGCCTTGTAGGCGGCAAGACCCAATACGTCGCGCGCCGAATGCCGAAATGTATTGGCGGGCACCGCCAGTTCCTGCGCCTCGGCCGCGACCTGATCATAGGTGCCGGTATCAACCAGCAGATAGGCGGCACGCAAGCGAGCCGCATCCCGGATAACCGTCGGAAGAGCTGTCTCCTTGCCGATTGCCGAGAAGGCGGCGACGGCACCGGCGGTATCGCCCTTCTGTGCCTGCAGCGTGGCGGCGCGCATGCGCGCCAGGAGCGGATAGGAACCGCTGCCATCCTTCTCGATGGCGGCAAGGGCTGCCAGCGCCTCGTCCGTCTTGTTCTGATCGGCCAGCGTCAGCGCGGAAATGAACTGATCGCCGCTGTTTCCGGCCTGCTGGCCAGACCAATAGCGATAGCCGCTATAGGCGGCGGTGCCGACAACGATAAGCACGGCAGCGCCGATGATAAGCCGGCCAAAACGGCGCCATACGAACCGCAATTGGTCCGAACGCAGTTCCTCGTTCACCTCACGGATGAAGCTGTCGTCATTGAATGCCATTCTCGTCTCCGGCCCAGGCCAAATTATTCCAAAAGAGCTTATGGGTTAGAGCATGATGCCGAAAAGTGTGAGCGGTTTTCGGACGACATCATGCTCTACTCTCATGATGCTAGAGCGGATTCAGATTTTAGGTCTATTCGACCTAAAATCATCCGCTCTACTGGCGCCTTCTACCCCATTTTGCGTCCGTTGTAAGGGGGAATGGCAGAAATCGTCACATAACGAGCGGCGAAACCCCGATAATCCACGCATGCAGCTTCCAAATAATCAATCCCCAGGCGACGACGCCGATGACGACCGCATAGAGATCGTATTTCGCCGAAACGAACGGGCGCAGCGATATCTCACCGGCGCGCTCACGCTTCTTCAGCGAAATCCGGAGAATGACACCCCAGGCGAGGAAGGCGGCAAACAGCAGCATGGCGGCGCCGTCGCCATTGGACAGCAGATGCGCCAGAGCCCAGATCTTCACCGACAGCACCATCGGATGCTTCGTCTTCACCGCGATATGCCCCGCTGGCAACAGCGAGGCGACAAGACAGATCATCGCGAACAGCATCAGCAGGATGGTGATGTGGCTCATCCAGAACGGCGGCGACCAGATCGAGGTCATGTCACGCGCCTGCCCGAAACCATAGATCAGGAGAATCAGCGTGAGAACGCTGGCAACCGAATAGCCGATCTTCCATCCGGACTCGCCGATGCTGGAGATCATCGAGCTGCGGAAACCCGGCGCGACGACGCGGATCAGGTGGAGACCAAGGAAAAGAACGATGCCGAGAATAAGCAATGACATGAGGAAATCCTGTTTCGTCGTTGTAACAACATCAGTATCTATTATGGCGAAAATTACCAGCGTCACCGCAGCTTTGCCGCATTTCCGGCAGAGGAAATGACTGGACCGGGGCATGATCCCCAAACACATGTAGCGGCTTTCGGATGAAAGCGTGCTCGTTCAGATAATCGTGGTGCCCATGTTTCGTTTTGTCTCCTTTGCGTCCCTCGCCCTTTCCCTGGCGCTTCCCGTTGCAGCACAGGCCGATGAGAAGCCTAGGCAATTGGTGATGATCTCCTTCGATGGCGCGCATGACAACGCGCTGTGGACGAAGAGCCGCGAGATCGCCTCGCGCAACGGCGCGCATTTCACCTATTTCCTCTCCTGCACCTTCCTGATGAACCACGCGCAGGCCAAGGCCTATCAGGCGCCGGGGCAGCGGGCCGGCAAGTCCAATGTCGGCTTCGCCAAAAGCGAGGACGACGTTCGCACCCGCATCGCCAATATCTGGGGCGCGCATCTGGAAGGCCACGATATTTCCAGCCACGCCTGCGGTCATTTCGACGGCAAGACATGGAGCGCGGCCGACTGGAAACAGGATTTCATGAGCGCCCGCCTGGCGCTGCGCGACGCCTGGAAGAATGTCGGCCTGGCGGACAAGGAGCCGCAAGGCTGGGAAGATTTCGCCACCCACGACGTCAAGGGTTTTCGCGCGCCGTATCTCTCCACCAGCGACGGGCTGGTGCCGGCGGAAAAGGCGATGGGCTTTCAGTATGACGCAAGCCTTGTCACCAAGGGTCCGGCGCTGCCGCAGGTGGTCGACGGCCTCTACCGCTTCGGCCTGCCGCTGATCCCCGAGGGACCCGAGAACCGTCTGGTGATCGGCATGGACTACAACCTCTATGTCCGCCATTCCAAGGGCGTCGAGGACAAGGCCAATTCCAAGACCTACGAGGACCGCACCTTCGCCGCCTTCGAAGCCGCCTTCAACAAGCAGTATAACGGCGACCGCATCCCGCTACAGCTCGGCTTCCACTTCGTCGAAATGAACGACGGCGCCTATTGGCGGGCGCTGGACCGCTTCGTCAGCGACGTCTGCCACAAGGACGGCGTCGCCTGCGTCAGCTATTCCGAGGCGATCCCGCTGATTGCGGCACGCGGCAAGCCGCAGCAGGGGTGAGGAGCGATCCAGCATAACTGGAGCAATCGACCCGGTGGGTCGATTGCAGCGACGAACGCCCTGAGCCAAAGCGAAGGACCGGTGGCGCGGCAAACGCAGAACTTCTCTCGTGAGTCTAGTTGCGGGATGAGACCGTGACCGACATGAGGTTACGCGCGATCATCGAGACATGAAAAAGGCCCCGTTTCCGGAGCCTTGTTTCATCAGCCATCCGCATGAATGACGCCAGCTTCACGCTCCAAATAGCGCTGATCGATTGTCGGCAGCGGCGTGTCATCAATCGCCGCTTCGAATGCCCGTAGGCGCTTGTAGATCGACAACAACTCGATGATCGTCGTCCATGAACTGACAAGATACTGGAACGAACCACGCACCTGGTCGAAGACGTTGGTGATCTGTGTCATCAAGCCAAGCGTCAGCTTGCCGGCAACAATCGAGGGAACCAACACGACGAAACTGAATATATTGTCCGCCTGCGAGTAGAAAATCCGCGCCACATTGAAATAGGTATAGTGGAAATAGATGCGGAAATAGTTGCGGCGCACGTTGGCGAACAACTCTGCGACCGTAGGCGGCGACGCGCGATCCGCGTGATCTTCGCCGTAAACAAGTTCCTTGCGGTAGGATGCTTCCACTCGCTGATTGAGGAATTGCAGACCGGGCAACTTGATGCCGACCGCAGCGAGGAAAACGGTTCCAAAGATAGACCAGAAGATCGCAGCCCAGACGAGCGCATGGGGAATATTGCCAACGAGCGGTAGTTCCGTGATATTCGAGCCAAGACGGAAGAGTACCGGCAGGAAAGCAATCAGCGTCATGATGGAGCCGATAAAGCTCACGCCGAGGGATTCAACAGTCTGAGAAAAGCGCATCGTATCATCTTGTACACGCTGTGATGCGCCTTCTACATGTCGCAGCTTCGGCCAGTTGGCCATATAGTAATCATTCATCGCCGTGCGCCAGCGAAAGACCCAGTGGCTGACGAAAAACAGATTGAACACACCGACAGTGATGGCCACAAAGGCGATACCGGCAAACACGAGCATGCTGAGATAAAACTCGGAAGCCGGCACTGAACCGACGGTCGTCAGCGCCTTCTGAACGAGATTGTAGAATGGGCCATACCACGCATTAACGGCAACACTGACCTGCACCGAGAAATAGGTATTGAAGATGATCAGGGCCGTACCGAGCACCGACCAATACTGCCAAGGGTGCGGGCTGTAGCGGAACCAGAAGAGCGTAAACAACGCTACGGCGACGACGTAATAGATGTAAAACCAAATAAACGGCGCCGACCAGAACACCGAAACGCCCACCGGAGCGTCCTGCCCGTCCGCCGCCGGTGGCAGACCGATGTAGGCACCCGCTTGTTCACCGCCGAAGTACCAAAGAAATATGGCGGCGAGTGACCAGACAGCGGCCGAGATGAAAAAGGCTTTCGGCTTGGGAAAGAATGATAAAAACACGAGAAGCGCAGCTTTCTTGATTGGGTTTTCGAACCGCAATGACGTTTGTTAACGGCGAACCTAAGGCAGTTCGCAAGAGGCGGCAACCGGCCTGGTCTGATTCTTACGCAGATGTAATCGCTTATCCCGTGATCGTGACGCGATTGTTCAGCTGGCCATAGGCAGCTCTCCCGAGCCGCTGCCCGATCCACTAACCCCACTCAGCAAAAAAATCACCGTCCCCTTGCAAGATGTTATCTTACGATATATATCTTACGACATGACTAACGATACAAAATCACATCACCCCAACAGGAGACACACGATGAAAGGCTTTAGAGATCACATCTTCGGCGATGGCTTTGACACCGTCGAGGCATATATCCTACGACATGGCGAACGCCGCGATTCCCGCGGCAGGCATGGGAGAGAGTTCATGAGAGGCTTCAAGGGCGGCATGTTCGGCGGCGGGTTTCGCACCGGGCGCAAATTCGACGCCGCCGATCTGCAGCTCATCATCCTCGCTTTGCTTTCCGAGCAGCCGCGGCATGGCTATGAACTGATCAAGACGCTGGAAGAGCGCTCCGGCGGCTTCTATGTGCCGAGCCCGGGCGTCATCTACCCCGCCCTCACCTATCTCGAAGAAACCGGCCTGGCCGAAGTCGAGGCCAGCGGCACGAAGAAACTTTACCGCATCACCGAAAGCGGCCAGACGCGGGTCGAAGAGAACCGCGAGCTGGTCGAGGCGACGCTTGCCAAGCTGGGTGCCATCGGCGAGAGAATGGCGCATGTCAAACGGGCGTTCGACGGCGAGAACAACGGCGGCGATGAAGGTCGTGACGGCCCATTCGGTCGCGACGCCGGCGAAGTTGACCGCGCACGTCACCTTCTGCGCGCTGCACTGCACTCGAAGCACCCGTGGAGCAAGACTGAGGGCGCACGCATTGCGGCTATCCTCGAGCAGGCCGCCGCCGACATCATCCGTGGCGAGACGAAGACCGAAGACTGAGCAATTCCAGGAAAAGCGCGTAGCGGTTTTCCATCCGGAATAGCAATCAAGACAAAAGGCTGAAGTGCTGAAACGCTTCAGCCTTTTAGCTGTCCGCTCCAGCCTTTCAGCTATCCGCCAGCGTCAGGATCATCGGCCCGTTGCGGGTCGCAACGACGGTATGCTCGAACTGGACCGTCGGCGCGCGCGGATCGCCATAAAGCGTCCAGGCATCATCGCCGCCTTCCGCCCAGGTGGCGCCAAGCGACAGAAACGGCTCGACAGTGAACACCAGGCCGTCCTGCATGATGCGGGTCTCGTCGGGATCCGCCCAGGTGGAAACCTCCGCCGGCTCCTCATGCAGCGAACGGCCAATACCGTGGCTGGCGAGGTTAGCGACCAGCGTATAACGGTTCTTCTGCGCGAAAGCGCCGACGGCGTGGCCGATCTTGGAGAAAGGCGCGCCGCTGCGCACCTGGTTCAGCCCGACCCAGAGCGCCCGCTTGCCATCACGGCAAAGACGCTCGATCTTCGGCTTCACCGGCGGCACCGCAAAGGACGAGCCGGTATCGGAAAAGAAGCCATCCTTCTCGGCGGAAACGTCGAGATTGACGAGATCGCCGGCCTGGATCACCCGTGGTCCGGGAATTCCGTGCGCCACTTCCTCGTTGACGCTGATGCAGGTGGCGCCCGGAAACCGATAGACGAGCTCCGGCGCGGAACGCGCGCCGGCGTCTTCCAGTACCTTGCGGCCGATTGCGTCAAGCTCCAGCGTCGTGATGCCCGGCTCCAGCGCCGCTGCCATCGCCTGCAGCGCATTGGCGCAGATGCGGCCGATCTCTTTCAGCTTGGTCAGTTCGTCGTCGTTCGAGATGATCATTCACGGCTTCCGGCTGGCTCGCACACGCCCCGCAAACTCCAAAGGCGAAGGCTCAAGCAGTCGCTTTCGCCTCTCCACCCTGTCCAGTCAATGCCTTTCTGACGAGCGGCGCGACTTTCGTACCGTAGAGCTCGATGCCGCGCATGATCTGATCATGCGGCATCGTGCCGATCGCCATCTGCAGCAGGAAGCGGTCGTTCTTGAACAGCTTGTGATGCGCGACGATCTTTTCGGCCACGGTTTCCGGATCGCCGACGAAGAGCGCACCGTTCGGCCCGCGTGACTGGTCGAACTGTGCCCGGCTCGTCGGTCCCCAGCCACGTTCGCGACCGATGCGGTTCATCACCTCGGCCTGCGGACCATAGAACTGATCGGCGGCAGCCTCGGTCGTATCGGCGATGAAACCGTGGACATTGATGCTGGTTTTCAGCTTTGCCTGATCCTGATCGGCGCGGCGGGCGGCCTCGCGATAGAGATCGACCAGCGGCGCAAACCGGCGTGGCTCGCCGCCGATGATGGCAATCGCCATCGGCAAGCCCAGCGCACCAGCACGCGCCACCGACTGCGGCGTGCCTCCAACCGCGATCCAGATCGGCAACGGATCCTGCAACGGCCGGGGATAGACCCCTCGCCCGTTGATCGGCGCGCGCATCTCGCCCGCCCAGCTCACCTGCTCGCCATCGCGGATCGCCAGTAGCAGATCTAGTTTTTCCTCAAAGAGCTGGTCGTAATCCTCGAGATTGTAACCGAACAGCGGGAAGGACTCGATGAACGAGCCCCGCCCCGCCATGATCTCGGCACGGCCATTGGAAATGAGGTCGAGCGTCGAAAACTGCTGGAAGACCCGCACCGGATCGTCCGAGCTCAGCACCGTCACGGCGCTGGTCAGCCGAATGTTCTTCGTCCTTGCGGCAGCGGCGGCAAGCGCGACAGCCGGAGCCGATGCCGCATAGTCTGGGCGATGATGCTCGCCAAGCCCGAAGACATCGAGGCCGACCTGATCGGCCAGCTCGATTTCTTCGATCAGATTGTTCAGACGCCGCGCCGCTTCCGCGCCCTTGTTGAGAGCAGGATCGGGATTGACGTCGGCGAAAGTATAAAGGCCAAGTTCCATGGTGAAACATCCATCTGTTGTTGATGGACGAGATAAGAAGACAAGGCTGCAATCGCAAATATGAATTATCGAACGGTTTGTTCGATAATATCGATGGGCAAGAACTAGGAAGCTTCGGTCCACGGATTGATGATATCGATATCCAATCCCTGAAAATCACGGACATTACGGGTGATAAGCGTAAAGCGATGCGCGGCGGCCGTGGATCCGATGAAGGCGTCACGCCACGGTCGAGGATTGGGAACGAACGTCGCCGCACAATGCATGGCCACAGGCTCGTCGATGGACAATATGCGCCCGTGCAGACTGGCTCTTATCTTCTCGGACCAGTCTCGTAGAATCTTGGCCTGTAAAGGATCGCGTCGTTCAAGAAGCAATATGCCATTTTCAATTTCAAAAAGCGTAATGACCGACGTGTAAAGAATATCCAGCGCAATGGCATCGAACCATTGGGCAAAGGCTGGATCGGCCTTTCCATTGCTGAGCTTTCTCAGCTCGGAAATGACATTGGTATCCAGCAGATACATTATGAAAAATCGGCCGGCTTGAAACCAAAATCACCGTCCAGCTTTGGGATTTCGAAATCAATCTCATCTGCGCCCGGAGAATAGAACGCCTCCGCGACGGTCGGCCCCTTCTTTGCCAATTTCAGATACTCATCCATGCTGAGTAAGACATGGGAAGGCTTGCCGCGATCCGTAATAAAGACCGGGCCTTCCGAGGCAGCGCGCTTGGCACCGCTTGTATCCTGATTGAACTCTCGGCTGCTCATGATCGTCATTGCCCGAACTCCATTTGTAGAGAAGTTACTACATACATTGGAGATAGGCAATTCGAATCCGAAATCAACAGCTTCCCCGCCGTCTCGGATTCAACCTCCAAAGCACCTCACGTCCAACATCAAAGCCGCGGATCGTCCGCCAAAAGCGCCCAGCGCTCATGATCGCACCACACGCCACCGATCTTCAGATATTTAGGCGAAAATCCCTCCATGCGGAAACCGAGCCTTTGCACGAGCGCGATGGAGGCCCGGTTTGCTGGCTGGATATTGGCTTCCAGCCGATGCAGGCCGACGGTATCGAATGCGTGGCTAACTGCCAGACGCAATGCCTCGGTCATGAAACCCCGGCCGGCAAACCCTACCATCCCATGGTAGCCGAGAAAGGCACTGCGGAAACCACCCCAAACCATCTGGCTGATATTGACCACCCCGACGATGCCGCCCGAACTGGTGTCGCGCGCCACCAGGCCGATATTGGGTCCGGTGACGGTCTGCCCAAACCAGACATCGAAGCCATCGCGATCGACAAAGGGAAAGGCCCAGGGCGCATGATAGGCGCGGCTCGCAACATTGGCCGCAATCAGGTCTTCGGCATCCGATTGCGCGACTGGCGCTATGGTGACGTGCAGCATGGCTCGCTCCTCTCGTTCATGCGGGAGCGAGCCTTAGCAAATCGAATCCGAAATCAACAGCTTCAGCGGCGGAACGGAATCATTTTCCGAACAGCCTCGTAGCGAAGATAAAGCCCGCCCCAGGCGATGATGCCGAGATAGAGCCCGAACAACAGGTGCGAAAATATCGGGCTACCGATCCTCAAATGTGTCGCCATCGCCCCGCCGAGTAGGCCGGTGAGGAGGATAGCCCCGAGGACAGACGTCGCCGGGATTGCGTAGAGAACAGCGCAGACGAGCGTGATCACGCCAAGCAGCCGCGCAAGCGCAGGATCACCGGAATAGCCGAGCGCCACCATCGTCTCCGTAACAACAGGCAGTGGAATGATCTTGATCGCGCCATCGAAAACGAGAAAGGCGATGATCAAGCCGCTGAGGATCAAGCCGGCCACGCGCTGCGCCCGCGAACCTGAGGATGAATCTGCTATGTAGGACATTCGTGTATCCCCCGGAATGACTTCGATAATTCAGATCCTGGCCGCTAGCGCCGCGAGTTGGTCGGTACACTGGCCCCATCCCTGGTGGAAGCCCATCTTCTCATGTGCCTCCCGGTCCTCCGCTGTCCAGTGCAGGACCGTCGCGGTGTACCGCGTCTTACCGCCGCCGAGGTCCTCGAACTGGATGGTCACCACCATAAAGGGCTTGGCTGACGGCACCCAGGCGCTGGTGAAAGCATCGGTGAAGACGATCCGCTCGTTCTGGACGACCTCGAGATAGACGCCGACATTCGGATAATCCTCACCTTCGGGGCTGCGCATGGTGACGGAGCTGGTGCCGCCAGCGCGGACATCGAGTTCGGCCGCCGACGTCGTCCAGGGCAGCGGCGAGAACCATTGCTTCACCAGCTCCGCTTGCGTCCAGCAGCGATAGAGTTTCTCGCGCGGCGCGTCGATGATGCGGGTCAGCGAAAGCTCGTGGCGTGCGGTTTGTTCAGTCATGATCCTGTCTCTCCAGTGTAAATCGGCCCGACCGGCCCATGCTCCAAGGACGTTTGCGGCCACCTCACCCCGACAGAGGATGAGAAAATTCGTCGATTATTTTGCAATTGCCGGAGCCGTCGCGCTCAAACGGTCAAGCTGCTGGCGGATATGCTCGGCCTCCGCCGGCGAGCGGGCAAGCGCGATGGCACGGTCGAAGGCCGAACGCGCCTCCCGCCCCCGATGCAATTGCATGAGCAGGCCGCCCCTCAGCCCATGAAAATAGAAATAGCTGTCGAGCTGATCCGCCAAGGTCTCCACCAGGGCTAATGCCACCTCTGCCCCCTTGAGCTTGGCAACTGCAACGGCACGGTTCAAGGTGACGACCGGTGACGGATGCACCCGCTCCAATGTTTGGTAGAGCAGATCGATTTCCGCCCAGTCCGTATCGCCGGCCCGCTTGGCCCTGGAATGCAGCGCCGCAATTGCCGCTTGAAGCTGATAGGGTCCGGGACGGCGGTGGCGGATCGCCTTGTCGAGGAGAGCCAGAGCCTCGTCGATGAGCGTGTGGCTCCAGAGCGACCGGTCCTGGTCTTCCAGCAGCACGATCTGGCCGCTCGCATCGAAGCGCGCCGCCTGGCGCGATTGTTGCAGCAGCATCAGCGCCAGCAACCCCATGATTTCGGGTTCGGTTGGAAAGATGCGCAAGAGCAGCCGACCGAGCCGGATCGCCTCATCGGCAAAGGCAGAGGCCTCGCGCCCCGGCCCGCCGGCGGAATAGCCCTCGTTGAAGATGAGATAAATCATCGCACTGACGAGCGCCACGCGCTCGGCCCGCTCGACGGCGCCCGGCGTCTCGAACGGCACGCCGGCCGCGGCAACCCGCGCCTTGGCGCGGGTAATGCGCTGCTCCATCGCGCTATCGCTGACCAGAAAGGCGCGGGCGATCTGCGCCACCGAAAGGCCGGAAACGACGCGCAGTGCCAGGGCGACCTGCTGCGTCGCCGGCAGATCCGGATGGCAGCAGATGAACAGCAGCCGCAGGATGTCGTCGCGATAGTTGGAGCCGTCCAGCCGTTCGGCGAGATCGCTCTCGGCGTCGCCGGTATCGGAGATCGCCTCTTCATCCGGCAGGGCCTGCGTCTTCGCCTGCTTGCGCACGGCATCGATGGCGCTGTTACGGCCGACGAAGATCAGCCATGCCACGGGATCACGCGGCGGCCCTTTGTCCGGCCAAGTCTTCAAGGCCCGGAGGCAAGCCTCCTGAAATGCCTCCTCGGCGATATCGAGATTGCGGAAATAGCGCAGCAGCGCGCCGACCACCTGCGGCCGGGCATTGGTGAACGCAATATCGATCCAGGCAAGATCCGTCATGTCGCGATCGTCCCCGGTCTGAAGACGTGGAGCGGTCGGATCTCATAGGAACCGACACCCGGATTGGCGACCGCCAGTTTCTTTGAAAATTCAATCGCTTCGTCGAGAGATTCAAAGTCGATGACATAGAAGCCGAGCAATTGCTCCTTGGTCTCGGCGAAGGGGCCGTCGATGACGAGCGGTTCGTTCTTGCCCTTGCGCAACGTCGTTGCCGCCGTCGTCGGCATCAGCCGCGCGACGGGACCAAGCTTGCCGGCTTCGCTCAGTGGCGCCTGCACGGCCAGCAACCGCTCCATCGTCGCCTGCTCCTCCTCCTTGGACCAGGCAAACACGGTATCTTCGTCGTTGTAGCATAGGATCGCGTAGAGCATGAGCTCCTCCTTCTCATGTAAAGACGAAGGAGTATCACCCGTACCGACAGGCTGCGTCAAAAATTATCGTTGGGAATGATCGGCTTGGCGGATGAGGCCAATCAAATTGGCCACCTGGTGCAGCCGGGGAGACTTCAATGGCAGATCGCGGTCGGTGCGCTCGACAATGACCAGATCCTCCTGAGGAATGACAAAGGCATATTGCCCGCCCGCGCCCCAGGCGAAATAAGCGCCCGTTGGAAGGCGAAACGCATTGGCGCTTGCATCGGTGGCCGCCGACGGCCGATCCGCGGTCCACCAGAGATACCCGTATCCGAACCCATGATCGGCATCCGAATCGGGCGTGGTGCTGTCCCGCACCCATTGTTGGGGAACGATCTCCTGCGCGTTCCAGCGTCCGCCGTCCAGAAAGAGAAGAGCGAAGCGGGCAAGATCCCGCGTGCTCATCCGGAACGTATAGGCGGGATGGACCGATGCGCGCCCGTAAAACTTGTGCTGCGTATGCGGGTCATAGTCCTGCATGCCAATCTTCCGGGCGATCTCATTCTCGAAGGCATCGTAGATGGAGGTGCCGGTTGCCTTCTCGTAGATCGTGCCGAGAACGTTGAAATCCCAGTTGTTGTAGTACCAGAACGTTCCCGGCGCATGGCTGAAGCGCTGCGGCCGTCGCGCGGCCATCGCCTCCGTCTCGTAAAGCGCCGGATGATAGATGCCGGACCGCGCCTCCAGGAGCATCCGGACCGTCGCCTGCTTCTCCTGATCGGACAGCGATGGGGCTTTGTCATCGATGCCCAATTGCTGGAGCGTACTGCCAAGATCGATTTGATGATGCGTAACGGCAATCCCGATCAGGGAATTGAGCAGGCTCTTGCGGATGGAGGCCAATTCCATCGGCTTGCTCGTATCTCCCCATTCGGCAACGACGGCGCCATGCTGAACGACCATGACGGCGCTGACATCGTGCCCATCGGCAAAGGCCTTCGCCTCGGCCAATTTCGGCGCCGACCATCCGGATGTCTGAGGAGATAGATGTGTCCACTCGGCTGAAGGCACAGTTTGCGCCAAGGCCGGGGTCGACAGCAGTCCAACGAATAGCAGCCAGATGAAACGCATAGCCGATGCCCTGTTTCAAACGTCGGCATCGAATTTCCGGGTGAATAAGTCTTTTCGTTGGCTGAAGCGCACCCGGCAAGTTTCTGCGACATCAGGACGCATGCGTTCCTATTCACAACGCACGGAACCGAGCAGCTAGATGCCACAGCGCCGGAGCGTCAATGTCCCTGTTTCCGCATCCAGCTCCGCAACGGCGCCGATCAAGGCGCTAACAGGGCTACGCCCATGCCCCAGCGGCAAACCGCCAAGGACCGGCACACCGAGCACAGCAAGATGTTCGCGCAGAATATCGATGACCGAGAAACGGAGATCGAATTCAAAATCGGTGAACTGGCCGACCGCGACACCTACCAGACCATCCAGATGCCCGGCCTTGCGCAGCATCGTCATTTGCCGATCCACCTGCCCTCGGTATCTGCCGTTAGCTTCAAGCAACAGGATCATCCCACTCAAGTCCGGCAAGGCCCAACCGGCCGCCGCCGTCACCGTTTCGAGATGCCCGCCGATCAGCCGCCCCGTGACCCTTCCACTCGTCGTCAACGCTGCCGTCGGCTCCTCCGGACGGGATCGGATGACGATATCCTCCGCCGTCATCAGTGCCCGGTGAAGCGCGCTGATGGTCCCTGCACTGACATCCTCTTCCCCGGAACCGGCAAAAAACGCCCCATGAATGCCGATCACGCGGCAATGCTTCAGGACACTGAGATGCAAGGCGGTGATATCGCTGAAACCGATCAGAAACTTCGGATCACGCCGGGCAGCCACGAAATCCACGCGATCAGCGATCCGGTACGATCCCTTGCCACCGCCCGTGGTAAAGATTGCCCGAACCTCGGGGTCGCGAAGCGCGGCATCAAAATCCGCCAATCGCTCCTCATCGGTCCCGGCAAGATAATCACGCTTGTGAAAGGCATGCTCGCCGAAATCGACACGAAGCCCCCAGCCTCTCAGTATTTCGGCGTGCCTCAGAACCCTATCCCTGTCGGGCGGACTTGCGGGAGAGACGAAACGGATTTTATCGCCCGGCCGCAATGGCGGCGGCGTCAAAACCCGATTGGTCTTTGCATGATCCAGTGATTCCATGCCGCAATTCTGGCATGGAATGATGACAGGTGGCAGCCTTCGATCGAATGACTAGTTCGTCAGCCGAGCGACGGGGTCAAGACGCCAGCCGCTTTTGAAACCGACCGCGCAGCCTTCGCATGGGCTTCGGATATCTGCCGGGCGCGGGCCTTGCCCTCCCAGAGCGGCAGGCCGAGGGACTGCGCGACTGCCGGGTCGGCGGTGAAGACCGGATAGCCTCGCTCGATCAGCCGCAACAGGATTTCTCTGTCCTTGCCGATGTGCAAGCGAGTCAGATTTTCCTGATTGTAAACATGACCGCCGGAATCGGGGTTGATGCCGGTGATGACGACGGCTGTAGCGCCGTTATAGAGCGCGAAAAGCACGGCGTTGATGCCGTTCGAGCATTTGTCGTCGGCGCCCAGCTCGCTGCATTGCATGCCGCCAACCCGATCGAGAAGCGCCATGCGCCGGTAGCGGTCGACGATTTCGAGATTGTCGTAGCAATAATTGAAGGCTTTCAGCCCATCCTCGAGCCGCTTGAGCCCATCACGCCAGAGCAGGATGTACAGCATCTTCGCCCGCTCGCCATTCAGCACGCGCCGGACTTCGACGGCATTGGTGTTCGTTCCCTCGATCTGATTGAACTGCACCAGCGCGACATCGGGCGCCTCGACGCCCCATGTCTTGGTGACAACCTGAGAGCCATTGATGGTAATTACCCGGAAGGTCTCGTCGAAATCCGCGGGCTTGTGCGACACCGGTGCTGATCCGACCACGACAACAGGCCCAGAGAACGGCTCTGAGAGTGTGGGAGGTTTCGGCCGAATAAGCCGATATTTCAGGCGCCGATAAAAATGCTTCTTCAGTTCCGTAAATTTAGCAGTCATGCCCCGCCCTAAGACCCCCGAAGGCGTTCACTGAGAGATAGTCGAACCCACCGAAAGCGGATCCCGGCAACAAGATGTCGCCGGGCCGCTCGTAACATCGACTATCGCCGCTTCGGGTTGCATTAGGAAAATAAAGAAATCTTACACGATCAAATTTTCGGTGAGCTGTGGATAATTCAGTGGCGTTTATCCCGCGCTCAAGGTCCGCCGCACCGCATCTTTCCAACCCTTGAGTTTGCCGCTCCGCGTTTTCTCGTCCATCGCGGGCTCGAATCGTCTGTTGCGCGCCCACGCCTTGGCGAAACCTTCGCGGTCCGGCCAGACGCCGGCGCGGCTGCCGGCGAGCCAGGCGGCGCCCAGGGCCGTGGTTTCCAGGATGGTGGGGCGATCGACGGGGGCGTCGAGCAGGTCCGCAAGCCGCTGCATGGTCCAGTCGGAGGCGACCATGCCACCATCGACGCGCAGCACCGTCTCTTTGCCATTGCCGTTGCGCCAATCCTTGTGCATGGCGTCCAGCAGGTCGCGCGACTGATAGCAGACGGCTTCCAGCGCTGCGCGGACGATCTCCTCCGGACCGGTATTGCGCGTCAATCCGAAGATGGCGCCGCGCGCATCCGGATCCCAATGCGGAGCGCCGAGGCCGGTGAAGGCTGGCACAAGATAGACCTCCTGCAGCGGATCGGCTTTTTCCGCCAGCTCGCCGGAATCGGCAGCGCGCTTGATCACCTTCAACCCATCACGCAGCCATTGCACGGCCGCGCCGGCGATGAAGATCGAACCTTCCAGCGCATAGGTCGTTTCCCCATCCAGCCGGTAGGCGATGGTGGTCAGCAGCCGATTTTTCGAGCGCACGATATCCGTGCCGGTATTGAGGAGCGCAAAGCAACCAGTGCCATAGGTGGATTTCATCATCCCACGCTCGAAGCAGGCCTGACCGATGGTCGCCGCCTGCTGATCGCCGGCAACGCCGAGGATGGGAATGGCAGCCCCGAAAAGCGACGCATCGGTAACGCCGAAATCGGCCGCGCAATCCTTCACCTCCGGTAGCATGGCGGCGGGCACGCGCAGGATATCGAGCAAATCCTCGTCCCACTCATTGCTGGCGATATTATACATCAGCGTCCGCGAAGCATTGGTCGCATCGGTGACGAAGCTCTTGCCACCGGTCAGCCGCCAGATCAGGAAGGTGTCGATGGTGCCGAAGCAGAGCTCGCCCTTGGCGGCGCGGGCGCGCGCGCCCTTCACATTGGCCAGCATCCAGGAAAGCTTGGTGCCGGAGAAATAGGGGTCGAGCAGCAAGCCGGTGCGGCGGGTGAAGAGCTTTTCCAGGTCCTGCCGCTTCAGCTTGTCGCAATAGCTCGCGGTGCGGCGGTCCTGCCAGACGATGGCATTGTGGATCGGCTTGCCGCTCTCGCGGTCCCAGACGACAACGGTTTCGCGCTGGTTGGTGATGCCGACGGCGGCGATATCTTTTGCCGTGATGCCGGCCGCCGTGATGGCCTTGCCGACAGTGAACAGCACGGACGCCCAGATTTCCTCCGGATCATGCTCGACCCAGCCGGGTTTCGGATAATGCTGCGTGAACTCCTTCTGCCCGACGCCTGCAACCTTCATATTGCCGTCGAAAACGATCGCCCGTGTCGAGGTCGTTCCCTGGTCGATCGCCAAGACATAGCCGCCCATGCATTCCTCCCGATAGTTCTGTCTTTAAAGCAACAGATACGACAGCAAAACGAATGTGAAAAGAAAGCAAAACGAAATTTTTGTCGAAAACGCCCGTTCCCGCTCGCGAATATATGAAGCATGCTGTCGCAAAAGAGTCTTGCAGCGGTGCGATTGCCATATTCGCGGGTTTGGGACTAACCTCAAGCCGCTATTGCGCTGCAACAACACGCCGCGCCGTCCAAGGAGAAGATCATGGCAAGAACAGTCGTTGTCACCGGTTCTACAAGCGGTATCGGCCTCGCCATCGCGACCGCCTTCGCCGCGAAGGGTGAAAACATCGTCATCAATGGTTTCGGCAAGCCGGAAGAGATCGATGCCATCAGAAACACGCTCGAAGCATCGGGTGGCGGCAAAGTGATCTACCATCCAGCCGACATGACCAAGCCCGCCGAGATCGCGGACCTGATCGCGACCGCCAATTCGACCTTCGGCAGTGTCGACGTCCTGGTCAACAATGCCGGCATCCAGCATGTCGAGAAGATCGAGGATTTTCCGATCGACAAATGGGACCAGATCATCGCCATCAACCTGTCGAGCTCGTTCCATACCATTCGCGCGGCCGTGCCGCTGATGAAGGCGAAGAAATACGGCCGCATCATCAATATCGCGTCGGCCCACGCCCTCGTCGCCTCCCCGTTCAAATCCGCCTATGTCGCGGCAAAACATGGTATATTGGGCCTGACCAAAACGGTAGCGCTCGAGCTTGCCGAATTCGGCGTCACGGCCAACGCCATTTGCCCCGGCTACGTCCTGACCCCGCTCGTCGAAAAGCAGATCCCGGATACGGCCAAGGCGCGCGGGATGACCGAGGAGCAGGTCAAGAACGAGGTGATCCTCAAGGCGCAGCCGACGCATGAATTCGTCAAGGCCGAGGAGATCGGCGCATTGTCGCTCTACCTTGCCAGCGACGACGCGCGCCAGATCACCGGTACACACGTCTCGATTGACGGTGGCTGGACCGCGGAATAACGATAGACGGTCGAGCATGATCCCAAAAAGTGCGAAGCGGTTTTTGGATAAGATCATGCTCAACCAAACAGATGGAATGAGATGACGGTTCGAAGAAAAGTTATCTCGTTCCAAGGCCGGGTGCGTTGCGCGTATCCGGCCTTGAAAAACACAATAATCGGGAACGACATGAACGACAGCATTCGCTTTATCCTCAACGGCGAGGATATCTCAATTTCCAGCCTGCGCCCGACCGAGACGCTCCTCGATTTCCTGCGTCTCAACCGGCATTTGACGGGCACGAAAGAAGGATGCGCGGAAGGCGATTGCGGCGCCTGCACGGTTCTGGTCGGCCGGCTGATCGACGGCGGACTTCACTATGAGTCGGTCAATGCCTGCATCCGTTTCGTCGGTTCACTGCATGCCACCCACGTCGTCACCGTCGAGCATCTGGCTGCCAAAGACGGTACGCTGCATCCGGTGCAGCAGGCCATGGTCGACTGTCACGGCTCGCAATGCGGCTTCTGCACGCCGGGCTTCATCATGTCGCTCTACGGCCTGTGGCTGACAACTGAAAAGCCGAGCCGAGAGCAGATCGAAAAGAGCCTGCAAGGCAATCTCTGTCGTTGCACCGGCTACGAGCCGATCGTCAAAGCCGCCGAACAGGTGAGCCAGAAGCGCCCGAGCGCCCTGTTCGATCCGCTGGAAAAGACACGCTCCGACATCGTCGCCCGTCTCTGGGCCATGCAGGGTGGCGACACGATCAGCATGACCTCCTCCGACGGAGATCGCCTGATCGTGCCTGGTTCGGTTTCGGCCCTTGCGCAGGTGCTCGCCGACGAGCCGAAGGCGACCGTCGTCGCCGGTTCCACCGATGTCGGCCTCTGGGTCACCAAACAGATGCGCAAGCTCGACCCGGTCGTCTTCATCAATCACCTGACCGACCTGCAGAAGATCACCGTGGACGACACTGGCCTTACCATCGGCGCCGGCGTTACCTACAGTCGCGCCTTCGCCGCCATTGCCGAAAAAATCCCGGCCTTCGCAAGCCTGATCAACCGCATCGGCGGCGAGCAGGTGCGCAACATGGGAACGATCGGCGGCAATATCGCCAACGGGTCACCGATCGGAGACACGCCGCCGCCGTTGATCGCGCTCGGCGCCACCGTCAAGCTGCGTTCGGTTGCCGGCAGCCGTACGCTGCCTCTGGAAGATTTCTTCATCGACTACGGCAAGCAGGACCGTAATCCCGGCGAATTCGTCGAAGGCATCTTCGTGCCCTACCCCGCCGAGGACATCCATTTCGCTGTCTACAAGATCTCCAAGCGCCGCGATGAGGATATCTCCGCGCTTTGCGGCGCCTTTTATCTGGCCCTGGATCAGGCCGGTGATGTCGCCGATATCCGCATCGCCTTTGGCGGCATGGCCGGCACACCGAAGCGCGCCCGCACGGTCGAGGCCGAACTGATCGGCAAACCCTGGACGGAAACGACGGTTACCGCCGCACGGCCCGCCTTCGATGCCGACTACACACCGCTCACCGACTGGCGCGCCACCGCCGAATACCGGCAACTGACCGCCAAGAACCTGCTCATCCGCTTCTATCTCGAAACCGCCGGTGCGCCGCAGGAATTGAAGCGTTTCGCGACGGTGGAGGCATAGTCATGGACAAATCCACCTTCGAGGAACGCAAGGTCATCAACGGCTCGATGCATGGGTCGCAGAAGCATGACTCGGCACACAAGCATGTGACGGGCGGCGCCGACTATATCGATGACCTGCCGGAGCCGTCTGGCTTGCTGCATGGCGCGCTAGGTCTCTCCGACCGCGCCCATGCCGACATCGCCGGCATCGATCTTTCCGCCGTCAAAGCCTATCCGGGCGTCGTCTGGGTGTTTACCGGCAAGGACATCCCCGGCGTCAACGACACCAGCTCGAACGGCATGCATGACGAGCCGCTGCTTGCCGAGACCAAGGTCGAGTTCCACGGCCAGCCGATCTTCGCTGTTATCGCCGAGACCCGCGATGCCGCCCGCCGGGCCGCTCGCCTTGCCAAAATCGATTATCGCGATCTGCCGCATTGGAGCGACATCGATGGTGCGCTCGCCAATGGCGCGCCGCTGGTCTACGAGCCGATGACGCTGAAACGCGGCGAGCCGGAAACCGAGATGGCCAATGCCAAAAACCGCATCAAGGCGCAGATGCGCATCGGTGGCCAGGAGCATTTCTATCTCGAAAGCCATATCGCCATGGCGATCCCCGGCGAAGACGACGAAGTGACCGTCTGGTCTTCCACCCAGCATCCAAGCGAAATCCAGCATATCGTCGGCCATGCGCTGAACATTCCGTCCAATGCCGTCACCGTCAATGTGCGCCGCATGGGCGGTGGCTTCGGCGGCAAGGAGACGCAGGGCAACCAGTTCGCGGCACTTGCCGCCGTCGCCGCCAAGAAGCTCGGTCGCGCCGTCAAGTTCCGCCCCGACCGGGACGAGGACATGGCCGCCACCGGCAAGCGCCACGACTTCCTGGTCGATTACGAAATCGGCTTCGACGACGACGGCCGCATCCACGCCGTCGATGCGACCTATGCCGCCCGCTGCGGCTTCTCGTCTGACCTCTCCGGCCCGGTCACCGACCGCGCGCTGTTCCATGCGGATTCCAGCTACTTCTATCCGCATGTGCATCTGACATCGAAACCCTTGAAGACGCATACCGTCTCCAACACCGCCTTCCGCGGCTTCGGCGGCCCGCAGGGCATGGTCGGCGGCGAGCGCTTCATCGAAGAAATCGCCTATGCGCTCGGCAAGGACCCGCTGGAGATCCGCCGCGCCAATTTCTATGGCCAGCCCGGTTCCGGCAGGACGCTGACGCCCTATCATCAGGAGGTGGAGGACAACATCATCCACCGCATCGTCGATGAACTGGAAGAATCCGCCGGTTATCAGACCCGGCGCAACGCCATCATCGAGTTCAACCGCTCCAGCCGCTTCATCCGCAAGGGCATCGCGCTGACGCCGGTGAAGTTCGGCATCTCCTTCACGCTCACCGCCTTCAACCAGGCGGGCGCGCTGGTGCATGTCTATCAGGACGGCTCGATCCACCTGAACCATGGCGGCACCGAAATGGGTCAGGGCCTCTATACCAAGGTGGCGCAGGTACTGGCCGACAGCTTCCAGGTCGATATCGACCGGGTGAAGATCACCGCGACCACGACCGGCAAGGTGCCGAACACATCCGCCACCGCCGCCTCCTCCGGCTCCGACCTCAACGGCATGGCAGCCTTCGACGCCGCACGGCAAATCAAGGAAAGGCTCGTCGCCTTCGCCGTCGAGAAATGGGGCGTCGGGGCAGAAGAAGTGCAGTTCCTGCCGAACCGCGTGCGCGTCGCCGATAGCGAGATCCCCTTCCCGGATTTCATCAAGCAGGCCTATTTCGCCCGCGTGCAACTCTCTGCCGCCGGCTTCTACAAAACGCCAAAGATCCACTGGGACCGCAAGGCCGGTCGCGGCACGCCGTTCTATTACTTCTCCTACGGCGCGTCCGTCTCCGAAGTCTCGATCGACACGCTGACCGGCGAATATCTGATCGACCGCACCGATATCCTCCACGATGTCGGCCGCTCGCTGAACCCGGCGATCGATATCGGCCAGGTCGAGGGCGCTTATGTGCAGGGCATGGGCTGGCTGACCACGGAAGAGCTCTGGTGGGACGCCAAGGGCCGGCTGCGCACCCACGCACCATCCACCTACAAGATCCCGCTCGCCTCCGACCGGCCGAAGATCTTCAACGTCCGCCTCGCCGAGTGGTCCGAAAATGCCGAGGCCACCATCGGCCGCTCCAAGGCCGTCGGTGAACCGCCCTTCATGCTGGCGATTTCCGTTCTCGAAGCCTTGTCGATGGCGGTGGCCAGCGTCGCGGACTACCGCGTCTGCCCGAGGCTGGATGCACCGGCAACACCGGAACGGGTACTGATGGCGGTCGAGCGGTTGAAGGGGATGTGATGGTTGGGGAGGTGGCCTACACTCCCTTCTCCCCTCGGGGAGAAGGTGCCCAAAGGGCGGATGAGGGGGTAGCGCGGCAAACTCCAACTTATCCTTCTTTTGTGCTCAGTATACTCGTCGCTACGCTCCTCGTCCCCCTCATCCGGCCTATCGGCCACCTTCTCCCCGAGGGGGAGAAGGGACTCCTCACCCTCGGGAGCAACTAAATCATGCTCCCCCTCGAAACCTTCCTCTCCCAAAACCTGCACACCATCCTGATAGAAATCACCGGCACGCAAGGCTCCACCCCGCGCGAGACCGGCACTTTCATGCTGGTCTCGGCGGATCATATCTGGGGCACCATCGGCGGCGGGCAGTTCGAGTATCTGGCTATCGGCAATGCCCGTGAGATGCTGGCAGGCACCGGCGGCATCGAATTGATGGATATCCCACTCGGTCCCGAGATCGGCCAATGCTGCGGCGGCCGCACGCAACTGCGCTGCCGGCCAGCGACGCCGGAGACGATCGACTCACTGAAACGACGACTGCGGGACGAAAGCGGCGACTGGCCGGAAGTCTATCTCTTCGGCGCCGGCCATGTCGGCCGTGCCCTGGCGATCGCGCTGAAACCGCTACCGATGGTCACCACGGTGATCGAAACGCGGCAGGAGGAGCTGGACGAGCTTCCTGCGGATATCCAAGCCCGTCTCGTCGCCATGCCGGAAGCCTTGATAGCGGATATTCCGGCCGGCGCGGCCGTCGTCATCCTGACCCATGATCACGCACTGGATTTCCTGATCGCCCAACAGGCGCTCGCACGCACCGATCTCGCCTATATCGGCATGATCGGCTCGGCGACCAAGCGCGCCACTTTCGCGCACTGGCTTGCCCGCGAGGGCGGCGACAGGACTTCGCTCGACCGGCTGACGCTGCCGATCGGCGGCGGGGCGGTGAAGGACAAGCGCCCGGAAGTCATCGCCGCCATGACGGCGGCCGAGCTGTTGACTGCGTTTACGGCTTACCGCATTCGACTATCTTCGTAGTGCGGCGCGCGCCCATCGAGAAACCCGAGATCCCGCTTGATCTGCTCGGGCATCTCATCCAGATCAAGACGCGGCAAAGACGCCGTCCGTCCGGGAAAGACCTGCGCCAAGGTTTCCAACATGCGGACCAAAACGGAAGGCCTTGCGATATTCACCTGTTCCACAGCATGGTAGTTCATGACAACACCTCAATCCAATCGATGATATGGATTGCACGTTGCTCCCGAAAATGCTGAAATTCCAATCGAACGTTCGTCTGCATACATAAAGAGAGCTTATCCATGAAGCTGTCGAAACAGTTTCCGCTGAACGCACTCCGCGTCTTCGAGGCCGCCGCCCGGCTCGGCAGTTTTACCCGCGCCGGCGAGGAGCTGGGCATGACGCAGACGGCCGTCAGCTATCAGATCAAGCTTCTGGAGGGGAATATCGGCGAGCCGCTATTCCTGCGGAAACCAAGGCAGATCGAGTTGACCGAGTCCGGAGAGCAACTGGCGCCGAAGGTAAGCGAGGCTTTTGCTCTGCTGCAGGAGGCTATGGCTTCTGTCAGCGGCGACGCCGAGACCACGCTCCTCATCGATTCGACGCCGACCTTCGCGTCGCAATGGCTTGCTCGACATCTCGGCTCGTTTCAACTGCAGCATCCGAATGTCGCCGTCCGGCTCGCCACCTCGGGCAAGCTCGTCGACTTCTCTCGCGACCCGGCCGATATCGCTATTCGCAGCGGCCGCGGAACATGGCCGGGGCTACGTGCCCATCTGTTGATGAAAGTGAACTTCACGCCGATGCTCAGTCCGGAGCTGGCAGCCAGCATCGGCGGCGTCCACGAACCGGCCGACCTTCTCAAGCTGCGGATCATCGACGCCGGCGATCCCTGGTGGGAGCAATGGTTCCAGGCGGCTGAGGTGCCTGATCCCGGCCTGCAGGGCAGGCCGAGAAGCCGGCTCGGCGCGCAATCCTTCGAAGCAAGCGCCGCCATCGCCGGACAGGGCGTGGCGATTCTGACACCCGAATTCTACGCTGACGACCTCGCCCGTGGCCGATTGATCCAGCCGTTCGATATTCTCTGTAGCGATAGCTCGGACTACTGGATTGCCTATCCGGAAAGCAGGCGCCACACGCCGAGAATCCGTGCCTTCAGGAACTGGATTCTTGGCGAATTCGGCATGCCGTTGGAATAAGGCTCAATAAGCCATGTCCGGCGCGTAGAAGCAGCGTGGTGTGTTCTCGTCCGGAAACAGGCAGAGATGATAGGACCCATCCGGCGAACGCATCGTCTTGCCCTGCGGCAGCGTGAAGATATGGGCGTGTGTCACATAGCGGTGATCGCCCGGTTGCAGCATGATCCGATAGCCACCGGGGATAACGGTGACCGTGCGGGACGGGATCATCTCGCAATCGCCAGTCTTGCTGTCGCCACTGCAACAGTAGGGATCATAAGCCCAGCCGGAAGGCGCATCATGCGCCAGGGCCGCGGTAGCAAAAAGAAAGAATACGAACGCCAGAATACCACGCATGGGCAATTCTCCGTCGAAGTGGACGGCTGCCGCGGACGCAGTCCGCTCAAAGCAGCCGATGGCGTTTCATAGCTCGCCATATTCTGATCTAATGCGAACCGAACGCACGACAAGAGTGTCGCTTTTCCCTGACATATCAAACTCCCCTCTTTCCTCCGTCCCCAACATTTTGCAATGTGTCGAGTCGGAGGAAGAAAAAGGGGAACTGAATGTATGAATATGCCATCGCGTGGGAATGGCTGGCCTTTGCTGCCCGCTGGTTCCACGTCATCACCGCCATCGCCTGGATCGGTTCGTCCTTCTACTTCATCGCGCTCGATCTCGGGCTGGTGAAGCGCGCCCATCTTCCACCCGGCGCCTATGGCGAAGAGTGGCAGGTGCATGGCGGCGGCTTCTATCATATCCAGAAATATCTGGTGGCCCCCGCCTCGATGCCGGAACACCTGACCTGGTTCAAATATGAGAGCTATTTCACCTGGCTCTCCGGCTTCCTGATGCTCTGTATCGTCTATTACGGCGGTGCCAATCTGTTCCTCATCGACCGGCATGTGCTCGATGTCAGCGTCCCCGTCGCTATCCTGATATCCTTGGCCTCGCTTGCCGTCGGCTGGATCGTCTACGATCTGCTCTGCAAATCGCCGCTGGGCAAGAACACCTGGGGCCTAATGGCGGCGCTCTATGTCGTGCTGGTCTTCATGGCCTGGGGGTATACCCATCTTTTCACCGGCCGGGCCGCGTTTCTGCATCTCGGCGCATTCACGGCGACGATCATGTCGGCCAACGTCTTCTTCATCATTATGCCGAACCAGCGCATCGTGGTCGCCGATCTCATTGCCGGACGAACACCCGACGCGAAGTACGGCGCGATCGCCAAGCAGCGTTCGCTCCATAACAACTACCTGACGCTGCCCGTCATCTTCTTCATGCTGTCGAACCACTATCCGCTGGCCTTCGGCACCGCCTACAACTGGGTCATCGCCGCGCTGGTGTTCCTGATGGGCGTCACCATCCGCCACTGGTTCAACACGACGCATGCCCGCAAGGGCCGACCGACCTGGACCTGGATCGTCACCGTCATCCTCTTCATCCTGATCATGTGGCTTTCCACCGTGCCGAAGATCTTGACTGGCGAGAAGGACGCCGAAGCCGTGGCGCCCGCCTTCCAGCAGTTTGCCTCAGATGCACATTTCCCGGCGGTAAAGCAGATGGTTTCGACACGCTGTTCGATGTGCCATGCCGCCGAGCCGGTTTATGAGGGCATTGTGCGCCCACCGAAGGACGTAAAGCTGGAAAACGACGCAGAAATCGCTATGCATGCCCGCGAGATCTATATCCAGGCCGGCCGCAGCCACGCCATGCCTCCCGGCAATGTCACCGAAGTGACGCCGGAGGAACGCAAGCTGCTGGTCGCCTGGTTCGAAAGCTCCGTCGGAGAAAAAGACCAATGACCACCCTTTTGCGCGGCCGCCTGCTGTCCTTCAAGCGCGCGCCGCAAAGCCTTGATGACACGGGCAGCTATACTTACGAAAGCGATGGCGGCCTGCTGATCGAAAACGGCGTTATCGCCGCTGTCGGCCCCTATGCCGAGGTCAAGGCGAAAGCACCGGCAGACGTTGCCGAAGTCGATCACCGGCCGCATCTAATCCTGCCGGGCTTCATCGACATGCACCTGCATTTCCCGCAGATGCAGGTCATTGCCTCCTATGCCGCGAACCTGCTGGAATGGCTGAACACCTACACCTTCCCCGAGGAATGCCGCTTTGTTGAGAGCGCCCACGCCGAGCGCATCGCCACCCATTTCTATGATGAGCTGATCCGCCACGGCACGACGACGGCGGTTGCCTATTGCTCCGTGCACAAGACCTCCACCGACGCCTTCTTTGCCGAAGCCCTGCGCCGCGACATGCGGATGGTCGGCGGCAAGGTGATGATGGACCGCAACGCGCCGCAGGGCCTGCTCGACACGCCTGAGATGGGTTACGACGAAACCCGCCAGGTGATCGCCGACTGGCATAGCAAGGGCCGCAACCACGTCGCCATCACCCCGCGCTTCGCCATCACCTCGACGCCTGAGCAGATGGAGGCCACCGCCGCCCTTGCCCGCGAGTTTCCTGATCTGCATATCCAGACGCATCTCTCCGAGAACCACGACGAGATCAAATTCACCGGCGAGCTCTATCCGGACGCGATCGACTATACCGACATTTATGCCCGCTACGGCCTGCTCGGCCCGAAAAGCCTGTTCGGCCACGCGATCCACCTGTCAGAGCGCGAAGCCGACGCCATGAGCGAGGCCGGTGCTGTCGCCGTCCACTGCCCGACGTCCAACCTCTTCCTCGGCTCCGGCCTCTTCCCGCTAAAAGCCCTGGCCCGCCGCGAAAAGCCCGTCCGCATCGGCGTCGCCACCGACATCGGCGGCGGCTCCAGCTATTCGATGCTGCGCACCATGGACGAGGCCTACAAGATCCAGCAGCTCCTCGGCGAACGCCTGAACCCGCTGGAAAGCTACTATTACATGACGCTCGGCAACGCCGAATCCCTGTCGCTCGCCGACAAGATCGGCACCCTAGAACCCGGCACCGACGCCGATCTCACCATCCTCAACGCCGCCACTACGCCGGCCATGGCGCTGAAGATGGAGGTGGTGAAAACGCTGCCCGAGGAGCTATTCCTGTTGCAGACGATGGGCGACGACCGAGCGATCGTGGAAACATATGTCGCGGGGAGACCTGCGAAATCAATCTTGAATTGAGAGCCTTCTCCCGCGATTATCAAAGTCTCACATCCGGAAACAAACCGTTCTGATCCAATCTCCCCATACCGTTTTCGTCAAGAAGGCAGACCGCCATGACCGCGCCGCTCACCATTGCCGACCTGAAGCAGCTCGCTAAACGGCGCGTGCCGAAAATGTTCTTCCAGTACGCCGATTCCGGTTCCTGGACCGAGTCGACCTATGAGGCCAACGAAGCGGATTTCAGCAAGGTCAAGCTGCGCCAGCGCGTGCTCGTCGACATGACCAACCGCTCACTGGAAAGCACGATGATCGGCCAGAAGGTGTCGATGCCCGTGGCGCTGGCGCCGACGGGGATGACCGGCATGCAGCATGCCGATGGCGAAATGCTGGCGGCGCGGGCCGCGGAAGAGTTCGGCATTCCCTTCACGCTTTCGACCATGAGCATCTGCTCGATTGAGGACGTCGCCTCGGCGACCACAAAGCCCTTCTGGTTCCAGCTCTATGTGATGCAGGACCGCGATTTCGTGATGAGCCTGATCGACCGCGCCAGAGCGGCAAAATGCTCGGCGCTGGTCCTGACGGCCGATCTGCAAATTCTCGGCCAGCGCCACAACGACGTCCGCAACGGCCTGTCGGCGCCACCGAAATTCTCGCCGAAACATGTGTGGCAGGTGGCAACCAGGCCCTCATGGTGCTGGCAGATGCTGCAGACCAAGCGGCATTCCTTTGGCAACATCATCGGCCACGCCAAGGGCGTGAACGACGTTAAATCGCTTTCGAACTGGACGACCGGGCAGTTTGACCAGCGGCTGTCCTGGAGCGATGTCGCCTGGATCAAGGAATATTGGGGCGGGCCGCTGATCATCAAGGGCATTCTCGACGTGGATGACGCCAAGGCGGCTGTCGACACCGGCGCGGACGCGATCATCATCTCCAACCATGGTGGCCGTCAGCTCGATGGCGCTCCCTCCACCATCAGCATGCTGCCCAAGATCGTCGATGCGGTTGGCGACAAGATCGAAGTCCATATCGACGGCGGCATCCGCTCCGGTCAGGATGTGCTGCGCGCCGTGGCACTCGGCGCCAAGGGCACCTATATCGGCCGCCCCTTCCTCTATGGCCTCGGCGCCATGGGCAAGGACGGCGTGACGCTGGCGCTGGAGATCATCCGCAAGGAGCTCGATCTCTCCATGGCATTCTGCGGCAAGCGCGACATCAGGGCGGTGGACCGGGGGATTATCGCGGAAATTCAATAGTGGAAGCGGCATTGAAGGACGATCAGCATTTGCCGCTCCCCTTCGCCTTCGACCCTGTAGATCAACCGATGCTCTTGCGTGACCCTGCGTGACCACAGGCCCTTTAGTTGATTGCGTAAGGGCTCCGGTTTACCAAGCCCTTCAAAGGGATGGCGCAATGCATCCCGCAAAAGCTCGTTTATCCTGATGACAATCTTGCGGTCATTTTCCTGCCAATAGAGATAATCGTCCCAACCATGTGCATGCCAGACAAGTAGCATGACGGGCTTACTTCGGATCAATCAGATCGTGGGAGACAAGTTCCTTCCATTGTCGACATCGGCGAGCGCCTCCATCAACCGTGCCGCATTGGCTGGCGTTGATAGGACATGTAGCGTCTCCATCATGCCCTCATACTCATCCTTGTCGATCAGAATAGCCGATGGCTTGTCGCGGCGAACGATCTCCACGGCAACACGATCCTGTGAGACCTCATCGAGCAAGCTCGCAAGCTCATTTCGGGCCGTTGAAAACATGACGGTTCGCATGGCTCTGGCTCCTTGGCATTACACTTGTACAATAAATGGTACAAGTCTCCGAGGAAGTCAAGAATCCTGCTTACCTTAACCAGCCCGTCGCCAGCCCACTCGCCCAGTCGGCACGACCGGCTTGGGTGGCGAATTCGGCCATCACTTGATGATCGTAAACCACCTGCCGGAAGGTCGGCACCCAGATGCCGCCAACCTTTTCCATGATGGCGTAGGACGCAAAAGGATGGCCTGCTTCGACCTTGTGATAATAAGGGAGATCATCGTCATAGGCCGGACAGCCGACGCTGCCGGGATTGACGATCAGGCGTCTGTCGGAAAGGCGGACGGCGCGTGGGATATGGCTATGGCCGCACAGGATCAGCGGAAAATCAATGCCGCCGGCGAAGGCTTCGATCTCTTCGAGCGGCTTGAGATGAACTTTACCGTCCGGCGAGACGGTTTCGAGCCAGTAGATGTTGTCGTTTACCGGCGTGGCATGGCAGAGATAGGCTTCGCCCTTATAAATCGTGCTGAAGGGCAGGCTTCGCAGCCAATCGAGATGATGCGCAGACAAGTCCGTATAAGCGGCCCTGTCCGAAATGTGCATCGCCTCTGGCGCCTGTTCAATCAAATAACGATCGTGATTGCCACGAACTGTCACGGCATCGAGCGCCAGCAAAATATCAGCCGTCTTGCCGGCGGTCAGCGGCCCGCTGAAGCAATCACCGAGATTGACGATGTCCTCGATGCCCTGCGCGCGGATATCGGCAAGTACCGCCTCCAGCGCCAGATGATTGCCGTGGATGTCCGCAATGACAGCAAAGCGCAAAACTCAGCTCCCGCGATAGGTGGAATAGCCATAGGGCGAAATCAGCAGCGGCACATGATAATGCGCCGTCGTGTCGGCAATTCCGAAACGGATCGGCACGAGATCGAGGAATGCCGGATCGGGCAGCTTGGCTCCGCTCGCGCGCAGATAATCACCCGCGTGGAAGAGCAGCTCATAGGTGCCGGCAAGGAAGCTGTCAGCTATCAGGATCGGCCCGCCATCGACGCGCCCGTCGGCATTGGTCGTCACGGTCTTCAGATGCGTCCGCGCCTCGCCGTCAATCCTGAAGAGATCGATCACCAGACCTTCGGCCGGCTTGCCGAGGGCAGTGTCGAGCACATGGGTGGTCAGTCCGGTCACAGGGTCGGCGCTCCGATGATGAAGGGGGTGTCGAAGAAGAATTCCACCAGATTGTTCCCCGGCCCGTCGCGATCGACAATAAGGAAATCACTCGGCTCGCCGAGAGCCATCAGCGGATAGTGCCAAACATTGGCACGATAGTTCACGCCCTGGTCGCCGCGCGCCAGAAAGACCTGCGGCCTGTCAGGCCTGCCATCTTCATCCTTTGAAACGACCACAAGGAACGGACGGCCGTTGAGCGGCACGAAGCTCTGGCTACCGAAGGGATGGCGCTCCATCATCTCGATCGCATAGGGAAAAGCTCTCGGCTGACCACGAAAGAGGTTCAGGATCACCCGTGCGCCGTCGCCAAGGGCCTCGGCGCTGGAAAGCGCATGAAACCGCTCCGTGGTACCGCCATTGATGAACCGCATCGTCGCCGGATCGGCCTCGATCACATCCCCGAATGGCGCGAAAGCAGCCTTTGTCAGAGGATGAATTTCGAGCGTTTTTGTCATTGTGGTCATTCACCTTCTGCCCGCCAGTGGCGGATCGCTTCGAGTTGGGATAGCAATTCCGGGACCGTGTGCGCAACGGCAGTCCAGAGATCCTCGACATCCATCGAAGCTTCGTCGGACAACAGCCGCTCACCCATGTCCCCCAGCTCGGTCCAATGCACATCCGGATGCTCGGTCTCGAATTCCGGATGTTTTTCCTGCAACTCGGCCGCCGCCGCACCAATGACGCAAAGGCTGTAGGCGACCGCGGATTGCACAAGCTTGTTTCCAGCAAACGCAACCCCATCCATGCCTTGAACGAAAAGACGCGCCTCGTCGGCGGCCTTCTGCATGCGATCCAGATAATCGACAGGGCTCTGCGTGCTCATACCTAGGCCTTGTCGCCGAAAAGCCGGAGCCGCATCACACACCTTCGTCCGGAAGCATGGATTGCAGGCGCAGCAGGGCGATCTTCTCCACCTGCGCCGTTGCGGTTGTAAATTCCGCGTCCCGGTCATTGCCGATCCGCGTTTCGAAGGCGGCAAGAATGTCGTCCTTGCCGAGGCCCTTGACCGCAATAATAAAGGGAAAGCCGAATTTCGTCACGTAGGCCGTGTTGAGTTCGGTGAAGCGGGCATGCTCCTTCGGGCTCAGCCGGTCGAGCCCCGCCCCCGCCTGCTCCTTGCGGCTGTCCTCGGTGAGCTCACCAGCAATCGCCAGCCGGCCGGCGAGATCGGGATGTGCCCGCAGGACGCCAAGCCGCTCGTCAGCGCTGGCGGCGCGGAAAATAACGGCCAAAGCGGCATGCACGCCGCCCGATGTCAACGGCTCGGCAATAGTGCCGGCGTCATAGGCACGCTGGGCGATGAACGGCGAGTGCTCGAAGACACCGCCGAAACGGCTCACGAATTCGTCACGCGACACCATCTCAGAGCGCGCCCGTGGGACGGTGATTCTCGTACCAATGATTGGCAATATCGATGCGCCTGGGCACCCAGACCTTGTCGTGCTTCAGCACGTATTCGATGAAACGCCTGAGCGCCGCCGCGCGACCCGGCCGGCCGACCAGACGGCAATGCAGGCCGATCGACATCATCTTCGGGCTGCCCTGCCTGCCCTCTTCATAGAGCGTGTCGAAGGCATCCTTGAGATAGGTGAAAAACTGATCGCCGGAATTGAAGCCCTGCGGCGTGGCGAAGCGCATATCGTTGGTTTCGAGCGTGTAGGGGATGATCAAGAATGGCTTGCCGTCGAGACCATCGACCCAATAGGGCAGATCGTCGGCATAGGAATCCGAGGAATAGAGGAAGCCGCCTTCTTCCTGCACCAGCCGCAACGTATTGTCCGAAGGCTTGCCCTGGTACATGCCGTAGGGTCGCTCGCCGGTCAGTTCGGTATGCAGGCGCACGGCTTCAAGAATGTGCTTGCGCTCCAGATCCTCGGGAAAGTCCTTGTATTCCAGCCAGCGATAGCCGTGGCTGGCGATCTCCCAACCGGCTTCCTTCATGGCGGCGACGGCTTCGGGATTGCGCGCCATGGCGAGCGTCACACCATAGACGGTCGCCTGAACCTTGAGCTCGGTGAACATGCGCCACAGCCGCCAGAAACCGGCGCGCGAGCCATATTCATAGATCGATTCCATGTTGAGATTGCGCTGGTTCGGCCAGGCAGCCGCGCCGACGATTTCCGACAGCAGGTTCTCCGAAGCCGGATCACCGTCGAGAATGCTGCTTTCCCCGCCCTCTTCATAATTGATTACGAATTGCACCGCGACGCGGGCATCACCGGGCCACTTCGGATCGGGCGTGTTGCGGCCGTAGCCGACGAGATTGCGGGGATAAATATCAGACATGAAAGCACCTTCTCGAATATGCGGAGACGGTAGCATCCACGGCCGGAAAGTCGAGACGGAAAGTGAGAAACTCACTTTCCCTTCAGGAATAAATCCCTAGGCGATTTTGCGGGCGCTGATCTTGCCCATCGGATGCAGGGAGTGCACGCGGAACGGCCCGCCCATGCCTTCTTCCATCATCAGCGCGATGTTCGACACCGGCACCGGCTCGGCAAGCACCGGCTCGAAGACATCGCGCAAGACCTGCTCCATGCGCGCGGTATCTGTGGGATTGACCGTACCCGTCAGCATCATATGGAAGCGGAATTCGTCCATGACATGCGGGTGGCCCCAGCGATGCAGATTGGCGAATTGCGTGGCCGAGAGACCGTCCGGGTCGCTGCGTTCGATTTCCGCCTCGGTCAGCGGCGCGCGGTAATGATCGAATGCCTGGATCACCGATGCGGCGAGGAAGTGCATTTTCTGGCAGGGCACCGACGGCACCAGGCCAAACGCGCTGCCGAGACGCGCGACCTCCAGCCGCGGAATCTCGAAGGGTGTAAGCGTCCCGGAAAAGCGCATGAGATCGCGCAACAGCCCCGCCTCGGACATATCCTCGGCCAGGCGAAACGGCGATTTCAACGTACCATTGAAGCCGTAGCGGCGTGGCACGGCGGTATGGAAGGCGATTTCGTGAATACCTAGCCCGCGGGTAGCCGGCGGATCGACCATCTCGCCGGAATAGACATTGCGGCCGAGCCAATTCGCGGCCACGAGCGTCAGCGGATCGCTCGCGGACGGCGTGAAGCAAATGGCGTAGCGCATAAAATCTCCTCCGGAGGGCGATAAACCGGCTGATCCACTCGGTTGCCGATGAGCAAGGAGATAGGTGATTTGCGTGACAGATTGACGACCTGAACGCAGCTTACGTTCACGTTTTATGTGATGCAGCTACAATATGGTTCAAAAGCGCAAAGCCCTGCGGCAGCTTGAAAGAACACGGAATCTCTGCGGCCTCCCGAACGGCCGCCTCGGCCAGACGATGAGCCAGGCCGAAGCTGACCTTGAAACCGCCGGTCAGCGCGATCAGACGCGGATGATCCGGATGTGTCCCCACCATTGGGTCGCGATCGATCGCCTTCGGCCGCAAACCGGCCCAGCGCTCGACCACCTCTGCATCGGCAAGAACCGGCGCCATCGCTCGGGCGGCGGCGAGCAGAGTGTCCAACTGGCTGTCCGTCGACGTCGGATCGTCGAAACGGTTCTCACTGGTGCTTCCGACCGCGACCAGCCCGCCTTCATGCGGAACGATATAGAGCCCATCGCGAAAGATCACCGGCAGGCAGGCATCGATATCCGCCTTCAACAAAGCCGCCTGCCCCTTGACCGGTTGGCCGAGCTTGGAATGGCGGCCAAGCGTCAAGCCATCGAGTATCGGAAAGGACTGATGACCGGCGGAAAGAATGCAGCGGCCGAAATGAATAGGCCCCTCGCGGGTCGTCGCAACGCCTCCCTCCGGATCGATGCTCTCGACTTCCACTCCCTCAACAAGCCGAACACGTTTCGCCTTACCGAGAAACGCGGAGAGAACACCAAGCAGCGCACGGGGCGAGACACGGGCAGCGAGCGTGTCGAAGACAAATCCGCTGGTCCCGGCGGCTGGATCGATCCAGCCATCGACAGGCACGGCGTCCAGCACCTGCCAATGAAACCCCCGCTCGCCATGGTGCCAATGCGTTTCCGCATCCTGTGAGTGGCCGAGCGCAATCTTACGCAAGTGCGGTTTCGGCAGAGGAATGAGCCGGCCGGAACGACGATATCCGGCGGAAAGCCCGGTTGCCGCTTCCAGCGCCGCAACATCACTCTCCAGAGCCACCAGCGCATCGAACTGGAACTGCTTCTTCTCGGACCATTTGTCGGGCATATGCGGCATCAGCGCGCCAAGCAGGCCGCCGCTTGCTCCGCTTCCCAGCCCGGCACTGTCGACGAGCAGCGTCTCGATGCCCAGCCGCTCCGCATGTACAGCCGCCCACAGGCCCATGATGCCGCCGCCGACGATCAGAAGCTCAACGGATGATTGACCGGCAGGCCCCGGAGGATTATCGGCTTTTCCCATGACAGATCCAGTTTCCGATCGGACGCACGCGGCCGAGACCACTGCAGTGAGCCAAGAGCTCGAATGGCGCGACGGCGATATGCCCTATTCGACCGCCTTTGGCGACCATTTTTATTGCCAGACCGACGGCCGGCTGGAATGCAGCCACGTCTTCCTCGACGGCAACGGCCTGCCCGCGCGCTGGAATGAGCAGCAGACCTTTTTGATCGGCGAGCTCGGCTTCGGCACCGGCCTGAACTTCTGCGAGACCTGGCGGCAATGGAAGCAACACGGCGAGCCGGATTCGCAACTGCATTTCATGTCCTTCGAACTCTACCCGATGCGCGCCGAGGAGATCGACCGTGCGCTATCGCGCTGGCCGGAGATCGATGCCGAACGTCAGGGACTTGTCGCCGCCTGGCCGGAAGAACCACATGGCATCGTCACGCTTGCCCTTGATGCCCGCACTCGCCTCAGCGTCGTTTGCGGCCCGGCAATGGACGGCGTGAACCAGGCAAACGCAGGCTTCGACGCCTGGTATCTCGACGGCTTCGCGCCGTCGCGAAACGCCGAGATGTGGTCGCCGGAATTGATGCAGCGTCTTTATGACAAGACCGCCTCCGGTGGCACCTTCGCCACCTATGCCGCCGCCGGCTTCGTGCGCCGTAACCTGCAAGCGGCAGGTTTTGCGGTCGAGCGACGCAAGGGCTTTGCCGGCAAGCGCGAAATGCTCTGCGGGATCAAACAGGCTTAGTTGTGGGAACGCTCGGTCTGAAGCGCTTCGTCGCCGAGCCAACGGCGAACCTTGGCTTCAAGGAGTTCGGGGCTGATCGGCTTCGACATGTAATCATCCATGCCGGCCTCCAGGCACATGTCGCGATCGACATCGAGCGCATGGGCGGTGACGCCGACGATCGGCACATGGCATCCCAACCCGGCTTCCGCCTCCAGCTGCCGGATCGTGCGCGCCGCCTGATGGCCGTTCATGACCGGCATGGAGACATCCATCATGATTAGCGACGGCCGCAGCTTGAGCCAGGCGTCCACCGCCTCCTGGCCATTCTGGACCACGAGGAAGCGCAGGCCCGTAACCTGCAGGATCTGCGTGAAGACGATCTGGTTGACTTCATTGTCCTCGGCGACGAGAACATCGATGGCGCTGACGGGTCTTGCTGACACCTCCTGCTCGACGGCCTGAATGGCGGCTTCCGCTTCAGCCTCTATCGGCAATTGCGAGGCGACCGCGGTCGCATAACCGGTCATCTGTTGCCTGCGCGCCATGCGTATGACATCGATGATGGTGCCACGCAGCACATTGGCGCGAACGGGCTTCATCAGATGTGCCTGACCGTTCAGCGCCGCGAATTCCTTGTCGCTGCCGACCACATCCATGGATGTCAGGAAAATCAACGATAGAGCTTCGAAGCGCGCGTCGGCGCGAATGGTGCGCGCCACCTCATCGCCATTCATGTCCGGCATATGGTAGTCAAGGATCACGGCATCGACCGGCATACCCATCTCGGAAGCAGCGCGGAGAATGGCGAGCCCCGTCTTGCCGTCCTCAGCGGCATAGCCGTCAAAGCCCCACTGCTGCAATTGCTCGCTCAATATCCGCCGGTTGATGTCATTGTCGTCGACAACAAGAATGCGCGCGCCCTTGACATTGACCGGCACCGTGCGCGGTTCGCTGCGCGCCGCTACCGGCGGCATGGGCAGATGTACGGTGAAGGTCGAGCCCTTGCCCCATTCGCTGTCGACTTCGAGATAGCCGCCAAAGAGATCGACCAGCCCGGCGGTGATCGCAAGACCGAGACCGGTGCCTTCATGGCGGCGCGTGGTGGAGGCGTCGACCTGCGAGAATTTCTCGAAAATGGAATCGAGCTTCTCCCTGGAAATACCAAGGCCGGTATCCTCGACGCGAAGCGTCAGCATGATCTCGCCATTGTCGATCGGCTGGCTATCCACTTCGACCAGCACATGGCCGCGCTCGGTGAACTTGATCGCATTGCCAAGCAGGTTGGTCACGATCTGGCGGAAGCGGCCGGCATCGCCCAGCACCATGGCCGGCACCTCGGGCGTGGCGCGCACCAGGAGCTCGATGTCTTTTTCCGCCGCCGGCGACGACAGGAGCGTCGCGACATCCTCCACCGCCTCGGCCGGATCGAAGGCGGCCTTGCGCAGGCGCATCTGGCCGGCATCGATCTTGGAGAAATCGAGGATATCGTTGATGATCGTCAGAAGCGCATTGCCCGACTTGACGATGATGTCGATGAAAGTCTTCTGCCGAGCATCGAGATCGGTCTTGGCCAGCAATTCCGCCATGCCGAGAACGCCGTTCATCGGCGTACGGATTTCATGGCTCATATTGGCGAGGAATTCGGATTTGGCCCGGTCGGCCGCTTCACTGCGGGCCAACAGCAGCTGTAGTTCCGCCTCGCGCTTTTTCATCTCAGTGACGTCGGTCAGCACAACGGTCCAGCGACGGCTCTCGCTCATCGCCGCTTCGAGCTGTACCCAACGCTCACCAGCCACCCGGAAGATCATAGACACCGGTTTGTCCGCCGCCATATTTTCGCGCCAGACAGATCGCAAGGACTCAGGATCGGCGCCGAAATCGCCGCGGGCAGCACAATGATCAAAGGCGGCGGACCAGTGCTTGCCGACCGCCAGACAATCCGCCGGAACGAGCAGCATGTCCGTCAGCGCGTCGTTCGCCAGCATGATGATGCCGTCCTGCAAGATCAGCAGCCCTTGCGACATCGCATGCGTCGCGTCCGTCATCAGATCGCCGAGACGTTCCAGCGCAAGATGCGCCTCGCTGATCTCTCGCTCCTGCTGGCGCACGGAGGAAATGTCGGCATAGGTGACGAGCGTGCGGCCGTTCGAAATGCGGCGCGTATCCATGATCACGGATTTGCCGTCGGCATAGCTCATCTCGGTCTGGAGATTTGGCCCGGCATTGCGGGAAGCCTCCATGCGGGCCTGGTAGATATCGTCGATATCGCCGGCATCGGCGCCGTAACGGCCAAGTTCGAAATGCTTGACGATGAGATCGCGAACAGGCCGGCCCTCGAAGCGCTCGTCCTTGGAGAAATCCCAGATGTCATAAAAGGCATCATTGGTATATTCGACGTTGCGATCGCTATCGTGGATCATCACGCCGATCGGCATGGAACGGAGGATACTTCCGAGATCCTGATGCAACGCCTCGGCGCGCGCCTGCGCCTCGATCAACTGCGTCTCGCGCAGCTTCAATACGGAAATATCGTTCATGGAACCAACGACATATCGCTTGCCATCCGAGGTGACGACACGGTTGATGCGCGTCATGATCGGATGCGGTACATGCTGCCGATCGACCACCTGCCCCTCGAAGGCGAGCCCTTGCCCCTCGTTCAGCACTTGCTCGTTTTCGACAAAATAATCATCGGCACCGGTTTCGAACATCTCATGTTCGGTCTTGCCCAGCACCTCGGCTCGGCTGAGCCCCGTAATCGCCGCATAGGCCTCGTTGGAATAGATCAGCCGATGATTGGCGTCGCGCACGAAGGAGGCAACCGGCAGATCCTCGAGAATGGTGCGATAAAGCCCGGTCTCGTCGACGTCTCCACCTAGAGCGCCGTCGTCACGCGTCTCGGAGGACGAAACCGAAGGCACGGGCGACGCATCGAGAAATATGCCGAAGACATAGAGGCGGTCCTCGGATGGCGAGAAGCTTTCGATCTGCACCCGAGACCGGACATGGCCGGCCGGATCGAAGCACAGCGCCGTCTCCTCGGAACCGAACACCAGCGACCGGCGCTCCTTGTCCTCCCGGTCGACTTCCTCGCCGCTATCGAAGAGATCGCGGCTGCGATTACCAATGAAATCGGAGATATCGCGCCGGAAAAACCGCGCATAGGCCTGATTGACGGCGACATAGCGCAGATCGCTGTTCTTGACATAAGCCGGCTGATCCAGATCGGCGATCCGGCGGCAGGCCAACTCCAGCAGTTCACCGTCCGAGTTCAACAGCGCCCCTCTTCTCACCGCTCACGATAGTTTACTGAACCAAGGCTGTATCACAAAGCGCTTTAACAAGCCGTTAACCATATTTCGCCACCCCAAACGTCGCGTTCAGGCCACTGAATATCCCAAAACGGTCACTCCCTGGTCGCAAACGACGGCAGCATCCGACGTTGAACTCTGCCAAGAATCACATTGGGACAATGGCGGAGAAAGAGCGATGAGCGACGATGCAACAACGGCCTTGCGCGAGACCGATACAGCAGCGGTGCCGGCCGAGCGCCGCCGCCGGACCGGTGGCCGCGGCGCTGAACGCAGCCGTAAACCGAGCGGTTCGAAGTACCTCAATCTCGTCAACAATCTCGCGCGCACCGAGCTTCTGTCGCCGGAGACGCTGGACGACATTCACGAGGCGTCGCTGACCATTCTCGAAGAGATCGGCATGGACATCATCCTGCCGGAAGCGCGCGAGCGCATGAAGGCAGCCGGCGCAGACGTCACGCCCGGCACCGAGCGCGTCCGCTTCGATCGCGGCATGATCATGGAACTGATCGCCTCCGTCCCCTCGACCTTCACGCTGCATGCCCGCAATCCGCTCAGAAACGTAGAAATCGGCGGCAAGAACCTCGTCTTTGCCCAGGTCGCCTCCGCACCCTTCGTCGCCGATCGCGAAGGCGGCAGGCGGGCCGGCAATCAGGAGGACTTTCGCAAGCTGATCAAGCTTGCTCAATCCTATGACATCATCCACATGACGGGCGGCTATCCCGTCGAGCCCATCGATATCCACGCCTCGGTGCGCCATCTCGACTGCCTCTCCGACATCGTCAAGCTGACCGACAAGGCGTTTCATTGCTATTCCCTGGGCAAGCAGCGCAATCTCGACGCCATCGAGATCGCCCGCATCGGCCGTGGCATCAGTATGGAGCAGATGGAGCGCGAGCCATCGCTCTTCACCATCATCAACTCCTCCTCCCCGCTACGCCTCGACGGGCCGATGCTGCAAGGCATCATCGAGATGTCGTCGCGCGGTCAGGTCGTGGTCATCACGCCCTTCACGCTGGCGGGCGCCATGGCGCCGGTGACCATTGCCGGCGCGCTGGTGCAGCAGAATGCCGAAGCGCTCTGCGGCATCGCGTTCAGCCAGATGGTGCGCAAGGGAGCGCCGGTCATGTATGGCGGCTTCACCTCGAATGTCGACATGAAGACGGGCGCGCCCGCTTTCGGTACCCCGGAATATATGAAGGCCGTGATCGCGGGCGGCCAGCTCGCCCGCCGCTACGGCATCCCCTATCGCACTTCCAACACCAACGCCTCGAATACGCTGGACGCACAGGCGGCCTACGAGTCGGCGCTGTCGCTGTGGGCGCTGACCCAGGGCGGCGGCAATTTCGTGCTACACGCCGCCGGCTGGAGCGAAGGCGGCCTGACCGCCTCCTTCGAGAAATTCATTCTCGATGTCGACATGCTGCAAATGGTCGCTGAATTCCTGACGCCGCTGGATGTCAGCCAGGACGCCCTGGCGCTCGACGCCGTGCGTGATGTCGGCCCCGGCGGGCACTATTTCGGTACCGCGCATACGCTCGCCCGCTACGAGACCGCCTTCTACTCGCCGATCCTCTCCGACTGGCGAAATTACGAGACCTGGACGGAAGCCGGCCGTCCCACAACCTATGATCACGCCAACCGCATCTTCAAGGAAACGCTTGCCCGTTATGAGCGCCCACCGCTCGATCCGGCGATCGAGGAGGAGCTCGATACCTTTGTGGCAAGGCGCAAGCAAGAAGGCGGCGTGCCGACTGATTTCTAGAGCGAAATCAACAAGCTCCATACGCCCTGCATGAACAAAATTTAATGTGGCGGGCGTCCGTTTGGCCGCGACTTCGCCCTGTTTCCCACCCAATTTCAACCTCGGCTTCGGCTGGGAGGCCTTTTGTTTGGGAAAGGAATTTCAATGTCTGTGCTTCGCACTGTAACCACGGCGGGCCTCATAGCGCTGACACTCGGCAGCGCAGCCGCCGCAACGACCACAACTGCCGCCGCTTCCGAGCGCGGCGCAATCTTCGGCGGCCTTGCTGCCGGCCTTGTCGGCGGCGCCCTTGTAGCGGAGGCGGCCCGTCCGGTTTACCCGGCTTATCCGACCTACTACCGCACCTACCCGGCCTATTACGACGGTCCGGTCTATGAGCGGGTCTACGAGCGTCCATACCATGGCTGCTACTGGTCATGGCGCCACGACCGCTGGGGCCAGCCGTTTCGTGTCGAGGTCTGCCGTTAGGTCCAACCTGCCAATCCATTAACCTGTTGACGCCGCCGGCCTTCCGGCGGCGTTTTTATTGCGCTTGCGAACAAGCTTTCGGCCGTACCCCTTGACTTTGGCGGCGAATAGGACCAAATGCGCATCAGCTTTCACCTTCCGGCCGCCGCGTGAGCGTGCCCTGCGGGACTTTATGTACGCAAGAGAAGGACAAAAGCGCTTTTGAAATGAGACCGCACCCAAGGCGGTCAGATGCGCTGGAAAGCTTTTTCCAACTTACAAGTTCCCACTTCACGCGGGGTTCTTGACGCTAGAGACAGACCGGACCGCATGGTGCGACCCGGCCTATTTGCTTTGGCGCCCCCGAAAGGTATTGAATTGACCGATTTTCACTCGCTTGGTCTCTCCAAGCAGATCGTCGATACGCTGTCGCAGAACAACTTCGCGACGCCGACGCCGATCCAGGCACAGGCTATCCCGCTTGTCCTGCAGGGCCGCGACCTCATCGGCCTCGCCCAGACCGGCACCGGCAAGACCGCCGCTTTCGGCCTGCCGATCATCGAAATGCTGTTGAAGGACGCCAAGCGCCCCGACAACCGCACCGTCCGTACACTTATCCTCGCCCCCACCCGCGAACTGGTGAACCAGATCGCCGACAACCTCAAGCTCTTCGTCCGCAAGACGGCGCTGAGGATCAACGTCGTCGTCGGTGGCGCCTCGATCAACAAGCAGCAGCTCCAGCTCGAGCGCGGCACCGACATTCTAGTCGCCACCCCCGGCCGTCTGCTCGACCTCATCAGCCGCCGCGCCCTGTCGCTCGGCCAGGTTAGCTACCTCGTCCTTGACGAAGCCGACCAGATGCTCGACCTCGGCTTCATCCACGATCTGCGCAAGATCTCCAAGATGGTCCCGGCCAAGCGCCAGACCATGCTGTTCTCGGCCACCATGCCGAAGACCATCGCCGATCTCGCTGCCGAATACCTGACCAACCCGGTCAAGGTCGAAGTATCGCCTCCGGGCAAGGCCGCCGACAAGGTGGAGCAGTATGTCCACTTCGTTTCCGGCCAGAACCACAAGACCGAGATCCTGAAGGAAAACATTTCAGCCAATCCGGATGGCCGCGCCATGGTCTTCCTGCGCACCAAGCACGGCGCCGAGAAGCTGATGAAGCATCTCGAACACGTCGGCTTTGCAGCCGCCTCCATCCACGGCAACAAGAGCCAGGGTCAGCGCGAACGTGCCCTGAAGGGCTTCCGTGACGGCGAAGTCCGCGTTCTCGTCGCCACCGACGTCGCCGCTCGCGGCATCGACATCCCCGGCGTTACGCATGTCTACAACTACGACCTGCCGGAAGTGCCGGACGCCTACGTCCACCGCATCGGCCGTACCGCACGCGCCGGTCGCGACGGCATCGCCATCGCTTTCTGCGCTCCCGACGAAGCCCGCCTGCTGCGCGACATCGAACGCCTGATGGGCATCGAGATTGCCGTTGCCAGCGGTGAAGCTCCGGCCGACCGTGGCCGTCCGGCTCGTGGCAACAACCGCGCAGGCGGTCGTGGCGGTCAGGGTCAAGGCCAGGGCCGTGGTGGCGCAGGTCAGGGACGTGCCGAAGGCCGCCCAGCCCGTCCGGCTCGTCGTCCTCATCATGAAGGTGAAGCCGGCGAAGCCCGCGCCCATAACGGCGAGCGTCAGGAACGTCGTCCACAGCGCGAGAACAATCGCAATGCCGACTTCCGCGGCCAGCGTCGCGACGAGCGCGCCCCGCGTCCGGAAGTGGACAATGATCTCGCATCGACGTCGGATTTCCGTCCGGCCAAGAAGCCCCAGCACAATGGTGCTGCAAACGAAGCTGGCGCCCATCGCGGTCCCCGCCACGCTCACGGCCGCCCCACGGGTCGCCATGAAGATCGTGGCCAGAGCGCTCAGGGCGAACAGCGCAAGGAAGGCGGCATGAAGCGCCGCGGCCCCGGTAACGGCGGCCAGCGCCGTGAACGCGCTTAATTCAATCAAGATTGAATGACGAAGGGGGCCGATTGGCCCCCTTTTTTGTTGCTGTGCGAAACCATGGAGTTCCGGCATCGGACAGTCACGGCAACAGTTTCGAAGCCTTAGAGATTTCTTGAAAATCTCATTCCGATCAGCCGAGAACATTTGAACAGTTATTCCGCCTAAATCCGGCTCCGCGCGGATAGACTGTCGATACATTCGCAAAATTCCCAATATTGGGGCAGAGCATTGCGCACGGCAGCATTGACACGGTCGATGTCGGCAAGCGACTGGGGGCAACTCTTGCTTCTCGGCGGCCTTTGGGGCGGCTCGTTCTTCTTTGCCCGTATCGCAGTGGCGGAAATTCCACCCTTGGCGCTCGTCCTCTACCGCGTATCGATCGCAGCGCTTGTTCTGCATGTGTGGCTGCGGTTGCGCGGCATTTCCTTCGCACCCGCCTTGGCAAGACCGGGCTCGTTCCTGTGCCTCGCCTTGCTCAACAACGTCATTCCGTTCTCGCTGATCTTCACCGGACAAACGAAAATCGGTGCGGGTCTGGCCTCCGTGCTCTACGCGACGACGCCGCTCTGGACGATTTTGGTGGCAAACCTGCTGACTGCGGATGAGAAGTTGTCGACAGCCAAGCTCATCGGTGTGGCGTTCGGGATCGCTGGAGCGGCCATCATGATCGGCCCGGGTCTTCTATTCCAGACCGACGGCCCGACATGGGCGAAGTTGGCGGTAGTCGGGGCGGCGATTTCCTATGCCTTTGCCGTGGTCTATGCCAAGCGCTTCAGAGATATCAAGCCATCCGTCGTTGCAACCGGCCAACTCACCGCTTCTACTATCCTGATGGCGCCGATTGTCTTCGTTCTCTACCGGCCCGAGAGCATCGCCACGTCGAACATGTCCATCTGGATGGCTGTCGGCGTTCTCGCAGTTTTCACAACGGCATTCGCCTTCATTCTCTATTTCAACATCATCGCCTCGGCCGGCGCGACAAACGCATCCCTCGTCACGCTGCTGGTGCCCGCGAGCGCAATCATCCTGGGTGCTGCCTTTCTGGGCGAAAGGCTTGAGCTTTACGAATTCGCCGGATTGGCTCTGATCGTTTCCAGCCTGCTCATCATGGATGGCAGGCTTTTCCGCCGATGAGGATGAAAACAGCCCTCGCCGGATGCCCTATTCCGGCACCACATCCGCCGTGCGCCGGTTGGTCAGATAGACGCCCATCACCACAACTAGAGTGCCGATGATGATCGGCAGGGTCAGCGGTTCGCCGAAGGCAATCGCCGCCTCGATGGCAACGGCCGGCGGCATTAGATAGATCAGCGACGCCGCACGCGACACCTGCCCCCGGCGGATAAGATAGAGCAACAGGCCGACCGCGCCCATCGACAGGCCGAAGACGGACCAGATGACGGCGAGGATCGCCTCATGGGTGCCGTCGAAATGCAGATCCTCGAACATCTGCGCCAGCGGCACGGTGACGATCAGCGCGCCGACATATTGCAGCGTCGCGATGGTGCGGAGATCGCCGGTCTGCAGATGGCGCTTCTGATAGAGCGTGCCGTAGGTCACCGACACCATTGCCAACAGATTGACGCCGAGCGGGATCGCCGATTGCCAGAGGCTGGCCGTATCCGCGCCCAGGAGCTTCGGTGAAATGGCAATCGCGATGCCGATGAAGCCGAGCAGCAGACCAAGACGCTGCACCGGCTGCAAACGTTCGCCAACCAGATAGGGCGCGGCCATCGCCGTCATCAGCGGCTGCAAGGCCGCGATGATGCCGGCGATCCCCGCCGGCACGCCCCTGGAGATCGCCCACCAGAGACAGCAGAGATAGATCCCGTGCAGAAAGATGCCCGAATAGATGGCGCGAAAGACGCTCGACCAATCGCGCGGCCATTTCGCGCCGGTAAACGAGCAAAACAGCACAAAAGCGAGCGCGGACAAGCTGTAGCGGATCATCAGGAAGGTGAACGGCCCCGAATGCATCGTCGCATATTTCGCGACGATCCAGCCCGTGGACCATAGGAAGACGAAGATGGCCGGCGCGAATTTATCGAGGGACATGGGGCTCGGACTGACATTGATTTCGCACGCCGGAGCCGGCGTCAGAATTGAGGCCGGAACGTCACGCGCCCAAGCGGGCAACCCGCTGATAGCCTAGGGCATGGAAACCGTCAAAATCGATCCGCTGAACACAAGGATCAATTTTCCTTCATGTCAGCTCTCGCCAGTCGGGCACGAGGAGATTCGGCGTGCAGTTCCGGCGCCCGGACAATGGAATAAGCAAATGCTCAAATTTTGATCGTTAGTTAGAGGCAATCGTCCGCCGCCTTCCGCCATGACAATCCAGAATGCCTGCAAATCCGGCATTTTTGGCGACTTCGAAATTCGTGCACGCAAACGCGCATACTTCTTGCATTGTCAAAACTGTTGTACTCAAATGGAAAAAAATGGGGACCGCACCTTTGGCATTTGATGAAATGATTACTGCGGATGAAAGTCCGCGCACGCCTTACGAAAAATATTTCGAATGGTACTCCGGCCAGGACAGAGGCCATCTCATTGCCAAATCCCGTGACGCGGAAAACATCTTCCGAAAGACGGGCATCACCTTTGCGGTCTACGGACACGCAGATTCCTCCGAGAAGCTCATCCCCTTCGACATCATTCCGCGCATCATTTCCGGCCGTGAATGGCGCAAGCTCGCCCAGGGTATCGAACAGCGGGTCATCGCTCTCAACGCTTTCCTCCACGACATCTACCACAAGCAGGAAATCATCCGCGCCGGCCGCATCCCGCGCGAACTGATCGAGAAGAACGATGCCTTCCTGCCGGAGATGATCGGCTTCCGCCCGCCCGGCGGTGTCTATACCCACATCGTCGGCACCGACATCGTGCGTACCGGCGAGGACGAATTCTACGTACTGGAGGACAATGCCCGCACACCTTCCGGCGTCAGCTACATGCTGGAAAACCGGGAAACCATGATGCAGATGTTCCCGGAGCTGTTCCACCAGAACAAGGTGCAGCGCGTCGAGGACTATCCGCTACAACTGCGCCAGAGCCTCGCCTCGCTCGCCCCTCCCGGCTGTACCGGCAAGCCGCGCGTCGCGGTGCTGACGCCCGGCATCTACAATTCCGCCTATTACGAACATTCCTTCCTCGCCGACATGATGGGCGTGGAGCTGGTGGAAGGCTCGGACCTGCGCGTCATCGACGGCAAGGTGAAGATGCGTACCACGCGCGGCTACGAGGCGATCGACGTGCTCTACCGCCGAGTCGACGACGATTTCCTCGACCCCCTCACCTTCCGCTCGGATTCGGCGCTCGGCGTTCCCGGTATCATGGATGTCTATCGCGCCGGCCACATCACCATCGCCAATGCCCCCGGCACCGGCATTTCCGACGACAAGGCGATCTATTCCTACATGCCGGAGATCGTCGAATTCTACACCGGTCGCAAGCCGATCCTCGAGAACGTGCCGACCTGGCGCTGTTCCGAGCCGGACAGCCTGCAATACGTGCTCGACAACCTGGCCGACCTCGTCGTCAAGGAAGTGCATGGCTCCGGCGGCTACGGCATGCTTGTGGGACCGACCGCCTCGAAGAAGGAGCGGACGGAATTCGCCGAAAAGCTGAAGAGCAGACCGAACAACTATATTGCCCAGCCGACCCTTTCGCTGTCGACCGTGCCGATCCTCGTCAACAAAGGCATCGCGCCCCGCCACGTCGATCTGCGCCCCTATGTCCTCGTCTCCGACAAGGTACGGATCATTCCCGGCGGCCTGACGCGCGTGGCACTGAAAGAAGGCTCGCTGGTGGTCAATTCCAGCCAGGGCGGCGGCACCAAAGATACCTGGGTTCTGGAGGACTGAAACGGACATGCTTGGAAGAACCGCGAATGGCCTCTACTGGATGTTCCGTTACATCGAGCGCGCCGAAAACATAGCCCGCCTTGTCGATGCCGGTCAGCGCATGTCGCTGACGCGCAGCGGAGCGGTGGAAGACGATTGGGACGGCGTGCTGCAAAGCGCCGGCGTCCGCGAAGCCTATAACGAAGTGCACGGCAAGCTGACGGGCGCCGACGCGATCGACTATCTGATGCGCGACCGCTCCAATCCGTCGAGCGTGATGTCCTGCATCGAATATGGCCGCAACAATGCCCGCATGGTCCGCACGGCGCTGACGCGCGACACCTGGGAAGCGACCAATGAGTGCTGGATCGAGCTGAAGACATTGCTCGGCAAGCGTTTGAAGACCGCCGAGCTGCCGGAGACGATCGACGTCATCAAGCGCCGCGCCGGATTGATCCGCGGCGCCTTCCACGGCTCGATGCTGCGCAACGAACTCTATAACTTCGCCCGCATCGGCACCTTCATCGAACGCGCCGACAATACGGCCCGGATCCTGGACGTTAAATATTACGTCCTGTTGCCGTCGGTCTCACATGTAGGCTCCTCGCTCGATAATGCACAGTGGGAATCGATCCTGCGTTCGGTCTCCGCTCACCGCGCCTACAAATGGGCCTACGATCCGGAATACAAGCCGGCCAATATCGCCGACTTCCTGATCCTCAACAGCCAGATGCCGCGCTCGCTCGCCTATTGCTACGACAAGATCGTCAGCAATATCAGCTACCTGGCACTGGAGCACAGTAAGCGGCTGCCGGCGCACGATACCGCCGACGCTATCTGCGAGATGCTGCAGAAGCTGACCATCAAGAACATCATGGATCAGGGCCTGCACGAATTCCTGGAGGATTTCGTTTCGCGCAACAACAAGCTCGGCGCGGAAATCTCCGACGGCTACCGGTTTTATCAGTAAGCGGATGACAATATGAGACTGACGATCAGCCACATCACGGAATACCGCTACGACGAACCGTCGCAGTTCTCGCTGCAACGCCTGCGGCTGACGCCGCTGACCGGCATCGGCCAAACCGTCCACAACTGGAAACTCACCGTGGAAGGCGCCCATCCGGAGGTCGAATATGACGACCAGTTCGCCAATCGTGTCACGCTCGTCTCGCTCGACGGCGAGCAGGATTCAACCCGCATCGTCGCCACCGGCGAGATCGAAACGCAGGACCTGAACGGTGTTCTCGGCCCGCATACCGGCTTCGGCCCCCTCTGGCTCTTCCTGCGGGATACGCCGCGCACGAAGGCCGGCAAGCTGACCAAGGAACTGCTGCGCGGCGTTTCCGGAGACAATGAACTCGGCCGGATGCACGCGCTGATGAGCGCCATCCATCAGACGGTGGACTACAGGCCCGGCACCAGCGACACGGAAACGACCGCCGAACAGGCGCTGGAGAAGAAGAGCGGCGTCTGCCAGGACCATGCCCATATCTTCATCGCCGGCGCCCGCGCGCTGAATATCCCGGCGCGCTACGTCTCCGGCTATCTGATGATGGAAGGCAAGAACGAACAGGCCGCGACCCACGCCTGGGCCGAAGCGCATGTTCCAGGCCTCGGCTGGGTCGGCTTTGACCCGGCCAACGACGTCTGCCCCGACGAGCGCTACGTCCGCATCGCCACCGGCCTCTGCTACCGCGACGCCGCCCCCGTCTCCGGCATGCGTGTCGGCGGACCGGGTGAAAGCCTAACGGTCAAGGTGACGGTGGCAAGCCAGGGGCAGAGCCAAAGCCAGAGCTGAGAGGCGCAGGGGCAGTCTGCGGGGGAACCTCGACGTGGCCTTTGTCGTCATAGCCGTAGACGACTAGATGACGATCGCCTGATATCTAGGCGCCGAGATGACCCCCATGGTCTTCTGGATAGCGAGTGTGGATGTTCTGATTGAGATTGCAGCCGGAAGGTGATCCTATTCCTGCTAACTGAGTCCTCGCCCTCCTTTCCATTTAGAGCCCGAGCGAGCCATGTCGATTTCAGATGCGATCTACCGTCCGTTCGAAAATTTGATCCGGCCACTCGATATTCCCTACCGGCCGCTACCCTCAAAAGGACCTGTCACCGTCCTTCTGCACTTCATCTCGATGTTCCGTGGCGTGTTGATCGCCATGGCCCTTTCGTCCATGGCGGTCGAAGCCATCAATCTGACGATCGTTTGGGGGCTTTCGGTCATAGTCGATGGCGTGACGAAAATGGGAGCGGCTGCCTTCCTGCACGCTGAATGGCCACTCCTTACTTTCCTCGGCCTTCTGATCTTTCCGCTCATGCCAATCGCCTCGTTCCTGACAAACACGCTGACCTCGCATACGCTTAGCGTCGGCATGCCGGCCGCCATCCAGTGGCAGGGTCACAAGGCAGTGGAGCGGCAGGATCTCGACTTCTTTCACGATCTTTTTGCCGGACAGGTCGCTTCGCGCCTGTCGCAGGTGGCATCCGCCGTACAGCAGCAGATCATCGTCGGCTTCCAGACCATACCACGCTTCTTGCTGAAAATGGTCGGGTCCCTGGTTCTGCTTGGCGCGCTATCCTGGCAGCTCGCCCTGCCCGTTTTCATCTGGATTGCACTTAATGTCGTGCTCGCCGTCAAGATGGCGCCGATCTTTACCGAACGCTCGCGCCGCACCGCCAAGCAGCGCAGCCTCGTAGCCGGAGCCATTACCGATCTCTATAGCAACATGCAGATGATCAAGCAGTTCGCGGCGGAGGATAGCGAAGCGGGTGCCATCCACAGCATCATTCAGCAGTCCGTACGAACGCAGCACAAGGAACAACGTATCTATCGCACGGCCGAACTCATCGTGATGGCCCTTAATATGGCGCTCTGGCTGTCGATACTCTCCATCGGTCTTTTCGGTTTGGTCGATGACTTTCTCACGATCGGTGAATTCGTCGCGGCAGTCTATATCTTGTATGGGCTATCCGCCTACACCTTCACTTTCCTGCAGATGGGCCAGCAGATCTTTCAGGCGATCGGGACGATCAAGGACGCGATGCCGGTGATGACGACGCCGCCCACCATCACGGATCGACCTGACGCGGCGAGCCTCGCGGTCAACAGCGGCGAGATTCGTTTCCAGGATGTCCGCTTTGCATACAAGTCCGGGAAGACTGTCATCGATAATCTGTCGCTGACGGTTCGACCCGGCGAGAAAGTGGGGCTGGTCGGCCTTTCCGGGGCTGGCAAGACGACGCTGGTGAGCCTGTTGCTGCGCTTCTACGACATCGGAGACGGCGCGATCCTCATCGATGGACAGGACATCCGTGAGATCACGCAGGCAAGCCTTCGCCGCAACATTGGCGTCATCGCGCAGGACGTCGCGCTACTGCACCGTTCGGTCGGCGATAACATCCGCTACGGCCGACCGGAGGCGACGCAGGACCAGATCGAACAGGCGGCAAAGACGGCAAAAGCCGATGGATTCATCAGCGATCTTACGGACGGCGAAGGCCGTAAAGGCTATGACGCCTTCGTCGGTGACCGCGGCATCAAGCTCTCCGGTGGTCAGCGGCAGCGCGTAGCGATCGCCCGCGTTTTGCTGAAAGACGCGCCGATCCTCGTGCTCGACGAGGCGACCTCCGCCCTCGACAGCGAATCCGAGGCCGCTATCCAGGAAAAACTCAACCTCGTGATGGAGGGAAAGACAGTGATCGCCATCGCACATCGCCTTTCGACCATTGCCATGATGGACCGGATCGTCGTGCTCGATCAGGGCCGTATTCTGGAAGAAGGCAGACCGGACGAACTGGTCGAGCAGGATGGCCTGTTTGCCCGCCTGTGGAAACGCCAGACAGGCGGCTTTATCCCTGAAGAAATTAGCTAGCTATGCTTTCGCCGCGAAACTCCCAGTTTTCTCAACACTACCCATCCACGATTATCGCACTTTTCCCACGGACAGCTGAGTTTGATAGCAACATTCGTACCCACCCCGTACCGGAGAGCTACGCGACTTGAAGCCAGATTTTCGAATTCGTCCCCTTCGAGACGGCGATACCAATGCCGTCATCAGGCTTTACGATGAGGCATCGAGCTGCGATGCCAACATCGGCCCGATCACAAATGCGCAATGGACGACATTTGTCAGGCGCCCTCAGAACCACGATGGCCGGGATTTCCGGATCGTTCTGCATGATGAGCAGCTGATAGGGTTGGCGGAATCGTCGCTGCGAGACCAAGATGGCAAGAGGGTTCGGTTCTTCAAGCTATTGGTTCAACCATCAATGCGTCGCCAGGGCATCGGAACTGCACTTTTGACCGAACTCCTGTCACTCGACGCACCCGCCACCGATCTTTCGCTTCAGGCGGTGGCGGCGAGCGGGTGGACAGATGGCATCGCCTTTCTTGAAACGTTCGGGTTTTCGCATATCGAATCCGAAATCAGCATGAGCTGTTCGTCTTTAAGGACGAGTGCGGCGTCCTCGTTGACCGGAGTTTCTATTGAACGGGCAGAAACACCGGCACTGTACGCAGACGTAGTCGCCCGCATCCATAATGCGGCTTTTGCTTCCGACGTAGCCTTTCATGCCTACCACGCATCGGAGATGGCGAACCTTCTTGCAGAAGACGAACAGGAACTCTGGATTATCAGGGACATTTCGCGGGTCGTCGGGTACTGCCGCTTCGAAAGCGAGCCGAAACAGATATGGCTAGAGGAAATTGCCATTGACCCGAGTGATCAGGGGAAGGGTCTCGGCGCGGCGCTCGCCTACCACGCTTTGCAAACAATTGGGATCGATCTAGAACGCCCCGCTGGTTTGAGCGTGTCCAGTGTCAATCGGGCAGCAGTGGCAATGTATCAAAAGCTCGGTTTCGCTATCCGGAATGAAAAGCGTCGATACAGCGCACCGCAAGTGAATTTGAACACCCGCATTTCGCGAAAATCCTGATCCTCGCAAAGTATTCCACATATCAAAAAGGGGCGGAACTTGCGTCCCACCCCTTTCCGACTTCAAACACCAATCTCAGTGGCTGTCGCGGTTATTCGGGATTTCCGAGCCGCGTGCGCCAACCAGGAAGTCCAGGTCGGCGCCGGTGTCGGCCTGCATGACGGTCTTAACGTAGAGGCCGCCGTATCCACCGGTAAGCGGCTTGACCGGGGAAACCCAGGCGGCGCGGCGCTTCGCCATTTCCTCATCGGAAATCTCGAGCTGGATCGTGCGGGCCGGCACGTCGACCGAGATCATGTCGCCGTTCTGAACCAGGGCCAGAGGTCCGCCATCGGCGGCTTCCGGAGCGGTGTGCAGGATGACGGTGCCGTAGGCCGTGCCGGACATGCGCGCATCGGAGATGCGGATCATGTCGGTGATGCCCTTTTTCAGCACCTTCGGCGGCAGACCCATATTGCCGACTTCGGCCATGCCCGGATAGCCCTTCGGGCCGCAATACTTCAGCACCATGATGCAGTTCTCGTCGATGTCGAGATCGTCGCGGTTGATGCGGGCGTGGTAGTCCTCGATGCTTTCAAAGACGACGGCGCGGCCCTTGTGCTGCATCAGATGCGGCGAGGCTGCGGACGGCTTCAGCACGGCGCCCTTCGGAGCCAGATTGCCGCGCAGAACCGCGATGCCGCCCGACTGTGTCAGCGCCTTTTCGCGCGGCACGATGACGTCGTCATTGTAGTTGACGACATCCTTGACGCCTTCCCAGATGCTTTCGCCGGTGACGGTGATCGCATCCTTGTGCAGCAGGCCCATATCGCCGACCGCCTTGATGACGACGGGCAGGCCGCCGGCATAGTAGAACTCTTCCATCAGGTGCTTGCCGGACGGCTGCAGGTTGACGATGGTCGGCACTTCGCGGCCAAGGCGATCCCAGTCGTCGAGCGACAGATCGACGCCGATACGGCCGGCAAGCGCCAGGAGATGCAGCACGGCATTGGTCGAACCGCCGACCGCGCCGTTGACGCGAATGGCGTTCTCGAAGGCTTCCTTGGTCAGGATGTCGGAAGGCTTCAGGTCTTCCTTGACCATATCGACGATGCGACGGCCGGAGAGTTGCGAGATCACGCGGCGACGAGCATCGACCGCCGGGATGGCGGCATTCCCCGGCAGGGTCATGCCAAGGGCTTCGGCCATCGACGCCATGGTCGAGGCCGTGCCCATGGTCATACAGCTACCGGCCGAGCGGGCCATGCCCTGCTCCGCATCCATGAACTCTTCCAGCGACATCTCGCCGGACTTGACCATTTCCGAGAACTGCCAGACCGCCGTGCCGGAGCCGACATCCTTGCCGCGCCACTTGCCGTTCAGCATCGGGCCACCGGACACCAGAATGACTGGGATATCGACAGAGGCCGCGCCCATCAGAAGGCTCGGCGTGGTCTTGTCGCAGCCGCCAAGCAGCACGACGCCATCGACCGGATTGCCGCGGATCGCCTCTTCGACGTCCATGGCGGCGAGGTTGCGGAACATCATCGCCGTCGGGCGCAGCGTGCTTTCGCCGACCGAGAACACCGGGAACTCAACCGGGAAGCCACCGGCTTCATAGACGCCGCGCTTCACGCGCTCGGCAAGGTCGCGCAGATGCGCGTTGCAGGGCGTCAGCTCCGACCAGGTGTTACAGATGCCGATGATCGGACGGCCGTCGAACGTGTCGGCCGGCAGACCCTGGTTCTTCATCCACGACCGATGCATGATCGCGTTCTTGCCGGTACCGCCGAACCAGTCATAGGAGCGCAGTCTGCGCGGCCATTCAGCTTTCTTCTTCATAATCTCACTACCTTTTCCGTCGTCCAGGTCGCCTCGTACGAGCCTGGACCTTGAAGTCTATGGTCAGGCCAGCGTGTAGGCCGTCTTGACCGTGGTGAAGAATTCGGAGGCGTATTTGCCCTGCTCGCGCGGACCGAAGGACGACCCCTTGCGGCCGCCGAACGGCACATGAAAGTCCACACCCGCCGTCGGCAGGTTGACCATCACCATGCCGGCTTCGGCATTGCGCTTGAAATGCGTCGCATGCTTCAGGCTGGTGGTGGCGATGCCTGAGGAGAGGCCGAACGGCGTGTCGTTGGCGACGGCAAGCGCCTCTTCGTAGTTCTTCACCCGGATGACCGAGGCGACCGGCCCGAAGATCTCTTCGCGGCTGATACGCATCTGGTTCGTCGCTTCCGTGAACAGCGTCGGCTGCAGGTAGAAGCCGGGCGTCTCGCGGCTGACAATCTCGCCACCGAAGGCAAGCTTGGCGCCTTCTTGGCGGCCGATCTCGATATAGTCTGTGTCAGTCTTCAGCTGCTTGGCGTCGACGACCGGGCCGATATGCGTGCCGGCCTTGGTGGCGTTATCGACATTCAGCGTCTTCAGTTTCTCCGTCAGCGCCGCCACGAACTTGTCGTGAATGCCTTCGGTGACGATCAAGCGCGACGAAGCCGTGCAGCGCTGGCCGGTCGAGAAGAAGGCGGAGTTTGCGGCGGCTTCGACCGCGACCGTCAGATCCGCATCGTCAAGAACGACCATCGGGTTCTTGCCGCCCATTTCCAGCTGGTACTTGCGGCCATGCTCGACGGAGGACAGCGCCACGCGCTTGCCGGTGCCGACCGAGCCGGTGAAGGTGATGCCGGAGAGAACCGGGCTGTCGAGCATGGCCTGGCCAACGACCGAGCCCTTGCCCATGACAAGGTTCAGGACGCCCTTCGGCAGGCCGGCACGATGGAGAATATCGACGATCGCCCAAGAACAACCGGGCACGAGATCGGCCGGCTTGAAGACAATGGTGTTGCCGTAGCAAAGCGCCGGCGCGATCTTCCAGGCCGGAATGGCGATCGGGAAGTTCCAGGGCGTGATGATGCCGATGACACCAAGCGGCTCGCGGGTGATCTCGACGCCGATGTTCGGACGCACGGAAGGCAGCACTTCGCCTGCAAGACGCAGGGCCTCTCCGGCAAAGAAATCGAAGATCTGCGCTGCGCGGATCGTCTCGCCGATCGCCTCGGGCAAGGTCTTGCCCTCTTCGCGGGCGAGCAGCGCACCGAGTTCGTCCTTGCGGGCGAGGATCTCGTCGCTGGTCTTCCTCAGGATCGAGTGACGCTCGAGAATGCCCGAACGCGACCATGCCGGAAACGCAGCCTTGGCGGCGGCGATGGCATCGGCAACGTCCTGGACGCTGGCGCTGGCATAGAGGCCGACGACCTCGTTGGTGTCCGACGGGTTGATGTTCTCGGCGCCGGTCGTACCGGTCCATTCGCCGGCGATCAGATTCTGATGAATGGTCATGGCCTCATGCCTTCCTGGATCTTTTTGAAAACGACCGGCCGCACGAGGCAGCCGGCCTCGACGGATTAGAGCTGGCGAACCGTCACAGCTTCTTCGGCGGCGACGGCGAGCGGATTGCGCAGCGGCAAGCCGAATTCGGCGACTTCGATTTCAAAGACATCGCCCGCTTCCGGCTTGATGCCGTCGGCGAAAGACAGCGTCGCGGTGCCGAACATGTGGACATGAACGTCGCCAGGCGCGCGGAACAGGTCGTACTTGAAGTGATGATATTCGAGATTGGCAAAGGTATGCGACATGTTCGCCTCGCCCGACAGGAACGGCTTTTCGAAGATCACCTTGTCGCCGCGCTTGATGCGGGAAGAGCCGCGAATATCCTCCGGCGCAACGCCGATGCGGATTTCCGGACCGAAGCTTGCCGGACGCAGCTTGGAATGGGCGAGATAGAGATAGTTGATCCGCTCGGTGACGTGATCGGAAAATTCGTTCGAGAGCGCAAAGCCGATGCGGAACGGCGTGCCGTCCTTGGCGATGACATAGATGCCGGCCATTTCGGGCTCTTCGCCGCCATCAAGCGCGAAGGACGGAGAAACAAGTGCCGCGCCCGGCGCTGCCGCGCCATAGCCGTTGCCTTTGTAGAACCACTCGGGCTGTACGCCCTTCTCGCCGTCCCTGGGCTTGCCGCCCTCGATGCCCATCTTGAACATCTTCATGGAGTCGGTGAGTGTCTCTTCGGCGGCTTCGTTCGTCTTCTTGTGCATGGAATCGCGGGTCGCGGCGGAGCCGAGATGCGTGAGGCCAGTGCCGGTCAGGTGCAGGTGAGCAGCGTCCGGATGGGTGATCGGCGACAGGAAGCGACCGTCAGCATAGGCTTTTTCCAGATCGATCGTCTCGCCGAGGCCATGCGCTTCGATGACGGAGACAAGCGACTTGCCGCTCTCGGCAGCTTCCATTGCCAGTGCATAGACGCTGCCTGCATTGACGACAGCCTTGGCAGCATCGCCCGGCCCGTTGCGCACGGCGACAACGATCTCGCCGTTCGAACCCTTGATCTGGGAAATCAGCATAGTTTCATCCTTTCCTAATAGACAGAGGCTGGATGCATTCCACCGCTCCGGCTCTCAGCGAGAGCCGGACTCTGTCATGGATTTGGTTTTAAATCTCGGCTGAGCGCTGTAGCGATCAGCCCTTGTTCTTGTTGTAGACGTCGATGAAGACGGCGGTGAGCAACACCGCGCCCTTGATCATCTTCTGCGAATCCGTCTGGTAGCCGAGGATCGACATACCCTGGTTCAGAACACCCATAATCAGGGCGCCGATCACCGCGCCGGTCACCTTGCCGACGCCGCCGGAAGCGGAAGCGCCACCGATGAAACAGGCCGCGATGACGTCGAGTTCCAGACCGTCGCCGCCCTTGGCGGTGGCTGAATTCAGACGCGTCGCAACGATGATGCCGGCGATGCTGGCCAGCATGCCCATGTTCACGAAGGTGTAGAAAGTCAGGCGCCTTGTATCGATACCGGAGAGCTTGGTCGCCTTCTCGTTGCCACCCATCGCATAAATGCGGCGGCCGATCGTCGTCCGCTGGGTCACGAAAGCATAGATTGCGATCAGCACCAGCATGACGATCAAGACGTTGGGCAGGCCCTTGGCGGAGGAAATCTGATAGCCGAGGAACAGGGTCGCTGCGAAAAGCAATAGATTCTGCCCGATGAAAAAGCTCATCGGCTCGACGTCGATACCGTGTTTTTCGTTCACCTGACGACGACGCCAGGAAAGGAAGAACATCACAATCGGTATGGCGACGGTCAGAAGGATCGATGTTCCATGGATACCGCCGATGTCAAAAAAGTCCGGCAGGAAGCCAGTCGCCATGATCTGGAAAGCCGGCGGGAACGGACCAATGCTGCTGCCGCTGCCGGTCATGTTGATGATCGCATAGGTCAGGCCGCGAAACACCAGCATGCCCGAAAGGGTCACGATGAACGACGGAATGCGGTGATACGCAACGAAATAGCCATGCCAGGCACCGACAAGGGCGCCCATCGCCAGGCAGATAACCGTCGCGAGAACCAGGTTCACCTGCCATTGCACGACAAGGACGGCGGCAACCGCGCCGACGAAACCGACGACGGAACCGACCGACAGGTCGATATGACCGGCCACGATGATCAACAGCATGCCGAGCGCCATCACGACGATGAACGAATTCTGCAGCACGAGGTTGGTCAGGTTCAGCGGCCTGAACAGAACGCCGCCGGTAACGATCTGGAAGAAGACCATGATGGCGACAAGCGCGATCAGCATGCCGTATTCGCGGATGTTATTGCGGATATAGTCGCCGATCGAGACGACGCTGGGGCCTTCTTTGCTTGGGCTGGCCGTAGTCATTAGTGCTTCTCCCCTGAGCGCATGATAGCGCGCATGATGGTTTCCTGGCTCGCCTCTCCCTTCGGCAATTCAGCGACGATCCGGCCTTCATTCATGACGTAGATGCGGTCGCAAGTGCCAAGCAGTTCGGGCATTTCCGATGAGATCATCAGAACGCCCTTCCCGTCGGCGGCAAGCTGGTTGATGATGGAATAGATTTCATATTTGGCGCCGACGTCGATGCCTCGCGTCGGCTCGTCGAGGATCAGCACCTCGGGATCGGAGAACAGCCACTTCGACAGCACCACCTTCTGCTGGTTACCGCCGGAAAGATTGACCGCCTCCTGAAATACGCCCGAGGAGCGAATACGCAGCTTCGAGCGGAAATTGGTAGCGACCTGCAGCTCGCGGACATCGTCGATGACCGTCGCCTTGGAAACGCCCATGAGATTGGCGAGCGTCGTGTTGTGCAAAATGCTTTCGGTCAGCACCAGGCCAAGCTGTTTGCGGTCTTCGGTGACATAGGCAAGCCCGGCATCGATGGCGCGACGCACGGTGCTGACATCCACCGGCTTGCCGTCAATAAGCACCTCGCCGCTGATCTTGTGGCCGTAGGATTTGCCGAAGACGCTCATGGCGAATTCGGTGCGGCCCGCGCCCATCAGGCCGGCAATGCCGACCACTTCGCCCTTACGGACGTTGACATTGATGTCGTGCAGCACCTGGCGGTCGCGGTGTTGCTGGTGGAAGGCATTCCAGTTCTTGACTTCGAGGATCGTCTCGCCGATCGGCACCGAGCGCGGCGGATATCGGTCAGCAAGTTCGCGACCGACCATGTTGCGAATGATGATGTCTTCGCTGATCTCTTCTTCGTGACAGTTCAGCGTCTTCACGGCCATGCCGTCGCGCAACACGGTGATCTCGTCGGCCACCTTGCGCACTTCGTTGAGCTTGTGCGTGATGATGATCGAGGTGATGCCCTGATTACGGAATTCCATCAGGAGATTGAGCAGCGCGTCCGAGTCGCTTTCGTTGAGCGAAGCAGTCGGCTCGTCGAGGATCAGAAGCTTCACACTCTTCGACAGGGCCTTGGCGATCTCGACGAGCTGCTGCTTGCCGACGCCGATGTCGGTCACGAGCGTGCTCGGAGATTCCTTGAGGCCGACCTTGGCGAGAAGTTCCTTGGTGCGGCTGAAGGTTTCCTGCCAGTTGACAACGCCTTTGGTTGCGACCTCATTGCCCAGGAAGATGTTTTCGGCAATCGACAGCAGCGGCACGAGCGCCAGCTCCTGATGGATGATGATGATGCCGATCTCTTCCGAGTCCTTGATGGTCTTGAACTGACGCACCTGGCCGTCATAATAGATATCGCCGTCATAGCTGCCGGCCGGATAGACGCCGGAGAGCACCTTCATCAAGGTGGACTTGCCCGCCCCGTTTTCGCCCACCAAAGCGTGGATCTCGCCCTGCCGGACCTTCAGATTGACATTTTCCAAAGCGTTCACACCGGGGAACGATTTGGTGATGGTCCGCATTTCGAGGATTGTATTGTCCATGTTTTGTATCCAACGCCGCAGCCGAACATAACAGACCGGGCGACCGTCTTAAATATCAGAGTCAGGGCCCGTCTTGCGGCGGGCCCTGATCGGTAAATCGGAAGACTACTTCAGCTGGTCGGCCTTGTAGTAGCCGCCCTCGACGAGAACCTTCTCATAGTTGGTCTTGTCAACTGCGACCGGGGTCAGCAGGTAGGACGGAACAACCTTGACGCCGTTGTCGTAGGTCTTGGTGTCGGTGACTTCCGGCGTCTTGCCTTCCATCAGAGCGTTGACCATGTCGACGGTGACCTTTGCGAGGTCACGGGTGTCCTTGAAGATCGTGGAGTGCTGCTCGCCAGCGATGATGGACTTGACCGAAGGAATTTCGGAGTCCTGGCCGGTAACGATCGGCAGCTTCTGACCGCCGGTGCCGTAGCCGACGCCCTTGAGCGAAGACAGGATACCGATGGAGAGACCGTCATATGGAGACAGAACGGCATCGACATGTGCATCGGTGTAGTAAGCCGAGAGCAGGTTGTCCATGCGGGCCTGAGCCGTTGCCGGGTCCCAACGCAGCGTGCCGACCTTGTCCATGCCCTGCTGGCCGGACTTCACGACCAGCTTGCCGCTGTCGATGTAAGGCTTGAGAACCGACATTGCGCCGTCATAGAAGAAGAAGGCGTTGTTGTCGTCCGGCGAACCGCCGAAGAGCTCGATGTTGAACGGGCCTTTGCCATCCTTGAGGCCGAGGCCGTCAACGATCGAGTTAGCCTGGAGAACGCCGACCTTGAAGTTATCGAACGTGGCGTAATAGTCGACATTGCCGCTGTTGCGGATCAGGCGGTCATAAGCGATGACCTTGATGCCGGCATCATGCGCCTTCTGCAGAACGTCGGACAGCGTCGTGCCGTCGATTGCAGCGATAACGAGAACCTTGTCGCCCTTGGTGACCATGTTCTCGACCTGCGAGAGCTGGTTCGGAATATCATCGTCGCCATACTGAAGGTCGGTGCCGTAGCCGGCAGCCTGAAGCTGCTTGACGATGTTGTTGCCGTCATCGATCCAGCGCGCCGAAGCCTTGGTCGGCATGGCGATACCAACGGTGCCCTTGTCTGCCGCGAAGGCAGGCGCCACAAACATAGCGACGCCGATAGCAGCGGCAGCCGTCAATGAGATAATGGACTTCATTACTCTCTCCCTTGTTTAATAATGCGACGGACAAAAAATGCCCGCCCGAAACTGCGGCAGGTTCCGTAGAAGGAACAGTTACTTCTGGTTGTGAGAAACGAAGTAGAACTCCTCCACGCTCTCACGTGCATGAGCTGCACCCGGCGCACGCTGGGCAAATTCGTACGATTTCGTATAACTGTCAAATAGAATAACTGGCAAAACATATACCGAATTTGGTATAATGTTAAAAAATAGTACTTTTTTGCCGGCGAAAGGGAAAATTGGCGGCCATGGAGAAAATATATAACGATTATTCGAGCGAAGGCATTGAGATTCACTCGGACAGTTTTCGCGACGACACCCTGCTCAGAGCCGGTTTGAAGCTCAATCACCTGCGCATGATCGTGACGATCGAGGATCATGCGCAGATTTCCGCCGCCGCCGAGTCCATGAACATGTCACAACCTGCGGCTTCGCGCATGCTCTCCGAAATGGAGTCGATTGTCAAAAGTCCGCTCTACGAACGCGTCGCGCGCGGCGTCGTGCTGACACCGTTCGGGCTGGCGCTCGCCAAGCGAGCACGGAAGATTCTACTCGAGTTGCGCGAGGCGAGCCGCGAGATCGGCGAGCTTCGAACCGGCAAAGGCGGCTCCGTCTTTCTGGGCGCCGTCACCGCCCCGGCCATCAGCCTCGTCGTACCGGCGATCCAGCGTGTGACACGCGCCTATCCCGGCATAGAAATCAATATCGAGGTGGAAAACAGCAATGTGCTGGCGCGCGAGCTCCTTGCCGCCCGCCATGATTTCATCATCAGCCGCATTCCGGACGAGCTCAATCCGCGCCTGTTCACCTCCCATGAGATCGGCGTCGAGAAAGCCTGTCTCGTGGTCCGCAATGGTCATCCGCTATTGGAGAAAGGGGTCGCCAGCCTTGAGGACCTGCCCGGCTACGATTGGGTCTTCCAGCCGCCCGGCACGATGCTCCGGCGCAAGGTGGAGGATATCTTCATTACCGCCGGCGTGCCCCTGCCGGAAAATATCGTCAACACATCCTCGCTACTGCTGACACTCGCCGTCGTCTGCAAGACGGACGCCATTGCCCCGATCGCGCTCGACATGGCGCAATTCATCTGCGGGCAATCATCGAAAGCGGGCGAATCCTGCATCCTGCCGATCGATTTCGAGCTTGAGGTAAAACCCTACAGCCTGATCACCGCCCGCGAACGCGCCATGCCGCCAAGCGCCCGGTTGCTGCACGACATGATCCTCGAGGAAAGCCGGAATCTGCTTCTGGCATGATCTCCACCCATGATCGGGCTCCCACCATAAGCTCCGCACCAACTTGAGCGCCTATCCAGAATACCTCTGGAGGCAGGCATGTTATTCGGGCAGTCACTGTTTCAATCCGTCCTCGATCGCCTCGACACGGAAGACGAGAAATCGGCAAAGAATGAGGCGGCGCATCGCATCCGCGGTCTCAACGTGAGTTTTGTCGCGACCGTCCTCGGCGGCGAGCCGGCCGGGTCCTCTCGTCCGGACGATGCCTATATCGACAATCTTGGCAATGAGATCCCCTCGCCGGAGCCGCTGCCGGTACCCGAACCGAAAGAACCGGAGCCGCCCGTCATGCCGGATCACCTGGCGCGGACATCGAGGGAAGAGGTGGCCACGGATCTTGCGATCTCCCCGCAAAGCACGCTGCAATCTCTCCACGAGAAACGCCGCGCTTTCGCCAAGGCCAATCATCCGGACAGTGTCGCCCCGCCCTTTCGCGAACAGGCAACCACGCGCATGATGATCGCCAATCAACTGATCGACGAAGCCCTGCGGCGACTGGCGCGCTAGCTATTTCTTTTCGTCAGCCGGCTCGTCGTCTTCGTCCTGATCGTCCGCAACGGCGTTTTCGACCTCAGCCTTAGGCGGCTCCGGCTTGAAGTTCAACAGCAGCATCCAGGCGCTGTAGGCCCCAAGCGCACCGACGATAACCGCCCAGAACGGCTCCGGACCGAAGGCCTCGATGGTCGCCCAGCCAAGGCAGACGCCAACGATCAGAACCCGCACCCAGAGCGGCTTATAGACGGGATGGTTGGGATCGATCAGTTGCATGGGCCTCGTTCGCCTGTTGGAGAGATCCTGTCTTTAGCGCATGATCTCGAAAACTGTGAAGCGGTTTCGGAAAAGCCTGTCCAAGGATAAGCCGTTTTCGCGATGTGAATTTCAAAATAGTGAAACGCTGGCGGCTTGACGTCGCCTTCGGAAGATGGAATGAAAATTCCATATTGATTTTTGTTCGGTTCATTTGTTCCGAATCCAGGGAGGTAAAAATGACTGTCAGATTTGGTCTTCTCGGCGCCGGACGCATCGGCAAGGTGCATGCGAAAGCCGTCAGCGGCGATGCCAACGCCAAGCTCGTTGCGGTAGCGGATGCCTTTCCAGCGGCTGCGGACGCAATTGCTTCGGCCTATGGCTGCGAAGTCCGCACCATCGAGGCGATCGAGGCCGCCAAGGATATCGACGCCGTCGTGATCTGCACGCCGACCGACACCCATGCCGACCTGATCGAGCGCTTCGCTCGCGCCGGCAAGGCAATCTTCTGTGAAAAGCCTGTCGATCTCGATGTCGCCCGCGTCAAGGCCTGCATCAAGGTGGTTGACGAGGTGAAGGGCAAGCTGATGGTCGGCTTCAACCGCCGCTTCGACCCGCATTTCATGGCCGTCAAGAAGGCCATCGACGAGGGCCGGATCGGCGCGGTCGAGATGGTGACGATCACCTCGCGCGACCCCGGCGCGCCGCCGGTCGACTATATCAAGCGCTCCGGCGGTATTTTCCGCGACATGACCATTCATGATTTCGACATGGCCCGCTTCCTGCTCGGCGAAGAGCCGGTTGCCGTCACCGCCACTGCCGCGGTTCTGGTCGACAAGGCGATCGGCGAGGCCGGTGACTACGACAGTGTTTCCGTCATCCTGCAGACAGCCTCCGGCAAGCAGGCGATCATCTCCAACTCCCGCCGCGCCACCTACGGCTATGACCAGCGCATCGAAATCCATGGCTCGAAGGGCATGGTTTCCGCCGAAAACCAGCGGCCCTTCTCGATCGAAGTCGCCAATGGCGAAGGCTATACCCGCCCGCCCCTGCACGACTTCTTCATGACGCGCTACACCGAAGCCTACGCCAACGAAATCGCCAGCTTCATCGCCGCGATCGAAAAGGGCGTCACGATCACGCCATCGGGCGCCGACGGTCTTGCCGCACTAAAGCTTGCCGACGCGGCGCTGCAGTCGGTCAAGGAAGGCAAATTGGTGAAGGTCGATTGAGACCTGCCAGTGTTATCAGAATCAGAATGGCCGGGTTATCGCCCGGCCATTTCAGTTTGCCCGCGTCACTTCGCCGGCCGCTGAACGGCCGGCGGAAGAATCGGGCATTTCCGGCGCCACGACACCCGCCTTGACGATATCGCTATCCATGATCGTCAGCGCGCGGTTGAGATGCCCCTCGAACACCAGCGTGGGTTCGTCGGCCATCACCCGCAACTCCGGCATGCCTTCCATACGCACGACATGCGAATCCGCCAGTCCTTCCGTTATCCCCTCCAGCAGCAGGTCATAATAGCGTGCGCCGGGGCCGGTGATGGCGATCGGCATGCTCTCATGCAGGCTGAGCACGCGCGACAGGCCGTTGCCGAGCGCAAGCCCCGCCTGGCGAAAGGCGAGGATGTTGCGGCGGCTGCCTTGGCGGGCGCTGGCCGCAATCTTGTCGAGTTCGGCGACCGGCACGAATTTCGCCGGGATCGTGTCGAGTGGCACATCGAAGGCGGAGCGCAGAATGGCGTAGAAGCCGGCATAAGCTTCGATGCAGCCGCGCGACCCGCAGCGACAAAGGCCGCCTCCCGGCAGATGCAGCATGTGACCGAAATTCGGCGCCGATATCTGATGACCGCCCTCCTCGCTGCGGCGCACGATGCCGAGGCCGATGCTATGGCCGAGCGACAGGGCGGCCAGCGCCCGGAAATTCGCCCCCTTCTCATTCTCTTCCTGCCGTCCCACAGCGGCGGCAACCAGCAGCGTCTCGTTGCCAAGGATGATCTTTGCCGGCCAATCGTCACGCAGCACCGCGGCAAAATCGATCTCGTCGCGCCCGAAGATCGGCGACCAGCGCAAGATCGGCTCGGACGCATCGACCAGCCCCTTGCTGCTGATCGAGATCATCAGAACCTTGTCGCGCGACAACTGCGAACGGGTAACGATACGGTCCAGCGCACTCCGCAGACCGACCACAAAGGAGCCGACGCCGGAGACATCCTGCGGCCTCTCCTCGGTGAAACGATCCATCAACCGGCCGGCATAATCCACAAGCGAATATTGCACGGCATCGGATGAAATGATGACGACGATGAGATAGCCGCAATCGCGCCGCTGCGAGAACAATACGCGCGGACGACCGCGGCCGCTGGCGGCCTGCTGCTCGGCCTTTTCGATGATCTGCGCGCGCTCCAGATCGGCGGTGATCACCGATACGGTGGCGGATGAAAGCTTCGTGAAATCAGAGAGTTCGGTATGGGCAAGCGGGCCGTGATGGCGCAGCGCCGTCAGCACCAGGACACTGTTCTTCTGACGGACCAATTCGGTGCTCGATTTGGCCAACATCAACAAGCCTCCCCCTCATTCCACCCTCCTGTCCGCACCTCCAGATGGCTCTTCTTCAACGGCCGGTTAAACCTGGCGGTGCGGGTGTTGACAGTTGAAAAAATCTCTGACACTAAATTTCTCGACTGTCGAGAAAAAAGTTGAAACCTTTCTCGTCAGCATTATCGCGGCGGCCGACGGGAGTTTCAGGATACGTGCGGTCGCATTCACTCGGGAGGATAATATGAAAGCTTTCATCAAGCTGGCTGCGGGCGCGGCCATCGTTTTGACCATGCAGACGGCAGCCTTCGCCAAGGATCTCGTCGTTGGCGTTTCCTGGTCTAACTTCCAGGAAGAGCGTTGGAAGACCGACGAAGCCGCCATCAAGAAGGCGCTTGCAGCCGTCGGCGCCAAGTATATTTCCGCTGATGCCCAGTCTTCCGCTTCCAAGCAGCTGACCGACGTTGAATCCCTGATTTCCCAGGGCGCCAACGCTCTCATCATCCTCGCTCAGGACTCCGACGCCATCGGCCCGGCCGTCGAAAAGGCCGCCGACGAAGGCATTCCGGTTGTCGGCTATGACCGCCTGATCGAAAATCCGGCCGCTTTCTACATCACCTTCGACAACAAGGAAGTGGGCCGCATGCAGGCTCGCGAAGTCCTGAAGGCCAAGCCGGAAGGCAACTACGTGTTCATCAAGGGCTCGTCTTCCGACCCGAACGCCGACTTCCTCTTCTCCGGCCAGATCGAAGTGCTGAAGTCCGCCATCGACGCCGGCAAGATCAAGAATGTCGGCGAAGCCTACACCGATGGCTGGCTGCCGCAGAACGCACAGCGCAACATGGAACAGTTCCTGACCGCCAACAACAACAAGGTTGACGCGGTCGTCGCCTCCAACGACGGCACCGCCGGCGGCGCCGTTGCCGCTCTCGACGCCCAGGGCCTCGCCGGCTCCGTACCGGTTTCCGGTCAGGACGCCGACAAGGCTGCGCTCAACCGCATCGCGCTTGGCACGCAGACCGTTTCCATCTGGAAAGACTCGCGTGAGCTCGGCAAGCGCGCCGCTGAAATCGCCCTGTCGCTTGCCGGTGGCAAGACCCAGGACCAGATCGACGGCGTCCAGACCTTTGATGGCGGCCCGAAGCATGTTGCCATGAAGTCGGTCTTCCTGACCCCGATCGCCATCACCAAGGACAATCTGAACGTCGTCATCGACGCCGGCTGGATCTCCAAGGCTGAAGCTTGCCAGGGCGTCAAGGCCGGCGCTGTCGCCGCCTGCAAGTAAACGGCGACCCTTGGACGGTTGATCCAACGATACGATCGACGCCGCAGCGGCTTTCCGTTGCGGCGTCGAATGCGGATTAGAAGCCGACAACTCTTCCTTGCAGTTGGAGACAGAGCTTCCCGCAGCGTGCCGCGCCATCGCATAACCCCTTGGCTTGCCGCATGGCGATCATCGGGACCGGACGAAGACCGGCAGGACAGGCGATGGCGAATTTTTGAGATTGGCGCGGTTGCCAGCGATAGCCAGAATGCATCGCAGGCCGCGCCCAATAGAGGGAGAACGGCAAAGCGATGGCCGACATGACACAGTCCACCACATCGAGCGGGCCTCGAAACGCAGATGCCGGCGCAATTACCCGCTTCCTGCGCGCCACCGAAATCGATACCCGCCTGCTCGGCATGATCGGAGCGCTGCTGATCATCTGGATCGGCTTCGATCTTTATCTCAGGGTCTTCGACGGCCGCGAATTCCTGACGGCCAGAAACCTCTGGAACCTTTCGGTGCAGACCTGCGAAATCGCGGTCCTTGCCACCGGCATGGTCCTGGTCATCGTCACCCGCAATATCGACCTTTCGGTCGGCTCGCTGCTCGGCTTCGTCGCCATGATCATGGGCGTCATCCAGGCGAAGTGGCTGCCGCAATATCTCGGCTTCGACAGTTCCTGGACCTGGATCATCACGCTCCTCTGCGGCCTGGCGATCGGCACGGCCATCGGCGCCTTTCAGGGCGCGATCACCGCCTTCATGAATGTCCCCTCCTTCATCGTCACGCTCGGCGGCCTTCTCGTCTGGCGCGGTCTCGCCTGGTACGTCACCAGCGGCCAGACCGTTGCGCCGATGGACTCCACCTTCGTCATCATGGGCGGCAGCGGCGCCACGGGCTCGATCGGCGCCACCTGGAGCTGGGTCGTCGGCGTGTTCGCCTGCCTGATGATCGTCGCCAGCATCGTCGGCTCACGCCGCCAGCGGAAGCGCTTCGGCTTTCCGCGCCGTCCGCTCTGGGCGGAGTATTTCCTGGGCTGCCTCGGCTCCGCCGTGGTGCTCGGCACGGTCTATCTCTTCAACAGCTATAACTGGCCGGTCGGCATCGCCAAGAGATACGCCACCGAACACAATATTACCTGGCCGGATGCGGGCCTGGATATCCCCTATGGTATCTCGGTTCCGGTTCTGATCGCCGTCCTCATCGGCATCGTCATGACCTTCATCGCCACCCGCCTGCGCTTCGGCCGCTATGTCTTCGCGATCGGCGGCAATCCGGAAGCAGCCGAGCTTGCCGGCATCAAGACCCGCTGGGTGATCATCAAGATCTTCGCGCTGATGGGCTTCCTCGCCGCCGTCGCCGCCGCGATCTCGACCGCCCGCCTGAATTCGGCCGTGAATTCGCAGGGCACCACCTACGAACTCTTCACCATCGCTGCGGCCGTCATCGGCGGCACGTCGCTCGCAGGCGGCAGCGGCACAGTCGCCGGCGCCATGCTCGGCGCCCTGGTGATGCAGTCGCTACAATCGGGCATGGGCCTCGCCAATGTCGATACGCCCATTCAGAACGTCGTCGTCGGCGTTGTCCTGGTGGTCGCTGTCTGGCTCGACATCGTCTATCGCTCGCGTGCCAAGTAAAAGGAATTCTGAACCATGACGGATCAAACCACTCCGCTTGTGGAAATGAAGAACATTTCCATCTCCTTCGGCGGCATCCACGCTGTCGACAACGCCTCGGTCGATCTCTACCCCGGCGAAGTCGTAGCCCTGCTTGGCCACAACGGCGCCGGCAAGTCGACGCTGATCAAGATCCTCTCCGGCGCCTACAAGCGCGACAGCGGCGATATCCTGATCAACGGCGAGCCCGTCGATATCCGCACCCCGCGCGACGCCAAGAAATACGGCATCGAGACGATCTACCAGACGCTGGCCGTCGCCGATAATGTCGACGCCGCCGCCAACCTCTATCTCGGCCGCGAGCTGCAAACCCGCTGGGGCACGCTCGACGACGTCGCCATGGAAGCGAAAGCCCGCGAAGTGATGGGGCGCCTCAACCCCAACTTCAAGCGCTTCAAGGAGCCGGTGAAGGCGCTCTCCGGCGGCCAGCGCCAGTCGGTGGCGATTGCCCGCGCCATCCTCTTCGACGCCCGCATCCTGATCATGGACGAGCCGACGGCAGCGCTCGGCCCACAGGAAACGGCGCAGGTCGGCGAGCTGATCAAGCAGCTGAAAAAGGAAGGCATCGGCATCTTCCTCATCAGCCATGACATCCACGACGTCTTCGACCTCGCCGATCGTGTCTCGGTGATGAAGAACGGCCAGGTCGTCGGCCACGCCCGCACCGAAGACGTCACCAAGGACGAAGTGCTGGGCATGATCATCCTCGGCAAAGTCCCGCCCAAAGCCATCCCCGGCCCCGGCGCCATGAAGGTCTGAACCACAACATTGCCACCCCATAAACAAGGCCGCGACCCCAAGGGCTCGCGGCCTTGTTTCATTTGATCGCACCGATCTGCACTTTCCCGCATTTTCCGCATTGAAGCCAAACGCTTCCTAGGCTAAGAACCTGCCATCGGACAGGCGAGTCAACCCGCCTCAGGCATGCACCCGTAGCTCAGCTGGATAGAGTGTTGGATTCCGATTCCAAAGGTCACAGGTTCGAATCCTGTCGGGTGCGCCATTTTCCCAAATCGTTCGTCCTTTTTAAGCGCAGATTGTCATTTCTTTAAACAACTCCAATTCCCCCCGCGTTGGCAGCATGCGAAATTCTCGTATGGCGGTTAGCCGCCAATGCGTATGCTCCTCATCGCTGTCACGTTTGATCGGCCCGATTTGCCTAAGGGAAATCGCCTCGGCGTCCCTGATGCCAGCAACTACGCTTCTGCGGACAGCCTCTATGTTTCTTGGGTCTCGAACAATCCCGACTCGGGTAAACGGCGTTGCGTCACCCGTTTTAATGTTCAAGTCGGTTACATTAAGCCACACGCGGTGGCGTTCTTTATGATGGGCTCCACCTTCGAATCGCACCAAATAGACTGGCATGTTTGTCTCCATGCTACATATCAACACGACCCGTCCTAGAACAACCAAACCAACAATCGTTTAAGTCAAACGTTAAATTGCAATGGTTGGTGTCTCTGCTTGTATGAGCAACCGAGGATTGATTAAAAGATCCAACTATGGGAGAAAAGATTCAACGGGTTAGGAGATTTGGACGTGACAGCACAAAAACCAAAAAACGAGAACGCACCGGACGAAGTAGCCGGGGACGCGAAATCGAAAACGTGCTTCGTCATGATGCCCATTTCCGACGTTGATGGTTACCCGGTCGGGCATTTTACTGAAGTCTACAAGCAGTTGATCGAGCCTGCCGTAACCGCAGCGGGTTACGAATGCGAACTGGCCACCTCGACCAATTCCGCACACATGATCCAGTTGGAAGTCGTAACAAAAGTGGCGACTGCCGATCTCTGCATTTGCGATCTCTCGACAAACAATCCGAACGTGCTTTTCGAGTACGGCATCCGCCAGGCATTCGATAAGCCGACAGTCCTAATCAAAGACGACAAGACACGCCGCCTTTTCGATCTGTCCGGCTTCCGAGATATTGAGTATGACTATAGCCTTCGGATCGGAAATACGCTTGAAACTCGGACACTCATCGAAAAGGCTATCATCGACACCGTGAACGGATCAAAAGATGGCAATCAAGTGTTTTCGCTCGTGAAATTGATGCAAATGACCAAAGCGGCTCTACCCACAGGACACATAGATGCGCAAGATGCCCGGTTTGCATTGCTGAACCAGAAACTAGATCGGCTTGATCGATCTCTCAACCCACCACGACCTCCTCGGCCTCCTGAGTTCGACCCATCAAACCCACTGGCTCCCGGCATTGGCGTTAGCCTTCGCAAAAATGACGATCCACCTCTCAAACTACATTTGGATGATGGCGTCCTTAGTATCTTAACACTCGACGGTTCGCTCCTTGACGCGTTCCCACTGGAGCAAGTCCACCTCAACAATATCGCCAAAAAGTTCGGTGATGCGACGGCGGTAAGAGTTCATGGTATGATTGCGTCGAAGAAGGCAAATGATCTCTGAAAACTCTCAGAGCCATATCAAATAGTTGGGCAAGTATAGACATTTTTTAGAACTGACGTAGGGGCTCAGACGTGTTTCACCCCGAGAAAAAGCAATCACAGGGTCCATAGGAGCATCATACAGCGCGACCAGCACGAATCTTGCAGCGTGCAGCGTATTGTCTTCCCGCTTGTCCTTGATATGTCTGAGGTTACAAGCGACGTAGCATCGGACTACTTGCCCTGCTCTCCATTCGGAACCACGCGGCGTTTGTATAGCGCGGTTATTAAGTTCATGCGCAATTGCTGCCGGACTATCGATGCCGCTGTCCATGAGCGTCCTAAGGACTTCTTGAAGCGATCCCGCAAAGGTATTTGCTTCCTCGATGTTGAGTTCCCCGATGAATTACCCCCTTTTTCTGCTTGCTACCGACCAGTCCCGGTCTGAGACAAGGCAATGAAAAACATCGTTTTTCATGACGCTCGATGGGGCACGGCAAGACGGCAATCTGCGTGAGGTTCGTACGGAATTCACCTGGCAGACTTCCACCCAACAATAGCCGGCTTAACAACCACCAGCTAAAAATCATGAAAAAACTGTAACTTGTCTCTCGGCTCATTGAGAGCGACATTTCCCTCGCGCCGGATAAACGAGGTGATAGACATGTCAGACTTGGAAATGTTGGTGAGACGCCGGATCGAGGAAGAACGTGCCAAGGGCACTTCCCCGGAGCGGATAACCCAGCTCATTCAAGAGCTCTTCAACAGCGTGGATGCCGCCCAGGCGAACGCGCCCGTAGCGGCTTCCCGCAGACGATAGCAAAACTCCCGTAGACTGACAGCGGCCGGCTCGCGGCATATATCCGGAGCCGGCTTGCGTCTGGAAAGAGGGCCGCGAGACCGCAGTTGCGTCAGCGCGTGCCCGCCGAGCCCGACTCCTTGTCCAGCGCCGTCAGGATTCGGTATGCGGCCTTGATCCGCGCGGGGATCGGATAGTTCTTGTTCGCCAGTATCACGATGCCGATCTCCTTGGCGGGCACGAAGGCGACATAGGCGCCGAAACCGTTGGTGGCGCCGGTCTTGTTGATCAGCACGTCCTTGCGTGGCGCCTGCGGCGGGGCAAGCTTCTCCGCCTTGTTGGGGTTGCGCGACATCTCGTTGGAATTTCCCGCCTGCAGCTGCTCAAGGCTCGTGGGATAGGCATACATCTCCCAGCCCAGCCCCTGCGTCATATCGCCAATCCTGTAATACCCCGTATGTGTCGTGGCGATCGCGTCCTGAAGCGTCTTGTCGAGCTTCGAACTGTCCATATTTGCCTCAAGGAATTGGATCATGTCGGCCGCGGTCGTCTTCACGCCATAGGCCTCCGAGTCCATCGGCCCCGGCCCGACGCGAACGGGCTTGTTGCTCTTCGAATAGCCATAGGCGTAGCTGCCCATCTGGTCCTGGGGCACACGGATATAAGTATGGGTCAGGCCAAGCGCCGGGAAGATCCTCCCTTCCATCAGATCGTCGAAAGGCTTGCCCATGCTCGCGGCGGCGAGATAGCCGAACAGGCCGATGCTCGGGTTGGAATAGAGCCGATGGGTGCCGGCGGCGTATGCCGGCTTCCAGTTCCGGTAATAGGCGATCATCTTGTCCTGATCGGTCACCTCATCCGGAAACTGCAGCGGCAGGCCGCCCGCCGTATAGGTGCTGAGATCAAGAAGGCTGATCGTGTCGAAGCTGCTGCCAGCCAGAGCCGGCAGATATTTGCTCGCCTTGTCGGAGAAGGACAGCTTTCCCTGCAGCTGCGCATAGGACGCAAGCGTCGCGGTGAAGGTCTTGCTGATGGAGCCGAGCTCGAAGAGCGTATCGTCGGTCACCTTCTGCCCGCTCTCCCTGGAGGCGACACCATAGTTGAAGACATAGCGCTTGCCCTGGACCGTGACCGCCACGGCCATCCCCGGAATGTCGTTTTCCTTCATAACGGGCCGGATCACATCGTTGACGGCGCGCTCGAGACGGTCTTGCTCGCTGCTATCGGCGGCGTGAACGCTGGTCCCATGGAGCAGAGACGCAACAGCGATCATTCCAAGTGCTGGAAGAGAGATGTTTTTCATAATGGAAACAATGTCCTCATATTCATAATTGGTCAGGGCAAAGCCCCGGCGATTTCATATCTCAGCCGCGATCCGGCCGATTTCGGCGATGACGGCATTGCGTTCGTCAGCGGCGATCGCGGGTATTTCGCAAAAGGCCGTGACGATGATCGGCGCCCGGTCCGCCGGCCAGATGGCGGCGATGTCGTTGGCATTGCCGGCCTTGTCGCCGTTGGTACCGGTCTTGTCACCGACCAGCCAGGTTTTCGGAAGGCCGGCGCGAAGGCGCGTGTCGCCCGTCTTGTTGCTGACCAGCCACGCCGCAAGCTGAGAGCGCGAGGGACCTGACAGGACATCGGTAAAGAGAAGCCGCCGTAAGTTCTCCAGCATCGCTGCCGCCGTGGTGGTGTCGCGAATATCGTCCGGGCTATCGTGATAGTTAAGCTCGGGTTCGATGCGGTCGAGGCGCGAGACCTCATCGCCGAGGCTGCGACAGAAGGCAGTCAGTGCCTCTGGGCCGCCAAAGCTGGCAAGAAGCAGGTTTCCAGCCGTATTGTCGCTACGCGTCACGGCGGCATCACAAAGCTCCGCAATCGTCATGCCCGGCGAACCGATATGCATCTCCGTCACCGGCGATCCTGACTGCACGAGGTCCTTTTTCGTGAACTTGACGCGCCGGTCGAGTGTTTCTTCTCCCCTGTCGACACGCGCAAGGACGAAGGCGGCGGCCAAAGCCTTGAAGGTGCTGCACATCAGGATGCGTTCGCTCGCGCGGTGATCGACGCGTTTGCCGCTTGCCAGATCGAGAATGCTCACGCAGATGCGACCGGGATGTTTGCGCTCAAGCTCCGCAAGCTTGGCCTCGGCGGCTTGCGTGTTCTGGGCTTTAACCTCCGAGCTGAGCACCGCGAGCGCCGGGATCGCAAGCAAACTGCCGGCAAACGTCTGCCGGCGTGACAATACCATCGTCATTCCTGTCTTCCACTTCGGGTTGGTGTCGGGGAGAGGTCGGCGATTGATCCCGTTGATGTCATTGGGGTCGCCTGTGCCTCTCGAAGCGGACTATGGCGGCGGGCGTTGCCCTAGACAAACGATCAATTCTGGGCTTAGACATGAGAAAAACTTGGGCATTGAGGGATCATGGACATCTCGCAGCTACCGCTGAACGCCCTGCGCGTCTTCGAAGCCTCGGCGCGGCATGGCAGCTTCACGCGGGCCGGCATGGAGCTTCGGGTCACGCAGACGGCCATCAGCCATCAGGTCAAGGCGCTTGAGGACGTCCTCGGCATCACTCTGTTCAAGCGGCTGCCGCGCGGCTTGGCGTTGACCGATGAAGGACATGCGTTGCTGCCGGTGCTGACCGATGCGTTTCGCCGCATGAGCGCGACGCTCAGCCAGCTCGAAGAGGGAAACTTCGACGAGATACTGACCGTCGGCGTGGTCGGCACCTTCGCGATCGGCTGGCTCCTGCCGCGCCTCTCCTCGTTCAAGGCACAGCATCCGCATGTCGACCTGCGCCTCAAGACCAACAACAACCGCGCCGACATGGTGCTCGACGGCCTCGATTTCTTCCTGCGGTTCGGCGACGGCGCGTGGCATGGAACGGAAGCAATCCACCTGATGGATGCCCCCCTTTCTCCGGTCTGCACGCCGGTATTAAACGAAGGGCTTCGCACACCGGCGGACCTGGCCGGCATGGACCTGCTGCGATCATACCGGATCGATGAATGGCCGCTCTGGTTCAGGGCGGCGGGGGCACCACCACCCAATCTTCGCGGCTGGATGTTCGATTCGTCGCTGACGCTGGTGGAGGCAGCGGCGCGCGGTGTGGGCGTGGCACTCGTCCCCGTTGCCATGTTCTCTCACGAGATCGAAACCGGCCGCATCGTCCAGCCATTTCCCATCACGGTGCTGACCGGCAGCTATTGGCTGACGCGGCTGAAATCACGCGCCGAAACCGCTTCCATGAAGGCGTTCCGACAATGGCTGATGGCGGAAATGGAAGATCAGCAGTAGCGGGCCGAAGGTCCTCGCTCAGCTTATCCCTGGCGCTGCGCGGAGAGCGCAAAAAGATTGGTCGGGGCGCCATGTAGCATGACCTCCCGCTCCAAGGCGAAGCCGCATTTCTCCAGCACATTGCGCGAGGCGACATTGACCGGACGGACAAACCCGATCACCCGCTCGGCATGCAGGTCATTGAACGCAAAGTCCAAGACCTGCCGCACCAGTTCGGTCGCATAGCCCCTGCCCCAGCTGTCCGGATGCAGATGATAGGACAGGTTAAGACCCTCGAACTCCTTCGACACGGTCACGCCGCCGAACCCGACCAGCCCGCTATCCGCTTCCACGGCCCAGCGTCCAAATCCATGGCTGCGCCAATGATCCATATCGCGCGCAAGGCGCCGGGCACTCTCCTCCGGCGTATCTGGCGTCGGGTCGGGCCGATGCACGACAAGCTCTTGTCGCGAAAAAAGCGCGGTGACGAAATCGACGTCCGTCTCCACCGGCATCCGCAAAAGCAGGCGCTTTGTCCGCCAAACCCGCTCAGTCATCGATCATCCTAACAAGCCCTCTCCCGGGAATGAGTACTGCCGCCGCAATGAGAAGTGAAGAAAAACGCCTCCGATCCCTTGTGATCGTCATGGGCACTTTGCGGTCTTCCACGGATTATGTAAATCGAAGGCGAACACGGATTAGGAGATGGTTATGAGCGACGACTTGCTGGGCACTGATATCAATGCGATTGCGCGGATCCATGGGACTTTCACGCTGCGATCCGGTCAGGTCTCAAACGAATATTTCGACAAATACCGATTCGAATCCGACCCGGCTCTTCTGCGCCGCATAGCGCGACGCATGTTGCAGCTTCTGCCGAGTGACACGCAGGTTCTGGCCGGGCTGGAACTGGGCGGCGTCCCGATTGCCACCGCAATGTCGCTGGAAAGCGGCCTGCCAGCCGCATTCATCCGCAAGGAAGCAAAGAGCTACGGCACATGCAAGGCCGTCGAGGGCCTGGATATCAAGGATAAGAAGGTCACGTTCATTGAGGACGTGATCACCACGGGCGGCGCAGTCGTCGACGCAGCTAAGCTGGTCAATGCCGAAGGGGCTGAAATCCTCGCTGTCGTCTGCGCCATCTGGCGGGGGAAAGGCGAACCCTCTCTCCCCGGACTGCCGGACCTGCGCGTCTTTCCGGCGCTACTGGCATCGGAATTGCGATAGAGCCGCAACCCAAACCTATACGGCTACGGCCAAGGGCGCCTGTTCGTAGCAGCAGGCGGCCTTGGAAACACCCACGCGGCATCCGGATTCATGAAGCGCATCCGCCACCACCTCCACAAAGAGCCGGCGGAACCATACGGCCCTGCTATCGGCCTGGTCGACCCGACGATAGAGCATGGTCACCGGATCAGCCGGCAGGTCGAGAGGCGGCTGCGAAACAGTCAGATTATGCAATTGCGCCATGCATCGGGCGATCGATTCCGGGATCGTCGCAATAGCCGGCATGGCTCTGAGCGCCATCGGCAAGGCAGAATAACGCGGCACGGTCGCCACGACCTGACGATGATATCCGACACGGGCAAGAGCGAGATCGACATTGGTCAGCGTGATGCCTTCCAGCGAGACGGTAATGTGGTCCGCCTTCGCAAAATCCTCAAGCCCAAGCGGCGCGTCCAACTTGATGTGCCGGGGATCGTAGATGCAGGCCGATGCCTGGTCGAACAGTGGGGCGCGAATGTGCCAGGATGCCGGTTCCTCATGCACCGAGATGCTGAAGTCATAGGCCCCTTCGTCGAGCAGGCGCCCGGCTTCACGCCGGTCGAAAGCCACACCGGTCAGCCGGGCATTTGGCGCAAGGCCACGCAGCCGCGCCGCCAGCGGGCCGAAAAAATCCGATTCGAGATTGTCGCACATGCCAACGCGAAACTCGCCCTGCCAGCTTGAAGGGTCGAAAGCCGCCGGTGGCCGAATGGCGCGTTCGATGCCGGAAAGTGCCTCCTCGATGGCAGGCGCAATGGACAGCGCCCGCGCCGTCGGCTGCAAACCGCGCCCGACCCGCACGAACAATTCGTCGTCGAGCGTCTCGCGCAACCGCCGTAGCGCGGCCGACAGGCCCGGCTGACCAAGCAACAGGCGTTCCGCGGCACGGCTGACATTCCGTTCCTGCATGAGCACGGAAAAGGCGAGCAGCAGATTGAGATCTATTTTTCGAAGTGCGGCATCATTCATCATCGCCAGTAATACCTGACATGGTTACTATCAATTTGCAATAGGGTTTGAACGTGTACATTTTCTCGTTCCCTGCCGTTCGCCACCTCCCAAGAGGCGGCAGCATAGAAAGGAACGATCCCGATGACTTCTTCCCAAACCCGAAGCGGGGCTGGATTGGCGTTGCTGCTGCTATGCGCCGCCAACTTCCTGGACGCCATGGATGTCTCCACCATTGGCGTGGCCCTGCCCGCCATCCAGAAAGAACTCGGCATGCAGGCGACATCGCTGCAATGGGCCGTCAGCGCCTACGTGCTCGGCTATGGCGGCTTTCTGCTGCTTGGCGGCCGTGTCGCCGATCTTTTCGGCCACCGTCGCGTCTTCCTCTGGTCGCTCGCCGTCTTCGCCGCCGCCAGCATCGCCGGCGGCTTCGTCGACAGCGCGCCGACCCTGATTGCCGCGCGCCTGATCAAGGGCATCGCCGCTGCCTTCACTGCGCCGGCAGCCCTCGCACTGCTGCTCTCCGTCTTTGGAGAAGGCAACGCCCGCGCCAAGGCGCTCGGCGTGTTCTCGTCCACCGGTGCCGCCGGCTTCGTGCTCGGCATGGTACTCGGTGGTGCTGCGACCATCATCAGCTGGCGGGCAACTCTGGTCATGGGTGCACCCGTCGCCATCCTCGCGCTGATCGTTGCGCCTTTTGTCCTGCCTGCCGATCACAAGCGAAGCGGCCCACGCGTCGGCTTCGACTGGGCAGGCGCAATCACCATCACCCCCGGACTACTGCTCTTCGTCTTCGGCGTTACCAATGCAGCAGCCGATGGCTGGCAGGCATTTGCTACGTGGGGATCCCTGGTGGCGGCTCTGGTGCTGATCCTGCTCTTTCTGCTCGTCGAGTCGCGCCATAGCGATCCGATGGTGCCGCTTGCCATGTTCCGCCGCGCCAAGCTCAGTCACGCCAATGCCATCGCCGCGCTGTTCCAGGGGGCCTATGTCGGCTTCCAGTTCATCGCGACGCTCTACTATCAGACCGTCGTCGGCTGGTCGGCCTTCGCCACTGGCTTCGCTTTCGCCATTGGCGGCGTCTGCGTCATGTTCCTCGCACCGCGCTTCGCCAGCATCGGGCAGGCTCGCGGCACGACCCTGCTCATGACGCTGGGCGTCGGACTGCAGGCCATCAGCTATCTCTTCTGGGCGCTGTCGGCCGGCCATATCGACACGATCCTGCTGGTCGCCATCTCACAGCTGCTGCTTGGTATCGGCTATGCCATGACCTATCCGTCCATTCAGGTCGCCGCCCTGTCCGATATCGAAGAGGATAAGTCCGGCCTGGCTTCGGGCATGCTCTTTGCCTCCTTCCAGATTGGCGGCGGCATCATCCTGGCGGCAGCTTCGGCCGTGTTCAGCGCAGCACCCAGTTACGGCTGGAACCCCTATATCGCCGGCATCGGTTTCGTGACGATCCTGGCCGCCGCCATAACGCTGCTGGCCGCCGTCGGGCCAAGAAAGGCGACATCGCGTCCGGATGCTTACCAGGCTGCCGAATAGCCAGCGACTTTCATACCCGCGCCAATCCGGCGCGGGTATGAGCAACCAAAGTCGTCGTTACCGAGATGAATGCTATTGCGATGACAGCGCCGCCGCGTCAGCGGCGCGTCGCCTCAACAGGTCTCGTTCACGCTGGTTTCCAGCGAGCGTGGCAGCTTCCTCGAAGGCTGACCTCGCCTCCTCGTAGCGAGCAAGCTTGTGAAGCAGATCACCGCGAACGCTCTCCAACAGATGATATCCTTTGAGCGCCGGCTCGCAGACAAGCTGGTCCATGATCGCCAGCCCAGCCTCCGGCCCTTCGGCCATGCCCACCGCAACCGCGCGATTAAGCTCGACGATCGGTGAAGGCGCAACCGCCGCAAGTTCCCCATAAAGCTTAGAAATGCGCGACCAATCGGTCGCATCGGCTGTAGGGGCCTGCGCGTGGCAAGCGACGATTGCCGCCTGCAACGCGTAAACGCCGCTGGCACCGCCAAGGTCGCGTGCCTGCGCAAGGGCCTGCAGACCTCGCCGGATCTGCAACTGATCCCACAGGGCTCGGTTCTGCTCCAAAAGAAGGATGGGCTCGCCGGCCGGATCCGTACGCGCCGCCGTGCGTGAGGCATTCAGCTCCATTAGCGCCAGCAATGCATGTGCTTCGGGCTCACCGGGCGCGACGGAAATGAGCACACGGCCCATGCGCAGAGCCTCGTTGCAGAGCTGCGGCCTCAGCCAGTCCTGGCCACGCGCTGCCGTATAGCCTTCGTTGAAAATCAGATAGACGACCTCCAGCACGGATGCGAGCCGTTGCACAAGCTCCGCGCCGCGCGGTGTCTCGTAGGCCAGCCCTGATTCTGAAAGGGTGCGCTTCGCACGGACGATGCGTTGGGCGATCGTTGCCTCGGGCAACAGGAAAGCCCTGGCAATCTCCTCGGTCGTCAGGCCGCAGATCATCCGCAACGCCAATGCGACGCGGGCCTCACGCGAGATCAGCGGATGGCAGGCAGTGAAAACGAGACGAAGCAACTCATCGCCTATGTCGTCATCGAGGGCGGCGTCCAGATCGGGCATGGCCTGCTGCTCCTCGTCCATGTCCAAGGCGATCATCTCATGCTTGCGATCGAGCATCTGGCGGCGGCGCAGATGATCGAGCGCCCGGCGCTTGGCGATCGCCATCAGCCATGCGCCCGGCCTTTCCGGAACGCCGATCTTCGGCCATCGTTCGAGGGCTGCCACCAGCGCCTCCTGCGTCAGGTCTTCGGCAAGCGGCACGTCGCGCAACATCCTTGCGAGGCTGGTGATCAGCCTCGGCTGCTCGATCCGCCAGACAGCCAGGATCGTGCGGTGGGTGTTGGCGGCCGTCATGGCCGCCTATCCCGTCTCTTTCGGCGTTTGCCTCACGCGACCGCGGCCGCATGTGGGTCGCACACACCCTCCATATCCGGCGTAAAGAATGGGCGAACCTCGCATGTGCCCTCCCAGCCCGGCATGAAATCTATGTGAAGCTGCATGAACTCGACTGCCAGCGCCACCGCTTCTTCCTTGTTCTGAAATTCGAAGATCGCATAGCCGCCGATAACCTCCTTGGCTTCGACGAACGGGCCGTCGAGGAGGTTGAGCTTCCCGCCCTTGATGCTGACGCGGGCGCCTGTGGCCATCGGCATCAGCCCGCCGGTATCGATCATGCGGCCGGCCTTGATCTCACGGTCGGCAAGCCTGCCCATGGCCTCCATGAGTTCAGGTGTCGGCACACCAACGTCAGCAGAAGTAATGATGGACATGAAGCGCATTTGACCATTCCCTTCGAGACGAGCAGCTGGCGCCATTGCCGCTGAATTGGCTCGCTCAATACAACGACGAAGCAATCCTCCGAGAATCGACAGGCGAGTTGAAAAAAGTGTCGCAGGGATCGAAAGACGGCAACTCCTCCAAGACCGTCAACGCGGCTAGACTATCAATGTCACGCCTACGTCGGCAACGTGCCCAATCGCGGCGATCCGGAACCTCGCCTTATGCCTCGAATCCAGACAAACACCTGACGCGGTTCATTGACTCCGAACGGTCGTTGCAAGATGTTGGGCCAACGCTGGAGCTCCTGGTTTTTGAAGGAATAGCAAGCCCTTCGCCTTGGGACGCGTGACACCGCTGGAGCGGGCAACGGGAGGTTACATCCATGTTCGATCACATCTCGATTGGCGTCAAAAGCCTGGAACGATCCCAGCAATTCTACGATGCAGCGCTGGCGCCTCTCGGCTACGAGCGGCTGACGAATTTCGACGGCACGGTCGGCTATGGCGCGGAACGGGCGCAATTTTGGGTCAGCCAGGTGGAACGTCCCGTCCCCGCAGATCGCGGCTCCGGCCTGCATTTCTGCTTCGTCGCACCCAGCCGGGAAGCGGTCGACGCCTTCTATGCCGCCGGGCTCGCGCAAGGCGGCGAAGACAATGGCAAGCCGGGCATCCGGCCGGATTACAGCCAGTTCTACTATGCCGCCTTCGTTATCGACCCCGACGGCTACCGCCTCGAAGCCTATTTCCAGACCGGCTTATGACGCCTGCCCGCGTGGCGGGCGACATCCCATCCGGCGACCTGCCCCACGGAATGCTGCTCGTGGCGGCGTCTCCGCGCGCCATTTTTACTAACTATTTGATGTTTCAGGCTACTGTCAGGCTTCTGCAATAAGTGCACAGTCGATGGGGATTGTCAGTGCCGTTGCCTAAGACGCCAATGAAATTCCGTCACACCTTTGCATTCGATGACGGAAGGCGACGTTTCCTGATGTATGACGACTATATTGCGTATCCGAAACGCGCGACGTCGCTCAGCAGACCTCTTGCATCGTTTCTGGCGTTGTTTGCCTTCTGGTGGCTGCTGCTGCTTGTCTTCAACAGATTTCCCGAGATCGATCTTTCTGTCGCCCAAAGCGTCTTTACCAATACGCCCTGCCCTTCCGGCGATCCGGCGAGCAAGGTCTGTGGCATATTCGCTTACGACAGGAATGCGCTCTTCGCTTTCGCGCGCACCGTCACGCTCGTCCTACCCTATATCGCAATCATCATATTGCTTGCGCTGCCGATCCTGTCCTGGAAGCGGCTCGGACCGCTTTGGCGCACGCCGAAAATCGATCGGTGCATAGCCGCGCTGTTGTCAGTGGCGCTTGGCTGCGGCGTCCTCGTCAACCTCATCCTGAAAGGCTTTTCCGGCCGGCCGCGACCACGCGGCACCGATCTCTTCGGCGGGGCGCTGGATTTCGTCCAGGCGGGCTCTTTCGCCGGCAAATGCTTGAGGAACTGTTCCTTCATTTCCGGAGAGGCATCATCAGCCGGCTGGCTTCTCTGTCTCATCCCGCTGCTGCCACCACGCTGGCGTCTTCCGCTGGGCATTCCGCTGGCTATCGTATCGTTCCTGATGCCGACCATGCGCGTGCTTACAGGCGCCCATTACCTGTCAGATGTAGTCCTTGGCTGGCTTTCGTCGCTGGTGATTTTCGCCGGCATGCTGGCGATTCTCGAGTTTTTCAGCTCCAGATCGCCGCAGCGAACCTGACAACCGCAGAACTTGCCGCTTCTCAGCCAGCCTTGGGCAGGCAGCGTGATCGATCATCCTTGGTTTTTACCGCCCTGCGGATCCGAGCCGTCAATTCGGCAAGCCCAAACGGCTTTACCAGATAATCGACCGCACCAATGCTCAATCCCGTCATCTGGTCAGAGATCTGGTCATAGGCGGAAAGGATGATCACCGGCGTCGTCCCCACCTGCGCCTCCATGGATTTCAGCAGGTCCAGACCACTTCCGTCCGGCAGGCGCAAATCAAGAAGAACCAGGTCGTAATGGCCTCCGGCAACCGCAATCTTCGCCGCTCCAAGGTCCATCGACCAGTCGACCGCAAACCCCTCCGCCAGCAGATGATCCTGCACGGCATTGCCAATAATGGCGTTGTCCTCGACCAGTAAAACCCACACGGCTGCTTCCTTATTCAAGAAAGCAAGCTATGATGGGGATTGCTGACGGTGACCTGAACTCCACCTGGCCGTGCGACAAAAAGCGCGGATAAGTGGAATCGACCAATGCACAGGCGGACGCTATTCAGGTAAATGTCAGGAAGGGTGGGCATGGTCTCGCGCTCAAACAGTCTGAGCCGCGTTCCGCGCGCTGCATTGTAAGGTATTCCCGCTCTGTTCAGGGGAATGCCCTGGAGAAAACCGTTGAACAATAAAAACACTCGGCCTGGCGGACGAAGCGTCCGACCAGCCATCGGCAGCGTCACCCTTTGCCTTATAGCTAGCCTTTATATCCTTCTTGTGACGAACCGGATGTTCTGGACCAAGGCTTACGGCTATTTTCTTGCCGAGCCTGCCGCCTTCGCCGGCTTCGTCATCGGCATCTCGGCCGTCATCATGGCGCTCTTCACGCTTTTCTCCGCCAAATACATCACCAAGCCGGTCCTTATTTTCTTCGTTCTCGTGGCATCGGTGTCCTCGTGGTTCAACGACCAGTTTGGCGTAATCATCGACAAGGAAATGATCCGCAACGCGGCGGTATCGACGGGCGCCGAGGCCGGCCACCTGATTACCACGCGTTTTTTGACGCATGTGCTGCTGACCGGCGTTCTTCCATCGCTGGTGATCGCGTCCGTACGCATCATCCATCGCCCCATTCTCAAGAAGCTTGCCTATAACACCGCCGTCATTCTTTCCTGCGTCGCGATCTTCATGGTCGCCGGCATCAGCTTCTACAAAACCTATGCCGGCGTCGGCCGAGCGCATCGCGACTTGTTGGATACGCTCAATCCGGTGATGCCGATCAACAGCGCCGTTCGCTACGTCATCGACTCCGGCCGGAACGCAAACGTCGTTGCAAAGCCTCTGGGCACTGACGCCCGTAGGGTTGGCGCCGTCGACAACGGCAAGCCGCGCGTGACGATCATCGTCGCCGGCGAAACGGCCCGCGCCCAGAACTTCTCGCTTGGCGGCTACGGCAAAATGACCAATCCCGAACTGGCGAAACAGAACATCGTCTATTTTCCCAACACCACCAGTTGCGGAACGGCAACGGCGACATCGATCCCCTGCCTGTTCTCCGTCTATACGCGGCAGCAATACAGTCATCGCAAGGGTCTGGAAACGGAGAACCTGCTCGATGTGTTGACCCATGCCAAGGTCGATGTGACCTGGCTGGACAATGACACCGGCAGCTACAATGTCACCGACCGCGTTCCCTACACCTACCTGCCGACATCGGCCGATCCCCGCTTCTGCAAGGAAGGCGAATGTCTGGATGCGATCCTGGTCGACAAGGTCGACAACTGGCTCGACAATATCAAGGGAGACAGCGTCCTCGTGCTGCATCAGCTTGGCAGCCACGGCCCGGCCTACTACCAGCGCTATCCAGAGGAATTTCGCCGCTTCACGCCCGATTGCCGAGCCAATGATTTCGGCAAATGCTCGCAGGAACAGATCAACAATGCCTATGACAATACGATCCTCTACACGGATCACATCGTTTCGGCGGTCATCGATAAGCTAAAGCAGCGCTCGGCCACGATATCGGGAGCCGTCATGTATTTCTCGGATCACGGCGAGTCGCTCGGCGAGAACGGTATCTACCTGCACGGCGCGCCATACATCATCGCGCCATCGGAGCAGACGCAGGTACCATTCCTGGTCTGGATGGCCGACGATCTGGCGAAAACCGGCGGCTATGACATGAACTGCGTTGCAAAGCAGGCGGCCGCCGGCACCCACTCGCACGACAATATCTTCCACAGCGTCCTCGGGATGATGGACATAGCGACGAAGGTCTACGACCCCAGCCTCGACGTCTTCGCCGCTTGCCGCCTTCCGGCGAACAAGCTGGCGCAACTGAATTGAGATCTGCGGGCTTGTGACGTCAATCGCGGTATCGCTAATCCGATATCGCGATTCTTTCCTTCACCCTGCAAGGCACGTCTGCGGCGTTGCTCACCCTCACTATCGCTATCGTCATATCGAATTCCTCGAACGGAACCCTCGAAACTTTGCGGGTGTTTCGCGATCGGGAACGCGCGTAAATGCCACCCGGACAATATGGCGATAGGCAACGGACACAATCATGACGGCAAACACAGTCGAATTCGGGCTCGATACTTTCGGCGACGTCACCCATGACGAGAGCGGAAAGCCGGACTCTCATGCACAGGTCATCCGTAACGTCATCGAGGAAGGCGTGCTCGCAGACCAGCTCGGGATCGACTTCTTCGGGATCGGCGAGCATCACCGCGAGGATTTCGCCGTCTCCTCGCCGGAGACCGTTCTGGCTGCGATTGCTAGCCGCACGTCGCACATCCATTTGGGATCGGCGGTCACGGTTCTGAGCTCCGACGATCCGATCCGCGTCTTCCAGCGCTTTTCGAGCCTGGACGCAGCATCGAACGGACGCGCCGAGGTGATCCTCGGCCGTGGATCCTTCACCGAATCCTTCCCGCTCTTCGGTTTCGAGCTGTCGCAATATGAAAAGCTCTTCGAGGAAAAACTCGATCTTTTCGCCGCCCTGCTCACCAACGAACCGGTGACCTGGAAAGGCAGCATCCGGCCGCCCCTCGACAAACAAAGGGTCTTCCCGACGATCGAGAAGGGTCACCTGAAGACATGGATCGGCGTCGGCGGCAGCCCGGCTTCGGTCGTGCGCGCCGCGCAATATAATTTGCCGCTGATGCTGGCGATCATCGGCGGCAGCCCCTATCGTTTCCAGCCCTATATCGATCTCTATCACAAGGCATTCGCGCAACTAGGCGGCACGGCCCAGCCGATCGGCATCCACTCCCCCGGCTATATTGCCGATACCGACGACCAGGCGCGTGAAGAACTGTGGCCTTGCTACAAGGTGATGCGCGACCGCATCGGCCGCGAGCGCGGCTGGCCGCCGGTGACACGTAGCGAGTTCGAAAGTGAAATCGAACATGGCTCGCTCTATGTCGGCTCGCCCGAAACGGTCGCCGCCAAGCTCACGCCGGTGATCAAGACACTCGGCATCAACCGCTTCCAGCTGAAATACAGCACCGGCACACTCAGCCACCAGAAGCTGATGCGCTGCATCGAGCTGTACGGCCGGGACGTCATCCCCGCGGTGCGGGCGGGATTGGCGTAACACTCTCCAACCTCAACTGTCGTGCCTGATCGGCCGAAGAGGATGATTGCAGCCGCGACAGCTCGACGCGGCCGCTGGAATCCTGTTGCCACACTTGGTAATGAATACTACATTGATCTATATCGGTAGCATTTGCTACACGACGATAGATGGAAGCATCAGCATGACAACGGATGCACGATCGCAGCCGAAGCCCAATTTCGATGCCCGGATTCTCGCTGTGATCGAGGGGCTCCCGCCCGCTGAACAGCGCATGGCCCGCTTCTTCATCGATCAGAAGCAGGCCGTGCTGTTGAACTCCGCCGCCCAGATTGCCGAGCTTGCCGGCGCCAGCGATGCGACGGTGGTGCGAACCGCCCGCGCGCTCGGCTTCGAGAGCCTCTCCGCGCTTCGCGCGGCATTACTTTCGGAGCTCACCGGAACTCCCTCACCCGGCAACCGGCTGGAGCGGACGCTCGCCGAAACCGACGGCGACGCCGCCGGCATCCTTCATCATGTCATCGGCATCCACGAAAACGCGCTGGACGTTTTGCGACGTCCGGAGATCGCCGCGAGCTTCGCGCGCGCCATCGATATTCTAGCGGCAGCAAACCGGCGTCATGTCTTCGGCATCGGCCCTTCCGGCGCAATGGCGGACTATGCCAGCCTGCAATTCAACCGCATCGGTCTCCCCACCTACCCGCTCTCCGCATCAGGCATTGCTCTCGCCGACCGCCTTCTCTGGCTCGGCAAGGGCGACGCTATCCTGATGATGGCTTACGCGCCGCTCTATCGTGAAGTCGAAGTCGTACTCGACCAGGCCGGCCGGCATGACGTGCCGGTGATCCTCATCAGCGACAATCTCGGCCCCCTGGTCGCCGACAAGGTGGCGGAAATTCTCCCCATCCCACGCGGCAAGGCCGATCATCTCGCCATGCATGCCGGCACCATGGTGCTGATCGAAGCCATGATCGTCGGGCTCGCCGCGCATCGCCGGCAAGCCGCCTTCGACAGCCTGGATCATCTGAGCACCCTGCGCGGCTCCATCGACAAAGCTTGGAGCAAACGCGGCACGAAGAGAAAGAAATAGCATGCGGAATCAAACCCCTATCCGCCACTCAGGATTCATTACATGAATAGCCTCACCCCCATACTCTCTACCCTGACGGCTTCTTTCCTCGGCTCCTTCGTCGAGGTCGTGGAAGCCTTCACCATCGTCCTTGCCGTCGGGGTCACCCGCAGCTGGCGCCCGGCCTTGATCGGTGCGGCGCTCGCGCTCGCCCTGCTGGCCGCCCTCGTCCTCATTTTCGGGCCGCTGCTAGCGCTGATCCCGATCCATACGATGCAATTCGTCATCGGCGTTCTCCTGATCCTGTTCGGCATGCGCTGGCTGCGCAAGGCCATCCTGCGCTCGCTCGGCGTCATCGCGCTCCATGACGAGGCAGCCGCCTTCACCAAGGAAACGGCAACCCTGCGGCAACAGTCAGACGACCGGCGCGCCGATTATCTCGCCGGCCTCGCCTCCTTCAAGGCGGTGCTGCTGGAAGGTGTCGAGGTGGTCTTTATCGTCATCGCCGTCGGCGGCGCGCACGGCATGACGCTCTATGCCGGCCTCGGGGCGCTCGCCGCCTTCGTCCTGGTGATGCTGATCGGCCTCGTGGTGCACCGCCCGCTCGCTACCGTGCCGGAAAACACGCTCAAATTCGTCGTCGGGCTGATGCTGACCAGCTTCGGCATCTTCTGGACCGGCGAAGGCATCGGTGCGGACTGGCCGGGAGCGGATCTGGCGCTGATCGCCATCTTCGCGATCGTCTCGCTGGTGTCCTTCATCATCGTTCGCAGCCTGCGCGGCTCGACCGGAAAACCCACGGCAAAGGCAGCCCAATGAGTATTCTCCGTACCACCCTGTCCGAACTGATCGGCATGTTCATCGATGACGGCAGCCTTGCGACCCTCTGCCTGATCCTGGTCGCCGCCATCGCCGGAGCCGTCGAGCTTCTGGCACTACCGCCGTTCGCCGGCGGAGTTCTCCTACTCGCGGGTTGCTTGGCCATTCTGGTGCACAGCGTCCTGCGTGCCGTAAAACGATAAGATCATCATTCCCCTGCAAGCCATTGGCGCGCAGGGGAAATCGTAAAACTCCTCATGCCTTCCGCCAGACGCGACCATGTCTCTATCCCTCGACAGAGCGTCTGGCAGATGCGAAGAAGCTGAAAGGTTCAGCGTGATCGAGAGGCGTTCAGATGAGCAATGCATATCCGGAGATCTATCTGGTTCGGCATGGGCAGACGGAATGGAGCCTGTCCGGCAGGCATACCGGACGAACCGACATTCCCTTGACCGCCGCCGGAGAAAAGGCCGCCCGTAAGGTCGCCGCCCGCCTGCCCGCCATCGACTTCGCCGCCGTCTGGTCGAGCCCGTCGCAGCGCGCCCGGAACACCTGTGCGCTGGCCGGCTTCGGTGACGTCGTTGTCATCAAGGACGATCTGGCGGAGTGGGATTACGGCGCCTATGAAGGCATCACCACCAAGGAGATTCAGGCACAACGCCCCGGCTGGGAGATTTTCCGCGACGGATGCCCAAATGGCGAGACGACAGCCGATGTCGGTGCACGAGCCGACCGGATCATCGGCCAGCTCCGAGAGGTCAACGGCAACGTCCTGATCTTCTCCAGCGCCCATTTCCTAAGGGTCTTCGCCCCCCGCTGGATTGGCCTGCCGCCGGAAAATGGCGCACGTCTCGTGCTCGACACCACCAGCATCAGCACTCTCGGCTACGACCACGACCTGAGCGAACCCGTCATCCGCCGCTGGAACCAGATCTAACGGGTCATCAGACAGCGATCGAGCGGCAACAAGGCCGCTCGATCAGTGCTTTACATCAAACCGCAACCAACCGCCCTACCAGGCAGCCAGCCCCAACAACTTTTCACCGAGCGGCGTCAGAACCGCCGTCTCCGCATTATGCTTTTCCCATTCACGGGGATCACCCGGAAACGAATCGCGCTTCGGATGATCACGCTCGCGCCATAGGCGGATGCGCTCCTCACGTTCGGCGACATCATCGAATTCGGCCGGGTGCATCGACACATATTGCGCCATACGCACGCGGTTTTCCGCATGGTTGGGACGGACACCGTGAGCCAGCAGCGAATTGAAGATCATCAGGTCGCCCGGCTCCATCTCGATATTGACGACCGAGAGGCCGGTCATGTCGGGATGCATCGGGTCGCGATCCCTCGGCTGCGTCTTCTCCCACTCGTCGAAACGCTCGAACAGCTCCGGCACGCATTGAAAGCCGCCGACGTCTCCATCCTGTTTCTTCAGGCTCAGGACACCCTGCACGCCGATCGGCAGCGGACGGCGCGATGTGTCGACATCCCAATGGATGAAGCCGTTCGGATTGCCCTTGACCTTCTTCGGCGCATTGAGATTAGCACGGTCGATCGTCACCCACAGGTCCTCGCGATCCCAGATGTCCACGAAGACATCGTAGATGCGCCGTTCCATGCGGTTGTCCCACAGCGCCTGGTGATTGTAGATCTCCAGCATGCCGGTGTTGTTGAGCTCCTTCATCTTGTGCTCGCGGCGCTGCGGCGCATACCAGGTCGATGGATCGTTCGGATCTTTCTCGTCAAATGCCCAGAGCACATCCACAAGCCGCTCGACATTGGCGGCGGGTACCGCCTGCCGCACGATCACGTAGCCCTTGGTGATCCAGTGCTGCCAGTCCTGCTGCGAAAGAACGCGCAGCGGCAGCGTCTTATTGATGTCCTTCAATTGCGTCGTGACCGAGGACGCGGTCGGATGAGCGTCTCGTTTCAGGGCCTGTTGCATATGGTTCCTCCCATCGGATCGATGCCTGTCGTTTCAGGCGACGACCGATTTGTAACGGGATGCATGCCGCTCATGTTGCCCTGCCCCGGCAATTTCTGATACTATTCTGGCTTATTTGAGTATAGTGGCGCCCGATGAGACCCTATCTTGAAGTATTGCAGCGCTCGCCCGAGGCCTCGTGGAGCATGCTCAACCGGCGGCTTGACGACGCCATCCCCTTCCAATGGCACCATCATCCCGAATTCGAGCTTACACTGACGCTGAATTCGATCGGCCAACGTTTCATCGGCAATCACAGCGGCGACTACGACGACGGTGATCTCGTGCTGGTCGGGCCGAACCTGCCGCATACATGGGTCTCGCGCGCCAAGATCGACCAGCACCAGCCGCATGTGGCGCTTGTCCTCTGGTTCCATCGCGATTGGCTGTTGCGCATGACCGGCGGCGCTGTTGAATTTCGGCCGGTCGAGGCGATGCTGGAACGAGCCGATGGCGGCCTGCATTTTTCGAAGGAAACCGCAGAGGCAGTGCGGCTGGAATACGAAGCCGTCTTCGACAAGCCGCCAGTGGAGCGCCTGTTGTCCCTCTTGAACATCCTTGCCAGAGTTGCCGATGACCGGCAGGCGACACCGCTTGCGAGCGTGCCGAGCCAATCATCCGAACTCAAGGAGAGCCGCGAGCGCATCGACCGCGTGCTGACGCATATGCATCTCCACTATGCGCGCACCATAGGCCTGGAGGAACTGGCCGATATAGCCGCACTCAGCGTTTCCGGCCTGCATCGCATGTTCCGCCGCCACACCGGCACCGCCATTTCCGACTACCTGACGCGCATGCGCATCGGCGACGCCTGCGCCCGCCTCTCCTCCACCACTCAGGCGATCCATCACATCAGCGATGCCGTCGGCTATCACTCCATCGCCAACTTCAACCGGCAGTTCAAAACCCTGAAGGGCATGACACCGCGAGAGTACCGGGCGTTGTTCGTCAGGCGATAGTCGGCAAACCCCGAAGCATCTTGGCAATCCTTGCCGCCGCGGCATCCGCCGCCTCGGGCGGCATGCGCGCAATGCCGAACAGCAGGCCCGGCCGTGGTGGACCAAGGTGCAGGGATGACATGGCACGGAGCGCAAATCCCTTCGCGTTGATCCTTCGCACCGCCGCCAGATCATCGGTACTTGCATCTCTAAACCAGGTGGCCAGTTGCAGCCCGCCAGTACCCTCGCCCACCTCGAGCCAATCGCCGCAATGGCGGCGTAGTGCGGAAACCGTGGCCACCATGCGCGCGGCATAAACCGTGTTCATATGCCTCAGATGGGCGCGAAAACGGCCATCACGGATGAAGTCGGCAAGCGCCGCCTGAATATGGATGGGGACGACAGCTCCTCTCAATAGCTGCGCGGCGGTCACCTCCGGCACGAGCCGGGGCGGCACGACCGCGTAAGCAATACGCAGGCCGGGAGCAAGCGTCTTCGAGAAGGTGCCGAGATAGGCAACCACTTCGCCACGATCGATGCCCTGCAGGGCGGCAATCGGGCGCGAGGCATACTGGAATTCGCTGTCGTAATCATCTTCCAGCACGACCGAACCGTTGGCGCGGGCAAATTCGAGCAGGGCCAGACGGCGTGAGAGGCTCATTGTTGCGCCGGTCGGATATTGATGCGAGGGCGTGACATAGATCAGCCGCGGCCGCGGACCCGCGGCTTTGGCAATATCGATGCCCGCCTCGTCGCAAGGTACAGGAACGAGGTTCGCGCCCGCCATCCGCAGCAAGGCCTGCGCGGTCGCATATCCCGGCTCTTCCATCCAGGCGGCAGCGCCATCCGGACGATCGGATCGCAGCAGCACGCGCGCCAAAAGGTCGATGGCGGCTCCAGTCGAGGGAACGATGATCAACTGTTCAGGAAGGGCGATCACGCCGCGCGTGGCGGAGATGTGCTCGAGGATTACTTCGCGCAACTCGCGAATGCCGCTATGAGCGCCGTAGCCGAGGTCGTGCACCCGGAGCGAACGGCCACGCGCACCGAGATACCGTGCCCAGGCGGCATGCGGAAAGGCGACGACATCCGGTACACCGGACTTGAACAAACCATCGGCGGCGACCTCGAGCGCTGGCGGCGGGCTGAGCGGAGATGGCTCCGCCTGCCCTTGCAGAGGTGGCGTTGCAAATTCGGCGACGCGGGTCGCCGCCCCCGTCATCGATTGCAGATAGCCTTCAGCCTTCAGCCGCTCATAGGCATTGACCACGGTGGAACGCGCCACGCCGAGCGAGATCGCCAGCGTCCTTGTCGACGGCAGCTTTTGTCCCGGCGACATCTGCCCACGGAGGATGCGGTCGCGCATCAGGCGATAGACCTGCCCCTCCAGATCGCCCGAGGTTCGATCGAGCGCCGGCCATTGCGCCGCGGATGTCATGACGCCCCCAACTGGTCTGTTTAAAATATAAGAACTGGCTGTTTATAACATACCTCTTTGGCAGCAAAGATCAAAATGACACCAACGAGGAAAACCATGGCCGATCTCCCCCCGCCACCCACCGACAACTATCCGACCACCGAACGCACGCGCGTGCGGCGCGAACACCATCGCGGCAGCCATGCCCAGGCGGATGTCCATGCTGTTCTGGACGCCGCCCCTCTCTGTCACGTCGGCTATGTCATCAATGGTGCGCCCTATGTGACGCCGACGCTGCATTGGCGCGAAGGCAATCATGTCTACTGGCACGGCTCCGCCGCCAGCCGCTTTCTGCGCGCGGCGGAGGATATGCCCGTCTGCCTCACCTGCAGCATCATGGATGGCTACGTGCTCGCCCGCTCCGCCTTCTACCATTCGGTCAACTACCGCTCCGCCATGGTCTTCGGCAAAGCACGCCTACTGGAGGACGCTGAGGCGAAGGCCGACGCCCTGCGCCGTTTCGTCGAGAACCTGTTTCCCGGCCGCTGGGACAGCCTGCGACCGATGACCAGCCAGGAGGTGAAAGCGACCTCCGTGCTGCGGATGGAAATCGAGGAGGCGACCGCCAAGGTGCGCAACGGCCCGCCTGGAGATCCCGACGAGGCGGATATTCCAGTCTGGGCGGGCGTCTTGCCGGTGCGCAGCCATCTCGCCCCGGCGGAAGCCGCACCGGGATTGCCCGACGGAATCGAGCTACCCGAACCGCTTGCGGCGCTGATACAATCAGGCCGGCTTCGATAGACTACCCTCGCATTTGATACCAAAGGACTTCGACATGGACCTTACGAATTGGAACGGCGTACCGCGCCCGGAACGGATTACCCTGGAAGGCAGCTATGTCCGGCTGGAACCGCTCGACGCCGCACGCCATGGCGCCGATCTCTTCGCCTCGGCGCAGGCGCCCGGCGCCGACGATCGTTTCCGCTATCTGTTCGAGAACGCCCCCGCCGATCTCGCCGCCTTTGCGCCCTGGCTCGAGAAAGCCGCAGCCAGCACCGACCCGCTGTTCTTCGCCACGATCGACAAGCGGACCGGCCGGGCCGAAGGCCGGCAGGCATTGATGCGTATCGACCCCGCGCACGGCGTCATCGAGATCGGCAGCATTCTCTGGGGTCCGGCAATCGCCCGCAGCCGCGTCACCACCGAGACGCTCTATCTCTTCGCCTCCTGCGTCTTCGACACGCTCGGCTATCGTCGTTTCGAATGGAAATGCAACAATCTCAACGAGCCCTCCAAACGCGCCGCCGAGCGCTTCGGCTTCACCTTCGAAGGCATTTTCCGCCAGCATATGGTCGCCAAGGGCCAAAACCGCGACACCGCCTGGTTCGCCATGATCGACGCCGACTGGCCGCGCCTGAAGGCCGGCTATGAGCGCTGGCTGAGCCCGGAGAATTTCGACGAGGCCGGACAGCAGAAGAGCAAGCTGACATTCGGCTAAAGCGGCTTTCGGAAATACACCACGCGTTGGGTTTCCTCGAAACCCAACGCGTGGTGAAAGGCATGGCTTTCGACATTGTCGAGCAGCGCATCCGAAGCAAATTCCCGGCATCCGGCAGTGCGTCCCCAATCGGCGACGGCGCCACAGAGCAATTGCGCGACGCCCTGCCGCCTGTACTCCCGGCGCACATAGATGCCCTCGAGGAAAAGCACCGGAGAGGTCTTGCAGCCATTGACATAATCATACCGGAGCGTCGCCTCGGCAAACCCCACGTGACCCGTCCGATCGCAAGCAATGAAGGCTATAGCGTTTTCTTTCGTGAGAATTTGCATCAGTTCAGCACGATGATCCTCCGTCGAGCTATCCGGCCAGAGTTCCGCGCGCAGACGCGACCATGCATCCTGATGTTTGAGACCGGCTTCCTTTATTTGCATCTTCCCTGCCCATCGTTTGATAGACTTAGCCGCAATGACACTCCCCCAGCTAAGCCGTCAGAAACGCGCTTCGCATCATCGCGACGACGTCCGAAACAGTCGGCCCCATGACTGGCGGCGGCTTTGGCGCCTCGCAAAACTCCCGCCAGATAAAGAATGTCAGCTCGGCACCATCCGTCCCCACTTCCCCCGCAGGCCGGCCGAAGGAGGCGAGAACTCGATAGCGCTCATCCTTCCAGAACAGGGCCTCAAGCCAATCATAGACCGGTATGATATGGAAATGTAACGGATGTCCGGGCGAGTGACCATAGCGACCAATATAGACCCGCCTGGGTCGAAGCAAAGTTTCGATCTCCCGTTGCGCCTTGGCAAGAAGAGGCCCAAGCGACGCAAGCGCTTCGGTTGGCAGATCGTACAGCGCGTTCGTTCCGACCTTGGAGCCGACCATCAGATAGCCCGGCAGGACCGTGTCCATGCGATGGTTCACCAGCCAATGCTCTGTCTCACGAATTCTAAATTTGGAAGGAATGTCCAACGACGACACCTTTCATTACGGCCAGTGTGGCCTCTACCCAAGACTTTCGTCGGCAAAGACCCTTGTCTTGAGGCGGAGTAACTGAAGACGACCAGCTTGACCCACACCAGCAACACATTGATACAAAAACGCTTCCGTTCCGCTCAAGATTTCGCTTTCGCGGCCACAATCATCGCGTTACATATCGCGCATATTCAAGCGCCAACCCACATGATGACAATTCGAGGACAATGGCATGACGTCTAAAAACAGTTCGCGCCTTTACGCTGCTGTTTCATCCCTGTTGTGGCCAGCCATCTTTTGTGCCGGCCTGACAGGCTCCTATTTCGCCTTTCAGTCGAACATGCATCTGCTGTGGTTCAATGTCACTTATTTCTCGATCGTCGCGATCATCGCGCTCTTCGAGCGGCTGATGCCCTATGAAGAGACTTGGCTGGACAGCGATGGCGAGACGTTCAACAACATCGCCCATACGCTCCTGAGCAAGGGCGGCGTGCAGATCGCCGCGGCCATCGGCACGTCATTCCCGATGGCGGTGGCGACCGTGGCGCAGCCGTTCCTCAGCCACAAGGCGAATATCTGGCCGGAGCAATGGCCGATGGCCCTGCAGGTTGTGCTCGGGCTCGTCATCGCCGAATTTGGCCTCTATCTCGCACATCGCCTTGCGCATGAATATCTGTCGCTCTGGCGCTTCCACGCCCTGCATCACAGCGTCGAACGCCTGTGGGTCATCAATACTGGACGCTTCCATATCATCGATTCGCTTTTCAAGATCGCGCTCGGCCAGATCCCGCTCTATCTGCTCGGCGCGCCGCTGCCGGTCTTCCTGTGGATCGGCGCGGTCACCGCCTTTATCGGCCTTCTGACCCATTGCAACATCGATGTCCGCACCGGTCCGCTCGACTGGTTTCTCTCGACGCCGCGCCTGCACCGCTGGCATCATTCCAAGCTGCTGGCCGAGGGCAACACCAATTATGGAGAAAACCTGGTGATCTGGGACCAGATCCTCGGCACCTATTACAATCCGCCCCGCCCCTCCTCCACCGACATCGGCATTACCGGCAAGGTCGCCGACAATTTCCTCGCCCAACTCGTCCAGCCCTTTTCCAAGAAAGGCGCCAAGCAGATCATCGGCAAGAAGCCGAAGGAAGTCCGGGACAAGGAAGAACTGGCCGCCGCCAAGGCCGCCTCCCGCCGCAAGCAGGCCGAGGAGCCGATCCGCAAGTCGGGCTGAAAGACACGCGACACCGGTCAAATTTTCGAATGGATATGCGGCGAAGGGACAGGCAGGGATGAAATGGCCTCGCCCCGCTGCCGCGCGAAAGCGCATAGACTGTGTCCGGGGAACCCATTCGATCCAATTCGAAGTGCCGCCGACACACGTAAACCTATTTCAAATCGAGAAGATATTGTCATTTAACGTGTATTGAAAAAGGCACCCTAGGGGGTTACCTATCCCTCGCAAATTATTGACCATGAAAGATTAGGAAAACTATTGAAATGGAAGGGAGATTTACCACAGATCATCTCAAGCAACTCCATAGAATATTTTTCACATCTCGTGAAATTGATAGACTTGAACGAGAATTCATTAAGCAAGGCATAGCACACTTTCATGTTTCCGGCGCCGGACACGAGTCGACGGCGCTCCTGAATGAATTCCTTCACGACGACGATTGGCTGCATCTGCACTATCGCGACAAGGCCCTGATGCTGGCGCGCGGCATGCCCATTCGTGAGTTTTTCTCCAGCCTTCTCGCCACGGGCAACTCCCATTCCGCCGGCCGCCAGATGAGCGCGCATCTTTCCTCCCGCGCTCTCAACATCACGTCCATCGTCGGTCCGGTCGGCAACAATGCACTTCATGCCGTCGGCGCCAGCGCCGCGCTGAAGCATAAGGCAGGCATGCCGATCGCCATCTGTTGCGTTGGCGACGGCACCACGCAGCAAGGCGAATTTCTCGAAGCCGTGGCCGAAGCCGTGCGCGGCCAATATCCCGTCGTCTTCGTCGTCGAGGACAATAGTTTCTCCATCTCGACGCGCACCAGAAAGCAGACCTTTTTCGATCTGCCGACCGGCCCCGCACCGTCCTTCTACGGCCTGGACATTATCCGCGCCGAAGGCGACGATCTGACAGCCTCCCGCGAAGCCTTCCGCAAGGCCGTTCGCCATAGCCGCAACAACCGCACGCCGAGCCTCGTCGTCATCAACATGGAGCGGCTGACCGACCATACCAACGCCGACGACCAGAAGACCTATCGCACGCAGGATGAGATCGAGAACGCGGCTTACCGCGATCCTCTCATCAATTTGCGAGCTGCCCTGTTGAAGGCGGGCATCGACGACGACGCGCTGGACAAGATCGAAAAAGACCTGACCGCCGAGGTACAGGCGGAAGCAGCCCTTGCCCGCAAGGAAGATGCGCCTAAGGTCGAGCCGGAAGCAAAGGCGCCCTACCCTGCCTCCTTCGACAAGACAGCCGAATATCGCGGCGGCGCCAGTGCCGCGACGCTGACGATGCGCGAGGCATTGAATGGCGTGCTCGACAAGCAGCTGGCCAACAATCCGGATGTCGTCCTCTTCGGTCAGGATATCGAGGACCCCAAGGGCGACGTCTTCGGCGTCACGCGCGGCCTCAGCACGAAATATCCCGAGCGCGTCTACAATGCGGCGCTGAGCGAATCGACCATTGTCGGCACCGCCGTCGGCCGGGCGCTCGCCGGTCAGCGCCCGGTTGCCTTCCTGCAATTCGCCGATTTTCTGCCGCTCGCCTATAACCAGATCGTCTCGGAAATGGGCAGCATGTTCTGGCGCAGCAATGGCGCCTGGGAATCGCCCGTCATCCTGATGGTGAGCTGCGGCGGCTACAAGCCCGGTCTCGGACCGTTCCACGCGCAAAGCTTCGAGAGCATGCTGGCGCACACGCCCGGCATCGACGTCGTCATGCCCTCCACGGCGGGCGATGCTGCCGGCCTGCTCAATGCTGCTTTCGAATCCAGACGCCCGACCGTCTTCCTTTATCCGAAGGCTGTGCTCAACAATTCCGACGGCCGCACCTCCGTCGATGTCGACCAGCATTTCGTCCGTCCCGGCCTGTCGCGCTATGTCGCCCGCGGCCGTGACCTGACGCTGGTCACCTATGGCAACACGGTGTCGCTCTGCGCCAAGGCGGCAAGCGCCTTCGAGACCCAGGGATTTTCGGTTGAGGTCATCGACCTGCGCTCGATCTCGCCATGGGATGAGAAGGAAGTGCTCGCCAGCGCCAAGCGCACCAAGCGCCTGATCGTTGTGCATGAAGACAATCGAACGGTCGGCATGGGCGCCGAAATCGTCGCCACCGTCACCGAGAAGACCGACGTGCCCGTGGTCGTCCGCCGTCTCGCCCGCTCGGACTCGCATGTCCCCTTCAATTTCGGCAACCAGCTCGAAACGCTGCCGTCCTACAGCAAGCTGGTCGATCTGATGGCCGAGGTCCTCGAATGCGAGGTCACCTGGCATGAAGAGGACAAGTCTGGCCCGACGGCCGCCATCAAGGCGATCGGCTCCGGCCCCGCCGACGAAAACGTGCTGGTGACCGATCTTCTGGTCAAGCCGGGCGATACGATCGAGGTCGGCCAGCTCGTTGCCGTGGTCGAGGCCACCAAGGCTTCGGTTGAGATCTGCGCCAATATCGGCGGTGTCGTGCAGGAAGTCTTCGTCAAGATCGGCGACCAGATTGCCACCGACAGCCCGCTTCTGACCGTCGACGCCGACCGCGATCTCAGCGAACGCAATTTCGCGCTTGCCTCTGAAGTTCAGAACAAGTTCGTGCTGCGCCGCCTGAAGTCGCATGCCATTCCGGCGCTTCGCCGCCATTCCGGCAACTTCACGGAAATCGCCGTCAGCGGCATGGGCTTTGCGACCGGCGCCCGCCGGGTCACGAATGAAGAGATCATCCATAACTGGCCGAGCCGGCGCGCCGAGGAAATCTTCGCGCTGACCGGCATCAAGAGCCGCTACTGGGTCGGCCCCGGCGAAAGCACGCTGAGCCTTGCGACCAAGGCCGTTCGCGACCTTCTGCACCAGACCAACACGACGATCCATGACATGGATCTCGTCATCGCCGCCACTGGCACGCCCGATATCTCCACGCCGTCGCTCGCAAGCCGCGTTTCGGTTGCCGTTGCGGAAGACGGCGTGCGGCCGTCACTCGCCGCCTACGACATGGGTGCCGCCTGCTCCGGCTATCTCTACGCCCTGCAGCAGGCTTACGATTTCATTGCCCAGCAGAACGACGCCAAGGTGCTGATCGTTACCTCGGAAGTGCTGTCGCCGCTGCTCGACATGAGCGATTTCTCCACCGCCATCCTGTTCGGCGATGCGGCCACCGCCTGCCTGGTGACCAGCCGCGACATGGCGCGCAATCCGCTGTTTGCAGCCAGCCGCCCGGTCATCAGCGGCCGTCCGGAACCGGGCGATCTTCTCTATGTACCGCTGCCGGACAAGGGCGTCATTTCCATGAACGGGCGCTCGGTCTTCACTGAAGCCGTTCATTCCATGTCGCGCTCGATCGAGGATGCCTGCGTCGATGCCGGATTGGAGCTCGCCAATCTCGACCTTCTGGTGCCTCACCAGGCCAACCAGCGCATCATCGACACCATCGCCAAGCGCAGCGGTCGCCCGGCGCTGAGCGTCATCGAGAACTACGGCAACACCAGCTCGTCGAGCATCCCGCTCGCCATGATGCATGTCGCCAAGGAACGCTCCGAGCCACTCAACCTCGGCCTCGTCGCCTTCGGCGGCGGCATGACCTCGGGCGCGGCCATCGTACGCACGATCAAATAGCCGCAAACGGCTCTTCGCATCGATAAAAAACAAAACCCCGGAATCCACAGCGGATTCCGGGGTTTTCGTAAAGTCCACAAGCCGGCCTGGATTATGCCTTGGGGCGATTTCTCAGCGCCTCGGCTTGGGCATAGAACTTCTTTTCCCATTCCTTGTGATTGTCGAGGCCCTCTTTGATGAACGGCGTGAAGATCGCCAGATTCATCAAAGCCCAGTTTACGATGCGGGCCGGGAATTTCAGCGGTTTGACGAAATCGACGAAGAGGACGACGCGGGTCTTGTCCGTGTGGTTCCAGGCCTCGTGCTCATAGGCGTCGTCGAAGATCAGCGCCTTGCCTTCTTCCCAGTGGCAGATCTGCTTGTCGACGCGGATGGCGAGCTGGTCCTTCGGTTCCGGCACGATCAGGCCGACATGCAGGCGCAGTACGCCGTTATAGGGGCCGCGATGGGCCGGCAAGTGCTTGCCGGGCTCGAAGATCGAGAACATCGCCGTGGTCAGCCCCGGGATCTTCTGCACCGCCGCCCAGGTGTTCGGGCAGGCCTTGATGTTCTGCTCCGACTTTACGCCGAAGCCGAGAAGGAAGAAGGTCTTCCAGCGATTATCGGTCGAAATCGTCTTCACATCGGTGGAAATATCCTGGAAGGTCGGCAGCTCGCTCTGGCGCAGCAGCACCTTCTCCAGCTCGGCGCGGATCGCGGGATAATCCTTCTCGATCTCGGCTGCCCAGGGGAAGGTGGCATTGTCATAGACCGGCGGATTGCCGAGCTTGGCGTATTTCAGGTTAAGGCTTTCGGCCCAGGCGACAACGCCCATAAAGAAGCGTGTCACCGCGCTTGGGCGATCCATCGGCGCAATGCCGGTTGTACCAAAGGTTTGTTCCGGAGCATTCGGCTCGGTGGTTGTGGGAGCTGGTGCGCTCAAAGTGCTCTCCGTCATGTCTGTCTGCGTAGGGGTTATTTGGGAGGAGGAAATCTTGTCCCAGGGGAATCTGAGTGGGAATCTTGGAGCGGCAACAGGTCCAGCAATGTCTGCATTTGCCTGGCCGATCCACGATCTGCGCCCGACTCCTCTGTTATGCAATGATCATAATAAGCGATTATATGAGTTCATTAGTCGAATTTCGCAAGAGCGTCCGTTCGTGAGAGCGGTGCTTTGTTATGCGCGTTTTTCAACGTCTGTTTTCCGGGGATATCTGCCCCGGAACCGGCGGAAATACGGCCAAGTTCAAGATTTTTTCCGCAATGTTTTCACAATTTTGCGAGCTCACGGCTCCTCTCGCTTCGTCCTGGTGTTCAGCAGCGAGCGGATCGACAAACCCGACGAAATGCCGCCGTCGGCGGCACTCTTTGCGGTGCCGATACGCTGCGACAAATAGATGCTGGTATGGCCGCTGCAGATATAGGCGAGGAAGCAGGCGACGGCGAGATAGACCGTATGCGTCGCGCCGAAGAGCTCGATGCCCATGATCATGCAGGCGAGCGGTGTATTGGTGGCGCCCGCGAAAACCGCGACGAAGCCGAGTGCCGCAAAGAGATCGACAGGCGCGCCGAGAACGGCGGCGATGGCATTGCCGAGGGCGGCGCCGATGAAGAACAGCGGCGTCACCTCGCCGCCCTTGAAGCCGGAACTCAGCGTCACGATGGTAAATATCGCCTTCCAGAACCAGCTCCAATAATCGACGCGCGCCGGATCGAAGAAGCCCACGATCGTGGCATCGCCAGGATTGGGCGACCAGACGCCGAGGCCGAGATATTCGCGGGTGCCAAGCGCATAGACGAGGCCGATCAGCACGGCGCTGGCAATCACTGGCCGGAGCGGCGCATAGGCGCAGACCTTCTTGAAGGCGGCCGACATCCGGTGAGAAATCTCGCTAAAGCAGCGAGCCATCAGCCCGAAAAGTACCCCCGCGATGCCGACCTTCAAAAGCAACAGCGCATCGAGATGGAAGGTACTGGCCGGTGTGCCGGCGAGATAGGCGATATGGTACTGGATGTGCTCGATCCCCCAGGCATGGCACGTCCAGTCGGCCGCGATCGCCGCCACGAGGCTGGGGATCAACGCTTCATATTGCATGCGCCCGATCGTCAGCACTTCGAGAGCAAACACTGCCCCGGCAATCGGCGTGCCGAAAACAGCACCGAAGCCGGCGGCGATGCCGGCCATCAGCAGGATGCGGACTTCGGCGTGGCTCAGCTTGAAAAGCTTGGCGAAAGCGCTGGCGATACTGCCGCCGAGCTGCACCGCCGTTCCCTCCCGCCCCGCCGAACCGCCGACCAGATGCGTCAGAACGGTCGAGACCAGAATGAACGGCGCCATGCGCAGCGGCACGCCACCGCCCGGCTCATGGATCTGCTCGACGATCAGATTATTGCCACCCTCGGCTCCCCGACCAAAACGCTGATAGGCCAGCACCATCAGGAAACCTGCGACCGGCATCAGGAAGATCAGCCAGGGATAGTCGAAGCGCGCCGCCGTCGCCCGATCGAGGCTCCAGAGAAACAGTGCGCAAAGCGAACCGACCACGGCCGCCATCGGCACCACTAGGAAGATCCATTTGAATATGCTGCGCAATTGTTGAAAACGATGATGAAAAAACTCGGATACGGACATCAATTCGTCCCTCCCGGAAGACCGGTTGAGGGCCTGACGGGGGCAATGATCATAAAACAAAACTGGGGTAACAGCAGGATTGCGGACACGACTCTACTCCTTCGCCCCGCTGGGCACGTTGAGTAGGAGTCATCAGCTTCCCTGAAAATTCAGAGCAGCGGTTCGGCCACCATGGCCCGGCAGAAATCCATTACCGTTGGATTCTCCATACAGACAGGAGAGCGCCCCTGTCAATCCGCACCGCCATTGCATAAAGAAAGCGCTATGTTAGCGGACTGTGGGGCAAAAGCACCATCACCGAAATTGCTTACTTTTCGCCTGGAATTTCCTACTGGATTTCAATGGCAAAACCCTGCCGAGACTATACATCTCGGTCGGTGGGGATAGCTGCATCCCCACTCTTTCGTTTAGCCGCGCCCCAATTGAGCAGCATCGCGTGGCCGAAGTCTGTGAGACTCCAGAACAGCCCCATTTCGCCTTTGACCGTTGGCAGATAACTAACAATTACTAGCCCCAAGGCCTGAAGATGAGTTCGAATGAGCTTGAAGTTTTCAGGCTCTACGGAAACCGTCTGTTTGTGGGTTGGGGACGATATTCGGAGTACAGTCTCACCCAACGTATAATTGACTGCGCCGTCACTCGGGTGTCTGTGCAGCTCTGGCGCGATTCTGACAAAAAGCTGCCGCCAGGTAAGCTTGATATGGCCGTGCTCGGTGCGACTGTATTGACCTCCTGTATGCCAACTAAAAGACACAGTTACTTCGTCGTCGATATCAGCGATATCTCGATTTTCGAACTTGGGTCTTTGCGTGACCTTAAGCTCCTCCTTCAGACTTTCGATCTGTTTCAACAGAGCGTTCTGCTCTTGAACAGCAACCTCGGTTGCGATCTTATCTGCCCTTACCCGTCCTGTGGCCGGATAAGTTTTTATGGTCTTGTTCAAGCTTAGAGCGACCAAACCTGGAAGGTCTGCGCCATCCTTCCAAAATCGCACCAGACGTCCGTTTTTGACTTTTTCACGAAATGCAGCGAGCTTCGCTTGCAAATCCGGGCTGCTATCAATGAACTTTGAAGGTATCTCGCCCGGCTCCTGATGGATAAATGCCAAAACCTTCAATCCACGGTCGACGGCGTAATCGTACTCCATTTCCGTGTAGCTAATTCCATCCGGTGAGACCGAGCCATATCGCCCACCAATAATCAGAATATAGTAGTCGCTATCGTCAATAATCCTCTGAATAAATTTGAACTGCTCTTCATCCATCGCCGGAAAGAGCTCCATCCCGGCCGGAATGCAATCCATCTCCATCAGGGTCTGGAAGACTGCGCTCCTTTCGTTCTTTAAGTCGTAGAATGTGGAGCTAATAAAAACTTGGTAGCGAACGTCCATGACTGTTACCCCTCAAGAGGTCGAGCCTTACTGAATTCTAAAGGAACATCAATATGGGCTTAGCTTCCTACTAGCTTTTTCTGCGAGCGGCACTCCATGCGAAAGCACCAGGAATGTGGTCACCTCTTAAACCGCTTTGGCAATCATTTCGATCGGCGCGATCAGGCCGCCGCCGACCGACATGCCGACATTGCCTACGCGCTCTACCGCCCTTGGCCCCATCAGCGCGCCGAGACCCGGTCCCTGCCCGCCGCCGCTTGCGGCACTGGCACGCATCTCCTGCGCCAACCGAATTGCCAGCGCGCTGCGATCCTGCTCGGACTCCACCGTGAAACCGGCCTCCTCAAGCAGCCGGCGATAGGTTTCGGGAGTGCAAACGAAGCTCGTCTCCGGCGTCATTGCCCAGGGCATCGGATAGGGCAGCGCACCGTCACGCATCTGCATGATTTCATAGAGACCGAAGCGGCCGCCGGGCTTCAGCACGCGCCGCGCCTCGGCAAACAGCTTTGCCTTGTCCTCGATGTTCATGCCGACATGGATAAGTGTTGCGCGGTCGAAGCTTTCGTCGGCGAAGGGGAGCGACAGCGCGCTCGCCTGCCGGAACGACACTTGCGCGGCCATATCGCAACGCTCGGTCAGAACATTCGCGACCTTGACGAATTCATCGGTGAGATCGACACCGGTAACGATACAGCCATAGGTGCTGGCGATATAGCGTGCCGGCCCACCGAGCCCCGATCCGATGTCAACGAGCCGCATACCGTCGACCAGGTCGAGATTCCGGGTAAATTCCCGCGTGGCCTCGCGCCGCCCGAGATGGAATTCATCAATACCGGCGAGATCATCGATGCTGAGATCATCAATATCCTTGCCGCTGGCGGTGAGCCCCGCAAGGATCGTCTCCTCCAGAGAGCCATGCGTATAGTGGCTCGCAACCTTTTCCTCGGTAGACATGCCCCCTCCTCCCATGACCTCGTATCGAGAGCATCACGGAAGTGATGCTGCGCCTGCCTCCCTATCCCGTCAAGCAATTGCGATAATACGGGCAGACCTCAATGAAACGGCCGCCCGAAGGCGGCCGCTTAAATGTCGGAGATAGAGCAGAGACAGCATCAAACCTTCAGTTCGCGCCGCTCCGTTTCCGTGACCATGGCAAGATCCAGCACACGCTGCAAATTGGCCGCATGACGGAAGCTCGGATCCTGGTTGCTGCCGGTCATCACTGCCTCGGCGAAACGCTGGTAGTTGGTCGGCACCGGCGGCACCTCGATGACCTTCCACGTCGCCGTTTCCGTATCGTCGCCAAGGCAACCGCGCAATTCCGAACCGTTGGGGCTATGGTTGACCTCCAGGCCACCGCGCTCGCCATAGATGCGCAGCTTCAGCTCGTTCAGATGCCCCGTTGCCCAGCGGCTTGCATGCACGACGCCGAGCGCGCCATTGGCGAAATCGACCGACATGGAGAAGCTGTCGTTGGCGTCGAGCGTGTATTCGCCGATGCGCTCATCCGGCGCCTTGTTGAAGGTCTTCAGCCGGGCGAAGACATGATCGATATCGGTCGCCGCGCCATAGGCGGCAAAATCGAGGATATGAATGCCGATATCGCCGAGTACGCCGTTGGAGCCGTGACCGGTCGACAGCCGCCATAGCCACTTGGACTCGCTGCGCCAATCGCCCCAGGCCCTGGAAACGAGCCAGCTCTGCAGATAGGAAGCCTCCACATGCTTCACTGTGCCGATCTCACCCGAGATCACCATCTCGCGCGCCTTCTGCAGCTGCGCGACATTGCGATAGGTCAAGTTGACCATGTTGATGACACCGGCGCGTTCGGCCGCCTCTGTCATCTCCAGCGCCTTGTCGTAGTTCTCCGCCAGCGGTTTCTCGCAGAGAACATGCTTGCCGGCGGCCAGCAGCGGCAAGGTCGTCGGGTGGTGGGCCTTGTCCGGCGTGACGTTGGTCGCCGCGTCGAACTCGCCCCAGGCCAGCGCCTCGTCCAGCGACGAGAAGCGGTTCTTGATATCGAACGTATCGGCGAAAGCGGCGAGCCTCGTCGCATCGGTGTCGACGGCGCCGACAATCTCGACGCCTGGGATACGGACGAAGTGTTCGGCCTGGTTTTTCGCCATGCCGCCCGTGCCAACAATTATGAGACGCATTTTATACCTCAGCGATAACCGGCTTCGCCGGCCTGGTGGAGTTTCGGACCACGTTCGACGATCGGCTCCAACGCCTTCTCGACCGGCACATTCGGCGCATCATGGATGCTCGCCTGTGTGCCGAGCGGATTGTGAGCCCATTTGACGGAATTGATCAGCACCTTATGCACGGTGTCGTTGTGGTAGGTCGGATAGGTCTCATGACCGGGGCGGAAATAGAAGATATTGCCGGCACCGCGGCGCCAGGTCATGCCGGAACGGAAGACTTCACCACCCTGGAACCAGGAGATGAACACCGTTTCCAGCGGTTCGGGAACGGAGAACTGCTCGCCGTACATCTCTTCGTTTTCCAGCTCGAAGTGCTCGCCGAGGCCGGCGGCGATCGGATGGCGCGGGTTGATGACCCAAAGGCGCTCGCGTTCACCCGCCTCGCGCCATTTCAGCGCGCAGGGCGTGCCCATCAGCCGCTTGAAGATCTTCGAGAAATGGCCGGAATGCAGCACGATAAGCCCCATGCCTTCCCATACGCGCTTGGCGACGCGCTCGACGATCTCGTCATTTACCGCGCCGTGATCCTTGTGGCCCCACCAGAGCAGCACATCGGTGTCCTTCAGCCGGGCTTCGCTCAGGCCGTGTTCCGGCTCCTGCAACGTTGCAGTGGTTGCTTCAATGCCGGCATCGGCATTCAGCGCCTTTGCGATCGTCGTATGCATGCCTTCCGGATAGATTTCGGCGACGACCTTGTTTGTCTGCTCATGAATGTTCTCGCCCCAGACGACGGCACGAATAGTCATTACGGCACTCCTCTAAAACCATTGAGATTGAACGGATTATACGATCCAAAGCGCTTTGGGAAAGCGCCGCTTTTAGACCTCCATCAGCCCTTCCAGCGCAAGAGATAATGCGTCCGAAGCGATTTGACAAAGGCAAAAATTACCATGCGAAACACCTGTCTTTTCAGTGCGACACGGATTTTGAAAACAGGTTGACGACGATGACGCCGGCGATAATCAGACCGAGGCCGATGATCGCCGCCAGATCGAGTTTCTGGCGGAAAAACACCAGCCCGACGGTGGAGATCAGCACGATGCCGAGCCCGCTCCAGATGGCGTAGGCAATGCCGACCGGGATCACCCGCAGGGTCACCGACAGGCAATAAAAGGACGCGGCATAGCACAGCACGAGCACGATCGAGGGGCCGAGCCGGGTGAACTGCTGCGACATCTGCAATGCCGTCGTGCCCATCACCTCCAGCACGATCGCCACCATCAGCACTGCATAGACGGATGCGTTCGTCATCAAACCCTCTCGATATCCATTAGAGTTGCGTGAGCTCGATCAGCCGCTCGACCAGTTTCTCGCGGGCGCTCTCGTCCATCGCATGGCTGTCGAGCAGATCGGCGAGCCAGAGCCCATCGGTCGCCAGCCGCACGATCGCCGCATCCACGGAGGAGTCCGTGCCGACATATTCCTCGCTGCGTTCGCGCACCCAGTCGCGCCAGCGCTGCCGCAATGGCGGCTCGCTGAGCAGCACCATCGTCACCTGCGCCCAATCCTGCGTTTCCTCCGGCCGGTCGCGCAGCGCCAGGCAGGCGCGAAGATAGCCGCGGGTAAAGCGCCCGTGCGGCAGCGGATCGGCCCGCATCTCCTCCTCGATCGCCCGGTCCAGCCGCTCGATCAGACTGTCGAACAGGGCCTCCAGCAGCGTATTCTTGTTGGGGAAATGATGCAGCAATCCGCCTTTGCTGACGCCGGAAGCGCCCGATACGGCATCCAGCGTCACCGCCGTCATGCCCTTCTCCGACACCAGCCGCGCCGCCACCTCCAGCAACTGCTGGCGGACGAGCAAAGGCTGTTTCTTTCTGTGGTGCGCTGTAGACATATCGGCATAACATACCAATTGGACGGTTTCGTCAATGTGCGGCGTGATGGGCTACATCGTTCTGGTCGAAAATGGTCAGCTTTGCTCCATCGACGGCAAAGGCGATCGGCGCGCCGCTGGTAATGGTCGTCATTCCCGGATCGGTGCCGATGATCTTCGAGCCATCCTTCAGACGGACATGCACGAGCGACCGATCGCCCAACCGTTCCACCGTCTCGACCGTTCCGGCGATGTCGCCCTTGTCCGCCGTCGTCGCCACCAGATATTCCGGCCGGATGCCGAGCGTCAGTTCCGAGCGCGCCATGCCGTTCAGCGGAACCGCCGTCCTGATGGCCGAACCATCGGGCAAGGTCGCCGTCGCAAAGCCCCCGGCATCGCTGACACCGGCCACGTTGACGAAGTTCATTCCGGGCGAGCCGATGAACTGGGCGACATAGCGCGTCGCCGGCCGCGTATAGATCTCCACCGGCGTCGCCACCTGCTCGATCTTCTTGTTGTTCAAAAGCACGATCCGGTCGGCAAGCGTCATCGCCTCGATCTGGTCGTGGGTGACGAAGACCATCGTTGCACCCAGCCGCTCATGCAATTGCGCAAGCTCCACGCGCGTACGATTGCGCAGACCGGCATCAAGATTGGACAGTGGCTCATCGAACAGGAAAACGTCGGGCTCCCGCACGATGGCGCGGCCAATGGCAACGCGCTGCCGCTGGCCGCCCGAAAGCTCCGACGGTTTGCGGTCGAGCAGATGCGGCATCTCCAATATGGTGGCTGCGATGTCGATACGCTTTGCAATCTCCGCCTTCGGCGTGCCGATGTTTCTAAGGCCGAACGACATGTTGTCGCGCACCGTCATGTGCGGATAGAGCGCATAGGATTGAAACACCATCGATACGCCGCGTTCGCCGGGCGGAAGCTGGTCGACCCGCCGCCCGCCGATCCAGACCTCACCGCTGGTGATCGCCTCAAGCCCGGCGATCATCCGCAGCAAGGTCGATTTCCCACAGCCGGAGCCACCGAGGAACACGACGAACTCACCGGGCTCGATCGTGAGATCTATGTCGTTGAGAACCTGCACCGCACCGAAATGCTTGGTGACGGACTTGATGTTGATTCCTGCCATTTTTCCTCCTCCGGAAGAATTGAACTTCGCCAGACCTGCCGTCTCTTGTCTTGTATTCCGGCCTCGCGTGAGACCGCATGCGTTCCGGCATGCGTCTATTTGACAGCACCAGCAGCAACGCCCCGCGTCAGGGTGCGTTGGAAAATCAGGAAGAAAATCACCGTCGGCGTGACGCCGAGCAGCGAAGCTGCGGCAACCGCCGTCGGATCCTGCGTATTGGCGCCCGAGAGGACACCCATAGCGACCGAAACCGTCTGATTATTGTTGGAGACCAGGAACACCAGCGGGATCAGGAACTCATTCCAGGTCCAGATGAAGAAGAAAGTCGCAAGCACGGCAAGCGTCGGGCGCAGGACCGGTACGATCACCAGCCACAGGATCTGCCAGCGGCTCGCATTGTCGATCTGCGCCGCCTCGATGATCTCACGCGGAAAGGTGGTCAGCACCGAGGACAGGAGATAGGTGCCGAAGGCGGTGTGCAGTACGCCGATGATCAGGATCACCGATAGCATGGAATCGAACAGGCCCACCTGCTTGGCCATGTAGTAAAGCGGATAGATCAGGGCTTCTTGCGGCGCCATGATCGAGATCAGCAGGATCACCAGCAACACCCGCCCGCCCCGCACGCGGCCGATACCGATGGCATAGGCGTTGAGGAGGCTGAGAACCACCGCGAGAATTGCGGTGCAGCCGCTGATCAGCACGCTGTTGAAGAGCTTGCGGGTGAAATCGACATTGCTCCAGAAATTCTTGAGCGCCGTCAGGTCGAAGCTATGCGGGAAGGCAAGCGGACCATTGGCCGCATAGTCGGTCGGGGTCTTGATGGCGTTGAAAGCCGCCAGGAAGAACGGAAACAGCGTACCGCCAAGAAAAACGAACAGGACGGCTAGGACGATCCAGCGGGTCATGCCCTTCTTCTGGCGATGCTCCGTCGGCGCATCCGATGCGATCGGGGTCGAAAGTGAAACCGTAGCAGCCATCTCAGCGCTCTCCCTCTGTCTGTTTGGATTGCATGCGCAGGAAGAAGATACCGAGCATGATCGTCACGACCGTTTGCAGTGTCGCGATCGCCGCCGCATAGCCGACGCGGTTGGTGGTGAAGAAGTGGTAGTAAGAGAGGTAAGACGGCACCGTCGTCGCATTGTCCGGCCCGCCGGATGTCAGGACGTAGATCGGCGCGAAAACCTTCAGGGCGGCGATCAGTGTGGTGAGAGCAACCACGAAAATCTCCGGCATCAGCATGGGGATCGTGATGTAACGAAAGCGGCCGAACCAGCTCGCATTATCAAGCTCGGCGGCTTCGTAGAGCGAGGGATCGACACGCGCCAGCCCCGACATGAAGACCACCAGACAGTAGCCGACCTGGATCCAGACGATGACGGCGGAGACGGCCCAGAGCGCATAGGTCGCATCTCCCAGCCAGTTCTGCGCCATGAAATCGAGACCGATCGCTTTCAGGACCGCGTTAACGATCCCGATCGGATTGAGGATCCATCCCCACAGCACGCCGGCCGCGGTCAGCGGCAAAATCTGCGGCAGATAAAAGCCGGCGCGGAAGAAGCTCGACAAGGTCTCGCCGAACTGCGCGCTGATATAATCGAACAGCACCGCCGCCAGCACCAGCCCCAAAATGATCGGCACGATCGTCATCGAAATGATGAACAGGAGCGTGTGCTGGATCGATCCCCAGAACGCGGCATCCACGAGCAATCTCTCGTAGTTCTGAAACCCGACATACCTCGGCGTTCCGATGCCTTTCCAGGTCGTGAAGCTGATCGCGAAATTGGCGATCAGGGGGACAAGCACGATCAGAGCGAACCCCAGCATGCCGGGGAGAATATAGAGATAATACCCCGCCCTGCCGGAGTTTTTGGACTTCTCCATCGCATTCCTCCAGTTCGAGACAGCGAGACGGCATCAAGCCGTCCCGCCGCTGCGAATTACTCCAGTACAGGGGTTACTGCGCTGCCTGCGCGTCGTCGTAAGCCTTCTTCAGGCGATCGGCGAATTGCTCCGGCGTCGTCGAGCCGTTCACCAGGCCGGTGGTCGCCTGGATCAGCAGCTCATAATAGCCAGGAACCGGCCAGTCCGGATAAAAACCGAGGCCGCCCTTGCTCGAGATCTCGTTGAAGAGCTCGACATTGCGCTTGCCAACTTCGTCGGTGACGGTAGCCGGATCGGCAGCGATGGCAACACCACCGAGATTGGCTTGCAGGTTCTGGTTCTCCTTGCTCAAGATCAGATCGATGAACTCGTAAGAGAGATCCTTGTTCTTGGCACTCTTGGGCACCATGAACAGATTGCCGGTCGAAGCCGTGCTGTACTTCGGGGTCGGAAAGACGAACTGGCTCCACTTAAAGTTCTTGATCGAGCTGGCGAAGTTGCCATTGTTCCAGGTGCCGCTGACGAACATTGGCGCTTTGCCCGACGAGAAGAGATTGTCAGCACCGCCCGTGCCCTTCAGGCCCGTCGAATCCTTGGATATGTAACCCTTGCCAACCCAGTCGACGATCTTCTGTGCCGCAAACAGGAATGGCTTCGTGTCTAGCGGCGCCTTGAGGCCCTGGTAGTTCTTTACCCAGGTGTCGTCGGCCTGCGTCAGGGCCAGCGTATAGAGCAGGTGCTGTGCGTTGGAATCCACAGTGCCGTAGGCAAGCGGCGTAATGCCCTTCTGCTTGAAGGCGTCGAGAGCGGCTTCGAATTCGTCCAGCGTGGTCGGGACTTTCACGCCATTGGCTTGAAACATGTCGATATTATAGAAAACCGAAACGAATTCGGCATGGACGGGAATGCCGATGATCGGACCGGAGCCATAGATGCCGTTCGTATCGTATTTGCTGAGCTGGCTATTGGTTTCGTTGAGGATCTTATCCCAGCCCCGCGACTTGAATTGATCGTCGAGCGGCGTGAGCAGACCCTGTGAAGCAACGAGGCCTGCCGTGGCATTGCCCTTGTTATATTCCAGAAGATCCGGCGCCTGGTCCGAATTGAGGATGAGGCTGCCTGCCTTCTGCAATTGCTCGAAGGTCTTCTGTTCGAAATTGATCGTGACGTCGGGATGCTTGGCTTTTAGCTCTTCGAGCGCCTTGGTCCATGCCTTGGCCTGCGAAGTATCCGGCAGTTCGAACCACCAGACGTTAAAGGTCTTGCTCTGGGCTTGCGCGACGCCGGCAGCCAACAAGAGCGACATGCCGGCGGTGATCGCCAGCTTCGAAAGCATTTTCATTATATTTTCCTCCACCATGCGAACCGTGACGGTATCAGGCCGACGGCATGGCTCGCGATGCGCGTCGACACGTTCTTCTTTGCTTTGCCCCTCGTCCGTTCATCGACGATGAGACGAACCCCTGGACATCGCAATGCTCCTCCATTCCGATGTCCCGGCACTGGAGCGCCGCACGGGGACGTCGCTCCAGTTCGCCGAATTAACGCACAACTCGCACCTTAAATCGATTCAGATTCAAAGTGCGGTCGCGCTATTCGACGAATTCACCGCCCCGGCTCTGCTTCAGATAGTTCAGGCCATGGATCTGGCCAGTCATTTCCAACTCATCGCGATAGACCGGGTCATGCCAGCCTTCGATATCGATCGAACCCGACCATCCCGCCAGGCGCAGTTCGGAGATAATGTCCGTCCAGTTGCTGTCGCCAAAGCCGGGCGTGCGCATGAAGACGAACTTCTCCTTGCCGAAAATGCCGTGCTCCTTGATAACGTCCCAACGGATCGTCGCGTCCTTGCCGTGAACGTGGAAGATCTTGCTTGCCCATTTGCGGATCTGCGGCAGCGGCTCGATGAGATAGACCATCTGATGGCAAGGTTCCCATTCGAGGCCGATATTGTCGTCCGGCGTCTCGTTGAACATCAGCTCCCAGGCATCCGGATTATGCGCGATGTTCCAGTCGCCGGTCGCCCAGTTGCCGTCCATGGCGCAGTTCTCAAAAGCAATCTTGATGCCTTTGTCGGCGGCACGCTTGGCAAGCTCGCTCCACACCTCTCTGTAGCGCGGCAGGCTATCAGTCAGCGGCTTGTTGCGAATACGGCCGGTGAAGCCGGCAACGCAGGTGGCGCCAAAATGATGGGCGTTGTCGATGCAATCCTTCCAGCCCTGCAACGTCTGCTGGTCGAGGTCGGTGGTTTCAAGCGGATTGCCGAACATGCCGAGCGTGGAAATGGTGATGTCGCGGCCGCCGATGGCGTCGAGGCAGCGCTTGCCGAGTTCAGCAAGGTTCTGGCCGTTGGTCGTTTGCCAGAAGAAGGGTTCGAAGCTTTCGAAGCCGTGATCGACGATCTTGGCGATGCCCTTGGCGGCATCCTCGCTGGTCGACTTGATCATCGTGCCGATGCGGATGGCTTTTGCGGGATTTGTCATGATTTCGCTATCCTTACGCTTAAATTTCAATCCGCTGGCCGGACTTGGCGCTTTCGATCGCACCGAGGACCATGGCGAGGCTGTGGATGTTGTCGCTGCTTTCGGTTTCCGGCCGCTTGCCCGTCTTCACCGCGTCGATGAAGGAAGCGATGACGCTCGCATGCCCATGCGTCTCGTCATCATGCCTGGGACCGGGAACCTCGATCGGGGTAAAGCCATGCAGCAGGCCGGGTTCATGACCAGCCACGGAGGCTTCGAAATGCTCCTCGCCGTCCCAGGTCAGCATGCCCTTGCTGCCGGTGAGCCGCCATTGGCTCTCCCAGCTCGTGCGCTTGCCCTCAGTGCACCAGGAGCCGCGATAGCTGAAGACGACATCGTCGGAAAATTCGAACAGCGCATGCGCGGACGCACCATGCTTGTACCAGGAACCGGCGGGATTTTTCTCGACGCAATAGACCGAAAGCGGCGTCTTGCCGGCGACGAAACGGGCGGCATCGAAAGTGTGGATCGCCATGTCGAGCAGGAGCACATTGTCCATCTCCTCACGGAAACCGCCGAAATGCGGGCCGAGGAAGAAGTCGCAATGGATGCCGGTGAGCTCACCGATCGCGCCATCCTCGACGAAGCGGCGCATGCGGCGCACGCCGGAGATGAAGCGGCGGTTCTGGATGATGGCATGCACCTTGCCGGTCTTGGCGGCGAGAGCGATGAGGGCAGCCCCCTCTTCAAGCGAGGTCGCCATCGGCTTTTCGCTGAGAACATGGCAACCGGCCTTCAGCGCCGTCGAGACGACGCCGAAGCGAGCGGCGGGAATGACGACGTCGAACACCAGGTCGGCTTTCGTCGCCGCAATAACTTCGGCAAGGTCCGAACCGATGACGGCCTCTTCGAGACCGAACTCTTTCGCAAGGTTTTCGGCGGTCGCTCGATTGAGATCGACCAGGCCCACGACCTTGATGGTTTCGGCAAGCGACGGCGTCGAGGCGATGGCCTTGAGCCAGCCTTTGGACATAGCTCCGCACCCGCACAAAATGGCATTAAGTTTCACGATTTCCTCCAGCGAATGGTGTCAAACTCCTCGTGACACGCATTCCGTAAACGTTTACGATCCTATGCGAAAAGATTTTCCTGTGTCAATAGAGGAGGACTATGGAAAATGGCGCATGGAGGAAAACACCCGCCGATGAAGGGAATTCGTCAGCTCGCAGACCACCTCGATATCTCGATCGGCACAGTATCACGCGCGTTGAATGGCAAGCCTGATGTCAACGAAGAGACGCGCAAGCGCGTGCTCGCGGCTGCCGAACAATTGGGCTATGTGGCCAACCAATCGGGGCGCAGCCTGCGGCAAGGCACGACGAACGTCATCGGCCTGATGATCCAGTCCAGCAAGGAAACGGTTGAAAACAGCGACAATTTCTTTCTGACCGTGACGGGTGGACTGCAGAGCGTGTTCGCGCGTCACAACCTCGATCTGATCATGCTCCCCTGCCCAAACGATGAAGATCCCTACGAATACCTGAAACGCATGGTGGCAAGGCGCATCGTCGATGCCCTGATCATTTCCGAGACACAGCGCATCGACAAACGTTTTGATCTGCTCGCGAAAACGAAGATCCCTTTTGCCGCGCTTGGCCGCAGCCTCTCGATCGGCCAGCATCCCTGGGCCGATCTCGATTTCGACGGCGTCGCCAATTGCGCTGTCGACCGGCTCGTGGCGCATGGGCATCGTCGCATTGCCATCAGCGCCCCCGCCAGCGACATCAACCTCGGCTTCATCTTCGTCGAAGGCTATCGACGCGCGCTGGAGCGGCACGGCATTACCTATGATCCGGACCTGGTCATTCGGGCGAAATCGAGCGAACAGGGTGGCTATCAGGTCGCCGACAAATTGCTTCACCTCGATGACAAGCCAACGGCCGTAATCCTGATTTACGAATTGATGGCCATCGGCTTCTACCAGCGCGTGATGGAAGCCGGCATCATTCCGGGGCGCGATATTGCCGTCGTGGGCTTTCGCGAGGCGCCGCGCGCCAAGTTCCTGCAACCACCGCTGACCTGCTTTCGCACATCCCTGCACGAACTCGGTGTCGAATTGGCCGAGATCCTGCTCTCCAGCATGCCGGCTTACAGCCATATCTACCCCAAGACCAAGCGCCAGATGATCTGGCCACTCGAGCTCGTCCCGGGAGAAAGCGACAGCTTTCACCTGAAAGCGGAGTAGCGCCGAAACGCCGCATGAGTGGAATCCGCGATTGCGATCCCGCTTGCGAATTGCCATGTAGAGCGCAGCGAACGGGGACCGGCATTTGAGCGAAGAGACCATCACACTCTACCAGGCGATCGGCGGTGACCGGACTGTGCGGACTCTGACGACGCGCTTCTACGATCTGATGGACACGCTGCCGGAAGCAGCCAACTGCCGCGCCGTGCATCCACCGAGCCTCGAAGGCTCCCGCGAAAAATTCTACGAATATCTGACCGGCTATCTAGGCGGACCGCAGCTCTATATCGAGAAGCGCGGCCATCCGCGCCTGCGCAGCCGTCATTTCGTTGCCGCCATCGGCCCGGCCGAGCGCGACGAATGGCTGCTCTGTTTCCACCACGCCATGGCTGAAACCATCGAGAACGAAAAGCTGTGGGCGATCATCTGGGAGCCCATCGAGCGCCTCGCCTTCCATATGCAGAACCGGGAATGAGAGAAGACATGAGCTTCAGCACGATAATCCGTCCACTCGCCCTGTTTATCGCCGGCACTCTCGGCGCCGCCGGTGTCGCGCTCGCCGCTGCCGCATCCCATGGCGGCGATACGCACTTCCTCGGCTCCGCTTCGACCATGTGCCTGGCGCATGCCCCTGCCCTGCTCGCGCTTTATGCCGGCTATGACCGCATCCGCACTGCGCCGGTGGCAGCCGTCCTGCTCGGATTAGGAACGCTGATCTTCGCCGGCGATCTCGTCAGCCGCCATTTCCTCGGCAGCTCGCTGTTCCCCCTGGCCGCGCCGACCGGAGGAATGGGCATGGTGACGGGATGGGTTGTTGTGGCGCTGGGAGCATTCTTCAGGAAAGCCGCGGCGGGAGCTTGAGACGCCTCAGCCTATCTCAAACCCCGGCAACCACGTTAAATCCCTCGAACTTTGGCGGCCCCCAGTACAATGCCTTGTTGCTGCCGGCATTGCGGTGCGCCTCGCGGAAATTCTCGGATTTCGTCCAGTTGAGGAAATCCTCTTCGCTGCGCCAGATCGTGTGCGAGGAAAACAGCGTATAGCCCTCCTCGACATTGATGGAACCGCGCAGCAGGCGGAACTCCACGAAACCGGGAACCTCCCCCAGCCGGGAATCACGGTCTTTCCAAATAGTTTCGAAAGCAATCTCTGAACCGATGACGACCTTGAAGCGGTTCATGGCGATGTACATGGGCCAAATCTCCCGGGCAATCAGACCTTCTTGCGACGGTCGACAGTTTTGCCCGGTTGAGGTGTAAAGGCAATGACATTCGTGCCATCGCGTGCCGTAATATCTGGCGCTATATCCGATTGCTCTCCCGGCAGGCGTGCCTGCCAGGATGGAAATGCCGTCACGTTGGGAGTCTGCCGCTGCTCCTCCGCGCGACGCATCAGCAATTCATAGAGTTCCGGCACGAGGCCATCACCATTCTGCGCAGCCAGCTTGTGCAGGCCGATCATCATGAACCCGTCAGGGCCTTTGTCATTCATCGGGCGGCGTCTCGTTCGTTCATCGTCGTCAGCGCCCGCTCGAGGCTCGACTTGCTGCCGTTGCGCAAGGGTATGAACGCCTTGCCGAACTTCTTGCAACCGGTCTTCACCCGCAGGCAGGCATCATGGCTGATACAGTCGATCGGGCAGAAGACGCAGTCGACGGACGGCAACACTGTGTCGATGCGCGACACCGCCTCGCGCAAGCCGCCATCATGATGGATCAGCTCGGCACCGAAATTGCTGGCGATCTGGCGCAGATGCGCCACCTGGCAATCGCGACCGCCGACATACAGGAAACTGCGCCCATCGAGGCTGGATTTCCCGGGTGCCTGCTCCGGCTTTTGCGCCTCGCGACTATCCCGGCCCAAATCCCTCTTCGCCTTACGCGCCATACATCACCCGTTCATTGATTGCTCTTGCGCACCCGACTCCGCCGAGCGCAAGGCGACCATATTAAACATGAGTTTTAGAGTAAAGTATAAAGTTGAGAATTTTTATCATATTTTGATGCAGCATATTTCCGCACATAGCAATCAAGCGTTTGCGATGGCCAACCGATTGAAATTGATAGTCTGCGTATCGCAAATGCCGATGCCAGCTTATCGCCCGGTCACCTGAACCTCTTGCGTGAACGTCCAATTCGGCTTGCCCCATTCCGGGGGCAATGACGGGAACGGTGCAGCGCGCTGAACGCCGCTGGTGACGGCCTCATCCAATTCCGGGATTCCGGAACTCCGCACCACAGAAACAGAAGTCAGCTCGCCACTCGCGCCGATCGTTAGACGCACGCGTACGGTTATACCCTTTTCATATTTCGACGACAGGCGGACAGCGCGGCGAATACGCGCGCCAACCTTTCCCGGGTAGTTTGCAACGGCTGCGCTACCTGAGCCCATGCGGCGAGCGGCCGTCTGCGAATTCGTATCGGACTGCGCGGTCTCGGTTCCCTCTACAGAGCCCTTCTTCGAATCCTGCTGATTCTCACCTTTCGAACCGGACTTCATCTTCGCAATCTTCGGCACCGGCTTCTTGACGACTTCCTTCGGCTTTTCCTGACGAACGGGCTTCTCGACCGGAGTGACGACTTCAGGCGTCGGCTCAACGGGCTGCACGGTTTCTGCCGGCTGCACGACCATCGTCTCGGCAGGCGCTTGCGTTGCAAGGACCTGTGGCTGCTCGGTCGGCTGAACCGCTTCCGCCATCTCAGCCGGCTGCACATCCGTCTCAGTGGGCTGAACAGCTTCCGCTTCGGTTGGCTGCACCTCCTCCGGCCTGACTTCCGTCGGTTGTACCGTTTCCGGCTGCACGGCCTCCGCCGTCACCTCTTCAGGAGGCTGCTGCGGGCTTTCCTCGCCCGCCGCCATCTGGTCCGCATCGGAATTGCCAATCATTACGACACTGACAGTGTCGCCGGCCTCTTCCTGCGCCTCTTCAGGCGTTGCGACGATCGCCACCAGCAATGCCGCAATCACCAGAGCGTGGAAGAAGCAGGACCCCAAACTGGCAAAAGCAATCGACTTCTTACCGGCGGCCGCTACCTTATGCGCCCTCTCCGCCGACAACATATCCATGACCGGCGGCTCGGAGGCATCCGGCGCGGGCTCGGTCGGGTGAGCGGGATAGGAGCCGATCTGGGTGAAGCGGCTGTAGTGCGATACCGCCTCGGCGGTCGGCGGACGCGGCAGGTTGTCTAGGCCGGCCAGTTCGTGGCCCGGAAGCACACTCGGATAGTTATCATTCAAGCCATCGCCGGAGCGGCGGCGATCGATGGAAACCTGAACCGAGCGGCGTGCCATGGCGTCAGCCTTCGAAAGGAACGGAAAGCTGGGAACGCGTCGTCAAGGCGGCCTTGCAGGCGCCTGCCACCGGGCCATCGCAAACCGGCGTATCGTTGACGATGATGCGGCTGACGCTTTCGCACTTCACGCCGGGCATATCGAATTGCCGCACCCGCTTCTTGCCGATCGGCAGGTCGCGGAAGTCGAGAACAGTGACGCGGTCGACCGCATTCTTGTCATTGAAGAAGGCAAGCTCGAAGGAGATCTTGCTGATCGGCGTCGCTAGGTCGTTTTCGGCGACGAAGGTCATCATGCAGCCCTTCTGGGACGGCGCCAGCGCATTGAGTTCGACGTTAAGCTTCTGCGCATCCGTTGCAGGAGCCGGCGCCGCGACCGCATCCTCGGCGAGGGCCGGGACGCAGGAAGCCATGGCAAACAGCCCACCGGCGGCAACGGCCAAAATCGTCTTGGTCAGCATCAACAATCACTCCCGAAATGTCTCTTGGCGAACGCAAAGCGAGCATTGGATGCCAACGCGTGCACCACCTAAAATTTTAAACTTGACTCCAACAGTCTTCTATTGCGTCTTTATGAAACCATGACTATGTGAGTCAAGTTAAATCTGGCCGGAGCAACCCTTCGGTCCCCTATGAATTTTCAGGCAAAACCAAGCAGGATGATTGCTGAGAAGCCCCCAATACAGCCGGTGCCGCCAGTGGCCGCACAGCAAATTAGAATGGTCGAGAGCACGGATATTTTCCGGGGCCAGACCGAAATCATGATCAGGCATGAGGGCGTCATCTATCGGATGAAGATCACGCGCCAAGGCAAACTCATTCTCAACAAATAGGCATAGCAGATGACCGAGACGACCCGCCCCACCCCCGCCGCCATCCGCGCCTTCCGCGCCGAGAATTCGAAAATGCGCGAGCGCGATATCGCGGCTCGCCTTAGCGTTTCCGAAGCCGCGCTGGTTGCCGCCGAAGTTGGCATTTCCGCCATTCGCATCGATGCCGACGCCAACCGCTTCCTTGAACACATCGCCTCGCTGGGCGAAGTCCTGGCGCTGTCCCGCAACGAAAGCGCCGTGCACGAGAAGATCGGCATCTACGAGAACATCAAGTCCGGCGTACAGGCCGCCATCGTACTCGGCGAGAACATCGACCTGCGCATCTTCCCGAAGCGCTGGGCGCATGGTTTCGCCGTCACCAAGACGGATGGCGACCAGCAGAAGCTCAGCCTGCAATTCTTCGACAAGGCCGGCGACGCCGTGCATAAGGTCCATCTGCGTCCCGCCTCCAATGTCGAGGCCTATCACCAGATGGTCGCGGCACTTCGCCTCGATGACCAGTCGCAGGAGCTCATCGAAGACCTCTCCGGTTACGACAATGGCGCGATCAACGGCGATATCAGCCGCGACGAGCTGCGCAACCATTGGAGCCGCATGACGGACACGCATGAATTCTTCGGCATGCTGAAGAAGCTGAAGATCGGCCGCCAGGCGGCGATCCGCGCCGTCGGTGATGACTACGCCTGGAAGCTCGAGACAGGTGCTGTTGCTGAGATGATGCACGCCTGCGTGCGCGAGGGCCTGCCGATCATGTGCTTCGTCACCAATGAAGGCACCGTGCAGATCCATTCCGGCCCGATCATCAACGTCGCGACCATGGGGCCATGGATCAACGTCATGGATCCCACCTTCCACCTGCATCTGCGCCAGGACCACATCGCGGAAGCCTGGGCCGTGCGCAAGCCGACCAAGGACGGCCACGTCACTTCGTTCGAGGCCTATAATGCCAAGGGCGAGATGATCATCCAGTTCTTCGGCAAGCGGAAGGAAGGCTTCGACGAGCGCCGCGACTGGCGCGCCATCATCGAAAACCTGACACGGGCTGACGCCAGCGTCGCCGCCTGAGGATCGAGCCATGACGATGTTGACCAATATCAAGCGCATCAAGCCGTGGGAAATCGCGCTCACCGCCGTGGTGATGATCCTGCCGCTGGTGCCTGTCAGCCCGATCAAGGGCAACTATAGCCTGGTTCAGCGCGCCCATGCGACAGAGGTGCCGAAGATCGACACATCGCGACTTGTCTCGGTCGGCGGCGATGTCACCGAGATTATCTATGCGCTCGGCGAGGAAAAGCGGCTCATTGCCCGCGACTCCACCAGCAACTATCCGGAAGCCGCGGCCAAGCTACCCGACGTTGGCTATATGCGCGCGCTGTCGCCGGAGGGCATCCTTGCCGTCAATCCGACGGCCATCATCGCCGTCGAAGGTTCCGGCCCGCCGGAGGCGCTGGCCGTGCTGCGCAACGCCAGCCTGCCCTTCGAAACCGTACCGCAGACCTACGATCGTGACGGCATCCTGAAGAAGATCGACGTCGTCGGTTCGCTGCTCGGCGTGCCGGACAAGGCAAGGGCGCTGGAAGGCAAGGTTGCCGCCGACCTCGATGCCGCCATCGCCAATTCAGAAAAGCGTCCGGAAGCCGAGCGCAAGCGCGTACTCTTCATTCTGAGCAACCAGAACGGCAAGATCCTCGCCTCCGGCGACAACACCGCCGCGAGCGGCATCATCAAGCTTGCCGGCGCGATCAACGCGGTCGACAGCTTCTCCGGATACAAGCCGCTGACGGACGAAGCCATCATCGAGGCCAAGCCTGACGTCATCCTGATCATGGATCGCGAAGGCCCGCTGTCGATGAAGGACGAGGACCTGTTGAAGCAGCCGGCGATTTCGCTGACGCCCGCCGCCAGTCACAAGGCGATCATCCGCATGGACGGCCTGCATCTCCTGGGCTTCGGACCTCGCACCGCCAGCGCCGTGCGCGAGCTGAACGCGGCGATCTACGGAGGCTGACATGGCGCTCAGCGAGGTCATGGCGGAGCTGAAGCACATGTCGCACGCAACGACGCGCCGTCGCGAGGGTGACCGCACCCTGCTCGCCGTCCTCGTCCTCGCTGGCCTCGTCGTCGCCTCCTTCCTCGCTTTCGCCTTCTCGATCACCATGGGCGCGTCGAATGCGTCGATCGTCGATGTCATCGCCACCATGATCGGCAATGGAACGGACAGTGCGCTCAGCAGCCGTGACCGCATCATCATCTTCGACATCCGCCTGCCCCGCGCCATCCTCGGCTTCCTGATCGGCGGCGGGCTCGCCGTCTCCGGCGCGGTCATGCAGGGCCTGTTTCGCAATCCGCTGGCCGATCCGGGCCTGATCGGCATTTCGGCCGGCGCCAGCCTCGGCGCGGTCGGGATGATCGTGCTTGGCGCCGGCATCCTCGCGCCGGTCGCCCAGCTTTTCGGCATCTTCGCCCTGCCGATCGCCGCCTTCGTCGGCGGCCTCGTCACGACGATCATCCTCTACAAGGTGGCGACGCGGCATGGGCAGACGTCGATCGCCACCATGCTTCTCGCCGGCATCGCCATCGGCTCGCTGACGCTGGCTGCAACCGGCCTCTTGATCTACATGGCCGATGACCGGCAATTGCGCGACCTCACCTTCTGGAGCATGGGCTCGCTGGCCGGTTCAACCTGGGACAAGATCGCCGCAGCCGGTCCGATCATTGTCCTTGCCATGCTGCCATTGCCGTTCATGGCGCGCGGTCTCAACGCCCTGACGCTCGGCGAAGCCGCCGCCTTCCACATGGGCATCGCCGTCCAGCGCTTGAAGAATACCGCAATCATCAGCGTCGCCGCCGCGGTCGGCGCCTCCGTCGCGGTCAGCGGCGGCATCGGCTTCATCGGCATCATCGTGCCGCATATCCTGCGCATGGCGATCGGCCCGGACCACCGTTTCCTATTGCCGGCCTCGGCGCTGCTCGGCGGCTCCCTGCTGATCATCGCCGATGTGGTTGCCCGCACCATCGTCTCGCCGGCCGAACTGCCGATCGGCATCATCACCGCCAGCGTCGGCGGGCCGTTCTTCCTGTGGATGCTGCTTCGCCAGCGCTCGCGCCTCAGCCTGTGAGTTCCCGATGATCGACGTCTCGAACCTTTCCGTCCGGCTCGCCGGCAAGACAGTCGTGCACGACGTCTCCTTCATTGCCGAACCCGGCGCACTGACCGCAATCTGCGGACCGAACGGTTCCGGCAAGACGACGACTATAAAGGCCATTTCCGGCGAACTTGCTTATCAGGGCTCGGTGCGCCTTAATGCAGCAGAGATCGGCAGCCTCCAGCCGTGGCAACTGGCGGAAACGAGGGGCGTGCTGCCACAGGCAAACACCATCTCCTTTCCCTTCACCGTCCGCGAAATCGTCCGCATGGGGCTGACGACCGGACGCAACCGCCATCCCGAACAGGCAGATCGTATCGCCGCCGATGCGCTTGCCTCCGTCGATCTCACAGGCTTCGAGGGGCGCTTCTATCAGGAGCTTTCCGGTGGCGAACAACAGCGCGTCCAGCTCGCGCGGGTGCTCTGCCAGATCCCGGAGCCCATTGTCGACGGCGAGCCCTGTTGGCTGCTGCTTGACGAGCCTGTCTCCAGCCTCGACATCAGCCACCAACTAACGATCATGACTCTTGCCCGGCAATTCTGTCAGCGCGGCGGCGGTGTCATCGCGGTGATGCACGATCTCAACCTTACCGCGCTTTTCGCCGACCAGATGGTGCTGCTCAAGAATGGGCGATTGGCGGCGGCAGGCCCGGTCGCCGAGGTGCTGACAGACCGGCATCTGCTGGATGTTTTCGGCTGTGCGTTACGGGTTAACCGCGTTCCCAGCGACGGCGCTCCCTTCGTCCTCGCCCACAGCGCGCTTGCCGACTGATCTCCTCTTCGTTGTATCATCTGGAACCTTTCGTTGCATCGCCGCGTTGTTGACAGGTGACCCGGATCGATTTTCTGCGCGCCTGACGGCGCAACATGTCTTGCAGCATTCGGTCATCGCAACAGCCAGCGCGTCGTTCCGGACGCCAGGGCAAAGACGCAAACGATGCAAGGGAGAAAGACCATGGCCACATCCATCCTTCAATCGGCGAAAGCCAAGCGTAATGGCAGCCTGAACGACATCGAAAGCAGCATCGAAGATCAGATCGAACATCTGCGCAGCGAAATCGCTTCCTTTGCCAAGATCATCGGTGAAAGCGGCACCAAACAGAGTCAGAAGGTACGCGCCCGCGCCGAAACCGGCTTGGAAGACCTGACGGCGCGCGGCGAAGACCTACTGCATGAGTTGCAGCGAGGCTACGCCAAGGGGTCTCGCGAAATGCGCAGGACCGTCCGGCAGCATCCGGTCGCAACCATCGGGGCCGCGGCCGTCTTCGGTCTGGCGATCGCCCTGCTTCTGTCCCGCCGCTAAGGAGCCGCGATGCTCGCTCCAATCCTCGGCCTGTTAATGTCAGGCACACTGAACCGTACCGTTGCGCGCACCAAGCGCAACGGTATTTTCGTCGCCATCGCCGCGATCCTTCTTCTCACGGCCTATGGCTTCGCATTGGTGGCCGCCGCCATCTGGCTTGCCACCATCTACGGTGCCGCCGCCTCTGCGCTGCTGATCGCCGCAGGCGCGTTGCTGCTCGGACTGATCGTCCTGGTCATCATGGCGATCCTCAACAAGCAGGAGGAGCGCCGTGCCCGTGAACGCCGCGCCTCCCTGGAGACCATGGCCGTTGCAGCACTTGGCCTTGCAAAGACCCAGCCGCTGCTGACCGCCGCCATCGCCACGGCTTTGGTGTTCGGCAACCTGCTTGGAACGAAGAAACGGGATGATTGAGCGGCGGCCCAGCCGATCGACAGGGTTCGCGACTACGCGCAAACGCATAAAATGATCAGCCCGCACCATCATGAGTGATCGTGCGGGCTGATTGCATTCTCAGAAGGCAAACGCCTTGGAGGTCAGCGGCGCGGACGTGGCGTCCGGGCCGAAATCCGCTTCGCCTGAAATCTGCAGCACTTCCTGCAGCCGCTGGCGGGCACGGTTGACGCGGCTCTTGATGGTGCCGACGGCGCAACCGCAGATCTCGGCGGCTTCCTCATAGGAAAAACCGGAAGCGCCGACGAGGATGATGGCTTCGCGCTGATCGGGCGGCAACTGATCCAGTGCCTTGCGGAAATCCTGCAGGTCGAGTGCACCATATTGGGAAGGATGCGTCGCCATCGATTCGGTGAACAGGCCATCGCTGTCCTGCACCTCGCGGCCACTCTTGCGCATCTGGCTGTAAAGTTCGTTGCGCAGGATGGTGAAGAGCCAGGCCTTCATGTTAGTGCCCATCTCGAAATGATCCTGCTTCGCCCAAGCCTTCATGATCGTGTCCTGCACGAGATCATCGGCACGGTCGTGACGACCGGTGAGCGAAATGGCGAAGGCACGGAGGCTCGGCAGGGCAGCCAGGAGTTCGCGCTTGAAGCTCGGTTGCTGTTCCATGATGCTTCCCCTCAATCGGAGACTTTTGCGGAAGCCAAGCGCTCAACCTGATCCAGTTTCTCGAGCAGGTCGAGAAAGCGATCGGGGATAGCTTCATCCTGCACCGCGGCATAGAAGGAGCGCAGCCGGTTGCCGATCTGATTGTTGGGATCGAGGATGTCGGCAGCGCGCAGATCAGCGCGGCTCCGGTCCGCTTCCTCTTGATTTTGGGTGGTCATTTGGCCTGCTCGCTTCCGCATTTTCTCACGTTCATGGGTCGGGTGCGCCTATATGCCCTGGTCCGGATGACCAGTCTGCCTCGTTCACGTCCGCTTCAATCCGAAATCGGAGGAGGATGAAACCTACTGTTCGTTCGCAGGGTAATGCCATTGCCTAAAAAAAGTTCCGGTGCAGAGGAACTTTTTTACCAAACTGGCGTTTCTTTATCATTGCAGCTCGGAGGCTGTGTTTCAATTAAGAATTGATTAAAAGGCGGGAGCCATTAATGACACTTTCCACACGCATTGCGCCGCATCTTCCGTACTTGCGCCGCTACTCCCGCGCGTTGACCGGGACACAGACTTCGGGAGACGCCTATGTCGCGGCGGTCCTGGAAGCGATCATCAGCGATCTTTCCATCTTTCCGGAAACATCCAACGATCGCGTCGCCCTTTATAAACTCTTCACCAAGCTCTTCGGTTCCACGGCGATCCAGATCCCCGAACCGACCTCGCCCTATGCCTGGGAGCAGCGTGCTTCGATAAACCTTGCAAAGGTGTCGCCGATCGCCCGTCAGGCCTTCCTTCTTGCCTCCGTCGAAAACTTCCGCCTCGGCGAGATCGCCAACATTCTTGAAGTATCGGAAACCGAAGCCATGAGCCTGCTCGACAAGGCGTCGCAGGAGATTTCGCGCCAGGTTGCCACCGATATCATGATCATCGAGGACGAGCCGCTGATCGCGATGGATATCGAGCAGATGGTGGAAAGCCTCGGGCATCGCGTGACCGGCATCGCCCGCACCCATGCGGAAGCTGTCGCCCTGCACAATGCCACCAAGCCCAGCATGGTGCTTGCCGACATCCAGCTTGCCGACGGCAGCTCCGGCATCGACGCCGTCAACGACATCCTCAAGACATCGAACATTCCGGTCATCTTCATCACCGCTTTCCCGGAGCGTCTGTTGACCGGCGAACGCCCCGAGCCGACCTTCCTCGTCACCAAGCCGTTCAATCCGGACATGGTGAAAGCCCTGATCAGCCAGGCGCTTTTCTTCAACGAAACCACAAAGGTGGCTGCCTGACTCGATTCGACACCCTGTCGCGGAACAAAGATGGCAACCGAACGTTCCGGCTGCTAAGGGACGCTTTACCGACTGTTATGGCGAGTGATTGTATGGACCGGGCTGAGTTCTTCCGGCCGAGAATGCCCTGTCGGCGGGGTTCTCGAAATTCGAGTGAAAGGCAAACCGGTGAATACGACTGAACCATTGTCCGGCGCGCCTTTGAGTTTTGAAGGCAAGGCCGCTATGATGGAGCGGGCGCTCGGAAGCGCCGGCATCTCGATCCTCTTTCAGGATACGACCCTTGCGATCCGCTATGCCGAAAACCTGCCCGACCACCTGAAACCATCCCTGATCATCGGCGGGACCGACCTGCACCTCTTCGGCGAGAAGGACGGCGCGCACCTGCTGCAGCTAAAGCGCGGCGTGCTGGAAAGCGGCAAGCCCGCCAGCGCGGAAGTAGAGCTCCCAACCGGCGACGGCGTGCGCGTCTACGAGCTGAAGATCGAGCGCATAGGCGGACGCAAGCCGCAGGGCCTGCTCTCCGTCATCTCCGAGGTCACCGAGACGCGCCACCGCGAAAAGGTCCTGAAATCGCTGCTGCGCGAGCTGTCGCATCGCTCCAAGAACCTTCTGGCGATCATCCAGGGCATCGCCACGCAGACGGCGCGCCATACGCTGACGATCGAAAACTTCCTGATCAAGTTCCGCGGCCGCCTGCAATCGCTGTCGAATTCCCAGGACCTGATCACCGATTCCAGCTGGCGCGGCGCCTATCTGTTCGAACTCGCCGAAAAGCAATTCGCCCCCTACTGGCCCGATGCCGGCGTACCCATGCCGATCTACGGGATCAACGCGCATCTGACGCCGAATGCCGCCGTGCATCTCGGCCTTGCCCTGCACGAACTGATCGTCAATTCCGCCTCGCACGGCGCCATTTCGGCCGGCGCCACGAGCATCACGCTGAATTGCAGGGAATCCGAACTCGACGGCAAGAAAGCGATCGAAGTCGCCTGGTCGGAACGCTTCTATTTCCCCGCCGATCATGAGTTCGAGGATAACAGCTTCAGCCGCACCGTGCTTGAGCGCGTGGTGCCGAGCTCCATGAACGGTCGCGCCGATTTCTCCATCGGCGACGACAGCATCGGCTATCGCCTGACCATCCCGGAAACCGAATACGAAATCCTCCGCCGCCGCTGAGCGGCGCGCGTGAGGACGACAAATGAAAACAGCCAGTGCGAGGGCGGCGCACTGGCTGCTTTTCACTCATCGGGAGGGGACCGTGAGTAGTTGCCCGGTAACGATGTTGGGGGCGTGCATCTATCGATGCACTCATCACCAAGCATTCTCTAAACGACGACGCCGGGGGCTTGGTTCCCATCTTTCTCAAAAAAATTTTGATTTTCTTCTCATGCGGCCATCGCCATCTCGACAGAGCGTCAACGACAGCCGTCGCACAGTTTGAGAACTTCTCCATAATTCTGGACTATTACAGTTAAGTTTCTTGATCTTTCACCGATCAGCAACGCAAGAATACAAAATACAAAACATACCCTTAGTAGAGGCTCTCCGGCCAGGTTCAGCACTGTGCGGTAGAGACGAAAAATTCTATTTCGATAAAAGCGAAATCCAAAATTTTACCGTTTGATAAATTTTTTATCCTGAGTTACCGTTTGTTCCACTGGCCGTTTACTATAAGAGGGAACGTCAATGGGACGACTGGAAACAGGGATTCATAAGGGCCGGCTGACGCCTGCCGAATATGATGCGAACTTCTCCGATCTTCATCCGCGCCTGAACGATCACGAGGCGCTGGTCGCTGCCGACCGCTGTTATTTCTGCTACGACGCGCCGTGCATGACGGCCTGTCCCACCTCCATCGACATTCCGCTGTTCATCCGCCAGATCTCGACGGGCAATCCGATCGGCTCGGCCAAGACCATCTTCGACCAGAACATTCTGGGCGGCATGTGCGCCCGCGTCTGTCCCACCGAACAGCTCTGCGAGCAGGATTGCGTCCGCAATACTGCCGAAGAGCGCCCGGTCGAAATCGGCCGGCTGCAACGCTACGCGACCGACATAGCCATGGCCGAGAACAAGCAGTTCTACGCCCGCGCCGCGTCGAGCGGCAAAAAGATCGCCGTCGTCGGCGCCGGTCCCGCCGGCCTTGCCTGTGCCCATCGCCTTGCGGTGAAGGGCCACGAGGTCGTAATCTTCGACGCCCGTGAAAAGGCCGGAGGCCTCAACGAATACGGCATCGCCACCTACAAGGCCGTCGACGATTTCGCGCAGAAGGAAGTCGATTACGTGCTGTCGATCGGCGGCATCGAGGTGAAGAACGGCCAGGCGCTCGGCCGCGATTTCAGCCTTGCCGATATCGCCTCGCAATATGATGCCGTCTTCCTCGGCCTCGGCCTTGCCGGCGTCAATGCGCTGCGCGCCGAAGGCGAGGATCTCGACGGCGTCGCGGATGCTGTCGCCTATATCGCCGATCTGCGCCAGGCGGGCGACAAGGCGGATATCGCCATCGGCCGCCGCGTCGTCGTTCTCGGCGGCGGCATGACCGCTATCGACGCCGCCGTGCAGGCAAAACTGCTCGGCGCCGAAGAGGTGACGATCTGTTATCGCCGCGGCAAGGAGCACATGAATGCTTCCGAGTACGAGCAGGATCTCGCCGCTTCCAAGGGCGTCATGATCCGCCATTGGCTGGCGCCGAAGCGCATTCTCGACAAGGACGGCAAGGTCGCCGGCATCGAGGTGGAATACACCGAACTGCGAGACGGCAAGCTCACCGGCACCGGCGATATCGGCGTCATCGCCGCCGACCAGATCTTCAAGGCCATCGGCCAGACCTTCGAAGCCTCCGGCCTCGGCGCATTGCGCATGGAAGCCGGCCGCATCGCCATCGACAGCGAAGGCCGCACCTCGCTCGAGCATGTCTGGGCCGGCGGCGACTGCGTGCTCGGCGGCGACGACCTGACGGTGTCAGCCGTCGCACAGGGCCGTGACGCGGCCGAATCCATCAACCACGCGCTCGCTGCCTCTGTGCAACCGAACGCCGCCGTCGCTTGAAGGAGAAATCGATATGGCTGATCTCCGCAATAATTTCGTCGGCATCAAATCCCCGAACCCGTTCTGGCTCGCCTCCGCGCCGCCGACCGACAAGGCCTACAATGTCGAGCGCGCCTTCAAGGCCGGCTGGGGCGGTGTCGTCTGGAAGACGCTCGGCGAGGAAGGCCCGCCGGTCGTCAACGTCAACGGCCCGCGCTACGGCGCGATCTGGGGTGCCGACCGCCGCCTGCTCGGCTTGAACAATATCGAGCTGATCACTGACCGCGACCTCTATACCAACCTGCGCGAAATGAAGCAGGTGAAGATGAACTGGCCGGACCGCGCCCTCATCGCCTCGATCATGGTCCCTTGTGTCGAGGATGCCTGGAAGGCGATCTTGCCGCTGGTGGAGGAAACCGGCGCTGACGGCATCGAACTCAATTTCGGCTGTCCGCACGGCATGTCGGAGCGCGGCATGGGTGCTGCGGTCGGACAGGTGCCGGAATATATCGAAATGGTCGTGCGCTGGTGCAAGCAATATACCCGCATGCCCGTCATCACCAAGCTGACGCCGAATATCTCTGACATCCGCAAGCCCGCCCGCGCCGCCAAGGCCGGCGGTACCGATGCCGTGTCGCTGATCAACACGATCAACTCGATCGTCTCCGTCGATCTTGACAATTTCGCGCCGAACCCGACGGTCGGCGGCAAGGGCAGTCATGGCGGTTACTGTGGCCCGGCAGTCAAGCCGATCGCGCTCAACATGGTGGCCGAGATCGCTCGTGATCCGGAAACCTACGGCCTGCCGATCTCCGGCATCGGCGGTATCACCACCTGGCGTGACGCGGCCGAATTCATGGCGCTCGGCTCCGGCAATGTGCAGGTCTGCACAGCGGCGATGACCTACGGCTTCAAGATCGTTCAGGAGATGATCACCGGCCTCTCCGACTGGATGGACGAAAAGGGTCACCGCAATCTCGACGACATCATCGGCCGCGCCGTGCCGAATGTCTCCGACTGGCAGTATCTGAACCTCAACTACATCGCCAAGGCCAAGATCGACCAGGACGCCTGCATCAAGTGCGGCCGTTGCTACATCGCCTGCGAGGATACCTCGCACCAGGCGATCACCAACATGGTCGACGGCGCGCGGCATTTCGAGGTGATGGACGAGGAATGCGTCGGCTGCAATCTCTGCGTCAGCGTCTGCCCGGTCGAAAACTGCATCACCATGGAGGAACTGCCGGCCGGCAGCCTCGACAAGCGCACCGGCAAGATCGTCGACCCGAACTACGCCAACTGGACGACCCATCCGAACAACCCGATGGCGCAGCAGGCGGCGGAGTAACGACCGACTCCGGTGCCCTGCTATCGCGCGGAAGTTCGGTCAATATTGGCGAAGTGGCGCGACCCTAGGCGGGGTTGCGCCTCAGCCACCACCAGCCGCGAATGCCGGCGATAGCCAGCAACATGTATAGGACGGCGAGCGCCGAACCCAATATTGGGAAAAGCAGAACGTTTACGGCCAAATTGATCAGATACAAAGGCATGACTATCGGTATGACGTGGAAGGCGCCGGCGCGAATGCGCCAACCAACGGCGGCGATAAATAAACCAAGTGCAATGGTCAGGAGCGGGGTTATCGGACCATTGTCCCAGGAACCATTGGCCAAGGCCAGAGTGGTCGTAGAAAGTCCGGCGAGGAAGATCGGCAGTCCGCTCATTCTTGCCGCATAAGTCGCACCTTCGCGGTCAGATATCCTGATCCAGTACCACCGCTGATCTTCTTTTTCTGCCAATCTTCGACACCGCCCGTTCACCGCACTGACCTTGCTGGGCCATCGCATAAACTGCGCGCATCGTAAACACCGATTCCCAGACAGTGCGCCTTCGATCCACCAAATTTCACCCACTATATTAGCGAGCACAAGCTAGTGGGACTACGGCCGGCGAATGCCGAGCCCGTCGACAAACAGCTTTTCCAGATAGCGCGCCGCATCCTCGAAGCGCCCCTCGCCCGAATGTTCCTGCCCGAGCACGGCACGCACCTGCACGTCGAAATCCGCATAATGCTGCGTTGTCGACCAGATGGAGAAGATCAGGTGGTAGGGATCGCATTTGGCGATCTTGCCGGCCTTGGCCCAGGTGCGGATGACCTCGGCCTTTTCATCGACGAGGCTCTTCAGCGGGCCGCGAAGCTCGTCCTCGATATGCGGCGCGCCCTGCAGCATCTCATTGGCGAACAGACGGCTTTCGCGTGGGAAATCGCGGGCCATTTCGAGCTTGCGGCGGATATAGGAGCGGATCTCGCTTTCGGGATTGCCATTGGCATCGAAGGCACGCAGCGGCTCCAGCCAGGTGAACAGCACGCGGTCGATCAGCGCCCGGTGCATGGCCTCCTTGGTGCGGAAATAATAGAGCACATTGGGCTTCGACATACCGGCGACATCGGCGATCTGGTCGATGGTCGAGCCGCGGAAACCGTGGACGGAAAACACGTCCAGCGCGGCCTCGAGTATCACTTCCTCTTTTTCTTCCTGGATGCGGGTGCGGCGCTGGGTCTTGGCGGCTCTGGGAATGGCCATGTCTGCTCTGTTTCTCCTTGAAATCCAAGCCCTTCGGCCAAGTTCTCATTGCACCCTGCCCGCGCTGTAAATTTGGGCAATTGCCTGAAATTTTATCGGGAATTTTCGCGCTTTTCGTCTTGAGCGCCGCCACGGAAGTTGTAATGTTTACCAATCGGTCAAATTATCTGTCAGATGTCTTACAAAGGCAACCGGCGATTTTCCGGGGCAAGAAAAACAAGCAAACGCTCCGGCAACGACCATCGGGAACAATTGGGCATGCGCCTTGCATGCCCCAGGACAAACAGGTGAGGATTGCATCATGGTGGCAGCGCCAGGAGAAAACATGCGTATCAACGGCGACCGCCTTTGGGATATGCTGATGGACATGGCGAAAATCGGCCCCGGCATTGCCGGCGGCAATAATCGTCAGACGCTGACCGACGCCGACGCCGAAGGCCGCAGCCTTTTCAGGACATGGTGCGAAGATGCCGGCATGAAGGTTGGCGTCGACAAGATGGGCACGATGTTCGCCACCCGCGCCGGCACCGATCCGGACGCACTGCCGATCTACGTCGGCTCGCATCTCGACACCCAGCCGACCGGAGGCAAGTATGACGGCGTCCTCGGCGTCCTCGGCGCCCTCGAAGTCGTGCGCACGATGAACGATCTCGGCATCAAGACCAAGCATCCGATCGTCGTCACCAACTGGGCCAACGAGGAAGGCGCGCGCTTCGCCCCAGCCATGCTCGCCTCCGGCGTCTTCGCCGGCATGCATACGCTGGATTACGCCTATGGCCGCAAGGACCCGGATGGCAAGACCTACGGCGAGGAACTGAAGCGCATCGGCTGGCTCGGCGACGAAGAGGTCGGCGCCCGCAAGATGCACGCCTATTTCGAATATCACATCGAACAGGGTCCGATCCTAGAGGCCGAGGAAAAGACGATCGGCGTCGTCACGCACTGCCAAGGCCTGTGGTGGCTGGAATTCACGCTGACCGGCAAAGAGGCGCACACCGGCTCGACGCCGATGAACATGCGCGTCAATGCCGGGCTTGCCATGTCGCGGATCATCGAGATGGTGCAGGGCGTCGCCATGGAAAACCAGCCAGGCGCCGTCGGCGGTGTCGGCCAGGTATCCTTCTCGCCGAATTCACGCAACGTGCTCCCCGGCAAGGTGGTCTTCACCGTCGACATCCGCACGCCCGACAAGGACAAGCTTGACCGCATGCGCGCCAAGATCGAAGCCGAAGCGCCCAAGATCTGCGACGCCCTCGGCGTCGGCTGCTCGGTCGAGGCTATCGGCCATTTCGAGCCGGTGACCTTCGACCCGAAGCTGGTCACATCCGTGCGCAACGCCGCCGAGAGGCTCGGCTACAGCCACATGAACATCATCTCCGGCGCCGGCCACGACGCCTGCTGGGCCGCCAAGGTAGCACCCGCCACCATGGTTATGTGCCCCTGCGTCGGCGGCCTCTCGCACAACGAGGCGGAAGAGATTTCCAAGGAATGGGCAGCCGCCGGCGCCGATGTCCTGTTCCACGCGGTCGTGGAGACGGCGGAGATCGTGGCGTGATGCCTGTCTTTGCCGAGCACCAGAACTTCATACATCGGGAGCAGACACCATGAGCACAGTCATCAAGGGTGGAACCATCGTCACGGCCGATCTGACCTATAAGGCCGACGTCAAGGTCGAAGGCGGGAAGATCGTTGAGATCGGGCAGAACTTGTCCGGTAGCGAAGTGCTCGATGCCACCGGCTGTTATGTCATGCCGGGCGGCATCGACCCACACACCCATCTCGAAATGCCGTTCATGGGCACCTACTCCTCCGACGATTTCGAAAGCGGCACGCGGGCGGCGCTCGCCGGCGGCACGACGATGGTGGTGGATTTCGCGCTGCCCTCGCCCGGCCAGTCGCTGCTTGAAGCGCTGACCATGTGGGACAACAAGTCGACGCGGGCGAACTGCGACTACTCCTTCCACATGGCGATTACCTGGTGGGGCGAGCAGGTCTTCAACGAGATGGAAGCCATCGTCCGCGACAAGGGCATCAACACCTTCAAGCATTTCATGGCCTATAAGGGCGCGCTGATGGTGGATGACGACGAGATGTTCTCGTCCTTCCAGCGCTGCGCCGAGCTTGGCGCGCTGCCGCTCGTCCATGCCGAAAACGGCGACGTGGTGGCGCAGATGCAGGCGAAACTGCTGGCCGAAAGCAATAATGGCCCGGAAGCGCATGCCTATTCCCGTCCGGCCGAGGTCGAGGGCGAAGCGACGAACCGTGCCATCATGATCGCCGACATGGCGGGCTCGCCCGTCTATATCGTCCACACCTCCTGCGAACAGGCGCATGAAGCCATCCGCCGCGCGCGCCAGAAGGGCATGCGCGTCTATGGCGAGCCGCTGATCCAGCACCTGACGCTGGACGAAACCGAATATACCAATGCCGATTGGGACCATGCCGCCCGCCGCGTCATGTCGCCGCCATTCCGCAACAAGCAGCATCAGGACAGCCTCTGGGCAGGCCTCGCCTCCGGCTCGCTGCAGGTGGTCGCCACCGACCATTGCGCCTTCACCACCGAACAGAAGCGTTTTGGCCTTGGCGATTTCACCAAGATTCCGAACGGCACCGGCGGCCTTGAAGACCGCATGCCGATGCTCTGGACCTATGGTGTCAACACCGGCCGCCTGACCATGAACGAATTCGTGGCGGTGACCTCGACCAATATCGCCAAGATCCTCAACTGCTACCCGAAGAAGGGCGCGATCCTCGTCGGCGCCGATGCCGATATCGTCGTCTGGGATCCGAAGCGGTCGAAGACCATTGCCGCCAAGACGCAGCAGTCGGCAATCGACTACAACGTCTTCGAGGGCAAGGAAGTGACGGGCCTGCCGCGCTACACCCTGACCCGCGGCGTGGTCGCCATCGAGGAAGGCACGGTGAAGACGCAGCAGGGCCACGGCGAATTCGTCAAGCGCGACCCCTTCACCGCCGCCAACCGTGCGCTTTCGACCTGGAAGGAAGTCACCGCGCCACGCAAGGTGCAGCGCAGCGGCATCCCCGCAAGCGGGGTGTAACGCTTGGCTCCGGCATTTCGGCCCATCAGCTCAAAGCGGCACCAACCGCTCCAGATCCGGCAGCAGGACGACGCTTTCCTGCTCGTTCGGGTCGGTGCGGGCGATGATGGCCGTCGCCGGCTGATCGCTGAGATTGGCGGGCAGATGCGGCACGCCAGCCGGAATGTAGAACATCTCGCCGGCGCGAACGACAACGTGCTCTTCCAGCTGATCCCCGAACCAACAGTGCGTCTCTCCCGAAAGAGCATAGATCGCAGTCTCGTGCGAAACATGCAGATGCGCCTTGGCGCGGCCGCCCGGCGGGATCGTCAGAAGATGCATGCAGATGCCTGTCGAGCCGACGGTCTCGGCGGCAATCCCCTCGAAATAGCTAAAGCCCTGCTTGCCGGCATAGGTGCCGCCAGGCCGCACGACACGGCAGGTGGGCTTCGATGACATACTCATGGCATTGCTCCTCTGGATCGGGCAGCCGCGCAGCGGCCCTGTCTTCCCAAATTACCGCAATGCCAAACAGGATAACAAGCAATCCGCCGCTCTACGCGGCGAAAACATGACTGGTAGGTGTTAATGACGTCGTCCGCTTCTTCCGTCGTCTCCGCGCGGAACCTCTGTCTCGCCTACGAGACCAATGACGGGCCGGTGCATGCGCTGAGCAATGTCGATCTCGAGGTACGCAAGGGCGATTTCGTTTCCTTCATCGGCCCCTCTGGCTGCGGCAAGACCACGTTCCTGCGTGTCATCGCCGATCTCGAGCGCAAGACCTCCGGCGACATCACCGTCAACGGCATGACAGCGGATGAGGCGCGGAAGGCCCGTGCCTACGGCTATGTCTTCCAGGCGCCCGCCCTTTATCCCTGGCGCACCATCGAAAAGAACATCGCCTTGCCGCTGGAGATCATGGGTTATGCCAGGGACGAGCAGGCCAAGCGCATCGCCCAGACGCTGGACCTGGTCAACCTCACCGGTTTCGAGAAGAAATTCCCCTGGCAGCTTTCGGGCGGCATGCAGCAGCGCGCCTCGATCGCCCGCGCGCTCGCCTTCGACGCCGACCTGCTCTTGATGGATGAGCCCTTCGGCGCGCTCGACGAGATTGTTCGCGACCACCTCAACGAACAGCTATTGAAGCTCTGGAAGCGCACGAACAAGACCATCTGCTTCGTGACGCATTCGATCCCGGAAGCGGTCTATCTCTCCACCAAGATCGTCGTCATGTCGCCCCGCCCGGGCCGCGTCACCGACATCATCGAATCCACGCTGCCGCTGGAGCGCCCGCTCGATATTCGCGAAACACCCGAATTCCTGGAGATCGCCCACCGCGTCCGCGAAGGGCTGAGAGCGGGGCATAGCTATGAGGAATAGGATCACATCATGAACCCGCAATTCCTCCTCTGGCTCGTCGGCGCCATGGCGGTCTTCATCGGCGGGGCAACCGCCTCGCGGACCTATATCGCCAACAACAACATGTTCGTCCTCATCCTGGCGCTCATCCTCTATTGCATCGGCAATCTTATGATGATCCGGCTCATGCGTGAGGGCGGGCTGGGGCTGGCGATATCAGCCTCGTCCATCGCCCAGCTCGTGGTTGTCAACATCGTTGCCTTCATCGTCTTCGGCGAGCGGCTGAGCCTGCCGCAATTGGCCGGCGTCGGGCTCGGCATCGTCGCCATGGTGCTGATGCTGTTTCCCGCGCAAGGGAGGGCATAAGCATGGAGAAGGAGCAGTTCTTCAAGCATAAGTTCCTGCCGGTCACGACCATCGTGCTGGCGATCGTCCTGCTGTGGTACGTCTTCGCCGTCATCCTCAACGCGCCGTTCCAGCGCGACCTCGACCGGCGCGGCAATGTCACCTCGACGACGATGGAGTTCATCAGCAAGACGCTGGCACAACCGAAACCGATCCTGCCGGCGCCGCATCAGGTGGCGCAGAACGTCTTCGAAAACACCTTTCTCCGAACCCCGACCAGCAATCGCAGCCTCGTCTACAACGCCTGGGTAACGCTCGCTCCCACGGCTGTCGGCTTTGCCTTCGGCACCGTGCTCGGCATTCTCTTTGCCGTTGGCATCGTGCATATGGTCGCGCTCGACCGCAGTCTCATGCCCTGGATTATTGCATCGCAGACGATCCCCATCCTGGCAATCGCGCCGACGATCATCGTCGTCTTCAGCGCCCTGGGCATCGACGGGCTGATCCCCAAGGCGCTTATTTCCACCTACCTGTCGTTTTTCCCCGTCACCGTCGGCATGACCAAGGGACTACGTTCGCCGGAGGTCATGCATCTGGACCTGATGCGCACCTATAATGCCAGCGCGTCGCAGACCTTCTGGAAGCTGCGCGTGCCGGCCTCGATCCCATTTCTCTTCACCTCGATGAAGGTGGCGATTGCCGCAAGCCTCGTCGGCACCATCGTCGGCGAGCTTCCGACCGGAGCCGTGGCTGGCATCGGTGCCAAGCTGCTCGCAGGCTCCTATTACAGCCAGACGATCGACATCTGGGCGGCACTCGTCGCTGGCTCGGTACTGGCGGCAATCCTTGTCGCCATCGTCGGAATTGCCGCACGCATCGTCAATCACTCGATGGGAGGGAGGCCGGCATGAAACTGATCCAGCTCTCCTGGCAGGGTCTTCTTGCCCTCCTGCTTTGCCTTGCCGCCGCGCTTACGCTACCGCTGTTTGCGGAGGGCGCGCCGGAGCCGATTCAGCCGAGCATTGTAGCACTCGTCTTCTTTCTCATCGTTGTCACTGCGATTTTTTCCCAATCCACTCTGCCGGCAGCGATTACTGCGGCCATCCTGTTTCTGGGCGCGCACGAAACCGCCTGGCTGTTGCTGTCCCAGATTACCGGCAACGAAGGCAACGCACAGCCCTCCTTCTTCCTGCTGGTCGCGGCCGGCTGGCTTCTCGCCTGGCGCTGCGTCTCCGTGCTGTCATCAACCCGGCCACACTCCACCATCGGCAATTATGGGCTGCGGCTGCTGATTCCGGTGATTTTCGGCGTCTGGATTCTGATCATATGGGAGGCGGTAACGCGTGGCGCCGGCGTCTCCCTGGTTCTGCTGCCGCCGCCAAGCGCCATCGGGGCAAGGATTATCAGCTCACTTCCAACACTTTGGACCGATATACAGCAGACCATCTTCAAATCCGTCCTAATTGGCTACATCATCGGCTGCGGCAGCGGTTTTGTCGTCGCCATCCTCGCCGACCGCTTCGCCTTCCTGCGTCGTGGCCTGCTGCCGATCGGCAATTTCGTCTCGGCGATGCCGATCATCGGCGTCGCGCCGATCATGGTCATGTGGTTCGGCTTCGACTGGCAGTCCAAGGCCGCCGTCGTTGTCATCATGACCTTCTTCCCGATGCTGGTGAACACCGTCGCCGGCCTTGCCGCCGCCGGCAACATCGAGCGCGACCTTATGCGGACCTATGCGTCGAGCTACTGGCAAACGCTGTTCAAGCTGCGCCTGCCGGCCGCCGCTCCCTTTATTTTCAATGCGCTAAAGATCAACTCGACCTTGGCCATGATCGGTGCCATCGTGGCGGAGTTCTTTGGTACACCCATGTCGGGTATGGGGTTTCGCATCTCGACCGAAAACGGTCGGCTGAATCTCGACATGGTCTGGGCGGAGATCGCGACCGCCGCAATCGCGGGGTCCGTGTTCTACGGCATCGTCGCCATTCTTGAGAGGATGACGACGTTCTGGCATCCGTCTATCCGCGGTGGAAAGACGTAAACTAAGATCCTAGGCAAGGGATCAGGGCATAACTTCAGAGGGAAAAGGGTGAAGACCATGAAAAGACTGATGCTTACACTGATGGCGAGCGCCATGGCGCTGACCATGGCTCAGGCAGCTAACGCCGCCGACAAGCTGACGCTGCAGTTGAAATGGGTGGCACAGGGCCAGTTCGGCGGCTATTTCGTCGCCAAGGACAAGGGCTTCTACAAGGAAGAAGGCCTCGACGTCGACATCAAGCCGGGCGGCCCGGACATTGCGCCGGAACAGGTGATCGCCGGCGGCGGTGCCGACGTGATCGTCGACTGGATGGGTGGCGCCCTGGTTGCTCGCGAAAAGGGCGTGCCGCTGATCAACATCGCCCAGCCCTTCGAAAAGTCCGGCCTCGAGCTGATTTGCCCGAAGGATGGCCCGGTCAAGACAGAGAAGGATTTCAAGGGCCATACGCTCGGTGTCTGGTTCTTCGGCAACGAATATCCCTTCTTCGCCTGGATGAACAAGCTTGGCCTGAAGACCGATGGCGGCAAGGATGGCGTCACCGTCCTGAAGCAGAGCTTCGACGTCCAGCCGCTCGTCCAGAAACAGGCCGACTGCATCTCCGTCATGACCTACAATGAATACTGGCAGGCGATCGATGCCGGCTTCAAGGCGGAAGACCTCACCGTCTTCAACTACTCCAAGCTCGGCATCGACCTTCTGGAAGACGGCCTCTATGTCAAGGAGGACAAGCTGAAGGATCCGAAGTTCAAGGCCGACATGGTCAAGTTCGTCCGTGCTTCGCTGAAGGGCTGGAAATATGCCGTCGAGCATCCGGACGAAGCCGCCGAAATCGTCATGGATAATGGCGGCCAGGACGAAAACCACCAGAAGCGCATGATGGGCGAAGTCGCCAAGCTGATCGGCAGCGGCAAGCTCGACACCAAGCTTTATGATCGCACCGTCGAGGCCCTTCTCGACCAGAAGATCATCAACAAGAAGCCGACCGGCGCTTACACGCACGAGATCACCGACGCCGCGCTGAAATAGTCCCAGTGCAGCAGATGAATCGGAGCGCGCGAGGTTTATCCCTCGCGCGTTCTTTTCATTTTGTAACAACCACCACAAAAAGCTGGCTTTATCCTCGCATCTGGATGAAAAGCCAGGCGTCGATCAAGTATTTGAATGCTGACATCACATTGCCGTGATTGATTCATAGCGTCGCCCACACTAGAATTATCCTGCGGTAGAAATCATTTTCTCGTGATCTTGCGGGATTTGGAAATCGCTCCCATTTAATGGGACGAGTTGAGGATGAGGGACTTTCTGGCATGACAGACGGATGTTGATCCGCCGGACGAAGCCGGCCCGCATGCATATCCCCCGTGTTCGCGACGGAAACAGCGAAATCCCCTTTACCCAAAATGCCGAACTGGAACCGGACGCATGGCCCTCACGCCGCATAGATTTCTGAGCACGACCGCAATCCTGCTTGCCCTGCTGTCAGCGCCCGCGGCCTTCGCGGAAGAGCCCACTGTAACCGCTCCGAAACAGAACCTGCCGGCCATCGTCGTCACGCAGGCGCAAACGCGAAAGCTTGTCGACAAGGTGGTTGCCACCGGCACGGTGAAAGCCGTGGAAGAGGTCTATATCCAGCCGCAGGTCGATGGCCTGTCTGTCCGATCGCTCAACGCCGATGTCGGCGACAAGGTCGAGGCGAACGGTACGCTCGCCACGCTGAACGATGACGCGCTCATCCTGCAGAAAAGCCAAATGGCGGCGACGAAGGCCAAGGGCCAGGCAACGCTTGCCCAATTGCGCGCGCAGCTTATCGAGGCCCATGCCAATGCGGATGAGGCGGAACTGGCGCGTGCCCGCGCCGTCGCCATGGGTGCCAGGGGCACGGTCTCGACCTCGTCCGTCGAGCAGGCAAACGCCACGGCGGCCGCCAACAAGGCGCGCGTGGCCTCGGCCGAACAGGCAATCGCCGTTGCCGAAGCCGATCTCAAGGTCACCGACAGCCAGATTGCCGATACCGATCTGAAACTCGCCCGCACCGGCATCAAGACGCCGGTTGCCGGCACCGTCGCCTCGCGCAACGCCCGCATCGGCGCCATCGCCAACGGCAGCAGCGATCCGCTCTTCACCATCATCCGCGACAGCAAGCTCGAGCTTGTCGTCGACGTTTCCGAAAGCGACATCACCAAGATCACCATCGGGCAGAAGGCGTTGATTTCGCTTTCCGGCAGCCGCGAAAAGCTCTCGGGCACGGTGCGTCTGGTTGCGCCGATCGTCGACTCCGTGACCCGTCTGGGCGCCGTTCATATCTCCATCGATGAGGGCGACAAGGCACGCGCGGGCATGTACGGCAGCGCCGAGATCGTCATTCGCGAGACCCAGGGCGTCGCCCTGCCGCTCACCGCCGTCAACAGCGACGAGAATGGCTCCTCCGCTCGCAAGGTCGAGAGCGGCGTGGTCAAGTTCGTCAATGTCGAGACCGGCATCCAGGACGGCGCCTATGTCGAGATCGTCAAGGGCCTGCAGGATGGCGAAGAGGTCGTGGCCAAGGCCGGCGCCTATGTCCGCGATGGCGACCACATCACGCCCGTCAAACAAGCGCCGCAAGCGTCCAACTGAGCGAGAACGGCAAGATGAACTTTTCCGCCTGGTCCATCCGAAATCCGGTCGCGCCGCTCCTGGGCTTTTTCCTGCTGATGGTGGTGGGCGCGCACGCCTTCTTCAATCTGCCGATCACCCGTTTCCCGAATATCGACGTACCGGTCGTAAACGTGACCGTGACGCAGAGCGGCGCATCGCCCGCCGAACTTGAAATGCAGGTGACGAAGGAGATCGAAGACGCCGTCGCCAGCATCAACGGCATCGACGAGATCCAATCGACCGTCACTGACGGTCAATCGCAGACCGTCGTGGTCTTCCGCCTCGAAGTGCCGACACCACAGGCCGTTCAGGATACCAAGGACGCGATCGACCGCATCCGCGGCAACCTGCCCTCCACCATCGATGAACCGATCGTCTCCAAGGTCGACGTCGAAGGACAGGCGATCCAGAGCTTCGCCGTCTCCTCGCCGAACATGACGCTCGAAGAAATGTCCTGGTTCGTCGACGATGTCGTCAAGCGCGCCCTGCAAGGCCAGTCCGGCATCGGCCGTGTCGACCGCTACGGCGGCGCCGACCGCGAAGTCCGCATCGAACTCGACCCCAACAAGCTGAATGCCCATGGCATCACCGCACTTTCGGTCAGCCAGCAACTGCGCGGCACCAACGTCGACCTCGGCTCCGGTCGTGGCCAGGTGGCCGGCAGCGAACAGGCGATCCGCGTGCTTGGCGACGCCCGCGATGTCGCACAGCTCGCCGACACCACGATCGCGCTGACCGACGGCCGCTTCGTCAAGCTCTCCGATCTCGGGACGATCAAGGATACCTATCAGGAGCCGAAATCCTTCTCGCGCTTCAACAGCACGCCCGTCGTCACCTTCGGCGTGTTCCGCGCCAAGGGCGCCAGCGAAGTAACCGTCGCCAAGACCGTGAACGACACGCTGGACAAGGTGCGCGCCGAAAACCCGAATGTCTCCATCGAGCTGATCGACGACTCCGTCTACTACACCTACGGCAACTACGAAGCCGCCATGCACACGCTGCTCGAAGGCGCGCTGCTGGCGATCATCGTCGTCTTCCTCTTCCTCCGGAATTGGCGAGCGACACTAATCTCGGCCGTCGCCCTGCCGCTTTCGGCGATCCCGACCTTCTGGATCATGAACGAGATCGGCTTCTCGCTGAACCTCGTCAGCTTCCTCGCTCTGACGCTCGCGACCGGTATCCTCGTCGACGACGCCATCGTCGAGATCGAGAACATCGCCCGCCATATCAAGATGGGCAAGACGCCCTATCGCGCCGCGATCGAAGCCGCCGACGAGATCGGCCTTGCCGTCATCGCCACCACCTTCACCATCATCGCCGTTTTCGTTCCGGTCTCCTTCATGCCGGGCATTCCCGGCCAATATTTCATCCAGTTCGGCCTGACCGTCGCCTTCTCGGTGTTCTTCTCGCTGCTGGTTGCGCGCCTGATCACGCCGATGATGGCCGCCTATCTGATGCGGGCCGAGGATGGCGTGGACGACCATCAGGACAATGACGGCCCGCTCATGCGCGGCTATAGCCGGCTGGTGCACCTGACGACGAAGGCCTGGTACACGCGCTATCCGACCTTGCTTGCGGCCTTCGCCTTCTCCGTCGCCTCGATCTTTGCGCTGATCATGTTCGTTCCCGGCAGCTTCATCCCTCCGGAAGATGCCTCCCGCATCGTGCTGTCAGCCGAATTGCCGCCGAATGCCCGGCTGGATGACACCGAGGTGGCGACCAATGAGATTTACAAGCGCGTCAAGGATATCGACGGTGTCAAAAGCGTCTTCGTTCTCGGTGGAGCCTCGCCCAAGGGCGATCTGGAATTGCGCCGTGCAACGGTAACGCTGACGCTCGGCAGACTTGACCACTCCCTCACCAAGAAGCTGGTCAACGATGTCCTCGGCTCGATACCCGTCATCGGTCCCTATCTGCCGAAGGTGACCGTCCATGGCCGCGAGCGCCCGCAATGGGATATAGAAAAGGAAGTCTTCGCCAAGCTGCGTTCGCTTCCCGACGTCCGTATCACCAAGCTCAACGACCGCGGAGAACGCGATCTGGCCTACAACTTCCTCTCCCGCAACGAGAAGGATCTGAACCAGGCCGTCGGTATTCTCGAAGCCAAGCTGCGCAGCGATCCGGCGCTTGCCAATGTCAGCGCCGACGGCGCCCTGCCCCGGCCGGAGCTGCAGATCTATCCACGCAAGGATGAAGCCGCCCGCCTCGGCATCACGCCGCAGATGATTTCCGACACTGTGCGCGTTGCGACCATCGGCGATATCGACGCCTCGCTGGCCAAGATCTCGCTTGATGATCGCCAGATCCCGATCCGGGTGCAGGCATCGCTCGGCCTGCGCCGTGACCTCGCCTCGATCCGGGCACTGCGCATCAAGACTGCCTCGGGCACCACGGTGCCGATGTCGAGCGTCGCCGATATCGACTATTCCGAGGGCCTGTCCTCGATCAAGCGCAACAACCGCTATCGCGTCGTCGCGATCGGTGCCGACCTACCGCAGGGCGTGGCGCTGGATACGGCTTCGAGCCACTTCCTCGACATCGTCAACAACGCCAAGATACCCGCCAGCGTCCATCTGGCGGAAAGCGGCGACACCAAGGTCCAGAAGGAAATGCAGACAAGCTTCGGCAACGCCATGCTGATGGGCCTGCTGCTGGTGCTGACCGTGCTGATCCTGCTGTTCAAGGATGTGATCCAACCCTTCACCATCCTGCTGTCGCTGCCCCTGGCGATCGGCGGCGTGGCACTGGCGCTGATCATGACCGGCAATGCCCTGTCCATGCCCGTCATGATCGGCATTCTGATGCTGATGGGCATCGTCACCAAGAACGCTATCCTGCTGGTCGATTTCGCCATCGAGATGATGCATCACGGCATGCCGAGGCTGGACGCCGTGGTCGAGGCCGGCCGCAAGCGCGCCCGCCCGATCATCATGACCTCGATCGCCATGTCCGCCGGCATGTTGCCATCTGCGCTGGGCGTCGGCGAAGGCGGTTCGTTCCGTGCGCCGATGGCGATCGCGGTGATCGGTGGCATCATCGTCTCTACCGTGCTCAGCCTGGTGGTCGTGCCGTCCTTCTTCCTGATCATGGACGACCTGTCGCGCCTGCTGGCCTGGCTCTTCGGCCGTCTCGTCGGCAAGAAGGACGCGGATGACGAGGTTCTGACCAAGGAAAGCCTGGCGGTCGCCGTCAACGAGAACCGCAAGTCGCTGACCGCGTTGGAAGAGCGTATCGACGCCGTGGAGCACAAGGACGCGCCGCAACATGGCAGCGCGACGGCAAGGACGAATATCCTGAAACTGCCGCCATTCGCCGCCGAATAGCGGCGGCCCGACAGTAGAATGAATGAACGGCGGGGCGGCTTAAAGGCCGCCCTGTTCCTTTAGGAAGTCGACGATCGTTCCAACGCCGTCGCCGCGCTTCATATCGGAGAAGACGAAGGGACGAGCCTGACGCATCCGCGTCGCGTCGCGGTCCATGACATCGAGATCGACATCGACGAAGGGGGCGAGATCCTTCTTGTTGATGACGAGAAGATCGGACTTGGTGATACCAGGACCGCCCTTGCGCGGAATTTCCTCACCCTGGCAGACCGAGATCACATAGATGGTGATATCGGCAAGATCCGGCGAAAAGGTCGCCGCCAGATTATCGCCGCCGGATTCGATGAAGACAACATCAAGATCGGGAAGCCGCTCGTTGAGCCCGGCAATGGCCTGCAGATTGATCGTCGCATCCTCGCGGATGGCGGTATGCGGGCAGCCGCCGGTTTCGACGCCGACGATGCGATCCGAGGTCAGCGCCTGCATTCGCACCAGCGCCTCGGCATCTTCCGTCGTGTAGATATCGTTGGTGACGACGGCGACGGAATATTCGTCCCGCATCGCCTTGCACAGCTTCTCCGTCAGCGCCGTCTTGCCCGAACCGACAGGCCCGCCGATGCCGACGCGCAGAGGTCCATTTCTCGATTTCATGCTCAAAACTCCAATGAAAAATCAGAATAGCGAAGCGCGGTCCTGCCGCACAGCGGCGAATGACGTAGGAATGGCTCCGAATATAACATTTTCTCGCACCGCCACCTCATGAACGAAAGAGGCGCGTGCCCTGCGTTTCATGACGAAGGCTCGCAATGTCGGCCTGAACCGTCGCGGCGCCGAGATCATCGAGGCTCGAGCGCGCGGCACGTTTCGCCGCGTCTGCGATGATATCCTCCAGCCCCGCCAGGATTGCGACACCGTCCTTCTGACCGCTCACCCCGAGCCGGATGCCGGCCGACATCATCTGCGATGCCAGGGCATGCAGGAAGGCCGCGAGCGCCTCCTCGCAGGCGATCCCATGCGCGCGGGCGACGGCACCCACCGCGACAGGATAGGCGGTCTTCGCGGACAAAATCGAAAAGACCGGATGTGGCCAGGCTTCAGCCGCTGAGAGGAAGGCCTCGCCGAGCAGCATGGTCTCCTGATGCCGCTCCTTCGAACCGGCGAGCGCCTCGGCAAGCTCGGCCACGTCCGCCAGCCGCGCCGCATCCTCGCCGGCCCCATGTGCCTCAGCCAGCAGCACCGCATCGTTCCAGGCGGAGCCGTGGCGGATCAGCGCCGTGATCCAGTCCTTGAGGCTCTTCGCATCCCGCACAAGACCATCATGCACGGCGCGCTCCAGGCCGCCCGAATAGGCAAAGGAACCGACGGGAAAGGCCGGCGACAGCCATGCCATCAGCCGCAGGAGCGCCTGCAAATCGCGATTGCCTGTCACTGGAAGCTCGGTCATCGACGGTCAGTCGTGCGAATGGTCGTGGTGGTCGTGGCCATGACTGTGCCCGTGGTCGTGACCGTGCGAATGACCGCCATGGGCGTGATAGGCGCCGCGGGCCGGCTGGAAGGGCTCGCTGACCTCCGTCACGGTCGCACCAAGGCCTTCGAGCATCGAACGGATGACATGATCGCGCAGGATGAGGATACGCTCGTCCTCGATCTGCGCCGAAAGATGCCGGTTGCCCAGATGCCAGGCGAGCTCGATCAGATGCCGGCGGTCACGCGGCTTGATCTCGAACAGCTTTTCCTCGGCGGCGACGATCTCGATCAGCTCACCGTCCTCGCGCACTAGCAGGTCGCCATTGGCAAACAGAACCGGCTCCTTGAGGTCCAGCATGACCATCTCGCCATTTTCGAGATGCAGCAGCTTGCGGCGCAGATGGCGGAGATCATGCGGCAGTTCGACACGATCGATCGGATTGGAGGAAGGGGTGCCGGCCGGCAGATAGGAAGTGACGCGTTGCATGACGGATCCAATTCAAAGCTTTGTCAGACCATGCAAAATAGTCGCTTTCCGCGCAAGGACCAATGCCGGTTTCGCAGAGCTATATCCTGTTGCCATATCGATATTGCTCGACATGATCCAGCGCCGTCTCCTGCTCATCACTCGAACAGCGATGCCAGGCCTGGTTCATCCATTCGCTTTCATGAACGATGCGATTGCGACCGAGTGCCTTAGCGAGATAGAGCGCTTTGTCGGCGGCGGCATAGGCGGCTTCTTTCCTGCGCGGACCCCACATGTCGGCGATCCCCGCTGAAATGGTGATCTTCACCACGCCGCCCTCGACGGCAATGGCATGGTTCGCAATCAGCGTCTTCACCTCCTCGATGCGGGCGATGCGCTCAGCCATATCGCGGCCATGGACGATGGCGCCGAACTCTTCGCCACCCAGCCGAGCAACTACATCTCCACCCCGGAAGATACCAGAAAAGATCTGCGACACCGCCACGATGACAGCATCGCCCGAGGCGTGCCCATAACGGTCATTGATCGTCTTGAACCGGTCGACATCGAAGATCACCAGAGAGGCATTGTTCTCGACCCGGTCCAATGCCTCGGTGAAGGCGCGGCGATTCAGCAGGCCGGACAGCGTGTCCGTGCGGCTCAGCCGTTCGAATTCGGCATTGGAGAGGGCGAGCTTGTGAATAGCATGGCCGGCCAGCAACGCCAGAGCAGCGGAAACAATGCCGCCGATGAACGATGCGAGGAGAATGCAGAGACGGATGGCATCCAGCATCGGCAGCGGCAACAAACCAAGCCACTGCACGATCGGCAGCATCACAAGGATGATGGCGACCGACAGAACGATGGCGGCGCAACTCATCTTCAGCGCGAAAAAGTATATCGTGCGGTGGCACTGAAAATCACCCAACTCGGCCTGCAGCGAAATCCATTGTTTCATGCGATTCACCTTCCTCAGCCCACCGTGCCCATGACGTGAGATAGGGGTGAAGGCTCTTCGATGTCTTTAATGCAATGATTAAAATGCGTGGCATTTCCCAACTTGTGAACGATTAGAAATGACCGCCGACGTCATGCCCTGCGCCAAGCGAAACACCAGCTCAAGTGCCTGCTGGCTCAAGCCTATGATAATGCTGAATTAGTTCCTTGGCCTTACGAAAAACCCCTGAAATCCTAGGGATATCGACACCGGCAACCCATAAAACACCACAGCAGCGACACAAGACTGGGGATAAAAATGGAGCATCGGCTCGTGAGCGGGCTCGCCGATTAGAAGCGCCTTAATTGTAAAGGGCAAGCGACAGCTTCAGCGTCTCCGGAACAGGGTTCCACAGACCGGTTCTGATCCCGGCTGCTCGCAATGCGGCCGCCGTCCAGGTGTTGCAGCCGAACAGCGCATTGAAATAACCCTTCGCCTCGAAGAAGCGATCGGTAACACCATAGGCTGCATCGGCGATGGGCGTTACTTTGCCGTTTTGCTCTTCAAAGCTCGTCGCAATGAACCCCAGCAAGGCCGTGAATTCACTCGAACTGACGTCAAACACCTGAACGTCGGGATGCTGCTCGGGAAGGTGTCCTGCGACATCGACGTGCAGCACCGAGCTGTCCAGCGTCAGCGCCCGCAGCACCGGCATCGGTTTCAGGTCCGTCCAGCGCGGCGTTTCCAGATAAAAGGCGCGGCCGCCCCAACCGAAGATCAGCCACTCCGCATCGGGCGCCGCCAAGGGAATGCCGGCCTGTCCAAGAAAGGAAAACGCCGCCCGGGTCTCGTCATTGAGCGGCACGGCGATGTCGGTATGGATCGGGTTGGAAAGCACCAGAATGCGCCGCGAACCCACAGCTTCGGGTACCGCCTCGGCCGGCGCAAACAATGGCCTCGGAATAAAAGTTCCGCCCGCCACGGCCAGCACAGCCAGCAGCACCAGGCGAAACAACCAGCGAATGGCTCCCCCCATTAACCGCTCAGAACAGGAAGTAACGCTGCGCCATCGGCAGCACTGTCGCCGGTTCGCAGGTCAGAAGCTCTCCGTCGGCGCGCACTTCGTATGTCTCCGGATCGACCTCGATATGCGGCGTCAGGCTGTTATGGATCATCGACGTCTTGGAGATGCCGCCGCGGGTATTCTTGACCGCAAGGAGCTTCTTGGCAACACCAAGCCTGCCCGCGAGACCGGCATCGAGCGAGGCCTGCGACACGAAGGTGACCGAGGAATTCGTCAGGCTCTTGCCGTAGGCTGCGAACATCGGACGGTAATGCATCGGCTGCGGCGTCGGGATCGAGGCATTCGGATCGCCCATGGGCGCAGCCGCGATCGAGCCGCCGAGCAGAACCATCTCCGGCTTGACGCCAAAGAAGGCCGGGTTCCAGATCACCAGGTCGGCGCGCTTGCCGACTTCGATCGACCCGACCTCATGGCTGAGACCCTGGGCGATCGCCGGATTGATCGTATATTTGGCGATATAACGCTTGACGCGGAAATTGTCGTTGTCGCCGGTTTCCTGGGCTAAACGGCCGCGCTGACGCTTCATCTTGTCGGCGGTCTGCCAGGTGCGGATCGCCACTTCGCCGACGCGGCCCATGGCCTGGCTGTCGGAGGAGATGATCGAGAAGGCGCCGATATCATGAAGGATATCTTCCGCCGCGATCGTCTCCTTGCGGATACGGCTTTCGGCGAAGGCGATGTCTTCCGGGATCGACGGCGACAGGTGATGGCAGACCATCAGCATGTCGAGATGCTCGGCAATGGTGTTAACCGTATAAGGTCGCGTCGGATTGGTCGAAGACGGAATGACGTTCGACTGGCCGCAGATCTTGATGATGTCGGGCGCATGGCCGCCGCCGGCACCTTCGGTATGAAAAGCATGGATGGTGCGGCCCTTGATGGCACCGATCGTATCCTCCACGAAGCCGCTTTCATTCAACGTATCCGTGTGGATCATCACCTGCACATCATACTCATCGGCGACGCTCAGGCAGCAGTCGATCGCGGCCGGCGTCGTGCCCCAATCCTCGTGGAGCTTCAGCGAGCAGGCGCCGGCAAGTACCATTTCTTCAAGGGCGGCCGGCAACGACGCATTCCCCTTGCCGGCAAGCGCGAGATTCATGGGAAAGGCATCGAAGCTTTCGATCATTCGTTCGATATGCCAGGCACCGGTGCAGGTGGTTGCGAGCGTGCCATGCGCAGGCCCCGAACCGCCGCCGAGCATGGTCGTCACGCCGCTCATCAGCGCCTCTTCGATTTGTTGCGGGCAGATGAAGTGGATATGCGCGTCCATGCCCCCGGCAGTCAGGATCTTGCCTTCACCGGCAATGATTTCCGTCGAAGGACCGATGATGATCGTGATCCCTGGCTGGGTGTCCGGGTTGCCGGCCTTGCCGATCGCGGCGATACGGCCGTTCTTCAGACCGACATCCGCCTTGACGATGCCCCAGGTGTCGACGATCAGCGCGTTGGTGATGACGGTATCGACGGCGCCGTTTGCCCGCGTCACCTGGCTCTGCCCCATGCCATCTCGAATGACCTTGCCGCCGCCGAACTTCACCTCTTCGCCATAGGTGGTGAAATCCTTCTCGACCTCGATGAAGAGCTCGGTGTCGGCAAGCCGCACCTTGTCGCCGGTGGTCGGCCCGAACATGTTGGCATAGGCGGCGCGGGAGATCTTGTAGGACATGAATCAGGCTCCTTGGGAGGAAAGAATGGATGTTGTGCTGGCCATGCGCCGGAGGCGGCCAAGGGAAATATAAAAATCGACCAATCGCTTCTCAGCCGCGAAGGGGTGACCGTCCCAGCCGGTGTGGCTGAAGCCGGTGATGGCGATGTCGTCGTCGGGGTGGAGCAAAAGCAGCGCGCCGATCGCGACCAAGCCGCTGCTTGGTACGATATAAGAACCCGGTTCATGCGCAGAAAGCGCCTCGTCAAGGCGCTCATGAACGGATTGGTCGATCACGACGTGGCGCTTGCCGGTTGCGCGGCAAAAGGCGGTGAACTGATCGGTGTAATCGTCGCAGAAATCATTGAGTTCCGGATGCGACAGGGCAAGCGACGCGCGCAGTGCCGCAAACTTCCGGGGATCACGCGCACTCCAGATTTCCGACGCAGCCGCAACGGGCGGGCTTTTGCGCCATTCGGCGGAGCCAAGCATGGCGCGGGCGGGCCTGCCGGTGTTGCAGATGGCGACGATATCGGTGCGGCTGCCGCCTGTCCCGAAAGAGCGACAATCATTGAAACGCACGACCATGTCGGCGGCGTCGATCTCACTCGCCGCCCCCTCAGCAATCTCGCCGTTGCCGACGATCATGATCCTGCGTTTCGCGCTCACTGTGCGCCCTCCCCGACAAGCCTCAGAGCTTGCCCATGACCTGCTGGCGGAAGCCGTAGACCTCGCGCTTGCCGGACAGCGGGATGAGCGTCACCGAGCGCGTCTGGCCCGGTTCGAAACGCACGGCGGTGCCTGCGGGAATATCGAGCCGCATGCCCCTCGCCTTGTCCCGATCGAAGGACAGGCCACCGTTCGTCTCGGCAAAATGATAGTGGCTGCCGACTTGCACCGGCCGGTCGCCCGTATTGGAAACCTCCAGCGTCACGGTCGGTGCGCCGACGTTGAGTTCGATATCGCCGCTAGCAGCAATGATTTCGCCTGGGATCATGGTCTTTCTCCTCTGCCGTCGCTCAGCGGATGGGCTCGTGCACGGTCACCAGCTTCGTTCCATCCGGAAACGTCGCCTCGACCTGCACGTCATGGATCATCTCGGCAATCCCTTCCATCACCTGATCGCGGGTGATGACATGAGCGCCAGCCTCCATCAGCTCGGCAACCGGGCGGCCATCGCGGGCGCCTTCGACGACAAAATCGGAGATCAGCGCGATGGCTTCGGGATAGTTGAGCTTGACGCCGCGCTCCAGCCGCCGCCGCGCCACCATCGCCGCCATGGAAATCAACAGTTTGTCTTTTTCTCTCGGAGTGAGGTTCATCGCCTACCTATGTAATTGCTATGGTCTTGAATTATAGATTCCAGACTTTCGGCACAGGCGCTCCATTGCGCAAGGCGGAAATGACCGGGATCAGGATTTTTCTGAGTGCAAAACCATCGGACGCCGCCAGCCGCACCACCAGCTTGTCGCGCCATTGGCTGGCACCGCCCATGTGCCCCTCGACGAGCGGCCGCACCTGCGCGAGATAGGTTTCCGCCAGCGGCCCGGTGTAAAGCAGGGTCGCAAAGGCGACCTGACCGCTCAACACGGCATGCTCGGCGGTCAAGGCCGCGACATCACCGTCGAGCCGCAATTCCTCGGCATGGATCAAGCGACCGGCCCGGCGGATGCGCCAGCGGTCGCGGAACAATCCCTGCCTCATCGCCTCGCCCATGGCCTTGCGCCCCAAGAGGATCGCCTCGACAGCCAGGAATTCGGCCGTCTCGTCAAGATCGACATCTAGCCTGCGGGAGAGCGAGGCACGATCGAACAGAATGGTCTCCTGCGGCAACCAGTCGACGCGCGCCCCGGCGCCAGCCCTGATCGAGGTTACGACCTCGGCAGTGCTGGCGGATGCCTTGTAGATCTTCTCGCAGGCCTGCGTGGTCACGTCGATGCGTGTACCCGGCCCGGCGACGACACTCCAATCCATGCGGTCGCCGCCGGTCAGCCCGCCGGCGGTGTTGATGATGACCGCTTCCATGGAATTGTCGAAGGTTGCGGGCAAGCGGATCTTCGCCGACCCCTCCTGGAAAAGCTCGGCCAGGCGTGTACGCCCGTCAAGCGCCTTGGCCGCCAGATGGCCGCGCCCGCGCGCCCTCTGCGGTCTCGTGCTCGCCGCCGCCACCGTCATCCCGTTTCTCCACTTAACCCATCATGTCGTCGCAGGTCATTGAACCCCGTCAAGGAACAAACGGAAGCAATTTCTGTGCCTTATGCGACCGCCCTGAACTCCGGCTGAGAGCATCCCGGTAGCCGCTGCATTTTTCGCCAGACGATGAAAACAGAGGCAGGGGCCTCAGACCGTCAGATGCCGGCGCGCCTCGGGCGTATCCAGCGTCTCCGCCAGCCCCTCATGAACGATCTCGCCGCGGTCCATGATGTAGACGTAGTCGGCGAGCTCGCGGCAGAAATCGAGATATTGCTCGACCAGCAGGATCGCCATGCCGGTGGAATCCCGGAGATAGCGGATCGCCCGGCCGATATCCTTGATGATCGACGGCTGGATGCCCTCGGTCGGCTCATCCAGCACCAGGATCCTCGGCCGTGTCACCATCGCCCGGCCGATCGCCAGTTGCTGCTGCTGGCCACCTGAGAGATCACCGCCACGGCGCGACAGCATGGATTTCAGCACCGGGAACAGATTGTAAATATCATCGGGAATAGTGCGGTCGCGGCGCGGTACGGGCGCAAAGCCGGTCTCCAGATTTTCCTTCACCGTCAGTAGCGGAAAGATCTCGCGGCCCTGCGGCACATAGCCGATACCCTGCTTGGCGCGGGCAAACGGCGCCATGCCGTTCAGCGTCACGCCATTGAAGGCGACCGTCCCGGCCGACAACGCATGCTGGCCGGTGACGGCGCGCAACAGCGAACTCTTGCCGACGCCATTGCGCCCGAGCACGCAGGTAATCTTGCCCATCTCGGCCTTGATCGAGATGCCACGCAGCGCCTGTGCGGCGCCATAATGCAGATTTGCGTTTTCGACTGTCAGCATCTCATCGCCCCAGATAATTCTCGATCACCTTAGGATCGCTACTGACGAAATCGATCGATCCCTCAGCCAGCACAGACCCTTCCGCCAGGCACGTCACCTTGACGCCGAGATCGCGGATGAAACCCATGTCGTGCTCCACCACCACCACCGACCGCGTCTTGGCGATTTCCTTCAGCAGCACCGCCGTCTCCGCCGTCTCGGCATCGGTCATGCCGGCAACCGGCTCGTCGACCAGAAGCAGCTTCGGCTCCTGGGCGAGCAGCATGCCGATCTCCAGCCATTGCTTCTGCCCATGCGAGAGATTGGCGGCCAGCTCGTCGCGGCGATGCGAAAGCCGCACCGTGTCGAGGATTTCGTGGATGCGGTCGCTGTCGGTCGGCGTCAGACGATAGAACAGCGTCGAGAAAACGCCGCGCTTGCGGTTGAGTGCCAGCTCCAGATTGTCCCAGACCGTATGGCTTTCGAAGACGGTCGGCTTCTGGAATTTGCGGCCGATGCCGAGCTGGGCGATATCAGCCTCGTCCTTCTTGGTGAGGTCGACCTGGCCATTGAAGAACACCTCGCCTTCGTCGGGCCGCGTCTTGCCGGTGATGATATCCATCATCGTCGTCTTGCCGGCGCCGTTCGGGCCGATGATGGCGCGAAGTTCTCCCGGTTCGATGACGATCGACAGCGAATTCAGCGCCTTGAAGCCGTCGAAGGAGACGGAGACGTTGTTGAGGTAGAGCATGCTGTTGGGTTTGATATCCGGGATCATGCTCTTACTCCGCCGCCTGAATGGTCTTGCTGGCTTCGTCTTCCTCGGCCTTCGGCTTTGGGCTGACGGGCTTGCGGCCATTGCCGATATACTGCGCCGCCGTACCAACGATGCCCTTGGGCAGGAATAGCGTCACCGCGACGAAGAGGCCGCCGAGCGCAAAGAGCCAGAAACTCGGGAACAGGCCGGTGAAGATCGTCTTGCCACCATTGACGAGGATAGCGCCGATGATCGGCCCGATCAGCGTTGCCCGGCCGCCGACCGCCGTCCAGATAACCACTTCGATCGAATTGGCCGGCGCGAATTCGCCGGGGTTGATGATGCCGATCTGCGGCACATAGAGCGCGCCGGCAATACCCGCCATCATCGCCGACACGACGAAGACGAAGAGCTTCATGTGCTCGACGCGATAGCCGAGGAAGCGCGTCCGGCTCTCCGCGTCACGCACACCCACCAGCACCTTGCCGAACTTCGAGCGGACGATCGCCGAGGACAGCATCAGCGCCAGCGCCAGGAGCAGCGCAGTGATGGCAAAGAGCGCGGCACGCGTGCCATCGGCCTGGATGTTGAAGCCGAGTATATCTTTGAAATCCGTCAGGCCGTTATTGCCGCCAAAACCCATGTCGTTGCGGAAGAAGGCAAGCAACAGCGCATAAGTCATCGCTTGCGTGATGATGGAGAGATAGACGCCATTGACGCGTGAGCGGAAGGCGAACCAGCCGAAGACGAAGGCGAGCAGGCCGGGGGCCGCCAGCACCATGATCATCGCGAACCAGAAATGATCGAAGCCGTACCAGAACCAGGGCAGCTCCTTCCAGTTCAGGAAGACCATGAAATCCGGCAGGATCGGATTGCCATAGGTACCGCGCGTGCCGATCTGCCGCATCAGATACATGCCCATCGCATAGCCGCCGAGCGCGAAGAAGGCGCCGTGGCCGAGCGAGAGAATGCCGCAATAGCCCCAGACGAGATCGAGCGCCAAGGCGAGCAGCGCATAGGTCAGATACTTGCCGAACAGTGACATCAGATAGGTCGGCACATGCAGCGCGCTGGTTTCCGGCAACAGCAGGTTCGACAGCGGCACGAGGAAGGCGATCGCAATCAATATCGCGATGGCGATGCTGATGCGGCGGTCGAGCGAGCGAAGGATAAAGGCCGTGATCATGCTTCCACCGCCCTTCCCTTGAGGGCAAAGAGCCCGCGCGGACGTTTCTGAATAAAGAGGATGATGAGGACGAGGACGAGGATCTTGCCGAGCACCGCGCCTGCATAGGGCTCTAGAAACTTGTTGAGGATGCCGAGCGAGAAGGCGCCGACCAGCGTGCCCCAGAGATTGCCGACGCCGCCGAACACCACGACCATGAAGCTGTCGATGATGTAGCTCTGGCCGAGGTTCGGCGAAACGTTGTCGATCTGTGAAAGCGCGACGCCCGCCATTCCGGCAATGCCCGATCCGAGTGCAAAGGTGAAGGCATCGACCCAGGGCGTGCGGATGCCCATGGAGGAGGCCATGCGCCTATTCTGCGTCACCGCCCGCATTTGCAGCCCGAATGCCGAACGCTTTAGCAGCAGAAGCAGGGCAACGAAGACAGCGAGCGCGAAAACGATGATCCAGAGGCGGTTCCAGGTGAACGAGAGATAGCCGATATCGAAGGAGCCGGACATCCAGGAGGGATTGCCGACTTCCTGATTGGTCGGCCCGAAGATCGAACGCACGGCCTGTTGCAGGATCAGCGAAATGCCCCAGGTGGCAAGCAGCGTTTCCAGCGGCCGGCCATAGAGAAAGCGGATGACGCCGCGCTCGATGACGAGACCGACGGCACCCGTCACCACGAATGCAACGGGCAAGGCGATCGCCAGCGACCAGTCGAAGAGTTCCGGATAAGACGTGCGGATAACGCTCTGGACCATGAAGGTGGAATAGGCCCCGAGCATCACCATCTCGCCATGCGCCATGTTGATGATGCCCATGACACCGAAGGTGATGGCAAGGCCGATGGCGGCCAGCAGCAGCACCGAGCCGAGCGACAGGCCGTACCAGACATTCTGCGCGACATCCCAGATCTGCAATTGATCCTCGATGCCGGCAATGGCGGCGGCAACGTCGGGCTTCAGGCTGTCATCGATGGAGACGGAGGAAAGGATGCCGATGGCATCACGTCCGCCCTCGGTCTTGATCGTTTCGATCGCGGCCTTCTTCTGCTCCAGCGAACGATCGGAGCTGAGGACGACAACCGCGCGCGCCTTTTCCAGCACGCCACGAATTTCGCCGTCCTTCTCATTCTGAAGGGCTGCCTCCAGCACCTCCAGCGAATCCGGGCTCGGCGACTTCAGCACCGATTGCGCGGCCTCAAGCCGGACGCCGCGATCCGGGCTCAACAGCGTCAAGCCGCCGAGCGCCGCGCGGACCGAGCGACGGAGATTGTTATTGATCTTGATTTTCGTGAGGTTGCCCTTGGCTTCCTCGCCAGCCGCCTGCCCGGTGACCGGATCGATCAAGCTCATGGCGTCGCCGGAGGATTTGGCAATGAAGACCTGGTTGTCGGATTTGCGGACATAGAGATCGCCATCCGAAAAGGCCTGCAAGGCCGGCACCACCTTGGGATCGCCGGTCTTGGCCAGATTCTTGACGATCTCATCGGCCTGCTGGAAGTTCGCCGGACCAAGCGCGTTGATGAGGCTATGTGCATCCTCCTCAGCGCGCAGCGCCGTGGCGGTCAGCACCAGCATCAGGCAAAAGCCGGCGGTAAGCGCCAAGGCTATGCGGTAAGCGAATTTGTCGATCATCGCGCTTGTCCCCTCAAGCTGTCGCGGGCAGAGAAGCCTGCCCGCGACGGTCTCACATCAGCGGGCGGAACTCAGGAACCCTTGCCGCCGCACTTGCCGGTGGCAACGTTGAAGTTGCCGCAGTTCATTGGCAGACGCCAATCCGAGATCAGATCCTTGCTGTCGGGCAGAAAGTCGGACCATTCATCGCCAACGACTTCCGGGGTCTGCGAAACGACGTCGAACTGGCCATTCTCCTGCACTTCCCCGATCAGTACCGGCTTGGTGATGTAGTGGTTCGGCATCATGGTGGCGTAGCCGCCGGTGAGGTTCGGAACCGAGACGCCGACGAGCGCGTCGATCACCTTGTCCGGATCGGTCGTGCCGGCCTTTTCGACAGCCTTCACCCACATGTTGAAGCCGATATAGGCGGCTTCCATCGGGTCGTTGGTAACGCGCTTGTCGTTCTTGGTGTAGGCGTGCCATTCCTTGATGAAGGCAGCATTGGCGGGTGTATCGACGGACTGGAAGTAGTTCCAGGCGGCGAGATGGCCGACCAGCGGCTTGGTGTCGACGCCGGCCAGCTCTTCTTCGCCGACCGAGAAGGCGACAACCGGAATGTCTTCCGCCTTGACGCCCTGGTTGCCGAGTTCCTTGTAGAAGGGAACATTGGCGTCGCCGTTGATGGTGGAGACGACCGCGGTCTTCTTGCCGGCGGCGCCGAAAGCCTTGATCTTCGAGACTTCCGTCTGCCAGTCGGAGAAACCGAACGGCGTGTAATTGGTGATGATGTCTTCGTCCTTGACGCCCTTGGACTTCAGATAGGCTTCGAGGATCTTGTTGGTCGTGCGCGGGTAGACGTAGTCGGTCCCTTCCAGAACCCAGCGCTGCACGCCTTCGTTCTTCATCAGATAATCGACGGCGGGGATAGCCTGCTGGTTCGGAGCAGCGCCCGTGTAGAAAACGTTGCGCTCGGACTCTTCACCTTCGAATTGCACAGGGTAGAACAGGATCGAGTCCAGTTCCTTGAACACCGGCAGGACCGACTTGCGCGACACCGAGGTCCAGCAACCGAACACGGCCGAAACCTTGTCCTTCTGGATCAGCTCGCGCGCCTTTTCGGCAAATAGCGGCCAATCGGATGCCGGGTCGACGACGACGGGCTCAAGCTTCTTGCCGAGAACGCCGCCCTTCTTGTTCTGCTCGTCGATGAGCATCAGCATGGCGTCTTTCAGCGTCGTTTCCGAAATTGCCATGGTGCCCGAAAGCGAGTGGAGAACGCCGACCTTGATGGTGTCGTCGGCAGCAAAGGCTCCATGGAATGCCGTTGTCGACATGATGGCGCCCAAAAGCGCGCCGGAGACGAGAGTCTTCAATTTCATGTTTAGTTCCCCTCTTTTTATCTGCCGCAACGGCTCGTAAACGAAGATTAACCGTTGCCTGCCCGGAATATCCGGCAGCACCGGGGGAAACCACATACGTAATATGACGTAGACGCCGGGGCGAAATGTGCAGTCTATGCCACTCTCATGCCCTTAAGCGCCGTATCGATCCGTGTTACGACATCTCTCTACCGCCGGAATACTGTGGCGGAACTGCTGAAGGGTTGGCATGGCAGCGCGGCAACGCATCATTCCGGTAAGACGCGAATATAATCGCTGGGTCGCGAACCAGACGCTGGAAGACTATGCCCTGCGCTTCACCGCAAAGAGCGCCCGGCAATTCTCCTCGCAGCGCATCTCGCAGACGGCAATCGGCGCTATCTCCTTCCTGGCGCTGGAGGCGATCGGCGGCGCCATCACGCTCTCCTACGGCACCACCAACGCCTTCTACGCCATCATCGTCGCCAGCATCGCCATGCTGGCAATCGGCCTGCCGATCAGCCGCTACGCCATCCGCCACGGTGTCGACATCGATTTGCTGACCCGCGGCGCAAGCTTCGGCTATATCGGCTCGACCATCACCTCGCTGATCTATGCCAGCTTCACCTTCATGCTGTTTGCGATCGAGGCATCCATCATGTCGGGAGCGCTCGAGCTGACGCTCGGCATACCCTTGTGGATTGGCTACATCATCAGCGCCGTCATGGTTATTCCGTTGGTCACGCACGGCGTTAGCCTGATCAGCCGGTTCCAGCTGCTGACGCAGCCGTTCTGGATCGTCCTCAACATCCTACCCTTCGTCTTCATCGCCTTCTCCGACTGGGGGAAATTCGACCTCTGGCGGGCTTTCGCGGGCATCCATCATACCTCGGGCGTGCCCGGAAGCGCTGCTCCCTTCAATCTCGTCGAATTCGGCGCGGCCTCCGCCGTCATCCTGGCGTTGATGTCGCAGATTGGCGAGCAGGCCGACTTCCTGCGCTTCCTGCCGCCGGAAGGCCATCGCAAGTGGCGGCACCGCCTGGTGATCTTCCTCGCCGGCCCCGGCTGGGTGATCATCGGCGCGCCGAAGCTGCTGGCCGGCTCGTTTCTTGTCGTCCTGACCTTGAGTTCGGGCGTGCCGGCCGATCGCGCCGCCGACCCGGCGCAGATGTATCTCACCGCCTTCGGCTACATGATCCCCTGGCACAATGCAGCCCTGCTGCTGATGGTCTCCTTCGTCATGGTCTCGCAGTTGAAGATCAATGTGATGAACGCCTATGCGGGATCGCTTGCCTGGTCGAATTTCTTCTCCCGGCTGACCCACAGCCATCCCGGCCGCGTCATCTGGCTGATCTTCAACGTCGCCATCGCCCTGCTATTGATGGAGCTCGGCATCTACAAGCTGCTGGAGGAGACGCTCGGCATCTTCTCGATCATCGCCATGGCCTGGCTCTGCACCATCTCCGCCGATCTCTTCATCAACAAGCCGCTGGGCCTTGCTCCGCCCGGCATCGAGTTCAAGCGCGCCCATCTCTACGATATCAATCCGGTTGGCCTCGGCGCCATGGCGCTGTCGGCAACGATCTCGCTGATCGCCCATTTCGGCGTTTTCGGCGCGGTTGCCGCCTCGCTCGCTCCCTATATCACCCTGGTCATCGCGCTGATCGCCTCGCCCACCATCGCCTGGGCGACCAAGGGTAAGTTCTATCTCGCCCGCAAGCCGCGCCAGAGCTGGAAGAACCTCAGCACCATCACCTGTTCGATCTGCGAACATCCTTTCGAGCCGGAGGACATGGCCTGGTGCCCGGCCTATGCAGCCCCTATCTGCTCGCTCTGCTGCTCGCTCGACAGTCGCTGCCACGACATGTGCAAGCCAAAGGCGCGGCTCAACACGCAGATCGGCACCGTCGCCAAGACGCTGCTGCCGGCAACCATCGTCGCCAAGCTTGCTACCCGCCTCGGCCGCTACGGCATTGCCGTTGCCGTGGCACTGACGGCCGTCGGCGCCATCCTCGCAATGATCGCCCATCAGGTCGGCTCCGCCTCGCCCGAGACGGCGCAGGTGGTCGACCGTACCATCCTGATCGTCTTCTTCGTCTTCGCCGTCATCGCTGGCGTCGTCTGCTGGTTCTACGTGCTGGCCCACGACAGCCGCGTCGTTGCCGAGGAAGAATCCTCGCGCCAGAACACGCTGCTGCTGAAAGAAATCGCCGCACACAAGAAGACGGACGCCGCCTTGCAGAGCGCCAAGGAGACGGCGGAGGCCGCGAACCGCGCCAAGAGCCGCTACGTCGTGGGCTTGAGCCACGAATTGCGCACGCCGCTCAACGCCGTGCTCGGTTATGCCCAGATCCTCGAGCGCGACGAGACCATTCCGGCGCCGCGACAATCCTCACTGAAAGTCATCCGCCGCAGCGCCGAGCACCTGTCGGGCCTGATCGACGGGTTGCTGGATATTTCCAAGATCGAAGCCGGTCGCCTGCAGGTCTATTCCAACGAGATCAACATCAAGGATTTTCTCGACCAGATCGTCGACATGTTCCGCCCGCAGGCACAGGCCAAGGGTCTTGTCTTCGTTTACGAACCCACCGCCGCCCTGCCCGACTATGTCCGCACTGACGAGAAGCGGTTGCGGCAGATCCTCGTCAACCTGCTCTCCAATGCCATCAAGTTCACCGATACCGGTAGCGTTCGCTTCGAGGTCGGCTATCGCAGCCAGGTCGCGACCTTCACGATTGCCGATACCGGCCGCGGCATCGCCGAAAAGGACCTCACCCGCATCTACGAACCCTTCCAGCGCGGCGAGGCCGAGAGCATCCGCCCGATGCCGGGCCTCGGCCTTGGTCTCACCATCACGCAACTGCTCACCAACACGCTCGGCGGCGAGATCGCCGTCGTTAGCGAGAAAGACAAGGGCTCGACCTTCAAGGTGCGCCTGATGCTGTCGGCGGTGCTCCGGCCGATGAAGCCGCCGGCACAGGAACAGCGGATTATCGGCTATGAAGGCCCGCGCCGCACCATCGTCGTCGTCGACGACAATGAGGACCATCGCGAGCTGATGCGCGAGGTGCTATCGCCGCTCGATTTCATCGTGCTGACGGCGACTGGCGGCCCGGACTGTCTGACGCTGATCGAGGGCATCAAGCCCGATCTCTTCCTCGTCGATATCTCCATGCCGGGCATGAACGGCTGGCAGCTGGTCTCGCGGCTGAGAGAGAGCGGCCAGATGGCGCCGATCCTGATGCTATCGGCCAATATCGGCGACAGCGCCGCCGCCAAGGGCAGCGACGACAGCCATAATGACGCAATCGCCAAGCCGATCGATATCCGCCAGTTGCGCGACAAGCTTGCGCTGCATCTCGGCCTGAAATGGGTCTATGCCGATGCTTCCGCGCCGGTCCTGCCGAAGCCGCCGCTGCCGATGAAGAGCCCTGGGATAGAGCATGTGCGCGAGTTGATACGGCTCGGCGAAATCGGCTATGTCAGGGGTATCGAGGCGAAGCTCGCGGACCTTGCCAAGCTGGATGAAAACCAACCCTTCACCGATGCTCTACGCACCTATGTCCAGGCCTTCAACCTTGACGGATTCCTGGATTTCCTGAGCAAATTCGACAACGAAAAGGTAGAACCGATTGGCTGAGCCCGCCCTTCCCCGCGATATAGTCTTGCTCGTGGACGATTCGCCGGAGGCACTCGGATTCCTGACCGATGCCCTGGAACAGTCAGGCTTCTCGGTGCTGATCGCCACCTCGGGATCGGCGGCGTTGAACATCGTCGAGCGCATCACGCCGGACCTGATCCTGCTGGACGCCGTCATGCCTTCGATGGATGGCTTCGAGACCTGCCGGCGGCTGAAGGCCAATGTCGGCGTCGCTCAAATCCCGGTCATCTTCATGACCGGGCTGACCGAGACCGAACATGTGGTGCACGCGCTGGAATCCGGCGGGGTCGACTATCTCTCCAAGCCGATCAACGTCGACGAGCTGCGCGCCCGCATCCGTGTCCACCTGCGCAATGCCCGCTCCGCCCAGAGTGCCCGGGTGGCGCTCGATGCTGCCGGACGGCACCTGCTGGCGGTCAAGGGCGATGGCGCGATCCATTGGTCGACGCCGCAGGCAACCCGCCTGATCAACGCCGCCACCGGCAGTGACGACGGGCTGGAGCTTGTCGTGAAGCACATCGCCGCCTTTATGAGCGAACGCGCCCGGCTCGGCTCGGCGCGCGACAACCTGGTCTCGATCAGCAATGGCGGCCAAGCCGCCCTGCAATTCGCCTTTCTCGGTGCCATCGGCCCGGACGAATATCTCTTCCGCCTCACCGCCACCAACCAGCGCGCCGATGACGGCGTATTGCGCCAGCATTTCTCGCTTACCCAGCGCGAATCCGAAGTGCTTCTCTGGATCGCCAAGGGTAAGTCCAATCGCGATATCGGCGAAATTCTCGGTCTCTCCGCTCGGACGGTGAACAAGCATCTGGAGCAGATCTATGTGAAGCTCGGCGTCGAAAACCGGGCCTCCGCCGCCGTCAAGGCAGCGCATGTGCTGCATGAGATGTAGATAAGACTGCTCCCTCCTCCCGCTTGCGGTGTGAAGAGACTTCCCCCGATCCAGCGGTTCGCAGCCCCGAACGAAAGAAGCCCGGCCAATGGCCGGGCTCCCCAGATCGAACGCATCGCCGAAAACCGGCGTCTCAAAGATTACTTCGAGATTTCGTCGTAGGTGTACTTGCCGTCGGCACCCTTGGACCACTTGTACATGACGTAGTCCGGACGGGTGATGTCGCCCTTCGCGTTGAAGCCGAGTTCGCCGATGGCGGTCTTGAACGGACCCTTTGCCTTCAGCGCGTCAGCAACAGCCATCGGGTCGTTGGAGCCGGCAGCCTTGGCGGCGTCGGCAATGACCTGTACGGCAGAGTAGGCGTAGAGCGTGTAGCCTTCCGGCTCGTAGCCCGCAGCGCGGAACTTGGCGACGAGGTCGGTGGAAGCCGGGTTCTTGCGCGGATCGGGAGCGAAGGTCATCAGCGTGCCGTCAACAGCGTCGCCAGCGATCGAAGCCAGTTCGTTCGAGACGATACCATCACCGGACATGAAGTGTGCCTTGACACCCTGGTCAGCCAGCTGACGCAGGATCAGGCCGGCTTCGGTGTGCAGACCGCCGTAGTAGACGAAATCGACGCCGGCATCCTTCATCTTGGCGATGAGGGCCGAGTAGTCCTTGTCACCAGGGGTGATGCCTTCATAGAGAACTTCCTTCACGCCAGCGGCGTTGAGGTTCTTCTTGGTTTCGTCGGCAAGGCCCTGGCCATAGGGGGTCTTGTCGTGAACGACAGCAACCTTGGCGCCCTTGAAGTTGTCGGCGATGTACTTGCCGGCGACTGCACCCTGCTGGTCGTCGCGACCGCAAGTACGGAAGGTGTTCCACAGGCCGCGCTCAGTAAAGGTCGGATTGGTCGAAGCGGGAGTGATCTGCAGAATGCCGTTTTCGGCGTAGACTTCCGAAGCCGGGATGGAAACGCCCGAGTTGAAGTGACCGACCACGAACTTCACACCGTCAGCGACGAACTTGTTGGCAACCGAAACGCCCTGCTTGGCGTCGGAAACGTCGTCGCCGAGTTCGAGCTTGAGCTTTTCGCCATTGATGCCGCCGGCTGCATTGATGTCGGCAACAGCCTGTTCGGCACCCTTCTGGAGCTGAGCACCGAAGGCAGCATTCGGGCCTGTCAACGGACCGCCGACGCCAAGGAGGATGTCAGCCTTCGCAACGCCGCTGAAAGCGATCATCGCCGACAGAGCCACGGCCGACATGAGATACTTCTTCATATTGTTACTCCCAATTTTTTAAGCGGGTTCCGTTTGCTTTGCCCTGCGCAATACCCACCAACCATCGCGCCGGTATATTTGCCTCTTAACGCCTGGAAAGTATGTTCTCGAAATATGTTAAGCGATTTCGCGAGCATTTCCAGCTTGGTATTCAGACTGTGCCCAGTTTCAGCGCGGTGTCAATTCTTCTTCTTCCATGAAAAGGCCGAGGTCTTTTCATAGAGCCAATAATAATTATTCACCATCTGATCCGTGCGCCGGTAACGATATCCGGCGGTGGCGAAGACGAGCAGAAGAGCCACGTCGACGATATAGTTGAGAAGGTCGAACACCGGCCCATTGAACAGCGCGTGATGCAGGAATTGCAGCGCAAGCCCGATCATGAACGTATAGATGACCGCGAGCGGATAAGAGTTCCAGTTGGACGCCACGGCGCGGCCGGCACGCCATGCAGTCCAGAAACCCAGGAGCACGATGACCGTGCGGATGATCATGCGGCCGCCGGTATCGCTATCGATGAAAAGTCCCTGCATATCAAATTCTCCGCGAAACGGGGCTCAATGGTGGCCACCTTCGAGATAGGCCGCGCGCACTTCGGGATTGGCGAGCAACTCCCTGCCCGAGCCGCTCATTGTCACCCGGCCATTGACCATGACATAGCCGCGGTCGGAGAGTTTCAGCGCCGCAAAGGCGTTCTGCTCGACGAGGAAGACGGTCAGTCCCTGGGTCTTGTTCAAAACCTTGATGGCCTCGAAGATACCCTTGACGATCAACGGTGCAAGGCCCAGCGAGGGCTCATCGAGCAAAAGCAGCTTCGGACGCGCCATCAGCGCGCGACCGATCGACAGCATCTGCTGCTCGCCACCCGACAGCGTGCCGCCGCGCTGCGACTGGCGCTCCTTCAGGCGCGGGAACAGGGTAAAGATCTTCTCGACGTCCTCATTGAAATATTTGAGCTTGTCGAGGCTCGCGCCCATCTGCAGGTTTTCATAGACCGTCATGCGCGGGAAGATGCGTCGTCCTTCCGGTGACTGCGCAATGCGCAGCCGGGCGATCTCATGCGTCGGCATGCGGGTGATGTCCTGGCCGTCGAAGGTCACCGAACCAGCGCGGGCCTGCGGACTGCCGCAGATCGTCATCATCAGCGTCGACTTGCCGGCGCCATTGGCGCCGATCAGGCTGACGATCTCGCCGCTGTTGACTTCGACATTGACGCCGGCAAGGGCGCGGATATTGCCATAATAGGTTTCGACGCCGTCAACTTTCAGAAGCGGTTGGCCCGTCATCAGTGTTCACCCTCCTGGAGGTGCTCGACTTCGGCGATAACCTCTTCCACTTCTTCATCCTCGACGCCGAGATAGGCCGCGATCACTCTCGGATCGTTCTTGACCTGGTCCGGCGTGCCGTCGGCAATCTTTTGTCCGTATTCGAGCACGACCACATGATCGGAGATTTCCATTACCACCGACATGTCATGCTCGATCAACAGGATCGACGTGCCGGCATCCTTGCGGATGTTGCGCAGGAACTCGTTGAGAACAAGTGATTCGCGCGGGTTGAGACCGGCGGCCGGCTCGTCCAGGCACAAAAGTTCCGGACCGGTGCACATGGCGCGGGCGATTTCCAGGCGGCGCTGCGCGCCATAGGGAAGATCGCCAGCAGGATCGTCGGCGCGATCGATGAGATCGGCCTTCTCCAGCCAGAAGCGCGCCAGTTCGATGGCATTCTTGGCCTCAGCGCGATACTTGCCGATGCCGAGCAGGCCGAGCACCGTATAGCCGGATGCCTTCATCAACTTGTTGTGCTGCGCCACCAGAAGGTTTTCGAGCACGGTCAGGCCGGAGAACAAACGGATGTTCTGGAACGTACGCGCCACCTTGGCTTCGCGGGTGATCCGGAAATCCGGCAGCCGCTCAAGGAGATACTCCTTGCCGCTCTTCTGGTGGAGCGTGATCATCCCCATCGTCGGCTTGTAGAAGCCGGTGATGCAGTTGAACACGGTGGTCTTGCCTGCCCCGTTCGGTCCGATCAGCGCGGTGATGTCGCCGCGCTTGGCCTCGAAGGAGAAGTCGTTGATGGCCATCAGGCCGCCGAAGCGCATCGAGAGATGATCGACCTTCAGCAGGACGTCGTCGGGGGTTGTGGTCACAGCGTTCATCAGCCGTGGCCCTCCTTGGTAAAGCTGCCGGACACTGCTCTTCGCTCCTTGAGGAAGGCGGTCGGCTCACGGGTTCCGACAAAGCCGCGCGGTTTCACCAGCATGACGACCACCATGGCGAGGCCGAAGATCAGCATGCGGTAAAGCTCCGGCGTAAAGTCGGCACCGAAGATAATCTTGAGGAAGCCCATGCTGCGCAACAGTTCGGTGCCGCCAATCATGGCGATCGCGGCAATGGCGATGCCCTTCAGCGAACCCATGCCACCGAGAACGACGATGGCAAGAATGACCGCCGATTCAAGGAACACGAAGGATTCCGGCGAGACAAAGCCTTGGCGGGCAGCGAAGAAGGAGCCGGCAAAGCCGCCGAACATCGCGCCGGTGGAAAAGGCCGTAAGCTTGGTCGTCACGGTATTGATGCCGAGCGAGCGGCAGGCGATCTCGTCTTCACGCAACGCTTCCCAGGCACGACCGATCGGCATACGACGCAGCCGGATCGTCACATAGGCGGTCAACGCGCAGAGCGCCAGGATGACGTAAAACAGGAAGATCTTGTACCAGGCCGACGAGGTCGACAGGCCAAAGGTCCTGATGACGTTGTGCGGATCCTTCATATCGAAGGTGTAGAGGCCGAACAGCGATGCCTTGGTGATGTTGGAAATACCGAAGCTGCCCTTGGTGACATCGGTCCAGTTGGTGAGCACGATGCGGATGATTTCACCGAAGGCCAGCGTCACGATCGCCAGATAGTCACCGCGCAGGCGCAGCACCGGAAAGCCGAGGACCATACCCCAAAGGGCGGCGAAGATGCCGGACAGCGGTAGCAGGATCCAGAAGGACAGGCCGAAATGCGTCGACAGCAACGCGTAGGAATAGGCGCCGACCGCATAGAACGCCACGTAGCCGAGGTCGAGCAGACCGGCGAGACCGACGACGATGTTCAGGCCCCAGGCAAGCATCACGTAGATCAGGATCTGGATGCCGAAATTGTCGACATAGGTCAGCGATCCCTGTGGGCCGAAAAGCGCCAGCGCCAGCATCGGATAGACGAGCAAGAAGGCCAGCGCCATCTTGTTGAAGTTCTTCGAGACAAAGCCCGGCTCGGCAATGACCGGCGGCGCCTTTGCCTTGGTTGCCTTCCGTGCTGCCAGTTGAGGCTGGATGAAGACCGTAACCAAGAAACGACCGACCGTCGCAATGGCAACGATGGATGCCAGAAGACCCCAGCGCTGAACGATAACCAACTGGTTGTCGATGTTCTGATCAGTCTTCAGACCGATATAGAGCACGAACATTCCGAAGGTGATGAGCGCCGTCCAGAGAGCGTCGGTAAGCCCTTTCCGGACAAGGCCGGGCGCGGTCTTGCCTACAACGAAATTTGAATTTGCCATGGCGTTATACCTTCTCGACTTCCGGCCGTCCGAGGATACCCGTCGGCTTGAAGATCAGTACGTAGGCGAGGATGGCATAGGTCGCGACATCCTTATACGCGATGGCGAAATTGCCCGACCAGAACGATTCGATGAAGCCGATCATCAGGCCGCCAAGAACCGCGCCCGGCAGCGAGCCGATGCCGCCGAGAACGGCCGCTGTGAACGCCTTGACACCGGGGGTGAACCCGTCGGTGAAATTGGCGACGCCATAATACATCAGGTACATCGTGCCGGCGACGGCGGCGAGTGCCGCGCCCATGATAAAGGTGACGGAAATGGTCCGGTCGACATTGATGCCGAGCAAAGCCGCCATCTTGCGGTCCTGCTCCGTGGCGCGCTGGGCGCGGCCAAGTGCTGTCTTGTTGACCAGGTACCAGAAGGCCGCGAGCAGGACGACGGTGATGACGAAGATGATGATCTGCTTCAGCGACAGCGATACACCGTCGAAGTTGTAGACATCGCCCACCAGCGTCGGGATCGGCTTGTTACGCGGACCCTGAGCCACCTGGATGAAGTTCGACAGCACGATCGACATGCCGATTGCGGTGATCAGCGGCGCCAGGCGGAACGAACCGCGCAATGGCCTGTAAGCGATGCGCTCGATCACCCAGTTCCACAGGCTCGTCATCAACATGGCAACGATGAGCATGACCAGAAGCAAGACCGCCACCGGCAGGCCGGCGAAGAACGATACAAGAACCAGATAAGTGATGAGAGCGGCGAAGCCACCGAGCATGAAAACATCGCCATGGGCAAAGTTGATCATGCCGACGATGCCGTAAACCATGGTATAGCCAATGGCGATCAGGCCATAAATAGACCCGAGAGTCAGCCCGTTTAGGAGCTGCTGGATAAAATAATCCATATGTCATTTCCCCTGGATGCGGAGTCTATGGACCGCATCTCTTATTGATTGAGGTTCCTTTCGAGAGGGCCCTTGGGCGCGATTCCATACTGCTTTCGAAGGAAATGTGAAGCCAAAAAGGCAGGAAATTGACAAATTCTTTTCAAATGACCGTGCAATGGCGCAAATCGAACCAGAAATGGTAGAAAAACGGCATGTTCCAGCTCAAAAAACAGTCAGGACAGCATAATAGATGGTTTAGGCCGAAAATATCTCTTCGGGAACAGGCTCTCCAGCGAGCCCGTTCCATTCGCTCGAGGCTGACGTTCAGGAGCGCATGCGCGCACCATCGGGATCAAACAACGGCAGTGGTTGCAGCCTCGCCGGCACCATGTCGCCGAGCAGCTCGATCGACCACCCCCACGCCTCGTCGGCAATCTCCTTAGGCACATAGCCAATGGCGACCGAAACGCCCGAGGCATGGGCATAGCCGCCCGAGGTCACCCAGCCGCAGACCGCCCCTTCGTGATAAATCGGCTCGTCGCCGATGACGTCGGCATCCTTCGCGGCCAGAATGAAAGTGCGCAGCCTCATCGCTCCACCCTCGGCCTTCTCCCTGGCGGCCGCTGCCTTACCGATGAAGTCCGCCTCCTTGGAAAGCGCCACGAATCGGCCGAGCTCTGCCTCAAACGGCCCGTAGAGCGGGCGATATTCGCGCGCCCAGCTGCCATAGGATTTGTCGAGACGCAGCGCGTTCAGCGCCCTCAGGCCAAAAAGCCGGATGCCGAATTCGGCGCCTGCCTCCATCAGCAGATCGAAGAGATAGCGCTGATGCTCCGGCTTCATCCAGATCTCATAGCCGAGATCACCGGTATAGGAGACGCGACCGACAATGGCCGGCGCCATGCCGATATCCATGGGACGAATGGACATGAAGGGGAAAGCGGCGGCTGACACATCCTGATGCGTCAGCTTTTCCAAGAGCTTGCGCGCATTCGGTCCGGCGAAGGAGAGGCCGAGCAACGACAGGCCGAGCGCCTTCAGCTCCACCGAGCCGTCCTTCGGCAGCAAGTCTTCGAACCAGCGCATATGATAGGCTTCGGCAATGCCCGAGCCGATGAGGAGGAAATCCCCCTCGCCCAGCTTGGCGAGCGTGAAGTCGCCGATCAGCTTGCCATCATGCTTCAGCATCGGCGCCAGCGTCATCCGACCGATGGTCGGAATACGGCAGGCAAGCAATTGGTCGAGAAAGGCTTCCGCGCCCGGTCCCTTGACCGAATATTTGGCGAAACCGGAGGTCTCCATTAGCCCGACGCTGTCGCGGACTGTCTTGGCCTCGACGCCAACCACGTCGAAATCGTTGGAACGCCGCCAGGAGAACTGGTCCACCTCGCCCTCGGGCGCAAACCACAAGGCTTGCTCCAGCCCATAATATGCCCCGAAGACACCGCCCGCCGCCTTGAGCTTGTCGTAGATCGGCGTCGTCAGCAGCGGCCGCGCCGCCGGCAGCTCCTCATTGGGATAGCGGATGGAGAAGCGGCGCGTGTAGTTCTCGCGCACCTTGGCATTGGTGTAGGCAAGTGTCGCATAGTCGCCATAGCGCGAGACATCCATGGCAAAGACGTCAAAGCCCGGATCGCCGTGGATCATCCAGTTGGCGAGCGCCAGCCCGACGCCGCCGCCCTGGCTGAAGCCAGCCATGACGGCGCAGGCCGACCAATAGTTCGTCAGTCCGCGCACTGGCCCAACCAGCGGATTGCCATCCGGCGAGAAGGTGAAAGGCCCGTTGATGATCTTCTTGATGCCGGCATTGTTGAAAGCGGGGAAATGGCGGAAGCCGACTTCGAGCTCCGGCGTGATACGCTCGATATCTTCGGCCAGCAGCTCGTGACCGAAATCCCAGGGCGTGGTCACCGGTGACCACGGACGACAGGCCTTTTCATAGGTGCCCATCAGCATGCCCTGCCGCTCCTGGCGCAGATAGATTTCGCCGTCGAAATCGACGCAGTGCATCAGCTCCTTGCCGGTGGATTTGTTGAAGTCCATCACCTCGGGCATGTCCTCGGTGATCAGATACATATGCTCCATGGCAAGCACAGGCAGCTCCAGCCCGACCATGCGCCCGACTTCGCGCGCCCAGAGACCGCCGGCGTTGACGACATGCTCGGCGATGATCTCGCCCTGATTGGTGATCACTCGCCAGGAGCCGTCCTCGCGCTGCACCAGCTCTTCCACCTTGGTATGCAGATAGATATCGGCGCCGTTCTTCTTCGCCGAGCGGGCATAGGCATGCGTCGTGCCATAGGGGTCGAGATGGCCCTCGACGGGGTCGTAGAGAGCGCCGACGAACTGATCTGGATCCAGAAGCGGCATCATCTCATGCGCTTCCTTCGGCGTCAGCAATGTCGCCTCCAGGCCGTTGTAACGGCCCTTGGCGAGGATCGACTTCAGCCAGTCGAAACGCTGCGGCGTCGCCGCCAGCATGAGGCCGGAGGTCATGTGCAGACCGATATCCTGGCCAGAATATTCCTGAATTTCCTTGTAAAGCTCGACCGTGTATTTCTGCAGCTTGGCGACATTCGGGTCACCATTGATCGTGTGCATGCCGCCGGCCGCATGCCAGGTCGAACCCGACGTCAGTTCGGAGCGCTCCAACAGGACGACATCAGTCCAGCCGAATTTCGTCAGGTGATAGAGCACCGAACATCCGACGACCCCACCGCCGATGACGACGACCCTGGCATGGCTTTTCATCTGGAAATCCCCTGTTTTCGGCTCGAAGCCGCAGGGAGTTTTCCGCTGTGACCGGCCGTATTTGCAGGGCAGCCTAGAGACTATCCGGAGGGCCAAATAGCCCGAACTGCGAAACCGATATGTCTGTTTGCGCCATCGCGATTGTTCGGATCGCGCCATTCGCTTTCGGACGCATGGCCCCGTTGGAAAACCGCACTACACCGTTCCGGATTGCAGTCTCAATCGGCGAAGCCGGCCGTCAACGCGAACTCGCGTCCCATCTCCATCACTTCCTCAAAAACACTGCCGGCATAGGAGCGCGGAACGATGATTTCGAAACGGTCGGGGCCGGTGCGGGCGAGATTGGCGCTGACATGGCAGCACAACATGCTGGCCGACTGTCCCTCGGCAAAGACCTGCGGATGCAGGTCAACCGCCACGCATTTCGCCAGGATGCGGCGAACGCTTGGGCCGGAGAGGCGCAGCACCACGCGACCGTCGCTCTGCTCGAAGAAGGAAGCGCGGGCCGCATCCAGCATGGCGAGATCGCGCGCCAGGCTCTCCGCGCCGAGCGTCTCGGACACCGCCAGCCATTCGCCAGGCCCGACATGGCGAACGGAAATATCCGGCATCGCCTTCAGCGCCACCAGCGCCCAGTCCTCTTGCCCAGCATGACCAAGCACGGAGAAGATGACAGGGTGACGGACGACGGCGAGATGGTTCGGATTGGGCTCAGCCTCGAAGCCGGAGATATGATCTTCCAGAACGTGCCTGTTTTGATATGCGGCGCTCATCGGACCCTCACCCTAAAAGCTTCTTGTTATCGGGATCGACGAAGACCGGATTGCAGACCTCGGCAACCACTTCCTCACCACGCAATCCGTCCCAGACGATCACATGTTCTCCGATCCTCTCGCGGCCTGATTTCAGAAAGGCAAGCGCGATGAAATGATCGAGAACCGGCGAGAAGCAGGCCGAGGAGACATGACCCTGATCATTCGCGGTCGACGGCTTGGCGCCCTCCCTCAGAAGGTGCGCGCCGGCCCGGATTTCCTTGCCAGCCTCAAGCGGCTTCAGCCCGACAAGCTGGCCACGGTCGGCCGCGGTCAGGCCGAAGCGGGTCGAAAGACGCTTGCCGATGAAATCCGGCTTCTGCGTCGACATCATCCGGCCAAGACCGACATCGTCGGGCGTGGTGCGGCCATCCAGTTCGTTGTGAGTGACATGACCCTTTTCGATGCGCAGCACATTCAGCGCCTCGACACCATAGGCACAGATACCATGCGCCTTGCCCGCCTCCATGACCGCATCCGCCACCGCCTCGCCATATCCGGCTGGAACGGCGAGCTCGTAGGCCAGTTCACCGGAGAAGGAGATGCGAAACAGCCGCGCCTTCAATCCGCCCTTCAGCATCACCTCCGAGGCGGCGAGGAACGGGAAGAACGCATCGGAAATATCGTCCTCGACGATCTGTTCCAGAACCAGCCGCGCCTTCGGTCCGGCGATCGCCATCTGCGCCCATTGATCCGACGAGGAGACGAAACGTACATCGAGTTGCGGCCAGAGGTTCTGGGAGCAGAACTCCATATGCGTCATCACCTCGCCGGCCATTGCCGTCGTGGTGGTGAGGAAGAAGTGATTCGGCGATAGATGGCTCGCCGTGCCGTCGTCGAACACGATGCCGTCTTCGCGCAGCATCAGCCCGTAGCGCGCCTTGCCGATCGGCAGCTTCAGGAAAGCGTTGGAATAGAGCCGATTGAGAAACTCGGCGGCATCCTTGCCGAAGATTTCGATCTTTCCGAGTGTTGAGACATCGCAAAGACCGACATTGCTGCGGACATTCAGCACTTCGCGGTCGACGCTGTCACGCCAGGTCTTTTCGCCCGCGCGCGCAAACCACGAGGAGCGATACCAAAGGCCGGATTCGACGAAAACAGCGCCATTCTTCTTGGCCCAGCCATGCAACGGCGATTCCCGCACCGGATGCGCGTGCTTGCCGCGCGACGTGCCCGCCAGGGCACCGAAGGAGACAGGCGTATAGAAAGGCCTGAATGTCGTCGTTCCCACAGCGGCCGGGCTGACGCCACGCATGCCCGCGATGATCCCCGCAGCGTTGACATTGCCGAGCTTGCCCTGATCCGTCGCCATGCCGCTGGTCGTATAGCGCTTGGCATGCTCGGCATGGCCGAAACCTTCGCGCAGTGCCAGGCCCAGATCCTTGGTGTGCACGTCGTTCTGGAAGTCGACGAAGGCCTTGTCCTTGGCGCCCGGCAAATGCCAGGTCGCCGCGAAGGACGGATCGTAATCGCCTTCCACTTCCGGCATCTCGGCCGCCTGCGCCTTACGACCAAGGCTTGCGATCACCAGCCGCGCCTTGGCGGCACCATCGGCAAGACAGCCCGAAACGCCATCGATGCCGGCCGCCGAACCGGCAATCTCCAGCTCGCCGCCGACCGTCGGCGCCATGAAGGCCTGCTTCTCCTCCGACCAGACCGGCTTTGCCCCGCGCTGGCAGGCAAGATGGATGATCGGCGACCAGCCGCCGGAGATGGCCAGCGCATCGCAGGCGATCAGCTCGTCCAGGCCGCCACGATCGGCGATGACGCCGCTGATGCGATATTTGCCCTTCGTCGCTTGCACGGTGCCACCGTGAATGATGCGAACGCCCTGCGGCGCGACGTCGGATGCGCTGCTGCGCGTATCGATGATCGCCGATATCTCGACACCTTCGGCGGCCAGATCCTGCGCCGTGCGATAACCGGAGCCGCCATTGGTGAACACCGCCACCTTCTGGCCGACAACGACGCCATAGCGATTGAGATAGCTGCGCATCGCGCCGGCCATCATCACCCCAGGCTTGTCATTGCCGCCGAACACCAAAGGTCGCTCTTCAGCACCGGTCGCAAGGATGGCGCGCTTGGCGGCGATACGCCACAGGCGCTCCACCGGCAGATCTGGCGACGGCATCGCCACATGCTTCTGCACTTTTTCGACCGCGCCGAAGACATTGTCATCGTACCAGCCGACCACCGTTGTGCGCGGCATCAAGGTGACATTCTCGAAGCTCTGAAGTTCCTCGAGCGCTGCATGCAAGAAGGCATCGGCGGAAACGCCGCCGATCGACAGCCGTTCGGACAAAAGCGATCCGCCTAGACGAAATCCTTCGTCAGCAAGAATAATGCGCAGACCGGCACGCGCCGCCGTCAGCGCCGCCATCAGCCCGGCGGGGCCGGAGCCGATCACCAACAGGTCGCAATGCGCCCAGGCCTTCTCATAACGATCTGGATCCGGCTCCATTACCGCCTTGCCGAGACCGGCGGCGCGGCGGATCAGCGGCTCGTAGACCTTTTCCCAGAAGGCTGCTGGCCACATGAAAGTCTTGTAGTAGAAGCCGGCGCCAAGGAAGGGCGACAGCAGTCCGTTGATCGAGGCAACATCATATTTCAGCGACGGCCAGCGATTCTGGCTGACGGCGGTCAGGCCTTGATAGAGTTCGGCAACGGTCGCCCGCGTGTTCGGCTCGGTGCGGCCGTCCTTGCCGATCGTCACCAGCGCGTTCGGTTCGGCCGAACCCGCCGTCAAAATACCGCGCGGCCGGTGATATTTGAAGCTGCGGCCGACGAGCAGCTGGTCGTTGGCAAGAAGGGCGGCGGCAAGCGTATCGCCCTCCAATCCCTTCATATCCTTGCCATCGAACTTGAACGAAAGCGGCCGGCTGCGATTGACGAGGCCGCCGGAGGAGAGACGATAGGCGGTCATTGCGCCGCCTCCCGCGCCTTGTCGGCCGCATCGGTGACGGAAAAAACCTCGTGAGTGACATTGCTGCGCTCGACGATCAGCCAGCGGCGGCAACCGGCCGCATGATGCCAATCTTCGAAAATGCGCCCGCGCTCGTTGTCGCGAATATAGACATAACGATTCCAGTCCTCATCCGGCGCGGACAATGCCGGACGGACGACCGAGGTGCCACGAATGGTGAACTCTTCCTTCGGGCGCGTGCCGCAATGCGGGCAGTTGATCAAGCTTGCCATTGGTTTCGTGCCCTCAATGCAGATTCGGCTGCGGACCCTTGCCGCTTTCGTCGATCACAAAACCGCGCTCGAAGCGATCGAGGCGCATGAAGCGGCTGACCTCATGGCTCTCGCCCTTGGCGATCAGATGCGCGAAGCAGAAACCGGAGGCCGGCGTCGCCTTGAAGCCCCCATAGTTCCAGCCGCAGTTCAGATAAAGATTGTCGATATGCGTGCGGTCGATGATCGGCGAGCCGTCCATGCTCATATCCATCACCCCGCCCCATGTCCGCAGCACGCGGACGCGCGACAGGCCGGGGATCAGCGACACCCCTTCCTCCATCGTGTGCTCAACGGTGGCCAGATTGCCGCGCTGGGCATAGGAGCTGTAGTAGTCGATATCGGCGCCGAAGACCAAACCGCCCTTGTCCGACTGCGATATATAGAAATGTCCGGCGCCATAGGTGATGACGTGGTCGATCACCGGCTTCAGCCCCTCCGAGACGAAAGCCTGCAGCACATGGGTTTCGATCGGCAGCTCCAGATCCGCCATCTGGCCGAGGATCGAGGTGTGGCCGGCCGCCGCCAACGCCAGCTTGCCGCAGCCGATGAAGCCGCGCGTCGTCTCGACGCCGGTCACCGCCCCGCTTTCGTCCCGACGAATGCCGATCACCTCGCATTGCTGGATGAGATCGACGCCCCGGCTGTCGGCGCCACGCGCATAGCCCCATGCGACGGCATCGTGCCGCGCCGTGCCGCCACGCTCTTGCAGCAGGCCGCCGAGGATCGGAAAGCGCGCGTGGTCGAAATTGAGATAGGGCATCATCTTGCGGACCTGATCCCGGTTCAGCAGCTCGGCATCGACCCCATGCATACGCATCGCATTGCCGCGCCGGGCATAGGCATCGCGCTGGCCATCGGAATGGAAGAGATTCAGGACGCCGCGTTGGGAGACCATGGCGTTGTAATTGAAGTCCTGCTCCAGCCCTTCCCAAAGCTGCATTGAGAATTCGTAGAAGGGCTCGTTGCCCGGCAGCAGATAGTTGGAGCGGATGATCGTGGTGTTACGGCCGGCATTGCCGGAGCCAAGATAGCTCTTTTCGAGCACGGCGACATTGGTGATGCCGAACTCCTTGGCGAGATAATAGGCCGTCGCCAGCCCATGGCCACCGCCGCCGACGATGATCACATCATAATGCGGCTTCGGCTCCGGGGTTCGCCACACAGGTTGCCAATGCCGGTTTCCCGAAAGCGCCTGTTTTAGAAGCTGATATGCCGAATAACGCATGAATTCATCCCGATCTCTACCCGGCCGCACATTCGCATATGCAATAAAAACGACAAGTCCCGAAAGGACGGAAAATCTTCGCAAACAGGACATCTTCTTTCCCGAATGCGCTACGGCGGCCAACCGCTATATCCCAAAAAGCACGCGGTTGCGTGGATGCCACCGGGATCGGCGCAGGGCTGCAAAGTCCTCTTGTCGAGTCACGATCCGATAGCTAAGCGGTAAAAACGTGATCGACGCCGGGTCTACACTTCATAGTGAAGACCTCTTAAGTATTATAACTCCCAACTTGCAACGCAGACGAGCTGCGGAAAGACGAACAGGCAAATGCTCGCGACATTTGAAAAAGCGGCCCTTGAGGCAGGTAAGGCCATTTTGGAGGTCTACCGCGCGGGCTACGCTGTCGCCTTGAAGCAAGACCAGAGCCCCGTCACCGTCGCCGACGAACGCGCCGAACATATCATTCTCGAGCATCTGACGCGCGACTTCCCCGACATCCCGGCAATTGCCGAGGAATCGGTGGCTGCCGGCAGGATTCCCGACATTCGCGGCCGCTCCTTCTTCCTCGTCGATCCGCTCGATGGCACGCGCGAATTCATCGAGCATCGCGACGAGTTTACCGTCAACATCGCCTATATCCACAACGGTGCTCCCGTCGCCGGGATCGTTTTCGCGCCGGCGCTCGGCATTGCCTTCACCGGAGAAGGCGGCGAGGCGCGCAAGCTCGCCATTTCGGACAATTTCACCGTCTCCGACCGCTCGATCATTGCCGTGCGCGGGCGGCCCGACAGGCTGCTGGCGCTTGCCAGCCGCTGCAACAGCAGCCCGAGGACGGACAGCTTTCTGGAAGAAAACGCCGTCTCTGCCTGCACTTCGATCGGCTCCTCGCTGAAATTCTGTCTTCTCGCCGAAGGCAAGGCCGATGTCTATCCGCGCTTTACTCGCACGATGGAATGGGACACGGCGGCCGGCGACGCCGTATTGCGCGCCGCCGGCGGCTCGACCGTCACGCTCGACGGCCATCCCCTCGCCTACGGCAAGACCGATCAAAGCGAGGATTCCGATTTCGCCAACCCCAATTTCATCTGCTGGGGCGGAAAGAAAAATCTGGTCGACGCGTAGTTTTCGATCCGGAAACGTAAGTTTTCACTGACAAAAAATAGTGGCGAAGCCTGTTTTCTCCTACGAATTATAGGGGATTGCTTGGCCGGTTGTGGCACCATGCCAGGTGCAAATCAGCCCGCGGCGGTTTTTCTTAAAATTCTTAGCAAAGTGTTACTATGCGCTTAGGCAATTTTTAAATGTGGCAAGCTAGAGTGGCTCTTGTGGTCTTGAGTATGTGTAGAGAGTCCAATGACCGAAATGATACGTCCCCGAGTAAAGTATGTCATCGGCCCCGATGGCAGCCCGCTGACGATAGCCGACCTGCCGCCGCCGAACACGCGCCGCTGGGTTATCCGTCGTAAGGCCGAGGTTGTCGCCGCTGTGCGCGGCGGCCTGCTGAGCTTGGAAGAAGCCTGCGAACGTTATACGCTCACTGTCGAAGAGTTCCTTTCCTGGCAGTCGTCCATCAATTCCCATGGCCTCGCGGGCCTGCGGACGACCCGCATACAGCAGTATCGTCACTGACGATTGCAGCAGCCGCGATATCCGTTTGATCTTCGGTTCGGGCCTCCTTCCCTCCTCTCCAGGACAAGAAGAAGGCCCGAAATCATGATGCAGCCAGCGTAAAAACCACAGACCTGGCTGTATGGACGTCGCGGCAAGCCCGCCTGTTTTGGCGATAGCCAAGCGGCCGCGGAAAACCGCATTTGGCAAATCAAGCATAAAATCCGTCCAATTGGACTGTTTAATACTCTCCTTGATATCGAAGTGATATTCGAGAAGGAGACGAGACGATGCGTTGCCGATTTCACCGGTTGGCAGCTCGCCTTCCGCATGTCACTCTTCCCAATATGCAACATTTGGGAGGTTGATCATGGATATTCGCAACGAAAACAATGCGTCAGGCGGCCGCTATGTCGCGACGGTCGAAGGCCACGAGGCCGAGATGACCTTTTCCCGCGCGTCCCCGAACCTTATCATTATCGATCATACCGGTGTTCCGGATGCGCTTCGCGGCAAGGGCGTCGGCCAGGCACTCGCCCTTCATGCCGTCGAGGAAGCCCGCCACGGCGGCTGGAAAATCATCCCGCTCTGCCCCTTTTTCAAGGCGCAGTCTCTACGTCATAAAGAATGGCATGACGTTGTGAATATGTAGGCGTCCCTTCAGCAAGGACGGCCCACTTTTTCTCCAGAAAACACCAAAAACCGTGCATGGCCGGCCCAATCAAGGCCAGTCATGCACGGCTCTCGTGCCGTTCCCGTCGCTTCCCGTATCCCCCGGAAAACATTCCGATTTCGGAACACAGTCGGCTTAGGGGCAACAGCTGGCGACGGAATGGTTAGATCAGGCGCGTGCCCTAACCGGACCAGAGCCGTCACGCTCTTCCAAGGCTGCCGCCTTGGCATATTCGGCCTGCATTTCTTCCAGCGATGTTTCCAACGCCTCTTCCTGCACCTGCAATTCCCGGATCGACACCTGCAGGTTGTCCGCACGCTGGCGTGCGGCCTTGGCAAAGGTCGGGTAGGCAAAGTGGCTCGGGTCGACAATGCCGGACTTTTTCTCTTCCAGCACGATCTGGCTCTCCAGATCCTTTGTCATACGGTCGAATTCCGCCATCATCATCTGCAATTGCTGCAACTGACGGCGTTTTTCGTTCACCTGAAACTCTTTCAGGCGCGTTAGGCTCTCACGTGACTTCATACGCATTACTCCCGTGATGCGAGACCCCGGCTCTCGATAAAATGACCCGCCGCGCCGCTTTGAAACGGTTTGGTTAAAAAAATTTCCAGCGATCTTAATAAAAACCTACCGCTGGTAACCTTTCGTTTACGGGCATCGTTAATGATAGGGACAATGATTTAAGGGTCAGTAAATGCCGCAGTCGGAATTCGATATGTTGGCATTGGCGAGTCGAATGAATCACTTGGCGTGTCTTCTTAATGCAACACTTTAGGATTGATATTTGCCGATTGTCTTTGGAAAACAGTGCAATGGAAAAATTATTTAATAAATTCGATACGACTTGCCAGAGTGAATCAGAATTTGTTAACCATTCCATGGCAGCTTCCAAATCAGGCAGTGATTTGTTCGGTATCGCGTAGGGGGCTGACGACCTTTCGGCGGCGGTAAAGGGGATAATTATGCGGGTTCTATTAATTGAAGACGATAGCGCGACAGCGCAGAGCATCGAGCTGATGCTCAAATCCGAGAGTTTCAACGTCTACACCACCGATCTCGGTGAAGAAGGCGTGGATCTTGGAAAGCTCTACGACTACGACATCATTCTGCTCGATCTTAACCTTCCCGACATGTCCGGCTACGAAGTGCTTCGTACCCTGCGCCTGTCGAAGGTAAAGACACCGATCCTCATTCTCTCCGGCATGGCCGGTATTGAAGACAAGGTTCGCGGTCTCGGCTTCGGTGCAGACGACTATATGACCAAACCCTTTCACAAGGATGAATTGGTCGCACGAATTCACGCCATCGTCCGCCGTTCCAAGGGCCATGCCCAGTCGGTGATCATGACCGGCGAACTGATCGTCAATCTCGACGCCAAGACCGTCGAAGTCGGCGGCCAGCGCGTACATCTGACGGGCAAGGAATACCAGATGCTGGAGCTGCTTTCGCTCCGCAAGGGCACCACGCTCACCAAGGAAATGTTCCTGAACCACCTTTATGGCGGCATGGACGAGCCGGAACTCAAGATCATCGACGTCTTCATCTGCAAGCTGCGCAAGAAGCTCGCAAATGCCGCCGGCGGCGCTAACTACATCGAAACTGTCTGGGGTCGCGGTTATGTGCTGCGCGAACCCGACAATAACGAGCTAGCCGAAAGCGCCTGAGCCGCCTACCCCACAACCGCCACACCAATCGAAATCCCGCCGCATCAGGCGGGATTTTTTGTTGTCGGTGTCACTGCAACAAAAAAGCCGCCCGGAGAGGCGGCTGTCATCCATAGACTGGAACGGCTTGGCTGGGATCAGGCCGCGATGGCGCGATTGCCGAAAACGGCAGTCAGGATCTTGCGGTCGAAAGGCTTCAGAAGGAAATCGGTGGCGCCGGCCCGTTTTCCGGCCATCAGCTTGCGCAGATCCGCCTCGATGACGCAGTAGTAGATCTTCACGTCCTTGCCGTTCGGCATGGCGCGGATGCTGGCGATCAACTCGAGAGCGCCTTCCATGCCGGCATCGACGATCAGATAATCGGGAATTTCAGCCTGGCAGCGCGCCAACGCCTCGCGGGCATCGCCGGCTTCGCTCACGAGAAAATCCAGCTCTGACAGAATGCGCTTGCCGACCTTGCGTACGACATCCGACGTATCCGTAATCATGAACCGCTGCATTATCCGCTCCTTCGCGCCCGGTCGCCATCGGTCGGGCACCAACCTCAAATTGGAACGATAGGGGCGCGAGGCTAAGGATTCGTTACCGTTATATTGTCAATTGCGCGAACGGCCAAAAGATTGTGCAGAGGTATTTCGATACACGTAAAAATACCCCCGCAACCGGTTCCGTTGCGGGGGTATCGAAATAGAGTCTACGAAAACCGACTATTCGCCGCGCATGGTGGCGATGAAGGTCAGCTCTTCCGGCGTGGCCTTGTAGGAAAGTTCCATGCCGCTCTCGTCAGCCAGAAGCACGGTGTAGTAAGGCTGGATCGAATGGGCGTCGACCGCCTCTTCCAGCGTGCCGGAGCAGATTTCGGCGAATTTCGGCGGAACACGCATCAGCCGGCCCTTGGTGGTGATCGTGAACTTGGCGTCAAGATCGGGATTTTCCAGCGTCACGTCGATATTGCCGCCGCGCGGGATCGAGCCATAGGCGACGAGGAAGAGATTGAGCAGAAGCTTGACCCGGTTCTTGGGGATGATGGCGCGCGGGCCGGTCCAGCTCACCTCGGCCTTCTTTTCGGCGGCGGCGAAATCCTTGGCGGCACGCTCGGCCTCGCCCGTATCGATCGAGGCGCCGACAGAACCGGAGGCGCCGAAGGCAAGACGCGCGAATTTGAGGCGGACCGAAGCGTTGAGGGCGCTGGTGCGGATCAGGTCCATGGCATCGGCATCAGCACCGCCCTCGTCGAGCAGCTCCAGGCCGTTATTGATCGCACCGACCGGCGAGATCACATCATGGCAAACGCGGCTGCATAGCAGCGCGGCCAGATCCGGTCCGGTCAAGGTGAGGTTCGGATTCTTCGACATTCATTGTCTCCTGAATGCTGACAAGGCGGAACGCCGTATGATTTTACGTTGCCACGGCAAGATTGCTCGAGGATTGCCGCAGGCGGCGTACCACTCGCCATAAAGACACCATATTTGGTAAACCGATTGTTAAGATGATCGACGCAAAATGCATTCATCACCACCAGACTTTTTCGCGCGCGAATCGCCGTGCGGAAATCGGGCGGAACAGTCTGGAACGGGGAGCGAGGCATATTGGGCGCGTTCATGCGAATGCGCCACACGCCCGCTCTCAATCGCACCGACCATGATGAACGGATGACTGACATGCGCTATCAACTCCTGAAGAGAATGCCCAGCCCCGGCTCAAGAACGGTAGGCCTCGGCTTGATCTTGGCCATCGTTGCGTTCGTGAGCTTCGCATTGCCGGTTCGTCAGGCGGCGGCGGCGCCGACCAACCAACACTATTCGATGCAGGAAATCGTCGACGCCGGACATTCCTTCTTCGGCTCCACCAGCGGCGGCCTCGCCAAGGTCGTTGAACGCGCCTTCCAGCAATATGGCCTGCCGAACGGCTACATCCTCGGCCAGGAAGGTTCCGGCGCCTTCATCGCCGGCCTGACCTATGGCGAAGGCCAGCTCAACACCAAGAATGCCGGCGAACACCCGCTCTATTGGCAGGGGCCGTCCCTCGGCCTCGATTATGGCGGCCAGGGCGCCCGCGTCATGATGCTGGTCTACGACCTGCCGAGCATCGACAGCGTCTATACTCGTTTCGGCGGCGTCAGCGGCCAGGCCTTCGTCGTCGCCGGCTTCGGCATGACGGTACTGAAGAACAACAACATCGTGCTGGTGCCGATCCGCACCGGCCTCGGCGCCCGTCTCGGCGTCAATCTCGGCTACCTCAAGGTCACGCCGAGCGCGACATGGAATCCTTTCTGAGGTTACGAGCAATATCGCCTCCCATGCCTTCGATCTCCTGGCCCGCGCCAATCGCGGGCCTTTTCTTATCCGGGAACGTCGGCCCGCCGGTAAACCATATCCGATTTAAACCCTTGCCCGTCGGCTCGCCCCCATGCTTAATCAATTCACCGATATCGCAAACAACTCCCAGATGCAGGCAGTGCCGTGATTGAATTTGCTCTGTTGTTCGGATTGGGCTTTCTAACCGCCGCCTTTCTGGCTTTCCTGATTGCGCCCGCGATCCATCGTCGCATTGTCTGGTTCACGGAAAAGCGGCTGAAGGCCACGATGCCGCTGAGCCCGCAGGAAGTGCGAGCTCAGAAGGACATGGCACGCGCCCTTTTTGCCGCCGAGAACGCCAAGACGGAACAGCGGCTGACCCAGGAGCGGGACAAGGGCGTCGCGCTGCAGATACACAATGGCAAGCTTCTGCAGGAAGCCAGCCGCTTTGCTGCCGAGAGCCGCGAGTTGCAGACCCGCATCGACGATCTGGAAACCGAGGCCGGCGAGCTGCGCTCACGCCTGCGCCGTGAGGAAAGCGATATCAGCCAGCTGAAATCCGGCGTGCATGCGGTCGAGCAGGCAAGTGCCGAAAAGGATGCCGATATCGACAGCCTGCGCAAGCGGATGACCAAGATGGCCGCCGACGCCGATAATCTGAAGATCGATCTGGCGGCGCGAGAAACCGAAGTCGAAAGCCTGAAGCTGCGCATCAACACGTTGCGGGACGAGCGCGACACGCTGCGCCAGGATCTGAACCAGGCAAGCCAGCGCGCCAGGGATGCCGAAACGCTGCTGGGTCAGGAGAGCGACAAGGCCCGGCGACTCGACGAGCGGCTGAACCGGGAGATTGCCGGCAACGCCGACAAGGAAACCGCGATGGCGCGCCTGAAGGACAAACTGGAAGCCGGCAATGGTGAGGCACGACCAACCGGCCGAACACCCCGCGCCGCCCATCTCGTCTCGTCCGCCAAGCGGGCCAACGGCGCCAAGCCGATGGCCGAACAGGCAATCCCGGCAACCGCGGACAATGACGCCAACGCATCGAAACCGGAGCGCAGCTTGGAAGACGATATCGCCCATATGACGGAAGAGGTGCGCAATCGCGCCGCAGCCCTTTCGGACCGCCTGTCCAAATCGCGCTCACCGGCGCATGACCAGGCCATGCGCGAGGAAATCGCCGTTATCGCCGCCAACATGGTGGCGCTGACCGCCCGCCGGGAAGGCGATCAATCGCCGATCTTCGATCTCCTGCCGAAGGAAGCCAACCCCGCCGCACAGGGCACGCGCCTTAGCCTCGCCCATCGCGCCGCCGCCCTCTTGCGGAAATAGCCGCAAAGGTTCGGTGAAGGCGGAAATTCAGACCCGCTTCAGCAGCGATGCCATCTCGAAAAGCGCGATGCCGCTCGCCGTCGCCACATTCAGGCTATCCAGCCCCGGCGCCTGCGGTATCCGCACGCTGCCAAAACCCGACAGGATCTCCTGCGGCAGCCCCTCCCCCTCCGTGCCGACCACCAGCGCCATACGATCCGTTGGAGGAACGGCGCGGATATCGGTGGTTCCGCGCGGCGACAGGCTCCAGATAGCAAAGCCGCGCTCCGCCAGCGCCGCAAGCAGGTCGACATCGCTCAGCTGACGGCGGTAAGGCATGGTCAGCACCGAGCCGACCGAGACGCGCAACGCCTTGCGATAGAGCGGATCGCAGCAAGTCTCGTCCAGCAACACCGCATCGGCGCCGAAAGCCGCGGCATTGCGAAACATCGAGCCGACATTGTCATGATTGGAGATGCCGCAACCGACAAGAACGAGCGAACGTTTCGGCAGCCGTTCGAGAAAGGCGTCCATATCCGTGTCCGCCGTCCGCCGTCCGAGCGCCAGGACACCCCGATGCAGATGGAAGCCGACGATGCCGTCCAGGATCGCGCTTTCCGCAACATAGATCGGCACGTCGGGCGGAAAGGTCGCGATGATCTCTTCCAACCCGGCGGCGCGATTGCGCAGCAACAGCACCTTTTCGGCAACGAAATCCCCGCCAGCTGCATGCGCTCCGGCCAGGAGCCGCAGCACCACCGTACCCTCGGCAATGAAGCGGCTTTCGCGGCCGGTCAGGTCACGCTCGCGGATATCGCGAAACTCGGCGATGCGCGGATCGTCGGGATGCTTGATCTCGATCAGCCGATCGCCCGCCATCGTCAAGCCGTCAGTTGGGGAGCGCTATCGTCGCAACGATGCGGCCGATGCCGTAATCGAAGACGATGGCCTGGCGCTGGCCGCTGGCAAGCGTGCCGTAGAACAGCACCTGATTGCCGGAAAGCGCCGTCGACTGGACAGTAAATCCCTGCGGCAGGGCAGCCGTCACGGAGACGGGAGCGTCCGAAGGAATATTCGAGGCAGCCGAGCCCGCAGGCTTCGCCGGAGCGCGCATCGTCTTATAGACAACGGCGCCGAACACGGCCATAAGGCTCACCACCATGACGGCCGCCGAGACGATCTGCAGGCGGACCATCTTGCGTCGGACACTTTCCAGGGCCGGATCGAGGGGCTTCTCCTCTTGATCGTCTGGCTCGAGATTCGTCATCGATGCGTCCTTATTTCCTGAAGAGCGCCTGTGCGCCGGAGAAATGCGTTTGAGCGACCCCTTTAAAGAAGCCGCGGGCAATAGAAAAGTCCTAACTGCCGATGAAACCGCCGAAGGGCGGCTCGATGCATGGCTGACAGCGCAAATGGACGAGGAATTGTCCCGTAGCCGCATCCAGGCGCTGATCAAGGCCAATGCCGTTCTGCTCAACGGCACCCCGGTGACCGACGCCAAGCGCAAGGTGCGTCCCGGCGACACCTACGAGATCTCAATGCCCGAACCGGAAGATCCGACGCCGCAGGGAGAGGATATCCCGCTCGACGTGCTCTTCGAGGACGAAGACGTCATCGTCATCTCCAAGCCCGCCGGCCTCGTCGTGCATCCCGGCGCCGGTAACTGGACCGGTACGCTGGTCAACGCGCTCATCCATCACTGCGGCGACAGCCTCTCCGGCATCGGCGGCGTGCGCCGACCAGGCATCGTCCATCGGCTGGACAAGGACACGACCGGCGTCATGGTCGTTGCCAAGAACGATATCGCCCACCGCCACCTGTCGCTGCAATTTGCCGACCACGGCCGCACCACGCCGCTGGAACGCGCCTATCAGGCGATCGTCTGGGGCCGCCCGCGCCAGCTCGTCGGCACCGTCAACGCGCCGCTCGGCCGCGCCACCGGAGACCGGACGCGACGTTCCGTCAAGCGCCCCGGCAGCCCGGACGCCGACGAAGCCATCACGCATTATGAAGTGATAGAGCGCTTTCACGAGGCTCCGGACGCCACCGCGCTCGCCTCGCTGATCGACTGCCACCTCGAAACCGGCCGCACCCACCAGATCCGCGTCCACATGGCACATATCGGCCACCCGCTTCTCGGCGATGCCGCCTATGGCGGCGGCTTCAAGACCAAGGCGAACCTCCTGCCGGATGCCGCAAGGGAAGCCGTCAACCGCTTTCCGCGCCAGGCGCTCCACGCCTACCTGCTGCAATTCGAACATCCGCGCACAGGCGAAGTGATGCATTTCGAAGCGCCCCTGCCGGACGATATGGAAGAGCTGGCCGCCATACTGCGCGGGTGAGGATCGGCGACCCCTACAATCACATGGCTGGACGCCTGCCTCTCCCGCGCCTATAATGTGTCTCGGAACCGATTTCCGGCACATCCCTCATCCGCCCTGAACGCAAAGTATTTGCTGTTCAAGTGGTTGGATCCCCCAGGGCCGGAAGATTCGGGAGGATAGTCACAAGGGCGAATGTCACGGCGTGATTAGCATTCACGCCGAGTAACAGCTGCGTGACCATGTTCTTGAATCACTGTTTGGCCGTACTTATCTACATATTGGTTTAGTGCGGGGTCTTCAGACCTGCACGCCTTGGTCAGCTTCGCAAAGAGCGTGCAACACGCCCCCAGAAGGGACCAAATCTCGAATAGGAGGGTGCACATTCATGGCCCGTAATACCTTGCCGTCCATTGCCGCCGGTGAAGCCGGCCTTAACCGTTATCTCGACGAGATCCGCAAGTTCCCGATGCTGGAGCCGCAGGAAGAGTATATGCTCGCCAAGCGCTACGCGGAACATGCAGACCGTGAGGCCGCACACAGACTCGTCACCAGCCATCTGCGCCTCGTGGCGAAGATTGCCATGGGCTATCGCGGCTACGGCCTGCCGATCGGGGAAGTCGTCTCCGAAGGCAATGTCGGCCTGATGCAGGCTGTCAAGAAATTCGACCCGGAACGCGGCTTCCGCCTGGCAACCTATGCCATGTGGTGGATCAAGGCCTCGATCCAGGAATATATCCTGCGCTCGTGGTCGCTGGTGAAGATGGGCACGACGGCCAACCAGAAGCGCCTGTTCTTCAACTTGCGCCGCCTGAAGGGCCGTATCCAGGCCATCGATGAAGGTGACCTGAAGCCGGAGCATGTCTCCGAGATCGCCACCAAGCTGAAGGTCTCCGAGGAAGAGGTCATTTCGATGAACCGCCGCCTCTCGGGCGACGCTTCGCTGAATGCACCGATCAGGGCATCCGAGGGCGAGTCCGGCCAGTGGCAGGATTGGCTGGTGGACGATCATGAAAGCCAGGAAGCCGTGCTGATCGAGCAGGATGAGCTTGATACGCGCCGCCGTATGCTGGCCCGCGCCATGAGCGTCCTGAACGACCGCGAACGCCGCATCTTCGAGGCTCGTCGCCTCTCGGAAGATCCAGTGACGCTGGAAGATCTCTCGTCCGAGTTCGACATCAGCCGCGAACGCGTCCGCCAGATCGAGGTCCGTGCCTTCGAAAAGGTCCAGGAAGCCGTCCAGAAGGACGCGATGGAACGCGCCAAGGCGCTACGCGTCGTCGAGGCCACCGCTTAACGAGCGAGGTGCCAACGCCACACCCAAAGCTTTCAAACAAAAAGGCGGGCCGCAAAGCCCGCCTTTTTCGATTCCAACTATTTGAAGCCAGTTACTGGCCGCTCGAAGCAACGCCGCCGAGCGCCTGCCATTCAGTGATCGCCTTGTTGAAGGCGTCGGTGCCGGTCGGACCTTTTTCCATGGTCAGCAGGGCGCGACGGCCGTTACGATAAACCACGGGGATGTCGATCCAGTTGCGAGTTTTCAACAGATCAAGGTTGGTCTTGCGCGCATCCGGGAAATCGTTGAGCGCGACCATGTAGACATCATCCGTAACCTTGGCCGGCACCGCAATCAGCGCGTCGCCACGATCCTGCTCGGTCGCCTTGAGCGCAATGCGCTGCACGTTGTCGATCGCGCCACCCTCAAAATTCGGCGGAACCTGGAAGGCCAGTTCCACCAGATGGCTTGCCGGAAGCGAAGAGTCCGTATTGCGCGACACGGTGATCGTCGCCGTCAGCCCACGCTGCGGTACGCTGATGAGACCCTGAACGGATGGCTCCGGACGACCATCAGCGCCCTTGCCTTCCTGTACCGACCAGGTGACCGTGCCTTCGAAAGCCGTCGGCGATGTCTGGCCGAGACGTTCCTCATAGAGGAACACCTTCTGTCCATCCGCGACCGGCGCGGCCTGCTGAGGCGTGGCGGAAGCCTGCTGATCAGCGGCAGCCGGTGGTGTCGCGGCCGGGACGGTCGCGGCAGGGTTCTGCGTCGCCTGAGCGGCGTCCGCATTGCCGGCGGGCGCAGCCGCGGCACCAGTCGCTGGAGCGGCGGAAGCGACGTTCTGTTCGGCGACGGACTTGCCTTCGGCCACGCCTGGCTGTCCGCCGGCCGCCGGGCCTTCATCCTCTTCCGTACCGTTTGCCAGCAGGCGCTGGGTGAACTTGGTGTTGACCGTATTCGGATCGCTGTCGAGCGAGGCGACATTGGTATTGCCCGCTGCCGGCGTGGTCGCGGCGGCGTTGCCATTTTGCGCTGGCGTGGTCGCAGGCGAAGCTGCAGGAGGAGTGGTGGCCGGCGCGGTATTGTTGCTGGCGGTGTCCGAAGATGGCGTGCTGGTCGCGGTCTTCGGCGCCGAACTGATGAGATCCGTGACCATCTTGTCGAGCGCTTCGCGGTTCAGCCAGGCGGCATAGCCGCCACCGGCAACGGCCGCAACGCCGATAAGCGTCAAGATAGCAGCAGTCGCGCCGAAACGGCGGCGCTTCGGCTCCATGCGGAAGCTCTTGCCCTGCAGCCGCGACGCCATGTCCCGATCGATATCCGGCGGAATGGAGGAGCCGTTACCGCTATCCCCATTTTCGGCAAGCTTGTCGAAACCGGCGAGTTCCTTGAGTTCGCGCCAACCGTCACTATCAGCCTCGCTCTTCGGCGCGGCTTTCGGCGATGAATGCACGTCGGCAAAAAGATCGACATCGTCAAAGGCATTGTCCGGCACCTGCCGTGCGGGCTGCGCCGGCTTGGCAGCCGGGGCCGATTGCAGTTCCCCGAAGACATCCGCGTCCCAGGCAAAACCGTTATCGACCGTTGCCGTCTTCGCGACAGCAGGCTCCGCGACGGGATGACCGAAGGGAGCCGGCGTGAAGGCGGCGGCGGGCATGACGGGCTCGGGCGTGGCCTGCTTCGAAGGCGCGCCGACCTCGGCCCAAATCTCCTCGACCTGACTGATGACGTCATCGGCGGAAGAGTGAATGACATGCGGTCGCTGCGGAGCCGGCTCAGGCTCGGCGGCAACGGCCGGCTGTTCCTCAGCATGGTGCTGCGGCTCTTCGTAATGAACCTCTTCGTGGACAGGTTCGGCATACTCATCGACAGGCTCGACATGGGCCTCGGCGTGATGAGCCGCCACGGGCTCCGGCTCTTGCGGCGCGTCGTGCCATGCTTCTACCGGCTCGTGTTCGTCCACAACCTCGTGCTGGACATGCACCGGCTCTTCTTCATGGATGGGCTCTTCTTCATAGACAGGTTCTTCATGCGCCGGAACGTAAGCGGCTACTTCCTCTTGCGCATGCACCTCGGCGGGAGCTGGTTCCGGCTCCTCTACGACATGCTCTTCCTCGACATGGTGCTCTTCGGGAAGTCCTACCTGCGGCTCTTCATGCACAACAGGGACTTCCGCGACAGGCTCCTCGGTCGACGGCAAGGCTTCGGCGTGTTCCGCTTCCACCTCGACGATCGCGGTTTCGAGCTTGTCGAGCTGGCGGCGTAGCATCTCCTCCGGCGGACGCGGCTTCATGCTCTCGAGCTGCCGCTGCACGGCACCACGAGCGCGCTCGTAAACCTTGACCCGCATCTCGGGAGTGTTTTCGGTCAGGCCATCCACGGCCCGCCGAATGACTGCTACAAAATCCGCCATCAGTACTTTCTCATGATGCCCGCCACACAGCCGGACCGGGATTCGTCATTAATTCGTGACATTAGCCCTCAAACGGATCAGTCACAAGTATGGTGTCTTCGCGCTCCGGGCTGGTCGAAAGCATCGCCACGGGCGCACCGATCAGCTCTTCCACCTGCCGGACATATTTGATCGCCTGCGCCGGCAGATCGGCCCATTTGCGAGCACCGACGGTCGATTCCTTCCAGCCTTCGAGCGTGATGTAGATCGGCTCGACACGGGCTTGCGCCGCCTGGCTCGACGGCAGGTAGTCGATTTCCTTGCCATCCAGTCTGTAGCCGATGCAGATCTTCAGCTCGTCGAGACCATCGAGCACGTCGAGCTTGGTCAGCGCAATACCGGTAATGCCGGAGGTCTTGACGGTCTGGCGAACCAGTACGGCATCGAACCAGCCGCAACGGCGCGGACGGCCGGTGTTGACACCGACTTCGCGACCGACCGTCGACAGGTGCTTGCCGATCTCGTCATGCAGTTCGCAGGGGAAAGGTCCTTCGCCGACGCGCGTCGTATAGGCCTTGGTGATGCCGAGCACATAGCCGAGCGCCGTCGGTCCGAGGCCAGAGCCGGCTGCCGCCTGTCCCGCCACCGTGTTGGACGAGGTTACGAAGGGATAGGTGCCGTGGTCGTTGTCGAGCAGCGCGCCTTGCGCGCCTTCGAACAGGATGCGGGCGCCCGCCTTGCGCTGCTCGTCGAGCAGCCGCCAGACCTGGTCCATATAAGGAAGAATGTGTTCTGCAACCGAGGTCAGTTCCTCGTGCAACGAATCGAAGGAGATTTCATCGAGACCCATGCCGCGACGCAACGCATTGTGATGCGTCAGCAGCCGGTCGATCTTGGCGGGCAGCGTTTCCGGCTCGGAGAGATCGATAACGCGGATAGCGCGACGGCCGACCTTGTCTTCATAGGCAGGTCCGATGCCGCGACGCGTCGTGCCGATCTTCGTGCCGCTGTTGGAGGCGGCGTCTTCGCGAAGCGCGTCGAGATCGCGGTGCAGCGACAGGATCAGCGGTGCGTTTTCGGCGATGCGCAGCACGTCGGGCGTGACCGCGATGCCCTGGGCGCGCAGCTTCTCGACTTCGGCGACGAAATGATGCGGATCGACGACGACGCCGTTTCCGATAACGCTCAGCTTGCCGCGAACGAGCCCCGAGGGCAGCAGCGCGAGCTTATAGCTGACACCATCGACAACCAGCGTATGACCGGCATTGTGGCCACCCTGAAAGCGCACGATCACATCGGCGCGTTCCGAAAGCCAGTCGACAATCTTGCCCTTGCCTTCGTCACCCCATTGCGAACCGATCACAACTACGTTCGTCATTTCTCCATTCCCGCTTCCTGCGCGCAGAGACGCGCCTTGCTCAAACCCGCGCATCTATAAAGCTTTGTTTTTCGGAAAGCGACCCTGTTGTCTCAGGAGATTCGGCTTTTTACGTGACGAATCAGCGCCTCCAACAGGATTCTTCCTGTCGGCACGCGCCGGCGAAAGCCAAACCCTTCCTGGATCTATCGGATTTCAGGAGCAAAAACGTAAAAAACCGAGAACTAGCCGAGTTCGAGCGTGGTGACGGCGAAGACGCGATTGAGCGGCATGTTCGGGGCAGCACCTCGATACATCCGTGCCGTTTCGAACACCGGAGACAGCCCGCAGGCTTCGGCAAGCCCGATTGCCTCGGCATTTTCAGCGGGCACGTCCAGATACACCGGCCTCCCCTTGGCCTCCGACAGCAGTGTGGCCAGCAGGGCTGCCGCGACATCGGGGCTGTTTGCAAAGAGCGGGCCGATCTTGAGCCCCTCGAAACAGCGCCGGATCGTGCCATAGCCGCGGATCCGGCTGCCGCTGCCGACCATGAAGGATTTTCGTCTCTCGGGTGCGCCGCACCAGGCATTGAGAAAGGAATAGCGCAGCCCCGGGAAAATGCCGGCATCGTAGCGCAGCAGCGCCTCAAGCCTGCCCTGCGTGACCGGCACGACTTCGACGGCCTTGTCTATGTCGGGCACTTTGGCGACGCCACCGTAGCGCAGGGTGCGATAGGCCGCCTCGAAGCCGTGGCGGCGATAGTTTTCCTGCTGCGCAACGACGCCGTCGAGACCGACGGTGCGGTTGCCCGCGAAGGCCATGACCTTGTTCCACAGCGCCTTGCCATAACCCTTGCCGCGAAATTCCGGGTGGACCATGAATAAGCCAAGAAAGGCGAAGCTTTCGCCATAGCGCACGAGGGAAATGCAGCCGACCGGCACCTCACCGATCGCGCCGACGAAAAAGCCGGAAGGATCCGCCTCCCAGAATGCCGGAGCATCGTCGACACCGGGATTCCATCCCTCCTGTCGAGCCCATTCCAGAGCAAGCTCCAATTCCCCGGCTCGCATTGTACGCACGGCGAAACTCGACTTCATGCAAACGCCCCACATCGCCCATTCAGCACCGTTCCCGTCGAAACGACTGCGCCCCGCCTATCATGGTGCAATGCAGTGGCAATCACAAGCAACAGACCGCGACATGCCTGGCCGCTTCAGCCCTCGGCTGCATTTGGCGCATAAGTGGCCGGATCGACCGATCCCGGCCTCCCAGCAAGCGACAGCGTTGCAACACGCGCCGGCGTCTCGCTGATCACCTTGCCGCGGCGGACGACGAACAGGCGGCCGGCGCGCATCCGGACAGCCTCGATCGTATCCCGGGCCTGCAGCACGACGAGATCGCCGTTGCAGCCGACGTCCAGCCCGTAACCGTCGATGCCCATCACCTTGGCCGGATTGGCGGTGACGGCGTCGAAGCAGAAACGCATGGCTTCGCGTGACGCCAACTGCCCGACATGTAGCCCCATATGCGCGACATCCAGCATGTCGGCGCCGCCGAGCGAATACCAGGGGTCCATGCAGCAATCCTGGCCAAAGGCGATATTGATGCCGAATTCGCGCATCTCCTTGACTCGGGTCAGCCCGCGCCGCTTCGGATAGGTGTCGTGCCGCCCCTGCAGCATGATGTTGATCAGCGGGTTCGGGATCGCATGCACACCCGCTTCCGCAATCAACGGCAGGAGCTTCGAGACATAATAATTGTCCATCGAATGCATCGAGGTCAGATGCGAGCCGGCCACCCTGCCCTGAAGACCGAGCCGCGTGGTTTCGGCCGCCAGCGTCTCGATGTGGCGCGACAGCGGATCGTCGGTCTCGTCGCAATGCATGTCGACCATCAGGCCGCGCTTTTCGGCGATCTCGCAAAGCGCCCGCACCGAACGCGCGCCATCCTCCATCGTCCGCTCGAAATGCGGAATGCCGCCGACGATATCGACGCCGAGATCAAGCGCGCGCTCGAGATTCTGTGCCGCCGTCGGCGAACGATAATAACCGTCCTGCGGAAAGGCGACGAGCTGCAGGTCGAGATAGGGCGCGACCTGCTTCTTCACCTCCAGCAGCGCTTCAACAGCAAGCAGCCGGTCGTCACAGATGTCGACATGGGTGCGCACGGCCAAAAGCCCCTGCGATACCGCAAGATCGCAATAACGCAGGGCCCGCTCTGCCACCGCCTCATGCGTCAAGAGCGGTTTCAGCTCTCCCCAGAGTGCAATGCCCTCCAGCAGCGTCCCCGAGGTATTCAAACGCGGCAGGCCGAGCGACAGGGTTGCGTCCATATGAAAATGGCAATCGATGAAAGGAGGCGCCACCAGATGGCCGCCGGCATCGATCACACGCCCCGCCTCCGCCTTCAGTCGGGGCTCGACAGCCACGATCTTGCCGCCGGCAATGGCAATATCCTGCCCCTTGCGGCCGTCAGGAAGGTTGGCATTGCGGACGATGAGATCGAATGTCATGGGGAATTGCCTTCAGATGAATGGAATGGCGTTGATCCCAAATGTCTAGCATGCCACCGAAGGCTGGCAAGCCGTTCGACGGTTTGGAACTGTAGCGATCCACGCATGTCACATTGCCTTTATCTTTTTGGTCTTTATGACACGTCTGTGCAGTGCCCTGGATAAGCACCGCAACGTATAGGCGTCCCCGGCGATCCTGTGTATAAGCGCAGGCGACCGCCAATGAAGGGATCGCGCCGCAGCGCTGAGCCCACTGCAAGCAAGAGGATTGAAGTTCCATGCACATCACGATGATCGGTTCGGGTTATGTGGGTCTTGTGTCTGGTGTCTGCTTTGCGGATTTCGGCCATGACGTCATTTGCGTCGACAAGGACGTCGGCAAGATCGAGGCGCTGCTGAAAGGTGAAATCCCGATCTTCGAGCCTGGCCTCGAACAGCTCGTCGCCGACAATGTTCGCGCCGGTCGCCTGTCCTTCTCGACCGATGTCGAAACCAGCGTTGCCGCCAGCGACGTCGTCTTCATCGCCGTGGGCACGCCGTCGCGGCGCGGCGATGGCCATGCCGATCTTTCCTACGTCTATGCCGCCGCCCGCGAGATTGCCGAGCACGTCAAGGGCTTCACCGTCATCGTCACTAAGTCGACCGTACCGGTCGGCACCGGCGACGAGGTCGAGCGCATCATTCGCGAAACCAATCCGGATGCCGATGTCGCCGTCGTCTCCAATCCGGAATTTTTGCGCGAAGGTGCGGCCATCGAGGACTTCAAGCGTCCCGACCGCATCGTCATCGGCCTTAACGACGACCGCGCTCGCGGTGTCATGACCGAGGTCTACCGGCCGCTCTATCTCAACCAGGCGCCGCTGCTGTTCACCACCCGCCGCACGTCGGAACTGATCAAATACGCCGCCAACGCGTTTCTCGCCATGAAGATCACCTTCATCAACGAGATGGCCGACCTCTGCGAGAAGGTCGGCGCCAATGTGCAGGAAGTGTCGCGCGGCATCGGGCTCGACGGCCGCATCGGCTCGAAATTCCTGCATGCCGGCCCCGGCTATGGCGGCTCCTGCTTCCCGAAGGATACGCTGGCGCTCGCCAAGACCGCGCAGGATTTTGACAGCCCCGTGCGGCTGATCGAGACGACCATCTCGATCAACGACAATCGCAAGCGCGCCATGGGCCGCAAGGTGATCGCGGCCATGGGCGGCGATGTCAGGGGCAAGACCGTTGCCGTACTCGGCCTGACCTTCAAGCCTAACACCGACGACATGCGCGACAGCCCGGCGATCTCGGTCATCCAGACGCTGCAGGACGCCGGCGCCACGGTGACCGGCTACGATCCCGAGGGCATGGACAATGCCCGCCAGGTGATCGACGACATTGCCTATGCCCCCGACGCCTATCGCGCGGCGCAGGGTGCCGATGCTCTTGTCATCGTCACCGAATGGAACCAGTTCCGCGCGCTCGACTTCGCCCGGCTGAAGAGCGTCATGAACGCTCCCGTCCTTGTCGACCTCAGAAATATCTATCGCCATGAGGAGGTCACAAAGCACGGCTTTGTCTATACAAGTATCGGCAGACCCATGAACGGGGCCGAACTGTAAGCAAGGGCCGACGAATGCGCTATCTCATCACCGGAACCGCCGGCTTCATCGGCTTTCATCTCGCCAAGCGCCTGCTCGACGACGGACATTTCGTCGTCGGCTTCGACGGCATGACGCCCTATTACGACGTCAAGCTCAAGGAGAAGCGCACCGCCATCCTCGCCCGCTCCAACGGCTTCAAGGCCGTGACCGGCATGCTGGAGGACAAGGCGGCGCTGGATCACGCAGCCGAACTCGCGGAACCCGACATCATCGTCCACCTCGCGGCCCAGGCCGGCGTGCGCTACAGCCTGGAAAATCCACGCTCCTACGTGGATTCCAACCTCGTCGGCTCGTTCAACGTGCTGGAACTGGCGAGAAGCATTCAGCCGAAACATCTGCTGCTCGCCTCCACCTCCTCGGTCTACGGCGCCAACGAGAAGATCCCTTTCGCGGAAAGCGACAAGGCCGACGAGCAGATGACGATCTATGCGGCGACGAAGAAGAGCATGGAGTTGATGGCGCATAGCTACGCCCATCTCTTCGACATCCCGACCACCGTCTTCCGCTTCTTCACCGTCTACGGTCCCTGGGGCCGGCCGGACATGGCGCTGTTCAAGTTCGTCGACGCCATCAAGAACGACCGCCCGATCGAGATCTATGGCGAAGGCAAGATGAGCCGCGATTTCACCTATATCGACGACCTCGTCGAAGGTATCGTCAAGCTGATCGGCGTCATTCCCTCGGAAGAAAACCGCGTCGTATCGGACACGATCAGCGATACGCTGTCGAAGAACGCCCCTTTCCGCATCGTCAATATTGGCGGCGGCCAGCCGGTCGGGCTGATGGCCTTCGTCGAGACCATCGAGGCGATGCTCGGCAAGAAGGCGATCCGCCAGATGCTGCCGATGCAGCCCGGCGACGTGCACAACACCTATGCCGTGCCGGACCTGCTGGTGGCGCTGACCGGCTTCAAGCCGCAGATCGAGGTCGACGAGGGCGTGCGCCGCTTCGTCGAGTGGTATCAGGAAAACTACTGAGAAAGCTGACCTATTCGGCCTGACCCGCCGGATGATAGGCCCGGTCGAAGTAAACCAGCCCCTGCCCGCCGTCGCGCTGGCGGATGGCGTCGACTTCGCACATCAGGATATCGTGCGTGCCGCCATCGGCGCGGCGTACGATGCGGCAGTCGAAGGAGACGAGTGCGTCCTCCAGTGCCGGCGAGCCGGTCGACAGTTCCGACCATGCGGCCGCGGCGAAGCGTTCGGCAACCGGCGTCTTGCCGCCAAAGAGGCGCGAGAGGTCCTGATGTCCTTCCGACAGCACGTTGACGCAGAGCACGCCGTTTTCCGTCACCGCCGGATGAACGGACGCGCCACGATTGAGACAGACGAGCAGGGTCGGCGGGCTGTCGGTAACGCTGCAAACGGCGGTCGCGGCGAAGCCTGCGAGCCCCGCCGGGCCATTGGTGGTGACGATGTTCACGGCCGCGGCCATGCGCGCCATGGCGTTGCGAAATTCGGCTCGCGCCACATCGGGATCGGCGACGGGCACCGCCTTCTCGAACGCCACGGATGTCTTCATGTTCATTCCCATTGTCCCCGCATGTCGCGCCGAAATCTGGATGCAAGCAACGTACCAAGTCAAACTGCTTATCTCAAGCAACCGCATTTCACGGAACCGCTATTCGCAGGGCAATTAGTTTTCTATAAAATCTATCAACAAAAGGAAAAACAATCCTGTCCATGCGCCTTTGGGGCATTTCCTCCTGCGTTCCGAAAGCGAAGCAGCATGGCCGGCAATCGTGACGCCCCTCACCGCCTGCGTACACAAAAAGGCAGCGGCACGGCCGCAAATTGATGCTTTCCTCCGTCAGCATCCTTGCCGTATCCGTTAGATGAGAGACGCACATGAGAGGATATGGCCATGGCGAAGCCCTTCTATTGGAACGAACTGAACACCTATGATTTCGCCGGCCTTTCGCCAGACACCACCATCGCGATCCTGCCGATCGCCTCGACCGAACAGCACGGTCCGCATCTGCCGATCGCAACCGATGTCGCTATCGCCACCGGCATGCTGGCCGAACTGAAGGTCCAGCGTCCCGATGATCTCGATTTTCTCGTGCTGCCGACCCAGGAGATCGGCAAGGCCAATGAGCATGTCTATGGCCCCGGCACGCTCTCGCTCAGCGCCGAACTGCTGATCCCGGTCTGGACCGCGATCGGCGCCAAGGTTGCCGAGGCCGGCATTCGCAAGATGGTGATCGTCAATTCCCATGGCGGCAATCTCGACATCATGGGCATCGTCGCGCGCGAATTGCGGGTGCGCTACCAGATGGCCGTCGTCGCCACCCAATGGATGCGCTTCGGCACGCCTGATGGCATGATCAGCGAGCATGAGCAGCGCTACGGCATCCATGGCGGCGACGTCGAGACCTCGCTGATGTTGCATTTCCGTCCCGAACTGGTGCGGATGGACAAGGCGGAAAACTTCTCCTCCAAGGCGGAGTGGATGAAGGAACACTCCAACTATCTTCAGCCGCTGCCGCCGCATTCGCTCGCCTGGATCGCCCATGATCTCAACCCCAACGGCGTCGTCGGCAATGCCGCCAACGGCACGGCGGAAAAGGGCGCGCTCATCTGCAGTCATCAGATCAAGGGCTTTATCGAGATGCTGCACGATCTCCGGGACTATCCGCTGACAAACCTCTACTCGAAATAGGCGTCAGACCGGCGCCGTTCCGACGGCATCAGGATGTGTCCTTTTGCCTGTAGCTCCTCCACCAGGCCGGCCAGTTCGGCGAGCAGATATTCCACGAACAGGCTGGTCGCCGCATCCAGCGGCGCCCGCGCCCGCGCAAAGAGCTTCAACGGCTGATGCCGAGAATGCGGTTCCGCGATCGGCCGGAACACCAGCTCGCCGCGCCGGCAATCGGTGATCACGTCGAGCGGGTTGAGCAGCGTCAGCCCTGCCCCGCATTTGACGAGCTGCTTCAGCATTTCCGACGCATTGCTTTCCAGCACCGGCTCGACCTGCACCGACAGCCGCGCCAGCGTCAGGTTGATGATGTCGCGCAGGCTGGTGCCCGGCTGCGCCAGGAGCAGCCGTTCCTCCACCACATCGGCCAGATTGATCGGCCCCGGCTCGATCAGCGGATGGCCCGGCGGCAACACGACGCCGATCGGAATGTCGAAATTGCCGAGCGAGCGAATGCCCGGGGTCGCGGGAATGTTGAAGCCGAGGCCGATATCCACCTCGCCCGAAAGTACCGGCGCGACGGTGGTCGAGCCGGAATCATTGCGCAACTGGATGAAAACGCGGGGATGTTCGGAAAGGAACCGCGTGATGATCTCCGGCAGCGGCCCGGCGGCAAGGCCGACCGTCGTGACGATCCTGACCTTGCCGGCCTGCTGCATCTTGAGGCTGCGGATGCGCCCCTCCAGCCGCTCGTAATTCTTCAGCACCTCGCGGATATGCTCGATGCAGAGTTCGCCCGCCGCCGTCAGCCTGAGGCCACGCGGCAGTCGCTCAAATAGCGGCGCTCCCATCTCCTCTTCCAGCGCCAATATCTGCCGATTGATCGCCGAGGACGCCACGTTGAGCCTCGCCGCCGCCTTGCGGATCGAGCCGCAGCGAGCGATCTCGTCGATATAGAGCAGTCGTCTTGAATGCAGCATAGGCGTCCCCATTGCATAAATTTTACCCAGGCCGCACAATTTAGGCACAGACCCGGGTTGAGATGCCTAAAAGGCATCAATGCGCACGAATTTTGATGCTTTTCAAAGCGCAACGCAATCGCTCAAATGTACAAAATGGGCGTCACTGGTGGCGTCTCATGGCGAATAAGGGGAACAACCAGCCATGTTCAATGCATTGAAGTCCAAAGCATTTCTGACCGCCATGGGCCTGATGGCCGCCGTTGCCGTAGCGGAGCCCGCAAGCGCCCTCGATAAGGTGACCTACGGCACCAACTGGCTCGCCCAGGCCGAACACGGCGGTTTCTATCAGGCAGTGGCCGACGGCACTTACAAGAAATACGGTCTCGACGTCACCATCGTCCAGGGTGGCCCGAATGCCGCCAACTCGGCGCTGCTGATTTCCGGCAAGATCGATTTCTACATGGGCGGCCCGCAGCAGGAAATCGACGCCGTCAAGCAAGGCATCCCGATCGTCGACGTCGCCGCCATTTTCCAGAAGGATCCGCAGGTGCTGATCGCCCATCCGGACGCCGGCGTGGAGAAATTCGAGGATCTTGCCAAGCTGCCCACCCTGTTCATGAGCAAGGACGGCTACGTCACCTATTTCGAGTGGATGAAGGCGAACTTCCCGGGCTTCAAGGACGAACAGTTCAAGCCCTACAATTTCAGCGCGGCGCCGTTCCTCTCCGACAAGCAGTCGGCCCAGCAGGGCTATCTGACCTCCGAACCCTATGAGATCGAAAAGCAGGCCGGCTGGAAGCCGAAAGTCTTCCTGATCGCCGATGCCGGCTATTCGCCCTATTCGACAATGATCACCGCACAGACCGCAATGGTCCAGAAGAACCCGGACCTCGTGCAACGCTTCGTCAACGCCTCGATCGAAGGCTGGTACAACTATCTCTACGGCGACAACAAAGCGGCCAACGATCTGATCAAGAAGGACAATCCCGATATGACGGACGGCCAGATCGCCTATTCCATCGCCAAGATGAAGGAATACGGCATCGTGGAATCCGGCGACGCCATCGACAAGGGCATCGGCTGCATCACCGACGCGCACTACAAGAAGTTCTTTGACGAGATGGTGCAGATCAAGATTTTCGACGCCGATACGGACTATAAAAAGGCCTTCGATCCGCAGTTCGTCTGCAAGGGTTTTGGGATGGCGCTGAAGAAGTAAGTCTTAGTACCTCCCCCTTGGGGGGGAGGTCGCCGCAAAGCGGCGGGTGGGGGTGACACCCCGAGATTTCGAAGGATCACCCCACCCCGGAGCTTCGCTCCGACCCTCCCCCTCAAAGGGAGGGTGGATCAACAAAGAGCCGAACCATGACACTGCCTGAAGCCGCTACGACCACCCGAACCGAACCGCGCAAGCGGCCGCTGGTCGTCATGGAGCAGGTCTCGAAGGTCTTCTCCAACGGCACGCTGGCGCTCTCCGGCATGTCGCTCAACGTGGAAAGCGGTGAGTTCATCAGTCTCCTCGGCCCCTCCGGCTGCGGCAAGTCGACGGCGCTGCGTATCATCGCCGGCCTCGGCGGCGCCTCCAGCGGCCGGATAGACTGGCCAAGCTCGCGCATCAATTCCAAAGGACTTCCGGATGGCGATATCAGCTTCGTCTTTCAGGAGCCGACGCTGCTGCCCTGGAAGACCGTCTTCGGCAATGTCCATCTGCCGCTGAAGCTGCGCGGCGTTTCCGAGACATCGGCCCGTGATCAGATCATGGCGACGCTGGCGACCGTCGGTCTGCAGGATTTCGCCGAGGCCTATCCGCGCGAATTGTCGGGCGGCATGAAGATGCGCGTCTCCATCGCCCGCGCTCTGGTCACCAAGCCGAAGCTGCTCCTGATGGACGAGCCCTTCGCAGCACTCGACGAGATCACCCGCCAGAAGCTCAACGACGATGTGCTGCGGCTGTGGCAGACCACCGGCATCACGGTGATCTTCGTCACCCATTCCGTTTACGAGTCCGCCTACCTTTCCAACCGCATCGTCGTCATGAAGGCCCGCCCCGGCCGCGTCCACATGGATTTCCCCCTGCACACCAGCGGTGAGCGCGATCCCCTCTACCGGTCCTCCGAGGAATATCGGCAGGTCTGCGAAAAAGTGTCCCGTTCCCTGATCGAAGCCATTGGCTGGCCGGAGGCCCATTGATGAGCAACAGCACCAGCCTATCCGCAAACCTCTCCACGGAAGCAGCGGACTCCCCGCCGACGCCGGCCGTCCGCACCAGAAATGCCGAACGCTCCCTCGGTATCATCGTGCCGGTCCTGACCGTCGTCGTCCTGATCGTCCTCTGGCAGCTTCTCGTCGTCGGCGCCGATATTCCGCAATATATCCTGCCGAGCCCGCTGGCCGTTGCCAAAGCTCTTGTGTCCGACTGGGGCATTCTCTGGCCGGCGCTCTGGGTCACCACACAGATCACCTTTATTTCCCTGGCGCTGGCCCTGATCGGCGGCGTTGGATTCGCGATCTTCCTGGTGCAGTCGCGCTGGATCGAGCTTGCCTTCTATCCGCTCGCCGTCATCCTGCAGGTAACGCCGATCGTGGCGATCGCACCGCTGATCCTGATCTACGCGCCCACCCGCGAATCCGCGCTGCTGATCTGCGGCTTCCTCGTCGCCTTCTTCCCGATCCTCTCCAACATGGTGCAGGGCCTGAAGAGCGTCGACCACAATCTCCTGAACCTCTTCGACCTCTACGGCGCCTCGCGCTGGCAGATGCTGCTGCATCTGAAACTGCCGGCGGCCCAGCCCTATTTCATGACGGGCCTTCGGATCGGCGGCGGCCTGTCGCTGATCGCCTCCGTGGTCGCCGAATTCGCCGCCGGCTCCGGCGGTCCCAATTCCGGCCTCGCCTTCCGCCTGCTTGAGGCGCAATACCGCCAGAATATGCCGCGCCTGTTCGCCGCCCTGCTGCTGCTCTCGGCGCTCGGCGTCGCCATCTTCGCCCTCACCTCCTTCATCTCATGGCTGAGCCTGCATCGCTGGCATGAAAGCAGCCTCAAGCGGGAAAACTGATGTCCTATTCCTTCATGTCCCCGCCAAACGCCGCACGCTTCGTGCTGAGCAACGCCACCGTCCCCGCTGTGACACTGACCGGCTTTATCGGCCCGTCCAGCGAAGGCCTCGTGAAAGCCGACATCGTCGTCGCCGATGGCCTCATCAAGGACATTCTGCCCGCAGGTACTGCCCCTGCGGAATTCGCCAAGGCCGACATGAGAGACGGCATGGTCTGGCCCACTTTTGCCGACATGCACACCCATCTCGACAAGGGCCATATCTGGGAGCGCCGCGCCAATCCGGACGGCAGCTTCATGGGTGCGCTCGATGCCGTGCGCTCCGACCGCGAAGCCAACTGGTCCGCAGCCGATGTCCGTAAACGCATGGAGTTCTCGCTGCGTGCCGCCTACGCCCACGGTACCAGCCTGATCCGCACCCATCTAGATTCGCTGGCGCCACAGCACCGCATTTCCTTCGAGGTGTTCTCGGAGGTGCGCGAGGCCTGGAAGGACAAGATCGCGCTGCAGGCCGTTGCCCTCTTCCCGCTGGACTTCATGGTCGACGACGCCTTCTTCGCCGATCTGATCACGGTCGTCCGCGAGGCCGGTGGCCTCCTCGGCGGCGTCACCCAGCTGAACCCTGAGATCGACAGCCAGCTCGACAAGCTGATCCGCGCCGCCGCCGACAATGGTCTCGATATCGACCTGCATGTCGACGAGACCGAGGACCGGGAAGTGCTGACGCTGAAGGCGATCGCCGAGGCCGTGCTGCGTAACGGCTTCACCGGCAAGGTCACCGCCGGCCATTGCTGCTCGCTCGCCCGCCAGGATGAGGATGTCGCCACCGCGACGATCGATCTCGTCGCCAAGGCCAGGATCTCGATCGTGTCGCTACCGATGTGCAACATGTATCTCCAGGACCGCCATCCGGGCCGCACGCCGCGCTGGCGTGGCGTCACGCTGCTGCATGAGCTTACCGCCGCTGGAGTGCCCACTGCTGTCGCCTCCGACAATACCCGCGACCCCTTCTATGCCTATGGCGATCTCGATCCCGTCGAGATCTTCCGCGAGGCCGTGCGCATCCTGCATCTCGACCATCCGCTGGATACGGCCGCCCGCGTCGTCACCACCTCGCCGGCCTCCATCCTCGGCCGCCCCGATATCGGCCGCATTGCCGTCGGCGGCCCCGCCGACCTCGTCCTCTTCAGCGCCAGGCGTTGGAGCGAATTCCTCTCCCGTCCGCAGTCCGACCGCGTCGTCCTTCGCAAGGGCAAGGTCATCGACCGCAGCCTGCCGGATTACCGTGAACTCGATACCACTATTGGAGCCTGACATGCCGGATTATCAGCTCATCAAGAAAGAACTCGAAGGCATCGCCATCGAAGACAATCCGGCGCTGGTGCGCCAGAAGAGCCGCGACTTCTACTGGTATTCGCCGATCCTGAAGGCGCAGCTCGACAACGTCACCGCCGACCTCGTCGTCACGCCGAAGACCGAGGACGAGGTGATCCGCACGCTGAAGGTGGCCTATGCCCATGATGTGCCGGTCACCCCGCGCGGCGCGGGCACCGGCAATTACGGCCAGGCCATGCCGCTCTCCGGCGGCATCGTGCTCAACCTCGCGGCCATGAACAAGGTGAAGGAAATCCACACCGGCCGCGTCATCTGCGAGCCCGGCATCATCATTGCCGAGCTCGACCGCCAGACCAAGGCCCATTCCGGCCAGGAACTGCGCTTTCATCCCTCGACAGCGCAGACGGCAACCATCGGCGGCTTCATCGCCGGCGGCTCCGGCGGCGTCGGCTCGATCACCTGGGGCGGATTGCGCGATATCGGCAATATCCTGCGCCTGCGCGTCGTCACCATGGAGGCGGAACCGCGCGTCCTCGATCTCACCGGCTGGGACCTGACCAAGGTCAGCCACGCCTACGGCACCAACGGCATCATCACCGAGATCGAAATGCCGCTCGCCCCTGCCTATGACTGGGTGGACGTGCTGGTCGGCTATGACGACTTCATGGACGCCGTCCGCTTCTCGGACGCTCTCGCCAAATGCAACGGCATCCTGGTCAAGGAAATCGCGCCGATCGCGGCTCCCATCCCGCACGAATATTTCACCCGCCACAAGCCTTACATCCGTCACGGTCAGTCGGTCGTGGCGCTGATGATCGCGCCGCATTCCATGGAGCCGTTCGTCGCTTTCGCCAGCCAGCAGAAGGGCGAGATCACCTTCCGCTCCGACAAGGTGGAGAGCATGAAAGGCATCCCGCATGCCTATGAACTCGCCTGGAACCACACGACGCTGCGCGCCATCAAGGTCGATCCGAGCATCACCTATCTGCAGGTGCAGTATCCGGGACCGGACCATGTCGCCAAGGTGCAGAAGATGGTCGAAATCTTCGGTGACGAAGTGCCCGGCCATCTCGAATTCATCAAGTTTGACGGCCAGATCCAGTGCGCCGGCCTGCCGCTGGTGCGCTACACCTCCGAGGCGCGTCTGGAGGAGATCATCAAGATCCATCAGGACCACGGCTGCCCGATCTTCAATCCGCACCGCTATACGCTGGAAGAAGGCGGCATGAAGCAGACCGACACTGTGCAGCTCGCCTTCAAGAAAGAGACGGATCCGAAGGGCCTGCTCAACCCCGGCAAGATGATCGCCTGGGACAACCCGGACTTCGATTTCAAGGCCGGCAAGAACTATCTCTTCCCCGGCCTTGCGGCGCTGATGGAGGCCTCATGAGGGTTCTCGTCCTTCATTCGCATCCCGTCGAGGAAAGTTTTGGCGGTGCGCTGCATCGCCAGACCCTCGAGAGTCTCAAGGCCGCCGGCCATGAGATCGACGACTGCAACCTCTATTCCGAGGGCTTCGACCCTATCCTATCCCGCCATGATCGGCTGATCTACCATGACTATCCCGAGAATACCGAGGCGCTAAAGTCCTATGTCGAACGTCTGGAACGTACCGAGGCTCTGGTGATCGTCACGCCCGTCTGGAACTTCGGCTTTCCGGCCATTCTCAAAGGCTATTTCGACCGTGTCTGGCTTCCGGGCGTCTCCTTCGAACTCGTCGACGGCAAGGTGCGCTCCAAGCTGCAGCATATCCGCAAGCTCGGAGCCGTGCTGACCTATGGCGCCGATCCCTTCCGAGCCTTTGTTGCCGGCAATCCGCCGAAGAAGATCGTCAAGCGCGTGCTGCGGGCACAGATCAAGCCTTTCGCCCCCACCGTCTTCCTCGCCCATTACGACATGAACCGCTCGACCGACGAGACTCGTAAACGGTTTCTGGAGAAGGTGAAACGGGAGATGGAGCGGTTTTAAAACGCTCCGGAATTCGGGCCTAAGCCGGGACGAGCCCGTGGCGCAACATGACTTCCTGCGCCTTGGCAAGGTCAGGTTTGCCGGGCACATTGACCACTTCGGCAATCTCCTCGAAGTAGCGGCGGGAAATGGAGCCCGGCGTGATGACGACCAAAGCTCGTGCGCGGCCCTCATGCAGGTTCTCATGGTGATGGACGCTGCCGCGCGGGATGAAGACAGCGTCGCCGACACCCAGTTCCTGCTTTCGACCATCAACCATGACCGTCACAACACCCTCGATCCCATAGAGGATTTCGTCCGCATCCTTGTGATAGTGGGGCGCGGGTACGCGGGCGTGGGACGGAACGATGAACTCGAATACCGTAGCGCCTTTGTCGTTCACCAGGAAGCGCAGTTCCAACTCCCCGATGCGTACGACATCATGTCCATTCGCTTCCATTGGCCCGATCCTTGCTGTAAAGTGACTTTACAAGATAAACGTAAAGCGACTTTACAAATATGTCAATGTTCAATGAGCTGACAAAGCAACCCAATACGAGCGAAGAATTGCAGCCGCCTTTCTTCGGCGCTCTACTGCGCATCGTCTGGCAGGATGTTCGCAGTCGGATGCACAAAGCTATTCACGACGCCGGCTTCGCGGATTTTCAGGACGCTCACTTCGCCGTGTTCTCCTATCCCCTGCCGGACGGCATCAGGCCATCCGAATTAGCACGGCAGAAGAAAATGTCGCGGCAAGCGATCAACTATCTAATCACCCAACTCGAAGAGCTGGGGTATGTCGAGCGGCGCGCTTCTGAAGGCAGCGATCGGCGTCTTATATACCTCAGTGCGCGGGGACAGGAGATAGCCGAAACGATCTTCACCTGTCTGCGTCGACTGCACACAGAATGGGCTGAAGAGATCGGTCACGAGCGGTTCGATGTTTTCCTTGACGTGCTGAAACAGCTTTCCCTCAAAGCACAGGAAAGTACGCCAGAGGCTGGCCCATAATCCATTCGCTCAAAGGCACACCGAGGCAGACAGCAGCATCCGTAAGTCACTTCATCGTCGATATCAGCAGAAACATCGGGCGCTCGCGCTCGATCGCCCAATCCGGATGCGCGGCAAGATCGTCATCGGTCGGCGCCCACTCTTCGACATGGGCAATCGTAAAGCCCGAGTTGATCAGCAGGTTCAACGTCGTCCCCATGGTGCGATGCTGCTTCACGACGCCTTCGGCGAGCCAGTTCGTCACCCGCGGCCCTTCCATCTGGTAGCTGTCGAGCGGCCATGTCTTGCGGCCTTCGCCATCGGCCAGCCAATCCGGCCGTCGAGGCGACATATAGATCGGATGCTCGATCGAGAAAATCAGCCGCCCGCCCGGCTTCAAAGCCTGATGGATCGTCGCCAGAAGCCCGGAGACGTTCTTGATGTAGTGAAAGGCGAGCGAACTATAGACGAGATCGAAAGCCGCCGCCGGAAGCTGCAAATCTTCGAGATCGGCCTTGCCGTAGCAAATAGCCTTGTCAGCCGTCTCACCCTCCGCGCGGGCGAGCATATTGTCGGAGACGTCGAGGCCCAGCACATTGGCCGCCCCCTGCTCCCTCGCCCAGCGGCAGAACCAGCCGAAGCCGCAACCGAGATCGACAATATCCAGACCGCGCAAGTCAGGTAGCAGCGCCCGCATCGACGGCCATTCCGCCGCGCCCGCAAGCCCGTCGATCGATCGTTGCAGCTGGCTGTAGCCTTGGAAGAAGGCCGGGTCATCATAGATGTTCTGGGTCATGTTCGCCTCCCAAGGCTCGATGCCGCCTATCCCCATCAGATCGAGGGTTTCGGCCGCGCCAGCCACTGCGAATAAGGCTTCACGCCGAAGCCCGGATCGGCCGCGTCTTCAAGCACATGGATATACTCGATCGAATGCCCATCCGGGTCCAAAAAATATTGCGACACCGCCGGCATCCAGCCGAGGACGACGGGTTCGTCCGATGGATTATCGTTCAAATCGAGCGGCTGAATGCCATGCGCCTTCAGCGCGGCGGCAGAGCCGAGAACATCCTCCAGAGTGACCCGAAAAGCAATGTGAAGCCGCATGCGCAGGGGCGCGCTGCCTATGGCCCAGAGGCCGAGCATGCCCTTCCTTTTGTCGTCGATCCAGAAGAACGCGACGTTCCTGGCTTCGATGACGGTTGCCAGCTCCAGCCTGATGACATCCCGATAAAACCGGATCGAACGATCAAGATCGACGACCGTCAGATGGGTCTCATACAGACCCAGGATTTGCGGCATCGGCACATTTGTCATGTCTTCTGAAGCTCCTGTCATCATACTATTTTCGCTGCGGTCACTTCGACCTCCACCAGAAATTCCGGCCGCGTAAACCCGCCGACGATGATCAGCGTCGAGACCGGCTTCGGATCGAGCGTATAGCGGTCGCGGACGGCCATGTAGGCGGGAAAATCCTCACGCCTGGTGACAAAACCGGAAATGCGGATGACGTCGGCAAAGCTCATGCCCGCCTCATCGAGGATCGCCTTGATCGCCTCGAAGCAAAGCTCCGCCTGGCCGGTCACGTCGGAGGGAATAGTCTCATCGAGAGCAATTCCCACCTGGCCCGAGGTCACCAGCAGGCTGGCGCCCGGCGGCACCAGCAGGCCGTGATTGTAGTTGCCGAACGGGCGGCGGACGGAGGGCGGATTAAACGTCTTCTTCATCAGCATCGGTTCCTCGTTTGCAGGGCCGATTTCAGCACTTCAACAATCGGTGGACAAGCCGCTCAATGCACCTGAACGGGCTCCTTCACCCGATTTCGCCGCACTTCCAAAAGGATATGGCCGAAGAGCGCGGCAAGCACGATCGGCCCGCCGACCAACGTCGCCTTTGACGGCAACTCCGCCAGGAACATCCAGGTCCACAGCGGCGTCAGCGGCACTTCGAGTGCAGTCAGCAGCGTCGCGTCGGCGGCCGGGATCAACCGTGAGCCGAAGGTGTAGAGGCTGAGACCCATGGCGCTCTGGACGAGGCCGAAAGCAACGATCAGGCCCAGATCATGTCCCGACACCATGGATGGCGACGCGAACCAGAAGGTGACCAGGGAGCAGAGCCATGCGGACAGAGCCATCGCCGGCAGCATCGGTACATCCCGATGCTGGCGCATGATGACGGCAAGACCGGCAACAGCCAGGGTCATGATGACGGCAAGCCCCTTGCCGAGCCAGCTTCCGTCACCGGCGGACTCGCCGGAAAGCATTACCAGCACGCCCCCCAAGGCGACGACGCTGGCAACGAGCGTCGTGGCGCTCGGGCGCTCCCGGATGAAGAGATAGGCAACACCGGCGGTGACGAAAGGCACGGTCGCGTAGATCACCATCGCATCGGCAATGGAGGTGTAATAGATCGAGCCGATACCGCCGATCATGGCTGTCGTGGAGAACACCGTCGCGGCCAGCGACGGCCAGCGCATCGACCGAATAATCCGCCAGCCATTGCCGCGCTCGATGTAGAAAAACAGCGCGAAGACGCCAAAGCCGGTGACGATGCCACGGCAGAAGAGAATGGTCATCAGATCGGCGTGGATCGTGCGCACGAACAGGCCTGATGTCGACCACGCCAGGGCCGAAAGCGCCACATAGGTCACACCCAGGCGATACTGCTGCTGCTCCGCCAGCGTCACGACGAATCCTCCCAAACTTTCTTATGTTTTATGGCGCGACTATTAGCGAGTGCCGGAACAACCCACAAGCCATGCTTGCGGCTTGCATGTCGCGGACACGCGAAGAAAATGCGCCGGTTGCAGAACCACCACGCCTGCTTCAATCCAAACCGGCCCCTCCGTCTTGCGGATATTTCGGCTGCCTTTAGGGTATGGATGATTCGGCAGAGGGAGAAACAATGCAGCTATTGCTGGCAGGCCTGTTTGCATGCGGCTGCGTGAGCCTGGTCGATGCCGTGCCGTGGCCTGTTGCCGAGAGCTATATCAACCCCGCCGTGGAATGCAGCCAAAGCGCTGATCCCGGCGCTTGCCGATATACGCGAGACACCTGGAAAACGGAGTACAGCGACGCCATCGACGGGAAATATCAGGGGCAGCGAAACGTTGCCTTCTGCCTGAGCATGGGCTGCGACAAAGCCATCCAGCCGGACAAGATCCTCGGCTGCGCCTGGCGCATCGTCATTGCGAAATCCGGGCATGCGGAATTCGATGACACGGATGCCATGAACCTTAAGGTTTTCTGTGGGCCGGACTATGTTGATCGTGCGGAGCGGCAGGCGGCGGAGATCCACGCCAAGACGATGTTGATGATGATGGGGAAATGACTGGGTGCATGGCTGGCCTCGACTTCTAACTTCCCAAAGCGTTAATCCAATTTAGGCAGCGTTGGGTGGTAAATGTCCGCTAGGGCAGCTTGCGGCAGAGGCGGGCGTCTGTTTGTCGCTTGAAATCCTTAACGAGGCCAAATGGTATAAGAGCGCGGGTTTATCAAGGGGGTCTTCGCCCCGGCTAGAAACAGGCCTCGTATGCACCGTATAGCGAGCCAAGCCAACGGTACGTAGCCTGCAAAATTGCTGAAAGCCAGCCAAGTCCGAAGGTTCGTTGTTTCAGCGTAATTTTTTCCGTTCATTAGGAACATTGTCACCGCACCAATGCCGAACAAAACGGCTCTTATCACTAGATAGGCCGCTGCACTGCGATATTGCATTTCATAATGAGATCTTTCCCAATCCTCGCTGTCGTAACGCCTCCTCTTAGAGAAGATCATCGCGACTATCTGAATAGGAAATAAAAATAAGCCGAACAATATGATAGCGTAGTTCGATGGGACGCCACCCGTTTTCTTGACTACTGCTTCGATCATATACGGGAACCTTTTTCATTTTCAGTCGAGCAATGGAGTTCAGCTACAACTTGGCGATTAAATATTGATATCCAATTTCGGTGAATTTGTCCTCGATCAAAGCTAACGTCCCCAGCGACTAATCACTAGATGCTAAGCTTTTTTACGTGGCTGCTAATGGCGCTTTTGAGCCAGCCGCCGATCTTCCGCCATCGACCCAAAGCGGTCAAAGGATCGCTCACTGGATTACCGAGATATCCAGACTTGAAGAGGGCCAAGTTTTGCCAGCCCCATCTCTTCATCGCTAAGATCGTCCGTAGACCAGCACACGATAGGTAGCCCTTGAGAAGCCGATCCTGCAGCTTTTAACACTCCCATCTGCGCGAATGAATGGCTTTTGAGGGAGAACCAATTGGATAATCCAAGCGAAAATCCGGTGTCAAAGCTGATAAAGCCAGATTCGATTGCACCAAGCTCACCCTTGAACCAAAATTTTAGTCTATCGTCTTCAAGTAAGGTGCTTGGAAAAATGGTGTCGTCAGGAGAACCCCAAGCTCTTTCCCATAAATGCAACTCGTCTGGGGACGTTACGGTCTTCCAGCCGACAGACTCGCCGCTCGAAACCGTACCACCGTACCAATGCCCAGCGAGTATCCGTTCGAAACCCTGCTCGGTAAGAATTAGGTCTGCGAAACTATCCTTGATCCCCCACTTTCGAGGCTGGTTGGCTTCACGAACTTTGTGAGCGAGTTCAGCAACTTCGTTCTGAACGCCCTTTTTGCGAGTTATAATGTTCGGATAAAACGGCGGCGAAATAGCCAAATTCACCCAAGCCCTCGAAGACGTCGTTTCGTTCGACCCATGTGCAGAACAGACCCTACTGCACCAAGCGATATTGTCTTCCACGGCGATATGAAGCAGTCGGGAGGTATCAGTCATAATAAGCACCCTCGATACGCGGGAAGGATAACCTATTTGGCAATGACCGCAATTGGCAGCAAGCTCACCGCCAGAAGCACTTCGGAAAAGCCGGTGGCCTTTGCCACCGGCTTTTCTGTTTACACATAGGGCGCAAGAAACCCCCGAATCGCCTCGATCTCGTTCGGGCGGATATCGTGGCCGCCCGGATGCCAGTCGAGCGTGACCTCAGCCTTCTGCCGCGTAAAATAATCCGCCAGCGCCTTGGTCACCGGCGCCGGCGAGATCGGGTCGCGTTCGCCGGCCGTAATCAACACACGCCGGCCGTCGAGCCCGGCATTGTCGCGGGGCTGGAACGGGATCAGCGGATGCATCAGCACGGCGGCGTCGAAGAGATCGCCATGCTCGATCAGCACATTGGCGAGAATGTTCGCGCCATTGGAAAAGCCGAGGCCGAGCACTTGCGAGGCACCGTGATCGATGGCGAGGCCTTTGACATAGGCAGCCATCTTTTCCGTTGCGCGGGCAAGGTCGACCATGTCGTAGACGCCCTCGCCGGTGCGGCGGAAGAAGCGGGCGGCGCCATGTTCCGAAACATCGCCGCGCGGCGAGACGATGGTCGCGTCCGGCAGCAGGCGACTGCCGAAATCGAAGAACTGGTTCTCGTCACCGCCCGTGCCGTGAAAGGTGAAAAGGATGGGTTTGCCGGGTGCACCGGGCTTTACCCGGTGCACGTAGGTCGTATCCGTCATGATCTTGCTCCTCGCTTAGGCGTCCAGCGGTTCGAGATGCTCTTCGAGCAGCGAACGCAGATGTGCGTGCTGTTCCGGCAGCGTCAGTGCCTCGCCGAGGTGAGCCGTATCCTCGTCGCGGTTGAAGCCCGGCTCGTTGGTGGCGACTTCGAACAGCACGCCGCCTGGCGTGCGGAAATAGATCGCCCAGAAGTAGTCGCGGTCGATGACCGGGGTCACCTGATAGCCCGTATCCATCAGCGCCTTGCGCACCTCGAGCTGCTTGGCGCGGTTCTCGACGGCAAAGGCGACGTGGTGGACGGAGCCGGCACCCGGAAGCGCGCGGTTGATGTTCGGCATGGTTTCGAGATCGACGACATCTGCACCATTACCGCCGGGAATGGCGAGCCGCTTGACGCCCTCATGCGTGTCGACAACTTCATAGCCCATATACTTCAAGAGTTCGGCCGTGGCGCCCTCGTCCCGCAGCCGCATGGCAACGGAATGAAAACCCCTGATCGCGTGTTCGGCATCAACGCCGCCATGGGTCCAGGGATCACGCTTGTCGTTCTTGACCTCGACGAGCGCGAAACCGTCGCCATCGGGACCGGCGAAATGCAGGCGCTTCTGGCCGAAGGATTCATCAGCCTTCAGTCCCTCGACGCCCTGCTTGCCGAGCCGGTCGGTCCAATAGCCGATCGCACCTTCCGGAATGGAATAGACGGTATTGCCAACTTCGCCGGTGCCCGGACGGCCACGCGCCATTTTCGGGAACGGGAAATAGGTCATGATCGTGCCAGGCGTACCGATCTCGTCACCATAGTAGAGGTGATAGACATCGGGCGCATCGAAATTGACGGTCTTCTTGACGCGGCGCAGGCCGAGGGTGTTGGTGAAGAACTTGTTGTTCGTACGGGCGTCTTCCGCCATCGAGGTAACGTGGTGAAGACCCTTGATCTGATTGAGCATCTCTAACCCCTTGTCTCGCCCGCAACGGCAGGCGTTTTCCATGGGCAGAAGATGGTCCGAGAGCGGGCGTTTCGATAGCCCTCAATAGCCAAACGGATTGTCTCTAATTATTGAACGATGAGGGGGCGTCGTTCACCGCATGTATTTTCTTGCAACACCCGACCCATCCGCATTGCATAAGACAACCATGTATATTAAATTAATCTAGACAGTCTAGACAGGAGATCGACCGATGGATTGGCCATTGCAAGACGCTAAAAATCAGTTTTCGAAAGTCGTGCAGAAGGCTCGTAGCGAAGGTCCGCAAACCGTGACGCTGCGCGGCGAGCGCGCGGCCGTCGTTCTCTCCGCTGAAGACTATGACGCCCTGCGGGCCGGCAAGCCGAGTTTGGTCGATGACCTGCTGTCGGGACCGATCTGGGATGATGAGCTGGCCGATACGGTAGCGACGCGAGACAAGACCCCAAGCCGGGATGTAGCCTTCTGATGTATTTGGTCGATACCAACGTTATTTCCGAAGCCCGTCGCGGTACAGCCGAAGCAATCTCCTGGCTCCGTTCAGTCGAGCCCTCGACCGTATATCTGAGCGTCATCACGCTCGGTGAGGTTATGCGCGGGGTTGCACTAAAGCGCAGGTCCGATCCGCGATCCGCCGCGCATTTGGAGGAATGGCTCCGCAAACTCCGCCATGATCACAGCGGCCGTATTCTGCCCATCACCGACCAAATCGCCGTCGAATGGGGGCGTCTCGCGGCACTGCGCCCGCGCGGCGATGCCGATGGTCTGATCGCTGCTACCGCAATCGTCCATGACCTTATTGTCGTCACCCGCAATACCAGGGATTTTGACGATACCGGTGTGTCGATGGTCGACCCCTGGGATCAGGCATCTCACTAACCGCCCGGATTACTCGGCAGAGCCCATTCGATCGGCTCCCGGCCATGTTCTTCCAGATAGGCATTGGCCTTGGAAAAATGCCGGCAGCCGAAGAAGCCATTATGGGCGGAGAGTGGCGATGGGTGCACGGACTTCAGAACGAGATGCCGATCGGTGTCCACGAACGCCGCCTTCTTCTGCGCATAGGAGCCCCAGAGCATGAAGACGACGCCGTCGCATTCGTCGTTGACCTGACGGATGACGGCATCGGTGAAACGCTCCCAGCCCTTGCCCTGATGCGAGGCAGCCTGCGATTCCTCGACGGTCAGCACGCTGTTCAGCAGCAGCACGCCCTGTTTCGCCCAGCTTTCGAGAAAGCCGTGACGCGCCGGCGGAATGCCGAGATCGGTCTCCAGCTCTTTGTAGATATTGACCAGTGATGGCGGGATACGCACACCGGGGCGGACGCTGAAGCACAGCCCATGGGCCTGTCCAGCGCCGTGATAAGGATCCTGCCCGAGGATCACCACCTGCACCTCATCCAGCGGCGTCAGGTCCAGCGCCCGGAAATACTCGCTGCCGCGCGGAAAGATCACCTTGCCGCGCTGCTTCTCCTCGACGAGAAAGGATTTGAGCTGCTGCATGTAGGGGCTCTCGAACTCCGGCGACAGCGCCTCCTTCCAGCTCTCTTCCAGCTTGATGCCCGTTTCCGCCATCGTCTCTCGCCTTCGTCCGTTTGTCAGCATGTCGATTGAGGATGAAAGCAGCGGCGTGTCAAGAAAATGGCGGATGCCGTGATAGCGAGATCACAGTTTTTCGGCTTCGCCGAACCATCGTGACGCGACCTGCGCAACCTCCTCCTGGTCAGGTGCATCCTCACTGATCCAGGCGACGACGCCGTCGGGACGCACGAGCACGGCGCTCAAGCCAAGCCTGTCCCTGGCATCGCTTGCGACATAGATCATCCGACCATTCCAGCGGCTCGCCAGCGCTTGAAGCGGTGTATCCGCCTCAAAGTCCAACAACAGGCCTTTCCCACGTCTGAGGTGATCACCGAGTTTCGTCCCGTCGGCCAGCTCGAAATCGGGAGCGCTGCGGCCGACGAGCGCGTGACTGCCTCCAAGCTCATAGCGGAGAGACACTCCCCAGACGCGCTCGGCGAAATAAGTCGCGCCGTCGCGTGTGTCGATGAGATCACGAATAATGGCTTCGAGCGCGCGCGAACTTCTGCTCGGTCGCATGAGCCCCACCTGGGCGCGCGACCAGTCGAGAACCTGCGCTCCGACCGGATGACGCTCGCTGACATAACTATCAAGCAGATCGGCTGGCGCGTTACCGTGGATCGTCGCAGCCAGCTTCCATCCCAGGTTCAGTGCGTCGCCAAGTCCGAGGTTAAGCCCCTGACCGCCCAGCGGAGAGTGGATATGGGCGGCATCGCCGGCGAGCAACACCCGCCCGTTACGATAAGCCGTTGCCTGGTAGGCGCGATCCGTCCAGGTGGTCGCAAGCCGGAGGGCTGTCAACGTGACGTCGGTGCCGGAGATATGGCGCAATACCGCCTGCACATGTTCGAGCGTCATCGGCTGTGCCCGGTGGAAAGAACCCCCGTCGAAATCGACCATCGCGATGGTACCCGGCTTTTGGTAAGTATACATACCCGTCGGCGTATAGTGACGGCCCACGCGGAGCTTGTCAGGGTCGGCCATCTCGACGTCAACGGAATAGCCGGTGAACTCGGGATCGGTGCCGACGAATGCAAATCCCGCCGCCTTGCGCACCGTGCTGCGGCCGCCATCGCAGCCGACGAGCCAGCGTCCGCGAAAAGCCTCACCACCGGCGCGAATGGTCACCCCCTCGCCCGACTGCTCGAGGCTCTCGACGCCGAGGCCGCGCCGGATCTCGACGCCCATCGCGCTTGCACGCGCGGCCAGGACGGTTTCGAGATATTCCATCTCGACCGCTAGGCTGGTGCCGGCCGGACTTGGCAGGCGATACGGCCATTTTGAGGTGTCGATGTTGTCGTGGAAAAACTGGATACCAGCGAAATGGCCGCCCGGGCGGCGCTCCTGTTGCATCCAATGCGGGGTTGCCGAAGCACCGCCGTCGGCCGTTTGATCTTTCGTGCGCTGCGGTTTCGCGATGTCGTCCAGCAATCCGCGCCGGTAAAAGGCTTCGATGGTGGACGCGGAAAGGCCGCGCATGCCAAACGGGAGCCGCTTCAAGGGCGAATGCGGGTCTTCCGCTTGCTCCAGCACCAATACCGAGAGGTCTGCCAGGCGAAGCTCACAGGCGAGAAACAGACCTACGGGGCCTGCACCGGCAATCACAACATCATGAATTATAGGCAGATCGGACATGAACTACTCCTTGTGGCCGTTCGACCGGAGCGGTTCGTCGATTTTAGAACCACACGGACGAACAATATGGACGCGCGAGCGTCCGTTGTTCGTCGTGGGACTCATGCACTGAGCATGGACAGAGCTTCCGTTTCCGGAAGGACTTGGGCTAGACCACACCAAGTCGTGCCTTTTTTCGACATAGGCAACATAGCGCCTGGCCGGTCGATCGGCAAGAGAGACGTTTTTGTCGAAACCCGCGTCGCGCCTTTCGGCATCAAGATTTGATCCGCAGCATCTGCGGATCGTAGAGCGGCTTCAGCGAAACCTGACACGGCACGCGACGCTGCGCGACATCGAGTTCATAATGGCCGCCCAGCACGAAATCCTCCGTCACCCCACCGGGATCGCGGACATAGCCATAGCCGCCGCGCGAAAGCCAACCGACGCGCTGGCCATCGCGATAGATCGTCTCGCGGCCAAGAAGAACGGTCTCGGGATCCCGGCCGAAGGGAAATGCGGCGTTGGAAACATCGGCCGACGTCACGGCCTCCAGCACCGCGCGCGAATGCGGCCCCATCGTCTCTCGCCTCGGACGTTGTCAGTGTGCCGATTGAGCATGAAAGTGGCGGCAGGGAGATCACAGTTTTCGGAAGGCAGCGCGGCTTGGTTCCAAGCTTATCTGGCAAATGGCAGCGATGGCGATCTTCGGCCCAAAGCAGCCTTCGATGTTGGAAAATCAGATACGGACAAATATAGTAGCGTTTTACGCCGGGGAGCATGATGACGACGCGCTACATTCCATTTGAAGTCTTCCAAAACCTTTCATGCACCGGAATGGAGCTTTACGACCTTCGCCACAGCTATTTCGGCGACGATGGCAACCCTCTTACCGCCTTTTTCTCTCTGCCAGATGGTGACGATCTGCTAAAAGTTCGCTTTCGCCATGCAGACGTTGTGCGAGCGCTGGACGAACTTTTACTTTCCACGGAAGAGTTTGGCATCGAATGTAGCGGTCTTATGCCCTATCACTTTGCTTATCGCGTGGAGAATAGCCGTTTCTTGCTTTCAGAGTCCGAGTTCTATCGCGATCAAAGTCGCGATGCGGTACACTACCGATTTGTAACAGGCGGCGCGTGCTTGGACGTTCTCACGAAGTGTGAGCCCAATTTCGATCTAGTTCAGTGCTTTACCCGTGACCACGAGCCTGACAAAGGCTGACCGTTTTACAAGGTGGAGTGACTGCTTCTGGCGCAACTCGGCCAGTCTCACCGTCCCGCACAAATTGGTGACATTTGTTACAGAACTCGCATCACCTCGCCGAGACAAGCCCCCTCCGCAATCACCCCTTGATCCGCGCCATCTGCGGATCGTAGAGCGGCTTCAGCGACACCTGACAGGGCACACGACGCTGCGCGACATCGAGTTCGTAGCAGCCGGAAAGCACGAAATCCTCCGTCACCCCACCGGGATCGCGGACATATCCATAACCGATCGGCTTGCCGATCGTGTAGCCATAGCCGCCGCTCGAAAGCCAGCCGACGCGCTGGCCATCGCGATAGATCGTCTCGCGGCCGAGAAGCACGGTCTCGGGGTCATCCGGCACGAAGCAGGCGAGCATCTTCTTCACGCCCGACGCCAGTTGCCGCTCGATGGCCTCGCGGCCCCGGAAGGGAGTGCCCTTCTTCATCTTCACCGCCCAGGCAAGTCCCGCCTCAATCGGTGTGTGGTCAGGCCCGATGTCGGAGCCCCAGGCACGATAGCCCTTTTCCAGCCGGCAGCTTTCGATGGCGCGATAGCCGGCATTGACGAGGCCATGGTCGCGGCCGGCGGCCATTAGCGTGTCATAGACCGTGGTGGCATATTCCACCGGCACATGCAGCTCGTAGCCAAGCTCGCCGACATAGGTGATGCGCAGCGCCCGGACCGGGCAGCCGTCGATGCCGATGGTTCTTACCCGGCCGAAGGGAAATGCGGCGTTGGAAACATCGGCCGACGTCACCGCTTCCAGCACCGCGCGCGAATGCGGCCCCATCAGCGACAGCACGGAATAGGCGGAGGTGACGTCGACGAGTTCGGCATGCATCTCGGCCGGGATGTTGCGGGCGATCCAGTCGAAATCATGGATGGCGAAGCCCGTGCCGGTCGTGATGTAGAACTCGTTCTCGGCGACACGCGCTACCGTAACATCGCATTCGATGCCGCCCCGGTCGTTGAGCATCTGCGTATAGGTCAATGCTCCCACAGGCTTGGCGACGTCGTTGGAGGCTATCCAGGAGACCGCCGCCTCGGCGTCGCGCCCCTTCAGCACAAATTTGGCAAAGGAGGTCTGGTCAAAGATAACAGCGGCCTCGCGCACCGCCTTGTGCTCTCGTCCCACGGCATCGAACCAGTTCTGCCGTCCGTAGGTATAGACGTCATTCGGCTCTTCGCCGGCAAAGAGGTCGGCAAACCAGTTGGGTCGCTCCCAGCCCAGCTTTTCGCCGAAGCAAGCGCCCTGCGCCTTCAGCCGGTCATAGAGCGGCGACTTTCGGCAGGGGCGGCCGCTCGAATATTCCTCGAAGGGCCACGCCATGGTGTAATGCTTGCCATAGGCTTCCAGTGTGCGGGTGCGTACCCAGTCCGTGTCGAAATGCGGACGGCCGAAGCGGCGGATATCGACCGGCCAGAGATCATAGGGCGGCTCGCCCTTCGTCACCCATTCGGCGAGCGCCATGCCCGCCCCGCCGGCAGAGGCAATGCCGAAGGCGTTGAAACCGGCGCCGACGAAGAAATTCTTCAGTTCCGGCGCCTCGCCGAGAATGAAATTGCCATCCGGCGTAAAGCCCTCGGGGCCGTTCAGAAGCTGCTTCACGCCTGCCGTCTGCAAGCCCGGCACGCGCGCAAGCGCCTGCTCCATGATCTGCTCGAAATGATCGAAATTGCTGTCGAGCAACGTGTAATGAAAACCCTTGGGAATGCCGTCGACCGCCCAGGGGACCGGGTTCGGCTCATAGCCGCCCATGACCAGCCCGCCGACCTCTTCCTTGTAATAGGTCAACCTGTCGGGATCGCGCAGCGTCGGCAGGTTGGAGGGAACGCCGAAGGATTCGGTGATGAGATATTGATGCTCGACCGAGACGAGCGGCACGTTGACGCCGAAGCGTGCCGCAAAGCTCCGCGTCCATTGCCCGGCGCAGACGACGACGCGCTCGCATTCGATGCGGCCTTTGTCGGTGATAACGGCGCGGATCCTGCCTTTGTCGATCTCCAGATCGAGAACTTCGGTATCCTCGAAAATCGAGACGCCGGCCATGCGGGCGCCCTTCGCCAGCGCCTGGGTGATATCGGAGGGATTGGCCTGTCCGTCCGTCGGCAGAAAGGCCGCGCCGACCAGATCGTCTATATCCATCAGCGGCCAGAGGTCGAAGGCCTCCTGCGGCGTCAGGAGGTGCATCTGCAGCCCGAAGGATTGTGCCGTCGTCGCCTGGCGCTTGACCTCCGTCCAGCGTTCTTCGTTGCAGGCAAGGCGCAGGCCACCATTCATCTTCCAGCCAGTCGCAAGCCCCGTCTCGGCCTCCAGCCTCTTGTAGAGATCGACGGAATAGCCGAGCATCTGGGTGATATTGGCGCTGGTCCGCAATTGCCCGACGAGGCCGGCAGCGTGGAATGTCGTGCCCGACGTCAGTTTCTTGCGCTCCAGCAGAACCGTGTCGGTCAGCCCGAGCTTGGCGAGATGATAGGCTGTCGAGCAGCCGATAATGCCGCCGCCGATGACGACCGCCTTGGCTGTTTTGGGCAGTTCCTTCATCGCATCACCTCAAGAATTGCGGAATGATTGATAGGCACGTTCAAACCGCGCCAGATTTTCGCTCGTATAGGCAGAATAATCGAAGTCGATCTCGGAGTGGATTTCCGAGACCATGCTCCACATCGTCTCGCGCAACAACGACGCGCATTTCATCGCCTGATAGCGCCGCCACAGATCGTCACTCACCGGTGCCTCAAAATAGGCCTCCAGCATCGCGGTTTCCTGGGCCTCGGAGAAATCATTGTTGGAGGCGAGACCGCCGAGATCGAAGAGCGGCGAATTGAAGCCGGCATAGTCCCAATCGATCAGCCAGAGCCGTTTGCCATCGTCGAGGAAATTGGCGGCCAGCAGGTCATTGTGGCCGAAAGCGATGTCGAAAGGGCCGGCCGCCTGCTCCAGCCGCGCGGCGCTATCGAGAAAGGAAGGCAGCATTGACTGATGCCGACTGCCCCCTTCTTCGAGAAGGGCGGCATAGTCGCGCACGACATGAAAAACCCAGAAGATCGCGGCGGCACCGCGAAAATGCTTGGAAATATCTAGATGGCAGGAGCGGACGAGCGGCACGATGCGCGCCAGCATCGACGGCTTGCGGACATCCTCGGCCGTAAGCGCCTTGCCGTCGATATAGTCGAGTACGAGGACGCCGGGTCCATGATGGATCACCGCGGGCGACAATCCGGCCGCATGCGCGGCCCTGCTCGCTGCCACCTCATTGGCCCGGCTGATGTGATGAACCGGAATATCGGTTCCGAGCCTGACGACGAAACGCCGCCCACTATCCGTCACCAGAAAATTGCGATTGGTGATGCCGCCCACCAGCGGAGCGATCTCGATCGGCCCACGCCAGATGCCAAGAGCATCTATCCTGTCTTCGGGCGTTGCGGTCATCCCTACCCCAGCGCGACGATTGCGCATCTCTTGGATGCAAAAGGTTTCCCACAAACGACGAACTGTCAAGAACCAGCCACAAAATGAAACGGCCAAGAGGCTTTTTGTTGGGTTGCGTCAGCCAAAAAGGGCCTGCCGCATATTGGGCTATGGATTGCGACAACAGAAAGCTTCATCGTCGCCGGGATTTGGCTTAAAAATTAAATCTCGGGATGATTGCATCAAGATCGCTTGTCTTCGAGGCATTATCCCGCTCTAGATGTTGTTCGCAGGCATGGCCTCCTCCGCGAGCCGCTTTCGGCGTTTTCGGATCATGCCCCAGATAGGATCGAAACCATGACGGGCATCTCGCCGACGCCGCTTCATTCGAACCATCGGGAACGCGAGATCCTGGAGGAGCTTCGGCTCGCCGGTGGGGCCAGCCGCATCCAGTTCCTCGCCGAGCGGCTTGATGTCTCGGAAGAGACCATCCGCCGCAATATCCGCAGCCTGGAGGCCCATGGCCTCGTCACCAAGGTCCATGGCGGCGTCCACATCAAGGACTCGTTCATCGAGCAGCCCTTGCATTTCCGCATGAACGAGAACGCGGAAGCCAAGCGCGTCATCGCCGCCCGTGTCGCGATGATCATACAGGACGGCGACACGATCTTTCTCGATATCGGCTCGACCACGGCCTTCATCGCCGTGGCGTTGCAGAAGCATCAGAACCTCTTCGTCGTCACCAATGCGGTTTCAGTGGCGCATGCGCTGGCAACCCGCAATGGCAACCGCATCTTCTTTGCCGGTGGTGAGCTGCGCAGCCACGACGGCGGCGCCTTCGGTGCTGAAGCGACCAATTTCCTGCGCCGTTTCAACGTCCGTCATGCAATACTATCCGTCGGCGCCGTCAACGCCACTTCCGGCTTCATGCTGCATGATCTCGAGGAAGCGGAATATTCCCGCGAAGCGGCGCGGCGTGCCGAAAACCGCATCATCGTCGCCGACAGCGCCAAATTCGGCCGCAGCGCGCCCATCATCATCGACGATCCCGCCATTTACGACATGATGGTCACCGACGACGTGCCGCCGCCGGATATCCAGGCCATGCTTGAGCGCAACGACATCGACCTCGTCGTCGCCGGCCAGCGCCGCGCGGAGTAGCACTGAGCTGAACCAGCCCGGCGACCCTAGGCCATTTCCATCGAAGGCGCGGTGACGACGGAAGCTTCGGAAAATGCCGGTGGAATCCAGCGCGGCACGGCAGGACCGGCAAGATCAATGGTCAGGGAAAATGACTCGCGGCAACCTTCCCATAAAGATGAAGGCAAGCGTGTCCGCCCGGAGGTCCAACGCCGACTTCCGTCCTCGACATAATGGAAGCCATCGGTCAGCCGGTCGTCATCCACGGAGATATGCCTGGCATCCGTCAGGTCATCATCGATAACCAGTTTCGAGATGCAGACACCGAGCCGGCGGCCATCGCCGGAGGAGCCAATCAGGTTCGGCGCCCCCCATTCCGAGGCGAGCCATAGTTCGGACACCGAGGCCGGTACACGAAACTCCGCCCGCCAGTCGTTAATGACGGGATCGATGCGTTGTCCGTCGGCAACCAGATGCACATCGGCAAAGGGATCGTCGCTCAAGGTCCAACCCAAATCGAGGGCGCGCGCGTGGAGCTGCATCCGAACGGCCTCGACGAGAGGCCCCTTCGAGACATAGGTTAGGCATCTCTGGCCGCCACCCTTCGTCAACTGAATGGGATTGTCCGTCGTCCGGGAAAAAAAATCGCGGCTCCCGTGGTCGGCATAGCTTTCCGTCGGCAATCCATTCGTCACGAGAATATCGTGCTCGTCCAGTTCGACATGCCAGTATGTCACCCTCTCACACTCGGCCTGGGCAATTGTCGCTCCATTCACAAGCGCCGAAGCGGGCATCAGAACGTCGGTCACGATGGTGGTGCGGATACCATGCGCCGGAGAGACAAGAAGGTCATGCGCAGGCTTGTTCGGCCCGAGGGCACCGGCTGCGATACGGATCGGCCAGCATGTCCAGGGATCTCTCACATTGGTGCAATCCAGCTCCGCGCTTCCGATCCATCGGATGGGGCGTTGTTGCGACGAGGCGGTGATGACGACGTCCCCAACCCGCAGCTCTTCGACAGGAATGTCTCCTCGCGTCGTTTGGATGAGCGTCCCCGTGACAAAACAAACGACGATCGTTCCGGTCGCAGCGTCCAGTATAAACGTCGAAGGGTTGAGATTGGCCGCAAAGTTGAGCGTAAAATCACCGGCAGTTGTGACGAATGTCGCCGTCTGACCGTCGACCGAAATGCTCGAGACTGCCCCCGGGCCGTTATATGCGATGGTTGTCGCACCGGTGCCTTGCTGATAGATAATTCCGCCGAATTGCGTTGAAAAATTGAACTGTGCGCCATCGGCCAGCGTAACCACTTGAGAGGAGTCCGATCCGCCCCATTGATAGCTCCCCGCAACATATACCCAACCGACGGCAGAGGTTACTCCGCTGCCGGCTTCAAGGTGGGACAGGGAGCTAATGGAGATACCGCCGCCGCCGGTAATCGGTCCATCTATCTTTATCCAGGTTTGGCGGAAGCCGCCATAAAGACTGAGGGTACTGGTGGGCGAAAGAAAGAGGCTGCCGATATCAGGCTGATGTCCAAAATAAGGGGTGATGGTGTCGCCATTATCAACGACAATAGAATCTCCAAAGTCAGGAAGAGCGTTCGGGGACCAATTGCCGGGATCGATCCAAAGACCGTTGCCGTCGTGGTTTGTCCAGGTATAGATTGCCATCGATATCCCCTCGGATCATGATGCCATCTGGAAACGCCGCAAATGCGCCTAGCGGCTACCGAGTAAACGGTATCATGCAACTCGCCTATTAGTCGAGTCTCATATATCAATAGTCTAGCTGTTCAACCCTTGCACATGGCTTCCAGCGTCAATGCTGCCTTGCTGGCATGGCGTTCCTTGTGGCGCAGCAGACGGAAGCTGCGGACGGGTAGGTCGAAGGCTGCTTGCACCAGCAAACCCTGTCCGAGATAGGCCCCGGCCGCCGCGCTCGAAATCGCCGCCGCACTCTGCCCGGAGCAAACCGCCGACAGCACGGCCTCGTTCGACGGCAGGACCAGCGCGACGCTGAGATCGCGCGGCGACGCCCCGAGTTTCGCGATGGCATTTTCAAATTCCGATCGGGTGCCAGAACCCTCTTCGCGCATCACCCATGAGGTGCCCCCGGCAAGATCGGCTGCGGAAAGCTGCCTTCCGTCCGCCCAGGGATGGTCCGGCGGGGTGACGATCACCAGCGCGTCCTGCGCCACGACTTTCATCGACAGCGCCGGCGCATCCACCTCACCCTCGACGAAGCCGAGTTCAGCGCTGCCCTCGATCACCGCCTCGGTGACCGTGCGCGTATTGCCGATCGTCAGTTCGAGATCAATGCCGGGATAATCGCGGTGGAAGCGCATCAGGATGGGCGGCAACCAGTAGCTGGCGATGGTCTGGCTGGCGCAGAGGCTGAGCCGACCGCGCTGCAAGCCACCGAGTTCGGAGAGCATGAATTCGGCGGAGCGCACGCGCGCCAACGTCGCCCTGGCCTCACCGAGAAAGATACGGCCGGTCTCCGTCAGCTCGATCCGCCGCCCGACCCGATGAAACAGCTCGACACCATAATAGGCTTCAAGGTTCTTGATCGCCGAGCTCACCGCCGACGGCGTCAGGTGGATAGCCTCCGCTGCTTGAGTCAAATGCTCCCGCTCGGCGACGGCGACGAAAATGGCGAGTTGCTCGAAGGTCATGGGAAATCATTCTAATTTATCGAACGAAACATAGGATAATATTCGATGGATGTCGACATCAGGAGATGAGACTTTCCCGGCACGGAAATTCTTCATAGCCGAATGGCGGTGCCGCATGCCCCTTTTCCAACGAACCGCGATCATCCTTCCAGGCCTCGCCCTCACCAGCGCCGTGGCGCTTCTCGCCTATGCCGGCGAACGCGCCGAGATCGGCATTTTCGGTGGCAGGTGGATCGAGAGCCTGGTACTCGCCATCGCGCTCGGTATCGTCGTCTGCACCGTCAGGCCGCTCTCGCCCTCCCTGCGCCCTGGCATCGACTTCAGCGCCAAGATCCTGCTGGAAATCGCCATCGTCCTGCTGGGCGCTTCGATCAGCCTTGCTGCTATCGATCAGGCCGGCGTCTGGCTGATCGCCGGCATCGCCATCGTCGTCGTGCTATCGATCGCCGCGACCTATGCGATCGGCCGGCTGCTTGGCCTACCGCCGAAGCTGGCGACGCTGATCGCCTGCGGCAACTCCATCTGCGGCAATTCGGCCATCGTCGCCGTCGCCCCGGTTATCGAGGCGGGCTCTGAGGAAACCGCAGCGGCCCTTGCCTTCACCGCCGTGCTCGGCATCGCCGCCGTCTTTCTGCTGCCGCTTCTCTATTTCCACGCAGGCATGAGCGTGGGGCAATATGGCGTGCTGGCGGGGCTCACCGTCTATGCCGTGCCGCAGGTGCTTGCCGCCACCACGCCGGTCGGTCTGCTGGCCGTGCAAACCGGCACGGTGGTCAAGCTCATCCGCGTGCTGATGCTCGGCCCGGTCATATTCCTGCTCGGCATCATCACCAAGACCGAGATGGCGGCCACGGACGGCCGCACGAGCCACCGCCGCTCGCTGGTCCCCTGGTTCATCTGCGGCTTTCTCGGGCTGATGGCGTTGCGCTCCTTCGGCCTGATCCCGGACACGCTGGTCGCGCCGATGGCATTGGTTTCGAACATATTGACGGTGATTGCGATGGCGGCACTCGGCCTGTCGGTGAATATCCGCTCTGTCGCCCATGCCGGCGGTCGGGTGATCGCGGCGGCGACGCTGTCACTGATGGCGCTCGGGGTCATCAGCTACGCGCTGATTGCCGTCCTGCAGATCCACTGACGCCGCCCTTGCCTTGGGCGGCAACGGGGCTCCGCGCCGCAACTGGCTTCTGAGCCGACGCCAGCAACGCGGCAATCTCACTTGCCGGCGAAGGATATCCGATCGCGTAGCCCTGAAGCCCATCGCAGCCGGCATCCGCCAGGATCTGCGCATGTTCCTCGGTCTCCACACCTTCGGCCATGACCTCGACGTTAAGCGCCCTCGCTATCTCGACGATCGAGCCGACAAGGCGGCGCTGCTCGTCCGAGACGGTAATCGCCGTCACCAGTTGCCGGTCGATCTTCAGCCGTTTCGGCTTCAGCTTCACCAGGCCGATCAACGAGGCATGGCCGGAGCCGAAATCGTCGATCTCTATATCGATATCCATCCGTTTGATCGCGTCGACATTGGCGAGCACCCTGTCGTCAGGATCATCAAGGAAAATCGTCTCGATCAGCTCGAAGACGATAGCATGGCGCGGTATGTTCAGCGTCTGCAACCGCTCGACCAGGCCGGGATCGGCCAGGCGGCTTGCGGAGATATTGACGGAGATGCGCGGCGGCGTCAGGCCTTGCAGAGCCCAGGCAGCGCGGTCGGAGAGCGCACGATTGAGAATGGCCGCATCGATCTCGGCCGTCAGTCCATATTCCTCCGCCACCTTCAGGAAGGCCGCCGGCGGCAACAGCCCCTTGCCCGGATGCCGCCAACGCGCCAGAGCCTCGAGCCCAACGATCCGCCGGCTGCGCGCATCCACCTGGATCTGGTAGAAGGGCACGATTTCGTTCCGCATCAGCGCCAGCCGCAATTCCTCCGCCAGCCGCCGCTCAGCCTGAAGATCGGATTGCAGCTTCGGCGTGAAGAACTCGACGCGATTACGGCCTAGCTTCTTGGCCTGATAGAGGGCGATATCGGATTCCGCCAGAAGATTGCTGGCACCATCGGCAACACTCCAGGCCGCACCGATTGAGGCGCCCACCTGCAACATCTCGTCACCAAAGCGTATGTCGCGCCGCAACCGCCACAGAATATCCTCTGCAATGGTTCCGACTTCGTCTGAAGTCGCGATATTGACCAGCACCGCGACGAACTCGTCGCCACCGACGCGGGCGACCATGTCACCAGCAGCGATCCCTCCCAGGATCCGCGCCGCCGCCATCTGCAATGTCGTATCACCGGCCGCATGGCCCCATTTGTCGTTGATCTGCTTGAAGCCGTCGAGATCGATATGCAGGATGGCCAGTGTCTCCACCGCCTGATCCGCACACAGCTCCGCCAGCCGGCGGTCGAAATAGCGGCGATTGGGAAGCCCCGTCAGATAGTCATGGTCGGCCGCATGCTCGACACGCGCGCGGCTTTGCTCCAAAGCGACGGCGCGAGCTTCGGCAACCGCCTTCTGCTCCGTCAACTCGCGGTTGAGCAAGATATCGGCGGTGACATCCCATTCCGCCCCGATGAAGGACGGCGCACCATCAGGCCCCTCGAAGAAATGAGCGCGCGAGCGCAGATAGCGAACATCGCCGTTCGGCAGGATGATGCGAAACTGCGAATTGTAAAAGCCTTTTTCCGCGATAGCCGTATCGAAGTCGGCGATGGCCTGTTCGACATCATCGGGATGCAGGGCATTCAACCAGACCGCCGATGACACTTTACGGTCGCGGAGGCCCGTCTGATAAAGCGTATGCATCTGCAGATCCCAGAGCATTTCCTCCCCGTTGAGATTATGCTCCCAGACCCCGATTTGCGACGTCTCCAACGCCAGCTCCAGCCTCCTCAAGAGGTTCTGGAACTCCAACTCGGATCGCCCTGATGTCGCCTCTCCCACCGAGTTCGAACCCCCTGCGGACACATGGAAAGCTTGCATAGTCTTGGCAATATCCTGGCAGCACTCCCTTTCGCCTTATTTAATGATGTCCGCCTGGTTGCGGGCTTTTACTCGCAACCATCGTTCCGATGGTATTTTGGTTAATGATTGTGACGTGGCGGATTGGCCGCGAGATCGCGGAAATCGGCCGCGCCATCGAGCACCGCGCCGTCCGAAAGCTGCGTGACCGAGCGGCGGTAGATGCGCTGCCAGGGCGTCGCGTCCGGCGGGACGGCGGGAATGCCGTCGCCCTTGCGCCGTTCGATCTCGGCCTCCTCCACCAGCATGTCGCAGCGGCCGTGATTGAAGTCGATCCGGATCGTGTCGCCGGTTCTGAGCCAGGCAAGCCCGCCGCCCGCCGCACTTTCCGGCGAGGCATTGAGGATCGACGGGCTATCGGCGGTGCCGGACTGACGGCCATCGCCGATCGTCGGCAGGCTGCGGATGCCGCGCTTCAAAAGCGCGTCCGGCGGCTGCATGTTGACGACTTCGGCCGAACCCGGCCAGCCGATCGGTCCGGCGCCACGGATGACGAGAATGGTGTTCTCGTCGATGCCAAGATCCGCGTCGTTGATGCGCTTGTGATAATCTTCCGAGCCATCGAAAACCACGGCCCTGCCCTCGAACACGCCCTCGCGTCCCGGCTCCTGCAGATAGCGGCTGCGAAAATCCTCAGACACGACGCTCATCTTCATGATGGCGAAATCGAAGAGATTGCCCTTCAGCACCAGGAAGCCGGCCCGTTCCTTCAGCGGCGCGGCGAAGGGGAGGATAACCTCACGGTCCGTTGCCTCGCGCCCCTTCAGGTTCTCCGCCATGGTCTTGCCGGTGACCGTTGGACAGTCGCCATCGAGCTTGCCGACCTGCAGCAGCTCCCACATGATGGCCGGCACGCCGCCGGCGCGGTGGAAGCGCTCGCCGAGATAGGCGCCCGCCGGCTGCACATTGGCCAGCAGCGGGATATCGAAGCCATGCACCTGCCAGTCCTCGGGATGAAGCTCGACACCGGCATGCTTGGCCATGGCCGCCAGATGCGGCTGGGCGTTGGTCGAACCGCCGATCGCCGAATTGACGCGGATGGCGTTGAGAAAAGCCTGCCGGGTCAGTACATCGGACGGCTTGATATTTTCGAGCACGAGTTCGACAGCGCGCCGGCCGGTGCGATAGGACATCTGTCCGCGCTCGCGATAGGCGCCGGGGATAGCTGCGCAGCCGGTGAGCGACATGCCGAGCGCTTCGGCCATGGCATTCATGGTCGAGGCCGTGCCCATGGTGTTGCAATGACCGATCGAGGGCGCCGAGGCGAGCGACGCCTCCATGAACTCCTCTTCGTCGATCTCTCCGGCCGCGAGCTTGCGTCGCGAGCGCCAGATCACCGTGCCGGAACCAGCCAATTCGCCATCATGCCAGCCATCGAGCATCGGCCCGCCGGAGAGCACGATCGCCGGAATATTGACGGTGGACGCTGCCATCAGCGCCGACGGCGTGGTCTTGTCGCAGCCCGTCGTCAGCACGACGCCGTCGAGCGGATAGCCGTAGAGCACCTCGACAAGGCCGAGATAAGCGAGATTGCGGTCGAGCGCCGCGGTCGGGCGCTTGCAGTTCTCGAAGATCGGATGGGTCGGGAACTCGATCGGAATGCCGCCGGCATCGCGAATGCCGTCACGGACGCGCTTGGCGAGGTCGATGTGGTGACGGTTGCAGGGCGTCAAGTCGCTGCCGCTCTGGGCGATGCCGATGATCGGCTTGCCGGAGCGCAGCTCCTCCGGCGTGATGCCGTAATTCATGAAGCGTTCGAGGTAGAGCGCCGTCATGTCGATATGATCGGGATTGTCGAACCAATCCTGCGAGCGCAGACGACGTTTGGATGGGCTATTGTCGCTCATGTCTTTCTCAAGCCTTTCCTCGGCCATTCTTGTCTTCCAGATGCAGCAGCAGGCCGCTGTGATCGCTCTCCGCGCCACCATTCTCGACGAATTCGGCGAATTCCGTCCTCACGGTTTCGGTCAGCGGCAGATGAAGCGACAGGTTTCGGGCAGCGGCCAGAACCGCATCGAGATCCTTCAGCTGATTGCGGGAGGTGCCGCCGGGCTCGAAATTGCGGTCGATCATGCGCTGGCCATGCAGCTCGAGAATCCGGCTTTCGGCAAAGCCGCCGCGAATGGCGGCGCGGAAAGCCTCGCGCGAGCCGCCGCCAGCCTCGACCAGCAGCATGGCCTCGGCGATCGCGCCGATGGTGACGGCGACGATCTGCTGATTGCCGAGCTTGGCGAGCTGGCCCGTGCCGCTCGGTCCGACATGGGTGACGCGGCCCAGCGGGGCGAGCACGTCGCGAACACTATCGATGACATCGGCGTCGCCGCCAGCCATGATCGCCAGTGTCCCGGCAGCAGCCCCCACCACGCCGCCCGAAACGGGCGCATCGATATGGCGAAAGCCGCGCTCGGCGAGTTTCGCCGCATGCTCGCGGGCGATCGGCGGCGCGATCGAGCTGTTGTCGATGACGACGGCGCCAGGGGCCAGCGCGTCCGTTACTCCGCTCCCGAAGAGGACCTCGCTCACCGCGCCGCCATTGGTCAGCATGGTGAAAAGCACCGATGCGCCCTTGGCCGCGTCCGCCGTCGTCGCGGCAACGATCGCTCCGTCGGCCGCCAGTGCATCCGCCTTGCTCCGGTCGCGGTTCCAGACGGTGACGGCAAAGCCGGCGCCAAGCAGGCGCCGCACCATCGGAGCGCCCATCAATCCGGTCCCCAGAAAAGCGATCTTCCGACCGGTCATGACAGCTGTCCTCCCAATTCGTCTTCAATATGAACACGGATGATCTCGTCGAAGGATTTTTCGGCCACGAAGCCGAGCTTCTTCGCGCGCTTGGCGGTAAAGCCCTGCGCCCAACCGGAGACGATCCGCATCACCAGCTCGTCGGGCTCGCGGCGGATGAGCTTCACCGCCTTGTCGCCAGCGATGCGGCGGAGCGCTTCGATCTGTTCGCCGACCGTGGCGCTGACACCGGGCATGGAGAGGCTGCGATCCGCGCCGAGCGGCGCCAGATCGACCGTCGCACCGTGAACGAGGAAGCCGACCGCCGAGCGCGGCGAGGCATGCCAATGCCGAACCTCCTCCGGCACCGGCAACACAGCCTCCATGCCAACGAGCGGCTCGCGCAATATGCCGGAGAAGAAGCCGGAGGCGGCACGGTTCGGCTTGCCGGGGCGAATGCAGATGGTCGGCAGGCGAATGCCGATGCCATCGAGAAAGCCGCGACGCGTATAGTCGGCCAGCAGCAGCTCGCTCACCGCCTTCTGCGTGCCGTAGCTGGTGAGTGGCGCCAGATGGAAATCGTCCGGGATGGGCGTCGGGAAAGGCGAACCAAAGACGGCGCAGGAGGAGGTGAAAACGACGCGAGGCCTATATCCATCCTTGCTGTTGGCAGCCCGGATTGCTTCGAAAAGCTGCCGCGTGCCGTCGAGATTGATACGGTATCCCTTATCGAAATCCAGCTCGGCCTCGCCCGAAACGATGGCGGCGAGATGAAAGATCACATCCGGCCGGCGGGCCACGATCTTCTCGGCGGCACCGGGCGCGGATAGATCCCTGGCGCGCGCCTTGACCTTGCCGCTGAACCCTTCCGGTTGCGGCGGCTCGATCACATCGACCAACGTCAGCCGCGTGATCTCACGGCCACCGAGCCCGCCATCGGCCACCAACCGCGCCGTCAGTTTTCGGCCGATCATACCGGCTGCTCCGATAATGGCGATATGCATGCATCCTCCTCGCAATAACGCGCATCGGGACAGCTCCTCCGGCCCGATGTACGTCAGTCAATATGCCTATGTGCTTGATAAACCCATGGCGTCCGCATGCAAACGAAATTGGCGGGCGAGCGGCAAAATCTTCGAAAAACAGATTGGCCCAAAAAGAAAAATTGCCCCACAAGAACGAAAGAGGGCGGGACCTTGCGGTCCCGCCCATGTCATGCCGGGCATTAGGGTACTACCCGACACGGCATCCCTATTCGGCGGCGATCGGAAGCACCTCCGCCGAATGATTGTTGTCGTTGCTGTGATGCTGCTTCAGCGGACGGTTGCCGCCCATCCTGCGAATCAGCACGTAGAACACCGGCGTCATGAAGATGCCGAAGAAGGTCACGCCGATCATGCCGGCAAACACCGCGACACCCATGGCGGCGCGCATCTCGGCACCGGCACCGGTCGAGGTGACCAGCGGCACGACACCCATGATGAAGGCCATGGAGGTCATCAGGATCGGGCGCAGACGCAGGCGGCTGGACTCGATGGCTGCCTGGACCGGCGTGCGGCCCTCGAATTCCAGCTCGCGGGCGAATTCCACGATCAGGATCGCGTTCTTCGCCGACAAGCCAACCAACACCATCAAGCCAATCTGCGTGAAGATGTTGTTGTCGCCTCCCGTCAACCAGACACCCGCCAGAGCAGCAAGCACGCCCATCGGTACGATCATGACGATCGCAAGCGGCAGGGTTACGCTTTCATACTGGGCGGCCAGCACGAGATAGACGAGCAGCAGGGCCAGCGGGAAGATCAGGATGCCTGAACTGCCGGCCAGGATCTGCTGATAGGTCAGATCGGTCCATTCGAAGGCGATGCCCTTGGGCAAGGTTTCGTTGGCGATGCGCTCCACGGCAGCCTGGGCCTGGCCGGACGAGAAGCCCGGAGCCGGACCGCCGTTGATATCGGCGGCGAGGAAGCCGTTGTAACGCGTCGTCCGCTCAGGACCGGTGCTGGCCTCGACCTTCAGGAGCGCCGACAGCGGGATCATCTGACCCGATGACGAACGGACCTTCAACTGGCCGATATCGCTTGCATGAGCACGGAAGTTGGCATCCGCCTGCACACGCACGCTGTAGGTACGACCGAAAGCGTTGAAGTCGTTGACATAGAGCGAACCCAGATAGATCTGCAGCGTGTCGAAGACATCGGTCACCGAGACACCCAGCTGCTCGGCCTTGGCGCGATCGAGATCGGCGAAAAGCTGCGGCACATTGATCTGGTAGCTCGAGAAGATGCCAGTGAGCTCCGGCGTCTGATAGGCCTTGGCAAGGAACGCCTTGTTGGCCTCGTCAAGCGCCTGGTAGCCGAGACCGGCACGGTCCTCGATCTGCAGCTTAAAGCCGCCGGTCGTGCCGAGACCCTGGACGGGCGGCGGCGGGAACATGGCGATGAAGGCATCCTGGATCGCACCGAACTTCTGGTTCAGCTGCATGGCGATGGCGCCGCCCGAAAGATCCGGTGTCGTGCGCTCCTCGAATGCCTTCAGGGTCACGAAGACGATGCCGGCATTGGAAGAGTTGGTGAAGCCGTTGATCGACAGGCCAGGGAAAGCGATGGCATGTTCGACGCCCGGCTGCTCCAGAGCAATCTTGCTCATCCGCTGGATGACATCATCCGTGCGGTCGAGGGTCGCGCCATCCGGCAGCTGCGCGAAGCCGATCAGATACTGCTTGTCCTGCTGCGGCACGAAGCCGCCCGGTACGGTCTGGAACAGGAAGTAGGTCGCGCCGATCAAGGCGAGATAGATCACCATGACCAGGCTTTTCAGCGACAAGATGCCGCCGACGCCCTTGCCGTAGGCATGCGAGCCGCGGTTGAACACCCTGTTGAAGCCGCGGAAGAACCAGCCGAAGACCGTGTCCATCACCCGCGTCAGCATATCCTTCGGCGCATGATGGTCCTTCAAAAGAAGGGCCGCCAGAGCCGGAGACAACGTCAGCGAGTTGAAGGCGGAAATCACCGTCGAAATGGCAATCGTCAGGGCGAACTGACGATAGAACTGACCAGAGAGGCCGGAGATGAACGCAAGCGGCACGAAGACGGCGACCAGCACCAGCGCGATCGCGATGATCGGGCCGGACACTTCCTTCATGGCACGATAGGTCGCGTCGCGCGGACTGAGGCCGTTTTCGATATTGCGCTCGACGTTCTCCACGACCACGATGGCGTCGTCGACGACGATACCGATCGCCAGCACGAGACCGAAGAGGCTGAGCGCATTGATCGAGAAGCCGAAGACATACATCACCGCGAAAGTACCGATGATCGAGACGGGAACGGCAATCAGCGGAATGATCGAGGCACGCCATGTCTGCAGGAACAGGATGACGACGACGACGACCAGCGCGATAGCTTCGAGCAGGGTGTGAACGACCTTGTCGATCGAAGCGCGCACGAACTGCGTGGTATCGTAGACGATCTCATACTTGACGCCGTCGGGCATCGCCGTCTGCAACTCGTTCATCGTCTTGATGACATTGTCGGAGATGGTGATGGCGTTCGAGCCCGGAGCCTGGAAGACCGGCACGGCAACCGCCGGCTTGCCGTCGAGCAGCGAGCGCAGCGAATAGTCCGATGCGCCGAGTTCGACGCGGGCGACATCGCGCAGACGCGTGATCTGGCCGTTGGTGCCACTCTTGACGATGATGTTGCCGAACTCCTCCGGCGTCGTCAAGCGGCCCTGGGCGTTGACCGAGAGCTGCACGTCGAGACCGGGAACACTGGGCGATGCGCCGATGATGCCAGCGGCAGCCTGGACGTTCTGCTGGCGGATGGCAGTGGCGATATCGCTGGCGGCAAGACCGCGTTCGGCGGCCTTCTGCGGATCGACCCAGACGCGCATCGAATAGTCGCCAGAACCGAACACCTGAACCTGACCGACGCCCTCGATGCGGGCCAACCGGTCCTTGATATTCAATGTGGCGTAATTGCGCAGATAGGTGATGTCGTAGCGATTGTCCGGCGAGATGAGGTTGACCACCATCATCAGGTCCGGCGAGCTCTTGACTGTGGTGATACCAAGGTCGCGAACGTTCTGCGGCAATCGCGGTTCGGCCTGCGAGACGCGGTTCTGCACCAGTTGCTGCGCCTTGTCCGGATCGGTGCCGAGCTTGAAGGTGACGGTCAGCGTCAACAGGCCGTCCGAGGTCGCCTGGCTGTTCATGTAGAGCATGCCGTCGACGCCGTTGATCTGCTCTTCCAGCGGCGTCGCCACTGTTTCAGCGATGACCTTCGGATTGGCGCCCGGATATTGCGCCGTGACGACGATCGAGGGCGGCACGACCTCCGGATATTCGGAAATCGGCAACAGCCGCATGCCGATCAGGCCGGCGACCAGGATAAGGACCGATAGCACTCCGGCAAACACCGGACGGTCGACGAAAAATCTTGAGATGTTCATGGCAGAACCCTCTCCAGGGGTGAATGTAAGAGGACACGGGGTCCAGGCCCGTCCGCGATATGCGCCACGAGCATTCCAAAATCAGAGCATTGGGACGGCCGCCGGGAGAGTTGCCTCCCGGCGCTGTCGATTACTGAGCGGCCGCGACTTTTTCTTCCAGCTTCGGATCGACCACGGCGCCCGGGCGAACCCGCTGCAGGCCGTTGACGATGACCCGATCGCCGGCGTTCAGGCCGGTCTCGACGATACGCTGGCCATCGGCGGTGTCGCCAAGGCTGATCTGGCGATAGACCACCTTGTTGTCGCCATCGACCACGAAGACGAACTTCTTGTCCTGGTCGGTGCCGATCGCCCGCTCGCTGATCACCAGCTTGCTCTCAGCCTTCGGCTGGCCCATGCGGACGCGCACGAACTGGCCGGGGATGAGACGCCCGCCCGGATTGTCGAAGACGGCGCGCACGGTGACGGTGCCGCTTGCTGCATCGACTTCATTGTCGATCAGTTGCAGCTTGCCGTTGATCGGCGTGCCGCTGTCACTGGTGGTGCCGATCTGCACGGGAATCTGTTCGACCGGCGGCGCTGCGCCATCGGTGACCGGAAGCTCAGCCAGCGCCTGGGTGACTGTCTGTTCGCTCGCGTTGAAGCTGGCATAGATCGGATTGACCGAGACCAGCGTCGTGAGCGCCGGCGAAGCCGAACCGCCGGCGACAAGGTTGCCGACCGTAATGGCGATCTTGCCGACACGGCCTGAGATCGGAGCGTGAACCTCGGTATAATCAAGGTTCAACTGCGCGGTCTGGAGCGATGCCTGTGCAGCCTTCAGATTGGCTTCCGCTTCCGCATAGTTGCTGGAGCGCGTATCCATGTCGCTCTGCGAGATCGTCTTGTTATCGAAGAGCTTCTGGCCGCGGTCGACTTCGACCTTGGTGAGATCAAGCTTGGCCTTTGCCGCGCCGACTTGTGCCTGCGCCTGGGCGACAGCCGCCTGGAAAGGCGCCGGATCGATCGTCACCAGCAGGTCGCCCTGCTTGACCAGAGCACCTTCACGGAAATGCACCGACTGGATGGCTCCGGCCACACGCGGACGGACCTCTACCCGGTCTATGGCTTCGAGCCGACCGGAAAATTCCTGCCAGGCGGTGATATCGCGCGCCTGCACGGCCGCGACGGTGACGGGGATGGCCGGCATTGCCGCCGCCTTCTCGGTTGCTTGCGCACCGCGCGGCAGATCCAGATAGAAGGTCGCCCCTGCAACAGTCGCAGCAACACCCATGCCGGCGCCCCACAGGGCCCAGCGCTTACCGTTGGACGTCATGTTAGTCTCTCCTTGTGGTCCCGGCTTGGGACACGGGACCGAAAATTCCTATCGACTCGCTATCGTCAGGCTCCAGGCATCGCACGTTCAAATGAACGGCCGCGATCGCTCTCATTTCTGCGCCCAGAGCATCCTATCCGCTTACGGCGGCGCCACTCGAAAGTGGCATGCTCTGATCGATCAGGCCTGCACGTCTTCGACAAAACCCTTGAAAGAACAGCAGACATCCTGCTGCCACGACGGCTTGTCCTTCGACTGCCCGCCATAGAGGGTGGGCCAGCCTGTCCCGGCGGGGAGGACTTGCTGGCGAACACGGACGCCTGCCTCCTTGAGGCGGCGGCCATATTCCATGCTCTCGTCGCGGAGCGGGTCGTCCTCGGCCGTGAGCACCAATGCCGGCGCGAGGCCCGAAAGCCGCGAACAGTATCGAGGCGCCGCATAGGGATGACAGACACCGCCCAGAAAACCCAGGTAGCGATTCCAGCCTTCCGTCCAGCGCTCGCGCATGCCGCTTTCCTCCGCCTGGAGGAAAGATTTCGATCCCATGAAGGGATCAAGAAGCGGCGATATCAACACCTGTCCGTCCAGCGAACCGGGCATCTGATCGCGCGCCTTTAAAGCAACACCCGCTGCGACATTGCCACCCGATTCCTCACCGGCGACAAACAGCAGCGATTTTTTCGCTCCACCCAACTCAAGCATGTTTCGCTTGTTGCTGAGGTAGGCGAGGATCCCGTAGGCGCATTCCAGCACCTGCGGAAAGGCATTCTGATTGCCGCTGGTATAGTCTGCGGCAACCACGATCACACCGGCCTCCGCAAGACTGGCGGCGACAGGCCGGACGGTTGCATGCTCGGTATCGAGAAAGGCGCCACCATGCAGATAAAGCACGATGGGTGCTGCCTTCTTGAGACCCTCGCCGTTATAGATCCGCGCTGCGACCGGTCCCGTAGGCACGTTTTCCAGCACAACATCTTTCCACGGCGCGCTCATGAACCCATATCCTTGTCTATTCTGTCGAACATGCCCCTTTCCTAAAGCCATTTCACAGGCTTGGCGACCATGTTCAGGATAATGCGGCTTCTAGCGCCCCGTGCCGCATTGCAACAATCATGGAGACAACATATTGTTATTCCGTTCTGAGAATAAGTGGCCTATATTCGACTAGACTATTCACGATAACAAACAATCGACTGCTTTCTCCGTGGTCGAAGGGCACCCTGAAATGGACCAGCTATCAGCAATGCGGGCATTTGCACGCGTGGTGGAAACAGGCAATTTCACCCGCGCCGCCGCAACCCTCTCCATGCCAAAAGCGACGGTGACGACGCTCATCCAGTCGCTTGAGGCGCATCTGCACGCCAAGCTCCTGAACCGCACCACCCGGCGCGTCATGGTGACGACCGATGGCGCGCTCTATTACGAACGTGCCATCCAGATCCTCTCCGAGATCGACGAACTCGACGGCAGCATCAGCAATTCGCAGAGCCTGCCGAGCGGTCGCCTGCGCGTCGAAATGGCCGGCGCCTTCGCCGAAAAGATCATCATGCCGGCGCTTTGCGATTTCTACCAACGCTATCCGGACATCCATATCGACCTCGGCGTTGGCGACCGGCTGGTGGATTACCTGGCGGAGAATGTCGACTGCGCGCTGCGCGCCGGCATGCCGAGCGACCAGTCGCTGATTGCCCGGCGGGTGGGTGAAATACCGCTCATCACCTGCGCCGCTCCCCGCTATATCGAGAAATTCGGCCTGCCCGAACGACCGGACGAACTGGAAAGCACGCATTATGCCGTCAGCTATTTTCGCGCGCAAACCGGGCGGGTCATCCCGTTCGAATTTCAGCGCGGCAATGAATCGCTGGAAATCAGCCCGCGCTATATCCTCTCGGTCAACGACAGCCGCAGCTACGTCAACGCCGCGATGGCCGGCCTCGGCATCGCCCAGGCCCCCGCGTTCATGATTCGCGACGAGCTTGCCAGGGGCGACCTCATCCCCGTCCTCCCCGGCTGGACCCGCAGCCCCATACCGCTGCACATCGTCTATCCCCCGAACCGGCACCTGAGCAACAAGGTGCGTGTTTTCGTCGACTGGCTGGCGAAGCTGCTGGTGACGTCGAAGGTAAGCGAAGCCTGACATGTGGGCCAACCGCCTCCCTGCTGGGAGACGGCTCTTCCTTCGGCACGATCCGGATCAGCTCCAGGATGCCCCCGCCTGTTGCCGGACCGTCGCGTTCAGCCTGTTCCAGACATTGTCGACCGCGATCGAGACGATCAATGCTGACAGCGCCTTCTCGTCGTAGTGCCGGGCAGCCTCGTTCCAGATCTCGTCGCTGACGGCCTCCGGCCGGTCGGCGAGCCGGGTTGCCGCCTCGCCAAGCGCAAGGGCGGCACGTTCAGCCTCGGTGAAATAGGGCATTTCACGCCAGGCGGAGACGCCGACGATACGCTCGATCGTTTCCCCGTCCTTCTGCAGCTTGCGGAACCCCATGTCGGTGCAGACGCTGCAGCCATTGATCTGGCTGACGCGCAGATGCACGAGGTCCATGGTGTTTTCGGACACGCCGCGATCCCTCAGCGAGGCGCTGAGCGCCAAAAGCGCCTGCAGGGTTTCCGGCAGGATAACAGCGGGGTTTTTCATACGGGCTTGCATCATTCTCTCCTTGGATGTTTTGGTCTTGACGATGTCGCTCCCGTGCCGATCCATTGTCACACCAGCCGGACCTCGTTCGTCATAGGCATGACGGAACAGGATGAGGGAATGTGACCGATGGACGAAAAAAAGTGGCAGGCGGAAAAATTCGAGGCCAACCGGCCGCATCTGCGCGCCGTTGCCTATCGCATGCTAGGCTCACGGACGGAGGCGGAGGACGCGGTGCAGGAGGCATGGCTGCGGCTCAACCGTGCCGACACGTCCGAGATCGACAATCTCGGTGGCTGGCTGACGACGGTCACCGCCCGCATCTGCCTCGACTGGCTGCGCAGCCGCAAATCCCGGCGCGAGGAGCCGCTGACCATCCGCGTCCCCGAACCGGTCGTCAGCCATGAGGCCGGAAACGGCACGGACCCGGAGCGGGATGCGCTACTCGCAGATTCGGTCGGCCTTGCGCTGCTGGTGGTGCTGGAAAAGCTGGTGCCGGCAGAGCGGCTCGCTTTCGTGCTGCACGACATGTTTGACATGGCCTTCGACGATATCGCCCCGATTGTCGGGCGCAGCACGGTCGCCACGCGCCAACTCGCCAGCCGCGCCCGCCGGCGAGTGGAGGGAGTACCGGTCGCCGCGGAAGCAGACCTCAGCCGTCAGCGCCATCTGGTCGATGCCTTCTTTGCGGCATCGCGTAACGGCGACATGACTGCCCTTCTGACGGCTCTCGATCCCGACGTTGTCTTCCGCGCCGATGCGGTCGCGACGCGGATGGGCGCGCTTGCCGAAATTCGCGGCAAGTCCGCCGTTGCCGAAACCTTCCGCGGCCGCGCCCAGGGCGCTCGGCTTGCCGTCATCAATGGAGCCGTCGGCGCCGTCGTCATCCTCGGCGGGCAATTGCGCATCGCGCTTCGTCTCACCGTGGCGGATGACGGCAGGATTATTGGTATCGACGCGATGGCCGACCCCGAAGAGCTGCGCAAGCTCGAGATATTGCTGATCGATCCATGAGGGCCTCAACCCAACCGCGTCGGGCTCGTCCCCGTCAGCCGGCGAAACATGGCGATGAAGGCGGAGGCGCTGCCATAGCCGAGCTGCGTCGCGATCCCACGCACCGGTTCACCGGCCTCGATCAGCGCCAGCGCCTTGACCAACCTCAACCGCTGACGCCATTCGTTGAAGGAGATGCCGAGATCATCGTTGCACCGGCGGGACAGCGTCCGCTCGGTCGTTCCCATCCTGCGCGCCCATTCCGCCAGCGAATACCGGTCACCGGGATCGGCCTGCAACGCTTTCAGCACCGGACCGAGCAGCGGATCGTCGGACAGCGGCAGATAGTTTTCACTGCGCGGGGCAAGACGGATCTGGTCGACCAGGACTTGCGCCAGCCGCAGGTCCTCTTCCGTTTCGGGAAGCGTAATATCTCGGGCGGCAAAGTCTGCCAGGATAGCCTTCAGCAATGGGCTGATGCTGAGCGTCGAAGGCTCGACCGGCAGATTGGCGCAAAGCGTGCGCTCGACGTAGACGGTGACATAATGCAGGTCGTGCTGGTTCCACGCGCCATGCATCGTATCCGGCGGCAGCCAGATGGCGTAATGCGGCGGAGACAGATAGCGGACACCTTCGATGACGAACTCGGCAACGCCCGCAAGGGCATAGTTGAGTTCGCCCCACGGCTGGCTTTTGGCCGGGAAGACCGTACCACCCTTGTAACGCTCGGTCCGGAAGGAAACCGGGCGCGGCGGATCTCCCTGAATGCGTGGTTCGCGCGCCGCCATCTTCTGCTCCGACATGTCCGCAATCCGCTACCTATGTCTGAAACTCGCTATATACCGGAAATCAGACAGCCAGTAAAAGCAACATCAACATAACCCCGACCCGGCCGGCCATCCGACAGAAGGACGCCATGAGCAACAAGCCGACCTCTTCCGCCAACGACACCGCCACTATCATGACCAGCGCGGCGCTGGCGCCGTTGCTCACCGTCCTCATCTGGTCCGGCAACACCGTTGTCACCAAGGCGGCAGCCGGCGTCATTTCGCCCGGCTCGATCTCCTTTTATCGCTGGCTGCTGGCCCTCCTCATCCTGCTGCCCTTCATCGGCCCGGCCGCGTGGCGGAACCGCGCGCTTCTCAGCCAATACTGGCTGAAGATCGCCACTCTTGGCGCACTCGGCATGGTGATTTACCAGAGCCTCGCCTATGAGGCGGCCAGGACCACTTCGGCGGTCAATATGGGCGTGATCGTGGCGCTGATGCCGCTGCTGTCGACATTGCTGGCCGGGGTTCTGGCCGGTGAACGGCTGACGGCGACCAGCCTTGCGGGCGGGGTTATCTCCCTGATCGGCCTGATCTACCTGACCTCGCAGGGCCATCCCGCAGCCTTGCTGAGCGGCGGCTTCCATATCGGCGACGGCTTGATGATCGTCGCCGTTCTGTCCAACTCGCTCTACGGCGTGATGCTGAAGCGCTGGGCGATGCCGCTTCCCATGTGGCAACAGCTTTTCTGGCAGATCGGCTTTTCGACCATTCTGCTGATCCCGGTCTTCCTGATCGGCGATATCTCGCCGATCACGTCAGCCAACTTGCCGCTGATCCTCTATGCGGCCATTCCGACATCGCTGCTGGCGCCCCTTTGCTGGATGATTGGCATCCAGAAGCTCGGGGCGGCGCGAACCTCCCTGCTCATCAACCTCCTACCAATCGCCGTCGCGGCGCTCGCCTGGGCCGTCCTCGGGGAACAACTACACACCTATCACGCCATCGGCGGCGCACTCGCCCTCTTCGGCGTCGGCATCGGCCTCCGCCAGGCAAAGGTCGCTAGGGGCGAAGAAGAGCCAAGTGCCGATCAGGCCGCTTGGGAAACCGAGGAGGTTTGACACGGCTGCCCTTCGCTCTACGATATCCGGCTGCGCGGCGGCCATATAGTCGCTGCGTGCCTGATGAACGTCTCGGCCTTTCAATGGAAACAGGCGCAATCCGCTTTTCTCTGGTACACTACGACAAACTCGAAGAGATCGCCCGCTTCGAAAAAGTTCTTACCGAGGTCATGGCGCGGCACAGATAAGCCGCGTGTGAGCGGTGGCGGCGCCCGAACAACTCCGCCACCGCAATGCCTCGCCGCCCCAATTCTGGCCGACGGCTTGATGGTGCTCGAAAAGAGATCAAGAGCGAGCGGGCACGATAGATCTAGCCATCAATCGAAGGCAGCGCCGGAGAGGTGATTGTTGACCGACGATTTGACCTCGCCGATATCCTTCCAGAGTCCGGCGATGATGGTGGGCTCGACATCGGCCATCAGCTCGCGCAGCCAGCCCTCATGGGCCGCTGCCATGGCGGCAAAAATCTCGTTGCCCTTCTTTGTCAGCTTGGCGACGGTCACGCGCCGGTCGCCGTCCGGCGTCACGCGCAGCACCAGACCGTCGGTTTCCAGCCGCTCCACCAGCCCCGTGACATTGCCGTTGGTGACCATCGTGCGCTTGGAAAGCTCGCCGAGCCGCAGACCGTCATGCTCCCGATGGAGCTGCGCCATCAGGTCGAACTGCGGTAGCGTTGCGCCGAACTCATTGCGCAGACGACGGCGGATTTCCTGGGATATCAGCTTTGTGGTCGATAGCATCCGCAGCCAGAGCCGCAGCTCCTGCTTCTTACCCTCCTGGGCACCCTGGACGATGATCTCCAGATCGACGGTTCCGCTCTCGGATTCTGCCATGGTTTCAGCTCAGATCGCCACGTTGCTCTTTCATATAGGAACGGTCTACGGAGCAATATTTGAAATGTCAAAGGTCTAGCGGTTAAGCTCGGAGACAGTCACTTCGCCTGTATTTCCCCCAGGATGAGCAACCATGATTGCGCAATTGGCGGCAAGGCCGACCGGCCGGCTAGGCCGGCTTTTCCTCTGGCGCCCCTTCAACTCCTCTGTTAACCACCGCACCCATGTAGCAGCTCTATGCTCAAAGGTGCCTGCGACGGGTCCGGGTCTTGGCGGCGACTCAGATTCTTGCTCGCGTCATCACTGAAATAGTAAGATCCCACGAGGAGATATCGTTCATGGAGGAACGGTTTTCAGGCGCCGCGTTGCGGTATAACCATAGTGGCTCGGAGAAGCGCCCGACCATGGGCGAAATCGGGCTCAACCACTTTGCTCCCTATCTGATGAACCGGCTGATAGCCCGCTGGAACAACAGCATGTCGGAGGAGCTGCGCGAATACGACATGACGACCACGAAGATGCGCGCGCTCGCCATCCTCAGTGTCTCCTCCTCGGTCACCATCAACGAGCTCTCCGTCTTTGCCGTTACCGAGCAATCGACGATGAGCCGCACCCTGGACTCCCTCGAGCAACACGGCTTCATCCGCCGTCAGCCTCGCGCCGAAGACATGCGTATCCGCGACGTCTCCATCACCGAAGACGGCCGCGCCGCCTTTGAAAAAGTCTGGCCGACCATATACGATCTGTTCCTGCAGATGTTCGACGGCGTGGAAGAAGCCGAATACCGCGCCTTCATCGCAACGCTGCATAAGGTGCTGCATAATATCAGGAAGCATGAGATTTGAAGGCACGCTCGTACTAGCTGGACCAACTCGATGACAAAGAGGGTAATTCTGGGTCAGGAACACGATCAAACCCTTCGAGAGACCGTCATGGAGGTTGTGCATCAACTCGGAGCATCTATTGTAAATCGGAACCGGGCATTCGCTGGCTCGCAAGAAATCGAGACCGTTCTGCTGCAACTGGCTGGGCAGGAAATAACCATTGAGGCAGAAACTTACGCTGGACTGTCCATCACCGGCGACGAGAAAACGATCAATGAAATCTCGGAGCGCGTAAGGCAGGCCATTCGCAACATCCCAAGGTGATGCTCTGCTCACGGAAGGCATCGCCGCCCGCGCCAGCGATATCGATCTCGTAATGATCAGCGGCTACGGTTTTCCGTCACACAAGAGCGGACCGATGTTTGCCGGCGGCTAGCGATGAAAACCGTTACGCCGCTGATGATAGCAGCGTGAACAGTTCCTGCGGACGGTTGACGCCGCGCAGCGCGTAGCGGCCGACCGAGACGAGATCGTTGCTCTGATCCGCTGCCAAGGTCTCGACGAAATTCGACGACATCAGGATATTGCGATCGGCCGAACGGCACATGGAGGCGATACGGCTGACCTCGTTGACAGCCGGGCCGATGACGGTGAAATCCAGGCGGTCCATGCTGCCGATATTGCCGTAAAAAACGTCACCAATATGCAGGCCGAGATAGACATCGGTCACCGGCCTGCCCTCGATCTGCCGTTGAGAATTGAGATCACGCAGCCGTTGGCGTAGCAACGATTCCGCCATCAACGCCGCAGCGCAAGCATCGGCGGCGTCTCTCGCCTTGAAGATCGCCAGCGTGCCGTCACCGATCAGCTTCAGCACATTGCCGCCGGCCTCGTGGATCGAGGAAATCACCGCATCGGCATAGGCATTCAGCATCGGAATGATTTCGTCAGGCTCGGCCGTGTCCGAGATGCGGGTGTAGTTGGCAAGGTCGGAAAACCATAGCGCCGCCGAGATACGCTCGGCCTTGCCGCGCGTGATCTTGCCCTCGAGAACATGCCGGGCGGCATCCTCCCCCAGATAAACCTCGGCAATGGTGCGCGCGATGCGACCAGTGGCGGTGCATTTGATCGCCAATGCCAGCGCCGGCGTAAGCTTGCGCAGCACGCGCAAATCCTCGTCCGGGAAACCCATGGCGGCGGCGGTGGCGAAGTTGGAGTAGAAACAATCCATCTCGCCGATCGTGCCGCCCTCTTCGAAACGGTGCACCATGGCGATGTAGTCGGTGTGACCATCGGCGTGCAGCGTATCAAGACCGTAGAAATCGATCGGATCACCGAAACCGATGCGTCGGCGCACTTCGTCCGTATCCGTCGTCAACATGTGATGAAAGGAAGTACGCTGCCAGTTCTCGGCGGCGATCCCCTGATGCGACGGGCCATATTCGAATTCGCGCTCGATCACCTGACTGCCGTCCCAACGAAAAGCGCGACCTTCGTAGACCGGATGAAGCGTGTCCATCAGCGCCATGGCGCGATCGAGGTTGAGACCATGCTGGCGGCACTGCTCGCAGAAGCCCGCCAGGATATCGGCTTCTCCCATGCCCTTGAGACCGGCCTGCATGAGCCAGCTGGCGATTTCGCCAATGTCCTTCGCGTCCATGGATATCTCCCGACCCTTTAAAGGATTCGCTTTAATACGAAACTTATAGGCTTGGAATGCCGCGCGACACAAAATAGTCCCGACGGAAGCAAGTGATCGCCGCTCCTGTGGCACAGAAGCGGCGATTTGACGCGCGAAAGGGGTGTAAGCGAAGCCTCAGCCCCTCACATGCGGCTTCAGCAGATCCTCCAGGCCGATCCGGCGGAAGAGTTCGGCACGGACGCGATCGGCGACGCCATTGACGATTTCCGCGCCATCCTCAGACGGATCGATATGGACGCGGAACGGACGCCTGCCGAAGGGCATGTTGACGACATCGACGATGGCGACGGCAACCGAGGCGGCATCCGCATCGGCAGGCTCAAGCGAAGCCAGTCCCTTCAAGGCCTGGTCCGGCACACCGGCATAGGGACCATCGTCATATTCGGCGGAACGCACCTTGTCGGCGGGCGAGCCGGAATGAGCGAAATGGTTCGTGCCCTTGGTGAAGGCGCCGGGCACGATGATGGCGGTCTCAATGCCCCAGCGGGTCAACTCGGATGCATAGGAGACGGCGAGCGAATCCATGGCGGCCTTGGCGGCGAAATAGGGCGAGAGATAAGGTGGCGTACCGCCACGGGTGCTCGACGACGACACCCAGACGACTAGACCCTTGCCCTGCTTGCGCAGATGCGGGAGTACGGCGCGATTGACGCGCTGTGTGCTGAGCACATTGATATCGTAGAGCTCGGCGAATTGCTCCGGCGTGAAGGCCTCCGCCGGGCCGAAGGACATGTGGCCGGCATTGTGGATGATGGTATCGATGCGGCCTTCCTGCTCGATAACCCTGGCGATACCGGCGTCGACGGAAGCATCCGCGGCGACGTCGAGTTCGACGGCTTTCAGGTCGACACCGTTCTCCTTGGCAAAGGCGGCGGCTTCAGCCACTTGCGGCACGTTGCGGCCCTCGGTTTGGCGCATGCCGGCATAGACGGTGTGGCCGGCCTTGGCGAGAGCGCGGGCTGTCAAGGCGCCAAAGCCGCTCGATGCGCCGGTGATGACGATAACTTGCTTGCTCATGATCCTGTTCCTCTTGGAAGTGACTATGTTGGGGGGGAATGGCTGGTGAGCGGCGGGAAGAACCCGCCGTCGATCGGGAGGCTCAGACCATGCCGCCATTGGCGCGCAGCGTCTGGCCGTTGATCCAGGAACCATCGGGGCCGGCGAGGAAGGAGACGGCGGCGGCGATGTCATCCGGCGTGCCAAGGCGTTCCAGCGGGTTCATCTTGGCCATGCGGTCGATCAACTCGTCGCTCTTGCCGTTGAGGAAGAGATCGGTAGCGGTCGGGCCGGGAGCGACGGCGTTGACCGTGATCGAACGGCCGCGCATCTCCTTGGCCATGATGCCTGTCAGCGTCTCGACCGCAGCCTTGGTGGCGGCATAGACGCCATAGGCTTCGAGCTTGAGCCCGACGACGCTGGTCGAGAAGTTGATGATGCGGCCGCCGTCGCGCAGGCGTTTGCCAGCTTCGCGCAGCGTGTTGAAGGTGCCCTTCAGATTGATGGCGATCTGGCGGTCAAAATTGGCGTCGTCGGCATCGGTGATCTTGGCGAGCTGCATGATGCCGGCATTGTTGACGAGGACATCGATACCGCCAAAGGCGGCTTCAGCAGCGTCGAACATCCGGCGCACGGCTTCGGCATCGGAAACATCTGCCTTGGAGGTCAGCGCCTTGCCGCCCTTTTCTTCTATTTTGCGGGCCAGTTCCTCGGCGGCGGCTTCGCTGCCTGAGTAGTTGATGACGACGGTGAAGCCGTCCGTTGCGAGGCGCGCGGCAATCGCCGCGCCAATGCCGCGAGATGCGCCGGTAACGATGGCTACTCTGTTGGAATTGTTGGTCATTGTCTTCATCCTTCATATCTCTGCGCCGTGGCGCGTTTCGATGAAGGGAAGATGCCTCTTTTCAATTGGCGGATAATCATCCATTAATCGGCATCACTATCCGAAATTAGCGAACAAAGAAAAAATGGACAGATTCGATGCCATGCGGGTGTTTTCCCGCGTCGTGGAACGCCGCAGCTTCACGCTGGCCGCCGAAGACACCGGCCTGCCACGCTCGACCGTGACCGACGCCGTCAAGCAACTGGAGGCGCGGCTCGGCGTTCGCCTGCTGCAGCGGACCACACGGCATGTCAGCCCGACGCTCGACGGCGAGGCCTATTACCAGCGCTGCCTGCGTATCCTCTCAGACATTGAGGATGCCGAAGGCGCCTTTGCCGGCGCCAAGCCGAAAGGGCTGTTGCGGGTTGATGTCCACGGAACACTCGCCCGGCATTTCGTCCTGCCGAACCTGCCGTCCTTTCTCGAAACCTACCCCGAGATCGAGCTTTACATGACGGAGGGCGACCGTTTCGTCGACCTGATCCGCGAAGGCATCGACTGCGTGCTGCGCGTCGGCACGCCGCAGGACAGCGACATGATCGCCCGCCGCGTCGCCATGCTGGAGGAGATCACGTTGGCCGCGCCGGCCTATATCGAGCGCTTCGGCATGCCCCAACATCCGGAAGCGCTCGATGGCCACCGCATGGTCGGCTTCCGCTCCTCGGCGACGGGCGGATTGTTGCCACTGGAATTCACCATTGACGGCGTGGTGCGCAATATCACTTTGCCCGCCACAATCTCCGTCAACGCCGCCGAGAGCTATTTTGCGGCGGCCAAGCTCGGTCTCGGCCTGATCCAGGTGCCGCGCTATCACGCTGAAGAAGCCCTGAAATCCGGCGAGTTGCTTCATGTCCTCAAGGACTTTCCGCCGACCAGAACACCGGTCTCGATGCTCTACCCCCGCAACCGCCAGCTCTCGCCGCGCGTGCGCGTCTTCATCGACTGGCTCGTCCGGGTATTTGCCCGACAAACCGAAGCTGAGGGCAGCGGCGGATGAATATTTCCCCGAACCGATCAAATAAATGAAACCAGCTCTTTGAATGCGCCCACAGCGCTCCTACGTCGAAGGAGATTGTCTCGCCGGCGCCCGTCCGCCCACGCTGCCCTGACCCCATGATTTTCGAGAGGGACTGGATCCATGACTGAACAGAAGCAATTGAAGCTTGGGGCCTTCATGCGTCCCGTCAGCCTGCATACCGGCGCATGGCGCTATCCCGGCGCTTACCCCGATGCAAATTTCAATTTCAAGCATATTGTCAGCTTTGCGCAGGAACTGGAAAAGGCGAAATTCGATGCCTTCTTCATGGCCGATCATCTTGCCGTGCTGAACATGCCCGTCGAAGCGCTAAAGCGCAGCCATACCGTGACCTCCTTCGAGCCGTTCACCCTGCTCTCAGCACTTGCCGCCGTCACCGAAAGGATCGGCCTCGTCGCCACGGCGTCGACCACCTTCGACCAGCCCTACCACATAGCCCGTCGCTTCGCCTCGCTCGACCATATCAGCGGCGGCCGCGCCGGCTGGAATATCGTCACGACCTCCAACCCGGACGCAGCACTGAATTTCGGTCTCGACGAGCATATGGAGCACGGCGAGCGCTATCACCGCGCCCGTGAATTCTACGATGTCGTCACCGGCCTCTGGGACAGTTTTGCCGACGATGCCTTCATCCGCGATGCCGAGAGCGGCATCTTCTTCGATCCGGACAAGATGCATGTGCTTGCCCATAAGGGGGAGGAGCTCAGCGTACGCGGGCCGCTCAACATCGCCCGCCCGCCACAGGGCTGGCCGGTGATCGTCCAGGCCGGGCAGTCCGACGTTGGCCGCCAGCTTGCGGCCGAGACGGCGGAAGCGGTCTTTGCCGCCCCGCGCAATCTCGCCGACGGCAAGGCGATCTTCGCCGACATCAAGGGCCGCATGAAGCGCATCGGCCGCAACCCGGATCACCTGAAGATCCTCCCCGCCGCCTTCATCGTCGTCGGCGATACGATCGAGGAAGCCAAGGCCAAGCGCGCCAAGCTCGACAGCCTGGTGCACTACGACAGCGCCATCGCCTCCCTGTCGATCTCGCTCGGTCATGACGCTTCCGGCTTCGACCCCGACGGCCCGCTGCCGGCAACGCCGGAAACCAATGCCAGCAAAAGCGGCCGCGAGCGCGTCATCGCTTTGGCCGAGGAGGAGAAGCTGACCGTGCGCCAGCTGGCCCAGCGCCTCGGCGGCTATGCCGGCCTTGCCTTCGTCGGCACGCCGCAGAGCATCGCCGACGAGATGGAGCAATGGCTGCATGAGGAAGGTTCCGACGGCTTCAACGTCGTCTTCCCCTTCCTGCCGCAGGGCCTGCTTGACGTCACCACCCGCGTCGTTCCGGAACTGCAGCGCCGCGGCATCTTCCGCCGCGATTACGAAGGCACGACCCTGCGCGAACATCTCGGCCTGCCGCGTCCGGAGAACCGCTTCTTCAAGCCCGTTTCCGAAGCGGCGCAATAAGAGACATGCCGATGAGCCATATCACGCCGATCGACTACGACACCGCCTCAGAAGCCGTCCGCGCCGAGCATGACCGCGAGGTGGCGCTGCGCGGCCGCATGACCAACATGAAACGAACGCTGATGCATTCGCCGGTGGCGCACCGCATCTATGCCGAGTGGTTCACCCTGCGCGAGGAGCTGCGCCCGGCACTGGACGACCGCGCCGTCTGGCTGTTCTGCCAGGCCATTTCGCTAGAAAGCCGCGCGATCATTCCGGTCGGTTTCTTCCGGCGAGCACTGATCAACGCCGGCCTGACGCCGGAGACCATCGTGCCGACGGAAGACGAAGCACTGCTGATCGATTTCGGCAAGGCCATCGTCAGGGATTCCAATGCCGTGCCGGAGGAACTCTGGGCGCGGTTGAAGGCGCGTTATGACGAACCGACCCTCGTCAACCTCGTCGCTTTCGCCGGCATCATGATTGCCACGGCGGTCTACACCAATGTGGTGAAGGTGGATATCGATCCGGAGCTTGGGGCATATCTTGAGGGGTTTGAGCTGCCGTTTACTCCTTCTCCCGTTGGGGAGAAGGTGCCCGACAGGGCGGATGAGGGGGCGCCCTGAGCGGCAAGCGAAGGGCAGCCTTACGGTGCAACGCCCCCTCAACCTGCGCTTCGCGCATCCTTCTCCCCGCTGGGGGAGAAGGTTTTATCGCCTCACCCCGAAATCACAGTCTCGAACTTCGGATTGCCACGGATCGTATTGCTGACCGTGCAGATCCCGTCCTCGGCAGCATGCGCAATCGCATTGCGGATCTCATCGCCGAAATCGCCCTTGATGGTGAAGGCGATGTTGAATTTTTCGACGCGCGACAGCCCTTCCGTCGCCTTCTCGCCGGTCACCACGGCGGTGACTTCGGTGAGCTTGTCGAGCACGCCGAGGCTGCTTGCGGCCATGCGGGCGCTGAGCACGAGGCAGGCCGACAGCGACGAGTAAAGCAGGTCGAGCGGGTTGAAGCCCGGCTGCGATGGCGAGGTGACGATATCGATCTCGCCGCCGGTGACCGATGTCACATGCGGAAAGCCGGTGCGGCCGACGGTGGCGGTGGCGCCCGTCTGTCTCGTCTTCACTCTCAACTCGGCCATATCGAAAATCCCTCAAATTAAAAGGTTGAAACTGGTGTTTGAAACATAGGGATTCACATTGGCGGACACAATCGGCCTTCCCCACCCTTGCGCGTGGGCGCCAGTTGAGCCACCAAATGGTTACAAGCTCATCGCAGACAGGCAGAATTCCGATATGACCGTTTCCGATCCCCGCGCCTTCCTCACTTTCCTCTTTGACGCAGCCGTCCGCGCCGCCGATCCGCTGACCGGCGTCCGCACGCACCTGCCCGCAAAGCCGAAAGGGCGCACCATCGTCATCGGCGCCGGCAAGGGCTCGGCGCAGATGGCGGCCGCGTTGGAGCAATGCTGGGACGGCCCGCTGGAAGGGCTGGTGGTGACGCGCTACGGCTTTGCCGCCCCCTGCCGCCATATCGAGATCATCGAAGCTGCCCATCCCGTGCCCGACGAGGCCGGCCTTGTCGCCTCCAAGCGGCTGCTGAAGCTGGTCGAAGGACTGACGGAGGATGATCTGGTGATCGCGCTGATCTCCGGCGGTGGCTCGGCACTGCTGCCGTCGCCCGCGGGCGATCTCACCCTTGCCGACGAGATCGCCGTCAACAAGGCGCTGCTCGCCTCCGGCGCGCCGATCTCAGTGATGAACGTCATTCGCAAGCACCTGTCGACCATCAAGGGCGGCCGTCTTGCCACGGCGGCCTATCCGGCCAAGGTGGTCTCGCTGGTGGTCTCCGACATTCCGGGCGACGATCCGGCCCTGGTCGCCTCCGGCCCGACGGTGCCCGGCGCCGGCACCCGCACGGAAGCGCTGGACCTCATTCGCCTTTACCGCATAGACCTGCCCTCCGCCGTCCTCGCACATATCGAAAAGCCAGAGGCCGATGCGCCACGGCCTGATGATTCGCGCTTTGCCCGCAACGAAGTGCATCTCATCGCCTCAGCCGGTGTCTCACTGGAAGCTGCCGCCCAGGTGGCGCGCGAAGCCGGCATTGAGGCCGCCATCCTTTCGGATGCGATCGAGGGCGAATCCCGCGAGGCCGCGCACATGCATGCCGCCCTCGCCCGCGAGATCCTGCATCGCAACCGACCCTTCCCCAAGCCGATCGTGCTGCTCTCCGGCGGCGAGACGACGGTGACCCTGACGGGCAAAGGCAAGGGTGGACGAAACTCCGAATTCCTACTGTCGCTGGCGATCGATATCGACGGTCACGCCGGCATTCATGCCATGGCCGCCGACACCGACGGCATCGACGGCAGCGAGGACAATGCCGGCGCCTTTGCGGACGCAAGCACGGTGGCACGCCTGCGCAAGGCCGGGCTGGTGCCCGCCGAGATGCTCAGAAACAACGATGCCTGGACGGCATTCAACGCGATCGGCGACCTCTTCGTCCCCGGCCCGACCGGCACGAACGTCAATGATATCAGGGCTATTCTGATCGCCTGATCGTCAGGATTGAACCAGGTCGGCGGCTTGCATGCAATCCTCGCAACGCCAATAGGCTGACGCCGTCGATATCCACCGAAAGAAATGCCGGCGGCAATGCGCGCATTCGATTTCCACAACGTGCGTCTTTTCGGCAACGACGAGGGGTTCGGGCGTATTCTTGCGTTCGTTCTTCCACTGCTCAAGTCTCGTGACGGCCATCGTTACTCTCCACGCAATACTTCGGCCTCGATAAGAACTTATATATTTTAGACTGAACTAATGAATAAAATATTGCAACTACGAAATTGGCCCTGCCATGTGGCTTTCAGAACACCAGATCAACGGATCAATTGCGCGATTTCCAAACAATACTGAAAGCCTCCGGCCATCGATGCCGGCGGTCTCGGTTTTGAACAGTAACTGCTGATGCCAAGGCAAGCCTCATTCCGACAGTCCGCGGCTACGGCGCATACCGGAAAAATCTAAACGGAGGAAATCGCCGCATCCGGACTGGACAAGCCTATCGGCCATAGGCTCCTCTACCCGAATAACAAACTGCAAGAGGGACCATCATGCGCCATTTCCGCCAGCGGGCGATATCCTCGGCCACCATCCTCGCCTTCGGGCTTTTCTCCATCACGACAGTCCAGGCCGCCTCACCCGAGCCGGTTGAAGCCGAGCATGGGATGGTGGTGACCGCCCAGCATCTGGCGACCGATATCGGCGTCGACGTGCTGAAAAGCGGCGGCAATGCGGTCGATGCGGCAGTGGCGGTCGGCTATGCGCTCGCCGTGGTCTATCCGACGGCCGGCAATATCGGCGGCGGCGGCTTCATGACCATACGGCTGAAGGATGGCAAGACCGCCTTCCTCGATTTCCGCGAGCGCGCGCCCCAGGCTTCCACCAAGACCATGTACCTCGACGACAAGGGCAATGTCGTCAAGGGCGCCAGCACGGACGGCTATCTCGCCGTCGGCGTCCCCGGCTCCGTCATGGGCTTCGAGACTGCCCGCGAGAAATACGGCACGAAAACCCGCCAGGAGCTGATGGCGCCGGCGATCCGCTATGCCAAGGAAGGCTTCGTGCTGAATCAGGCCGATGCCGCCGAACTCAACGAAGGCAAGAAATGGCTATCGCGCGATCCGGCGACCGCTGCGATCTTCACCAAGCCGAACGGCGCTCCCTTCTCGACCGGCGACCGGTTCACCCAGCCGGACCTCGGCGCGGCGCTGTCGAGCATTTCCGAACAGGGACCTGATGGCTTCTACAAGGGATCGACCGCGGATGCCATCGTCAAGGCCAGCCAGGACAAGGGCGGCATCCTGGCGAAGGTTGACTTCGACCAGTACAAGGTCCGTGAACTCGATCCGGTAAAATGCAATTACCGCGGCTACGAGATCATCTCCTCGCCGCCGCCCTCCTCCGGCGGCGTGATCATCTGCGAAATCCTCAATGTGCTGGAAGGCTACCCGCTCTCCTATACCGGCTACGCCTCGGCCGACACCGTGCATCTCATGACCGAGGCCATGCGCTACGCCTATGTCGACCGCAACTCCACGCTGGGCGACCCGGATTTCGTCGACAATCCCGTCACCAAGCTGCTGGACAAGGATTATGCCAGGAAGATCCGCGACAGCATCAACCCCTATCGTGCCGGTGTCTCCAAGGATCTGATGCCGAAGGGTCTCGGCGAAAGCCATGAGACGACGCATTATTCGATCGTCGACAATGACGGCAATGCGGTAGCGGTCACCTACACGCTAAACGGCTCCTTCGGCGCCGGCGTCGTCGCGCCCGGCACAGGCATTCTTCTGAACAACGAGATGGACGACTTCACCTCCAAGCCCGGCGTACCGAACCTCTATGGCCTGGTGCAGGGCGAGGCCAACGCCATTCAGCCGAAGAAGACGCCGCTCTCCTCCATGAGCCCGACGATCATCGCCAAGGACGGCAAACCCTTCATGGTGATCGGCAGCCCCGGCGGCTCGCGCATCATCACCATCACGCTGGAAGCCATCATCAACGTCATCGATTTCGGCATGGATATCCAACAGGCGATCGACGCGCCGCGCATCCATCACCAGTGGCTGCCGGACCGGATCTATACCGAACCCTATGCGCTCTCGCCCGATACGATCAAGCTGCTGACCGGCATGGGATACAATGTCCAGATCGGCGGCGACTGGCCGGTCTGGGGGAAAGCGGCCGGCATTCTCGTCGGGGGCAAGAGCCTCAGCGATATCGCCAAGGGCGACGGCGCCCGCTACAACGGCGCGATGGACAGCCGCGCCGGCTCGGGCCTTGCCGCCGGCTATTGATTCCGGCGCGTAGCAGGGTAATCGCATATGAGGCGTGTCGGCGTCGCACACTTCTTCTCCCCGCTGGGGAGAAGAAGTGTGCGAGAAAACGGGCCGTGATCGGCACAACCACTCTCGATCACGGCCTTCTGTTCATCTGGCATTCATCGGCTGTGGCATTCCTGCCCACCTGCGTCACTTTTTCCATTTTGATCAATAAGATTTGCGATTTCTGATATAGTCATCGCGCGTAAGCGGGAGTATACAACCCGCATTCCAATCGGCCTTTGCGCTGTTGTCAGACTTGCGGTTCTGTCTTTGGACCCCTCCGCACCATCGAGAGCGATCCCCGACAATGTCGGATCAGATTTTCCAGGCCGCCCCAACCCGGCGGGCCGCACCGAATTTTCGTGTAGTAGCGCTTATCGTAGCAAGCGCCATGTTCATGGAGCAGCTTGACGCAACCGTGCTCGCCACGGCCCTGCCGACCATGGCGAGGGACTTCGGCGTCAGCGCACCGGCGATGAGCATCGCGCTCACCTCCTATCTGCTCAGCCTTGCAATCTTCATTCCAGCGAGCGGCGCCATTGCCGACCGCTTCGGGTCACGCACCGTCTTCCGAACGGCGATTGCCATTTTCGTCGTCGGCTCGATCCTCTGCGCCCAGGCGCCGAATCTGTTTCTCCTCGTCATCGCCCGTCTGATACAGGGCCTCGGCGGCGCCATGATGCTTCCAGTCGGCCGCCTGGTGCTGATGCGCAGCGTCGCGCGCAAGGATATGGTGAACGCCATGTCCTGGCTGCTCATTCCGGCGCTTGTCGGCCCGATCCTCGGCCCACCGGTCGGCGGCCTTTTCGTCACCTATCTCGACTGGCGCTGGATCTTTTACATCAACGTGCCGATCGGCATCATCGGTTTCATCCTGGTATCGATGTTCATCGAAGAGGTGAAAGGCCCGAGGAATGGCCGCTTCGACCTGTCGGGCTTCATCCTCTCGGGCATCTCGCTCGGTTCGCTGCTGTTCGGCTTCGAAATGTCGAGCCGCGAGGGCGAAGGCTATATGGCGATTTTCCTGATCGCGATCGGCCTGCTGTTCGGCATCGCTTACCTGCGCCATGCCCGCAAGCACCCCTCGCCGATCATGGATTTCTCGCTGATGAAGGTACCGACCTTCCGCACATCCGTCATCGCCGGCTCGCTGACCCGTATCAGCCAGGGCGCGCATCCGTTCCTTATTCCGTTGATGCTGCAGCTTGGCTTCGGCATGTCAGCCGCCGCAGCCGGCCAGATCGCCATCGCGACCGCGCTCGGCTCCATGGCGATGAAGCCGTTGCAGGTCAGGATCCTGCGCACGCTCGGCTTCCGCACCGCCTTGCTGATTTTCGGCGTGATCGGCACGCTCGGCTACGGGCTTTGCTCGATCTTCCAGCCCAACTGGCCCCTGCCGGTGATTTTCGCGATCCTGTTCTTCTGCGGCTTCTTCATGTCGTTCCAGTTCACGGCCTACAACACCATCGCCTATGACGAGATCGAACGCGATCAGATGAGTTCAGCGACGAGCTTCTACTCGACGTTCCAGCAGTTGATGCTGTCGCTCGGTATCTGCATCGCCGCCCTTGCCCTGCATGGCTCGACGCAGCTGCGCGGACACGCGACCGCCCAAATGAGCGACTTCTCCGTCGCCTTCATCGTCGTTACCGCAATCGCGCTTCTCGCCGGGATCTGGAATGCCCAATTCTCGCGCACCGCCGGTTCCGAAATCAGCGGCCACCGCAAGAAGGCACCCGAGGATATGCTCAACGGGCACTGAAGCCCCGAGTGCTGATATCGGGTCCATCCAAGGATGGCGGGATAACAAAAGGCTTCGGTCGTGGACCCCAACCACTAACCAAAATGCGGAATGCTTACTGTCGCAAAAATCGGTCGCACAACTTTGATTTCTGCGATTGAGTTTACGACAAGAATAATCGTGAATTTTCATCGCTGGTGATTTTGTTGCGAAGATTAGGAGTTACGCGATGGCGCAGCGTGCGAAAAACCCCTACTCCCTCTCCGCGGACTTCATGGATGTCAGCCTCGATTGAACTTCGAACGGTTTCAAAGCCGCCAGCGAGCCTACGAAGGGTTCATGCTTCGTTGCTGTCATTGATCTCCGTGCGTTGAGTCTTATATAGTCCGCCGACTCTTCCTTTGCAGCGACAAGCCATTCCTCAAAGTCGTCGTAGCTTAGGTTGTCCCACGGTCCTTTTTTCGGAGTGCTGTAGTCGTAGATCCCAACGCGAGGACGGTCACTGATGTCGCTTCCGTCAAATAGCGCCAAAGTCACATAGCCGTCGTTGTGCAGCCCTGTCTTGTCGCAGATGATCGCAAACGGAACCAGGGGGCCTTCCTTGAATTTCTCGAGCATCGCACCGTAATAGTACAGAGACTGTGGCATATTGTCAGCCAACCAAATCCATGGCTCAATATCGGGCCTAGAATTACTTTCCACCAGTTGCCTGTAGGTTTTGGGAAATCTAAAGCCGTCCGGCAGAATCGGCGATTCAAACAAGAATTTTTTCACTCTGATCGTCCGGTTATTCTGGGGTACCTTTACTCCGCTATTTCAGCCAGTCTGAGCCCCGTCTTAATATCACCAACAACTACAATATCATGCCCCAGAACATTTTGCTGTCGCCGTGCCAGAAAATGAAGCCGCCTCCGGCCAATGCAATATTTTTAAGAGATGTACGTGGGAGGAATTTTTTCGGCTCCGCAAAACGGGCGCTCTGCAACGGTTGAGCATGCATAATGCGTTACGAAGACATTTCGAGCAAGAAAAACGCCCGCAACGCCCATGCCGCAAGCGGATTCGGCACAATTATCTACGTCTCAACTAATAGCTGTCTCTTAAACCAAGGCCCTTCGATTCACAACTTGCCTGAATCAAGACAACAAAAAAGGCCGGGCTAACCCGACCTCTTCCTTCATCGCCTCAACGATCTATGCCAGTACATCCGTGGTCAAAGACCGGAGGCAGATGCTTACAGAGATTCCAGCTGATCAGCCGACATCTTGCCCGAACGCTTGTCCTTGACAAGCTCGTAGGAAATCTTCTGGCCGTCACGGAGGCTGCTCATTCCAGCGCGCTCAACAGCGGAAATGTGCACGAAAACGTCCGTTGCGCCGTCGTCAGGCTGAATGAAACCAAAACCCTTGGCGGCATTGAACCACTTTACAGTACCTGTGCTCATAACGATGACCTTTCAATCACTCATATAAAGATCGCATTCCAGGCAACCGCCTGGGTGCATTAGACCGATTTTGAGAGGAAGTTCGTCAGTGTCGCGCAGAGTGCGTCGAGGCAAAGTTCATTCAGCAATATCGATGCACGGCTTATAACGGAGGATCAAATCCTCCACAAGGAAAAACATATAAAACATCGAAAACGACCAAATATTTCATAAAAATCAGCTCCTGCGACATAAAATCATCACGTCTTGAGCGCCAAGATTCGCTAGTCGTTTTCCTGATTCTCGGGTTGATTTCGGCAAGATTTATCGAAGTTTTTCTTTCCATTTCACTGGTTTTAACGGCAAGTTCTCGCCTTATTTCTTGGGAAACGACAGAATTATATCGCCAATACGGGCGTCATCCGATACACGATGTGATTTCTCGCCTTGCGAGCGCGGAAACGACCCGCGCAAGTCGGCAAGCACCGCCAACGCCGACACGAACCCTGGAGGCCAACATGGCGCCCAACAAAGACAATCTATTCGGATCCAAGAAACAGGCATCCTTGGTCAAGGCCAGCCAGCTCGACTCCACCGTCAGGGATATCCTGGCCAGCGAGCAGACGAGCCGCGAGAAGAAGACAGCACGCCTGCGGGAGCTTCGCCTGCAGCAGGAAGCATTGCTGCCACCAGAGGAGCCGAAGACAAAGGCCAAGAAGAAAACCGCAAAGGCAGCCGAATAGGCAAAATCGGATCCGGCCCATGATGTACTCCGATCTGTGACACAGCTGAACGTTACGCGTTTGGTGAACACAGCCTCCATGGACTGCGCATTGAATTGACGGCGGCTTCCGCCCTAAATAGCGACCAATTGCACAATCCGTTCTGGAGCATCCCATGGTCGCCGGCATTCACCACATCACGCTGATCACTCGCAAGGTGCAGGCGAATGTCGATTTCTACGCGGGCTTTCTCGGCCTGCGGCTCGTCAAGCGCACCGGCGGCTTCGAGGATGCGACGCAACTGCATCTCCTCTATGGCGATGCCAAGGGATCGCCGGGATCGCTGATCACCTTCCTCGTCTGGGAAGACGGCGCTCCCGGCCGCGCCGGCGTCGGCCAGGTCGGCGAAATCTCGCTCGCCATCGACCCGATGAGCATCGGCTTCTGGCTGACACGCGCGCTCAGCGCCGGCCTGAAGCCGGAAGGCCCCTCCGAAGAATTCGGCGAACCGGTCCTGCGCCTGAAGGATCCCGACGGCGTCATCGTCAAGCTGGTCGGCGCGGCGGAGCTGCCATCGGCCGCCCCCTGGGCCAGCGACAAAATCCCGCCCGAACATGCCATCCGGCGCATTCGCGGCGCAACCCTGTTCAGCGAAACGCCCGAGCAGACGCAAAGCCTTCTGGTCAAACATTTCGGCTACCGGCCACAAGCGGCCAACGGCGCGATCAACCGCCTCGTCGCCGAGCCCGGCGACATCATCGACATCCGCGATGCCAGCGGCTTCTGGGCAAGCGCACCGGGGACTGGAACGGTCGACCATGTGGCCTTTCGCGCCGCCGACGATAGCGAATTGCAGGCCGTGCACGACGGGCTGCAGGCGCTCAACTCCTCGCCGACGGTAACGCATGACCGGAAATATTTCCGTTCGCTCTATGTCCGCGAGCCCGGCGGCATCCTGTTCGAGCTTGCCACGGATGCGCCGGGGCCGCTGGTGGATGAAGACGAGGCGACGCTCGGTACGCGCCTGTTTGCGCCCGACGACAGTCCGGAACGGCTGGCGGAGCTGAATGTCATCCTGCCGCAATTCTCGATGCCCGGCGAGCCGCGCGTCATCTATCGGGACCTGCCCTTCATCCATCGCTTCTTCACGCCACAGGAGCCGAACGGCAACACCTTCATCCTGCTACACGGCTCCGGCGCCAGCGAGACGACGATGCTGCCGATCGCCCACAAGGTCGACCCACAGGCGACCTTGCTCGGCGTGCGCGGCCGGGCGCTGGAGGAGGGCTCGCCGCGCTGGTATCGCCGCATCACGCCCTTCTCCTTCGATCAGGCCGATATCGCCAGGGAGGCAGAAGCCTTCGCTGCCTTCATCGATGGCGCGGTCCATGCCTATGGTCTCGATCCCGAGCGCATCGTCTATATCGGCTACTCGAACGGTGCCAACCTGCTAAACGCCATGCTGTCGCTGCAACCCCACGTCATCCGCCGTGCCGTACTGCTGCGTTCCATGGCCGTGCTCACCGGCCCACCACCAGCGGACATGTCGGGCGCCGACGTGCTGATCATCGCCGGAGAGAAGGACATGTATGGCCCATACTCTCAACCCCTCGCCGAACGTCTGCGGGCCGGCGGCGCGACGGTGAACCTGCAAACCATCCCCTATGGCCATGACCTGGCAGACGCCGACGTGCCGCTTATCCAGGCCTGGTTGAAGCGCTCGAACTGAGCGCTTCAACGGCGGCAACAGGAACATGTGCCTTCCTGCATCGGGTAAGGATTATTTCGACAGCTGCGATAGGAAGAATTCGGCGGCGCCCTGGTGAGCCGCTGCCGCTTGCGGACCTGATTTCAGGAAGAAATTATGCGGTCCACCCTGATAAACCTTGAGGCTGACAGACCCGCCCAAACCTTGTGCCATCCGCTGCAACTCCCGCGCCGTTGCGACGGGAAAGACCCGATCAGCACTTCCCCAAGCCATATAGAGTGGAGGCAGGGAGCGTATCGGCTGAGAGTAGCCATCCGGAAAGCCGCCATCGACAAGCACGAGTGCGCCGATATCGCGGCTGTCAACCGAAGCGGCGGCAGCTGTCTGCGCTCCCAAGGATATGCCGAGCACGCCGACCTTGCCGGCATAACGGGGCTGACTGTTGAGATAGGAAACCACGCCCCGAACCGCCGCGATCCAGTCCTGCAGCCGCGTCGCATAATAGTCGATACGGGCGGGTGCACTGCCGGCACGGGCGATAGCCTGCTGATCAGCCGGTGAGAGCAGATGAACGAGATAGGCATCGAGGCCGGCCGCATTGAAGCTCCGTCCGAGTTCGTCATAGGCGGACGAAACAAACCCATGACTGCCGCTCAGGATGATCACTGCCGGACGCGCGGCACCTGAACTGCTCGCAAAGCCCTCGACCAGAACATTGCCGCCAGGCGTCGCCACGTTGAACTGGTTGCCGCCGGCGGCTTCTGCCTTTCCGCATACGAGGGATAGTAAAAACGTCAAGACGACGGCAAAAACGGCTCGCATGCACCAATACTCCGACAGAGGTGCGCGGATATTGCACAGCCTCTGCGGCCGAATAAAGGGCCAGTGGGTGAGCAATACCGACCGACCCTAAGGATCACCCCTTGAACGTATACTCCGCGATCGACTCTGGCTTCATCTCGATAGAAAAGCCCGGCAGGCTCGGCGGCATATAGGCGGCGTCGCGGATGACGCAGGGGTCGATGAAGTGTTCGTGCAGGTGGTCGACATATTCGATCACACGGCCGTCCTTGGTGCCGGAGACGGCGATATAGTCGATCATCGACAGGTGCTGCACATATTCGCAGAGCCCGACGCCACCGGCATGCGGCCAGACCGGCAGGCCGTATTTCGCTGCGACCAGCAGCACGGCGAGCACCTCGTTCAGCCCGCCCATGCGGCAGGAATCGATCTGCACGATATCGATCGCGCCTTCGGCGATGAACTGCTTGAACATGATGCGGTTCTGGCACATCTCGCCGGTCGCGACCTTCACCGGGCCGATCGCCTGGCGGATCTTGCGGTGGCCGGCGACATCGTCGGGGCTGGTCGGCTCCTCAATGAAGAAGGGCCTGGCGAAGGCGAGCTTGTTGACCCAGTCAATCGCCTGCCCGACTTCCCAGACCTGGTTGGCGTCGATCATCAGGTAGCGGTCGGGACCGATCACCTCGCGGGCGATGGTGAGCCGACGAATATCGTCCTCGAGATCGCGGCCGACCTTCATCTTCACATGGTTAAAGCCGGCATCGATCGCCTCCTGGCACAGGCGGCGCAGCTTGTCGTCGCCATAGCCGAGCCAGCCGGCCGAGGTCGTGTAGCAGGCATAGCCCTCACGTTCGAGGGTGGCGATGCGTTCCGCCTTGCCGGGCTCGGCTTTTTTCAGGATGGCGACGGCCTCGTCGCGGGTAAGCACGTCTGTCAGATAACGATAGTCGACGATATCGGCGATCTGTTCCGCATCCATCTCAGCCACCAGCCGCCAGACCGGCTTGCCGGCCTCCTTAGCGAGCAGATCCCAGACCGCGTTGACGACAGCGCCGGTGGCCAGATGCATCGCGCCCTTCTCCGGCCCGATCCATCGCAGCTGGCTGTCGCTCGTCAGGTGCCGCCAGTATTTGCCAGGGTTTTCCAGCACGGTCGCAAGCTCGGTTCCGACGACCAGATGCCGCATCGCCTCGATCGCCATGCAGCAGATGTCGTTGCCGCGACCGATGGTGAAGGTCAGGCCGTGCCCAGCAAGACCGGGCTTGTCGGTGTCGAGAATGACGTAGGCGGCGGAATAATCCGGATCCGGGTTCATCGCGTCGGAGCCGTCGAGGCTCTGCGATGTCGGAAAGCGCAGGTCGAATACGCGGAGATTGGTGATGCGTGTCATGGGAAACTCCTTCTAAATCTCTCGGGCGATCCCTCGGTTATCAACCGAGATCGAATTCCTCCCAGATCGCCGCATTATGCTCGCCGACTTCGGGGGCCGCACGCTCGAATTTCGGTCGCTGTCCGTCGATCCGGATGGGAGAGCGCGTCGTCGCCAGCGAAACGCCATCGCCGCGCCCGACCGTCTGCAACATATCCAGCACGCCGAATCCTTCACTCTGCAACAGCTCCGGCCAGTTCAGCACCTTGGCACACCAGATATCCGCCGGCTCCAGGATGGACAGCCATTCATCGACCGTGCCGGTGGCGATGCGCGCCGCAATCAGCGTCTTGATCTCGTCTCGCGCCGTGAACCAGCTTTTCGGATCGTCACGATAGGGCGCAAGTTCGTCCATGCCGAGCAGGTCGGCGAGCTTCGAAATCGGCGTCATCGCAATGGCGAGATAGCCGTCACTGGCCGGATAGACGCCATAGGGCGCCGAGAGATATGCATGGGCGCTGCGAAAGCCGGAGCGCTGCGGCAGCTTGTTGCCGCTGTTCATGTGGACAGTCAGAACCTCCACCTGCAGATCGACCAGCGCCTCCAGCAGGCTCGTCTCCACCAGCCCGCCCTTGCCGGTAACACCGCGACGCACCAGCGCCGCCAGAATGCCCTGTGCCGCAGCAGCGCCCGCCAGCATGTCGCCGATCGCCAGGCCAAACGGCACCGGCCCCTGCCCCTCGTCGCCGTTCAGCCACATGACGCCGGAGCGCGATTGCGCCAGGAGATCCTGCCCGGGGCGCGAGACCCAAGGACCTTCCTCGCCATAGCCGCTGATCGAGCAATAGACGAGCCGCGGGTTGATCTTGCTTGCGGCGTCATAACCCAATCCAAGCCGCTCGATCACGCCGGGCCGAAAATTCTGCACCAGGACATCGGCCTGCGAGATCAACCGGCGCAGCGCCTGCATGTCGCGCTCGCTCTTCAGGTCGATCACCAGGCTCTCCTTGGAGCGGTTGATGGCATGGAAAATAGTCGAATCGCCGCTCTCATTGTCGCTGAGATAAAGCCTGCGGGAAAGATCGCCGCCTTCCGGCCGCTCGATCTTGATGACCCGGGCGCCGAGATCCATCAGCCTGAGAGTACAATAGGGTCCGGACAGAAACTGGCTCATATCCACGACCAGCAGGCCGGCCAGCGGCAATTCCTTCTCCATCACCATCGCTATTTCCGCTCCCCCGACATCGCTCCCGGCAGGCCGCGCACCTCGATATCAATCAACGCACCCACCGCCCTCAATCTTCTTATGTAAATAGTATTTTCACATATGGATAAGTTTTGCAAACAAAAAGAGGCAGCATAATCGACCATCGCTCGGCACGGACCGCGCGAAAATGCGCTATAGTTTTCGCACCAAAAGCAGTTTGTTGAGAGGAGAGTTGAGATGACGACAGTCAAATTGCTGAGTGATGCGGAGGCCGAGGCGATCCCGGCGGTCAAGGCCGTGTTCGACGACATCCGCAAGGTGAGAAAATCCGATTTCGTCAATAATTTCTGGCGCGGCCTTGCCAATGATCCCGCACTTCTAAAGCGCACCTGGGAAGGGCTGAAGGCGGTGATGATGACTGAGGGCGCGCTTGATCCGCTGGTGCGCGAAATGATCTATATCGCCGTCTCGACGGCCAATGGCTGCAGCTACTGCGTCCATTCGCATACCGCTGCCGCCAGGGCAAAAGGCATGACGGACGCGCAGCATGGCGAATTGCTGGCTGTCATCGGCCTTGCCGGACAAACCAACCATCTGGTGACGGCGATGCAGATCCCCGTCGATCCGGAATTCGATGTCAGCCGCCGCTGAGATCGCAAAAAGAAAGCCCGCCGGAAATCAGCCGGCGGGCTCTTCGATAGATCACAAGATCACACGCTGTTTTTAGCGATCCGACTTTTCCGTCGCTTGACCATTCACGGCAACGGCGACGACATCGACGCCATTGCTGACAGCCAGGAGCCGTTTGCGGACGAGAACGCCCATCACCCGGGCAGCTGTCGAAAAGGTCATCGTGTCCAGCGGACCTTCGCCTGCCCAAGGCTTGGTCAGGCGCTCGGTAACCGCCGAAACGATATTGTTCGGCACGATGTCGGTGCATTCGCGCATGGCTTCAAAAACGACGCTGACGGGGAAAATCCTCCCGTCGAACGTTACGATCGGTTCAGTGACCTCCGCATCCCATTCCTCGAATGCATAGAGCGCTTCGCGGAAGAGCTGCTGCAAGGTAATGGGGGCATGACCCTCATGAAGGGGCGGCAAGGCATTCGACATGTCTGTCTCCTTTCAAGTGGAAGTCCGGCGCATAATGTAGAAACTAATCGGCCTCCCCCGAGGCCCACGCGCTGCTTCTGGGTTTGGCGCACCCCGAAACAGTCAATCGGGCAAGCGGCGCGGCAAACCATCTTCTGTAACCGGCGCAACGCGGGAGCACACGAAATGTTCCCACCGGTCACTTAACTTGATCAAGTCTATAGATTAATCTCAACTTGAAAAGCCTCTTTCGAAATTTTCTGCAATTCCCTATATTTTTAAATAGTTTAGCCGCAGAGCGAAATCGGACTCTGACCTGACGAGACGTGCGAATCCCCTCCTGGTTGTGAGGGAATAGCCATGAGCAACGACCCCACATGGGATCGTGACGAGCACCATGAACCGGTGGAAAAGCCGGAAGAGTGCTCTGGATGAACCTGGCATCGCTGATATGCACAATTCGCATGCAATCGAATCCTCAGATGCACAATAATATATCATTCCTATAGAAAATTAGTTCTCGATCAGGCACAGCTCAAAAAGAGTTTTTCAGAAGTGCGGTGCACAACAAATGATCCTTCTTCGCGTAAATGGCGAGCGTCTGAAATGATTGAGACTGTCAACGAGACAATGGCGTCTCAATCACATGGAACAGGATTTCCCATGACGAAAAAGTCTTCTCAGGGTCTCGACACGCTGCGCTTTACGCGCCGGACCGGCCTTGCAGCTCTCATTGCCTCCGCTGTCGCCGTCGTCGGCTTGACGGTCGCCACCCCCTCCTTTGCCGCTGACAAGACGATCAAGGTCGGCATCATCAGCGGTGAAGACGAAGACGTCTGGCGCGTGGTCACCACGGAAGCCGCCAAGAAGGGCCTGAAGATCGAGACTGTCGTCTTCAACGACTATACCCAGCCGAACGAAGCGCTGGAGCGCGGCGAAGTCGACGCCAACGCCTTCCAGCACCAGCCCTATCTCGACAACCAGATCAAGCAGCACAGCTATCATATCGTCCGCGTCGGCTACACCGGCGTCTGGCCGATCGGCCTCTACACCAAGAAGTACAAGACCGTCGCCGAGCTGCCGAAGGGCGCCGTCATTGGCGTGCCGAACGATCCGTCCAACGAAGGCCGCGCGCTGCGCGTGCTGCAGAATGAGGGCGTCATCAAGCTCAAGGACGGCACCGGCATTCTCGCCACCATCGCCGACATCGTCGAGAACCCGAAGAACGTCGAAATCAAGGAACTCGACGCCGGCATCGTCGGCCGCTCGATCGACGACCTCGACGCCGCCGTCGTCAACACCGACTGGGCGCTGAAGAGCGGACTTTCGCCGAAAGACCGCATCGCGCAGGAGCCGATCGACGGCAACCCCTACCGCAACTTCATCGCCGTCAAGCAGGGCAGCGAGAACGAAGCCTGGGTGAAGACGCTGGTCTCCGCCTACCAGAACGATACGGTCAAGGCCGAATTCGAGAAGGTCTACAAGGGCACTGGTCTCAGCGCCTACTAACAGCAATTCAGCGCCGGGGGCTGCGCTGAGAACCAAGGCGGCCTGGGCATTTTTGCTCGGGCCGCCTTCGGTGTTTCCAGCAGGTCGGCACCCGACGACACAAGCCGAGAGAAGATTGACATGAATTCCTTCGTTTCCGCCACCGCCATTAAGGGGCATGCGCCGCCTGGCTCATTGGGCAATGACGAGATCATTCGCCTCGTCGATGTCCGCCGCCGGTTCGGCGCGACGCCTGCGCTCGACGGTGTTTCGCTAAGCGCCAGGCGTGGCGAGATCGTCGGCATTATCGGTCGCAGCGGCGCCGGAAAGTCGACGCTAATCCGCTGCCTGAACGGGCTGGAGCGCGCCGATAGCGGCGAGATCCATATCGAAGGACGCGATATCGCCGGCCTGTCGGAAAACGAACTACAGCCGTTGCGTCGCCGTATCGGCATGATCTTCCAGCATTTCAATCTGCTGTCGGCAAAGACGGTGGAGGAGAACGTCGCCCTGCCGCTGAAGATCGAAGGCGTCGCCAAGGCAGAGCGCCTGAAACGTGCCCGCGAGCTGCTCGACCTCGTCGGCCTTGCCGACAAGGCCAAGGCCTATCCCGCGGCTCTCTCGGGCGGCCAGAAGCAGCGCGTCGGCATTGCCCGGGCGCTCGCTGCCCGCCCCGCACTTCTCCTCTCCGACGAAGCCACATCCGCCCTCGATCCCGAGACGACCCGGTCGATCCTGGCACTGCTGAAGGATATCAACCGTAAGCTCGGCCTGACCATCCTGCTCATCACCCATGAGATGGAAGTGGTGCGCTCGGTTGCCGATCGCGTCGCCGTCATCGATGCCGGTAAAATCGTCGAGGAGGGAGCCGTCTGGTCGGTCTTTGCCAATCCGCAGACCGAGATCACCGCAAGCCTGCTCAGCACCATCCGCCCGCAACTCCCCGACCATATCGCCGAACGCCTGTCTCAGACGCCGGGTGCCGAGGCTATTCTCAGCATCGACCTCGCCGGCCCGGCCGCGCAAGGCGCGCTGTTCGCCGAGCTCTCGGCGGCGCTGCCGCATTCCTTCCGCCTCGTTCATGGCGGCATCGACCATATTCAGAACCAGCCGGTCGCCCGCTTCTTCATTGCCGTGCCGACGCGCGATGAGGGCCTGCCGGCACAGGTGATTGATTTTCTGACGGCCCGGTCCGCCCGGGTGGAGGTTCTAGGCTATGACAACTGACATCATCCTCGGCCTGCTCTGGCGCTCCTTCTGGGAGACGATCTGGATGACCGGCGCATCCGGCCTGCTCTCGCTCGTCATCGGCCTGCCGCTCGGCCTCGCCTTGGTCGTCACCGGCCGCGACGGTATTGCCGAGCAGCTCACCGTCAACCGCATCCTCGCGGCCCTGGTCAACGGCTTCCGCGCCGTACCTTTCGTCATCCTGCTGATCGCGCTGATCCCGCTGACACGACTGATCGTCGGCACGGCACTCGGCACCACAGCGGCCATCGTGCCGCTCACCATCGCGGCCATCCCCTATTACGCCCGCATCGCCGAGGTATCCTTGCGCGAAGTCGATAGCGGCGTGATCGACGCCGTGCGCGCCATGGGCGGCAATCGCTGGACGATCATCCGCGAAGTGCTGGTGCCGGAAGCTCTGCCCGGGATCGTCGCCGGCTTCACCGTGACGCTGGTGACCCTGATCGGCGCATCCGCCATGGCCGGCACCATCGGCGGCGGCGGCCTCGGCGACCTTGCCATCCGCTACGGCTACCAGCGCTTCGAAACCGGCGTGATGATCGCCGTCGTCGTCGTACTGATCATTCTGGTCTGCGGCATGCAATGGCTCGGCGACCGCCTCGTCGCCAAGCTCGATCATCGCTAACCAAGTCTACCCACGATGACGGAATGCGGCTGCCGGATGACTGGCCGGCAGCCGCCCATCGCCACGGCCAAACAGCTTCTGGCGCAACGTGCTCTCAGCATAATCCGCCTTGAACAGCCCGCGCTCCTGCAGCAGCGGAACGACGAGATCGACGAAATCCCGCAGGCTTTCCGGCGCGACCGTACGCGCCATATTGAAGCCGTCGATGCCGCCCTCCTCCATCCATAGCTGAAGACGATCGGCAATTTGCTCTGGCGAGCCGACCATCGGCTTCTGCCGGCTGCCGAGCACCATCTGGTCGATGATCTCTCGTGGCGTCATCGCCGGCTTGCCGCTCGCCTTGCCGGTCACCACGGCGAGAGCCGCCTGCTGCGCATTCGTCGTCTTCTGCTCGATCGGCTCATCGAGGCCGAACTTGGAGAGATCGATGCCGATGGAGCTGGAATAATGCGCCAGCGACGCCTCGACGCTGGCGTGGCGGCGATAATCCTCCAACTTGTCCTCAGCCTCCTTCTCCGTCCGCCCGACGACGACGGTCACGAGATTGAGGATGCTGAGATCGTCCGCACGCCGGCCGAAATCCACGGCCCGCTGCCGCAGCGCCTCCGTCATCGGCTTCGCGCCCTGCGGCGTCGGGCTGGCGACGAAGACACATTCGGCATGCCGCGCGGCAAAATCCTGGCCTCGCGCCGAAGCACCCGCCTGAAACAGCAGCGGCGTGCGCTGTGGCGAAGGCTCGCTCAGATGAATGCCTTCCATCCGGTAGTGGCTGCCCTCATGCCGGACGGCGCGCACCTTGGAGGGATCGGCAAACAGCCCGCCCGTTTTGTCACGCTTGACCGCATCGTCGTCCCAGCTTCCCTCCCAGAGCTTGTAGACAACCTCAAGATATTCTTCGGCGGCATCGTAACGGGCATCGTGATCCGGCTGCCGTTCCATCCCCATGCTGCGTGCGGCACTGTCGAGATAGCCGGTGACGATGTTCCAGCCGATGCGGCCCTTGGTCAGATGATCGAGCGTCGACATCCGCCGCGCGAACAGAAACGGTGGCTCATAAGTGGTGTTGACGGTGACGCCGAAGCCGAGATGCTTGGTCACATAGGCCATGGCCGAGAGTGGGATGATCGGGTCGTTGACCGGTATCTGCGCACCCGTGCGGATCGATGTCTCGGGGCCGCCCTTATAGACATCGTAGACACCGACGATGTCCGCCAGGAAAATGCCATCCAGCTTGCCACGCTCGGCTGTGCGGGCGAAATCCACCCAGTAGTCGAGATCGGTATAGTTCAGCGACAGGTCGCGCGGATGCGTCCAAAGGCCGTGATTGATATGCCCGACACAGTTCATATCGAAGGCGTAGATCTGCATCGGCTTCATTGTACGGTCCTCAACCCTTGAATTCATCGTCTCGCCTGTTTTCCATCATCAACCGCAAAAAGATCCGGAGTTTCGCGATATTTGGAAGCAGGTTGCGACGGATGACCCGAATCCGGAATTTTGTATCTCTATATTTTCTATCAATTTCACGATCATTAGTGCGGATCGGCTGCCATGTCAGCGATTAAAGACCATTTCGAAACACCGTATCCGGGGGAAACATGACCATCAATCGACGCAACCTTCTGACCACCACAGCCGCCGCCGTTTTTGTCGCAACGTTCGGCTCCTACGCAAGTGCCGCCGACGTAACGCTCAATATCGGCTACCAGCCGATCGTCGAGCCTTCGCGCGTGCCGCAGGCGGATGGCGACTATGAAAAAGCGACCGGCGCGAAGATCAGCTGGCACAAATTTGACGGCGGCGCCGATGTTGTTGCCGCCATCGCCTCGGGCTCGATCGATATCGGCTATGTCGGCTCTTCGCCGCTTGCCGCTGCCGCCAGCCGCGAATTGCCGATCGAAGCCATCTACGTCGTCGGCAATATCAGCGATGCGGAAGCACTCGCCGTCAAGGGCATTGACAAGCCCGAGGATCTGAAGGGCAAGAAGATCGCAACACCCTTCGTCTCCACCTCGCACTATAGCCTGCTGACCGCGCTGAAGCATTGGAACATCGATCCCAAGACGGTGCAGATCCTCAACCTGCGCCCGCCGGAAATCGCCGCCGCCTGGGAGCGCGGTGACCTCGATGGCGCCTATGTCTGGGATCCAGTTCTGTCGCAGATCAAGAAGAACGGCAAGATCCTCGCGACATCCGGCGATGTCGCCAAATGGGGCGGCCCGACCTTCGATGCCTGGATCGTCAGCAAGAAATTCGCCGATGCTCATCCGGAAATCGTGACCAGCTTTGTTCAGGTCACCGGCAAGGCCTATGCGTCCTACCACGCCGATCCGGCGAGCTGGAACGCCTCGTCGCCACAGGCCGCCAAGATCGCCAAACTCACCGGCGCCAAGCCGGAAGAGGTGCCGGAGCTGCTGAAGGGCTATTACTTCCCGACACTCAAGGAGCAAGCGAGCGCCCAATTCCTCGGCGGAGACACGGTGAAGGCAATCGCCCAGACATCGGCCTTCCTGCTGGAACAAGGCAAGGTCCCGGCAGTGTTGAAAGACTATGCTCCCTATGTCAACGCCCAGTTCGTCACCGACGCGGCCAAGACCGGTCTTTGATCCACGCTTTCGGTGCAGGCAGGGGCTCCCTGCCTGCACCTAATCATTGGAGTCCCCACATATGAGCATCCTCTCCCTGCAATCCGTCTCGCTGAATTTTCCCGGCGACCGCCGCCGGCAGGATGCCCGCCGTGTCCTCGATAATCTGACGCTGCATATCGCCTCCGACGAATTCGTCACCGTCATCGGCCGCTCCGGCTCGGGCAAGACCAGCCTGCTCAATCTCGCCGCCGGCTTTCTCGCGCCCTCCGAAGGGCGCATCCTGGTCGACGGCAAGGAGATCGACGGACCGGCCGCCGACCGAGCCGTCGTCTTCCAGGATGATGCGCTCTACCCCTGGCTCAATGCCCGCGACAACATCGCCTTTCCGCTGCGCCTGCGTGGCATCGCGAAGGAAGAGCGTCGCCGCCGCGCCGATGGGCTACTGGCCAAGGTTGGCCTGGAAGGTGCCGGCGACCGCAATATCTGGGAGCTCTCCGGCGGCATGCGCCAGCGGGTCGGTATCGCCCGGGCACTCGCCTCTGACCCGCGTTTCCTGCTGATGGACGAACCGCTCGGCGCGCTGGATGCGCTCACCCGCACCCGCATGCAGCAGTTCCTGTTGAAGGTCTGGTCGGAAAGCGGCACCGGCGCCCTGCTCATCACCCACAGCATTGACGAGGCCCTGCTACTCGCCACCCGCGTCATCACCCTGACGCCCAATCCCGGCCGCATCACCGCCGATATCCCGCTATCCTTCGGCAAGCGCTACCTTGCCGGCGAACCGCTTGCCGAGATCAAGGCATCCGCCGAATTCAAGCGGCTGCACGACGAGCTGACCGGCCTGATCCACGACGAGAATGAGGAGGAGGCAGCTTGACCGCCGATATCGAAAAGATCGCGACCGTCGCCGCCAAATCCGACGCCCTGCCCGCAGTCAAGAGCAGCTCATCCGGTTCGACGCTATGGATTTCGCTCGCAACCGTGCTGGCGCTGCTGGTGATCTGGGCTATTGCCGCCGCCTATAGCGTCGTCTCGCCGGTCTTCCTGCCCTCGCCCTGGACCGTCGCCAAGGCGCTCTACACGCTGAACATCACCGGCTTTGTCGATTCGACGCTGGCCGAGCACGCCTTCGCCAGCCTGCTCAGGATCTTCGGCGGTCTCGCCGTCTCGCTGGTGATCGGCATTCCCGCCGGGCTGGCGATTGCCACCAGCCGTGTCGGCAAGGGCATCCTCGACCCGATCGTCGAATTTCTGCGGCCGTTGCCACCGCTTGCCTATCTGCCGCTGGTCATCATCTGGGTCGGCATCGGTGAGGCATCGAAGATCACCGTCATCGCGCTCGCCATGCTGCCGCCGATCATCCTGTCGACCGCCGCCGGCGTGAAGGCGGCCCCCGTCGACTATGTCAACGCGGCCCGCTCCTTCGGTGCCAGCCGGCTACAGGTGCTGCGCCACGTCATCCTGCCGGGCGCCATCCCCTCGATCCTCACCGGCATCCGCATCGCGCTCGGCGCCGGCTGGTCCACCCTGGTCGCCGCCGAACTGGTCGCGGCGTCTCAAGGGTTGGGCTTCATGATCCAGTCAGCCGCGCAGTTCCTGGTGACCGATATCGTCATCAGCGGCATCATCGTCATCGCGCTGATCGCCTTCCTGTTCGAGATCACCGTCCGGCTGATCGAACGTCGCTTCGTGCCCTGGTCGGCCCATCGCTGAGCCGACCAACCGAGCTGGCCCTATTCCTGTCCCGCAGGCGCGGCGGAAGTCTGCCGCGCATCGAGGTTGAGCATCGGCACGGAGCCATTCGGCAGCATGGTGGTCGGCAGCTGCCCGTTCCACTTTTCCGCCTGCGTCAGGAAGATCAGGTTCGGATTGTCGCGGAGCGCATCACCGCGCGCCTTGATGGCTTTCGCCTCGGCATCGCCGCGAAGCTGGATCGCCTGTGAATCGGCTTCCGCCTGCAACCGCACAGCATCGGCCTGCGCCTGCGCATCGGCGCGGCGAGCATCAGCCGCCGCCTGGGCCTGCGTCACCGTGATCTGCGCCTGCACCTTTTCGCGCTCGGCATTCTGCCGCAGCTTCTGCACCTCGACCTCGGCCAGCATGCGCTGCTCGATGCTGTTCTCATAGGCGTCGGAGAAATCGATATTCTCGACCTGAACGCTGTCGATCTGTACCGGCCCCTGGATGCCGGCCTCGATCGCCGCCTGAACGTCGGTGTTGAACTGCGCCCGGTTCTGGATGACGGAGGCGGCGGTGAACTTGCCGAACACCGTCTTCACGTCCTGCGGCGCACGCCGCGACACCAGCCGCGATTCCAGATTACCGAGCGAGCCGAATTCGGAATAGACCTTCTCGACCGCATCCGGCGGCACATGCCAGGAAATGGTCACGCGCATGTCGGCCGGCTGCTGGTCCTGCGAATAGGCCTGCATCTGCGGATGCTCGCCGGCCTCGCAGTTCGCGCCGTTCTGGCAGGTCCAGTAGGTCACCTGCTGCGTGACGGGGATTTTGACGACGGTTTCGATCCACGGCAGCTTGAAATGCAGGCCCGGCTCGGCCGTGCCGACCATGGCGCCGGTGCGCAGAATGACGCCGCGCTCGCCCTGGTCGATCGTGTACCACGAGCTGAGGACGAGCATGATGATAGCGATGACGGCGGCAATGCCTAGAAAGGCTGGCAGTCGACCCCTGGTCGCCGCATATGCCAGGTCGATTTCCCGATTCGCCATCTCTGTCCCCACCATATCGTCAATGGCCGAGACATAGATGAGTCGGACAGAGAATGCACCCGTCCAGGTAGCCCGTCAGTTCCGGGTAACCGGCTTCGACCGCATGCGCGACACCGTCTCCCGCTCCGCCCGCTTGCAGCGCATCGGCGGCAGGCCACGATCCATCAGGTCCATATCCTCAAGCACCATGTCACCCATCTTCTTGAAGGCGCTGTCCATCGCGCCGGCGCGGTGCGCCGATCGGATGAAACCCTTGAGACTGCGCACCGGATGATCTCCGCTGAGCGGCTCCTCCGGATAAACATCGCTCGCCGCAACGATATGGCCGGAGGCAACCGCCGCCATCAGCGCTTCGAAATCCACAACATCGGCGCGGCTGAGCAGGATGAAGGCCGCTCCCTTGCGCATACGCGCAAAGGCCGTTCCACCGAGAAAACCCTTGTTCTCGCTGGTGACGGAAGCGACGACGAAAACGAAATCGCTGCCCGACAGCACCTCGTCGAGACTGGCCGGCTGGACGCCATGTTCCCTGAGAATAGACGGCGGCATCCAGGGGTCGAATACCCTGACCGTCGCGCGGAAGCCGGATAGCAATCGGTTCAGCGCCTTGCCGAGGTCGCCGAAGCCGACAATGCCGATATCGCTGCCGGAAAGCAGCCGGGCGCTGGCATTGCCGTCCCCACCCCAAAGCTCCTTACCCTGACGAAAATCGACATCGGCATCGACGATGCCGCGCGCCAGGCTGAGTGCAAAGCCAAGCCCGATCTCCGCCACCGGCTCGGCGAAGACCTGCCCGGTGGTGACGACATGAATGCCACGCTCGAAGAGCACATCATAGGGCATATTGTTGATGAGATTGCTCTCGACATTGAGGATGCAGCGCAGGCGCGGCATGCGGTCCAGCACCTCCTTCGAGAGCGGCGGCTGGCCGATGATATATCGCGCCTCGCCAAGAATATCGTCGCCAAGGCCGGCGATATTCTCCGGATCCGCCTCGACGATCCGATATTTCGAATGGAGAAGCGACAGCGCGTCCTTGCTGAAGATAAGCTCAAGCGAACGCGGCTCGGGCGCGCTGATGGCCAGGGGCCGGTTGTCGGTCGACATGATCGTTTCCTCCCACTTTCGAGGCGCGATCCAATATCATTCGGCGGGGCAAATCAATCAGTCCTCCGCCTCTTCCCCCGGCATTCCGACGGAGAAGGCGCAGATGCGCGAGAGGTAGGTTTGCGGCAGGCCGGTTTCGGCGCCCCAGGCATTGAACTGGTCCTGGATCAGCCTGAAATCCTTCTTCCCCGGCTTCGTCTCCGAGATTGGCAGACCGGAGAGACGCAGGCAAACGAGCACGTCACGGCTCATAACGAAACTGTCGCGGCCGATGGCACGCAGGAAATATTGACCACTCATGCCGCCCAGCCGGTTGGCGCGCTTATCGAGCACGGCAAGCAGGCCGATATGATCCTCCACCGGCCAATCGGCAAAGAAGCGCCCGGCGCTGCCATGCTCCTCGGCAAGCTCACGGATGAAGTGCGCGTTGGCCGTGACCGACATGATCTTGGCGCCATTGCGCACCACACGCGTATCCGAGGTCAGGTCATGCCAGTAATCGTCGGGCGCGAAATTGAGGAAAACCGGATCGAAGCCGGAAAAGGCCGCTTCGAAACCCGGCCATTTGGAATCGATGACATTGCGAACGAAACCGGCATAGAAGACATAGCGCGTCATCTCCGACAGCAACCGGTCGTCCGGCATGGCGCGCAAAACGTCGTGATCCGGCGCCTTGGGCATCAGCGCCTTCAGCCCTTCAGCCCCACCCTTGCGCTTCTCCGCCCGCTCAAGAATCTCCGCGAAGCTGCCCATTAGCCTCTCTCCCTTTTGGGTTCGAAGTTCTCATGATCTTGGCCCGCTCCGCAAGATGCGAGTGCCGGAATCGAAAAGGCCGGAGCAATGCCCCGGCCTCATTCTTCTCCCTGTAAAAGCGTCCTATTCCGCGGCCGCTTCCACCACCGGCCGGCGAGCGATCGTCGCCTGCGTCAATAGCAGCGCGGCAACGGCGCAGAGCGCGATGCCGGCAACCATCGGCAGGGCGGTACCATCGAAGAACACGGCCGCAATGATCATGGCGATAGCGGCCGTGACGAATTGCAGCGTTCCCATCAGCGCCGAGGCGGTACCGGCGATTTCGCCATGATCCTCGAGTGCCAGCACCGCCGTCGTCGGGATGACCAGGCCAAGGAAGCCATAGCCAACGAAGAGGAATACGACCAGCACCGGCAATTGATTGAAACCAAGGCTCATGACGATGGCAAGCAGCGCCATCGTGGTGGCAAAGCCTGTGACGGCGATCCGCATCACCCGCACCAGGCCGAAACGCTCGCCGAGCCAGCCGGTGAGCTGCGACACGGCGAAGAAGGAGACGGCATTGACCGAGAAGGCAAAACTATATTCCGTCGGCGTCAAGCCATAATGGTCGATCAAAATGAACGGCGAATTGGCGAGATAGACCAGGAAGCTGGAGATGCCGAGGCCACCAATGAAAGTCAGCGTCAGGAAATTGCGATCACCGAGCAGTAGCCGATAGGCCGCCATGGCACTGCCCAGGCCGCTTTGCGCGCGTTCCGCCTTCGTCCGGGTCTCCTCGAGCTGCGTCGACAGCAGGACGAGACCGATGATCGCCGCGATCGTCACCGCCCAGAACACGCCGCGCCAGCCATAGAAGGCAATGACGGCGCTGCCCGTCAGCGGCGCCAGGATCGGCGAGATGCTGAACACCAGCATCAACAGCGACATCAGCCGCGCCGCCTGAACGCCGGTATGCATGTCGCGAACGATGGCGCGCGGCACCACCATGCCGGCCGCGCCGCCGATGCCCTGCAGGAAGCGGAAGGCAATCAGCGTCTCGATGTTACTGGCCGTGGCGGCGCCGACGCTTGCCACCGCAAACAGGCCGATGCCGATATAAAGCGGCACCTTGCGGCCCCACATATCCGACAGCGGCCCATAGAGAAGCTGAAAAATGGCGAAGGGAATGAAGAAGAACAGCAGGCTGAGCTGAACGACATTGTTTTCCGCCGCAAGATCCTTGCCGATCGACGGCAGAGCGGGGAGATACATGTCGATCGCAAAGGGACCGATGGCCGAAAGCAAGCCAAGGATGATCGCATAGCGAAGGAAGGACGTCGTCATGGTGATGATCTTTCAGAAAGTTTCGAGCGCGAAAGCCGGATTGCCCTCGCGCCGCATCTCCCTTGAAGGGAATTCAAATCTAGGTGGTCACCGGAACGCTACACGGCCTTGGGAGGAAAACGCGGGTTCCAAATTGCGCTTAACAGTCTCGTCCATTTTTTTGGACATAGCTGTCAAATTAGACACTATTGTCCAAATCGTCAATACGCATTATCTTCATCCCATGAACAGCCGAAACGCCGCCTTGCAGGCAAGAACTGCAAGACCCGCCCAATGCCTGAAACGCGTCCCCATCCTCGATGCCGCGGCCGACGTCTTCTGCCGCGAGGGATTTTCGGGCGCGAGCATTGACGAGATCGCGGCGCGGGCCTGCGTCTCCCGCCAGACCATTTACAATCACTACCGCGAAAAAGAGACACTGTTCATCGCCGTCGTCGCCGACGTGACCGCGCGCGCCAATACCGCCGTCTTCGCAGCACTCGCCGCCTTTCCCGACAAGCCGCAGAACCTGCGGGAAGAGCTAGTCGCCTTCGCCGTCGATCTGAACCGCAACTGCCTCTATAATCAGGACGGAAAATTCCTGCGCAAGCTCGTCCAGTCCGAAGGTCCCCGCTATCCGCACCTCTTCGAAGCATGGCGCGAGCATGGCCCCTGCAAGATCGGCACGGCAATCGGCGCCATCTTCGCCCGCCTCCACCACCAGGGCCTCCTCCGCATCCCCGACTGCGATGTCGCCGCCCGCCAGTTCACCGCGCTGATCAACGCCGACCTGCAGATGACGACACTCTTTGGCGAAACACCAACCGAGGCGAACATCGAGATATCAGCCCAACAGGGCGTGGATATGTTCCTGCGAGGCTATGGAGTTCAAGCGGAAACCGTCGCCTGAACCCTCACAGTCGTGTCCTTCGGAAAGCTATTTTAACGATGGCTTTAGTACCTTCGCCGCGCAACCAATGTCGCCTCGAAATTTACTTGTGCCCTTGCCCGGCAAGGCGCTAACGTGCGCGGCATGGGTCGGAGCTTCGAACAATGAGCAATAGACGTTGGAATTACCCCGTACTGGTGATCTGCACTCGTACTGGGACAACCTACACCGTCAGCACGACGAAAGAGGCCATGGACATGCTGCTGAATGCATGGCCGGTTGCCGAAGGCAAGGCGTTCCTGCGAGCCCTGCTCGTCTGCGCGGACGTTGAAAGCGGGCTGAGGCAACCGCTCGAAGCCCGTAGCAGCTTCATTGCCGCCGCCACGGAAGCCGGCGTTCCTATCGAGACCGTGATGGCCGATTAGGCCGGCCGGCGTCTCTTGCGCCGTGCCCATCCGACAAGCCCTTTCATTCCGATCTGATGTCCTTCAGCTAGGCTTCAGCTTATGGTGGTAGACCTTTGTCGTGCGGACGAGCTCGCCGCCCCCCAAAAAGCTCGTTCGCACTTGAGCCAGTGCCTGGCCTCCCGGCTCTGCCTTTCCTCGGAAGGCAGAGCCGATTTCTTGAGGCGAATTGCACGTTCGGCGATCATTCATCCCCCGTTCAGCCCTTTGGTTTCAGGATGAGGACGATGAAGGAGGTTCATCATGAAAATCTTTAAAACTCTACTTGCCGGAATCCTTGGCATCGGTCTGCTTATTGGCGCCGGTACCGCATCCGCCACGCCGATGATGAATATGACGAAGCCGGAGGTTCAATCGTCCGTCCAGACGGTCGACTATCGTCATCATCGCCATCATCGTAATTGGCACGGCCAACGACATCACTGGAAATCGCATCGCAGCCACCGTAGCCACTACTGGCGCGGCCATCACCGCGGCTGGCACAAGCATCACCGGCCCCATCGTCATCATCGGCATCACTACTATCGAGCCTGAAACGGCTCGCTGGGTAGTTTAATGTCGACATAAAATAGCAGCGCTCTCGCGAGCGCTGCTATTTAGAAATGTCTTGCGCGTTTATCGACGCCTGAGTTTATCAGGAGCGCGCCCTCGCAACGGCATCAGTACTATTCGAAACCCAATAAATCGGCACACCAGCGGCCCCGGTCACTCACGGGAACCGGCTCGATTGCTGGCGCAGCCTCGCCCTTCGGCAAGCCTGAAGGGTATTGCGATGGAAGCCGACTTCCGGCGGCTCGCGCGGCGTAGTGAATATCTCGCCGCGCATCAGGGAAAGATCATCAATCGACTGCTTGGCAAACTTATGGTCACCGGGAAGGTACGATCGAAAGAGGAAGTCGTTCCTGTCGTGCTCGCCTGGAAGGAGGCTGTCCTCTATTCGCGCGATTTCCGTGGGAATAGATGCGCTTGATTCTTGCAGCAATGAACCGAACCGAGCGGTCACCCTTCAAAGTTTGCGCTGCCAAATGTGGCACTCGCCGCGGGCGGAAAGCAGACGCGCCGTTGATGAAGATAGATGCACCAACAGGGAAAGCGCGAATCACCACAATGGATGTCCAAATTAAGATACATATTTCCCAACCTTTCTAGAAATATAACCAAGTTTAAATCACGAAACGATACGTTGAATATCGAGATATTTTGGCAACACATCCTTGAATCACTTAGATTATCTGAGTTGTTGCTTGATGAATATTCGAAACTCCAGAGGTTTTCACAGCTAGATATAGCGCGGAAGCCAATCAGCTTTCAGCCGGAAACCGTAAAGCTAGAACGAGGCATCGCCAGGTCGCTTCGCGATGCCCGTAGGTAGCCAAAACCAAATGGAGCCAGAATGAATATCAAGGGCCTTATGCTCAGCTCAGCAGCCGCTCTCATCGTCGCATCGCAAGCCAGTGCTGCCGATGCCGTTGTCGCGGCCGAGCCGGAGCCGCTGGAGTATGTAAAAATATGCGACGCTTTCGGCGCCGGATACTTCTTTATCCCCGGCAGTGAGACGTGCCTGAAGATCGGCGGCAAGGTTCGCACCGAAGGTGAATGGGGCAACGCCTACAATCCGAGCAGCAAAAACGGCACGCTCTGGCATACGCGTGCCGAACTGCAGCTGCAGACGGCGACCGACACCGAATACGGCCCGCTGAAAACCAACGCGGAACTGCGTTGGGACTGGAACGACGGCAATTCGACCACGACCAACCTGCTGCACGCCAGCATCAGCCTCGGCGGCTTCACCGTCGGCAAGGAAGACTCGCAGTACAACGTCTTCACCGGCTACGCCGGCGACGTCATCAACGACGACGTTGTCTATGACGGCCCGTACGAACTCAACCAGATCACCTACAACTACGACGCCGGCAACGGCTTCACGGCTGTCATCTCGCTCGAAGACACCAATTCATCCGATGACGCCAGCAGCTACGACGGCGCCTGGGTCACCTCCGAATCCAATCACTATGCTCCGAACGTCGTTGCCGGTGCCGGTTACAAGGCTGGCGCATGGTCCTTCAAGGTCGTCGGTGGTTATGACTCCATCGTCGAGGAAGGCGCTGTCAAGGCTCGCGTCGATGCCGATTTCGGTGTTTTCTCGGCCTTCGTCATGGGCGGCTACAACACCGATGGCAGCAAGCTGAACCAATATGCCGGCTCGAACAACGATGACTCAACTTGCCCAACCAACCAGGGCTACCTTTGCGGCTGGGGCGATTGGGCAGTCTGGGGCGGCGCGAGCGTTCCGATCAACGAAAAGCTGAAGTGGAACGCACAGGTTGCCTACACCGACTCGAAGATCTTTGCCGCGACCACGAACCTCAAGTTCAACCCGGTCAAGAACCTCCTGATCGAGCCGGAAGTCTCCTACACCAATTGGGATTCGGTCAACGAAAGCCAGTGGGCCGGTATCCTCCGCTTCGAACGCAGCTTTTGATCTGATCAGAATTTGACCTCCGATCAGTGACAGGAAGGTCCGGCTTCCCCTGCCGGGCCTTCTTCTGGCTAATTTTCAAGCCAGCCAAGTGGATCAACGACGCCGGATCAGCGGCGGCGATTGGCGAGGTGCGATCACCTGCGCGTGACGTCCGCCACCCGAAGTCCAATGAACTCTTCGCCCTCGGATGGCGATCATATTGACAACGCCTGCCAAACCGAGCGGGCGAGCGGATTTTCGATCTTTTGCGGCTGGATTCGGTTTCGGTTGGGCTGCTTCGACTATGGGAACATCAATGCGGTGGTTCGGACGCGGAAAGTCATCGATCAAGAAACTCGCAATACAGCCGCTGACGCCGTTTCCTGAAAGGCACGGCATCGCCATCGTGGTGTGCGTGAAGGACGAGGGAGCCTATATCGGCGAGTGGGTTCTCTTTCACCAGGCTGTCGGTGTGCGCCATTTCATCGTCTACGATAACGGCTCAACGGATGACACCTGCAGGATCTTGCGACAGACCCTCTCGCCGGACGCGCTGACAATCGTGCCCTGGGCCGGACGGATGACCTATGGTGAGGATGAGCGCTTCCTCGATTGCCAAGTGATTGCCTTCGCCCACGCAATTCTCAACTTCGGCGGCGCTTTTCGGCGGATGGCTTTCATCGACGCCGACGAATTCCTCCTCCCAAAAAAAGGCGCAACGATCGAGGAGGCGCTCGTCGCCACCCAGAATTTCCCCAACATATCCCTGCCCTGGCATATGTTCGGCACCAGCGGCCACAAGACAAAGCCGGAAGGACCCGTCCTGTTGAACTATACCAAGCGCAGCGCCGATCCGCTGAGCCGTAGAGAGCATTCTACCAATTTCAAATGCATCGTCGATCCGTGCGAGGTCGTCGAGGTCAGTATCCACCAGTTCAAGACGCGCGAATTTGGCGATCTCACCGTAAACGATAGCGGGCACCACTTCACGCGCAGAGGCCGCAAATCAGCCGCCTTCTATTCAAACCAGTTCCTGCAGCTCAACCACTATTACAGCAAGTCCGAAGAGGAAATGCGGGCAAAGATGCAGCGAGGATCGAACTTTGCCGCCTCGAGTGAGAAGCTTGAGGCGAAGATGCAAACGACGATTGCGAACATCGAGGCTGACGAGATCGAAGATCATGCCATGGCGGAATTCGTGATCCACAGCGCCATTGAGCTTACGGTTGACGATCGCAGTCAGGACCGCGCTGTGGCTCAGTCCCGGTGAGCCTCCTTGTTATACAAGGCATCCTGCCCGCAAATTCGACCATGCGGCTATAGAGCAAAGGGATCCACTGACCGAGTGCGGTCTTGCTCTCCATCCGATCATCGTTTGGAAACGATCAATCAGATTGCGGGCCTCGATCAAGGCGGGAACACCGGCCTCCATAGCCTCGATCGTAATTATGTCGGCTGCTTTGATGGTAGCGGAGGAGGGATTTGAACCCCCGACACAAGGATTATGATACCTTCTACATAGACTGAATTTCAGGCAATTTAGCCGTAGCTGTCGCATGTATGTCGCATCACGGCCGCCAGGCCGCGCCAGTGAAACTATCCGAGTCAGCGATAATTATCTCTTGCTCCTCCAGATAAACCTTCCCAAACCAACCTTCATAACGGATCCAAATCGTAACCTTAGAGAGCGGCTTCCAAAAACCATTACCACTAGAGTTTGTGAAACCAAAAGAACACGAGACCTCGGCCCCGTTTTGCAAAATCGGTATAACCGTTGTGGCTTCAAAGCATTTCAAGAACAACGCACGACGATCGGCGGTAGCCACATTTAGGGCTGCCTCCAATTTTCGTTTATCGTGAACATGCAATGTTATATTTCGCGCGGGGATACTTCCCGCATTCTGCACCGTAAGATTGTACACTATAGAAATGTTACCGCCGGAAACAGTCTTAACCATAGCGGTCACGATCGGGCGAAATGATCGCCCAAAAAAATAGATCGACTGAGACAACGCTATGAGCGAAACGAAAAGCGCCAACAAGGCAATTTTATCGGACAAAGACACTTAAGATTACCCCAACAGAGACGCCTCGGCAGCGGCCATCTCATCCGCGTGATCTAGTTTCGGAAACAGGTGCCCATAGGTGTCTGCTGTCATCGTGATTGAGGCATGTCCCATTCGTTCCTGGACCATCTTAAGCGGTAAGCCTAGACCGCCATCTTGAGGACGGTTGATCAGCCAACTCGCATAGAAATGACGCAGCGCATGCAGGCCCGTGTATTTGGCCTTCAGGATAGGTTTGCCTTCCTTGTTCTTCTCCCCAATATCGATCACAACGCCAGCGGCGATCATCGCAGGAACCAAGCCGCGGTTGATGATATTGGCATGGCTTTCGACCTTGCCGGCGCCATTGGCGAAGATCAGGTGCTCTGGTCGGGCATCCTCATAGATCGGCTTCCCCTCCCCATCTTTGCCAATGGTCGGGCGGCTGTAACCAAGCTTCCATTCCTTCAGAGCGTTCATGACGATCGGGGGGACCGGAATGCGGCGCTCACCAGCTTCTGACTTCGGCCTGCCGATCTCACCGAATTCATCTGCCCTCTGACGGACCGAAATCGCCTTTTCATCAATTTCGAGATTTACCCACCGCAAACCTCGTAGCTCTGAGGATCGCAGCCCCGTGAAAATGGCAGTGAGCAGCAGAGGACGCCAGCGGCCCGACAGAGAGGCTACGAGTGCTTTGATCTCTTCGCGGGCGGGAATATCCTCACCGACGCGCAAACGCGCCCTGTGGCGCCCCTCGTGACGCTTGTCGCCTTTCCGCCTCACACGCATTTCTCTCACAGGATTGCGCATCGCAAGGCCCCTCTCCTGCGCATCGGCCAAGATGCTACCAAGCGAACCCAGAACCTTCTTCACCATCGCTGGTGATCGGCCCTCTTCCCGCAATCGATCCTCAAAGTCACGCACCGCTGGCACATTCAGTTTTGAAAGAAGTGTCTGCCCGATAATCGGATTGATGTGAAACTTCAAATGGCGCTTGCGCTGGTTGATGCTGGAAAGCTCGAGCCCAGCGGCATCCCCCGACTTGATCCAGAACTGACCGGCCTTCTCGACCGTGACGCTGGCTGAATCGGCAACATGGACGCCCTCCCTCACCTCGACCGTAGCAGTAGCGGCGAACTGATCGGCGTCCTTCTTCTTCGTAAAAGTCTTCAGATGGCGCTTGCCCTGCTGGTCGGTATAGTCGACGACCCAGGCGGACCTTTCTTCGCCCTTCGGCGTGGTCCATGTGCGCTTGCGGACTGACATGGGTTATTCCTCTCGTCCGAACGGGTCGGAGCCGTCAGCGGGCGGTTCTTCGCGTGCATCCCTCAGCCGCTCTCTCTCGAATATCGATAGTTTTTCTTCCTCAATCCATCGCGTGAGTACTTTTGGATCTAAGCTCGCCAGCAATTCCGCCGCGCCCTTTGTGTCGGCCTTACGCAATTTCGCTGTCAGAAAAGCCAATATTTCTGGTGGAAGGATGTCCATGAGGTACAGATGGTCTCGACGCGGATCCGGCTTGCTCGGAAGCGGAACAGCGTACTTTTCGTAATTGCCTGTCACCTCGTACGCCGCTATTTCTTCATCGGTGCGACCCCAATGCTGATCTTGGATCTGGTCAACCTCCACCTCACTCTCGCGCAGTTGGTATGCATCCCACATTGATTGCACCGCATTGCGCGCCTCTATACCGACACCAGTTACCCGTCCAGACAGAATGCCTTTGATGGTGTCGCTAAGCTTTTCCGAAAATTCGGCAAAGCGTGGGTCTTTCCTTCCCGCGGTCAAAATAGAAAGCATCTCGGCTAGCTCAGCAAGGCGATCCTCGACGGGCCACTGCTCTGGGAATTGGAGTTCAAGTATCCTGATAATCTCATGGTTCATGCTCGTGCCTTCGCGCTCGGCGACTGCTTTGATCCGGTCTCGCAAGCCGTCCGGCATGCGAAGCACATATTTATCCTGGGGTTGAATTACGGGCTTTTTTGTCATGATGGCTACCAGCCATACTTTTCCGCTTGACGCAATACCGGCTAGTAGCCATAGTTAACGGATGGCTACTAGCCATTACGCACAGTCACTATCACGGAAGAGTCCATGACGGAAGAAAAAGAGAGTTTCGACCTCATCTGGGGCGGGGACGAGATCGCAAAGGTGATCGGCCGCTCCCGCCGGATCACGTTTCACCTGCTCGAAAAGGGTGAACTGCCCGCCCGCAAGGTTGGTGGGCGCTGGGTCGCAGAGCGCGGCAAACTCATTGCGTTCTTCATGGAGGCAGCATGACCGGCGCTGATCACCAGCACAGCGAGGCGGTCATCCAGGCCGCTCAATGGCTCGCCGATCAGAACCCAACGCCTCAGCCGATCATTCCCGAGCTGCGGAAGCGATTTCCTCTCTCAGCTCTCGAGGCTTGCGAAGCGGCGGCACTATCGACCAAATACCGTATTTCCCGGAGGGCTCACGGTTGACGATCCACCGGAACCCATATTTGACAGAGGGAGTGGAGGAGAAGTTTGTCTTCTCCAACCAAGCTAGGCGCTTCCCCGTCGTGGACGCAAGACCATATCGATGGCCGACGACCTCCGCTGCGGCCGGCGAGTTGATTGAGGATTGGCGTGCTAACGCCGGCCTCGCGCTGGCCGATTACAAGCTTTCGAAAGCGACGATGGGATGCATAGCCTCTCACACGTCGCGGAAGGACGGCACTTGCCCTCTATCCGACCGCGCCCTTGCTAGCCGATCCGGCCGCACAATTCCGTCGACCAAACGCGACATTGGCAGGCTCAAGAAGATGGGTTTTCTGATCGCGGAAGTCGAGGCCGACAACGGCTACAGACAGCGCCGCCGTCTGCTGAAATTGTCGGTACCCGACCGAGTAGATGGGGATCAACGTATCCCCCCGAATGACGATCAACGTATCCCGGTCGACTTAAGCATCGATTGTGGATCAACGTATGGGGGATACGTTGATCCTACTGATAAGGGAGAACGCCGCGATGACTGAGCAACTCTCTCTCCTCGATTGGAAGCCACCTGCAGAGATCCTGCCGTTTCCTTCGCATCGATCGCATGGAATGACCGCGTGTGTGGCGAGGGGTATCATGAACCTTGAGACGGCAAAGAGAACCGGCCGACTAAACAGCCTTCGCGCGCAAACACGGAAACGAATGGAGTCGCTGTTTGGTGCCGAGCGGGCTGATAAGATCGCAGATGACCTTATCCGAATGATCAAAATCCAGATCGCCTACCAGGATCTGAGAATTCCTCCTCCCAAGCAAATTGAAACATCGGTGGTGATTTTCTCTCCGAATGTGCCGCGCACATTGAACAATCCGCATGGTTACGGCGGTGGCGAAGCCATCGCTTGCGTTCCAAGGCCGCAGGCTTTGGTCGCCGAAGGCTCTGAGCAAGAAGCCGCGCGCGTGCGCGAGGGAGGCGCGGTATGAGCGTGTCGATGATCGTTTTTCCAGTGGCTAACCGCGTCGGCAAGATCCGCGACGTTGCCTCCAATATGCTCGACAAGACCACTGACCGGCACGCTGACTATTACCGCCAGCAGGTGACCGAAGTCATCCTTTCCCAGCTTGATCGCCTTGGCATTCCCGAACAGGCGCAGGACGAACAACTGCGAGCTTTCTGGCACGCGGTTCAGGACGAGATGATCCGGCAGTGCTATGCTCGAGTGGCCGGCGGGAATAATCCTCAGGGCGCCGCATGAGTGGGATGCTTTTCTCAAGCGGCGATCTGCCTTCGACCGATGGTCTCGGCCCATGGCCGATCCTGATGCGATCCGACGAGATCATCAATCTCAAGACGGCAGCCCATCGTACCGGCCGCAATGAGAAGACCCTCCGCATCTGGTGCAAGGAGTTCGGCATTGGTCGACAGGCCAAGCCAGGCGCATCGTTGGATATCTCGGCGCCGGCGCTGGAGATGGTCATTCATGGTGATGTGATAGCGCTGGAGATGCTGCGCGAAGGAAAACGCACCCACCCGCGTGTGCGCCGCTATTTCAATCACCTCGGACTTCTGGTCTGATCTATCACAAAATCGAGTAGCGACCCTAACCTCTCACCCGAAAAAGAATTGTTTGCTCGCTTGAGCCGCAACGCTAAGCGCCGCAGCCGCAGCCGCCCATCCGTTAATGTTTGCCTGTTTGTTCAACGGGTCGATGATATCCGAGAAGTCATCGTTCAGCTTTCTGTCTAGAAACGATTTCTTTTTCAATGGTATTGCTGCTGCCCATGCCCAAAGGCCGGCCGAAATTACGCCCGTCAGAAATGATCCCCATGTTAAAAGCCACATCATCACAATCTCCATCAACAATCAGAAATTTGTAATATTTCAGCCGTTAAGCAATCGTAAATTGCACTCACCAAAGAAGTCGGCACACATTGCCGCACGCTTCCAATCCTCAACCGCTGAAATCCGTGGTCTTCTGCATCTCGAAATGGAGATCAGGAGATAGCGGGAATGACCATTATTGCTAGCAGACAGCGCCGGCAGAAGGGCCCCATCGTCAACGTGATGTTGAACGGCGGCCGGGTGACCTCTGGCTTCCGCGCCGCCCTCTTTGCCGCCGCCAGCCGCGCCGGCGTGTCCGTCAACGAATTCGTGCTGACCGCTGCAGCCGAGAAGCTTCGCGCTTCCGGAAGCCAGTTCTCAGGCGTCTTCATGCCGGGTGATCTCCTCGACCTCAACGACAATCACCAGGCAGGAGATACCCTTTGACCAAGGCCGACCTTGAAACCCGGATTGCCGACGCGATCGGCGCCGATCTTTCATCGAAGCAATTTGCGGATCTCCTCGCCGAGGTTGCAAAGGCTTCCGAAGAGGCCAAGGCAGCAAGTACAAGCGCGAACGAAATCGCACTCGATCCTTCCACCCGCCCGGAAGATGTGTCCAAGGCGCGCAAGGATATGGAGGACGCGAGTTTCCGCCAGATGCGCATGGAGCGCGCCGCAGCAAAGCTGGAAGACCTGAAGGGTGCTGCCCGCCGAAAGGAAGAGGCGGCGGTTCGCAACGAACAGCGCAAGCAGGCGATCAAGACCCGCGATCAAATGGTGAAGGATCTCGCAGAATACGAGGAGCTTTCCATCAAAATCACCAATCTGCTTGTCCGGCTCGAGTATAGCAATTCCCTTGTTGGCCCTCATGAGACCGCGGAAGCGATTGCCCGCGGTGCTGATGATCGTTGGCTAGTCAATTTTGATGAATCTTTGCCGAGGTTGCTAGATCGCGTTCGCCTGCCGAAATTCCGGCGTGACGACAACTACGGTTATCTGTGGCCGAAACGGCAGCGCTATTGAGATCAATGATTGCCCCGGGTCGATTGGTAACCGTCTGGGCATGCGGCGGAGAGGCTTCATCGAAGGGTGTCTCTCCGCCACCTCAACTTTGAAAGGGACTTCGAATGATCATCTGCGACTGCTTCGCCAAGGGACACAAGGGTTGTGTTTGCGGCGCCTTCAAAGATGGCGTCTTGGTCGACAAGGCCACGGTGCGTGTCCCGCTCTTTCTGGCCGATGGTGCTACCACCCAACGAAAGGAACCGCACATGATGACCGATGCAGAAATCAGGGACATGAAGACCAGCGTCCGCGGTATGCCGCTTTCGCAGGCCAAGGATCTCCCGATCTACAACGAATTCAAAGGTCTTTTCACCGACGGAATGCCGGCGAACGAATTGCGCGCGCTCTACGATGGCGCCGTCGTGGATTTGTTTTGTTCGGCCGATGAGGTGAGCCGGGTTGAAGCGCACCGTGATCACATGATCGATGCGATGCGCAACGAGCACCAGCGGGCCGTAAACGACAACGACCCTCAGAACACGCGCACGCAGCTCTGATCGGTAGCGATAAAACGGGTCACACGTTACCGGACGCTTCCAATGCAAAGGCTTAGCCGTCTGTGGTCTTCTGTAATCAACACGAATTGCGGCTCTAACCGCTGCCCAATCGCGCCTTAGGCAAGCGCTCCTGGCCCGTCGGATGACGCGCCCGTCCCCTAGAAGGAAGCCTTTTAAATGGCAGATAGTGGCGCCATCGAGCAACTCACAATTCGAACCCTTTCGCATGTCGTCGGGCACGACGGCAGCGGCAGGGTAGGCCGAGAACCCGTCACGGATTTTGTTAAATCAAACAGGCAGATCGCCATTGGTGAGGGCCTGACCGGCGGCGGGTCTTTGTCCAGCGATGTGACGGTTGGGCTGAACTCTGCTTCGATCGCATCACTAGAATTGGCCGATGGTTCGGCACAGAAGGGGCAAAATCTTGCGGATTTGTCGAGCAAACCAACTGCTCGTTCCAACGTCTCCACACCTGGCTATGTCGCAGACCGAACAGCTCTTGCAGCCATCAATCCGGTAGCAGAGCAAAGCACCATTCTCTATGAAGATACACAAAAGGGCATATTCTATCCGAAACTGATATCTTCCTTATCCAGCGCGACTGCTGCGGCCATGGCCGTCGACCTGACGCAGCAAATCTATGTCCAGTCGACCCAAAATCCCGCCTATGTATCGATACGTCAAGGTGCGGAGCTTCGGGGATTCTGGTCAAACAGCGCCACCCCAGCCTATGTGCATCGCCTTCGCGAACGTGTGATGATCGGGGAGAGTGCAGGGTTCGACTGCTCGACAACGCCTGACACCAATACCGGGGCATCGTGGTTACATACGATCAAGCCCGGCGCCACTCATGGCATGGGCTATCTAGAGGTCCATGGCCGAGTCGTCTCGACCGGTAGCAATGGCGCTCAATTTGTTGGTGCTACTCGGATAACCGGCGCAGCGTTGGTCGAGGGCTACGGCGGTATTTTCCATGTCCGCAATGAAAGCACCAACGACCGCGATGCGTGGGGCATCTATATCGACGCGGTGCGCGGCTCAGCGACGGCCGGCAATGTGGCTGGTGTCGAACTGGATATCGCCAACTGTTCCGGAACGACCGACGCAAAATATTTGCCTTATGGGTTTGAAGGCCAGTCGACGCCGACCGCATGGTCTTATGGACTTTCCCTTGCGTCGGGGGGTGATATCACCACCAACCCAGATGCACTGCCAGTCTCACATGCTCTTGGAATCATCAATAACGGCTCGACGTTTCACACGGGCATCGTCTTCCGCAGTGATGCTCTTACGTTAGACGGCTCAGGCTATGGTGAGGCAATCGCCCTTGGGCAGAAACATAAAATTGGATGGCATCTTTCGGGCGGCGAGGCATCGTACCTAACCAGCGTTGCAACCACTCTAGCAACGGGAGTTAGGGCGCTCTTGATTGATAACGGGTTGGAATTGAGGCGAAGCGGAAATGATCAGCCATTTTTTCGGGCTTTGACGTCATCCACCGCGGTTAATTTTATCGAATTGGCGGCAAACGTCACGGGCTCGGGACCGATCATCCGCGCGGCGTCGTCTGGGGATGCAAATCAAAATATTGTTTTTCAACCCGCCGGAACAGGTGTTCTGCAGGTGACTTATGTCGCAGCTGTCACAGCCGACGTGGCCTCGAACCGTCGAGTTCGGATTCGCACAGCTGGCGAAAATATCGATCTCCTCGGCGTGCTCGTCTAACTAAAGGGGAAATCATGAAAAGCGACTTTCGCCTAAGCGTCAGAAAGTTAGCTGCGGTACTCCCAATCTTCGTAGGTCTCTGTTTCGAACCGCCCTTTGCTCACGCTGTACCTGCGGCAGAAATGTGTCCAATATCTCAAATCGAAAGATCCTTTGTACGTGATGTATCCGATGATATAGAGCATCACGTCCCCGGAATTGATTTGATTGACTTGATCAATCGTCAGGGCAGCGTCCGCAGAAAAATTAATCATCCGGACCTCGCCTGCCGGAATTGGGACATCTCTGAAAGTCGTGTCTGGATTGTTTTTTCCTCGATTCCACGTGTTTCTTACTTTGTGCCTGGTTGGATTTGTCTGAGGCAATTTGCCAACCTGAAGACGTACCGTACATCTGTAGATTTCGATACAGGCGGCCTCGCCTCCTTCGTTGGTTACGATGAACTCGCCAGCTTCAGTTCCTTCGTTGACATTGAACACGAACTGCATCGCCTTCAGGCGAGGCCTCATGGAAAGTTGATAAGTGCGCCGCGCGTAAATGACAGTGAAGAAGAGGCCCACCAATCCCAAGAAAGCAACAACAACTCCGGCCCAACTGGCCCAAGCCGCAAATTGCGCTATGGCGAGTTCGGCATCGTTGGCGGTCTTTTGATTGTTCTCTTCGCGGCGCTGACCACCCTCTTGCTCATTAAAACTCTGGATTCTTCCGGGCTCGTTGGGCGCATATCCTGGGGAACCGCCTGCTTGATATGCGTCGCTACTTTTCTCATCGGGTCCGCCTGGGTGATGATCCCGAACGTCTTCTGAGTGCGCAAAATCCACTGATGCAAGGGCAATAAATAACGAGATGATCGCGAGAGACTTTCTCGATGATCGAAAAAACTCGCGTCTACCGCGCATATCCCTCTCCATTTAGATCGAACGCATATCGTAGATCATGAGGTTATCGATGAGTCTAGCGTGCCACGCGAAACTCAGACGGACTGCTCGCCTTTAGTTAAGCGCCGCCGGCCTCCAAACCATCAAATAACATTCCGTGAAACCGAAACTCGTCACAAGGACGGTGTGCTACACCGACAACATCCGCAAGGGTATGGTCGAAACCAATGCCGGATGCGATGCGCGGCTCGTAAAGAAGATAGAGCACCATCATCGCTAACTTTTCTAGCTGCCATATCGCCTACAGCCAAACGGTCAAACGCTACCGGATGCTTCCAATAGCTCATTAGCCATAACGATTATATCGTCTCAACTCAGGAAAACGGGCGTTTGCATTGCTGAGGTGGGCCGATGACTAGCGATAACGGGAATTCTCGTGACACGAAGCTGAAGCATTTGGCGGCCATGATGGACCGCTTGTCAGCCGGCGAAACGGTCGAGAAGATCAAGGCAGGGCCGGCGCCTGAGTATCAGCCGAAGCCTCACGAACTCGAAGCGGCTAAGGCTTTCCTTGAGCGCCCCGATCCACTGCCGAAGTTCTGGATCGTTCCCCATATCGACAAGATCGCTTTCCGTCACCCTCGCCAGGAGATCGCGTTGGCCGTCGTTATGAAGGCGGTTGGGGTGACTGATCAAACCGTGTTCAATGCGCTCATCAGCCAGATCGCGAACGCCCTATCTCGCGACGATAAGGCCGACGTCGACGAGTTGAATGCGGCGGTAGCGATGGTGGCCGGCGTGAGCCCACGGGACAACCTCGAAGCCATGCTCGCCTTTCAAATGGCTGCGGTTCACGTTCTTTCTCTCCGGCATACCCGCAAGATGGTGACCGCGGAGATGCTCGCGCAGCTCGATATCCACGAGCGGATCGTCAACAAGCTTATGCGGACCTTCACGAGCCAGATGGAAGCCCTCCGGAAGCATAGGAATGGCGGAAGGTCGTTGTTGAGCATGTCCACGTCTACGATGGTGGCCAGGCGATCGTCGGGAACGTCAACCAAGGGGGGCGGGGCAGAAAGCGAAAAGGTGCGCAATTCCATGAACAAGACAATTTATCCGTATCAGCAGGCGCCGCGGTGCTCGGCCACATCGAAGCGGACAGGATGCCAATGCCAAGCGCCGGCGGAACGTGGCAAGAAGGTGTGTCGGTTCCACGGCGCAAGAGCCGGAGCGCCCAAGGGTAAGCTCAATGGTGCCTACAAGCATGGCCGTTTCACCTGCGAAAGCATCGCCGATCGCAAGGTGATTGCCGACATTGGCCGTCGACACCGTGAGTTATTGGCACTTCTCGATGAATAAATGTTTCTGATGGACTAGTAACAATCCATCTATCTGAGTTATCTATTAAGTCTGCGACCACGGATGTACTGGCGCGATGAATCGGCCGGCCTTTCGAAGTTCGGCCTTTTCTTTTTCTGGGAGCTTCCGAATGACTTCAGAGATCGAGATCGCTGTCCGAGCGATCTGCGCCGAATACGAGGTCGAAATCGTTCCTGGCAATGTTTTCCCCATGCCTGGTCAGACGCGCGCTATCGCGACGATGTGTCAAATCCTAGCCAAGTATGGCGAGGGCCATTTCCGGCTCGTCATGACGACGCTGAGTGAAACCAGGGGCAACAACGCGCTGATAGATCAAGCGAGCCTGTGGGCCGTCTCCGACCTCATACGGGCCTGCCCGGAATGGGTGGAGCAGCGAACATCGGAATGGCTGGAATGGTGGGACCGGATACCTCTCGGGCCGATTATGGCGACCATCAACCAGCTCCGCGGTTTCAGCCATCAGCGCCATGCTCTCGCCGGCGCGATCTATTATCGGCTGTGCACCTTCAGCAATGAACGGCTAGCAGCTCAAGACACGGCGAGCACGATCAAAAACAAGGTGCCAGAGGTTGGGCAAGCTCGGCGCCGCGCCGAAGCAGAGCGAGCGATCGAACTTGGCAAACGGCTGATTGCGATACGAGACGAGATCCCACACGGGCACTGGCTGCCATGGGTGGAGAAATCTGGGATGAGCTATGGCGCCGTTCAACGGTATATGAAGATGGCGAGGGCAGCATGACCGTCTATTCCCGCTCCAAGCCACTCCGCACCTGGCTGGTGTCGATCGACGATGCAGCGAAAGCCCTTGGCCTCACCGTTGCCGCCGTGCGCCGCCTGCGCGATGAAGGTTACCTCCGGCCGGCCACTGGTAGGGATTCTTCTGGGTTGGCAAATCTGATCGATAGGTATGCTGAAACCGCTTATTTCCCCCACCAGAGGGCAAACATTGCGACAACAAGGCCCAAGATGCCTGTCAGGGCATTAGCATAGCTCAGTATCGCATCGCGCTGTTCTTTCTGTTGTGCACGTAGTTGCGGACGAAGGAAAGAGCGTCCCTCGTCCGTCAAAGAGTACGTGCCAAGAACGCTTGATCGAGTCCAATATGTTGCGTCTGAATGGGCATCGTGAGGTGGCAGTGAAATTGAATGTTTGCGAGCTGTTCTTATTAGACGTTTCGTTTCAATTTCTGCAATCTCGTCATATGGCAAGCTGGTTTCGAAATCCATATCACGCAAAGCCGCTTGGCGATCTTCTCCTTTTTGGGTTGAAGCAAGCTTTGGACGAAATGCGAATTCAATTTCCTTTGCCTGTCGTCGCAGTTTCACAATCTGTCGCTGCTCTTCCAACCACAAAATCATCCTTAACCTCCTTCACCCCGCAGACGGGCGGACTGGGCATTTGTATCAAAGACAGGCTCCAATGCCCAATCGGATCGATTCGGTGATGCTCGGAAGTATCATCTGCCCCTTGTAAAGCGACAGCGTAGATCCAGATCCGTTGGGTTTGACGTTCACCGTGTAGAAGTAATGACCATTGACGAAGCCGTCGGTCGGCACGATGTCGTATTCTTTGCCGGGCGCAATTGTTTGCGCAACGAAGCGCTGTTGCTGAATGGCCTTATAGTGCTCTGCCAACGACGGAATAAGGCACATTACGGCTGCGTCAGGTGATTTCGAGCTGTGGTATTGGTCAAGCGGTGGCGCGCTACGCACTTGGGCGTCGGTTTGACAACTCGACAATAGGCAGGCGACCGCGAACAATGCGAAATAGGATTTCATCCTCCTCCCCCCTTTTTTATGCGCCTTAAGGTTGCGTCAAGGGCGACACCTCGTCAAGCGTATAAATTGCAGGGAGAAAAACGCCTATCGCTACAAATCTTCTTGCAGCCCTTTGCCGGGTTTGATTTTCTTTGAGCGAATTTCAATCAGAGGGCGATGGAATGAGTGATGGATCGAAACTTCCGGGCTATCCGACGCGAGATAGTCGGTCAGCAGCGTATGAGGTCGCAAGAACAGCCATCGATGCCGCAACCTCGATCATCCCTGGCGGAAGCTATGCTGCTGGTGCAATTATCGAACATTTCGTTGCTGCTCCTCTGCAAAAGAGACGTGACGAATGGTTTGAGCGTGTTGGTCTCGCGATACAAGACCTTCAGGAAGCAGCTAGTTCGTTCGATCCTGCCAAACTGGCCGAGAACGAAGACTTCATAACGGCGACGTTCGAAGCCACTCACTGCGCCATGAAAACGAAGAGCGAAGAAAAGCTCGAAGCGCTGAGGAACGCTGTCTTAAATATAGCCGCAGGTTTCACTTTAGATGATACGCTTCGTGGGACCTTTTTCAGTTATATCGACCGCTTTACGCCAGCTCACATCCATGTTCTCAAGATGCTCCATAATCCATCGGCATTTCCTGCAATGACGGAGAAAGCCAAAGGAATGTTGGCTGGATCTCAGATGTCGATTCTGAAGGAAGCCATCCCACCAACAATGGTATCGGGCGATGCACTCGGCAGGATACTCTCCGACTTCGAAAGAGAGGGGCTCGCACAAACCAGTGGCATGTCCGCGATGGGTACGTCAGGCACCTTTCTCGCAAAGCGCACGACGGTATCCGGTGACGCGTTTCTCGCTTTTATAGCAAGTCCATTCGCAGAGAAGACGAACGCCAGCTTGTGAGTGAAAGGTGCGTTCGTTGCGTGCGGTCGCCGCAGCGACTCTCGATCTGAGAGACGAACTTTTCATAGATGGCCTTGCACGCGCCTTGTACGAAGCGTGCTTTGTAGCGATAATCTCGGTTATCGCTTTGAATTCGTGACTGATCGCCACAGTGATGGGCGGCTAAAGAGACCACGGAACCAGCGCGCCACAGCCGCGTTGTCCTTGAAAGTTCGTGATTTGGTCACGACTTTCATATACAAAGAGATTCTAAGGCGCTCTTGGCGGAGCGTCACAGGTGGGTAAATGATAAGATTCTCCTTCGATTGGGAGAAGGCAATTGATGCAATAGAGTTCCTAGCTAGGCAGAGACCCGGCTTAACTCAATATTACATCGGGAAATTGCTCTTCTTCGCCGATCGCGAGCACATCCTAGATTACGGGCGTCCGATTACGGGCGATCGATATGTGGCTATGGAGCATGGCCCAGTTCCATCTGCTGTGCGCAATCTGTTGAACGGGGAATACCCGGACGAAGTCGCTGATCGACTTGAGGAGCGCGTGCGGATCGAAGTCGACGGGAACAAGCAGCACGTTTTCGCTCGCGGGGCCGACTATCCGTCCCGCCTTTCTGGCAGCGATCGGGAATACCTCGCCGACGCCATCAATACGTACGCGAACATGTCATTTGGAGAGCTGCGGGAAGCTTCCCATGAAGACCCGGCTTGGGTTGAAGCATGGGAGCGTCTGGGTACCGCAGCGAACGAAATGAAAGTGGAGCTATGGCTTGACCAGCTCGAAGATCCTGAGATTGCAAAGTCGCAGATGATCGAGAACTCGCGGTGCGTTGCCTAAAAAATGCAGAAGTGGGACGTTGTTCGGATATTCTGCCCGTTCCTACCTAATCCGCACGATAAGTATTGCGTGTGCATATGCCCGATAGACAACCGCTTCTATTTCATAAACAGCGAGCCCCCGCAGTTCCGAAAGGCGAGAGATGTCGCCGTCTCTATCGAGAGCTGGGAAGTGCACTTCCTCAATCATACTTCGTATGTCGATACGACAAACTTGCTGAAAATCGAGGCATCTCTCGTCCAAGGCGCTTGGGCTCAAGAGGACAGACAATGCGGTAGCATTGCTCCGTTTCTCCGGGACCGGATCAGGGAAGGCGCACAGTCTCATAACGTCCTTGAAGACGATGATTTGGCTCTCGTTCTGAGTTAGGCGGCACACCCGTTCGGAACTCAAACGGTGGCGCTTCTACGCCTGTCTGGGAGGTGTCTCTCGGCGAAGATCAAAGTGACCGAATCATAAGAAACCGTCTCCCGCATGGTCCTTAAACCGATCGGCGCGACGAACGTAAGTTTCCACTGTCCGCGGATCGCGATGCCTGGTCACTTCCATGACGCGGCTGATTGAGGCACGGTTCTCTGCGGCCGAGGTAACGAAGCCGGCGCGCAGCGAGTGGCCGGAAAGCTTCTCCACATCGAGGCCGGCCGCGTCGGCATACTTCTTCAAGATCAGCGCCACGGACTGGGCCGACAATGGCTCGTCCGTCAGGTGGTCGCCACGGTTGATACGGCGGAAGATCGGGCCAGCGAGTATCCCTGCAGCCTCAAGCCACTCCCTGAGCCTGTCCGCCGGCCGGAGCGCCTTGCCGTTCAGCACGGCCACCGACTGTCCCTTTGCCTCCTGGTCGGTCTTGGACTTCGGCAGGAACACGTCCACGCCTTTGTCGGAGAACGTCAGATCCTCAACGGTGATTGCAACGAGCTCGGAGCGGCGGAACGCGCCAGCAAAGCCCAGCAGCAGAATGGCACGGTTGCGCTTTCCCTGCAGCGTGCGAGCATCGACGTGGGCAAGGAGTGCATGGATCACGTCAACGGTCGCTGGCGCCCTCTGGTTGGGCGCCATGCCGACGGTGCGGCGGATGCCTTTCAGGATGGCAGCCACGCCGGCATTGTCGGTCGGGTTATCCATTCCTGCGCCGCGGTGGAAGAAACAAATGACAGCGAGCTTGCGGGCGATTGTGGGCACTTTCTTACCGGCGCCAGCAATGCCGAGGCGTAGTTCGCCACGGTCGCAGGCGAGGCCGGCAGGTGCGCTCGCTGCCGAGTTGCGCACCATCCCTCGAATTCCTGCCAATCGCCCCGATAGGCCCGCATGGTGTTCGCCGAGAGCGCCGCACGCCCGTAGTCGAGCGCGTCGGCGCTGAGATCAGAAGCAGCGTCTATACCCGGCTGCGGGGTCACCAACGTCAATGCGGACATACTCAGATCCTCGGTTGATATTTTGAATTATCAAATGGAAATCAAAGGGCACATGGACGCCTGATAGGTAGCGATAAGAGGCGTTCTCGTTAGATTGTCCTGAGGGCAGCAATGACGCACCATGCGCTGATACAAAAGCATAGGCTTGCCAGAATACCGACGATAGCTGAGGCGTAGAGAGTTCCATTGATCTTCCACGCGCCCTTTAACCTGCCAGGGTACTTGTCTCTCCGATAGAGCACAGCGGGATCTACCCAGTCCTCATATATCGAGTGTGCAAACTGGAAGTTCAGCCATGCTCCGAAGCCCGCCAGCAAAGTCAGAAAAATGCCGGTCAAATTCCAAGCCGCGCCATTGATGAGCCCCGACAGTTGGTCTGGCTGCACCGAATCTTTCAATCCGCTGATGGCAAATATGGCTCCGCCATGTACAGCCAACAATGACGCGATCAACCATTTTCCGTAACCGACGTGCCCACTATAGGCTTCAGCTCGCAGGCGCTCGATGCGATCATAAAATTCACGAGCGTGCAGCTTCTCGCGCTCTCGTTGATTGGCATCCGCCACATCATCGTAGAAGGGTGACATCTCGTTTGCTGGATCGCTCATTTCCCCATCCTTACACTTGGGCCGCCAGCTGCATCGAGCAGAATGTTCCTGACCCAGTCACTGACTGACGTGGCGCCGGCCGCTTGAGCCGCTGACGCTAATGCGGACAACTCATCATCGGTCATCATCACCACAAGGCGCTTATCTCTCTTCAGGTGCGATAACACCGGGGGTCTTCCCATTTCCATAACCTCTGTTTGCGTGACCAGCTCACCATACCTGCTCTAATTTATTTTGCAATAAATATGCACATAGATATTGACTGATGGATTAATCATGATAATTAATATGCACATAGAAACTATTACTCACCAACGGAGATGATCATGACAGAGAAGCCTCTTCAGGCCGCCTGCGAAGCTATGCCTATCCGCCTCTCCAGCCTCTTCACCAACCCGGCCGTCAAGGCAGCCTTCGAGCGTGCTGATCGCGATAACGGCGCTGCCCTGGTCGTGCCGGCGCCACGCTCGCCGCGCTTCATCGGTAGCGCTGGTGCCTCGCTGCAGTGGCGGCGCCAAATTGAAGCACTCGAGCTCGCCTGAGAGCCAGTCAGATCAAAACATCCAATCTGGCTCAACCCCACCCTTACGATGATGACAGGATCTCGTTGTCAGTGGGGAGGAGACGCGAATAGAGCGAGCTGTGCACAGGGCAGCCCGTCGACATTTCAGCCACCGCGCTAGCGGACAACCTCAAGTGAAACGGAGTTCTACAATGGCCGTCAAATCCAAAGATACAACCGCTGGCCAAGCTACGCCTGCGGAAAACACCCTCAGCCGCTTGGCGGAGTTATTGAAAGCTGGAGAAGTGCAGAGTGCGCTTAGCTTGATCGGGTCTACCGCACCAAGAGTGCCCGTTCCAACGGTTGGCGAAGCCATCTCGCGCGCCAGACCAACAGACGAACAAGTCGCCGATGCGATGCGCCAACTTGAGGCACCCGTCTATGATTTGAAGCTTATGGCCCGGATCGCCAGCGACTTCGCAGAGAATCTCTTCAATCGGCCCGATAGAGAAGCGGACGGCATGCTTCATTTCAAGATCAGTAAAGAGGAGCGCGAGACGGTTCTATTCGCGCTGTTCAACGTGGAAAACCGGATTTCCAGCCTGAAAAAACAGTTTCTGGCTGCTTGGGATGGGGAGAAGTGCAATGGCTAAAAACTCTGTCAGCATGTCCACGGCTTCTGCCGCGACGGGAAATACGCTTGGTCGCCTAGTGGAGCTTTTAAAAGTGGGAGATTCTCAAGGCGCCCTCGATCTCCTGACTGCTGAATCCCTCGGCAAGCAAAAAGTCGAGAACACGGTGTCGGTAATTACAGCGCGACCTCTAGAAGCGATTGACGACGTCGACCGCGCACTTGCCATCGTACAAACTTGCTGGCTTGCGATGACGAGCGCTTCCTACTCCTTTGAAGATGACGCGGCGGCAGTCACCGATACGCTCTATGAGGGCATGGCGAAACTACAAAAGGCCAACGCGACATTCAGCAAACAGAACGATCGAGACATCGCTGAGGCCTGCGGGAGGAAATTATGACAAATAATCTGTCTGACCTCTTTTACGAACTCCGCGATCTTCATCAACTGACCGAGACCATTCACGATATTCTGATGGAAATGGACTATGAAGTCGGTGATGGACGCAATCAACAGCTCGACCGTGTAGCATCCCTTTGCAATATAGTGTCGGCGTCGGTCGAGCGCATGGTCGAGTTTACCAGCCGCTATGACCATCCAGAATTCATGACAAGCGATGGAGAAAACCCAGCGGCGCTTCCTGTTGCAGCACTCCGCGCGGCGAACGCCAAGATGAAGGCTGCCGCGCCGCAGTGAATTACGGTAACAACAGCGGCAATTGCTTGCCAACAACCATCTTCCACTCAATCCTGTCGGCCATTAATTTGAGCGACAGGATTTTTCATGACCGATGAACCCAAGAAGCCGAAGCTGGCGATCATAGCCGAGAATTCTCAAAAGCAGATCGATACGGAATACGCCCAGCAACGCGTCGATCGAGCCATGGTCGAGCTCGCGGCGAACATAATAAGGGTAGTACGTGGCGCTGGAAAACCTGAGGAGTTAATCCGGCAATGCGTCGACGTCGTGAACACGGCCGTTGCGTTTGATGAAGTGACGCACGCTTTTCCGTCGCCGGTTTCATTAGCCACGGCGATACAGCTAAAGCACGATCCACTGGAACACGGCAACGCGTTTTGGGTTGGCCGGCAGGCCGCATATCGGAAAATGGTCAGCGGAACCCTCCAATTCACTGCGTCACGGCTACTCGGGCAACTAACACAAGAACGCCGTGGTGAGAGTGAAATGGATGATGCATTTCGTAATCTCGAAGGCGCCCACGAAGCACTCCGAAAAAGGCGCGCTGCAGAAGAGCGGGAGGCCCGTAGCAAGGCCAATTCGGGAAAAAAGCCAGCGAAGAAAAAGGCCAAAAAGAAAATCAGTCTCTGATTCCGCGCCCATAATCGCCATAGATCTTTTCATGTCGCGTTTCATGTTGCGTGGAGTTGCCGTGCCCGATTGGAAACGCCTGAAAATCAAGGGGAATAGCGCGCAACACGTTGCAACACCAAAACAGCCACACCTCACCCGAGTAGTGCAGATAAATCTTTGATTTAATTAAGAAAATTCTGGTAGCGGAGGAGGGATTTGAACCCCCGACACAAGGATTATGATTCCTCTGCTCTGACCTACTGAGCTACTCCGCCACATCCGCGCATAGTCATTACTTATGCACAAGGGCCAAACGAAACCGTCGCTCAAGGAGCGTTGGCTCGTCGGTTGAGCGGCTTATAAGGTGCGGTTCGGCTTTGTGTCAAGCGGATGATTTGGAAAAATCAACGCTTTCCCCTGCCCGGCCCACCGCCTGCCTTCAGGCCGCGACCGGGCTTGCCAGCAATGCCTTCAGCGACGCCTCAGCCATCGGCTCGCGCTCGGAACGTTCGATGAAGCCGCCGCCATAGACGCGGGCGTCGTCGCCGGGGGCGGAATAGAGGGCGCAGGCCTGGCCGGGCGCGACGCCGGCTTCGCCGATCGTCAGGTCGACATAGATGCCGTCCTTGTCGGCACGCAGCACGGCAGGCTCCGGCGGCCGGGTGGAGCGGACCTTGGCGTAGCAGGCAAAGCCTTCGCCGGAGGCGGCTTCCAGCAGCGGTTCGTCGCCAAGCCAGTTGACGTCGCGCAGATAGACGCGGTGCGTTTCCAGCGCCTCCTTCGGGCCGACGATGACGCGGCGCGAGCGGGCGTCGAGATAGACGACGTAGAGCGGATCACCGGTGGCAACACCGATGCCGCGGCGCTGGCCGATCGTATAGTGCAGGATGCCTTCGTGGCGACCGAGCACGCGGCCGTCGAGATGGACAATCTCGCCGGCCAGCGCCGCATTCGGCTTCAGCTTGGCGATCACATCGGAATATTTGCCCTGCGGCACGAAACAGATGTCCTGGCTGTCGGCCTTCTTGGCGACGACGAGGCCCATCTCTTCGGCCAACGCGCGGGTCTCTGCTTTCGGCATGCCGCCGAGCGGGAAGCGCAGGTAGTCGATCTGCTCCTGCGTCGTCGCAAAGAGGAAATAGCTCTGGTCGCGATCGGCGTCAGCTGGGCGATAGAGCGCGCGGCGGCCGGGATGGTCGGCGGACGGGTTCGGGCGCGAGCGGATATAATGGCCGGTCGCCAGCGCGTCGGCGCCGAGCTCCTTGGCCGTCGCCAGCAGGTCGGCGAACTTGACGGTCTGGTTGCAGGAAACGCAAGGGATCGGGGTCTCGCCGGCGACATAGCTTTCGGCGAAGGGATTGATCACCGTCTCGCGGAAACGCTTCTCGTAATCGAGTACATAATGCGGAATGCCGATCGTCTCGCAGACGCGGCGGGCGTCGTCGATATCCTGGCCGGCGCAACAGGAACCGGCGCGATGTACGGCGGCGCCGTGATCGTAAAGCTGCAGCGTGATGCCGAGCACATCATAGCCCTGGCGCTTCAAAATGCCGGCAACGACGGAGCTATCGACGCCGCCCGACATGGCGACGACGACGCGGGTGTCTTCCGGCTTCTTGTCAAAATCCAGTGTGTTCACGGTCTTGCCGCCAATCTCAGTCGATCTTCGGTGCTGTCTTCTGTCCACCGGTTGCCATGCAAAAGCGGCGGATTTTTATCATCTGCGGGCACACGGCAGCGTTAACCGCCCGGCCTCAATCGATCAGGGATATAGAAAGGATTGCCCTCGTGCGCAAGGGGCGGCGAATCAGCAAGGCCGAGAGCGACGCTCAGTGCTTCGCTTTCAGCTGCCGGATGAGGTTGAGCCCGCGCCGTAGCGCCGTCACTGCCGCCCCGACAGCGACGATCCAGAGTGCAATGGTCAGCACCCAGGTTCCGCCATTCCAAAGCACTTCGAGAATGGAAAGCAGCGCTGCGGCCGTGATTACCGCCATGCGATGCTGCTTGGCCATCGGCCCGCCGAAATCGCTGGGGGCGCCGGTGGCCCGGCCAAGCTCGCGGACATAGGCGGTGAGCACGGCAAAGGCGGCCGCAGCCCAGCCAAGGCCGGGCGCGGCGATGCCATAGCCGACACCGGTAAAGATCAGGATATCGGCGATGCGGTCCGGGAATTCATTCCAGAACGGCCCATCCGCCTCACCCTTGCCGCCCTCGACGGCAACCATGCCGTCAAGCAGATTGCATAGCAGCCGAAGCTGACAGAAGAGCGCCGCAAGGATCAGGAACAGGATGCGCAGCCCGCTATCCTCCTGCCCGGACAGCCAGAAGGAGCCACCGGCCAGTGCCGCCATGACCATGCTTGCCTGCGATATCTGGTTCGGCGTCACCGACAGCTTGGTCATGCGCCGCGCCAGTCCCTGCGCCCAGCGTGTATTGCGGCTGGCCAACGGCCGCCTGTCGCCTGTCCCTTCGCCTGCCATGACCTTAGCGCCTCCCGCCGGAAATCGAATAATTGTAGAGCGTCGCATAGCTGGTCGACACCAGCAGCGGTACTGCGATGGTCTTCACTATCTCCGGCGTACCGCTGAGCGCATGGATCGTCACCAATATGCCAGAGGAGCCAAGGCAGGCGATCAAGGGTGGCGCCCAAAGGGCGGCAAGACCACGGAACCTTCTCGACAGCGCCTCGATCACCGACTTGAGAAACAGCGTCAGACAGGCCGACAGAATGCCCTGGACAAGACCGGCGACTACGGGCCGCGGCATCGGATGCATCCGGTTGGCGAACACGGCCCAGCCGCCCATGGCGAGGAAAGCGAAAAGCACATGCACGATGCTGCTGCCGGCAAGCGCCTTCACCCGCGCCTTCATGATACCGACCACCAGTAGCGGACCAAATGAAAGAAGATCGGCGCGGAGAAGACGACGGAATCCAGCCGGTCGATCAGCCCGCCATGGCCTTCGATCAGCTGCCCCCAATCCTTGACGCCGCGATCCCGCTTGATCGCCGACATCACCAGACCGCCGAAGAAGCCCATGATCGTAATCACGAAAGCAAGCAGCCCTGCTTGCAGCGGCGTGAACGGCGTGATCCACCACAACGCCGCGCCGATCAGCGTAGCGCTGGCGACGCCACCGACAAAGCCTTCCACCGTTTTCGACGGCGACAGTTTCGGCGCGATCTTATGGCGGCCGAACAACTTGCCCCAGACATATTGCAGCACATCGCTGAGCTGCACGACGATGACGAGGAAGGCGATCAGAAGGACGTTGCGGCCTTCATAGCCGGGAATATGCAAGGTCAGCAGCGCCGGCACATGCGAGGCGCAGAAAACGCAGATCATCAACGCCCATTGCACTTCGGCGATGCGGATCAGGAAGCGCTCGGTATCGCCGCGCAAGACCGCGATGATCGGCATGAGCAGGAAGGCATAGACCGGGATGAAGATCGCGTAGATGCCGTATTCTTCCGCCCAGAGCAGATAATATTGCACCGGCAGGGCGATGAAGAACGCGGCGGCAAGCGCCCAATGATCGGCGCGCCGGGTGCTGATCAGCGTGATGAATTCGCGTAGCGCCGCGAAGGAACAGAAGGCAAAGAGCAGGATAACGCCGGCGCGGCCCGCCAGAAAAGCGAGACCGATCAGGATGACCATCACCCACCAGGCCTTGATGCGGGCATTCAGGTTTTCGATCGCCGCGTTCGATCCGTCCGGCGACAGCCGCTGCTGCAACACATAGCCGATGACGGACGCGACGATCAGCACACCGAAAATGCCGAGAACCAGATGGATCAGATCGGAGCTTGCCGCGCTCATTCGCCATGCCCCGCTTGCTTGGGCGACAAAGCCAATAGCGACGCCTGCGCCCGCGTCAGAAAGTCCGTCTTCTCTTCGTTTGCGCCGATATGCAGCGCCTCGCCGAAGGTCACCGTGCAGATCAGCGGAATGGGCACGAACTCACCCTTCGGCATGACGCGGTTGAGATTGTTGATCCAGACGGGAATGAGATCGATATCGGGACGAGCCATCGCCAGATGATAAAGCCCGCTCTTGAACGGCTGCAACGGCGCATCCGTCAGGTTCCGCGTGCCCTCGGGAAACAGGATCAGCGAGGAGCCGACGTCGATTGCCGCAGCCATCTGCTCGACCGGATCTTCCGTCCGAGCTTCCCGATCGCGCTCGATCAGAACGGCATTGAAGACGTCGCGGCCGATGAAGCTGTTCAATTTCGACTTCAGCCAATAGTCGGCACCAGCGACCGGCCGCGTGCGCTGACGAAGCCGCGGCGGCAAAACGGTCCAGATCAGGATGAAATCGCCGTGGCTGGAATGATTGGCGAAATAGATGCATCGGTCGGTCGGAGCACCGCTCTCCGGCCAGATCGCCCTGACAGCGGTAACAGCCCGCGCGAACAGCACGATGGCAACGGATGCCGGTTTCGCAAGCCATTCGATCGGCTTGCCCAGCGTGTCCCCGAAAATGCTCTTTTGCAACGCCCCCATGACAAAGAAATAGGCCTGTTTGCAGGTGCCCGATAGCCTGCTCGCCAAGCTTATCCACAGCCATAGAAGGTAAAGAAAAACCCGGCGCAACTGACGTTATGCCGGGTTTTTCAGATAGCTCTTGGGAGGAGCGATTTAGTCGACGTTGAACACCAGCGGTTTGGCCTGGCGGATCGCCTGGTGGGCGGTCAGCTTGCCCAGAACCTCGTCGTTGATCGGACCATCGACATAGAGCAGCGCGATGGCGTCGCCACCCTGCTTGTCGCGGCCGAGCTGGAAGTTGGCGATGTTGACGCCGGCGGAACCGAGCGTCGAGCCGATGAAGCCGATCATGCCGGGAACGTCGGTATTGGCGAGATAGACCATATGGTTGCCGACATCGGCGTCGAGATTGATGCCCTTGATCTGGATGAAGCGCGGCTTGCCGTCGGAGAAGACGGTGCCGGCGACCGAGCGGCTCATGCTGTCGGTGGTGACCGTCAGCTTGATGTAGCCGTCATAGACGCCGGTCTTGTCGCGTTTCACTTCGGCAAGGACGATGCCCTTTTCCTTGATCATGATCGGCGCCGAAACCATGTTGACGTCGGCGACCTGGTTGCGGATGAGACCGGCCAGTAGCGCGCTCGTCAGCGCCTTGGTGTTCATGCCGGCGGTGACGCCGTCATAGAGGATCTCGATTTCCTTGATCGGATCGTCCGTCACCTGGCCGACGAAGGCGCCGAGAACATCGGCAAGCTTAATGAACGGCTTCAGAAGCGGCGCTTCCTCGGCAGTGATCGAAGGCATGTTGATGGCGTTGGAAACCGCGCCCTTGACGAGATAGTCCGACATCTGCTCGGCCACCTGCAGAGCGACATTCTCCTGCGCTTCCGTGGTCGACGCGCCGAGATGCGGCGTGCAGACGACGTTCGGCAGGCCGAACAGCGGGCTTTCCTTGGCGGGCTCGACCTCGAAGACGTCGAAGGCGGCACCGGCGACATGACCGGACTTGATGGCGGCGGCAAGCGCTGCCTCATCCACCAGACCACCGCGGGCGCAGTTGATGATACGCACGCCCGGCTTGATCTTGGCGAGCGCTTCGGCGTCGATGATGTTGCGAGTCTTGTCCGTCAGCGGCACATGAAGCGTGATGAAGTCGGCGCGAGCGAAAAGCTCATCGAGCTCGACCTTGGTAACGCCCATTTCCTCGGCGCGCTCCTTGGAGAGGAACGGGTCATAGGCGACGACATGCATCTTCAGGCCGATGGCGCGGGCAATGACGATCGAGCCGATATTGCCGGCGCCGATGACGCCGAGCGTCTTACCGGTGATTTCGACGCCCATGAACTTCGACTTCTCCCACTTGCCGGCCTGGGTCGAGGCGTCGGCAGACGGAAGCTGGCGGGCAACGGCGAACATCAGCGCGATGGCGTGCTCGGCCGTGGTGATCGAATTGCCGAACGGCGTGTTCATGACGATGATACCGCGGCGCGAGGCAGCCGGGATATCAACATTATCCACGCCGATACCGGCGCGACCGACGACCTTGAGGTTCTTCGCCGCTTCGATGATCTTCTCTGTCACCTTGGTGGCGGAACGGATGGCGAGACCATCATAATTGCCGATGATTTCGAGCAGCCTGTCCTTGTCCTTGCCAAGCTGCGGCTGGAAATCGACTTCGACGCCGCGATCACGGAAGATCTGGACGGCGGTTTCCGACAGTTCGTCGGATACGAGAACGCGAGGTGCCATGGGAGGCCTCCTGAAAAAGGGTCTATGCGAATGAATTCGGAATGCTGGGCTCCGCCTTTTTGGCGGAGCCGGGAACGCTTGAACCTCAGGCAGCAGCCTGGGAGAGCGTTGCCTTCTGCGTTTCGAAAGCCCAGGAAAGCCAGGGCATCAGCTTCTGCATGTCGGCGGCTTCGATCGTCGCGCCCGCCCAGATGCGCAGGCCCGACGGTGCGTCGCGATAATGGCCGACGTCATAGGCGACGCCTTCCTTTTCGAGAAGAGCGACCAGGCCCTTGGCGAAGTTCGCCTGACCGTCATTGTCGAGAGCGACGACATCCTTGTCGACGATCTTCAGGCAGACGGAGGTGTTGGACTGCGTCTCGACCTTGGCGGAGAGATTGGCGATCCAGTCGTTGGCGGCCACGAAGTCATGGATGACCTTGGCGTTAGCGTCGGCGCGACCGATCAGAGCCTTGAGACCGCCGAGGTCCTTGGCCCAGAGCAGCGCGTCGATATAGTCCTCGACGCAGAGCATCGACGGCGTATTGATCGTTTCGCCGGTGAAGATGCCTTCGATGAGCTTTCCGCCGCTGGTCATGCGGAAGATCTTCGGCAACGGCCAGGCGGGCTGATAGGTGGTCAGACGCTCGACGGCACGCGGCGACAGGATGATGACGCCATGCGCGCCCTCGCCGCCGAGAACCTTCTGCCAGGAGAAGGTGACGACATCGAGCTTGGCGAAATCAAGGTTCTGCGCAAAAGCCGCCGAAGTGGCGTCGCAGATCGTCAGGCCCTTGCGGTCGGCCGGGATGAAATCGGCGTTCGGGACGCGGACGCCCGAAGTGGTACCGTTCCAGGTGAAGACCACGTCGCGGTCGAAATCGACAGCGGAAAGATCGGGCAGCTCGCCGTAACCGGCTTCGAGCTTGCGGACGTCCTTGAGCTTCAGCTGCTTGACGACATCGGTAACCCAGCCGGCGCCGAAGCTTTCCCAGGCGAGCATGTCGACGCCGCGCTCTCCGAGCAGCGACCAGAGCGCCATTTCGACGGCGCCGGTATCGGAAGCCGGAACTATGCCGATGCGGTAATCCGCCGGCACGTCCAGAATGTCACGGGTAAGATCGATGGCCTGCTTCAGCTTGGCTTTGCCGACTTTCGCGCGGTGCGAACGGCCGAGAGGCGCGTCGGAAAGGGCATCGAGCGACCAACCGGGGCGCTTCGAGCAGGGGCCAGAAGAAAAATGGGTGTTGTTCGGACGGATGTCCGGCTTGGCGAGCTTAGTCATGATGCTATCCTCTCAGATAGAAAGCTCCTCGTTGGGGAGGAGTGTCCCGCCGCCGGATATATTGGAAGCCGAGCTTGGGCGCAATAGGCAAAAAATGCGTGTGGACAAGGCTTCACGAATTCGTGCAGGAATGTGCTTCGGAAGCACGCTGGATTAGCCACACAAAAGCTCGCTTCTTTGCGGACACGCCACCATATGTTATGGCGTTTCATGGATTTGCGCCGACCGATGAAGAACAAATGTCTCTAATACATCAAGCCGCATTGTCCGAAAGCCCTCGCATGCCCGCGCAGCCCCTGCCTGTCTACCTCATCAACATTGATCGGGCGACGGACAGATTGGCTGAAATTCAGCGGCAGAGCGATGAACTCGGCATCACGATCGAGCGCGTTAACGGCGTTGACGGCGCACTGTTACCGCAGGAGCAATGGGTCGATGTCGATCACGAGCGATTCCAGCGCCGACATGGCAGGGTCATCCTGGCCGGCGAGTATGGCTGCTACCGCAGTCACCTTCTGGCACTTCGACAATTTCTGGCGGGCGGCAGCCAATCGGCCATCATCATCGAGGACGACATAGCGCTGGATGGCAACTTCCTCGCCCGCGCTGTTGCAGCGCAAGAGGCGGCGCCGAACGCCGAGGTCATCAAGCTCGTCAACCATCGCTGGGGCGGTTTCCGTGCCACGGCCCGCAGCTGCAAGGGGGATGTGATCGGCCGCTGCCTCTTCGGCCCGCAGGGTTCGACGGCCTGCTATCTGGTGACGCGCCGCGGCGCGGAAAAGATCGTCAAGTCGCTCGCCGTCATGTCCCTGCCCTGGGATGTCGCCATCGAGCGCGGCTGGGACATGCGGACGTCCATCGTCACCACACGCGTCAATATCGCCGGCTTCAGCCCGTTGCAGAGAACCACGATGATCGGCTGGCGCCGCGACTATCACGCCGCGAAGTCCACCGCTTTGCGGCGCATCCCGGCACATCTTTTCCGCACTTTGGATTTCTTCCGCCGCATCGCCTACGTTCTCACGACGCCGTAGGAGACGGCCTACCAGGTGGTGATTCGCAGCCCGACGCGAATTTCGTGGCGTGACAGGGCACCGTCGCGGCCCATTGTGCCGCCGGCACCCGCCGCCGAATCGGCTGCGGAATAGCCGAACATGTCGCCGCCGGCCACATGCGAGAAACGATAGCCAAGATCCAGCTTCACATTCGGCGCGACCTCATAGGCAACGCCGGCCATCAAGGCGTAAGTGAAGCGCCAGTCGCTGTCGCCAGGATAACGGGTGCTGACCGAACTGCCGCCACCGCAGCTGGAGGTGCCGTCGACGCAGGAACCGATGGCATTGACGCTGCTCCAGGAAATCCTGGTCGCACCGAGACCGGCGCCGACATAGGGCGTAAAGCCGGCAAGCGTGCCGAGATCGACATAGCCGTTCACCATCAGGCTGCCTGCCTTGAAGGAGGAGCGAGCCTTGGTGGAGCAACCCGTGCCGCCTGCCCCGCCCGAGCAGGACGATCCGCTCGATACCTGGCCTTCATAGTCGCCGCTGAAGTAATCGCCGGTGAGGTCGGCGCGAAACAGGTCGTTGAACTGATAGCCGACACCCAGTCCGCCGGAGAAATCGCCACTGAAGCGATCCGAATCAAAACGGCCGGAGCTGTAGTCGCCGCCGGCGGGATCATAGCTGCGGAAACTCGTATCGCCGTGACTGGCGTTGACGGCGTAGCCGAGATCGGCGCGCGCATACCAACCCTGGGCGTCCTTGACGCTGACTTCCGGCATTTTGATTTCCGGCGGCAGATCACTCGCAAAGGCAGTGCCCGCAGATGCGCTCGCCATCATCGCAGCCAGCGCCAAAGCGTCGAAACGGATCATTACCCCTCGCCTTCCATCCTCGGGCAGGCGCCCGCATTCCGAGCCCGGCCGGCTCTTGTCGTTCGCACAGTCTGGCTCTCCAGGAGGAAAGGCCGGGGCCGAGCCGCTGCCATTGTTATTTCATTAACCATAGGGAATTCATGGTTAATGAAGATTTAAGACGCGGCGGAATTGCTTAACGACGGCGGTAAAAAAGCAAAAGCCGCCCGGAGCAACCGGGCGGCTTTTCAATGGTTTGGAGCGAAGACGCTTACTTGTAGACCGGCTGCGGCTGGACGGGGATGTCGGCCGGCGGCATGTAGCTGGCGGTCTGGCAACCGCCGAAGGTGTAGCGAGCGCCGATGCGGGCTTCATGCAGGTTGATGCCCTTGTCGTAGCCGGGACCGCCGTTTTCCGCATAACCGAACATGTTGCCGCCCTCGATATGGCGATAGCGATAGCCGACATCGGCCTTGAGGTTGCACGAGAGGTCGATGGAGGTGCCAGCCATCAGCGCGTAGGTGAAACGCCAGCTGCCGCGGCCCTTATGTGTGACGGTGCCATCGCAGGAGTCCGGATTGGCGTCGGAGCAGGAGGTATTCTTCAGGTCGCTCCATTTGACGTAGGTGCCGCCGAGACCGCCGCCCACATAAGGCGTGAAGATGCTGTATGTGCCAAGATCGACATAGGCATTGGCAAGCAAGCTGTAGGCCGTCAGCGATGCGCGATCGCGCGAGGTCGCCGGCACCGCGGTGAAGCCGGGGCCGCAGCCACCGCAATCGCCGGTCGTCGAGCCCTTGAAATTGGATTTGAAGAGATAGTCCAGTGTCACGTCGGTGCGCAGGTAGTTGTTGACCTGATAGCCGACACCGCCGCCGAGCGTCATATTGCCGTTGAGCTTGGCGCTGTCGAAATCCACCAGGCTGGAGTTGGAACCCTGGAAGTAGTTAGAGCCGCGCAACTTGGTGAAGGCGTAGCCGACATCGCCGCGCAGATACCAGCCGCTGGATTGGCTGACCGCCACTTCCGGCGTCTGCTGCGCCGGCTCAGGCGTATAGAGATCAGCGGAAAAGGCAGACGTGCCAACCAACAGAGCGGCAACGGCCCCAATCAGGGATTTCATCATGGATTTGGCTCCGAAATAATGCCATTGGCACGACAAACGCTTGCCAATTGAAAAGACATGGCATGATTAATGGTCGATAATAGTTAAAAGCCAATTAACTACGAATATTTACTCTGTTTTGTTGTAAGATATACTATATTTTATACATTAGTAATTTTTAATTATATCATTATAACAGCAAGGTATCTTGGGTGGCCGGATTTTCATGCCGCAAGCCGAGATGGGTTGCAGCGCGCCGCTACGAAGGCTTTAAACCAATTGGCAAGAATCGAGCCGTTACCATAACGCCCATATGGGGCCTACAACATGGAGAAAGTCATTGACTTACTTTCGCAAGCTATGTGTCGGCCTCTGCCTGACGTTGGGTTTCCTGACCTCGGCCACTCTGGCCACGCCGATGCCGGCCCAGCCCGTCGCGGCAACAGCCTGGAACAAGGGGCGGGAGACCGGGCTGCCGATCCCCCGCTACGTCTCGCTGAAAGCACAGAAGGCGCGCATGCGCGTCGGACCGTCGACGATCTACGCCACCAAATGGATCTACATGAAACCCGGCCTGCCGCTGGAGATCATCGACGAATACGGTCGCTGGCGGCAGGTTCGCGACGACACCGGCACCACTGGATGGATGCACGGCGCGCTGCTTTCGGGACAGCGGACCGCGGTGGTCGCACCTTGGTTGAAGACGAACGCCATGCTGCATGGCGGCCCGGAAAAGACAGCCAACCTCGTTGCTGAGCTGCAACCCCGGGTGCTGCTCTCGTTGCATTCTTGCACCGGCGCATGGTGCAGCGTTTCCGTACGGGAACATGCCGTGCGCGGCTATGTCAGACAGGACTTGCTATGGGGTGCCTATCCCGGCGAAATGTTCCGGTGATATCGGTCTGACTGCGTTTCAACGGCCATCAGTGTTCGAGGGTGTTGCCGCCGTGAAAGCGACCGAAGTGCCGTGCCGAAAATAGAGCGATAAGGACAGCGCCCAAACCGACCGCCAGGGCGTCGGGTAAGTTGTGCAGCGAGAAATCACCGACGTCGCAGAGCAGAAGATAGGCAACGACCATGTTGGCGAAGCCCCACAGCACGTTGACGGTCGATGAGGACAAGCCTTGTCCCGGTGGCTTGGCGAAGGGAGTCTGGAACGGCCGCCCCATGATCCCGCTGACCGCATGCGGCACGGCGTTCATAAGAAACAGGCCACCAAAGAAGTACGATAGAAGATGGAGCCATTGCATATCAGGCAGTCCTCGATGCGAGCGGGTTGACGATATCCCCCGGCTGCTGGCCGATCTCGGGAATGAAATCTGCGAAGACGAGCGATGCGCGCGTCAGTCGTCGGCCAGCCGCTGGAGCAGTTTGACCGCAGACAGCAGATGGTCCTGCTCCTCGCTGGAGAGCCGCGCTTCTATCGTACGGGAAAGCCAGTCCTGCCGCGCCGCGCGGCCTTCCTCGATCCATCTACGGCAGGCTTCGGTGATCGACAGGATCGTTTGCCGCCCATCATTTGGATCGGCTATTCCCCTCACATGTCCAGCCGCGTCCAGGGCTGCGATGACGGTTCCCATGGATTGCGGTCGCATGCCCTCGGCTCTAGCCAGGCTGGACGTCGTCATCGGGCCGTCTTTCTCAAGACGGAGGAGCACCGAGGCCTGCGTCGGCGTCAGATCCCCTACATCAGCCTGATCGCGCAGTCGACGCTTGAGTTTGCTCACGACGCTGCGCAGCTCCTGCGCGATCGCGGCGGCAACAGCAAGCTGCGGTCGGTCCAATTGGTCGTTCATACGCACGATCTAGCATATAAGAAGCAAAACTGCAAAGATAAACTTCATATATGGAACCAGGCTTACCATCTTCGGCGCATCCCTGGACCCTGCAACACAACCCTAAAACGACAGGGCCGCCCTCAATGGGGCGGCCACAGGTCCAATGTTAGATGTCAATAAGTGATCGCCCGGATCAGGCAGCGTTGCGAACGCTCGAGATCACGTCGATCAGGCCACCGACAATGCGCTCGATCTGGCCGCGATCATCGCCTTCCGCCATGACGCGGATCAGCGGCTCGGTGCCCGAGGGGCGGATGACCAGGCGGCCGTTACGGGCAAGCTCGCTCTCCGCATCGGCGATTGCCTTGCGTACCTGATTGTCCTCCAGCGGCTTGCCGCCGGAAATGCGGACATTGCGCAGCAGCTGCGGCACCGGCTCGAAACGCCGGCAGACTTCGCTGACCGGCTTGCCGGTGCGCTTGACCACGGCGAGGATCTGCAACGCCGCCACGAGGCCGTCGCCGGTTGTGCCATAGTCTGAGAGCACGATATGGCCGGACTGCTCGCCGCCGACATTGAAATTGTGCTGACGCATGTGCTCGACGACATGACGGTCGCCGACCGCGGTGCGGGCAAGTGCCATGCCCCGGTCTTCCAGAAAGCGCTCAAGACCAAGATTGGACATGACGGTGGCAACGATGCCATTGCCGCGCAGCGACTGGTTTTCTGACCAGCTCTCGGCGATGACGGCCATCAGCTGGTCGCCATCGATGATGGTGCCGGTCTCGTCGACGATGATGACACGGTCGGCGTCGCCGTCGAGCGCAATGCCGATATCGGCCCGCACTTCGTCCACCTTCTTCTGCAACGCCACCGGGCTGGTGGAACCGCAATTGAGATTGATATTGGTGCCGTTCGGCTCGTTGCCGATAGTAACGACCTCCGCGCCGAGCTCCCACAGCACGGCCGGCGCGACCTTGTAGGCGGCGCCGTTGGCACAGTCGATGGCAATGCGCAGTCCCTGCAACGTCACATCGCGCGGCAAGGTGCGCTTGGCATGCTCGATATAACGGTCATGCACGCCATCGACGCGCTTGGCGCGACCGATATTCTCCGACTTGGCGAGATGCGCCGTCATGTCCTTCTCGAGCAGATCCTCGATTTGCATTTCGAGATCGTCGGACAGCTTGTAGCCGTCGGGACCGAAAAGCTTGATGCCGTTGTCTTCGTAAGGATTGTGCGAAGCCGAGATCATCACACCGATATCGGCGCGCAGCGACCGCGTCAGCATGGCAACGGCCGGTGTCGGGATCGGGCCGAGAACGAAGGCATCGACGCCGGCGGCGGTAAAGCCCGCCACCATGGCATTTTCCAGCATATAGCCGGAAAGGCGCGTATCCTTGCCGATAACAACGCGATGGCGATGGCTGCCCCGATGGAAGATCGTGCCAGCAGCGATACCCACGCGCATGGCAAGATCCGGCGTCATCGGATAGATGTTGGATTGTCCGCGGATTCCGTCCGTTCCGAAATAGCGACGTTTCATATGCACTCCCGTGATTGCGGCGTCCCACTGTGGGACAGCGGCATCCCGTCCAGCTCCCGTGAATTCCATGGGCGGCGCGAACATCGATGCTTGAGGCTCATGCCACAGATTGCAAAACTCGGCACTTAAATTACCGAGAATGCCTATTACACCGCGTTACCGTTAAAAAGCACTAAAAAAGGCCAGTTCCCGTTTGCAAGGGAGCTGGCCTCTTCGTTTAGGCTCGATTGCCTCTATCGTTCAGTGCGGCTGCGGTTCGAAACCGCCCTCGGGCTCTTCGCCCTTGGCACCGAGCGAACCGTCCTTCTTGGCGCCGGTCTTCGGCACTGCTGAACCACGGCTCGGCGGCGTGTCATCGCCAAGATCGCGGGCGGGCTTTTCGCCGCGAATAAGCGCCTTGATCTCTTCGCCGCTCAGCGTTTCGTATTCGAGCAAGCCCTCGGCGATCGCCACGAACCCGTCGTGCTGTTCGGTGAGAATATCCTTGGCCTGACGGTAAGCCTGATCGATCAGGCGACGCACTTCGTTGTCGATCGTCTGGGCGGTCGCTTCCGAAACGTTCTTTGACTGCGAAACGGAGTGACCGAGGAAGACTTCCTGTTGGTTCTCACCATAGGCGACCAGACCGAGCTCGTCGGAGAAGCCCCATTGCGTCACCATGGCACGGGCAAGCTTGGTGGCCTGCTCGATATCCGAGGATGCGCCGGAGGTGATGTTCTCCTTGCCGAAGGTCAACTCTTCCGCAACGCGGCCACCCATCATGATGCAGAGGCGCGACACCATCCACTTGTAGCTCATCGAGTAGCGGTCGCCCTCGGGGAGCTGCATGACCATGCCAAGTGCACGGCCGCGCGGGATGATGGTCGCCTTGTGCAGCGGATCGGCAAGGGCGACATAGAGCGCCGTGATCGCGTGACCGGCTTCGTGATAGGCGGTGAGCTTCTTCTCCGCTTCGGTCATCGCCGAAGAGCGGCGCTCGGCGCCCATCATGATCTTGTCCTTGGCGTCTTCGAATTCCTGCATGGTCACCAGGCGCTTGTTGCGGCGGGCGGCCATCAGGGCGGCTTCGTTGACGAGGTTCATCAGGTCGGCACCGGAGAAACCGGGCGTGCCACGGGCAAGCGTCTTCAGATCGACGTTCGGAGCCAGCGGAACATTACGGGCATGCACCTTGAGGATGCGCTCGCGGCCGACGATATCAGGGTTCGGCACGACGACCTGGCGGTCGAAGCGGCCCGGACGCAACAGCGCCGGGTCGAGGACGTCAGGGCGGTTGGTGGCGGCAATGAGGATGATGCCCTCATTGGCTTCGAAACCGTCCATCTCGACCAGCAACTGGTTCAGCGTCTGCTCGCGTTCATCGTTGCCGCCGCCGAGACCGGCGCCACGATGGCGGCCGACGGCGTCGATTTCGTCGATGAAGATGATGCAGGGCGCGTTCTTCTTGGCCTGCTCGAACATGTCGCGGACGCGGCTTGCGCCGACACCGACGAACATTTCCACGAAGTCGGAACCGGAAATGGTGAAGAACGGCACGTTGGCCTCGCCGGCAATGGCGCGCGCCAGAAGCGTCTTACCGGTGCCGGGAGGGCCGACCAGAAGGACGCCGCGCGGAATACGGCCGCCAAGACGCTGGAACTTCTGCGGATCGCGCAGGAATTCGACGATTTCTTCTAGGTCCTGCTTGGCTTCGTCGACACCGGCGACATCGTCGAAGGTGACGCGGCCATGCGCTTCGGTCAGAAGCTTGGCCTTGGATTTGCCGAAGCCCATCGCGCCGCGCGAGCCGCCCTGCATCTGCCGCATGAAGAACAGCCAGACACCGAGGATCAGAAGCATCGGCAGCAGCGTGCCGAGATAGCTCAGGAAGCTCGAGGAGCCATCCGATTCCGGACGGCCGACGATGTTGACGTTCTTGCTTTGCAGACGATCAAGCAGGCTGTCATCCACGACCGGGGCATAGGTCTGGAAGGGTGTTCCATTCTCGACATAGCTGCCGACCACGCGATTGCCCGTGACGGTAACGTCGCGGACACGGCCGGAATCAACTTCCCGCAGGAATTGCGAATATGGAATTTCCCTGGAGCCTGTTTGTGCCGGCGCGTTCTGGAACATACTGAACAAGGCAATCAATAGCAGAGCTATGATTGCCCATAGAGCGAAATTACGAAAATTAGGGTTCATCGAACTCCCCAGCACTGAAACTTCCACCGTTGAACGGCGGCATTACTTGATCCCTAACATAGGGTTGCGCCAAGCCGTTGCCAAGGCAAACCACACCGACAGATGCTTTATTCCGTCAATAAGTCTCAAAGCGGCGGCGGCACATAGGGTTCGCGGCCGAGGCAAGCCGCCAACCGGTTGGCGAATGTGAGATTGAATCGTGTCAAAAACCGGTCGAAGGGCGCCAGATAGGGCGCAAACGTGACCGACGCGGCAGCGCCCTCGTCACCTGCAATGACTTTCGGCAGCACGGCGCGCGCGCGCAGCACGGCACCTTTCGGCAATCCTTCCGGAAACTCCGTTGCTCCCGTTATCCCCGCAGCTTCGACGCGAATGGCGGCGGCTCCATGATTGACGATCTGGAAACGGCCATCCCAGATACCAGCGGCTCCGGCGGCAAGCACAAGCGGCCGGATATCGCGGCTCTCGCGCATGAGGTAAAGCCCGTCCCGGCGCAAATCGAAAACGACACCGCCAGCCGTACGCCGACCCGGCCTGCCCTCGCCGATGAAATCCAGGATGCGGCGCATCCGTTCACGGCCAGGCCCATAGGGTTCGCCACCGAAGACAGCGGCGAGATGGGAGATTGCATAGGCGATGACGGCTTCATCGGCCGCGAGTGCCGCTCGGCTGATGGCGCATAGGACCCCGGCATGAACCGTAACATGTTCCTCCAGCCACGCCGCAGCGTCGGCCGAGCGCGCAACGCGCGCGGCACCTGCGTCCGGCGGAAAGAACAGCGCCGGTCCCTGCGACAGGCTTTTGCGCGTGCGGACGCGCTCGTAGCGGATATCTTCGTTGCTCGGGTCGTCCAGCCAGGACATGCCACGCCCCTCGAGATAGGCGCGAATATCCGCGCGACGGCAGGCCAGAAACGGCCTGGCAATCCAGATGCGCCGGTCGAACAACATCGCCTCGGCAATGCCCGTTCCCGCCCCAACCTCACCTTCGTTCAGGCGTGCCGTACGCATGGCCAGCGTCTCGCGCTGATCGTCTGACGTATGGGCGGTGACGATGACATTGGCCGAGATTTCAGCGGCGATATCGGCAAGCAGCCCATAGCGCGCTTCGCGAGCGGCGGCCATGATACCGTTTTTCGGCTTCTCGCCCTCCCATCGGCGAATGACATGCGCAATTCCAAGCGATGCGCAAAAAGCGGCGACTTCGCGCGCCTCCTCGGCGGCTTCGGCGCGCAGTCCGTGATCGACGGTGGCGGCGGAGACGATGGCGTCGGAATTCGGAAGGGATTTCAGATGTTCTGCAAGAGCGGCCAGGAGGCCGGTGGAATCGCTGCCGCCGGAAATGGCGACCAGAATATGTGCGGGCTTGAAAAGGGAATAAATGAAATCGGCCGCTGCGGCTTCGGGCATTTGCACTGTGGCAGCACCATTCGCAGCGTCAGTGGACATGGCAATCAGCAGGCAAGACGCTTTTCTTCGCTGGCCACCTTGTTGGTAACAGGCTTCGAAGCCTTCGGATAACGCTTGGTCACTTCGCGCAGCGTCGCGCAGGCGGTGTCCTTGTTGTCGAGGGCAGCAAGCGACATGCCGAGCTTCAGGAGCATCTCCGGCGCCTTCTCGGAAGTGCTGTATTTCTGATGCGCATTCAGGAAGGTCTTGGCGGCATCATTGTACTTGCCTTGCGAATAGAGCGCTTCGCCAAGCCAGAAATTGGCGTCCGCCGATCGGCTGCTGCTCGGGTAGCTGTCGATATACTGGCGGAACTCCTGTTCGGCGACACTGTAGTCGCCGGACAGAACGTGGCCATAGGCCGCCTTGTATTCATCATTCTCGCTACCGAGCGACGCCGTCTGCGTGCCGGAACCCGCGCTCGGCGGTGCGCCGGAGCTATTATTGGCGCGCGACGCCGTCGCGCCGATCTGCTTGCCGTTCTGATCCAGCTGTATCGAGCCGAGCTGGGTCGGCGGCTTGCCGGAACCACCACCCTGCTGAGCCGTGGCCGGCATATCGCTACCTGAATCGCCGATGACGCCGGCGATATCGTCCTGCTGGCCGCCAGCTGGAGCCGGAACATCGGCTTCGCTCTTCTTCATCGAGCCGCCAGTCGCCGCGCCGCCAGCAGGGGGATTGCCCGAACCGCCGCTGCTGTTGCTGCCGCTACCGCCGCCGCGCTTTTCAAGCTGCTGGAAACGAAACTCGTTGTCTTCCTGCGTCTTGCGAATCTGCTCCTGCATCTGCAGCAACTGATAGCTCATCTCTTCGACGCGGCCGTTCAACTGGCGCATCTGGTCCTCAAGTTGCTGCAGGCGGACTTCCGCATTGCTGCTCTGGACGTTGATGACAGGCGCCTGTTCGACCTGACCCTGACGAACGGCATTGCTCGGAGCAGCCTGTTCCGAGGCACCACGGCCGCCAAGATGCAGTCCGAAAAGTGAAAGGGCAGAGGCGTCACGCTCACTACCGACGACAGCGGCGAGGCAAAGCACGCTCGCCACGACAAGTTTTCTCATATGGATCTATCCTGTTCCATTGATTCTTCGCGCCTTGGGCACAACACAGGAGATTTTTACAATTACTCTCAAAAAGCAACGGAGTTCGGCCAAAGTGTGGTCAAAAAACCAAAGGCGGCCACGGGGGCCGCCTTTGCACGTTTTGAGCGGAATTTCGGCTATCAGGAACCGGCGCCGTTGAGCACGGTGACGGCGCGACGGTTCTGCGACCAGCAGGAAATGTCGTCGCAGGTCGCGACCGGGCGTTCCTTGCCGTAGGAGATCGTCTTCATGCGCTGAGCCGGAACGCCGCGCGAAGCGAGATAGTCCTTGGTAGCGGCAGCACGACGTGCGCCGAGAGCAAGGTTGTATTCGCGCGTGCCGCGTTCGTCGGCATGGCCTTCAACGGTGATTGCGTAGTTCGGATAACGGGCGAGCCACTGAGCCTGACGGTCGAGCGTCTGGGAAGCATCAGAACGGATCGACGTGCTGTCAGTGTCGAAGAAGATGCGATCGCCGACGTTGACCGTGAAGTCCTGCGCCGAGCCCGGAGTAGCACTGCCGGCACCATTGAGGCCGAGGCCGTTGGCATCGTTCGGCAGGCCCTTCTTGGAGGCGCAGCCAGCCAGCGAAAGGCCGACGAAAAGCGCGATCATGATCGGGTTGCGTGCGAGGGTCTGCATGTGGCCAAGGGCCGGGGTAGCGATGCGGCTCATGGCCGGTCTCTCCTTAAACATCTCTATCAGGGTTGCCAGACTGTAACCGGATGCGGTTAATCCGATTTCAACAAATATGGTTAATGCTGTCTTAAAATTGTCCTTAACTGGTCCAGTCACAGGACTTTGCGGCGATAACGTGGCGCGCGCCTTCCCTACTCGAGAAGCGGCGACCAGGCCGGGTCGGAAGCGAAGCCCGGAGACGGGATCTTCTGCTCGTTGTAACCGGTCAGGTCGATCGAATAGAGCTGCGGTCCGCTGGAGCCGGCCGGCTCGCGGAAGAACATGATGACACGGCCGTTCGGCGCCCAGGTCGGGCCTTCGTTATGGAAGCCAGTGGTCAACAGGCGCTCGCCCGAACCGTCGGTCTTCATCACGCCGATCGAGAAGGTCCCGCCCGACTGCTTGGTGAAGGCGATGAGATCGCCGCGTGGCGACCAGACCGGCGTCGAATAGGAACCGTCACCGAATGAGATGCGGCGCTGGTTGGAGCCGTCGGCGTTCATGACATAGATCTGCTGCTTGCCGCCGCGGTCGCTTTCGAAGGCAACCTGAGTGCCGTCGGGTGAATAGGACGGCGAGGTGTCGATGGCTGCCGTCGACGTCAGGCGCGTTGTCGTGCGCGAGCGCAGGTCCATCGTATAGATGTTGGCATTGCCTTCCTGCTGCAGGCTCATGATCACCCGCTGGCCGTCCGGCGAGAAGCGCGGCGAGAAGGTCATGCCGGGGAAGTTGCCGACGATTTCTCGCTGGCCCGTCTGCAGCTGCAGCAGATAGACGCGCGGCTGCTGGTTGGCGAAGGACATGTAGGTCACTTCCTGCCGGCTCGGCGAGAAGCGCGGCGTCAGCACGAGGTCGCTGCCGTCGGTCAACATGCGAACATTGGCACCGTCCTGATCCATGATGGCGAGCTGCGTCTTGCGGGCGGTCTTCGGACCGCTTTCGGCGACGAAGACGACGCGGGTGTCGAAGTAACCCTTTTCACCGGTGATCTTCTCATAGATCGCATCGGCGATGATATGGGCGACACGGCGCCAGTTGTCCGGCTGGGCATAGAACTGCTGGCCGATCATCTGGCTGTTGCCGAAGGTGTCCCACAGGCGGAATTCGGCGCGAAGGCGGCCTCCATCCTGGGTCACGCGGCCGGTCACCAATGCCTGGGCATTGATCGCCGTCCAGTCCGGGAAACGCGGGGTCGAGTCGGGATTGCTGATCTTCTCGATGAAGGCCTGCTTGTTGATCGGCGCAAACAGGCCGGACCGCTGCAGGTCGGCGGCAATCACGCCCGAGATCTGCGCCCCGAGACCATCATTCGACAGCAGATCGGTAATCGCGATCGGCATGGGCTGGACATTGCCCTTGTTGATGTTGATCTCGACCACGGCGTAAGCGGGCGAAGCATAGGCTGCCACCAGGCCCGCCAGCACCAGCAGGAGACGGAAGAAGGGTTTTTTGAACATATGTGCCAAGCCTTTCAGCATTAATGCGCCAGGTTGCTGGTATCGAAGTTGATGATGACTTCTTTCCAGGCATCGTATTTATCGAGTGGCAAGTTCTTGAAGGGGGCGGATCTGAGAACAGCACGAGAGGCGCTCTTCGCGATCGCTTTACGTGTCTGTTCCGGCCCACCGGTTGCCGTCACCTCTGGGGTGCCAATAATTTGCCCGGATTTATCGAGTTTCATGTGCACTGCGACACGTACTTTGTCAGCATGAGGCAAATCAGCTGGGATATTCCAATTCTTCGTGACCTGCTCATGGAACGCGAGCATTTCAGCTTGACTGAAACCCGTCTTGTCAGCGCCATCGACCGTTTGGCTTCCGGCGATGGCCGGAGCGGCCACGGCGACGGCCACAGCCAGCGTCAGCAGCGACGGACAGTTGAGGTGACGCCAGACCTTGTTCATCAAGCTCTTCCGCATCACATTCCCAGGTCCGCTGCACTGAAATTGACGACGACTTCCTGCCAGTCTTCATATTTGTCCGGCGGCAGGATCTTTAGGTAATCCGATTGCGCCCGCATGACAGCGCGCACAGCGGCGCTCTGCATTGCCGACTGCGTCGAAGCCGGGCCGCCACTCGTCGTAGCATCCGGTTCGCCAACGATCTGCCCGGACTTGTCGAGCCTGAAGTGCACCTTGATCCGCACATCGCCCGCACCTTCCAGGCCTGGCATCAGGTTCCAGTACTTGGCGATCAGGTCGCGCAAGCCGTCCTGCTGGCTCTGGCTGAGTTTGCCACCACCGAGCGATTTCATGCCGCCGCGCGAGGTAACTTGAGTATCGGCTCCGGCGGAAGCCTGCTGAGACGAGCGCTTCGCGCCGCCCTTCGACGACGTATTGCTCAGAACGTTGGCGATCTCATCAGCAAGGCCGTCATCCAGACCCTTGTTGGAGCCTTTGGCACTCTCGCGCTTCTTGTCGCTGTCTTTCTTGCCATCGTCCGCCGAGGTGGTCTTGCTGGTGCTCTGCGTCGTCGTCTTGTCCGTCGGCTTGGCGTCGGCCACCTTCACATCCGGCTTCGGCGCAGGTTTGACTTCCGGCTTCTGCTCGGCGGTCTTCGGCGGCGTGGGTTGCGGCTTTATGTCCGGCACGGGAACATTGTTCGGCAGTTGGATTTCAGCCTGCTGTTCGGTCGGCGGCGGTGTTGGCGTCGCATCAGCCTTCGGGGTCGGCGGCGTCGGATCGGTCTTCGGCGTCGGAGTAGGCGTCACGTCCGGCTTCTGCTGCGGGACGGCAGCCACTTCCTTCGGCGCGGCTTCGGTGTCCTTCTGCTCGATCGTCTTGACGTCGTTCGGCCGTGGATCGTTCTGCGGAACAGGCGCGTCAACCTTCTTCGGCGCCAAGGCTGCGGTGTCGCTCTCCGGCCGCTTTGTCGGCACAACCGGGCTCTTGATATCCACGTTGTTCTCGCCAGTATTTTGAGCGTTGGCGACCTGGTCCTGCTTCGTTGTCTGCTTGCGGGAGACGTGATCCGTCACCGGCGCCTTCTTCTCACCCTGCTGGAGCTGGTCTGCCGTCACGATGTCGACATCCATCGCCGTGCTCTCCGGCGTCTCCAGCGGAGCCGGCGCCGTCAGCGTCAGCATGGCGCCGACCAGCACCAGGATATGAAAAACCGCCGATGTGACGAGACTGCGCTTCATGTCGATCCGTCAGTGATCCGTTGTCTGCTGCGTGACCAGGCCGATATTCTTGTAGCCGGCCTCCTGAATGCGCGACATCACGTCGGCGATCACGCCGTAAGGCGCTTTTCCGTCGCCGCGCACGAAGATGCGCTCGTTGTAGCCGGTCGTAGCGATCGCCTGCAGCTTGGCGGCAATATCAGCCGCATCAATCTGCGTTTCCTGCAGGAAGACCTGGCCGTCGGCCTTGATGGAAAGGGTGATCGGCTGGGTCTGGGCATTCAATGCACCAGCCTGCGTTTGCGGCAGGTCGATCGGTACGCCCGATGTCATCATCGGCGCGGCCACCATGAAGATGATCAGCAGCACGAGCATGACGTCGACCAGCGGCGTCACGTTGATCTCGGAGATCGGGCCGCCCCGGCTTCCGCCACGACGACCGCCCCGGCGGCCACCGCCGCCACCATTGCCTCCAACAGACATTCCCATATGAGTTACTCCGGTTCCGTCTGTGCTTTACTGAGCAGCCTGACGAGGCTGCAGCTTCTCGTCGATCTGGCGCGACAGGATAGCGGAGAATTCATCCGCAAACCCTTCCATGCGCGCCGACAGCTTGCCGGCATCGGCCGAGAACTTGTTGTAGGCGATAACCGCCGGAATAGCGGCGACGAGGCCGATGGCGGTTGCGAGCAGAGCTTCGGCGATACCCGGAGCGACGACCGCGAGATTGGTCGACTTCGAACCGGCGATCGCCTGGAACGAGGTCATGATACCGACAACCGTGCCGAACAGACCGATGAACGGACCGGCCGAGCCGATGGTTGCGAGCGATCCGAGGCGGGCGCCCAGATGTTCCGATTCACGCGCCAGCGTCACGTCCATGGCGCGGTCGATACGCATCTGCAGACCGATCGGCGACCGTGCGCCGCGCTCGAACGACTTCTTCCATTCGCGCATGGCGGCGACGAAGATGGCGCTGAGGCCGGTATTGGTGCGCTCCGAAAGCGTGCGGTAGAGCTCTTCGAGCGACTGGCCGGACCAGAAGACCTGTTCGAAATGATCGAACTGCCGGCGTGCCCGGGCAAAGCTCAGATATTTGTCGATGACGATCGCCCAGGTCCATACGGACGCCGCGAGCAGACCGAGCATGACAAGCTTGACCACCAAGCCCGCCTGCATGAAGAGTGACCAGAGTGTGATGTCCGGTGTGGTGGCCGCGGCCAATGCTACTTGTTCCATTGATCCAAAATCCCCGAATCCAAACGCCCGGCGCTAGACCGGGCGGCTAAAAGTGATCTCACAAGAATTGTTTGGCAGCCGCCGCTGAACGCCCTGGTCAAGCCTTCCAAGCTATACTGCCTTCTTGCCGTCAAATTTGGTCAAAGGAAGGCGTGCACCGCACAAACTCTGACGCGATCAGTAAGACACTATTATGGTTAAAAGAATGTTAGCGTCGAAACATGAAAGATTTAACAGTGAAGGCTATTCTAGCTCCTGGAAAGAACTGACCGGGCGATGCCGGCGGCAGACGCAGACAAATCTTGCGCGCGGCAATTCCTTCACATAAAACTCATGTTTAAGCAAGACGACTTTTGGGCGCTGCAATATTCACCCGCATAATACCGCCTAATTTAAAAGTGATCGCTAATGCGACACTAAAGCGCAGTAGCGTCCGACGCCACCAGCATTTGCGCGGCCAGTTTCTCCGGCAGCCGTCGAGGCCGTCCCTTGGCATTGATCACGGCAATGATGACCTTGGCGGCGATCAGTAGCGTGTCGTCGCGCCGGATCTCCTGGGAAAGCACCATCTTGGCACCGCCGGCCTTCTCGGTCACGGTACGGATCGTCAGAATATCGTCCATCCGCGCCGGCCCCTTGAAGTCGATCTCCATGCGATGGACGACGAAAACCAGCCCCTCTTCGTCGGCATTCAGCAGCTCGCGCTGCTCCACGCCAAGGCAGCGCAGATAGTCCGTGCGCCCCCTTTCGAGGAAATGCAGATAGCGCGCGTGATAGACGAGGCCGGAAAAATCCGTATCCTCATAATAGACTCGCTGCACCAGCCGGTGGCTACCGGCCTCCAGTTCCCCGGCAATCAGAAAGGGGCTGTTCATCGTTGCCGCTTCTCCAAAAAATTATCGGGCTCTCTTTGGCCGAAGTTCTGCCATCAAGCAAGCTTTGAACAATTGTCACAGATTCTGACTATCCGGGATGGTGCCGGATAGCGAACGATGCAGAAGGAACGATCTCATGAAAATAGCGGTAATGGGCGGCGACGGTTTCATTGGTTGGCCAACCTCGCTGCATCTCTCCGATGCCGGTCATGAGATCCATATTCTCGACAATCTCTCCCGCCGCTGGATCGACACGGAACTCGGCGTGCAATCGCTGACCCCGATGGATTCGATCCAGGAGCGCACCCGCATCTGGCACGCCGAGACCGGCCGCCGCATCCACTTCAACCTCATCGACCTTGCCAAGGACTATGAGCTTTTGAAGAAGTGGCTGGCTGAGCACCGCCCCGATGCCATCGTGCATTTCGCCGAGCAGCGCGCCGCGCCCTATTCGATGAAGAGCGACCGTCACAAGAATTATACGGTCAACAACAACGTCAGCGCCACGCACAATCTCCTGAACGCGCTGGTCGAGCTCAATCTCGACGCCCACCTCGTCCATTTGGGCACTATGGGCGTCTATGGCTATTCGACCGTCGGCGCCGCCATTCCGGAAGGCTATCTACCGGTCGGCATCGAGACGGCGGATGGCCGCTCCGTCAGTCAGGAAATCCTCTATCCGGCCAATCCGGGCTCGATCTACCATATGACCAAGTGCCTGGATCAGCTTCTCTTCCAGTTCTACGCCAAGAATGATGGGCTCAGGATCACCGACCTGCATCAGGGCATCGTCTGGGGCACACATACGGAACAGACCCGCCGTCACGAACAATTGATCAACCGCTTCGACTATGACGGCGACTATGGCACCGTGCTCAACCGCTTCCTCATCCAGGCGGCGATCGGCTATCCGCTGACGGTGCACGGCACCGGCGGCCAGACCCGCGCCTTCATCCATATCCAGGATTCGGTGCGCTGCATCGAGCTCGCGCTGAAGAACCCACCGCAGTGCAATGCCCGTGTCGAGATCTTCAACCAGATGACGGAGACGCATCGCATCCGCGATCTCGCCGAGATGATCGCCAAGATGAGCGGCGCGGAGATCGTCCGCCTGCCCAACCCGCGCAAGGAAGCCCCGGAAAACGACCTGATCGTCAAGAACGACAAGTTCCTCGGTCTCGGCCTGGCGCCGATCACGCTGCAAGCGGGGCTTCTGAGCGAGATCGTCGATGTCGCCAGGAAATACGCCTATCGCGTCGACCGCTCGCGCGTCCCGGCCGTATCCGCTTGGACCAAGGATCTGGCGACGACGGTCAACCACGATCCCGAAGGCAAGCGATTGAAGTCCGTCTCATGATGTTCGGGAGCGAACAGTTGCAGGGAGTGCGGCCGCGCAGCAGATCACGGGCGCGGCAGGCCTTCGTCACGCTTGTTACCAATACCGACTACGCCATGGGTGCGCTTGCACTGGCGCGCTCGATTGCGCGCACAGGCACCAGGGCGGATATCGTCGTGCTGCACACAGCTGGCGTCGACGAAAGCGATCTGGCGCCGCTGGAGGCGCTCGGCTGCCGGCTGGTGGACGTCGATCATCTGCCGCTTTCCGACGAATTCAACGAGCGCCACGCGCGCGGCAATCTCCACGCCAATGCGCCCTTCACCAAGGGCCGCAAGCCATCCTTCCATTCGCCGCTCGACAATTTCTGCAAGCTGCGGCTCTGGCAGCTCATCGACTACGACACCTGCGTCTTCATCGATGCGGATGCGCTGGTGCTGAAGAATGTCGACAAGCTCTTCGACTATCCCGAATTCTCCGCCGCGCCCAATGTCTATGAGAGTCTTGCCGATTTTCACCGGATGAATTCCGGCGTCTTCGTCGCCAAGCCTTCGCTCGCAACCTTCAAGGACATGCTGACGCTGCTCGACAGCCCCGGCGTCTTCTGGCGGCGTACCGACCAGACTTTTCTTGAGACCTTCTTTCCGGACTGGCATGGCCTGCCGGTCTTCATGAACATGCTGCAATATGTCTGGTTCAGCATGCCCGCGCTTTGGGACTGGAACAGCATTTCGATCCTGCATTATCAATATGAAAAGCCTTGGGAGGAGAACCACCCGAAGGCCGACAGATTGAAACCGCTGATCGATCTCTGGCACGAGTTCCACGCCGGGCGCGATGTGCCCGATATCTCCGCCTTCGCCAATCCGGACGTGGCTGCATGAAAGTCCTGGTATCGGGCGGAACAGGTCTCGTCGGCCGCTATATCGTCGAGGAACTGCTTTCCGCCGGATATCACGTTGCCGTCGGCGGCCGCAGCCCGCCGCAACCCCACCTCTTCTCGCAGCCAGTCGCCTTCGTGCCGCTGAGCCTCGATCCGTCCGACAATCAAAGCGGGGCCTTCGACGACGCTTATTTCTTCGTCCACGCGGCTTTCAGCCACGTCCCCGGCAAATATCGCGGCGGCGAAGGTGACGATGCCGAAGGCTTTCGCCGGCTCAACCTCGACGGCACAGTCAAGCTGTTCGAAACGGCAAAACAGGCCGGCATCCGCCGCTGCATCTTTCTGTCATCACGCGCCGTCTATGGCGACCGGCCGGCCGGCGAGGTGCTGACGGAGACAAGCAAACCGGCGCCGAACACGCTCTATGGTGAAGTGAAGCGCGATGCCGAGCATGCACTCTTCTCGCTCGCAGCCCCCGGTTTCACCACGGCAAGCCTCAGAGCCACCGGCGTCTATGGCGACCTTCGCCCAAATAAATGGGACGGGCTTTTCGCCGATTATCTCGCCGGAAAGCTCGTTACCTCCCGCGCCGCAACCGAAGTCCACGGCCGCGATCTCGGCCGCGCTGTTCGCCTGCTTCTGGAGACCGAGACGAGCCGCGTCGACGGCGGGGCGTTCAATCTCTCCGACGTCCTGACCGACACGCACGAGATTCTCGGGCATCTGCAAAGGGCAACCGGCTGTCCGCATGCCCTGCCCGCCCCGGCTCCGCGAGGTGTCGTCAGTGAGATGGACACCTCGAAAATCCGTGCACTCGGCTGGCGCGGCGGCGGAACGGCGGCGCTGAAGGAAACCATCGAGAACTTGGCGAAAACTACAACGCAGCATGATGCGCCTTCCCGCGCCTAGATTCGCGTTAACGTGCAGTCTCGATAAAATTATCTATAAAAATTCAATAGTAGCTGCATCTATTGCCATCCCGACGGAGATCGGCGAAGGGCTCACGTAAGCCGACCGTTATTATCGCTTTATTCCAAAAACTTAACGAGAGATCCAGCGCAAGATAGCTGTGTCGATAGCTCACCGAACATGCCGATCGGAACAGTTAAACACCTTCAAAATTCGACGTTCCGCTCACCATCTTCCGCGACATGATAGATTTTAAGCCACTCACCATTGCTATCTCGGCAACCTTATAGATAATTTAGCGATAGAATCACGGTATTATCTATAATTTATCAGAGGAGCAGCATGACCCACCCCACCGCCAGCCCCATCGAAAGCCGATTTACATCTCCCGTGCGAACCGCGTTGACAGTCATTGCCGGCGCCGCGCTGATGACGATTGCCGCCAAGACCCAGATTCCGTTCTGGCCCGTGCCGATGACCCTGCATACGCTTGCCGTCATGGCATTCGGGGTGGCCCTTGGGCCACGCATCGCCGTCTCGATCTTCCTGACCTATCTCGCGGCCGGCGCCGCAGGACTGCCCGTCTTCTCCGGCTCGCCGGAACGCGGCATCGGGCTTGCCTATATGGCTGGACCGACAGGCGGCTATCTTGCCGGTTATCTCGTCGCCTCCTGGCTGGTCGGCACACTGGCGCTCGGCAAAGGCGCCCTCGGACGCACAGGCGCCATGCTTGCCGGGCTCGTGACCGTCTATGCACTCGGCGCGGCATGGCTCGCGGCCTATGTGCCGCTCGACCGCCTGCTGAGCGTCGGCGTCGTGCCGTTCCTGCTCGGCGACCTCATGAAAATCGGCCTTGTTGCAGTAGGTGCAGCGATATTGCCGGCCACGCTCGCTCAGCTTCAGGGGAAGCGCCCATGATGGCGGCGGACGGTACGATCCGGCATGACTGGGCCATCGACGAAATTGTCGCCCTGCACAATCTGCCTTTGCTGGAGCTTGTTGGGTGGGCCAATGCCGTGCACCGCATGCATCACGACCCGAACAAGGTTCAGAAGGCCAGCCTGCTGTCGATCAAAACCGGCGGCTGCCCGGAAAATTGCGCTTATTGCCCGCAATCGGCGCATCACCGCGAGGTTGACCTCACCCGCGACAGGCTGATGGATCCCGAAAGCGTGGTGGCGATGGCCGCGACCGCCAGGGAAGCGGGAGCGGAGCGCTTCTGCATGGGTGCTGCCTGGCGCCAGGTCCGCGACGGCCGTGAGTTCGATGCCGTCATCGAGATGGTCGAGGGCGTCCGCGCGCTCGGCATGGAGGCTTGCGTCACGCTCGGTATGCTGAAGCCCCACCAGGCCGAACGGCTCGCCGCCGCCGGCCTTACCGCCTACAACCACAATCTCGATACCAGCCCGGAATTCTACGGGCAGATCATCACGACGCGCACCTATCAGGACCGGCTGGATACGCTGGCGACGGTACGATCCTTCGGCATCGACCTGTGTTGTGGCGGCATCATCGGCATGGGCGAAACGATCCGTGACCGCGCCTCGATGCTGCATGTCCTTGCGGGAATGGAGCCGCACCCCGAAAGCGTGCCGATCAATGCGCTTGTTCCGGTCGAGGGCACGCCTCTGGCAAAGCGGCCGGTGATAGACCCGCTGGAGCTCGTGCGTATGGTAGCCACGGCCCGCCTCGTCATGCCGGCCTCGACGGTGCGGCTTTCAGCCGGCCGGTCGAATCTCAATCGCGAAGCACAGATCCTGTGTCTCGTCGCAGGCGCCAATTCGGTCTTCTATGGCGACACGCTGCTGACGACGCCCAATGCCGGTATTGGCGAGGATGCCGAGCTCTTTGCCGCGATAGGGGAGCTGGAATGCGACCACGTTTCCGCTTCCGCGGCGTGAGCAAGGACAGGTAACCGACGACGAGGCGGCTAACGCATCAGCGTCGCCTCGTCCCAGCCAAGCTCCATCAGTTCCTCGCCGCGAAACCTGGCATCATCGGCAACGATGAACTCATCCAGTTGCGGCGGGGCGACGCTGCTGCCGGCAAGCATGGCATGCACCTGACCGCGATGATGGGTCTGATGCTGGAACAGATGACTGAGCACGTCCTCGGCCCGTTCCCGCTGGATGCGATTGCCACGATGAAGATCGATTACCCTTGCAAGTGCGTCGGGATCGAGTGTCTCGCAAACAGTGACGAGCCGTCGGTCGACGCTACCCTGCTCGACCGACAAGGCCTCGAGCGTGTCAAACGGCTCATCGACATCGAAAGCCTTCATGCCGAGCGTGCCGCCTTCCAGCGCATCGACGTAAAACCAGTCGACGATCAGGATATGATTGAGCGTTGCCTTGATCGACGGGAAGAAGCTGACACGTTTCGCCTCGAACTCGCCGGGCTGAAGCGCCGCGCAGGCCCAATAGAGCCGGGCGTTCGCCAAGGCATTGTTGTAGGCCAGCTTGCGGAAGACACGGGTCGGATCGAAAGCGGACATGCATCACTCCCCCTCTAGGCTTTGTCCAGGTCGCCATCCCGCCAGACCAGATGACGCGGCGCCGGCGGCAGGTTCTCGATCTCGTCAGCGATGAAATAGGGCGGGATATCGAGCGCGACCAGCGCCTCCCGCGTCGCCCGCACCCATTTGAATTCGAGCTGGTTGTCGCCATCCTCGATACGGTGGACGATCTCCTGCGGGTGAAACGGGAAACTCTGCGGGATATCCATCAGATAATAGAGCCCCAGCTCGTGCCAATCGCGCTGCTCGTAGTGGAAGAAATTCTCCACCATCCAGAGCAGCCGGCCAACCGTCACCTCGACGCCCAGCTCCTCGACCATCTCGCGCTGCAACGTCTCCTCCGACGTCTCGCCGATCTCGGCCCGGCCGCCCGGGAAGGTCCAGAACGGCTCATGCTCGGCGCGGTGAACGAGTACATGCCCGTCGCGAAAGCCAAGGCCCGCCACGCGCACCTGAAACCGCGATTGACCGGCGTTTAGCCTGATAAGCTTACGCTTCGGCATTATCTTCCCCCAGATCGACCACGACGATTTCCGGCGGTACGCCGAAGCGAACAGGCACCACCGAACAGCCGAGGCCGCCGGAGACGATGAGATGACGGCGCTCCTCGATGATATGGCCATAGACGTACCGATCGCCATAGCGCGACGGCAGATAGGGCGACCAACCGAGAATCCGGACCTGCCCGCCATGCGTATGGCCGGACAACGTCACCGACACCCGCGACGGCACGGTCGGGAAGATATCGGGCTCATGGGCAAGCAGGATAATGGGCGCAGCGTCATTGACCTGCGCCAGCGTGCCGTCGAGATCATCAAGCCCCGTGGTCACTGGACGCCTCCAGCGGATGCTCCGGCGCAGAGCGAGCTGATCTTCGAGACCCGCCAGCCAGAAGCCGTGTCCATCCTTTTCCAGGCGCGCCGCGCGATTGGAATAGACCGGAATTCCGACATCGGCCAATGCTTTATGGCTGAAGGTCGGGCCATGGCCACTCTTTTGCGCGGCCGCGTCATGCCACCAGTCATGATTGCCGATAATGGCGTGCACGCCGAGCGGTGCCTTCAAGGCCGCCAGTTCCGCCGACCAAATGCGATGGTCGACGCGGCCGGTCACAAACTCCGTCCCGGAGGTATAATCGCCAAGCAGGACGATCATGTCGCCGCCAAGACTATTGGCATGTTCGCAAATGGAGGCGATGCGATCGGCTGTCATCCACGGCTCGCAGGCATGAAGATCCGTGAGGACGACGATCTTCAGCTTCAGCCCCGGCGTCCAGCCCGGCGGCGTCAACTGGTAGCGGGTCACGTTCAGACGGACGATCGGCTCAAATCCGAAGGCATAGCCGCCAAGTGTCATCAGCCCGGCGATACTGCCGCCGAAAAGCTTCAGGAAGCCGCGACGGCTGATCACTCAGCGTCCCCTTGGAACAGCCCGAACTGCGCCGCTTCCAGGTCCCTCGGCGGCTGCATATCAAGATGTTTCCAGGCAATCGCCGTCAGCACGCGGCCGCGCGGCGTGCGCTGGATGAAACCCTGCTGGATCATATAAGGCTCGATAATATCCTCGATCGCGTCGCGCGGTTCGGAAAGGCCCGCGGCGATGGTTTCGATACCGACCGGGCCACCGCCGAAATTCACAGCGATCATGTTGAGATAGCGCTTGTCGAGCTGATCGAAACCGACATTGTCGACCAGCAAACGCGTCAGGGCTTCGTCTGCAATCTCGCGGGTCACGGCTTCGGCTTTCGCGACCTCGGCGAAATCGCGCACGCGGCGCAACAGACGACCGGCGATGCGTGGCGTGCCGCGAGCGCGCCTGGCAATCTCGCGCGCGCCCTCTTCGGTGATGCCAAGCCCCATCAGCCGCGCACCGCGCCTGACGATCAGTTCCAGTTCCTCGACCGTGTAGAAGCTCAGGCGGACCGGAATGCCGAAACGATCGCGCAGCGGCGTCGTCAGCAGGCCGAGACGGGTGGTGGCGGCGACCAGCGTGAATTTCGCCAGATCGATCTTGACCGAGCGCGCCGCCGGGCCTTCGCCGATGATCAGATCGAGCTGGAAATCCTCCATGGCCGGATAGAGGATTTCCTCGACGGCCGGATTGAGGCGATGGATTTCATCAATGAAGAGCACATCACGCTCTTCGAGATTGGTCAGCAGCGCGGCAAGATCGCCCGCCTTGGCAATGACAGGGCCGGAGGTGGAGCGGAAATTGACACCGAGCTCCTTGGCCATGATCTGCGCCAGCGTCGTCTTGCCGAGACCAGGCGGCCCGACGAACAGCACATGGTCCAGTGCCTCGCCACGCCCCTTGGCGGCTTCGATAAAGACCTTCAGATTGGCGCGTGCCTCCGCCTGGCCGGTGAATTCGTCCAGCGACTGCGGCCGGAGCGTCACATCCAGGTCTTCGCCCCGCTTTTCCGGCGATATCAGACGCGCGGCTTCACTCATGTCAGACGTTCCATTCCCGGTATGCGTTTCGCGGCTTTAGTATCGAGAGTCACGGCGACGGCACCATGGTCTACCCCTCCGTGATCATCGTTCTGCAAAAGAGCAGCACGAGTCGATCCCCTTACTTTGAGACAATAGTAAGGAATGGGGAAAGGTGCAAAGAATCACCGCGACAGTTCCTTCAAACCCAGCCGGATCAGCTTGGCGCTATCGGCCTCGTCTCCGGCCACCTTCATCGCTGCCGCGATGGCATTCGCGGCCTGATCGCGGGAATAACCGAGATTGGTAAGCGCTGATACGGCATCGGATACCGGCGCCGAGGCGACGCCCTCGCCCAACTCCTGTTTGAAGCCGATATTCGTCGCCTCGCCGGCAAAGGCCGGCACCTTGTTCTTCAGTTCGGTGACAATCCGCATGGCCACCTTCGGCCCGACGCCCGGCGCCCGCGATACGGCCGTGCGATCCTGGAGCGCGATGGCATTGGCAAGCTCCGACGGCGTCAGCGTCGACAGTAGCGCCAGCGCCACCTTGGCGCCGACGCCCTGCACGGTCTGCAGAAGGTTGAACCATTCCCGCTCCAGCACCGCCATGAAGCCGAAAAGCCGGATCTGGTCCTCACGGACATAGGTCTCGATGAACAGAATGCAGGCCTCGCCGACCGAGCCGAGCTTCGACAGCGTCCGCGCCGAGCAATAGGCGACGTAGCAGACACCATGCACATCCACGAGCGCATAGTCCTCGCCGATCTCTTCGATAGTGCCTTTCAACTTGCCGATCATGAATAATGTCCGTCAGGGATGGGTTTCGGGAGTGATGAGGTCAAGTGAAGGAAAGTAGGAACGATAACGAGAGGCATCCCGCGTCAACAGCCTGTGCCTTCGCCACTCGGCATGGGCACCAATGAGGAAGTCCGGAAGAGTCCGCTCCCGCTGACCGCCGGCAAGCCGATAAAGCCGGTGGGCCTTGCCGGCACGAAAAGCGGCTTCAAAGGGCATGGCTTCGCGCTTCATATCGAGCCAGGACAAAACAACCGTCAACTCCTCCTCGCTCAAAGGCGAAGCGGCGAGTTCCGACCAGACGATCGGGCTCATAACGAGATCCCCTTCGCCGACACATTGCTTCAGCAACTTCGCGGACCACTGCCGATGGTTCGATGCCGGACCAAGAATATCGATGAAGATGTTGGTATCAACGAGGGTCGACGTCGTCACGCGGACCTCTCAGAAACTCCATAAATTCATCCGTCGTCATGCCACCCAGGTCCATCGTACCCCCGACACGCTCCAGCCAGTCGTCGAAATCACGAATAGCCGGATCCGATGCCTCGGCGATCTTGACGAGCATCGCCCCGCTGCCGGAAGCGATGAAATCAACTTCCGAGCCTGGACCGATGCCCAGCCTGTCTCGAATTTCCTTGGGGATGGTCACCTGACCTTTTTCCGTAACACGCATGGTAATACCTCTTCAGTATTACTTAGCGATCAAAACAGAACAAGTCAAGAACAAACTACCCTGCCAACGCCGCCTGCCGTAGCCGGTTGGCACCGCGATTGTGGGCGTGACAGATAGCAATCGCGAGCGCATCGGCGGCGTCGTTGCCTTTGAACTCCGCTTTCGGCATCAGGATCTTCAGCATCATGTGGATCTGCTGCTTCTCGCCGTGGCCAACACCGATCACCGCCTTTTTGACGGCATTCGGCGCATATTCGGCGACCGGCAAGCCGGCGCGCGCGGGCACCAGCATGGCAATGCCGCGCGCCTGGCCGAGCTTCAGCGTCGCCACCGCATCCTTGTTGACGAAGGTCTGCTCGACCGCCGCCTCGTCCGGCTTGTAGCTATGAACGATATCGGCAAGTCCGTCGTGAAGCTGGCAGAGGCGAGAGGCGAGATCCATATCGCCATCCGAGGTCACCGTTCCCGAGGCAACGAAGCGCAGCGAATTGCCGAGCGTGTCGATCACGCCCCAGCCGGTGCGGCGCAGGCCCGGATCGATGCCGATGATGCGAATCGTGTTTTGCATGGGGTCAACCTATCTTTCGAGGTTGAGATGTGCCAGCAAAATGTGAACAAAACAAAAACATCTCACAGCCAAGTACCCAATTCCGGTACTTTGAAAGCGCGGCAAGAAAATCGGCAAGGCGGGGTTTGGAATGACGTGTCCGCGCTCCTACATGGGAAGCATCAAACCTCCCTTTCACCACGCAGGTCTCTTGCCATGGTCCCCTTTTCGATTCTCGATCTTTCGCCCGTTGCCGAAGGCAGCACCGTCAGCCAATCCTTCGAAGGCTCGAAGCGCATGGCACAGAAGGCGGAGGAGCTTGGCTACACCAGGTTCTGGCTGGCGGAGCATCACGGCATGCCGGGCGTTGCCAGCGCCGCCACGGCGGTCGTGATCGGCCATGTCGGTGCCGCGACCTCACGCATCCGTATCGGCTCAGGCGGCGTCATGCTGCCCAACCATGCGCCGCTGGTGATCGCCGAACAGTTCGGCACGCTGGAAGCCCTGTTCCCCGGCCGCGTCGATCTCGGCCTCGGCCGGGCTCCGGGCACGGATATGCGGACCGCCCAGGCGCTGCGCCGCAATCTCGACGCCGGCGCCCAGAGCTTCCCCAACGATATCATCGAGCTGCAACACCTCTTCAGCCCCGCCGACGAGAACCAGTCGATCCTCGCCGTGCCCGGCAACGGCGCCAAGGTGCCGATCTGGCTGCTCGGATCAAGCCACTACAGCGCCCATCTCGCCGCCATGCTCGGCCTGCCCTATGCCTTCGCCTCGCATTTCGCTCCGGAGGCCCTGCTCGACGCCGTCGCCATCTACCGTGATCGCTTCACGCCCTCGGCAACGCTCGACAAGCCCTATGTCATGGTCGGCGTCATGGGTTCGGTGGCTGATACGGATGAGGAGGCGCAATATCATTTCACTTCCGCGCAGCAGCAATTCGTCAACCTGCGTCGCAACATCCGCGGCCCCTTCCCCCGCCCACGCAAGGACATGGACGACTTCTGGACGCCGATGGAAAAGCTGAACGTCGAGCACACGCTGCGCTACGCCGTCGTCGGCTCGCCCGCAACGGCAGAGGCCAAGCTCTCGCAGTTCATCAAGGATACGGAAGCCGACGAGGTCATCATTTCGATGCCGATCCACGATATCGAGGCGCGGCTGAAATCGGTGGAGCTGTTCGCCACCCTCCCGAGTTTCAGACAAGTCTCCTGACTTTCCGTAGCAGACAAAACACCCGATGAGCCGACTTTGCTTGGTGGCGGCTCCTCGGGTGTTCTCAGTCGATCAAGATGCGAGATTCATCTTCCAGTAGCGTTGGATGACCGTATCCAGAGACAGCTTGCCGGCGCCGGCGACGATCAGCACAAGCATTCCGCCTGATATCGCCAGATCCTTTTCGAAGTGCAGGAGTTCATTGTGGCTGGCGAAGTTCGTATGAAACAGTAACGCCGTCAGCACGCAGAACAGGCAGAGGCCGAGCGCCGCCAACCGGGTCAACAATCCGGCAACAATGGCAAGGCCGCCGGCAATTTGCAGCAGGATGGTCGCCGTCGCGACGGGTGCGGCAACGCCAAGCTTAGCCATGGCCTCCAACGCATTGTCGAAATGACTGAGCAGCTCGATACCCTCCTGCAGGAAGAGCAACGACAGCAGCATGCGGCCGAACAGCAGCCCTATGTCAGCCAAATTGACGAGAACGGTACTTTCCTCTTCGAATTCCATGGATGATCTCCCTTGTAACCAGCGCCCAGATATCTTTCGGGGCGGTACCTCCGTGGCTTGAGCCGAACGGAAGCGCCGCCTCGATGATCGGATAACGAGTTCTAGCTTCCTCCCTTGGCAGCGATCGCCTTGGTCAGATCTTCCAGCTCCTCGCAACCGGCCGGGCAGAGCTTGGTGAGTGTGGCAAGCTGCTCGCGAGCCTTGGGCATGTCGCCGGTCTCGACGTAGAGTTCGCCGAGATATTCATGCGCGCCCTTGTGATCGGGCTGCAGTTCCAGCGCCTTGGTGTAGTATGTCAGCGACGTCCGGAAATCACCGGTCTTGCGCAGGGTGAAGCCCATCAGATTGTAGACATCAGCTTGCTGATGCTCCTCGGCGATGTCGCGAAGCTCGGCAAGCGCACCGGCATAATCCTTCGCATCGATTTTGGCGCGTACCGAGGTTAGATCCGGCGCATCGGTGGATTCCATATTATCGACGGCGAAGGCGACCCCGGCCGTGGCGGCTGGAATGACGATGACGGCACACAGGCCGGCAATTCCGATAATGGCATGTTTCAACATGGCTTCTGCTCCTTCTTTGGCCGTTCAGGCCTGAATGGTGGGGGTAAATCCGTAGGCATTGCCGTCCTTGACGAAGGTGCCGGAGCCCGGGAATGGAAAATGCGAGCCGCAGATCCTGATCTTGTCGGCGATGACGCGGTCGATCAGCCTGCGGCGGGTGGCGACGGCCCTCGGGCCGTCCTGGTCGTAGCTGCCCTCCCATTCGGGATGGGGAGCCAGCAATGCCGGCACGTACATGATGTCAGCGGAAACAAGCAATTGCTCGCTGCCGCCATCGATATGGAAGACCGAGTGGCCAGGTGTGTGACCATACGCCGCCATGATGCGCACGCCCGGCACGACTTCGGCGCCGTCGTCCACCAGTTTCCAGTTCTTCCACTTCGGGAAGACGGAGGCGATGCGTCTGCCGGCGTCCTTCCGCCCTTCTGCCAGCTTGTCGACGCGGCTGGGATCGGTCCACCAATTGTATTCGGTGGCGTTAACGATCAGCTCGGCATTGGGAAAGACCGGCGCATTCGTCCCCTTCTCCATCAGGCCCCAGACATGGTCGGGATGGAAATGTGAGATCATGATCGTGTCGATCTTCTTGTAGTCGATGCCGGCGGCGGCCATGTTGGCCGGAAGATGTGTGGCATTGGTCTGCCATTGTCCGACGCCCGAACCGGCATCCATCATGATCTTGCGGCCGCCAATATCGAGAACGACGACGGTCAGCGGAATGGGCATGAAGTCGGTCGTGAGGCCGGCCTTGGAAAGCGCCTCCTTGGTGTCGTCGACGGAAGCGTTCTTGATAAAGGCCGGATCGTGCGGCTTGTGCCAGATACCGTCATAGATGGCCGTGATTTCGACCGAACCGACCTTGTATTTGTAGAAGCCGGTCGTCGGCTCCAGCGGGGTTGCGGCAAAGGCTTGCGGAATGAATTCAAGTTTCGACGACAGTCCGAAGGCTGCCGCGGCAGCGGCCGTTCCGAGCACGGCACGGCGGGTCATGTCCAACATCGCAATATCTCCTCAGGGTGCTGGCTTTTCAGCCAGACGGAGGACGCTGCAGATTGCTGCCCCCGCTGAGGAAGAAGATCGACGGTCGTGGGGACTTATTCCTAGTCGCAAGAGGAATTCGTTCAAGTATCTGAAAGAAAACGAGCATTTTAAGTGTGAGCTGAGAGGTCGGGCCACAATCCACCGGATGCTGGCCGGCTGGATGCATCGCCTTCGATTTTTTTGCATGCCTACGGGAATAAAATCCGCGCGAGCGTGATCTAGGTCCTAGGCAACATTGCAAGCGCCGGAACCGAGGCTTAAAGTCGGCATCGGCGTTTCGCGGGGACCATGATGACAGACGCCCAGATGATCAGCTCTATTTCGTTCGACCGCCAACTTAATACAGTGACTTTGAGCTGGCTGCGAACGAGCGCGATACGCAGCCTGCAGCAATTGGCAGCCCGATTGGCCGCCATCCTTGCTGGAGAGAGCGGGCGCGGAAACGCAACACCCGCCTATCCCAGCCTCATGACAGCAACCGAGCTGGGCGCTCCCGCCAAGCCGCATGCGCGCACGATCTCATCCGCCGACGAGACCATGCGCCATTTCCAGCGCACCATTATTCCACATCTGGATGCCGCTTATAATTTTGCGCGCTTCCTGAGCCGGGATGCCGATGCCGCACAGGATATCGTGCAGGAGGCGTTCCTGCGCGCCTATCGCGGCTTTGGCGGCTTTCGCGATGGTGATGCCCGCGCCTGGACCTTCACCATTGTCCGCAACTGCTATCACGCCTGGCTGCAGGAGGGGCGACGCAAGACCCGTTACGAACAACCGATGCCCGATGGCGGTGACTCATCAGAAGACCCGCCTTCGCTGGAGGCGGTTTCCGAGGAAGACACGCCCGAGATGGCCCTTGCCCGCAAGACGGAAACGCTGAGGGTGCGTCAGGTCATCAACATGCTGCCCGACACCATGCGCGAAGTCCTGGTGCTGCGGGAGCTCGAAGACCTCTCCTACAAGGAGATCGCCGATATCATCGACGCCCCGATCGGCACCGTCATGTCGCGTCTTGCCCGCGCCCGCCGCGATTTCGGCGCGGCATGGCACAGCCTCGATGAAAAAGGGACTGCTCGATGAGCGAGGAGCAAACCAATGATCACGGCGAGTGGAACGACCTGCTGCACGGCTTCATCGATGGCGAGCTCGATACCACCAACGCCGCCCGTTTCGAGGCGCATCTTGCGACCTGCGCGAACTGCGCCCACGAGATGGAAGAGGCTCTCATAGTAAAGCGCCTTGCCGGCCGTGATGGCGTGAAATGGCAGGCGCCGGATGCGGTCCGCGCACGCGTTCAGACCGCGCTGGCGCTGGAACAGGCGATGATGGCGCGCGCCATGACCGCGACGACCAGCACGGAGAGCCCATGGCGCCGCTTCTGGCGGTTCGTCCGGCAATGGAGCTTCATACCCTCCCTCGCCGTGCTGGGAGCCAGCCTCATGCTGGTCTTGAACGTGCCGCAGCAGAGCCAGACGATCGAAGATCAGCTCCTTGCAAGCCATGTGCGCTCGATGCTCGCCGATCACCTGACGGATGTGCTGACCTCGGATCAGCATACCGTCAAGCCATGGTTCAACGGCAAGATCGACTTTTCTCCGCCGGTGGTTGACCTGGCGACACAAGGCTTTCCCCTTGTCGGCGGCAGGGTGGATTATCTGAATGGCCGGGTTGTTGCGGCACTGATCTACCGCCGGCATGGCCATACCATCAATCTCTTCATCTGGCCCGGCGCGTCCGCAACCCGCAGCATGGCTGAGAAGGAAGGCTATAATTTCGCCGAATGGTATGCGGATGGGCTGGTATTCTGGGCGGTTTCCGATGTTAGCGCCCCCGATCTCATTGCCTTTCGTGATGATTTCACGCGTGCCACCACACCCTAAGGCAAACAAAAAGCCGGCCGCATCGCTGCGGCCGGCTTTTTTAATCAATCACACCGATCAGGCTGACAGCTTGGCCATCACTTCTTCGGAGACTTCGAAGTTCGAATAGACGTTCTGCACGTCGTCGTCGTCTTCAAGGCTATCGATGAGCTTCATCAGCGACTGCGCCTTTTCTTCGTCGACCGGCACATTGTTTTGCGCACGCCAGATCGCCTTGACGGTCTCGGCGTCACCAAGCGTTGCTTCCAGCGCCTTGGCGACTTCGTTCATCGCCTCGAAGCCGCAGATGATGGTGTGGCCGTCTTCGTCGCTCTCGACGTCGTCGGCACCGGCTTCGATTGCCGCTTCCATCACCTTGTCGGCATCGCCGACTGTCGGCTTGTAGGTGATCTCGCCGACATGATCGAAGGAGAAGGAGACCGAGCCGGTTTCACCGAGCGCGCCGCCTGCCTTGGTGAAGATCGAACGAACATTCGAGGCCGTGCGGTTGCGGTTATCGGTCAGAGCCTCGACGATGATCGCCGTGCCGCCGGGGCCATAACCCTCGTAGCGCACTGCATCGTAGTTTTCACCGTCACTACCGGCCGCCTTCTTGATGGCGCGGTCGATATTGTCCTTCGGCATCGACTGTGCCTTGGCGTTCTGGATCGCCAGGCGCAGACTCGCGTTCATGGTCGGGTCGGGCAGACCTGCCTTCGCGGCGACGGTGATTTCACGCGCCAGCTTGGAGAACATTTTCGAACGCACCGAGTCCTGACGACCCTTGCGGTGCATGATGTTTTTAAACTGTGAATGGCCAGCCATGGCACCCCTGTTCACGTCTTTTGTTGGGAATGGGCCGCCTTATAAGAGCGAAGCCGCTTTCATTCAAGCAAAAAGCCAGAAAGAGGCGCCTGGTCCGGCTGTGAGCCCTCGCAAGCCAGGGTTACGCTGATCGGCTCAGAGCCCCTTCAGCACATAGATCAGCGGCTTGCGCGGCAGTGTCTTCAACGACACCGTGGTCGTCGCGCCCGGCGCATAGGCGACATCGAAATCAGGACCGAAAAGAGCCAGGAACTGATCGACCGGCGGTCCCCAGCGGTGCATCGGCAGGATTAGCGATGAGCGCAACCGCTTCACCACCCGGCTCATGCTGTCCGCCCCCATGGTCAGCCCGCCGTCGACCGGAACCATCACGACATCGAGCCGACCGATTTCGGCATATTGCTTGTCGTTGAGCTCGAAATGCAGATGTCCCAGATGGCCGATGCAGAGCCCCGCCACTTCGAAAATGAAGATGGAATTGCCGTTGGGCTCGATGCCACCGGACCACGAGCGGATATCGGTGACCACATTGCGGATCAGCGTATCGCCGACAGTCAAATGGACCTTCGCCGGCTCGCCGGGCGTATCGCTCCAGCCATGCAGTACATATTGGATCGCCGGATCCGGCGCCAACGTGTAATGCGTCGGATGCGCCTTGTTCATGGTGACGGCGGTCGGCGTATAGGGCGGTGGATAGGTGCCGCTGAAATCCGTCGCGATCGAGACGCCACCGGGCGTTTCGATGAAGAAAGTCGCATGACCGAGGAAGGTGATCTTCACATCACCGTTGAGCACATCCTTGGCAAGTGTCGCTTCGGGAGGCGAGAAACTCGCGAATGTCGCCTTCGGCAAAGACTGCGCAATCGCCTGGCATTGGCTGGGCTGCGGGCGGGAAGGTTTCTCCTGAGCGTTCGCGACACTCCAACCCGCCAAGGTCAGCAGGAAGAGCACGGCGAAGACAGGAAATCGCAACATCATGCCACCCCCTCAAGCCTTACGGAAGCGGAGAGGATGCGGCACGGTTGGAGGCAGGTCCAGCGGCAATCCGATGGGGATTGCTCACAATCGCGTCATTGCGGCCGGACGATGAATGATTGGGCAGCAGCTACCGCCAGAACTCCGGAATGGTCTCGGCCAGGCGCGGCCCGAGCCGCAGCGGGGCGATCTTTTCCGCAAGCCCGGTCGCATCCGAAATCTCCACGCCGACACCGCAGATGGTGGCTGGGCCGGAGGCGGCCTCGAAACGGCCCTTCGGCATTTTCGAGATGAAGCGATTGAGCGGCTCTTCCTTCTCCATGCCGAGCGACGAGTCGTAGTCGCCACACATGCCGGCATCCGACATATAGGCAGTGCCGCCGTTCAGGATCTGCGCGTCGGCGGTCGGCACATGTGTATGCGTACCGACAACCAAGCTGGCGCGGCCATCGACGAAATGCCCGAAGCATTGCTTCTCGCTGGTCGCCTCTGCGTGGAAATCGAAGACGATAGCATCGGCCTGTTCCTTCAGCGGGCAGGCATCGAGGATCGCTTCCGCCGACTTGAATGGATCGTCCAGCTCCGGATGCATGAAGACGCGGCCCATAATGTTGGCAACAAGCACGCGGGCGCCGTTGCGGGCATAATAGATGCTCGAGCCGCGACCGGGCGTGCCAGCCGGGTAATTGGCCGGCCGCAGGAACTGGTCGTGGCGCTCGCAAAACACCACCGCTTCCTTCTGGTCCCAGACGTGATTGCCCGTGGTCACCACATCGGCGCCGGCATTGATCGTCTCAAGGAAGATATCCTCGGTGATGCCGAAGCCGCCGGCGGCATTTTCGCCGTTGACGATGACGAAGTCGAGCTTCAGATCGGAAACCAAGCCCGGCAAGCGATCCCATACCGCAACCCGTCCGGTCTTTCCGACCATGTCACCCAGAAAAAGCAGCCGCATTCCCTATCCAATCTCCACGGAAACAAAATTGAGCCCACTCTCGGTCAAAATCGCGTCCAGACGGACATCATGCGGCTCAGCCGGTACTGATGGCACTTCCTGGCAGTCGAATGCAATGCCGATCAGCCGTGGATTCAAGCCTTTTTGATGCAAACGATCGATGGCGCGGTCGTAATGGCCGGCGCCGTAGCCGATGCGATGGCCGGTGTTGTCGAAAGCCGAAAGCGGCACCAGCATGACCTCAGGGTCCAGAACGGCGGCATCAGGTCCCGGCCCCGCCGTACCGAAACCGCTGGGGATCAGCGGCGTACCGGGCACGAGTTCGCGAAAGACGATAGTGAGCTTGTCGAGAATGACCGGCACGCAGAGCCGAGCCCCTCGTTCCCGCAACCGCGCCATCAGCGGCCGAATGTCGGCCTCCGACCGGATCGGCAGGAAGCCGGACACGATCGTCCCCGGCTCGACGTCGATCGCATCACCGGCATAGGCAAGCATCGCCAGCCCCTTCTCGATGCGCTCATCGGGCGGGATCGCGTCGCGGGCGGCAAGGCGCTCGTTGCGATAGCGGGCTTTCAGCTCTTTGGGGGTCATCAGGCTTTCATACATTGGGACAATATCAGGAAAGCATAATGAGCCTGCGGCCTAATGCAATGCGCGAAAGCGACATGGGGTTATCGCCTGCCCGCCAGCGGCTTCAGCCGGCCTTGCGTACCACCGAAAGATGGCCGTTCCCGTCGACATGCGCCCGAACATTCTCATAATTCGGCAGCGTCGGATGACTGGTTTCGAGCGGGTGGGAATGCGTCGCCGTGATCACCACGACATCGGCGCCGGCGGCTTCGCCCGCCTTGATGCCGGCCATCACATCCTCGAAAACGAGGCAATCGGAGGGCCGCAGTCCGAGGCGTTCGGCACCGAGAATGTAGCATTGCGGATCGGGCTTGCCGACCTTGACGTCTTCGGCCGTGACGATTAAGCGCGGAACCGGAATGCCGGCGGCGGCGAGACGCGCATGGGCAAGCCGCAGTGGCGATGAGGTGACGATCGCCCAGCGGTCCGGCGGCAGCGAGGCCAGGAATTCGATGGCGCCGGGCAACGGCACGACTCCTTCCAAATCGGTAATTTCCGCCTCCATGATCAGTGCCGACTCCGCGACCGGATCGACGCCGGGCAGGTTGAGCTTGCCGATCGTGTCGATGCCACGCGCGCCATGCATGGTCGGCATGAACTTCTCGACATCCAGCCCCTTGCTGCGCGCCCAATCGCCCCAGACACGCTCGGCGGCGGCGATCGAGTTGATGATCGTGCCATCCATGTCGAACAGGAATCCGGAATAGCTTTTGTCGAAGACGGAAGACGATATGGCGGACAAGGTTCAGTCCCCTCTCGGGTTGGCGGGATCGGGTGGGCGAGCCGGAAGCGACTCGGCGCCGTCTTTCTTCCGACTACCGGCAGCCACGCCAAGAAGCAAACGAATGCTGGTCGGCGGACATGGAAAACAGCGGCGCGTATGGCTGAATAGCTGTTGGAATGTGCGCGGCGGAACAAGCCGCCGCGCGATCAGTGCATCACTCGCCGAGCCTGCTCTTCAGGCCGTTGATGATGTGATTGGCCAAGGCCTGGTAATCGTCGTCGAAATGATGGCCGCCATCCATGGCGATGACTTCGGCGCCCGTACCGGTCAAGACCGGGCAGGCGACATCCTCGTCATCGTCCTTGCCGTAGATGCATTGCACCATCTTCGGATTGATCGACTTGAGGTCATTGGTGGGATCGCCGCCCTTGCCCGCGCTCGTGGCGCCCAGCCAACCCATGACCGAGATCACATAATCGACCTTGCGCGACAGCGACAACAGCGAGATCTGCACGATCTTGTCCTTGTCGGCCTGCTTCAGACGGTTATAGCTCGCCGGCAGCACGTCGGCGCCAAAGGAGTAGCCGACCAGCACCACATGCTTCACCTTGAAGCGCTTGGTGTAATACTGGATCATGCGACCGAGATCGTCGGCGGTCTGCTGCGGATCGCGCTCCGTCCAGAAGTAGTGCAGCGTGTCGACGCCGACCACGGGGATGCCCTGGTCCTGGAGATAGCTGCCGACTTCCTTGTCGATATCGCGCCAGCCGCCATCGCCGGAATAGACGATCGCCAGCGTGTCTTCCGTGGGCTTGGTGTCCATGACATCGACAGGCAGGCCGAGCGGCGATTTTTCACTGTCGATCGTCTTCATCAGATCCGCCAACCCGGTGCTAAGGGTGGCATAGGTGTCGTCATCGTCGGAATCGGTAACCTGAACATCGGGATGATCCTTCTGGATCTCCTCGACATGGTCACGTCCGTCCTTGGGAGCGTTCGACGTGAATGTTGCGACGATCGGGTTCGGCAGCGCGCCTTCCTGCAGGCCGAAGGACACCATGTCGCCGTCGCTCTTCTTCTCGGCGGGCGTGCAGAGCTCCTGCTTCAGCGCAATGCCGGAGGTCGGATCGACGGCGAGCGTGCCGGCGACTGTGGCATCCGGGGTTTGCGCGGCAATCGTCAACGCCATGGCGCCACCCGCGCCGACACCGGCGATGATCGGCAGCTGATAGGTGCTGTCGGCAAAGGAGCGCTGCACCTGCTGGCTGAGCGATTCCAGGTCCGAGACCATGTAGATGCAACCGTCATTCTGACTGACATCATATTTGTTCAGCGACGCCAGGAAGGACGGATAATCGATGCCGATGACCAGCGTGCCGTTGGCGACAAGCTTGTCGGCGACGCCCTTTTCCTTGTCGCCCCAGCCGGCGACATCGGAGATCAGGATGACCTCGCTGGTCACCTTGCCCTGCGGACGCAGGATATGCGGCGGAGAGATCATGCCGAGATCGTATTTGGTATCGTCCTCGTCCGCCCGCGCCGCACCGGATACCAGCAGACCGGCAGATAGCAGCAAAGCGGAAGCCAAGGATGTTGCGTATTTCAAGATCATTTCCTCACGACCCCCTTAAGTCCGCCCCCGATGAGGAATGTGGCATCCATCAGCGCGATCATTGGACTGACACCTCCCGAAACGGCCAGATAGCGTGGCTGCCATTCGGGATGAAACTTGGATTTGAAGGCACGAAGCCCTTTGAAATTATAATAGCGTTCGCCGTGCTCGAACACGGTTCCCCCGACCCTGTCCCACACCGGCGCCGATTCCCGTCTCGACATGCCCGATAGCGGCGCCATGCCCAGATTGAAGCGCTGGAAACCCTGCTCCTTCAGATATTCGAGGATCTGCACGAACAGAAAATCCATCGATCCCTTCGGGGCATCCGGTGAAAAGCGCATCAGGTCGACAGAGCCCTCCTCCCTGGTCTCCGTCATCAGGATATTAGCGAAAGCGACGATCTTACCATCCTTTTTCAGCACGCCAACCGATTGCGAGGCAACATAGTCCGGATCGAAGGCCCCCAGCGAGAAGCCCTTTTCCTTGGCGTTATGATCGGCAAGCCACGATTCCGAAACCTCGGCAAGCTGATCCATGATTTCAGGCACATGCTGCGGCTCGATAACGGCAAATTCTAGTCCGTCGCGCACAGCGCGGCTCGCGGTCTGGCGAAGATTGGCCCATTTGCCGCCCTTCAGCTCGAAATTGGTAAGATTGACCACCGCCAGCTCGCCGAGCTTGAAAGCGCGCAAACCGGCATCGGCGCAATAGGACAAAAGCGCCGGCGATATCTGATAGAAGACCGAACGGCAGCCTGCCGCACGGGCGGTTTCGACAAAGCGCCAGACGAGTTCCGGCAGGGCGTGCTTGGGGCCGATCGGATCGAACAGCGCGATCCAAGAGCGGCCCTGTTTGCCATACATGATGAAGGCATCGCCCTTTTCCGAGAACATGATGCTTTTGTCGCCCATGCGAACCAGATTGGCGTCGGCGACGCCTTGGTTGCGGACGATTTCGACAGCCCGCTCCACGGAATCTTCGGAAACCGGGTCCAGTCGCGGCGTCGCCGGCCGCAACAGGCTAAAGATCGCGATCGCCGACGAGACGATGGAGATACCGAGCACGGCGCGAAGCCCGCGCGGCGCTTCTCCGGTAAATTCGAACTCCCACCAGAGCTGGTTGCTGTATTCGACGTCACGATAGACGAAGAACAGAATGACGATGGCGCCGATGCAGATCACCGCGATCGCCGTCAGCCAGCCCCCTGTCAGAGCCTGGTTCAGCAGCGATGCCGGCCGGGTGAAGAGCTGACGGCTGACGACGAGGCCGAAGATGAGGAAGCCGAGCAACCCGGCCTCGACAATGGCGATGGCCTTCAGCAGCGACAAGAGCAGCGCGAGGACCGCCGAGAAGATCGAGACCCACCAGGCACCATCAAGACGCTGGCCAAGGCCGCGGGCGGCAACGATCATCGCCAGCCCAAGTAGGCTGGACAGGAAATGTGCTCCTTCAACGATCGGCAATGCCAGATAATCGCGGAGGAATTCGAGATTTTGATCCGGTGTCGGCGTCACGCTCGAAAAGACCAGCATCATGCCGAGCAGCAGCGCGAAGGTCGACAGCAGCTGCGGCATGAGGCGGCCGCCGATGCGGCGCATGCTGGAGGCGGCCGGATGATCGACGAAGCGGCGCAGTTCGGCCACGGAGACGGCCAGGATCGCGATCGCCAGCGGGATGACGTTGTAGATGACACGGTAGAGAACCAACGAACCGAGGACCGCGTCGGCATTCACCGAGCTGCCGAGCCAGGCGATGATGATCGTCTCGAACACGCCGAATCCGGCCGGAACGTGGCTCAGCACGCCGAGGCCGACGGCGATGGCATAGATGGCGAAGAAGCCCGGCCAGCCGATGGCCGTATCCGGCAGCAGCACATAGAGCACCGAGGCCGAGGCGGCGATATCGAAGGCGGTCACCAGAAACTGCCGCGACCAGGTGCGCGAATCCGGCAGGCGAACGGCGATCGGCCCGATCTGCACCTCGCGGCCATTGCGGCCGATGACGATCACGACGGCGAGCGCCGCGAGAATGGCGCCGGCGATCAGGCGCAGCCACAGGCCATTGACATTGATCAGCGGGCCGATTTCATCGGCAATGACCAGCAGCGCGATGGCACCGACAGCGGCAAGGCCAAGGCCGAAGGCGAGCGTGACGAAAGCGATGACGCGGGTGATGTCATCAGGCGACAGCCCCATCCTCGTATAGGCGCGATAGCGGATGGCGCCGGCGCTGAGCGCGCCGAAACCAGCCGTGTTGCCGACCGCATAGGCGCTGAAGGAGGTGAGCGCCACATGCGGAAACGGCAAGCGCTTGCCGATATATTCCAGCGCATTCTGGTCGTAGAAGATCAGCGAGGCGAAGCTGAGGCCCGTGAAGAACAGGGCCAGCAGGATGGACGAGAGCTTGGTCGTCTCGAGCGCGTGCACGACATCGTCATAGCGGACTTCGTTCGTCAGATCGAAGATCGCATAAGCGGCGATGCAGAAGACGGCGACGGTGAGGACGGCAACGATCAGCGTGCGATTGCTGTTCAAGAACCCGCTTATCCCACCGCGCTCGCTCAGTTCCTCATCGGCTTTTTCCAGATCGATTGGGGTCGACATGCTCTACCTGTTTGAATTGGCTTTCGCCGGTCCCGTTTGCTCGGATGTGCAGTAACGCTAATATTGCATCTTTATGGTGTCGCCTGCACTTCTGTCCACGGGCTCTTTTTCTCGAGCGCTCCCATGTTTCTAAATTTGGGCAATTTTGGCGCAGGCCGCGTTCCTCTAACAAGGAATCCGTTATTATTAAAAGGAATTTGTCATTCACCAGGAATTTGAGCTTATCCACACAGAAAAGTGAACTGCGTCGCCGGCAAGCAGCGCAGTTCACGATCAGGACATTCAGGCGGGGTCATATTCTCTCGAACCGCACAGCGCGAGGCGCATCAGCCTCGCCTGACCTTCTCAGCGATCCGGCGCCTCGGCGGGCACACCACGCATTTCGCTCAGGAAGAACCCTTCCCGCAGATTGATGCCATATTCGACGAAGGCCTTCATGCAGCAGAGCATCTGGGTCCAGCCTTCGCAATTGAGATAGGTGCCATGACGGCCGGCCACATCCTCACGCCAACCGGATTCCGCGATCGTCACCAGGGTACCACCGTCGTCGAGCGCTTCGAACGTCATCTCCACCTTGGTCCTATAGCGCGCGCCCTCCTCGTCGGCGCCACCATCCCAGTGAAAGACGATACGGCGATTGGGCTCGATCTCGCTGACCTCGACCGGCGCCTTCTCCCACCAGATGACCGTCGTCCCGGCAACGAGCGGCGCGCTGGCGCCGCCGACGGTGGTGAAATAGCTCGAAAGCTTCTGCGGATTGACGACCGCGTCGAAGACCTCCTCCACCTTGCGGCCGATGCGGCCCGAAATACGGATATCCAGCGTCATGGCTTTTCCTCCTCTTTCTGATCGGAATTGTTTCTCCATTGCGATCGACGCCATTATGTTATAAAAACATAACATGTCAAGCGAATCGGATAGCGACCTCATTTTCAAGGCCCTGGCTCACCGTCGCCGGCGCGAAATCCTCGACATGCTCAAGGACGCACCGAGAACCACTGGCATGCTCTGCGAGACCTTCCCGGACATGGACCGCTGCACGGTGATGTTGCACCTGAAGGTGCTGGAGGAAGCCGGACTGGTAATCGCCAAAAAGGAGGGGCGCGAGCGCTGGAACCACCTGAACAGCCTGCCGATCAAACAAATTCACGACCGCTGGATCAGCGCCTATGCCGGCCACGCCCTATCCATTCTCGATAGGCTCAGGAGCAATCTCGAAGGCTGAGATGATAAGAGCTGATGACGCTCGTGAACGGGACGCTATACTGCGCCGCTCCGCCCCAGCAACCCCCTGAGCTTCTCGCTAGTCCCATCGTCGTCGAGCGGTGTGTAAACCACCAGCTTCATGTCGGGCCGGTCGATGACGGCGAGTGCGGTATATTCGAAATTCATCAACCCGCCCAAGGGATGGCGCAAGCGCTTATGGCCCGCCAGCGGTCGCAACACGTCCTGCCGCGGCCACCAGGCCCGAAACTCCGGGCTCGCCTGGGTCAAAGTGGCAATCAACCGTTCGAAATCGGGATCGCCGGCATAGCGTGCGCTATCGGCGCGGAACATGGCGAGCGAGTTTGCCGCCACGATCTCCCAATCGACCAGGAGCTGCCGGTGCGCGGGATCGGTGAACACCCGATGGACGGTGTTGCGCGCATCGCCCTCAAGCAGACCGTAATCGCCGAAAAGCGCGACGGACGCCGCATTCCAGGCAAGCACATCCCAGCGGCGGCCAAGGACATAGGCCGGCTGGCCGGTGAGGCTGGCCAGCATGCGCCGCAGCGCGTCCGGCACATCCTCCGGCCCATGTATCGGAAGTTCCGTCGATGGCCGATCGCTCAAGGTAAAGAGATGCCGTCGTTCGGCTGGATCGAGCAGCAGGGCATCGGCCAGCGCCGACAGCACCTCCACCGAGGCGCGCACGTCCCGCCCCTGCTCCAGCCATGTGTACCATGTGGTGCCGACACCGGCGAGAAGCGCCACTTCCTCACGCCTGAGCCCCGGCGTTCGCCGGCGAAATCCGTCCGGAAGCCCGACGCTCGCTGGCGTCAGCTTCTCCCGCCGAGAGCGCAGGAAAGCCCCGAATTCACGGCGCCGGGCATCTAGAATGGTTTGGTTCTGGCTGATGGTCATGGCTCATCATAGCAGGATGAATACTAGGATAAAGTCAGAACTGTTTGCCGCTTCCACGAACTGCCAAATATCACTCCAGAAACGAGATAGAGGCGATTGCAATGGAGCTGAGCAGCAAGACGATCCTGATTACCGGCTCGACAGACGGTGTCGGCCGCCGGGTTGCCGAGAGGCTGGCGGCAGCGGGCGGAAAGGTGCTGGTGCACGGCCGCGACCAGGCGCGCGCCGAAAGCCTGCTTGCCGGCATTCACGACGCTGGCGGACACGCAGCCTTTTACCCCGCCGACCTTTCCTCGTTGGACGAGGTTCGCGCACTCGCCGACGCCATCGAACGCGATCACGGGCGCCTCGACATTCTGATCAACAATGCCGGGATCGGCACGAGCGGCGGCGAGCCAGGGCGCCAGGTGAGCCGCGACGGATATGAACTGCGCTTCGCGGTGAACTACCTCGCCGGTTTCCTGCTGACACGCCGCCTGCTGCCGCTGTTGAAGGCAAGCGGCCCCGCCCGCATTGTCAATGTTTCCTCGGCCGGCCAACAGCCCATCGACTTCTCGGATGTCATGCTGATGCGCGGCTATAGCGGCGTGCGCGCCTACTGCCAGAGTAAGCTGGCTCAGATCATGTTTACCTTCGAGCTCGCTGAGGAACTGGCCAGCTCTGGTATCACCGCCAACTGCCTACATCCCGCGACCTACATGAACACCACCATGGTCCGCCAGGCGGGCGTCGCGCCGATGAGCACGGTCGACCAAGGCGCTGATGCTATCCTCAATCTGGCGGTAGGCAGCGATCTCGAGGGACACACCGGCCTCTATTACAACGGGCAGCACCCTTCCCGCGCCAATGCGCAGGCCTATGACGCAACCGCGCGTCAGCGCCTGCGCCTCCTCAGCCAGGACCTTACCGGCCTGAGCTGAACACCTTCCACGACCACATCATTATCAACCCAACAAGGAGACAGATCATGTCATCCCAACACGTCGTCATTGTCGGTGGCTCCTCAGGCATTGGCCTCGCGACCGCCGCTCACCTTCTCGAAAAGGGCTATCGGGTCACGATCACCGGCCGCGATGGGGCGAAGCTGCGGGCTGCCGCCGAAAGCCTCAACGGTGATGTCGCCACGGTCATCATGGACGCGGCCGACCTCACCGGCCTTGCCAAGACCTTCGAAACGATCGGACGCCTCGATCATCTCGTTCTGGCGCTCGGCGGCGGCAATGGCGGCGGTCCCTTCGCCACTGTCGATCTCGCCGATCTCAGGAAGGGTTTCGAGCAAAAGACGATGGCGCATTTCGCCTGCGCCCAGGCTAGCCTTCCCTATCTCTCGAAAGACGGCAGCATCACCTTCGTCTCCGCCGTCTCGGCACAGGCAGCCATGCCGGGAACGGCGGGGCTCGCCGCCGTCAACGCGGCAATAGCCGCTCTCGCTCCGGTCCTTGCGGTCGAACTGAAGCCGATCCGGGTAAACTGCGTCTCGCCCGGCGTCGTCGACACGCCCTGGTGGGATTTTCTCGGCGAGGATCAGAAGGCGCCGGCCTTTACCGGATTTGCCGCGCGCACCCCGGTCGGGCGCGTTGGCCGCCCGGAAGACATCGCGGACGCCATTGGCTTCCTGGTCGGCAATGGCTTTATGAGCGGCCACACGCTGATCTGCGACGGCGGCATCCGGCTCGGCCAATAATCTGCAATACGCCATTGCCGGTCATGTCGGCAGCGGCCCCTTCATTTGCCACCAACGCCTGCCTGCAAATGCGTCAGGATATCGATCAACTCTGGCGCCATGTCTCGAATTTCCTGAAGGTGAATGGCGCTAAGTCTGCGCAGGACATCCTCGGATTTTTCCGTCAACTGCAGCGTCTGGCGGCGTTTGTCTGCCGGATCGGGGTGGCGGGTGACATAGCCGGCGTCGATCAGCCGACCGACCAGCTCGGTCGCCGTGTGCGGCGCGACCAGCAGGCGCTCCGCCAGCATACCGATGGTCATTGCCTCGCCGTGCGGATTACCCTTGATCGCCAGCAGCGCCTGATGTTGCTGGGGCGGCAACCCCTCCTGATGGGCAGCGGATGTGCTGAAATCCATGAATTTTCGGAGCGTATAGCGCAGCGTCGCCAGAGCTTCGTAGTCCGCCTGCGACAGCGTCTCCCCCAAATTCTGCGTCACGCTCATCGTCCTCATAAACACAGTTTGTTTTCTGTCGTTGATTTATATCGCATTACGATATAAATGCCATGGCAACGCAATTCCAACCACTTTGCCCGCGCGCTTTAGCACAGAAAGCATCCCATGCAGGATATCAACGCACATCATCGGCCCGCCCATGATTTTTCGGGCGGCGCCTCTCGCAAAGACAATGGCGACTTCACAACGGACAAGCGCGTTCTGGTTCTTGCGGCCATGGCGCTGGTCGTCGGCACCGGCGGCGCCCTGTCCGCCTGGGTGCTGATCAACCTAATCGCCCTCGTCACCAACGCCGTCTGGCTATTCAAGATCAGCGTCGAACCGCTGTCGCTGGGCACCCTCGCACGCTCGCCCTGGATGGTGGCCGCGCCCATTATCGGCGGCATCGTCATCGGCCTGATGGCCCGCTTTGGCTCGGAAAAAATCCGTGGCCATGGCATTCCCGAAGCGATCGAGGCGATCCTGATCGGTGGCAGCCGCATGTCGCCCAAGGTGGCGGTCCTGAAACCGCTCTCCTCCGCCGTCTCGATCGGCACCGGCGGTCCGTTCGGCGCCGAAGGGCCGATCATCATGACCGGTGGCGCCATCGGCTCGCTGTTCGCGCAATTCTTTCATCTAAGCGCCGCCGAACGCAAAACCCTGCTGGTCGCGGGTGCCGCCGCCGGCATGACCGCAATCTTCGGTTCGCCCATCGCCGCCGTTATGCTCGCGGTCGAATTGCTGCTGTTCGAATGGAAGCCGCGCAGCTTCATTCCGGTGGTGATCGCATCCTGCGTCTCCATCGCCTGGAGGCCATTGCTGATCGGTAGCGGTCCACTCTTCCCGGCCCATTTTGACATGCAGATGGGCTGGTGGGGCATCCCGCTCACCGCCGGCCTCGGCATCCTATCCGGCCTGCAATCCGGTCTGCTGACAACGCTGCTCTACCGCATCGAGGACGCCTTCGAGAAACTGCCCATTCATTGGATGTGGTGGCCAGCACTTGGCGGCCTCGTTGTCGGTCTCGGCGGATTGATCGAGCCACGCGCGCTCGGCGTCGGCTACGACATCATCTCCGACCTGCTGAGCGACCATATCGTGGCAGGCACCGTGCTCTCCATCCTCCTGGTCAAGGCCGGTATCTGGCTCGTGGCCTTGTCATCGGGAACGTCGGGCGGCGTCCTTGCCCCGCTGCTCATCCTTGGCGGCGCGCTCGGCTGGCTGGTCGGTCTCGTCCTGCCTGGCGATCCCGGTTTCTGGGCGCTGCTCGGCATGGCTGCGATGATGGGCGGCACGATGCGCGCGCCGCTGACCGGCACCTTCTTTGCCATCGAGCTCACCGGCGACATGCAGGCGCTGGTGCCACTGCTGGCCGCCACCGTCGCCGCCTACGCCGTCACCGTCTTGCTGTTGAAGCGCTCGATCCTGACCGAAAAGATCGCCCGGCGCGGCCAGCACATCACCCGCGAATACGGCATCGACCCGTTCGAACTGACCCGCGTTGCCGATATCATGATCGCCAAGGTGGACACACTCCCCGCTGCCATGCCGGCCGCAGAGGCATTGGCGCAATTGACCGAGAAGACGGATGCCCATCGTTTCTACCCGGTTGTCGAGACCGATGGCCGTCTGGTCGGCATGATCTCGCGAGCGGATGCCCTGCGCTGGCAGAACGAACCTGACCTCGCCGGCCAGACGCTCTACGACCTGATCTCGGACACCTCCATTCCGGTTGCCCATCCCGAAGACACGGTTGGCCGCGTCGCCGACATCATGATCCAGGCCGATACCGGCCGCGTTCCCGTCGTCGACGAACGGACCGGCGTTCTTATCGGCCTCATCGCCCGCAAGGACCTGCTACGCCTGCGCAGCGCCGCCAACCGCTCGGAATTCGAGCGCGGCGCCTATCTCAGAGCAAAACGTTAAGGGGAGGAGGAGCGGCGTCAGCGGGGCAACAATAATCCCGCGACGCTGTCTTTCTTTACTCAGCCGGGAAAAGAGAGCGATCCACGACGACCGATGGATTTTTACGATCCTGGGTGCCTACAAACGTAGGTGGGCGCCATATGACCAAGCCCACGGGCCTGGCCAGGGACAGCTCCCTTTGGATCGAGTATGGCCCCAGGGATTGTGGTTCCTGTCGGGAAGCGCAGACCGCACCTCTATATAAAGAGAATTCTTGCCTTGTACCAGTGGGCGCGGTGCCCAGCACGAGAAATAAACGAAAGTCTTAGTTCGGCTCCGCACCCGGACGCGCCGTCAGCTTCTCGGTGATGCCGCGAATGCGGGTCGCCACCTCGTCGATCACGGTAGCCAGCGTCTCCTCATTGCGGGTGTTGGCCGCAAGCGCGGTGTCACGATTGCTGCGCAGGGTTTCGAGTTCGGCCTCGAGCGCCGAAACACGCCGCGTCAATTCCGACACTTCGTCCATAATCATGATGCCGGCCATCACGGTGACGCGCAGATCGCCGATCTCGCCGAACTGGCTCTTCAGATGCATGACATAGCGGTCGAAGCGGGTGGCGAGATCCGTCAGATGCGCTTCCTGGCCCTCTTCACAGGCCATCCGGTAGGCTTTGCCGTCGATCGTTACCGTTACCTGCGCCATTCGACTTTCCGATCATTGCCGCTGAACGCGACGGCTGCGTCCCAAAGGGGATCAGCGGTCGAGCACGGCTCTTATGGTTTCCATCGCCGTCACAAGCCGGCGCGACACTTCGCGATTGACTTCTTCAAGCCGGTTCGCTCGAAACTCCGCCTGGTCGAGTTCCTGAGCGAGCCGCGAACGATCGGCATGCACCCGGCGAACTTCGCCTTCAACATCGCTTTGCGCGCGCTCGCGTTCAAACCGTCCATCGACGGCACTCTCCAAAGTCGAAAGCGCCTGGCGCAAATGAGTGAGCGCCGCATCCACCGTTTTGCCTGAGGGCTCCATGCCTTTCGAGTCTCCGCGCAAGGCCCGAATCAGAATATCCGGCCACTTGTCTGATTTCCCAACAATATTCAACTCAGCAACTGAACGTCAATAAAGGCGGCCATGCGGCAGGTGGCCTAATCTGTGGATGACGGTCACCTTTGCGACTTACACAGGCCTTGTCTTGCCATTGTCGTCTTTTGTCAAAGTCGACAGGCAAATGTCAAAAAAATGCCAAACCACCCCCGGATCGGCCTGTGGATTTATTGACTTGCGCGCCCTAACTGCTATGTCTCAGCCGCCTGAGGCAGCGCTGAAAGTGGAGTTAGCAGAAGCTTCTCCGCTGCAGCCGCCTTTCAACCGGTGACCCTGCTTTTCAAGCGTGTGGCCATCCCTCGAACCCGGAACATTGCGGAAAAACCCATGATCTCTCGCGAACAACACGACCGGATGGCGAATGCGATCCGTTTCCTTGCCATGGATGCTGTCGAGAAGGCCAACTCCGGTCATCCCGGTCTGCCGATGGGGATGGCCGATGTCGCCACGGTTCTCTTTAGCAAATATCTGCGTTTCGATCCGAAGAACCCGCGCTGGCCGGACCGCGACCGCTTCGTGCTGTCGGCCGGCCATGGCTCCATGCTGCTCTATTCGGTTCTATACCTGACCGGCTACCCCGACATGACGGTCGAGGAACTCTCGCGCTTCCGTCAGCTGGGCTCCAAGACCGCCGGCCATCCGGAATATGGTCACGCTACCGGCATCGAAACCACCACCGGTCCGCTCGGCCAGGGCATTGCCAATGCCGTCGGCATGGCGATCGCCGAACGCAAGCTGCGCGAAGAATTCGGCTCCGATCTTCAGGATCACTACACCTACGCCATGTGCGGTGACGGCTGCCTGATGGAAGGCATCAGCCACGAAGCCATTGCGCTCGCCGGCCACCTGAAGCTCAACAAGCTCATTCTCTTCTGGGACAACAACTCGATCACCATCGACGGCGCTGTCTCGCTCTCGGATTCGACCGACCAGGTCGCCCGCTTCAAAGCCGTTCACTGGAACACGATTGAAGTCGACGGTCACGACCAGGCCGCGATCGCCGCCGCTATCGAAGCCGCTCACAAGTCCGACCGCCCGACGATGATCGCCTGCAAGACGATCATCGGCTTCGGCGCCCCGAACAAGCAGGGCACCCATAAGGTCCACGGCTCGCCGCTCGGCGCCGAGGAAATCGCCGCGACCCGCGTCGCACTGAACTGGCCCTACGAGCCCTTCGTCATTCCGAACGACGTTCTTGCCGATTGGCGCGCAGCTGGCGAACGCTCGGTCGGCACGCGCGAAGCCTGGGAAGGCCGCCTTGCCGCTGCCGAAGTGGGCAAGAAGGGTGAATTCACCCGCCGCTTCGCCGGCGAACTGCCTGCCGGCTTCGACGCCGCCATCAGCGACTACAAGAAGAAGCTTGCCGAAACCAAGCCGACGCTTGCCACCCGCAAGGCTTCGGAAGATGCGCTCGAAATCATCAACGGCTTCATTCCGGAAACGATCGGCGGCTCCGCCGACCTGACGCCGTCGAACAACACCAAGACCAGCCAGATGAAGTCGATCACCTCGACCGATTTCTCCGGCCGTTACATGCATTGGGGCATTCGCGAGCACGGCATGGCGGCAGCCATGAACGGCATCACGCTGCATGGCGGCCTGATCCCTTACTCCGGCGGCTTCATGATCTTCTCGGACTATTGCCGTCCGCCGCTGCGCCTGGCTGCCCTGATGGGCATCCGCGCCATCCACGTTCTGACGCATGACTCGATCGGCGTCGGCGAAGACGGCCCGACGCACCAGCCGGTCGAGCAGGTCGCCAGCCTGCGCGCCATCCCGCACTTCCTGCTGTTCCGTCCGGCGGACGCTACTGAGACGGCGGAATGCTGGCAGATCGCGGTCAAGACGGCCAATCGTCCGTCAGGCCTCGCGCTTACCCGCCAGAACCTGCTCGCCGCGCGTACCGAATACAGCGAGAAGAACCTCTGCGAACTCGGCGCCTATACGCTCGCCGGCAATGCCGACGCCAAGGTGACGATCTTCGCTTCGGGCTCCGAAGTCGAACTCGCCGTTGCCGCCCGCACGGAACTCGAAGGCAAGGGTATCTCCACCCGCGTCGTCTCCGTTCCCTGCACGGAACTCTTCTTCGAACAGCCGGACGCCTACCGCAAGGAAGTGCTCGGCAACTCGCCGATCAAGATCGCCGTCGAAGCCGGCGTTCGCGAAGGCTGGGATGCCTTCATCGGTCCGGAAGGCGCCTTCATCGGCATGAAGAGCTTCGGCGCTTCGGCACCGTACAAGGACGTCTACAACCATTTCGGCATCACCAAGGAAGCGGTTGTCGCCGCCGCCGAGGCAAAGCTTTCCTGAGGGCGCTGACAAGCGCTCTCATTTCCGCTAGATAACCGCCCTGAGTGAACGGGAGTGAATTAAATGACTGTAAAAGTTGCCATCAATGGCTTCGGCCGCATCGGCCGCAACGTTCTGCGCGCCATCGTCGAATCCGGCCGCACCGACATCGAAGTCGTTGCCATCAACGACCTCGGCCCGGTCGAGACCAATGCCCACCTTCTGCGCTACGATTCGATCCACGGCCGCTTCCCGGCTGAGGTGAAGGTCGAAGGCGACACGATCATCGTTGGCGGCGGCAAGCCGATCAAGGTCACGGCGATCAAGGATCCGGCAACGCTGCCGCATCGCGATCTCGGCGTTGACATCGCGATGGAATGCACCGGCATCTTCACGTCTCGCGACAAGGCTGCCGCACACCTGACGGCCGGCGCCAAGCGCGTCATCATTTCGGCTCCTGCTGACGGCGCCGACCTGACCGTCGTTTTCGGCGTCAACCACGACCAGCTCACCAAGGAGCACCTGGTCATCTCCAATGCGTCCTGCACCACGAACTGCCTGGTGCCGGTCGTTAAGGTTCTCGACGACGCCGTCGGTATCGACCATGGCTTCATGACGACCATCCACTCCTACACCGGCGACCAGCCGACGCTCGACACCATGCACAAGGACCTGTACCGCGCCCGCGCCGCAGCCCTGTCCATGATCCCGACCTCGACGGGCGCCGCAAAGGCCGTTGGTCTCGTTCTGCCGCACCTGAAGGGCAAGCTCGACGGCACGTCGATCCGCGTTCCGACCCCGAACGTCTCGGTTGTCGACTTCAAGTTCGTGGCCAAGAAGGCAACGACGGTCGGAGAAATCAACGAAGCCATCAAGGCTGCATCAAACGGCAAGCTGAAGGGCATCCTCGGCTACACCGACGAGCCGCTGGTTTCCCGCGACTTCAACCATGACAGCCACTCGTCGATCTTCGCGACCGACCAGACCAAGGTCATGGAAGGCAACTTCGTGCGTATCCTCACCTGGTACGACAACGAATGGGGCTTCTCCAGCCGCATGTCCGACACGGCCGTCGCGTTTGCCAAGCTGATCTGATCATGGCCTTCCGCCCTCTCCTTCCGACGACAGTTCGCTGGCGTCCGCTGGAAGGAGACGGGCTGGAGCATCTGACGATCGCTCCCATCAATACTGCCACCGGCGTGGCCATTCGCGCCTGTGGCACCATTATCGGTGGCCGTGGCGGCTCGCCCTACGGCGTCTTCTACCGCATCGACTGCACGGCTGAATGGGCCGTCCTCTCTTTCTCGGTCGAAACCACAGACGGCCGGCGCCTCGCCCTCGTCTCGGACGGCAAGGGCCATTGGCAAACCAAAGACGGTCTTGCCCTGCCGCAATTCGACGGCTGCATCGACATCGATCTCTATGGTTCGCCCTTCACCAACAGCCTGCCGATCCGCCGGCTCGAGATGATGCCGGAAGACGGAACCGTGAAGCTCTCGATGCTCTACATTCCCTTCGACAGCTTCGAGCCCGTGCGTGACGGCCAGCGCTACACCTGTATCACCCCGGAAAAGCTCTATCGCTACGGCGCCGAAGACAGGGTTTTCACTGTCGACCTGCCCGTCGATGCGGACGGCCTGGTGATCGACTATCCGATCTATTTCAAGCGCGTGGATCTTTGAGACAGCCGATCAAGCCGCCGCCTCGATATCGAACTCGACGTGGATCCGGTCGTAAGGAAAGACGATCCCACCGTTCGTTTTGTCGATCACTCCATTGCGCAGCAAAAGCTCGACATCCGCATGAACACCCTTGAAGTCTCGCTCCACGCGGCGCGCGACTTCGCGCATGCTGATAGGCCCCTGGCCACTCATGGCCCGCAGGATTTCAAGACGCTTGGGCGCGAGAACGCGGTGCATCATGTCCCATGACGCGAAGGCAAGACTTTCATCCGCCGCAGCCTCCTGACCGGCCTCCACGGTTTTCCATGCCTCCGTCGCACGGGCCAACGTCTCTTCCAGCGTCTCTATTCTGACCTTAAGCGTTGTCATCGAACCATCCTTTCACGTCCTGCATGAAATCGGCGAGCAACTTGTCAACATTCTCGAAGACATATGGCACCTCGACGGCGCCCAAATGTTTGTGATCGCCTTTTCCCGCCTCATTGTCGTAGCGCAAAACACAAACGCCTTCGACGACGAGTGCCAAACGGTACTTCATATTATGGAGGCTTCCGCGTAGAGGAACCGGCACTTGCCAGATCACAATTTCGAAGAATGCCCCATCGCGGAGTTGGCGCCTTATCTTCTGTATCAGCTTCGCTTCCATGATGGAATCCATACCATCAGACAGGCGTGATGTAAATCACTACATCACCTTAAAAACATCTCAAATCTTTCCCTCTCCTGCCCTGCTATGGTCCAGATTTACCTATAAATTTTTGATAGGAATTCTCCCTAGGCATTCCGGAGCCGATTCGTCGTTCTGGCGAAGCGCATCACACCATGAAGTCGCAGTCATCGGAGCGGGTTTCGATCCTAGCGCCCTCCCCGACAATATTTGTTTTACTAATTTCAAACTGCGCGACAGCATACTGGATGGTGGGGGAGAATTGCGATCGATCCGGGCTTTCAGCCCGTGCAGGGGCATACGGGAAAGGGGAAGACCGAGTGGAGGCATTTTACGTCATCGTGCTGGTGTGCACGGTTCTGATCCTGATCGCGGCCTTCTCGAGCCTGCTTGCCTTCCGTTTCGGCGCGCCGTTGTTGCTGCTCTTCCTGGTGATTGGCCTGCTGGCCGGCACGGACGGGCTCGGCATTGAATTCTCCAACAACTATCTCGCCTATATTCTCGGCTCCCTCGCCCTTGCCGTTATCCTCTTCGATTCCGGCTATGGCACGCCAATCCAGGCCTTCAAACTCGCCGCCGCCCCGGCATTGACCATAGCGTCGCTCGGCGTTGTCGTGACGGCGGCATTGTTCGGTCTCGCGGCCACCTGGCTTCTCGGCTTCACCTGGCTTCAGGGCCTGCTGCTCGGCTCGATCGTCGCTTCGACGGATGCGGCCGCCGTCTTCTTCCTGCTGCGCATCGGCGGTATCAACATCCGTGACAAGGTGCGCTCCACGCTGGAGGTCGAATCCGGCACCAACGACCCGATGGCGATCTTCCTGACGCTGGCGCTCGTCGAAGTGCTGGCAAACGGCGAAGGCTATCACGGCATCAATCTTACCATGCTCGCCACCTTCATCCAGCAGATGGGCCTCGGCGTCATTCTCGGTCTGCTCGGTGGCATGATGATCGTGCTGATCGTCGGCAATCTGGAGACCGATCGCGGCCTGACCCCGATCTTCGTGCTGGCGCTGGCCCTCCTCGTCTTCTCCTTCACTGGTGCTGTCGGCGGCAGCGGTTTTCTCGCGGTCTATGTCGCCGGCATCTATGCCGGCAATCGCAAGATGCCCGCTTCGGCCTCGATCAAGCGCTTCCAGGACGGCATGACGTGGCTGGCGCAGATCATCATGTTTCTCGTTCTCGGCCTGCTCGCGACGCCATCGCAATTTCCGGCGATCGCCATTCCCGCCGTGGCGCTGGCCCTCTTCCTGATCTTCGTCGCCCGGCCGATCGCCGTCTGGCTTTGCCTCCTGCCTTTCGACTATACGCAGCGAGAGACCGGCTTCGTTGCCTGGGTCGGCCTGCGCGGCGCCGTCTCCATCCTCCTCGCCATCATGCCGATCCTCGGCAACCTCGAAGCCGGCCAGACCTATTTCAACGTCGCCTTTATCGTCGTACTGGTGTCGCTCCTCCTCCAGGGCTGGACGATCAAGCCGATGGCGCGTCGCCTCAACCTCATCGTGCCGCCGCGCATGGGTGCGGTCGACAAGGTCGAGGTCGACCTGCCGGGCGCGGCCAATCATGAGCTGCTCTCCTACCGCGTCGTCAAGGACAGCCCGGTCCTGCGCGGCGAGCGCATTCCGCGCTGGGCCATGCCGTCGCTCGTCGTGCGGGACGGCAAATCGATGCGCTATCAATATGCCGGCCGGCTGCGCGAAAACGATCTCGTCTATCTCTTCGTCACCCCCAGCTATTCACGCCTGCTCGACCGTCTCTTTGCCAGCCGCGCGCCGGTCGATCCGGAAGACACTGATTTCTTCGGCGCCTTCTCGATCTCACCACTGCGCCCGGCCTCCGACCTCGACGCCGCCTACGGGCCGGGACTTCTGAGCGAGCAGGAAAAGGGCCTGACCATCGCCGAGTTGATGCGCCAGCGCCTCGGCGGCAAGGCAGACTATGCCGACCGCGTCCGTCTCGGCCAGATCATCCTGATCGTCCGCGATCTCGACGAAAACGACCATATCCAGTCCGTCGGCATGTCGCTGGAAGCACTGGAACCGGCAACGGCTCTGCCGATTTTCGTCAACCTGCACGACATCCTGGACGGCATTCGCGGCTACCTGCGCAAGCGCCGGGAGCGCACCGAAGAGGTCGGCAAAAACGACGCCTGACCGCCTTGCGTCTCACATCATCCGTAGTATGGTCGGCGCACTTTACGCCACCAACAACATTGGATTCCTACCCATGGCAGCCTTCAAAACCCTCGACGATCTCACCGACATCACCGGCAAGCGCGTGCTCGTGCGCGTCGACCTCAATGTGCCGGTCAAGGACGGCAAGGTCACCGACGCGACCCGTATCGAGCGCGTCGCCCCGACGATCCTCGAATTGTCCGGCAAGGGCGCCAAGGTCATCCTGCTCGCCCATTTCGGCCGCCCGAAGGACGGCCCCTCGCCGGATCTGTCGCTGTCCCTGATCATCCCGGCCGTCGAGGAAGTGCTCGATCACGCTGTCCTCTTCGCCTCCGATTGCGTCGGCGCGCCGGCAACTGAGGCCGTCGCCAAGATGGGCAACGGCGATATCCTGCTGCTCGAAAACACCCGCTTCCACAAGGAAGAAGAGAAGAACGACGCGGCCTTCACCAAGGCGCTGGCCGCCAATGGCGATATCTACGTCAACGACGCCTTCTCTGCCGCCCACCGCGCCCACGCCTCGACCGAGGGCCTCGCCCACCTCCTGCCCGCCTATGCCGGCCGCACCATGCAGGGCGAACTGACGGCGCTGGAAAAAGGTCTCGGCAATCCGGTCCGCCCGGTCGTCGCCATCGTCGGCGGCGCCAAGGTCTCTTCCAAGATCGACCTCCTGAAAAACCTGGTGCATAAGGTCGATGCGCTGGTGATCGGCGGCGGCATGGCCAACACCTTCCTTGCCGCCAACGGCATTGATGTCGGCAAGTCCCTCTGCGAGCATGATCTCGCCGAGACCGCCAGAGAGATCATCGCCGAAGCCAAAGCGTCGAACTGCCAGATCGTCCTGCCGACGGACGGCGTTGTCGCCCGCGAGTTCAAGGCAGGCGCCACCAACGAGGTGGTCGCGATCGATGCCATTCCGGCCGATGCCATGGTGCTCGATGTCGGCCCGAAGTCGGTCGAAGCCGTGAAGAAAATCATCGAGGGCTCCACCACGCTGGTCTGGAACGGCCCGCTCGGCGCCTTCGAAATCACCCCCTTCGACGCCGCCACCGTTGCGGCCGCCCAGTATGCTGCCGAACGCACCAAGGCCGGCAAGCTCACCTCGGTTGCCGGCGGCGGCGATACCGTCTCCGCGCTGAACCATGCCGGCGTTGCCGACGACTTCACCTATGTTTCGACGGCAGGCGGCGCCTTCCTCGAATGGATGGAAGGCAAGGTTCTGCCGGGCGTAGCCGTTCTTCAGGCCTCTAAGTAAGCAGCAGCATTTGACGACGGGAAGGGCCGCGAAAGCCAAAACTTTCGCGGCTTTCCACAAGATGGTAGGATCACCACACAAACTTTCAAACGTTTGAAATCAATTCAATCGTTTCAATAGCTTAGCTGAGCATTTCCCTCCTTATATACTTCTGTTATCGCCGACCTATATTGATCTCGACGCCGACAGAAAACGCCTTGGAGAACGAAAAATGAGCGAAAGACTTGAAGACATTGCCGTAAAGATGGTTGCCGATGGCAAGGGCCTCTTGGCGGCCGACGAATCCACCGCCACGAACAAGAAGCGCTTCGACACCATCGCTCTCGTTTCCACCGAGGAGAGCCGCCGCGACTATCGCGAAATGCTCTTCCGCGCCGACGACGCCATGAAGAAATACATCTCCGGCGTCATCCTCTATGAGGAAACCCTCTTCCAGAAGGCTGCGAACGGCACGCCCTTCGTCGACATCATCAAGGCCGCTGGCGGCATTCCCGGCATCAAGGTCGATACCGGCGCCAAGCCGCTGGCCGCCTTCCCGGGCGAAACCGTCACCGAGGGCCTCGACGGCCTCGCCGACCGCCTGGCGAAATATTATGACGCCGGCGCCCGCTTCGCCAAGTGGCGCGGCGTGATCTCCATCTCCGACGCGCTGCCGACCTATGGCGCGATCAAAGCCAACGCCCATGCGCTCGCCCGCTATGCTGCTCTTTGCCAGCAGGCCAAGATCGTGCCGATCGTCGAGCCGGAAGTGCTGATGGACGGCGTTCCTGGCACGCACGATATCGACCGCAGCGAGGAAGTCACCCGCTGGACGCTGCAGGTCGTCTTCCAGGAGCTCGCCGAAGCCCGCGTCAGCCTCGAGGGCATGATCCTGAAGCCGAGCATGGTTATCGACGGCAAGAAGCTGCGTAAGGCCTCGGTCGAGCAGGTTGCTGAGCGCACCGTCAAGGTGCTGAAGGAAACCGTTCCTTCCGCCGTTCCGGGGATCGCCTTCCTCTCCGGCGGTCAGACATCGGAAGAGGCAACCGCGCATCTCTCCGCCATCAATGGCTACGACCTGCCCTGGCACGTCACCTTCTCCTACGGCCGCGCCCTGCAGGACGCCGCGCTGAAGGCATGGGATGGCAAGCCGGAAAACGTCGCCGCCGGCCAACGCGCCTTTACCCACCGCGCCGAAATGAATTATCTCGCCGCCAAGGGCAGCTGGACGAAGAACAGCGAAAAGGCTGCTTGATTTAGGTCGATGGTTTGAATGATTGGAAGCCCCGATCGCGATGCGGTCGGGGCTTTTTGCTTTTCGGATACCCCAACTCTCCAAATTGTCACCGCCACAAGTTCCGGCTTTCAGCCACAAACCTCCTGCGGCTAAATCCTGCAAACCTATCCGAACTGGCAGGAGTTACCCATGAACACCGTCGCTTACGTCACCACCGATGTCTTCACCTCCGAGCGTTTCGCCGGCAATCCGCTGGCCGTCATTCCCGATGCGCGTGGCTTGAGCGGCGAGACGATGCAGAAGATCGCGACCGAGTTCAACTATTCCGAAACGACCTTCGTGCTGCCGCCGGAAAATCCCGACAATACGGCGCGTGTTCGTATCTTCACGCCGACCAAGGAAATCCCCTTCGCCGGGCACCCCAATGTCGGCACGGCCTTCGTTCTCGGCCGGCAAGCGGAGATCTTCGGAAAATCGCCGGGCGATAGGTTGATCTTCGAGGAGAAGGCCGGGCTTGTGGATGTACAGCTTCTTCGCACTGGCAACGACGTCAGTGGCGCGAAAATACGAGCACCGGGGGAACTGCAACTCGGCGACACCATCGCCGACGACCTTATTGCCCGCTGCATCCAGGTCGATCCCGCATCCATTCGACATGCCACACATGCCCCGACCTTTGCCTCCGTCGGTTTGGCGTTTGCCTTCGCGGAATTGGATAGTCTCGAGACGCTCGGCGAAGCACGCCCGAACGCCGCCGTCTTCACGGAAGCGGCAGCCCTTCACAAGGAAGACAAGACCGGCTTTTCGCTCTTTCTCTATACCCGCTCGGTCGACAAGCCCTGGCATATCCGCGCCCGCATGTTCGCGCCGCTCGACAACGTCACCGAAGATCCGGCAACCGGCAGCGCCTCGGCGGCCCTCGGCGCCTATCTAACCTCGCTTCTCCCCGCTGCCGATGCAAAGGTGGAAATCACCATCGAGCAGGGCGTGGAAATGGGCCGGCGCAGCCTCATCGGTCTCGATATCAGGAAATCCGGCGGCATTGTTACGGACGCCTTCCTCTCCGGCCAGTGCGTCAGCGTCATGCGCGGCGAAGTCGCATTTTGATCGGCGGATAGGCCTTTGCGAAAATCCATGCCGGCTTTCGGGATAGTGCGCTAAAACGTCTCGTTGATGATCAGCGCGATCGTCCAGACCGCAAAGGCGATAATGGCGATCTTCCAGAAATCAACACGCCGTCTGAGGCCCGGGAGCCCGAGCGGCTTGATGATCTGCACCGCCATGGCCAGCATCAGCAGCACCGCGATCACTTTTGTCACGGTATTTTTCCCCGTTTGCGCAAGAGTGAGCAAGATCCCTTCAAAAACCACTGCGCAGTTTTCGCGATCATGCTCTATTCGTCATAGGACGGACATCTTTCCGCGCCAACAGACTGTTTCTACACGCCGATAGCGGCAATCCGGGGCACAATCAATAGCGAAAACTGGCAGGACTCAGTTCCTGCCTTATCGGTTCTTTAAGCGGAGCCGCATGAAAGTAGGGACATGAAAAGAAATATTCTGCCCGTTCTAGCCCTGCTTTTCGGCACGCTCTTCCTGTTTACGGGAAATGGCCTGCACGGCCTGTTGCTGCCGGTACGCGGCACCGCCGAAGGCTATGCCACGACGACGCTCGGCCTCTTGGGTACGACCTGGGCCACCGGCTTCGTGCTCGGCTGCCTGACGGCGCCGAAGCTCGTCCGGCGCATCGGTCATGTTCGCGCCTTTTCCGGCTTCGTCTCCGTCATCGCCATCATCGCGCTTCTAACCGGCATCATCGTCGATCCCGTCTGGTGGGTGGCCTTGCGCGCCGTCACCGGCTTCTGCACCGCCGGCACCTCGATGATCATCGAAAGCTGGCTCAACGAGCGCGCCACCAATGAGAGCCGCGGTGCGATCTTCTCGCTCTATATCGGCATCACCCTGATCGGCGCCGTTGCCGGCCAGATGATGGTTCCCTTCGCCGACATCCACACGCCCATCCTCTTCATGGTCTGCGGCATTTGCTACTGCGTCGCCATGCTGCCGACGACACTGTCGACTGCCGCATCGCCGCAGCCGCTGAAAACCGTCAGCCTTGACCTCAAGGCGCTCTATCGCAATTCGCCGGTCGCCTCCCTCGGCATCCTGCTGGTCGGCATCGCCAACGGCGCCTACGGCACGCTCGGCGCCGTCTTCGGCGCCAATGCCGGCCTCTCCGATAGCAATATCGCGGTGATGATGAGCTCGACCATCTTTGCTGGTGCAGTGATGCAGTTTCCGGCCGGACGCCTATCGGACCGTATCGACCGCCGCTACGTGCTGGCCGGCATGGCCGCCATTGCCGCGCTCGATGGCCTGCTGCTCTTCCTGATAAAGCCGGGCAACCCGCATTTCCTGATTGCCATGGTGATAATCTATGGCGCCGTCGCCAACACGCTCTATCCGATCGCCGTCGCCCACGCCAACGACTTCGCCGCGCCGGAGGAATACGTCAAGGTTTCCGGTGGCCTACTGCTGCTCTACGGCATCGGCACCATCATCGGCCCGACGCTCGGCGGCCCGGTCATGTCGACGATCGGCCCCTACGCACTGTTCTTCGTCACCGCTATCGCGCATGTGCTGATTACGGCCTATGCGGTCTTCCGCAGTCGACAGCGCGCGGCAAAGCCGGCGGGTGACCGGGACGCCTATACAACCATGCCGTCGGCGAACGCACAGATGATTACGCCGGAGAGCATGTCGCTTGCACGCAGCGAGGCTTCAAAAAAGGATGATAACACTGTAAATTACGGCACCTGAGCCCAAACAGAGGGCAAGGAGGAGCCGAAATGAGCATTTTCGACGACGACCAACCGAAGCAGCCGTCCGCCCACGAGATCGGCAGCGATCTTTCGCTGCTCTCCGTCGACGAGCTCAAATATCGCGTGACGTTGCTGCAAGCGGAGATCACTCGCCTCGAAGACGAGATCACCGCCAAGGCATCGGGCAGGAAGGCCGCTGAAAACCTCTTCCGTTTCTAGAGCAATTCCAGGAAAAGTGCACAGCGGTTTTCCGTCCGGAATTGCGCAACAACAGTCCGCTACCGACGCAAAACCAATGCGCCAGAAACAGGCGCACCGGTATGCTCAACGGAATATTAAGCTTTACGACTTATTACTACATCATCCAGATTTGCTCTGGACTCAGACAGTTCCTCCACTTGTCGAATTGGTCTGATTTTTCTCCCTGTTTTACCTTGAGAGCCGCTTTTGCGGCTCTTCTTTTTCCCCTGTCCCGCGGGCTTTCGACGAAACTGTGGAGATTAACCCTTTCTTAAGAATCGTCTTGCGGATTTCAGTTAAAATCATCATCTTGAAGTCATAAGAACGGATGCCGAGAGTCCTTCTGGACTTGCCCGGTCTTTCCTGAACAAAAGTGTTGCGTGAAGCAGGGATTTCTTCGATGTCAGAACTTGGGTTGAACACGATCAGCTTTGCTGGCCATGCAGCGTCGTCGGCACAGTTCAGGATGCTGTATTCCGAAGGCATGTCGCTGGTCGAGGAAACCGCCGGCTATCTCGATGGCCAGGGCCGCACCGCCTCCAAGGTTCTGCCGCGCATGGCTTCCGTGCTCTACGCCGCCGAATCCATGCGGCTCACCACCCGCCTGATGCAGATGGCCTCCTGGCTGCTGCTGCAGCGCGCCGTCAACAATGGCGAAATGTCGCGCGATCAGGTGCTGGCCGAAAAGAACAAGGTTCGCCTCGACGGCTTCAACGTCGACCGCAACGCGCCCGGCTGGAACGACCTGCCGGAAGCCTTCCGCGACCTCGTCGAACGCTCGCTGCGCCTGCAGAACCGAGTCGCCCTGCTCGACCGCGAAATCTACCGCCCGACGGAACCCCAGATCGTTCCGGACAACCAGAACAGCGTCAAGGCGCAGCTCACCCTGCTGCAGACGGCTTTCGGGGAATAACCGAGAAAACATCATTTTGCGGACGAATTGAACCGGTCGTGCCTTGCGCGGCCGGTTTTGTTTTGCCGAGGAAAGCGATTACCGTGGCAGCTTCATCCTAAAGAGGTGATCATGCGTCCCGACGATGTCCTGAAGCTTTACGAAACCAAGATCAAAATGCAGCGCTTCGACGAGTTGGTGCCGCTGATAGCCGATGATGCCGTCTTCTGGTTCTCCGACGGCTCTCATTGCGGCCTAGACGAGATCCGGGCAGCGTTCGAAAGAACCTGGGAGAAAGCTAAGGATGAAGCCTATTGGCTCGAGGATCTCAGGTGGATCGCTGTCGGTGACAACGCCGCAAGCTGCATCTACACTTTTCACTGGAAAGGATTGTGGGACGGCAAAGCCTTCGAAGGCAAAGGCCGGGGCACGACAGTTCTCCAGAAGAGATCCGGCGAATGGAAAATCACCCACGAGCATCTGAGTCATTTCCCGCGTTAAAAAACGATACAATGCTGGGCCAACGCACCTCAAACCGCGTCGCGCTGCTTCAGCCAAAGTCCGAATTCCTGAATAACGGAGACGATGTTCTTCAGCCTCTTGCCATCCTCCGTCAACGCATACTCCACCTTGACCGGCACTGTGGGATAAACGGTGCGCAACACCAGGCCAGCCTCTTCAAGGGCGCGGAGGTCCAAGGTCAGCATCCTCTGTGATATCCCCGGCACATCACGCCGGAGTTCGTTGAAACGCTTCGGACCATCGACCAGATAGGACACCAGAAGCAGACGCCAGCGCCCACCCAACAGGTGCATTGCTTCCTCGACGGAACAGCCGCTTACATTTTTTCTCATAGACACATCTCCGGACCGCGCTTAGGTATATTTTATGTACCTAGATGTCAAACTAGTGCCTTCTTACTTTTCTATACCACTTCGACTACATGGCCCGAAGCCGCCCTTCAACGTGAAGGCAGGCAATCGAAAATCCGCCATGGAGATTGCAAGTGAAGCTTTATTACATACCCGCCAGTTGCTCCCTTTCCCCCCATATCGTCATCAATGAACTCGGTCTCGATGTGACGCTGCTCAAAGTCGATCATAGCAAGCATACGATCGAAGGCGGTGGCGACTATTACGGTATCAATCCCCTTGGCTATGTTCCTGTCCTCGAACTCGACGACGGAACGAGGCTGCGCGAGGGACCAGTGATCGTGCAGTATCTGGCCGATCTCAAGCCGGAACGAGGTCTGGCTCCGCCAAACGGCACGATGGAACGCTACCGCCTGCAAGAATGGCTCAATTTCCTGGCAACGGAGATTCACAAGGGCTTCATCCCGCTTCTCTATGCGAGGCTGGTTGGCAAATACGTGGAGACCGCGACACCTTCACCGTGGCCGACGCCTATCTGTTCGCGCTCACCGGCTGGGGCCAGGCAGATTGGTTGAAGTCCTACTACAAGGCAGACATCCATTTCGATCGGCTGAACAATCTTAAGGCCTGATATGGCCGCGTGCGTGAACGCGATTCAGTCAAGAAGGCTCTTCGGGAAGAGGGACTGGAATAGCCCTGTCATTGGGCAACCGTGTGCCGTCGCTCATCCGACGGCATTCCCCCGCGAGAAGACAACAAAAAAGCCCGGCAAAAACCGGGCTCTTGTCAAAACGTCGTATCGCGAAGCGATTAGACGCCGAGGCTGCCGAAGCGCTTGTTGAACTTGGAAACGCGGCCGCCGCGGTCCATGAGCTGCTGATTGCCGCCCGTCCAAGCCGGATGCGACTTGCTGTCGATTTCGAGATTCATGGTAGCGCCTTCAGAACCCCAGGTCGAGCGGGTTTCGTATTCGGTGCCGTCAGTCATGACTACCTTGATGGTGTGGTAGTCGGGATGGATGTTGGCCTTCATAACAATCTTCCTGTCATGCCAGGGTCCATTTGTCGCAAGCCATTGCGGCAACCGAACCGATTGAATAAATGAAGCCGCAGTCCGATTAGGCTACGGCTTCCAATTAAGATGGCGTGCCTATACATGAAGGCGGCAAGGATAACAAGGGGCGAAAAAGCGAAGTCCCTTGCTGATATGGGGATTGGAGACGACTTGTCAGAGACTGGCCAGACAGACGACAAAAAACGCGGATCCATCCGCCCCCTCGGGCGGCTGACGCCCTATCTCAAGCGCTATCGCGGCATGGTGGCAGGCGCCCTCATTGCCCTGATCGCTGCCGCCGTCACCTCGCTCGCCCTGCCGCTTGCCGTCAGGCGCATGATCGACCATGGCTTCGATCAGGCCGACCGTGGTCTCATCGACAGCTATTTCGTCGCGATGATGCTCATGGCCGTCATCCTCGCTGTGGCAAGCGCGATGCGCTACTATTTCGTCATCACCATCGGCGAGCGCATCGTCTCGGACATGCGCCGAGAGGTCTTCGACCATGTGACGCGGCTATCGCCCTCCTTCTTCGACGTCAACCAGTCCGGCGAGATCGTCTCGCGGCTGACGGCCGACACGACGCAGATCAAGTCCGCCGTCGGCGCGACAGCCTCCGTGGCATTGCGCAATCTCATCCTCTGTCTCGGCGCTGTCGGAATGATGATCGTCACCAGCCCGAAACTGTCGAGCATCGTGCTCATCGCCATTCCGATCATCGTGCTGCCGCTCGTCAGCTTCGGCCGCTCGGTGCGCAAGCGCTCACGCGCAGCACAGGATACGCTGGCCCAGGCATCGGCCTATGCCAACGAAACCATTGCCGCCAGCCGCACCATTCAGGCTTTCAACGGCGAAGACGCCGCCGCAGAGCGCTATGGCGCCTCGGTCGAAGATGCCTATCAGGCAGCACGCGCCGCGATCAAATCCCGCTCGCTGCTCACCGGCTTTGCCATCACCATGATTTTCGGCAGCATCGTCGCCGTGCTCTGGGTCGGCGCCGAGAACGTGCTTGCCGGCACGATGACGGCCGGAACGCTCGGCCAGTTCCTGCTCTATTCCGTCATCGCCGGTACCTCGCTTGGCTCCCTGTCCGAGGTCTGGGGCGAACTGTCTCAAGCCGCAGGCGCGGCCGACCGGCTGGGCGAGCTTCTGGCGGAGGTATCGCCGATTGCCGCTCCGCCCGATCCCCTGCCCTTGCCCCAGCCGCCGCAGGGCCGCGTCGATTTCTCGGACGTGCATTTCTCCTATCCGTCGCGACCGGGCAGATCGGCGCTGCATGGCCTGTCGCTGTCCGTCAAGCCGGGCGAGACGGTGGCCATCGTCGGCCCCTCCGGCGCCGGCAAGAGCACGATCTTCTCCCTGCTCCTGCGCTTCTACGATCCGCAACAGGGCAGCGTCGCCATCGACGGCATCGATGCCCGCCGGGTCTCCCCGGACGACTTGCGCGACCGTATCGCCATCGTGCCGCAGGACACGACGATCTTCGCCGCCACCATCCATGACAACATCGCCTTCGGCCGACCAGGCGCATCACGCGACGAAGTGCGCGCCGCGGCGATCGCCGCCCAGGCGGATGAGTTCATCCTGCGCCTGGACCAGGGCTACGACACGCAGGTGGGCGAGCGCGGCATCACCCTTTCCGGCGGCCAGCGCCAACGCGTCGCCATCGCCCGCGCCATCCTGAAGAATGCGCCGATCCTGCTGCTCGACGAAGCGACCTCCGCACTCGACGCCGAAAGCGAGACGCTGGTGCAGAAGGCGCTCGACGGCCTGATGGAAACGCGCACCACCCTCGTCATTGCCCATCGCCTGGCGACCGTGCTGAAGGCCGACCGCATCCTGGTGCTCGATCAGGGCCGCATCGTCGAGGAGGGCACGCATCAGAGCCTCATCCATCACGGTGGCATTTACGCCAAGCTGGCACGGCTGCAATTCGACGCCGGCGTCGAAGATCGCATGCTCGTTGTGAAATAACGATAGATTGATCAAGTCATTGCGAATGCAACAGGTGGAAATGGCTTTGAAGTTGCGCTAGATTTCCAATGTTATCTCGCACTGATGCGATTCTAGGAGACGGGAACGATGTATAAATTTGAAGTCTACAAGGATAAGGCTGGCGAATTCCGATTCCGGTTCAAGGCCTCGAACGGCGAAACCATGTTTGGCTCCGAAGGCTACAAGGCAAAGGCTTCGGCCCTGCACGCCATCGAATCGATCAAGTCCCACGTCGGCGCCGCAGTCATCGACGACCAGACCATCGCCACCGCTTAAGACTTCACGTCGAGCGTCTGCTACAACAGTCTTCCACGGCCGGTCGCCTTTTGGTGTGCCGGCCGTTTTTGTTTGACCGCCGGAAAACTTCTGAAAATTTCGCTCCGATCTGTCGAAATCGACCCGGCTCGCGGCTCATTGTATCGGAACGGCATGAAGCCGCTTCACCGGCGGCGTTGCGTATCTTGAGATTTGCTTCTTAGATGCAGCGTCCAGCCCGGAAAACCGCCAACACAGCGAGCAGGAGTTTCCCATGCAATATGCCTTGATCATCCGTGAATCGGCCGAGGATTTTAAGCGGCGCGAGGATCCCACCTACAAAAACGGCTGGATCGCCTACACGCAGGCGCTCGTTCAGGCCGGTATCATGACCGGAGGCGCCGGACTGACAGCGCCGGAAACCGCAACGCTCATCCGCCACCGCGGTGACAATCATGATGTGCAGGACGGCCCCTTCCCGGAGGGCAAGGAGCAACTCGGCGGCTTCTACCTAATCGATGTGCCGAATCTCGACACAGCCCTGGAATGGGCCGTGCGCGTGCCGGTTTCCCAGCAGGGCTCCGTCGAGATACGGCCGCTTCTGCACATGTGAGACGACCATGAACCCCGACGTCGGGCGCGCTACCGAACGGGTGGCGCGTCAATCCTATGGCAAGTTGATCGCCTTTCTCGCGGCACGCTCGGGCGATGTGCCGTCGGCGGAGGATGCGCTCTCCGAGGCGCTTACTGCCGCGCTGAACAGTTGGCCGGGACGGGGCATCCCCGACAATCCCGAAGCCTGGCTGCTGGTCGCCGCGCGGCGTAATCTTTATCGCGCGGCAAGGCATGCGAAAGTCAAAGCCGCCGCCCGCGATACGATCACCGTGGCATTCGAGGAAGCGGAGGAACGCATGAATGCGGATGGCCCAACCTTCCCCGACGAGCGGCTGAAGCTGTTGTTCACCTGCACCCACCCCGCCATCGACCGCTCGGCGCACACGCCGCTAATGCTGCAGACGGTGCTTGGCATCGACGCCAAAACCATCGCGCGGGCCTTTATCGTCTCGCCCGAGACCATGAGCCAGCGGCTGGTGCGGGCAAAGACCAAGATCCGCGAGGCGCACATCCCCTTCACCGTTCCCGATCGCTCCATGCTGCCGGAACGGCTGGCGGGTGTGCTCTCGGCAATCTATGCCGCTTATGGTCTCGGCTGGGACGGGCTTGATGGCGAAGACGGCAAGCGTAGCTCGCTGGCGGACGAGGCCATCTGGCTCGGCCGCGCCCTACTCGCCATCCTGCCGGAGGAGCCGGAAGCAGCCGGCCTGCTGTCCCTGATGCTCTATTGTGAAGCCCGACGCAACGCTCGCCGCAATGCCGAAGGCTGCTATATACCGCTCGACGAACAGGACACCACACGCTGGAACGCCATCATGATCGCCGAAGCTGACAATCTGCTGCGGCAGGCAGGCGCTTACGACCGTTTCGGCCCGTTCCAGTGCCAGGCGGCAATCCAGTCCGTCCACGCCCAACGCCGCCGCTCCGGCGTCACCGACTGGGCGGCGCTCACAACGCTTTATGACGCGCTTGTTCAGATGACACCAACCGCCGGCGCCCACGTCAGCCGGGCCGCCGTCATCGGCCGGGCACAAGGCGCGACTGCGGGATTGCATCATCTGAACCAGATGGTCGAGCGCGATATCGCCAGCTATCAACCTTACTGGGCTGTGCGCGCGCATCTATTGGTAGAGGCGGGAGATACGGAAGGTGCCGTCACTGCCTATCGGACAGCGATCGGTCTCAGCGACAGCGAAGCTGTTCGCGAGTTTCTTTCAGACCGGCTGGCTGCTCTCGAGACATATTGACGTTGAGCGTTCGCCATCTCCACCCCCGGCAGGAAACCCCTCACTTCTCCGTCAGCTTCAGCTCAATACGCCGGTTCGTGGCGTGAGCTTCCGGCGTGTCGCCGGGGGCGATCGGCTGGAACTCGCCGAAGCCGGCTGCAACGAGCCGGTCGGCGGGAACGCCCTGGGCGATCAGGAACTTGACGACGGCGATGGCGCGGGCAGACGACAGCGCCCAGTTGTCGGGATAGCGGCCGTTGCCCGAGAGCGGCACATTGTCCGTATGCCCGTCGACGCGCAGCACCCAGTTGATCTCCGGCGGGATTTCCTTGGAAAGGTCGATCAGCGCGGCGGCGAGCTTGGCCATCTCCGTCTGGCCGGCCGGATTGAGATCGGCAGCGCCTGAGGGAAACAGCACTTCCGACTGGAAGACGAAGCGGTCGCCGACGATGCGGATATTGTCGCGGTCCGAGAGGATTTCGCGCAGGCGCCCGAAGAAGTCGGAGCGATAGCGGTTGAGCTCCTGCACACGCTGCGCCAACGCCACATTCAGCCGCCGGCCGAGATCGGCGATCTTCACCTGCGACGACTGATCCTTGCTCTCCGACGCCTGCAGAGCGGCTTCGACAGCGGCGATCTGGCTACGAAGTGCCGCAATCTGCTGATTGAGGAGTTCAACCTGGCTGAGCGCCCGAGCGCTTGCCTGCTTCTGTTCATCAAGCTGCTGCGTCAGCGTCCCGACCTGCTGCTGGGCGGCTTGGCCATTGCCTGAACCGGCGGTGAGCAAGGCTTGCAGGCGCGAACGTTCGTTCTCCGCCATCGACAGCGACGCTTGCAGATTGGCAACCGAATCCTCCAGATCCTGCTTGCCGTTCTTCTCCAGCGCCAGCTGCTCTACCAGATCGTTGATACGGCTGTTGAGCCGATTGAGCGCCTCGTCTCGGCCGGAAATCTCACGGCTGAGGATGAACTGGCCGAGGACGAACACCGTCAGCAGGAACATGATCGCCATCAGCAGCGTGGACAACGCATCGACGAAGCCTGGCCAATAATCGACCGTTCGCTGATGGCGGCGGTTTCGCGCGAGCGCCATGGCTTACTTGCTCCCGGTCTTCTCGGAATGGCTGATGCGGTCGGCGAGCCGATCGAGCGTCCGGCGCATCGACTTCGCCTCATCCTGCTGCGCTTCGATCCAGTCGCGCAGCATCTGCTGCTCGTTGCGCATGTTCTTGACCAGGCCCTGAATGCCCTCAGCAAGGTTCGCCATCGCCGTCACCGAACGCTGGCCACCACCCTCGTCCGCGATCTTGCGCAGATAGTCCGACAATGCGCGCACATCCTCCGAGGAAGCACCGTTGGTGGCGTCAATGACCGGGCCGAGGTCGGAGCCAACATCGGTGACGGAGGAAAGCCAGTTTTCCAGCTCGGTATAAAAGCGGTTCTGCGCACGGCCGGCCTGCAGGTCAAGAAACCCGAGAATCAGCGAGCCGGAAAGACCGAGCAGCGAAGAGGAAAACGCCGTGCCCATGCCAACCAGCGGGCCGGAAAGACCGGACTTCAGCGCACTGAGAATATCGCTACTGTCGCCCGAGCCGGCATCGAGGCTCTGGATGACGTCGTTGATCGAGCCGATCGTGCCGATCAGGCCCCAGAAGGTGCCGAGCAGGCCGAGAAAGACCAGCAGGCCGATGAGATAGCGCGAGGTGTCGCGCGACTCGTCGAGGCGGGTGGCGATGGAATCGAGAATCGAGCGCAGCGTCGCCGTCGAAAGCTGCATGCCGCGGCGGTTGCCGATCAGCGCCCGCATCGGCGCCAGAAGCCGGGGATTGCGGCCGACCTTGTCGGCGGAATTGCCGACGGCGCGAAAATGATTGAACCAGCGAACTTCCGGCCGCAACATCAGCACATGGTTGAAGACCAGCAGGATGCCGACGGCGAGAACGCCGAGGATCAGGCCGTTCAGGCCGGGATTGTGCATGAAGGCGACTTGAGCCTGACGAAACAGGATCGCCACGATAAAGCCGACGATGACCAGGAAGAGGATCATCGTCCAGAAGAAGGCCATTGGGCTGGAGAGCTTGTAGGTATATCCGCCCGACGCATTGTCGGTCGACCCCAGATCCCCCAGGTTCACATTTTCCATCGCACACTCAGCCTCCGGAGTTTCCGCAGGCGGAGACTAGAGCAACATTGAGCCGAATTGAAGAGATGGAAAGCACAAAACAGCCCGTTGGCAACAGGCAGTTTTGCAACAGGTGATTGGGCTAAGGTCGACCTTACTTCGTCGGGATCGGCCGCTTGACGACCTCGGCGAGCGCCTTGTGAATATGCTCGTTGCCGCAGATGATCGAGCTGGTGGCGAGCATGTCGTTGCCGCCATCGAAATCCGATACGAAACCACCGGCTTCACGCACCAGCAGAATGCCGGCGGCCATGTCCCAAGGCGACAGGCCCACTTCCCAGAAGCCGTCGAAACGGCCGGCGGCGACATAAGCGAGATCGAGGGCTGCCGAGCCGACGCGGCGCACACCGGCGACTTCGCCCATGACATGGCGCAGCTCGACGAGGAACTTGCCGTGATTGCCACGGCCAAGATGCGGAACGCCGCAGCCGATGACGCAGTCCGACAGCACGCGGCGCGAAGCGACGCGCAGGCGGCGATCGTTAAGGAAGGCGCCGCCGCCGCGCTCGGCGGTGTAAAGCTCGTCGGTTGCCGGATTGAAGACGACGCCGGCGACGATCTCGCCGTTGCGCTCAAGCGCGATCGACACGGAGAACATCGGAATGCCGTGCAGGAAGTTGGTCGTGCCATCGAGCGGATCGACGATCCAGCGATGCGCGCCGTCGGTGCCCTTGATATCCTCGTCGGCCTCTTCGCCGAGGAAGCCGTAGGTCGGGCGTGCCTTCAGCAGCTCGTCGCGGATGATCTTCTGCGCCTTCAGATCGGCCTGGCTGACGAAATCGCCCGGTCCCTTCACCGAAACCTGCAGGTTCTGCACTTCGCCGAAATCGCGGCTGAGCGACTTGCCTGCCTTGAGGGCAGCCTGAACCATGACATTGAGAAGAGCAGAACGGGCCATCGGTTTTCCTTGGGTAATATAGAAGGCACTGACCGGACCCGGAGAAGGCCCCGGCGGAGCGGGATCGGCAGCGCAATAAAGATTGGCGGCCTCAAGACCACAAAATCGGGGGAATTTCAAGTGCTGAAGCGAATGCTGACATTGTGGGGCGCCGGCGAGACCGCAACACGCCCGGCGCGCTACCGCGCCCGGCGGAACTTGTTGGCCGCGTCGATCGCGGCCTTCTGCTGATAATCCTCGATGCCCTGGTAGAAATCCTCGAGCTCCGGATCCTTCAGGCCGGCGCGGCGGGAGATGACGTACCATTTGGCCGCCGCCACCGGATCCTGCTTCGTGCCGAGGGCATTGATATAGAGATGCGCCAGCTTGTTCTGGGCGACGACATTGCCGCGATAGGCGGCAACCCGCATCCAGCCGAAGCCCTTTTCCAGATCCTGCTTGCCGCCGGTGCCGTTGATCAGCCAGACGCCCATATCGAGCTGCGCGGTGTCGAAGCCGGCATTGGCGGCGCGCGACAACCATTCACGGGCGCGCTCCTTCTTTTCCGGCGGCAGGTCGGGCATGTTGAGATAGAGCTGCGACACGGCGTACTGCGCGTCGGCAATGCCTTGCTCGGCGGACTTCTCGTAATAGGGAAGAGCCAGTTGCAAACCCTTGATGCCGGGATTTTCGGCCGTCAGCAGCTGGCCTAAGTTGAATTCGGCGGATGCCTGGCCGGCATCGGCTGCCTTCTTCATCCATTCATCCGCCTTCTTCCGGTCGCGCGGCACGTCGCGCCCTTCCATCAGGATGAGTGCATATTTGAACATTGCGGTGGCGTCGCCGCCCTCGGCCGCCTTGCCGTACCAGAAGGCGGCATCCTTGGTGTCGCGCTTGACGCCGAGACCTTGGGTCATCAGTTCGGCAAGCAGGGTCTGTGCGGCCGGATCGCCAAGCTGTGCCCGCGGCAGTGCCCGCTGGAACGCGGTCAGATAATAGCCGCGCTGGAATGCTCCATAGGCTTCATCAACCTTGCCCTTGAAGGGCTTGTCCTTTGGCAGGTCGGGCAGATTAGCGCCCATGCGCTCAAAGACCCCGACACCTTCCGACGGCTTGACATTATCGGCCTTCGGCTCCGCGCCAGGCTGGATCTTCTCGGTCTTGAAAGTGTTGGCCCCCGCATCGAGAGGACGCGTCACGACGCTTTCGCCACGCGCCGAGGCGCCATCGTCCAGCGGCACGTCGGTATCGTCGGCAAGCCCGCCTTCGGCAGGTTTGGCATTCTGGTCCGAGTTATTAGGCTGCGCGGTAATGCCGGGCAGCGCCGTATCGCCCTTGCTCGACTGCGCCACCGCCAGCAACGGCAATGCCGTCAGCCCGACGGCGAGCGCGGCAAGGAAGGAATGGTGACTGAATCGAGGCGTAAACGACATGGTTTGCTATCAATCTTCAAACCGTGGCGCTTTTTCGTCGAGAAGTGCATTCACTTCCGCGACGATGGACGGCGCCGACGCAGGATCGGCAAAAACTGCCATGCGCAGCGCCACGAATTCGGCACCCGACAAAGCCACCTCCAGCGCCGACTTCGGATCGGTGCCACCCATGACGATGCAGGGAATAGCGATCATCGAGGCCCACCACTCGCCGAGCGCCACGTTCTTTGGGTGCGCCTCCGGCTTGATGTCACCGTCGAGCTTGCCGAAGAAAATGTAGTCTGGCCGCAGCTCGCCGATCTCCAGCGCATGGTGCCTGTCCGTGGCATTGCCGCCACCGACGATCAGCTTCGGCACATGTTTTTCCACCGCCTCGGTGAATTCCGCAAGGTTGCCGGTGACGTGCAGGCCGTCGGCCTTGGCGCGGCCGGCCACGCGGCTGTCGCCGGCGATCAGCGCTGCGGCACCTGCCTCCTGCACTAGGGGCACCAGCTTTTCCGCGTGCTTCTGGAAAGTGCTGTCATCAAGCCCGTATTGCGGGATGATGACCGAGGCCACATCCCCGCCCCTCAATGCATCGGCCACCACCTTCGCCTGCTCATCGACATCGGCAATATCGGGAACGATGAGAACGAGGCGGCAGCGATCTTCGGGCGAGGTCATTGAGAGTTTCCATAATTTACGGGTTCATTCGTCAGGGATGGCGCACCCGTTCGATGTTTGTGAGTAAATCCGTTAGGACGGTCTGACAAGGGGCAGGCCGCCGAAACCGCTCCGCAGCCTGAACACCATATCTGTTACGAGGACCCTGCGGAACCTTCCGGCCGGGGTCGGAAACAAAGCGCAATCCATCATTGCATCGCACAATTGACTTGCCGGTCCCCTAGGTTTGACGTAGCTTTTTGCCATGTCGACCATGGACCCCTTCGCTGCCATCGCGGATCCGAACCGGCGCTATCTGCTGGAAGAGCTGCGGCGCGCTCCGAAAACGGTCAACGAACTGGCGCGGGGCTTGCCCATCAGCCGTCCCGCCGTGTCGCAACATCTCAAGGCGCTGCTCGACAGCAATCTCGTTTCCGTCACCTCCGAGGGCACGAAGCGCATCTATGCGGTCAACGGCCCCGGTTTCGACAAGCTCAATTTGTGGCTGGATCAATTCTGGGCCTGAGGGCGGCCCTTAGCGCCTTGAGGCGAACTCCCGTTGCTTCACAAAAAAATGCGCCAGCTTCCACTCGCAACGTGTTGAAGCCGGCGCATTGGTTTTAGCTGGAATGGTTCCCACCTGCGACCGGGGATTTCCCCGGCGCCTTTTTGGCCAGCCTGTCCTCCCAGGCCGTAATCGGTGGTTTTGTCCCTTATGAAAGAACGTTGCGTCAGTGAACTGACGATTTCAGACGGTGGATTTCATCCTTGAGGCGCAGCTTCCGGCGCTTGATGTCGGCTATTTCGGTATCATTGATAGAGGGAGATGTCAGTGCAGAATGCAGCGCCTCCTCGAGAGCGACATGTTTCTTTTCGAGCGATTCAAGATGTGCTTGAACAGTCATATGACCCTTCCTTCCTCTTACGATCCCCGGCTATCCGTCGCCAGAGCTCTAGGTGTCAACCCTACCAGTGTGACATAATATTGAACCCTTGTCGAAGGCGAAAACGTGGCCTTTGGGCGACAAATTCATGATGATGGATAACTTCCCGTCCTCGCCATTTGGTGATAGGAGCTTGCGGAATTCATGAGGCGGGACGAACGCGATTCCGCAAGCATTGGGGAAATAAGCATGGCCGATCAGGAACAGGCGGAAATCAGGCTGATCGTGGCGCGGTTGCGTCAGGAACACGAGGATTACGACGCCGCGATCAATGCCATGATCCAGACGGGCTGCGAAGCCCTTCGCATCCAGCGCATGAAAAAGAAGAAGCTTGTCATCAAGGACAGGCTGACCAAGCTGGAAGACCAGATCATCCCCGACATTATCGCCTGAGGAGCAAGACGCGACGATGATGACAGAAAGACCGCCCGTTGCCATTATCATGGGCAGCCAGTCCGACTGGGAAACCATGAAGAACGCCGCGGATACGCTGGAAGCGCTGGAGATCACCTATGATGCGCGCATCATTTCCGCGCACCGCACCCCGGACCGGCTGGCAAACTTCGCCAAGAGCGCACGCGACGAAGGCTTCAAGGTCATCATCGCCGGCGCGGGTGGTGCTGCCCACCTTCCGGGCATGGCTGCCTCGATGACGCCGCTGCCGGTCTTCGGCGTGCCGGTACAGTCTCGCGCCTTGTCGGGCCAAGACAGTCTCCTTTCCATCGTGCAGATGCCGGCCGGCATTCCCGTCGGCACGCTGGCAATCGGCAAGGCCGGCGCCATCAATGCCGCGCTTCTGGCCGCCGCCGTCCTCGCTCTCAGCGACGAAGAAATCGCCGACCGGCTCGACGAATGGCGCGCCCGGCAGAGTGCCGCGGTTGCCGAATATCCGATGGACGACCTATGACCGCAAAAACGATCGGCATCATCGGCGGCGGCCAGCTCGGCCGCATGCTGGCCATGGCCGCGGCCCGGCTGAATTTTCAGACCCTGATCCTGGAGCCGCAGACAGATTGTCCGGCAGCCCAAGTGGCAAACGAGCAGATCGTCGCCGCCTATGACGATCCCTCCGCCCTTGCCGAACTGGCGAAGCGCTGTGACGTCGTCACCTACGAATTCGAAAACGTGCCGGTCATCGCCGCCGAAAGACTGGCCAAGGATGTCCCGGTCTATCCGCCGCCGAAGGCGCTGGAAATGGCGCAGGACAGGCTGACCGAGAAGCGCTTCATCAACGATTGCGGCATTCCGACCGCTCGCTTTCACGCCGTCGACAGCCAGGCCGATCTTGAAGCCGCCCTGGCCGATTTCGGCGGACAGGGCGTGCTGAAAACCCGGCGCCTCGGCTATGACGGCAAGGGGCAGCGCGTCTATCGCTCCTCCGCTGACAGTGCCGAAGGCGGTTATGCGGTACTTGGCAACGTGCCGCTGATCCTCGAAAGCTTCGTGTCCTTCGAGCGGGAGATTTCCATCATCGCCGCCCGCGGCCTGGATGGCGCGATCGCCTGCTACGATCCGGCGGAGAATATTCACCGCGACGGCATCCTCCACACCTCCACCCTGCCCGCGAGCATCGCCGCTGAAACGGCCGCCGCCGCCCGCGAGGCCGCGGAGAAGATCTTGGCCGAGCTCGGCTATGTCGGCGTTATCGGCATCGAGTTCTTCGCGCTGGCCGACGGCAGCCTGATCGCCAATGAAATGGCCCCGCGCGTGCACAATTCCGGCCACTGGACGGAGGCTGCCTGCGTCGTCTCGCAATTCGAGCAGCATATCCGCGCCGTTACCGGCCTGCCGCTCGGCAATCCCGCCCGTCATTCCAACTGCGTGATGCAGAATCTGATCGGCGACGACATACTTTCGGTCCCCGATTGGCTACGCCGTGACGATGTGCTAGTGCATCTCTACGGCAAGACGGAGTCCCGTCCCGGCCGCAAAATGGGCCATGTCACGCAGCTTCGCCGCTAACAGTACAGGGAAAAAGCCCCTGACGTGGTTGACAGGACCCAGGCGACGAGGTATTTGCTCCCCACCCTAAAGAGCGCGCCCTGAGCGCGCTTTTGATTGTTAAAAGATACGGGCGAATGTGACATTCCCCCTCAGAGATCGCGGATCAGAAAAATGAAGATCAAGAATTCGCTCAAGTCGCTCAAGGCGCGTCACCGTGACAACCGTCTGGTTCGCCGCAAGGGCCGCATGTACATCATCAACAAGCTGAACCCGCGCTTCAAGGCTCGTCAGGGCTGATTTCGCGTGGAGCTCGGTTTGCGAACCGGGCCGGTCGTCAGACGGCCGGATTATGATCTCGCATCATAATCGTTCGGGATGATCACATCAAAATTGTTTTGATCTTCGACATTGGCGGGCTACTATGCCCGCCATGCGCGTTTTTGCTTTGCCATATCCGGCCCTGCCGATTCTCCTTGCCCTGACCGTCGTCGCACCGCATGTCGCGATGGCCGATGATTCTGGTATTGTTGAGAAAAAAGATCCGGGCACCGCCGCTGCCAGCCTGTCGCCGAAGCAGCAGATCGACAATCTCTTCACAGCTCTTAAGCGCCAGCGTGATCCCGATCAGGCAAGCCAGATTGCCGACCAGATCCGCATGGAATTGAGTGATTCCGGCAGCGCCACCATCAATCTTCTGATGCAATGGGCCGACAAGGCCATTCAGGAAAAGCGCAATGCGGCGGCCATGGATTTCCTCGACCAGGTCATCTCGCTGAAGCCGGACTATGTCGAAGGCTGGAACCGGCGTGCGACGCTGAATTACGCCATCGGCGACTATCGCAAGTCGATGGAGGACATCAATCAGGTCCTGCGGATAGAACCACGCCATTTCGGCGCGCTGGGCGGCATGGCCGCGATCCTGAGCGAGACCGGCAAGGACGAGATGGCGCTGAAGGCCTGGGAACGCTTCCTCGAGGTCTATCCGGCGAATCGCGCCGCCCAGGAGCAGGCGAATACGCTCTCGGAAAAGATCGCCGGGAGCCGAACGTGAGATTTATCAACAACGGGCAAGCCTGCGACGGACGAGAGGTCATAAGTGTCGGATAGGCTGACGCCCCAATAGCTGCATCATACCGCAATGATCAATGTGCTGCTCTACGCCCTTGTTTTCATTCTCATCGTCGCCGCAGCTTTCTCGGCCTTCAAGACGCGCGCCATAGAACAGGCCCATCCCAATATCGGCGAGCTGACCGATATTGGCGACCTCCGCATCAATGCCCTGCATCTGCCGCGCCCGGCCACAGCCGACCTGCCGCCCCTGATCTTCATCCATGGCGCCAGCGGCAATCTGCGCGACCAGTTCGAAGCCTTCGCCGGTCCGCTTGCCGGCCGCGCCGAAATGCTGTTCGTCGATCGGCCCGGCCACGGTTATTCCGAACGCGGAGGCCCGGAAAACGCCCTGCCCTCCGGACAGGCCGACGCGATCGCCAGACTGATGGAGAAGCTGGGCATCGAAAAGGCCATCATCATCGGCCATTCCTTCGGCGGCGCGATCGCCGCTTCGTTCGGCGTCCGCCACCCCGACAAAACCGCCGGTCTGCTCTTCCTCGCTCCGGCGACGCATCCTTGGCCGGGCGGCATCGACTGGTACTATACGCTTGCCGCCATGCCGGTCCTCGGCTGGCTTTTCTCGCATCTGCTTGTGATACCGATGGGGCTGCGGCGGGTGGAAAGCGGCACGCGCAATATCTTCCGCCCCAACGAGCGCCCAGTCGACTATGTCGAAAAGACCGCCCCGGAGCTGGTGTTGCGGCCAAAGACCTTCCGCAACAACGCTGCCGATGTCGTCAACCTCTTCGCCTATGTTTCGGCTCAGGCGCCCCGTTATCGCGAGATCCAGGCGCCGACCGTCATCATCACCGGCGACAGCGACGATATTGTTCTGGAGGAGCTGCATTCGCGCGGTCTGGCGCGCGACATCCCCGGCGCGGAACTCATAACCATCCGTAATCTCGGCCACAAACCGGATTATGTGGCAACCGACGTCGCCATCGCCGCGATGGAACGCCTCGCGGGCGCATCACGCGATCTCCAGTCGCTCGCCCGACAGGCGGAAGCGCGCATCGCCAACCTGACGCCGCAACCGTCGACCGAAATCGCCGCGCCGTCTCAGGCGGTCTCGACCTCGTAATCCGGCCTGTCAGCAAAGACCCGCCCCTGCGGCATGGCCTCTACCGTCTGCCGCACCGCTTGCAGCATGATCGATGCCAGCCGTTCCGTCGCCGGACTGGCCTCCGCCTCGGCGCGATGCAGTACGAGATCGAGCTTCGGCAACGGCGGCAGCCCGGCTTCACCAGGCATCAACGGCCGCACTTTGTTCGGCAGGCCCAGCGGCGTTCTCACCGTCACGCCCAAGCCCGCCGCCGTCGCGGCCCAGAGACCGCCAAGGCTCGGGCTAACGAAGGAAATCCGCCAGCCGATGCCGGCGCGATCCAGCACCTTCGTCGCAATCGACCGCAGCAAGCAAGGCGCTTCCAGCGATGCCAGCGGCAGCGGCTCACCACCAATGGCATGCCAATGGATAGGCCCCTCCGCCGGGCCGACCCAGCACATCGGCACCTCGGCGATCCGCTCGCTATGGACGGTGCTAAATCCGTCGCTCCAGGCAAGCGCCAGATCGAGCTTGCCGGATGTTACCCGTTCGACCAGCTCCGCATTGCGAACCACGCGCGCCTCGATGCGGACCTTCGGATGGGCACGGGCGAAACGCCCCAGCACCTCCGGCAACAACGTCTCGCCAAAATCCTCCTGCAGGCCGAGCCGCACCCAGCCCTCCAGATCCCCGCCATGGATCGCGGTTGCCGCCTCGTCGTTGAGATCGAGCAATCGTCGTGCATAGGCGAGCATGGTCTCGCCAGCTTCGGTCAACGCCAGCCCACGCCCGGCCCTGCGAAAGATCGGCGTGCCCGCCTGCTCCTCCAGCTTCTTGAGCTGCGCACTGACAGCCGATGTCGAGCGCCCGAGCCGGTCAGCCGCCTTGGCGAAGCTGCCAAGCTCCATGCCGGTGACGAAACTGCGCAGGACGTCGAGATCGAATATGATTTTCCGCACGACTAACCATCCATATTTTTGGGACTATAAGTCCAATATTTTCTGATTTTCGGCATGATTATCCCGTGACATGGTGAGATCGTCAAGTAGACAGAGAACAGGAGCACATCATGCCCTTCACCAATATCTCCCTTCTCCGCGGCAAGTCGCCTGAATATCTGAAGGCACTCTCGGACAATTTCCACCGCGCCATGGTCGAGACCTTCGACGTGCCGCCCACCGATCGTTTCCAGGCGATCCACCAGCTGGAACCGAACGAACTGATCTTCGACCGCACCTATTTCGGCGGTCCGCGCTCGGACGATTACGTCTTCTTCCACATCACCATCGGCAAGCCACGCTCGACCGAGGTCAAGAAGGCCTTCTACCGCCGTCTCGTCACTCTGCTTGCCGACGCGCCGGGCATGCGGCCCGAGGATGTCATGATCAACATCACCACCACCACGCGCGAGGACTGGTCCTTCGCGGACGGCATCGCGCAGATGATCGAGCAGGATTGACCACGATGAGCCCGAAAACCGCTCAGCGGTCACCCGCGACCCATCGCGCCGGCGCGAGCACCCAACGTTCTCCCGAAGGCATCGCCAGCGCACCCTTCTGGGTGGAGATGCTGGTCGAAAGCAGGGAGGATGGCGGCCTGACCGCCATGCGCTGCTCTCTCGAACCCGGCACCATGACGCAGTGGCATACGCATCCGCACGGCCAGATCCTCTACGTTCTCTCGGGCGTCGGGCTGGCCGAACGCGATGGCGAAGCGGCCGAGGAACTGCGTGCCGGCGACTGCGTCACTTTTGCGCCTGATGAGCGCCATCGCCATGGTGCTACACTGCATAGTACCTTCGCCTATATCAGCATCCAGGCTGTCCTAGGTGGCAGCGCCGTGACCTGGCTCGAGGATTGAACCATGATCGCCATGCAATACATCTTCACCCCGCCCGCCGACTACGACATGACGATCATCGATCGCCGCATTCGTGAGAAAGGTCCCTTGCTCGACAATCTGCCCGGTCTGAAATTCAAGGCCTATCTCACCGCCCGGAAAGGCGATGCGATAACTGACAGCAAGGACAATTTCTACGCTCCCTTCTATGTCTGGAACAAGGACGAGGGCCTGAGTGATTTCCTCTGCGGCCCCGGCTTTGCCGGAGTAACCGAGAGCTTCGGCTGGCCACAGGTAAAGACCTGGGTGGTCTGGCGCGCCGACGCCTCGCCGGATATCCGCAAGGCCCGCTTCGCCACAAGGGAGATCATCCAGACCGAACCCTATGCGCCGCTTGCCGAGATACGCCGGCAGGAGAGCGAGGAAGCAGCCGCTGAGGTGGCCGGTGGCGAAGCGCTCGCCTCCGTCGCCGCCTTCGAGCCGACGAGCTGGACGCGGGTGCGTTTCCGGCTGCTTGCCGATCTGCCAAAGGACGTGCTGCGGTCGGGCGTGCAGGCCTATAATGTCGGCCACCTTTCCGCGCCGGGCGTCAGCTGAAGTGTCACGGGGACAAAGTCGTTGTTTTAAAGCGCTTCGCGGCGTTTTATGGATGGAGAGACTTTCCGCAGCAGAAGAGTGATCCCTCCATGGTCGATATTGCAATGATCGAAGCCGCTCGCGCTCGCATAGACGGGCGCGCGCGGCGCACGCCCCTTCTCTCCTCACCCTTCCTCAACGAGATCGCCGGGCGGCGGCTATTCGTAAAGGCGGAGTGCCTGCAACATACGGGATCGTTCAAGTTCCGGGGCGGCTGGTCGGCGGTTTCGGCGCTGGAACCCTCGGTGCGCGCCAGGGGCGTCATCGCCTTTTCCTCCGGCAACCATGCTCAGGGCGTGGCGCTAGCCGCGCAACTTCACGGCATTCCCGCCGTCATCATCATGCCGTCCGATGCACCGAAGCTGAAGATCGCCAATACCCGCGCATTGGGCGCCGAAGTCGTGCTTTACGACCGCGTGCAGGAAGATCGCGACGAGATCGGCGCACGGCTTTCTAGTGAGCGCGGCTTGACGCTGATCAAGCCTTTCGACGAACCGCAGGTTATTGCCGGCCAGGGAACGACCGGGCTGGAAATCGCCGAACAGGCGGCAGAAGAGGGCATCGATATCGCGACCGTACTCGTCCCCTGCGGCGGCGGCGGCCTGACATCGGGCATCGCGCTGGCGCTCGAAGCGCGCGCGCCCGGCTTCAAGGTCCGCCCCTGCGAGCCCAAGAATTTCGAGGATACCACCCGTTCGCTGGCCTCGGGCCGGATCGAGCGCAACGCCGCGCTGCAGGGTTCGATCTGCGACGCCATCATCACGCCGCAGCCCGGCAACATCACCTTCCCGATCCTGAAGCGCCTCTGCGGTCCCGGTCTGGTCGTGACCGATGAAGAAGCGCTGGACGCCATGGAACTCGCCTTCAAGCGCCTGAAGATCGTTGTCGAGCCTGGCGGCGCCGTGGCGCTGGCCGCCGCCCTATTCCATGGCAAGGAGATCGACGGCGATACGCTGATCGCTGTCACCTCCGGCGGCAATGTCGATACGGATGTCTTCGAGGCGGCTCTGCGCCGTCACTAACCCTTAGTTTGCAGCGCGACGATAAAGCGCCAGCGAACCCGCCAAGGCCAGAAGCGCGCCGCCACAGACGCGCTCCAACCATTTTGCGCCTTCCGCTTTCAGGAACCGCACGGCCTGCGAGCCGAAAACGGCGTAGCCGAACATGATCGCGAAATCGAGCGTGGCGAAGACCAGCGCCAGGATGGCATATTGCGCCATCAGCGGCGCGGTCGGATCGATGAACTGCGGCAGGAAGGCCGAGAAGAACAGATATCCCTTGGGATTGGTCACCGCCACCATGAAGCTCTTCAGCCCGATGGAGAGCACCGTGCCCTTCGGCTGCTCGGCATTGGCCCTCAGCATACCGTCGATCGTTCCCTTGGAGCGCAGCATCATGATCCCAAGGAAAGCGAGATAGGCCGCACCCGCCCATTTCAGCGCCGAAAACCAGAATTCCGATGCCGCCAGCAGCGCACCGAGCCCGATCGCAACCGCGCCGATCAGCACGAAATCCGACAGCACGGCGCCGACCATGCCGGCCAGCGCGCGACGCACGCCGAAGCGGGAACCGTTGGTCAGGGCCAAGAGCACCGTCGGCCCCGGCGTCGCGATACCGATGAAGGAGACTGTGATGAAGGCAAGCAGAGTGGTGGCGTGCATGGTTTCCTCCCCTATGGTTGTCGGAAAGTTACATGCGATATCGCGCTTGGCAAGTGGGCACCCTTCCCACCGATGCGGCAATCTGCGCGCAGCAAAAAACCCGCTATCTTGCGACAGCGGGTTCAGGATGTTCTCAAAGGGGACGTCGGTAGACGTTATACGCCGGACTGGCCGTCCGAGCCGATATAGGCAAGGCGCAGCATGTTGGTGGCGCCGGGCGTGCCGAGCGGCACACCGGCCGAGATGATGATGCGGTCGCCGGGCTTGCCGAAGCCTTCCTCGGCAACGATGCGGCAGGCGTTGTTGACCATATCGTCGAGGTCGGTAGCGTCATGGGTAACGACGCAGTGCATGCCCCAGACCACCGACAGGCGGCGGGCCGTCTGGATGATCGGCGACAGCGCCAGGATCGGAACCTGCGGGCGCTCGCGCGAAGCGCGCAGGCCCGTCGTGCCCGACGACGTGTAACAGACGATGGCGGAAAGCTTCAGCGTTTCGGCGATCTGCCGGGCGGCGAGCGAAATGGCGTCGGCACCGGTTGCTTCCGGCTGGGCGCGCTGCGCGTAGATGATGCCCGAATAATGCGGCTCGCGCTCGATCGTGCTGGCGATCGACGCCATCATCGACACGGCCTCGATCGGATAGTCGCCGGAGGCGGATTCGGCCGACAGCATGACGGCATCGGCGCCTTCGAAGACGGCGGTGGCGACGTCGGAGACTTCGGCGCGGGTCGGAACCGGCGCGGAGATCATCGATTCCAGCATCTGCGTGGCGACGACCACCGGCTTGCCGGAACGACGGCAGGCACGGATCAACTGCTTCTGAATGCCGGGAACGGCTTCAAGCGGCATTTCGACGCCGAGGTCGCCACGGGCGACCATCAGAGCGTCGGAAAGCTCGATGATTTCCTCGATGCGCTCGACAGCCTGCGGCTTCTCGATCTTCGACATCAGGCCGACGCGGCCATGCGAGATCTTGCGGACTTCGGTCAAGTCTTCCGGACGCTGGATGAAGGAGAGCGCCACCCAGTCGATTTCATTGGTGGCAAGCACGGCGTCGAGGTCGACGCGATCCTTCTCGGTCAGCGCGCCAACGCCAAGCAGCGTATCGGGCAGGCTGACGCCCTTGCGGTCGGAAATCTTCGTGCCGGAAATGACGGTCGTGACGATGCTCTTGCCGTCACATTTTTCAGCGCGCAGTGCCAGCTTGCCGTCGTCGATCAGCAGGCGGTGGCCGGGCTTGACCGATTCCAGGATTTCCGGATGTGGCAGAAACACGCGGGTGCTGTCGCCAGGCGTGTCGTTATTGTCGAGCGTGAAGGTCTGGCCGGGCTTGAGATCGACCTTGGTATCGGCAAACTTGCCGACGCGCAGCTTGGGACCCTGCAAGTCGGCGAGAATACCAATCGGACGACCACAGCGGGCCTCAACGGCGCGAATGCGCTGGATCAGCATGCGCATCACATCATGGCTGGCATGGCTCATGTTGATGCGGAACAAGTCTGCACCGGCCTCATGGAGCTTCTGGATCATCTCCTCGGAGGAGGAGGCCGGGCCTAGCGTCGCTAGGATTTTGACTTTTCGGTTGCGTTTCATCAGTTCTGGCTCTCTTGGCTGCCCGGAGTATCGGAAAGCTGAACCATCCAGCTCGCCTGACGCCCCGTGTCGTATTCCTTGAATCCCATTTTCTGGAAGCCGCGCGCGTAGCAATCCTTCACACCTGGGATTTTGAATTCATTTTCCGCCACGCACATTTCGACGTCACCCGTCCAGCGACCGCCACGGGCCGCGTCTTCTGCGTAGAGGTAATAATAGCGGGACTGAAGTGGCCCCTCGATCAATGTGGCGCAGGTAGTGGCCGGAACCTGCCACCATCCTTCGGTGGCCCAGCCTTCCTTCGCCCGGTAGCCGATCGCCACGCCCACGAGATTCTGCGTACCGTTGCAGACCCGGAAGTCGGCATGGGCTGCATTCGGCGCAAAGAAAAACGGCGCGGCGGCGGCAAGGATGAAAAAAGCGAATCGGGCGAGCGGCCCTGACCGCGTAACGAAACTTGGCGCGACTTGGCTGAACACGGCTTCCAATGGGCTCCCGATTATTCGTTGTTGCGTCTTCTTGCGCCGCCATCCTACGAATGTCAACGCAACTCTAATCGATTATATTTTCTTCACGGGATGGTGACGACGCCCTCCAGCGCGCCCTTCGCCCGATCAATCAGGCGAGCCTTGCACCTTCCGCCCTCGCATGCAATCAAACAACGAGTTGAAAATGCAATAATCGACAATCCACATGAACGACTTCAAATCCTTCGAGACCATATTGGGCAATCGTGACAAAGGCATGGTCATTCTCGGCGATCATGCAATGCGTCACCTTCCTGAGGCTTATGGCCGGCTTGGCTTGCCCGAAACCGCCTTTGCACGGCACATCGCCTATGACATCGGCATAGAGGGTCTTTGCCGCCAGCTTGCCGCGCGGCTCGGCGTCCCGGCCGTGCTCGGCGGCTTTTCCCGCCTGCTGATCGACCCCAATCGCGGCGAGGACGATCCGACGCTGATCATGAAGATTTCCGACGGGGCGATCATCCCCGGCAATCACCCGATCACCGACGAAGAGTGGAATTATCGCATCGAGACCTTCCACCGGCCCTATCACCACGCCGTCGAGGAGACGATCGCATCCGTCGCAGATACGACTGGCAAGGCACCGCTGGTGCTGTCGCTGCATTCCTTCACGCCGGCCTGGAAAGGCGTTCCGCGCCCCTGGCATGCGAGCGTACTCTGGGACAGCGACGAGCGCGCCGTCTTGCCGCTTCTTGCAAAGCTTGGTGCCGATACCAATCTCGTCATAGGCGACAACGAACCCTATGATGGGGCGCTGAAGAACGACACGCTGTATCGCCATTGCATGATAAAAGGCATTCCGCACGCCCTGCTGGAAGTCCGCCAGGATCTGATCGGTGACGAGGCCGGCATTGCCGAATGGGCCGAGCGGCTGGCGCCGATCTTTTCAGCGGTGAACGACGATCCCGCGCTGCACGAATACAAGATCTATCCGTCGCGCACCGGCCCATACGAAAAGAATTGAGGAAGAAGTCACGATGAGCGCGCTCAGCAAACAACAACAGACCGAATTGGAAGCCGCCGCCTTCCGACGTCTCGTCGCGCATCTGCGCGAACGCAGCGACGTCCAGAATATCGACCTGATGAATCTCGCCGGCTTCTGCCGCAACTGTCTGTCCAACTGGTATCGCGAGGCGGCCGAAGAAGCGGGCCTGCCGGTGACCAAGGACGAATCGCGCGAGATGGTCTACGGCATGCCCTATGAGGACTGGAAGAATCTGCATCAGGCCGAAGCCTCGGCTGTGCAAAAAGCCAGTTTTGAGCAGAACAAGCCGAAAGAATAGACCGGCTTTCGCCAAGACGGCTTGACCTCGCGCTCCATTCGCGGCACGTCAACGGCCCGATCGAATTCGAAACCCCACGCACTCCGGAGACGATGTATCCGAGGCCTCTGGCGTCACCCGCGATCCGCTTTGCGCTTCCATGGAAGCGGATCGAGCGGATGGACGCGCAAGACAGGCGCATGGGATTTCGGCCAGGAATTTCGTAGTTCCCGCCTTTAAACAGGGAATTGCATGAACCACAGAGCAGCGCAGGCTGCTGCCTTGAAAGGAAAAGAAAATGGACGACACGACGAGTGTTGAGAATGTCGCCGCCGCCGAACTGCGGGCGTTCATTGAGCGTATCGAACGGCTTGAAGAAGAAAAGGGCGCCATCCAGTCCGACATCAAGGACGTGATGGGCGAGGCAAAGGGTCGCGGCTACGACACCAAGGCGATCCGCACCATCATCCGCCTGCGCAAGAAGGACGCCAACGAGCGCCTCGAAGAAGAATCCATCCTGCAGACCTATATGGCCGCGCTCGGAATGGAATAGGCCGCAGCCCGCCTTCGGGCACGGCGCTGAAAGTCTATGATCAACAAACCTCGACGGCCGGCCATTGTCCGGCCGTTAGTCATTCCGCCTGTCCGGCGGATCAGGCGCGCATACCAAATTGCCGCATTGAGCTCATCCAACGAATGTCGTAGGTGCTTTGCCTGCAAGAGGTGATGGGGACGGCGGTGGGGAAGACAATCTCCGGGACAACACAGTGGCTGCTGCGCATTCTATGCGCCTTCGCGCTGTTGTCGGTCGGCTTTGCCCATCAGCCAGCCGTTTCCAGCGCCGATGAACTGACACCCGCGGCACTTGCTCAATATAGGCTGCCGGACGGAACCCTGCCGGTTCTCTGCGTCACCGAAAAGACGGCGGACGGCAAGGAACACAGCAAGGCGCATGTGCCAAACTGCGAGTCCTGCCGGATTTCTGCGGCGGCCCTGCTTCCGCTGCCGCCGACGGATATCTGCGAGCATCTCACCTTCGCAAGCCAGGATGATATTCCGGCCCCGAAAACCAAAGCCTTCCACCGCCAGCTCTATCCGCCGAACACTGGCCCCCGCGCGCCACCCCTCCTCCGCATCACCATTGCCTGAGCCTGCGTTGCGGCCCGCGCCGTGACGCTCGTCGTCAAGGGCGGCCGGACCATGCACGAGATTGATCGTGCCGGCTGCGGGCGGATTGCCTCCATGCTGATCATCACTGCGCGAAACGGGCCGCCCCTGCATCCCGGCCGTGTATGCTGATCCTCATAAGGCAGCGACCGAAACGGTCGGCACCTCCCCGCAGACAGGCCCTCCCGCCGCCAGCCGGATTTCCGGAGGATTTTTCATGTCTGCCTTCACCGCGGCCGAACCAGCCGCAGCAACCACCGACACCATCTCGCTTTATCGCGCGATCTGGCGCTGGCATTTCTTCGCCGGCCTGCTCGTCATCCCCTTCATGCTCAATCTGGCGATCACCGGATCGCTCTATCTCTTCAAGAACGAGATCGACACCACCTTCTATAGCCATCGCCATGTCGTCGCAGATACCGGACCTGCGTTGGCGCCGCAGCAGATCGTCGATGCGGCAACCGCCGCCCTGCCGGGCGCCAGGGCTACCTCCTATCGCGAGGCCCCGGCCGGCGATCGCTCGGCGGCCGTCACCGTATCGAAAGGCGGCCAGTCGACCGTCATCTATGTCAATCCACACAATGGCGAGGTGCTGGATTCGGTCGGTTCCAAGCAGGATTTCGGCTGGGTCGTCCGGCGTCTCCACAGCCTCGACTATTTCGGGACATGGACCAACCGGCTTATCGAGATCGTCGGCGGCTTCGCGCTCGTGCTCGTCGTCACCGGCATCTATCTCTGGTGGCCGCGCAAGCAGACCGGCGGCGTCCTCACCGTACGCGGCACACCTTCGCGCCGCGTCTTCTGGCGCGATCTGCATGCGGTCACGGGTGCTGGCGCTGGCGTCCTCATCTTCTTCCTCGCCCTCAGCGGCATGCCGTGGTCGGGCTATTGGGGCGCCAATGTCAAAACCTGGTTGACGGAGCACGATCTCGGCTTCCCCGCCGCCCTCTGGGACAATGTGCCGACATCGACGAAAGTCACGGACGATATCCTGCCGGCGCCGGGCTGGATTGTCGAAAAGGCACCCGTTCCCCTCTCCAATGTGGCCGCCGCGCAATCGGCCGGGCCGATCGGCATCGACAAGGCGGTGGAGATCGCCAAGGGGCTCGGCATGGCGCCGGGCTTTGCCACCGCCATCCCTTCCGACAAAACCGGCGTCTACACCGCCGCACTCTATCCCGCCGACCTCGCCGACGAGCGCACCATCCACATCGACCAATATTCCGGAAAGCCGCTCGTCGATCTCTCCTTCAGCCAGTACCCCGCTCTCGGCAAGGCGATCGAATGGGGGATCAACGTCCATCTTGGCCAGGAATGGGGCCTCTTCAACCAGCTCCTGATGCTGGCGACCTGCCTGGCGATCATTCTGTCCTGCGTGACGGCTGTCATGATGTGGTGGAAGCGCCGTCCGACGGGACGCCTCGGCGTTCCGCCCATGCCGCCACGGAAGTCCGTTTATATCGGCCTATGGCTGATCGTGATCGCCTTCGGTGCCGCCTTCCCGCTCACCGGGCTCGCCATCGTCGTCATGCTGCTCTTCGACCAGATCCTGCTGCGCTTCGTGCCGCCGTTCCGGCGCTTCTTCTCATGACGGCCGCTCCCCCATTTCCAAGAAAGATATCGATCATGCTGAAACTCGTCACAACCTTTGCCGCTTTCGGCCTTGCATCTCTCCTGTCCCACGCCGCCTTGGCCGAAGACTTCGCCATCGGCGACCTCCGCATCTCCGATCCCTATGTACGGGCGATGATACCCGGCGCTCCGGTCGGCGGCGGCTACATGACCATCACCAACACCGGCTCCACCGACGATCGGCTGATCGCGGCCAGTTCGCCGCGCGCGAGGATGGTCCAGATCCACGAGATGACGATGGACAAGGACGTCATGGTCATGCGCGAACTCGCGGATGGCTTGCCCATCCCCGCCGGAAAGACGGTCGAGCTGAAGCCGGGCGGCTATCACGTCATGTTCATGAAGGTCGAAGAGGGCTTCAGAGAAGGCCAGACGGTGAAGGCCACGCTCAAGTTTGAAAAGGCGGGGTCCGTCGATATCGAATTCCCGGTCGGCCCTGCCGCCGGCGGCAAGGATAAAAGCAAGGACATGGGCGCGATGACCATGCCCGATGCGGTTATGGGAGGCGCACATGCCGACCAGACGAAGTAGAGCCGCTGGCGGTATCGAGGTGATCTCCTGCAAACCGCTAAAACCACTGGTCCTCACACCCCTCCTGCTGCTTTCGGGTTGCAACATGGTCGTGCTGGCGCCGTCCGGCGATATCGCGATGCAACAGCGCAATCTCATCGTTATCTCCACCGTATTGATGCTGCTCATCATCATCCCGGTGATCTTCCTGACCCTGTTCTTCGCCTGGAAATACCGTCAATCCAACACGGAAGCAGCCTACGATCCCGAATGGCATCATTCCACACGCCTGGAGATCGTCATCTGGTCGGCGCCACTGGCGATCATCGTCGCGCTCGGGGCCGTCACCTGGATCAGCACGCATCGGCTCGATCCCTACCGGCCACTGGACAGGATCGATGCCTCACGGCCTATGCCCGCAGGTACCAAACCCCTGACGGTCGAAGTGGTGGCACTCGATTGGAAATGGCTGTTCCTCTATCCCGATCTTGGCATCGCAACGGTCAACGAACTGGTCGCGCCCGTCGATATCCCGATCAACTTCAAGATCACCGCCGCCTCGGTGATGAACTCCTTCTTCGTTCCCGCCCTTGCCGGCCAAATCTACGCCATGCCGGGCATGGAGACGAAGCTGCATGCGGTCATCAACCATGAGGGCGAATATCAGGGCTTCTCCGCCAATTACAGCGGCGCCGGCTTCTCCAACATGCGGTTCAAGTTTCGTGGCCTCGACAAGGCGGATTTCGAAACCTGGGTAAGCAAGGCCCGCTCACAAGGAACGCCCCTCGGCCGCCTCGAATATCTGAGGCTGGAGCAGCCGAGCGAGAAGGAGCCGGTGCGCTATTTCTCCTCCCTCGATCCCGCGCTTTACGACGCGATCCTCAACATGTGCGTCGACCAGGCGAAGATGTGCGTCAGCGAGATGATGGAGATCGACGCAAAAGGCGGCGGCGGCATGGAAGGCATCAACAACATCATGCGGCTGACCTATGACGACCGTCTGGGCGGCCGGCAGACGAAGCGGCCGCCCGCGCCTTTCGTCGCCGCACTCTGCATCCCCACCGGCAAAGGTCCGGGCGGCAGCGTCGCCATCGCTGCGCCGGCGCAAAAAACCAACCTCGAATGAAGACACAAGCGACGTGGCGGCGGCAATCGCGCCGCCGCTCGGCACGGACCCAACACATAAAGGAGAATCCAATGTTCACGAGAGAGTGGACCATCCCCGCCATCCTGGGCGTCGTCTTGCTGATCGTCTGCGGCGCGCTCGGTTATTTCACATGGAGCCTGATGCCACAGGCGGACGCGGCGGAAACCAATATCGGCGCCACGTTCAAATTGACCGACGACCGCGGCCAACCGATCACAGAGCAGGTGCTCAAGGGCCATCCTTCGCTCATCTATTTCGGCTACACCCATTGCCCCGAAGTTTGCCCGACCACGCTTTACGAGATGGCCGGTTGGTTCAAGGCGCTTGGGGACCAGGGCAACGTGTTGAAGGCCTATTTCTTCTCGGTTGATCCCGAGCGCGACACGCCACAGATCATGCGCAACTACACCGGTAACTTCACCGACCGGATCACCGGGATCACCGGCGACCCGAACGAGATGCAAAAGGCGATCAAGGGCTGGCGCATCTATGCCAAGAAGGTACCGACGCCGGACGGCGACTACACCATGGATCACACCGCTTCGGTTCTCCTCGTGGGTGCCGATGGCAATCTCCGGAGCATGATCGCCTATGGAGAGGATCCGAACACCGCTTTGCAGAAGATCCGTAATCTTCTGAAATGAAGGCCGCGATTACCCGGCCGGACAGGATCCGGACGGACTATCCCGGCGACCGCGATCCGTCGCCAAAACCTGCCGCGGGAGCCCCTGCGGATTATCAACCTGAAAGGACAATCACCATGCCCCAGATGAAGAAACTCCTTGTCGCAGCATTCGCAGCCAGCCTCGCCTTGGCGGGCCAGGCCTTCGCCCATGCTCATCTCAAATCAGCCGTTCCCGCCACCGACGGCACCGTGAAAGAGGCGCCTTCCGAACTCGACCTTACCTTTACAGAAGGATTGAATCTCAAATTCAGCGGCGTGACCGTCACCGGCCCGAACAAGGCGGCGGTGAAGACTGGCGAAGCCATGCTGATGAAGGGCGATACCACGCTGATGATCCCGGTCACGGAAAAGCTGGCGACCGGCAAATACACGGTCGAATGGCACGCTCTCTCGACCGACGGCCACAAGACGAACGGCACCTATAGCTTCACCGTCGCACCGTAAAATCCCTCTGATCGCTCCTTGCCGGAGGTAGGGAGCGATCAGCTTGCAATTCCATTGCCGTTGCGCGCCAACCTAACCGGAGACACATTTCTTGACGAAATGCAGCCAGCTGTCGTTGCGGCGAACCGTGGCTCGCGGCAGGCCAAAAGGATCATGATCCTGCCGCGCCCTGCCGCGTCGTGTCGTCGTTGCGGCGCTGTAGCCGGCCTCATAGGCTAGAACCCGATCGAGCGGCATTTCATCCCCATAGGGGAAACAGAAGGAAGAGACGATCTCGTCAACCATGTCCTCCAGCACCTCCCGGGAATGGGCGATCTGGCGGCGGGCTTCCTGCATCGGCAACTGAGGGAGATGCACATGATCGAGCGTATGCGAACCAACCTCATGGCCGAGGGCGACCCACTCGCGCAACTGCTCCAGCGACATGCAGGGCGTATGCGCCACGCCGTTGGGAATATCCCAGACATTGCTGCCGCCGACCTGATTGGCGACCACGAAATTCGTAGCGGTGAAGCCGAACTCCTGCAAGACGGGCAATGCGTTCTCATAGACGTTGGCGTAGCTGTCGTCGAAGGTGATGGCGGCGACCTTGCCGGTCTTGGCGCCCTGGATGTAGGGGAGTGCCTCACGTAGCGAGAGACCCTGCACGCCCAGTCTTTTCAGCCAGGCCATCTGGTTATGAAAAGCCTCCGGATGCACCGCCATGCTTCTGAAAGGCGCGCGCCGCGAAGGTGGCACCGCGATCTGATGATATAAGAGAATTGGAACGGCCAATGTGTATGGTCTCAGCTTGAGCGGCGGGAGCGTATTGCGATTTTCGCACGATAGAGCGGCCGCAGGATCTCTCTGGACAGCTTCTCAAACACGGTCTTCCGGCTCTTGATGGTGCTGCCGCCGAGTTGCGCGGATATTTCATGCACGCCGCCCGGCAGGACAGCGAGAGGTGACAGACCCGTCATCCAACTCATCTGGACGGTCGTGTCGACCGGACGGTCAAACAAGGCTGTCGCCTCCAGCAACCGGATGGCGGCGTCTCGACTGACGAGCTGCGCGACCATGCCAAGACCGACGCGGCCTGGCTGGATGACGCTGGCCTGGCCATGCGTCAAAACGCACTCACCATGTTCCTTGCCCATCCGGAAGGGAAAGCGAATGAAGGCGCCCGGCGTGAGGCATGCCTGTGCGGCGGCAAAAGCCGCATGAAACGAGGCGTCGATCTCTACATCATCTTCAAACACCAGGCCGGCATCGACACCTTGCTCGACGATCGCCGCCCATGCCTTGCGATGCGAGAGGAAACAGGCGATCTCGCCGACACTCATCTCGAAGGGATAACGCGGCTTGTGCAGATGTCGACGATAGACGAGGTCTATGTCGGTGTCGGGCAAAGCGCTGGCGTCAACGGCCTGGATGATTTCGCTTCGAACCGGAAGCATGGCCGCGAGCCTTTCCACCTGGGGCAGACGATCGCGCGCGCGATCCAGATGAATGATGAAGCCGCGTATGTTCGCCTGATCCGATTGCGCGTTGATCGTGCCCAAAGGAGCATGATCCAGCTCCAACCCGGCATGAGCTCTTTCAAGCGGCGCGGCAGCCGAAAAGCCGATTTTATAGGTCTGCATTTAAGAGATCTCGGTGTCGTATCCGGGACCCCGTAGCAATCGTGAATGAAGGCGAACTTAGGCAAACCTGACGCGAAACTGAAAATGAACAGTTTCAATGATTCCGCGCAGTCGCATCTGCCCGCACATGGCGATGTCCTAGGCAAGCATGCTGATACGACCGCTCGCTATCTGATCCTCGACCCAGCGGCGCTCCTCCTGCCAGGCATGGCGCTTCCATCCCTCCCAGGTGAAGCCGCATAGTTTCACGTCCCATTCGCCTGCGGGAAAGTTTGAAAGAACATGGCAGATGCCGAGAAATCCCGTGCTCGGAAAGACCTCGCGCATTCTGGAGCCCGTCAGCCCCAGAGCCGCACAACCGTCAAGGTAGAATTGCGGCGGCATGATGCGGATCTCCTTCCCGGCACTGCCGATCAGTTCGATCGCCTGCATCGTCCAATCGGCCCGCCTTCCCTTCATACGCGAGAGGATATTCGGTCTGGGATGATATTTGCGGATGATGCCCGGGTGATAGACCAGCACCACCTCTTTCACGGCCCTGAAAGCAGCACTTTCCAGAAAGGCCGGGTCGACCAATCGCCGCTGCATCGCCTTACTCGAGGCAGCCAGCAAGAGCATATCCGTGCGCGTGCCGCTCATCCCGTCGGATAGGTTCGGCGCGTTGAAACGCATCACGAATTCCGCATCGTCCACGATCCTCGAGAGATCGCGATGCAGTTTTGCGTTGCCGATGATAACAGCCGTCTTGCGCGTCAATAGAGGATATCCAGCCCTGTCGCTGTGACGGACTAGCAGCGCTTGCTGAGCCAAGAATGAAATTCCCGGAAGTTATAAGAGGCGACGAGGCGTCATTTCACCTGACCTGGGTGGAATGATCCCGGCCTTGCTCACAATGGCAACGAGAGCTCGCCTGCCGCTATTCTTTGCACCGTTTGGACGAAGAGATCGCATTCCGCCTGCATCACGCGGCACTCGATGGCTGCTACATCGTCCGAGGGATTTATGCGGACTTCCGTCGAGGCAATGATCCGGCCGTGATCGTATTCCGCGTCCACCAGATGGATCGTGGCCCCGGTCACGGGCTCCCGGGCGTCAAGAACAGCCTGATGTACTTTTCTGCCATACATGCCCACCCCGCCATACCTTGGCAGAAGTGCCGGGTGAACGTTCAAGATCCTCCCCTCGAAAGCGGCGAGGGTCTTCGGACCCAGCCTTCGCAGATAGCCCGAGAGAATGACCAACTCGACACCAGCCTCGACAAGAGCTGCATGCAGCTTTTCGTCAGCCTCAGATTCGGCTCCCTTTGTCGGAATGCACAAGGCGGGGATACGGCAAGCGACGGCATAATCGAGCGCAGAGGCGCTCAACCGATTGCTCACCAGAAGCGAAATGCTCGCATCGAGCTTGCCCGCGACGATCGCCTCGGCGATGGCACGGAAGGAGGAACCATTGTTCGAGGCCAGAGCTGCGATACGAAGCGTTTTCATTGACGTTGATGCTCAACCGGTGTTCTCAACATCACGGACGATGTCGAAACAAAAAATCGCCCGCAGCGCCATGCTGCAAGCGATCTCATCTCTAATGCGACATTTCCGAAGAACTGACGTCGCCCAAACTATTCGACCGAATTGAACTTCTTGACCTGCAGGAAGTTCACGGCCGTGCCGCTGAAGCGCTCAGGATCCATGGAGGCCGTCTGCACCTTGAAGCCCTCCGTGTAGACGGCGGTCGGCTGGGCGCGGAGCGTCGGGCTGACGAAGCGCGGTGCCTTCACGGGACGATTGACGATCTCGACGCGGGCATTGGCGATAGCCCATTGCGAAATCATCTTGTCCGTCAGCTTCGGCGGGGTGGTCACCGCGGCGCGGCCGGAATCGGCCACCACGGCATCCTGCTTGTTCGGACGGCCGCCCTTCGTCGCGACGCCAGCGGCAATCGGACGTTCTTGCGGCGCCATCACTTCAAAGCTGTCGTTAAAGCGGCGACGGCTAGCCTTGGTTTCATTGGCAGTCGGCGCAAGCGCCGCCACCTGCATCGGCATCTGCTGCATCGGCCGCTTCTGCGGCAGGACAGCAGCAATAGCGCGCACGGCATCATTGTCGGCGGCGACATTATTCGCCGGCGGCACCTCATCCTTTGAGGCAACATTGTTGGCGACCGTATTGACGGCAACGCCCGCATTCGCATCCGCCTGATCGGCGCGGCGCTGCTCGAGTGCGGCAACGATCGCGGGCGAAAGCGTACCCTGATCCGCCGCATCGTCGATCGCATCCGGATCTGCATCGGCGGAAGCCAGAAGATTTTCGGCAATTTCCGGACGCTCGACCGGCACCGGAACGCCGACAGCCTGATCCGTCACGGCAGATTCGGCAGAGGCCATTTCGGCATCGCCAGGCGTGCGACGGTCGAGGAGGGCCGGAACCGGAACACGATAGTCGCGCAGATCGGCATATTGCTGTTGCTGGGCATCCGTTGTCGGCATTGCGGCGGCAAGCGCATCCTGAGCAGCATTACGCGGCGGTGACATCAAAGCCGAAGCAACCTCGCTGCCGGCCTGGTTTCCGAAGGCCGGACGAACCTGCGGAACGGGCGCATTGACGCTGGCAACCTGCGTCACCGGCTGGCTGTCATCGCCATCATCCGTTGCTACAGGAGCCCGCTGGGTGTTCTTGGCAACCAATGTGGTCGGCGCGGCCGCTGCCGGCGCACCGGTATCCGCATTGTCCTCTTCCTCATCAGCGCCACCGCCAAACAACCGGGCGAAGAAGCCACGGCGCGGAGAAGAAGAGCTGGCAATCTGGATGTCGTCGGAAGACATGCGGCGCTTGTAATCCGCAACTGCCTGCTGATAGCCCGGCAGCGGACGGCCGTCGGCCGGAATATGCATGGTCTTGCCATCGGGGAACAGACGGACGAGTTCCTGGCGATCCATGCGCGGCCATGCGCGCACGCCACCGACGTCCATATGCACGAAGGGCGATCCGGAGGTCGGATAATAGCCGACGCCGCCGACCTGAAGCTTCATGCCGATTTCACGCAGCTTGGTAAGCTTGACGTCGGGAATATAGAAATCCATCGCATTGCCGAGCATATGCTGGCTCTTCTTAGCGACGCCCGTATGGGCCGTGCGCGTGCGCAGCATCTCGTTGGTTCCCGGCGAACGGAAACCACAGACGACATAGATGAAGTCGCTCGAGCCGCTGTTGCGATAGACCTGCCAGATCAGGTCAAACAAATGCGGATTCATTTTGGTCGGCTGGTTCTTGCGCCAGTCGCGCAGGATGCGGTTCAGCTTCTCCAGACCGGCCGGATCGAACTTGCCATCGCGCTTGTAGGTGATGACGGCCTTTTCGCCCGTATGCACGAAATAGATCTTGAGGCTGCGGGTCTCCCCGCTCGCCTTCGACGGCGAACCAACGAAAATAGGAGTAGAGACGGCCAGCGCCAGCAGGCCAACGGCAACAACCTTGGCCACCTTGCGAAATATCTCAGAGCACGCAGAATGCCAGCTCAAGCTATTAGGCTTGGTATTTCCACTCAGATTCGGCAATTCGATCCCCGTCCGACAGACAATGTCGCATCGTGTTCCAAATGGCTGTCAATTGCGGTGACACGATGGCAAAAATGCCACACATGGTCGCCCTCTTCATACATGGTGAACGATGCACTAACAAGTGCTTTACGACAGGTAACAAAATATGCTTGCCTAAACGTTAAATCGTGCTCAGGCCGCGTTTTTTTGCGGGTCATCCGGGTCTATCCCATAGTCTTTCAACTTGCGATAGAGCGTCGAACGGCCGATTCCGAGCTTCCTTGCCACCTGACTCATTTGCCCTCGATAGAATTTGAGAGCGAACCGAATGAGCTCTTCCTCGACATCCGCAAGCTTTCTGACATCGCCGGACGTGTCGGTGCTGACGATGACATTATCCGATGTTTGCGCGGATGACGTGTCCACGATCGAGAGCGGCGGGGTTGCAGTTTCGTCCGATGACGCGACCCGCAAGCCACGCTCAAACCTGTCTGCCGCGACGCTGTCGGCGCCGTGGGTCTGGGAATTATCCACAACTAACGTCGGGTGCTCGCCGGTGAAATAGCCGGGCAACTGCGCCGCGATCTGCGGAAAATCGGTTTCCAGCAGCTCCGGCCCTTCCGACAAAACGACCGCGCGGAAGACCGCGTTTTCGAGCTGGCGGATATTGCCTGGCCAATCATAAGAGGTCAGCAGCGCTAGCGCGCCATGGCTGATTGCCAGCGAATGACCGAGCTTCTGTTCGAACGCAAAGCGATCGGCAAATGCGCGGGCGAGGTGCGGAATATCCTCCTTGCGGCGACGGAGTGCCGGCATGGTGATCGGGAAAACGTTGAGGCGGTAGTAGAGATCCTCACGGAACCGTCCGGCTTTCACCTCTTCGATCAGATCCTTGTTCGTCGCCGAAATCAGCCGGACATTGACCTTCTGCGCCACGCGGGCGCCGACCGTCTCGATCTCGCCCTGCTGCACGGCGCGCAGGAGCTTGACCTGAACCTCCAGCGGCAGATCGCCGACCTCGTCGAGGAACAGCGTGCCGCCATCGGCTTCCATGAACTTGCCGACATGCCGCTCGGTGGCGCCAGTGAAAGCACCCTTCTCATGGCCGAACAGAATGCTCTCGACCAGATTATGCGGAATAGCACCGCAGTTGACCGTCACGAAAGGCTTGCCGGCGCGGTCGCTGGCAGCCTGGATGGCGCGGGCCACCAGTTCCTTGCCAACGCCGGATTCGCCTTCCAGCACCACGGGGATATTCGATTGCGCGGCGCGATGCGCGAGATCGAGCACCCGCATCATCGCCGGGCTCGCCGAAACGATGTCGTCGAAGCTGATCGCACTCGAGCGCGATTTGCGTCCCGCGCGGGCCTTGGCCTCGCGCTGATCGAGTTTCAGCGCGTTGGCGATCGACGCGGCTATCCGTTCCGGCGAAACCGGCTTGACGACGAAATCAAAGGCGCCGGCCCGCATGGCCTGCACCACGGTCTCGATACCGCCCTGCCCGGTCTGCACGATCACGGGAATATCGGTGCCCATGTCGCTGAGAGCGCCGAGAAGCTCGAGACCGTTCATCTCCGGCATCATCAGATCGAGCACGATCACATTGATCTGATCACCGTTGCGCTTCAGAAACTCAAGGCCGAAGCGGCCGTTTTCTGCCAGATGAGCAACGTGTCCGTGCCGCTCGATGGCATTTTTTAGCAGGCGTCGTTGGATCGGATCATCCTCAACAACGAGAACCTGCGCGCCCCCCTTGGCGCTATTCAATATGGTCATTGGTGCCTCACTTCATGCGAAACCTGGGGGAACCTTCGCAGAAAGGCTTGAACACGAAGTTTTGCCAAACCATCGTATTTTAATCATTATGACGAATGTAACGTCGTCTATGACTCCATTGTCCGACCCCCGAAAATCCGCGCTTGCAGCGACCTTTTCGGCCGAATAGACACGGATTGACCGGATCGTTCCGAAAAGAAAATAGAGGAAATACCGTCCATGAGCCCGACCTCGCTGCATTCGTCCCTTAAGTTTTCCACCGGCCCTGCCGCTGCCGCGACCAATGCCGCGCTTGGGGATCTGCCCGCCTGGAAGCTCAGCGACCTCTATCCCTCCGCCACCTCGACCGCTTTCACCGGCGACATGGAAAAGGCCGGCAAACTGGCCATCGCCTTCGAAGAGAAATGGAAGGGCAAGCTGGCCGAGGCCGCGACCAAGACCGGCGACGCCGGCATCGGCGCGGCGCTGAAGGAATATGAGGCCCTCGACGACATCATCGGCCGCCTCGGCTCCTTCGCCGGTCTCACCTATTTCTCCAACACCAGCGATCCGGCCAACGGCAAGCTCTATGGCGACGTACAGACCAAGTTGACGGACTATGCCGCCCATCTGCTGTTCTTCCCGCTGGAACTGAACCGCATCGACGATGCCGTGGTGGATGCCTGCATGGCGAACGACCCCGCCGCCGGCCACTACCGCCCCTGGCTCGTCGACCTACGCAAGGACAAGCCCTATCAGCTCGACGACAGACTGGAGCAACTGTTCCTCGAAAAATCCATGACGAGTGCGGCCGCCTTCAACCGCCTGTTCGACGAGACCATGGCGGAGCTGCGCTTCGAAGTCGACGGCGAGAAGCTGCCGCTGGAAGTCACCCTGAACATGCTGCAGGAAAAGGATCCTGAGGTGCGCCGCAAGGCGGCCGTGGCTTTGACCACGACCTTCAAGGCCAATCTGCGCGTCTTCACGCTGATCACCAACACGCTCGCCAAGGACAAGGAGATCGGCGATCGCTGGCGCGGTTTCGAGGACATCGCCGACAGCCGCCATCTCGCCAACCGCGTCGAGCGCGAAGTGGTCGATGCGCTGGCCGCCGCCGTGCGCGATGCCTATCCGCGCCTCTCGCACCGCTATTACAAGATGAAGGCCAAGTGGCTCGGCATGGAACAGATGAATTTCTGGGACCGCAATGCGCCACTGCCGGAAACCTCCAACGCGCTGATCCCCTGGACCGAGGCCAAGGAAACCGTGCTGTCCGCCTACGGCAATTTCGCCCCGGAAATGGCCGATATCGCCAAGCGCTTCTTTGACGAAGAATGGATCGATGCGCCGGTGCGCCCCGGCAAGGCACCGGGCGCCTTCGCCCATCCGACCGTGCCCTCGGCGCATCCTTACGTGCTCGTCAACTATATGGGCAAGCCGCGCGACGTGATGACGCTGGCCCATGAACTCGGCCATGGCGTGCATCAGGTGCTCGCCGGCGGACAGGGCGCGCTGATGTGCCAGACGCCGCTGACGCTGGCCGAAACCGCCTCGGTCTTCGGCGAGATGCTCACCTTCCGCGCCCTGCTCGACAAGACCACCGACAAGCGCGAGCGCAAGGCGATGCTCGCCCAGAAGGTCGAGGACATGATCAACACGGTCGTGCGCCAGATCGCCTTCTACGAATTCGAGCGCAAGCTGCACACCGCCCGCAAGAACGGCGAGCTGACCTCCGACGATATCGGCGAGCTGTGGCTCTCCGTGCAGTCGGAAAGCCTCGGACCGGCGATCAAGATTTCCGAGGGCTACGAGACCTACTGGACCTATATCCCGCACTTCATCCACTCGCCCTTCTACGTCTACGCCTATGCCTTCGGCGACTGCCTCGTGAACTCGCTCTACGCCGTTTATCAGAATGCCGAAGAGGGCTTTCAGGCGAAATATTTCGAGCTGCTGAAGGCCGGCGGCACCAAGCATCATTCGGAGCTCCTGAAGCCTTTCGGCCTCGATGCCACCGATCCGTCGTTCTGGAGCAAGGGACTGTCGATGATCGAAGGGCTGATCGACGAGCTTGAGGCGCTTGATAAGAGCGCTTGATGCCCATTGATGAAGACCCGCGCATGGCCGATGCCCAACCCTATGTCCTCTTTAGGGACGACAGCACAGGACAGGTAATGCTCTTCGCCGAACCGGCGGAGATCATCATTGCCCGAACGCGCGCGGAATTCTTCTATGCCCTCGACCGGATGGAGAAGGCAAAGGCCGAAGGGAAATGGCTGGCCGGCTATATGGCCTACGAAGCCGGCCATCTCTTCGAGGAAAAACTTGCACCCTTCGCCAATGAAAATCGCGAAACGCCGTTGCTCTGCTTCGGCGTTTTCGACGCGCCAGCAACGGACGGCCATCCCCTCGCTCAGCCGCTGCAGCGCCTTGAAAATCAGGAGTTCCTGACCGAGCCAACGGCCGCCTGGAATCCCGCTATATATAAAGAGAGATTCGACCGGCTGCATGGGCATATCCGCCAGGGCGATTGCTATCAGGCAAACCTCACCATGCCGATCTCGGCGCGCTGGAATGGCGATATCAGGGCCGCCTTCTGGTCGCTGATCGAGCGTCAACCGGTGAAATACGGCGCGCTGGTCGATCTTGGCGGCCCGGTCATCCTCTCACGCTCGCCGGAACTCTTCTTCCGCACAGACGACGACGGCTGGATCGAGACGCATCCGATGAAGGGCACGGCCAAGCGCGGCGCGGATGCCACCGAGGATGCCGAGATCATCAGCGCCATGCTCGCCGACGAGAAAACGCAGGCCGAAAACCGCATGATCGTCGACCTCCTGCGCAACGATATCTCCCGCATCACCGAGGTCGGCACGCTCGACGTGCCGAAACTCTTCGAGATCGAGACCTATCCGACCCTGCACCAGATGGTCAGCCATGTGCAGGCAAAGCTGCGCCGCGGCATGACCATCCGCGATATCTTCGCCGCGCTCTTTCCCTGTGGCTCGATCACCGGCGCGCCGAAAATGCGGGCGATGGAAATCCTGCATGATCTCGAAGACGGCCCGCGCGATGCCTATTGCGGGGCAATCGGTATGATCTCGCCCACGGGCGCCATGCGCTTTTCCGTGGCGATCCGCACCATCACACTGTTTGACGACGGCCGCGCGGTGTTCAATGTCGGCGGCGGCATTGTTTTCGATTCGACGGCGGAAGCGGAATATGAAGAATGCTTCCTGAAGGCACGCTTCGCCGTGGGGGATCGATGGATCAAGCGTTAGAGGATTTTTCGCTGATCGAAACGCTGCGTTACGAGCCGCAAACCGGCTTTGTGCGCCTGCGCCTGCATCTTGCCCGGCTGCAACGCTCTGCCCGCCGGCTAGGCTTTCCCGCGCCAAAGGATGCGCTGGCGAAACTGGACGCCGCCGTCGCCGGCGCGACGATACCCTTGCGGGTGCGCCTGACCTTCGACCCCACCGGACAAACCGACGTCACCACCGCCGCTTTCACGCCTCTTGCTCCCGACACTGTCTGGCGCGTCCGTCTCGCCGAGACCCGGATCGACTCCGCCGACACGCTGCTGCGGGTCAAGACCACCCGCCGATCGGTCTATGAAACCGCGCGCGCCGAATACGCACCGATCGAGGCAGACGAAGTGCCGTTGCTGAATGAAAGAGGCGAGGTCTGCGAGGGCACCATCACCTCGATCTTCCTTGACGACGGCTCCGGCCCGTTGCGAACACCGCCCATCTCTTGCGGCCTGCTTGCCGGTGTCTTGCGCACCGAACTCATCTGCCAGCGCACGGCCCGCATCGGCCGGATCAGGCTGGACGATCTGGAAAATTCCACCCTTTATGTCGGAAACTCCCTGCGCGGTCTGATCCGCGCGCAACTCCTATGGAATTGACGCAATGCTCATCCTTTCTCTGACCTACCTCAAGGGCAATGACGAAGCCGACAAGCATATGGAGCCGCATATGGCCTGGGTGAAAGAAGGCTATGCCAAGGGCTGGTTTCTTGCCTCCGGCCGCAAGGTGCCACGCACCGGCGGCATCATCTTCGCCCGCGGCGACCGCGCCGAACTCGAAGCCTACGTCGCCGCCGACCCCTTCACCATCCATGGCGTCGCCGCCTATGAGGTCACGGAAATCGCCCTGACGACCGTGACTGAGGGGCTGGAGACGTTGAAGAGCTGAGAGACGGATGTTGGCAGAAGGCTCTCTCCATGACACAACTGACCTACACACCCTATGACGGTTCCGCCAAACCTTTCACCATTGGCCTAGTGCCGCTGGACCTCACCCGCTGGATCGAGCCCGATGCCGATCTCGGGCGTTATCTCGATGAGAAGCAGCGCCTCTCCCGTGATTATCTGAGCGAGATCTTCGTTGCCGAGCACGATACGCAGGTGGCGCAGCAAGAGGTGCTCGACCTGCTGACGGCCTATCTCTGCGAAAGCCATCCGGCCATCTGTCGCCGCGATGGCGATACCGTTTCCATCGCTGGCCATTCGGTCGATCTCTCTGACGCCTCTGTTCCGCCGTTGCTGAAGGCCGGATCGCTGGTCGCCGACGATCTCGTCATCATGCGACGCAAGGCCGATGGCTGGCATCTTGTCGCCGGCCATGTCGCCTTTCCTTCCTCCTGGTCGCTCCAGGAAAAATTCGGCCGGCCGATGCAGGCGATCCACGCCGATGTGCCCGGTTTTGGCGAGGGCACGCGCAACGCCACACTGATCACCCGCATCTTCGACAATCTGCAGGTGTCGCAGCCCGTCGAGCGGCTGAACTGGTCGGTGAACACAACAAGCGAGCTGTTTCTCTCAGCCTCGAAACATCGCCGCCCGCCAGTCACTACGGCCCCTACGCTTGAAACCCGTTTCGCACGCGTCGAGCGCCAGACGCTGCGCAAGCTGCCGGTCTCGGGCGATATCCTCTTCACCATCCGCGTCTATGTCGACCCGATCGCCGCGATCGCCAACCATCCCAGAGCCCCGGAGCTGGCATCGAGCTTCGCCGCGCAGCTGGATGCGCTCGATGAACATCAGACGACGTATAAGGGGCTGATCCATCAGAAAGCCGAATTGGCGAAGCAATTGCGGGTGTTGGCTGGCATTTAGCAATGCGATAAGCAACAAACTCGTCGCAAACCGCGTGTATGGTGCCATTCTATTGACTTTCCCCGACGTAGCCCGGAGAGCTCTTTATTGTGACATCAATTTGTGATTAGAGCCGTCCATCTCGCGTTTTCACGCAAACATTGATTGAATTTCATAGGCCGAACGGCGTCCTGCCTTTCGAAGGAGACAAGAATGACGAAACACAAATATCCGGTATATGCCGAAATTACCGGCCCGATCGTGATGATCGGCTTTGGCTCCATCGGCCGCGGCACCCTGCCCCTGATCGAGCGCCATTTCAAATTCGACAAGAGCCGGATAGTCGTCATCGACCCCCGCGAAGAGCCCGCCGACATGGAAATCCTGGCGAAGCACGGCGTTCGTCATATCAAGGAACATGTCACCAAAGAAAACTACAAGGAGCTGCTGAAGCCGCTTCTGACGGAAGGCGGCGGTCAGGGTTTCTGCGTCAACCTCTCGGTCGATACCGGCTCGCTCGACCTGGTCAAGCTGTGCCGCAAGCTTGACGTGCTCTACATCGACACCGTCGTCGAGCCCTGGCTCGGCTTCTATTTCGACAAGAGCCTGAAGAATGCCGACCGCACCAACTACGCACTGCGCGAAACCATGCGCAAGGAAAAGGCGAAGAACCCGGGCGGCACGACGGCCGTTTCCACCTGCGGCGCAAACCCGGGCATGGTCTCCTGGTTCGTCAAGCAGGCACTGGTCAACCTTGCCAACGATATCGGCGTGAAGTTCGAAGAGCCGGATCAGCATGACCGCGAAGGCTGGGCCAAGCTGATGAAGAAGGTCGGCGTCAAGGGCATCCACATCGCCGAACGCGACACGCAGCGCACCAAGCATCCGAAGCCGCTGAACGTCTTCTGGAACACCTGGTCCGTCGAAGGCTTCATCTCCGAAGGCCTGCAGCCGGCCGAGCTCGGCTGGGGCACGCACGAAGAGTGGATGCCGAAGAACGCCAAGAAGCACAAGAAGGGCTCCAAGGCCGCCATCTATCTGGAACAGCCGGGCGCCAACACCCGCGTTCGCACATGGTGCCCGACGCCCGGTCCGCAGTACGGCTTCCTGGTCACGCACAACGAATCGATCTCGATCGCCGACTTCTTCACGGTCCGCGACAAGGACGGCGACGTTACCTTCCGTCCGACCTGCCATTATGCCTACCATCCCGCCAACGATGCCGTGCTGTCGCTGCACGAAATGTTCGGCAATGGCGGCACGCCGCAGCCGGTTCACCACGTCCTTGACGAGCATGAGCTGGAAGACGGCGTCGACGAACTCGGCGTCCTGCTCTATGGCCACGACAAGAATGCCTATTGGTACGGTTCGCGCCTGTCTCTCGAAGAGACCCGCCGCATCGCTCCCTACCAGAACGCGACCGGCTTGCAGGTAACCTCCGCCGTTCTTGCCGGCATGGTCTGGGCGCTGGAAAATCCGACCGCCGGCATCGTCGAAGCCGACGAGATCGATTACAAGCGCTGCCTCGAAGTGCAGCTGCCCTATCTCGGTCCGGTCGAAGGCCACTACACCGACTGGACGCCGCTCGACGGCCGTCCGGGCCTGTTCCCGGAAGACATCGACACGAAGGATCCCTGGCAGTTCAAGAACATTCTCGTTCGCTGATTGACAGAGAATTAGAATAATCGGAAATTAAAATGCTCGCACAGGTCGTGCGGGCATTTTTGTTACGCTCGTCAGATAAATCAAGGTGATGAGGTCCTGAAGCCTTGCTTTCAACAGATGGTCGCGCCATGTTTCTTGCAATCGCCACGACGCCAATCCGCCTTCAATCGCGGGAGACATTCATGAAGATCAAAACCAGTCTTGCCCTTGTCACCGCTGCGGCAGCGCTCTCCGCCTGCGTCGATTTCGGTGGATCGAGGCCGCCGCCGGTCGTCATGGGCGGGGGGGCACAGCCGCGTGCAACAACGGTGGACGGCAACTGGAGCGATGCGAACGGGCTGAACTCGTCATTTTCGGGCGGCAGGTTCGAGACGCACACGACGGACGGTACGAACACGCAAATGGCTTCTGGAACCTACACGACGGATCCGTCCGGCGTAATCCAGATCAATCTGTATTCGAACATCAAGCGCACCAGCTCCAAGGTCAATTGCTTCCTGGCCAACCCCAGCCAGCTCAATTGCACCGCTGAAGGCGGCGGGCACTTCTCGCTCAACCGCCAGGGCTGAGACCGGCATCGCGGGCGGGTAGGACGCCATGCGCAGAGTGGCGCTTTATATCATTCTCGTTATCGGCTTGCCGCTCGCCGTTCTGGCGGCGGCGCTCCCCGCCAACAGCTTTAAGGCCCAGGGCATCGCCGCGCTCGATTGCGATGGGCCGGCGAGCGTTCTGATCATCGCCATACCCACCTTGTTGCTCTATGCCGGCGGCATGGTCCTGCTTTATCGCGACAAGAGCCGGCGCTTTCATCGCATCGCGGCAGTTTGCTGCCTGCTCGTATCCCTCGTCATCGGCTGGAACATCATCGCCGCCGTGCGGGAAGCCTATGGCGACGCCTCGATCGAGGCCTGCGCCTGATCTCACGGCATCACGCCTGTGGATTTGTAAAATCCGAATGAACCCAACAGCTTTCGCTTGCGCTCGTCCCGTCGTGATGGAAACATCGTCGTGGGGGCCGCCGTGGGGCACGGGCGGATCGGATTGTGAAAAATAACAGGAGAGAACGATGACGAAGCCCTTCGGAGTGGGCCTTTTGGCTGCAGCCGCCTTGGCGCTCAGCACAAGTGCCGCTTTCGCGGACTATCAGCTCAACATTCTGCACTTCAACGACTTCCATTCGCGCGTGGAATCGATCAACAAATTCGACACCACCTGCTCGGCGGCGGAAGAAGCCAAGAATGAATGCTTCGGCGGCGCGGCGCGGATGAAGACCATGATCGACCAGCGCCGCGCAGCCCTTGCCGGCCAGAATGTGCTGGTGCTCGATGCCGGCGACAACTTCCAGGGCTCGCTGTTCTATACGACCTACAAGGGCGCGGCCGAGGTCGAGTTCCTCAACGACATGAAGATCGACGCCATGACCGTCGGCAACCACGAATTCGACGATGGCGAAGGCCCGTTGGCGGCTTTCCTCGACAAGGCGCAATTCCCCGTCGTCACCGCCAATATGGTCGTCGATGGTCAGTCGAAAATCGGCGACCGCATCAAGAAATCCATCGTGCTCACGATCGGCGGCCAGAAGATCGGCATCGTCGGCGCCGTCACCACTGAAACCCCGGAACTCTCCTCGCCCGGCCCGCATGTCAAGATCACCGACGATGCCGCTGCCATCAGTGCCGAGGTGGATGCGCTGAAGTCGCAGGGCGTCAACAAGATCATCGCGCTCACCCATGTCGGCTATCAGCGCGATATCGAGAAGATCGCCAAGATCGCCGGCGTCAGCGTCGTTGTTGGCGGCCATTCGCACACGCTGCTGTCGAACACGGATCCCAAAGCCGCCGGCCCCTATCCGACCATGGTCGACAACCCGGCCGGCTATAAGGTCCCGGTCGTCCAAGCCGCCTCCTACAGCAGATACCTCGGCGATGTCGTTGTCACCTTCGACGATAACGGCGCCGTCAAGGACGCCAAGGGCGACCCGATCCTGCTCGATGCCTCGGTGAAGCCCGATCCGGTGATCGCCGCCCGTGTTCAGGAGATGGCAAAGCCGATCGAGGAACTGCGCCATAAGGTAATCGGCAGCTCCGAGGGCACGATCGAAGCCGCGCGCGAAGTCTGCCGCGTGCAGGAATGCTCCATGGGCAACCTCGTCTCCGACGCCATTCTCGACCGGACGAAGGGACAGGGCATCAGCATCGCCATCCAGAACGGCGGCGGACTGCGCGCCTCGATCGGCGCTGGCGACGTCAGCATGGGCGGCGTGCTGACCGTGCTGCCGTTCCAGAACACCGTCGCCACCTTCCAGTTGACGGGTGCGGACGTAAAGGCGGCGCTGGAGAACGGCCTCAGTCAGATCGACGAAGGTGCCGGCCGCTTCCCGCAGGTTTCCGGCCTCAAATATAGCTTCGACAAATCCAAGCCGCCCGGCAGCCGCCTGGTCTCCGTCACGGTGCAGGAGGGCACGGAATTCGTGCCGCTCGATCCCGACAAGACCTACGGCGTAGTCAGCAACAACTACATGCGCGCCGGCGGCGACGGCTACTCCGTCTTCGCACAGAAGGGCAAGAACGCCTATGACTTCGGCCCCGATCTGGCGGGCGTGGTGGCCGACTATCTCGCCGCGCACAATCCTTACAAGCCTTACACGGACGGCCGCATAATCCAGATCGCCGCCGCACAACCGGAGGCAGCAAAACCCGCGCAAACACAGGAGCCAGCAGCCGCACCGGATCAGAAATCTGCTCCGGCGGCAGCCAATACCAGCGCAGCACCCGCGACCACCACCACGGCGCCGGCCACACCAGCACCTGCCGCATCCGCGCCTGCAACCGCCGCACCGGCCACCAGTGCTCCGGCAGCAACCGCTCCCGCGACAACAGCAACCTCACCAGCCGCAACGGCTCCAGCAACGACGACGGTCGCCCCGGCAACCCAAACCAATGAACCGCCGAAGACACCGACGACCCATGTCATCGTCGCCGGCGACACGCTTTGGGATCTCGCCAAGACCTACTACGGCAACCCCAACGACTGGCACAAGCTGCTGGCAGCCAACCGTAATCTCAAGCCGCACCGCCTTCTGGTCGGCGAGGAATTGAAGATTCCGGCCAAGTAAGGACGATTTGTCTCGCAGGACTTCGCCGGTCCGGGCTTTCCCGGGCCGGTTTTTGTTCCTATGTGAGGGGCTTCGTTTCGTTGAGAGGACATGATTGATGACAGCAGAAGCCGCGACCGGCCAATTACAGCAAAAATCCGGCAGGATCGGCGTCCTTCTCGTCAATCTCGGCACGCCCGACGGCACCGACTACACATCGATGCGGCGTTATCTGCGCGAATTCCTCAGCGACAAGCGCGTCATCGAATTGCCGCGATGGAAATGGTACCCGGTTCTCTTCGGCATCGTCCTCAACACGCGTCCCCAAAAAGTGGGCAAAGCCTATGAGACGATCTGGAACAAGGACAAAAACGAGAGTTACCTGCGCACCTATACCCGCAACCAGTCGGACCTGATGGCCGAGCGGTTGGCGGACCTGCCCGCTGTCGTCGTCGATTGGGCAATGCGCTACGGAACGCCTTCGATCGGCGACCGCATTCAGGCGCTGAAGGATCAGGGCTGCGACCGCGTCGTGCTGTTTCCGCTCTACCCGCAATATGCGGCGGCAACCACCGCCACGGTCAACGACAAGGCTTTCGAGAAGCTGGTGAAGATGCGCTGGCAGCCGGCCCTTCGCACGGTGCCGGATTATCACAGCGATCCCACTTATATCGACGCGCTCGCCAAATCCGTCACCCGACATCTCGCCACGCTCGACTGGCTGCCGGAAAAGATCCTCGCCTCCTTCCACGGCATCCCCCTTTCCTATTCGGAAAAGGGTGATCCCTATTACGCCCAATGCATCGAGACCGGCCGTCTCCTGCGTGAGAAGCTCGGTCTTGCCGAGGATCAGTTCATGGTCACCTTCCAGTCCCGTTTCGGCCCGGAGGAATGGCTGCAGCCCTATACGGACAAGACGGTGGAAAGCCTCGCCAGGGAAGGCACCAAGCGTATCGCCGTCCTCAACCCCGGCTTCGTCTCCGACTGTCTGGAAACACTCGAGGAAATCGCCGAACAGGCGGCCGAATCCTTCCACCATAATGGCGGCGAGAAGTTCACGCATATCCCCTGCCTCAACGATGGCGAGGACGGCATGAGTGTACTGGAGGCGGTGGTGCGGCGGGAGCTGTCGGGCTGGGCCTGATCTGAACGGCCCAACGCCGCCTTATTGCAGATGCGGCTTCCTCAGAAAGCTGCTGCGGTCGGCCGACTTGACCCTCAGCCATGCCTCACGGCCATTGCGCAGGACCCGCATGGGGATTTCCGCTCCGGCGGAGCCGCTCTCCCATATCTTGCGGTAAAAATCGGCAAGGCCATCCACCTCGTCATCACGGATTTCGGAAATGACATCGCCCCGACGCAAGCCCGCCTGTTCGGCGGGACCACCCTCGGCCACACTCATGACCACGACCTCGCCGTCGCTTTCGGCGGAGAAGGCCCCAAGCCAGGGTCTCGGCGGCTTGTTGACCTGACCGCGATTGAGCAGATCATCGAGAATGGGCGGCAACAGATCGATCGGTACGACCATGTTGATATCGGCGCTTCCGCCGTCTTTTGCCGCCATCTGCAGATGCAGCGAGCCGATACCCAGAAGCTTGCCGTCGGCGTCGATGAGGGCAGCACCTCCCCAGGATGGATGGGCGGGCGCGGTGAAGATCGCTTCATCCAGCAGATATTCCCAATAGCCGGCGAATTCCTGCTTGGCGACGATGTTCGCCTGCACGAACTGGCCGATACCATCGGCCATCATGACGGGATCACCAATATCGGCTTTGGCAACATTGCCGAAATCCAGCGGGGGTACATCCAGCCGTCCGAGCGCCTGCACCAGGCCGAAACCGGTTTCCTGATCATAGGCCAGCGCATGGGCAGGAATCACACGGCCATCATTGGTGGTCAGCCAGACCTCCTCGGCCTCCGTGATCAGATAGCCAATAGTGAGTACGAGCCCGTTATTCCGGATGACCACGCCGCTGCCCTCCCGGCGCGTGCCGAGCGATCCCGCCGTAAAGGCATCCTCCGGAATTTTGGAATGCACGGCCACGACCGAGCGCAAGGTCCTATCGATATTCATAGCTTCACCTGCTGATGCGCAATACTTTGGCTCTGAAGACTGCATGGCAGCCGAGCCGGATCTTTCCTTCCCTTAAGGTATGAACATGCGGAGCCGGAGGCAAGGCCTTGGCGAGATTGAATATCCTCGCCGCCAGGCGCGAAAGGTTGGATGTCGCAGACCATTTCACCCTTGCCGAGAACATGGTAACCCACCACATCTGATTGAGCTGCTTCGCGAGCCACTCGACCGTGGCGTCAGAGATACAGCAACGCTTGGGAATGACGTCAGCCTCGCATCGTCCGGGGAACGTCGATGGAGGATTTTATGGTCATCGGTGGATTCAGCATCTTTGTGATTGCATTGGTTGTTTTGATCATCCTGGTGCTATTTGCCGGGATCAAGACCGTGCCGCAGGGATATCGTTACACGGTCCAGCGTTTCGGCCGCTACACCCGCACACTGGAACCGGGCCTCAATCTGATCGTGCCTTTCATCGACACGCTCGGCGTGCGCATGAATGTGATGGAACAGGTGCTGGCAGTGCCGACCCAGGAGGTCATCACCAAGGACAATGCCAGCATTTCCACCGACGCCGTCGCCTTCTTCCAGGTGCTGAATGCGGCCCAGGCGGCCTATCAGATCACCAATCTCGAAAGTGCGATCCTCAACCTCACCAAGACCAATATCCGCTCTGTTATGGGTTCGATGGATCTCGATGAGCTGCTGTCCAATCGCGACGCCATCAATGAACGGCTGCTGCGCGTTGTCGACAACGCGGTCGAGCCATGGGGCATCAAGGTGACCCGCGTCGAGATCAAGGACATCCAGCCGCCGAAGGATCTGGTCGACGCCATGGGCCGGCAGATGAAGGCGGAGCGCGAAAAGCGCGCCCAGGTTCTCGAAGCTGAGGGCTTGCGCGCCGCGCAAATCCTGCGTGCCGAAGGTGCAAAGCAATCGGCCGTGCTCCAGGCCGAGGGCCAGCGCGAAGCCGCCTTCCGCAACGCCGAGGCCCGCGAACGTCTGGCCGAAGCCGAAGCCAAGGCAACCCGCATGGTCTCCGAGGCGATCGCCGCGGGTAACGTGCAGGCAATCAACTATTTCGTCGCACAGAAATACACCGAGGCGCTGACCGCGATCGGCACCGCCGGCAATTCCAAGATCGTGCTGATGCCGATGGAAGCTACCTCCATTCTCGGTTCGCTTGCCGGTATCGGCGCAATCGCCCGCGAGGTGTTCGGCGAAAACAGCGATGGCAGCACGTCGCCGCAGCCTCCTCGTCCGCGTCCCGGCCCGACGCGCACCACACCCTCCATCAATCCGCTGACACCACGGGAGAGCTGATCCATGTTCGACAATCTCGTCGTTCAACTCGGTCCATGGAGCTGGTGGGTACTGGGACTGGTGCTGCTCGCCGCCGAACTCGTATTGCCCGGCTTCTTCCTGATCTGGATCGGCCTTGCCGCCATTATCGTCGGCGCGCTCTCGCTGCTTCTCTGGGACAGCGCCTTCTGGATCTGGCAGGTGCAATGGCTGATCTTCGCGGCATCCGCCGTCATCGTCACCCTGCTCGGCCGCCATTATATCTATAATAACAGCCAGGTAACGGACGAACCGTTTCTCAACCAGCGCAGCGCCAGCCTTGTCGGTCGCACGGCAACGCTTGCCGAACCGATCACTGAAGGCCGTGGCCGCATCCGTCTGGAGGATACCTATTGGATCGTGGCCGGGCCGGATCTGCCGGCCGGCACCCGCGTCAAGGTCGTCGCCAGCAATGGGCGCGACCTGACCGTCGAAGCCGCCTGATCAGGCGACGCCGATCCGCAGCAGGTCGTGGAAATGGACGATGCCGATCGGCCGTTTGGTTTCGTCGACAACCATCAGCGCCGAGATATTGTAGCGGTTCAGCAACGCCATCGCGCCGGTTGCCAGCGTCGTTTCCTTCACCGTCTTCGGATTGCGCGTCATCACCTCGTCCACCCGCATCTCCGCAAGGCTGCGCCCAAGATTGCGGGCGATATCGCCATCGGTGATGATGCCGCACAGGCAGCCATCGTCATCGATCACGCCGACACAGCCGAAGCGCATGTTCGAGAGCGTCATCGCCGCCTCCTGCATGCCCGTGCCGAGATTGACCAGCGGAACGCGATCGCCCTTATGCATGATATCGACCACATGCGAGAGGCTAGCACCGAGCTTGCCGCCCGGATGGAAGGTGCGGAAATCCTCGGCGGTAAAGCCCCGCGCTTCCAATAGCGCCACGACAAGCGCGTCGCCGATCGCGAGCTGCAACAAGGTCGAGGTCGTCGGCGCCAATCCGTGCGGGCAGGCTTCCTGTTCCTTGGGCAGCAGCAGGACCACATCGGATTCACGCGCCAGCGTCGAGGTTTCGCCAGCGGTGACGGCGATCATCGGGATCGAGAAACGGCGGGAATAGCTGATGATGCCGCGCAGTTCGGCGCTTTCGCCGCCCCATGATATGGCGATGATGACATCGTCCTGGGTGATCATGCCGAGATCGCCATGATTGGCTTCGACCGGATGCACGAAGAAAGACGGCGTTCCCGTGGAGGCGAACGAGGCGGCGAGCTTGTTGCCGATATGGCCGCTCTTGCCGACGCCGGTGATGATAACGCGCCCGTCGATGCCGCCGATCACCTCCACTGCCCGGCTGAAAGGCTCGGCCAAACCATCGGCCAATGCGCGCTCCAGCGCTTCCAGCCCCTGCCTTTCGATCTCGATCGTCCGCATCGCGGATTCGATCGCACCGTTCTCGATGAATTTCACTGCTCTCTTATTCATGACGGAGGCCTACCGCTTTTCTCCATTTCTGTCCACCGGAGATCGTTTTCGCACAGCAGGGACCAAGCCTATCATCTCCCACTCCTTATAATTCTCTGGCAAGGAAGCGTTAACCATGAGGCTTTAGGATTGGGTAAGACTTTAAGGCATTTCCAGTAAGATCAGACATAGGATCAAATGGACATCGGCAAACACAAGGCGGGTGGACGCTCCCTCCGGCTGACGGCATGCGCTGCATCCGCTCTGCTGGGCTGGGGCGTATTCGCCATGCCGATGCCGGTCCACGCACAGTCGGCCGATACCAGTCAGACAGGATCAAGCGACACCGACAGCCTCGATCTTCCGGTGACGACCACAACATCCGCCAAATCCAAGACGACCAAAACCGCAAGCCAGAGCTCGACGGATACGGACGCGCCTGTCAACGGTCGCCTGCGGCTCGGAGGCATCGACCCGACGACAACAGGCTCGACCCTCGACGACGATCTGCGCCGCGTCAATCTGCGCGAGACCGGCGTCGATGATCTGAGGGCTCGGCAGTATCCGGACCGCGAGGATGCGCAGGGCATACCGCTCGGCACCTTTACCCTGCGTCCCTCCATCAACCAGTCCGTCAATGTCGAGCGCAACCGCACCGGCTCCACCAATGACGACCGCAGCTTCCTGCAGACCGATCTGCGCAGCACGCTTACCTCGGATTGGGACCGCCATGCGCTGACCATCACCGGCGAGGGCGTCTGGCAGAAGAACCTCAGCGGCAGCGGCGCGGAGCAGCCGACCGTCAATCTCAACGCCGACCTGCGCCTCGACCTTCCCGCCGACACCGTCGCCCACATCACCGCCGGCTATCAATTCTTCCGCGAGGACACCAGCGACCCGAACGCGATTGCCAACGCCTCGAAGCAATCGGCCGTCAACCAGTTCAATACCGGCCTATCGTTGGAGCGTGATTTCGGCGTGCTGCGCGGCACGACAGCCGTGGCCCTGACCCGCACCATCTATTCCGACGCCGTGCTCTCGGACGGAACGCCGGTAACACTCAGCGACCGCAACCAGACGGCCGGCACCTGGCGCGGCCGGATCGGCTACGAGCTGTCGCCTGCCCTCATTCCCTTCCTCGAAGCCGATCTCGGTCTCACCGTCTACGACCAGTCGCATGACAGCAACGGCTACGCCCGCTCGAACCAGAGCTTCGGCGGCAAGGCGGGCGTCGAGCTCGATCTCGGCGAGAAGATGAAGGGTGAGCTCGGCTTCGGCTATCAGCACACGGAATTCGACGATTCGCGGCTCGCCGCAATCGATTCGCCGACCATCGACGGCAAGCTCGCCTGGTCGCCGCAGCGCGGCACCGATGTCAGCATAGGGCTTGCGACTACGGTCCAACCCTCCACGACGGCGGGCGAAAGCGGCTATACCGCCTATCAGCTTAGCAGCACCTTGAGCCACCAGCTGCGCGACGATCTCACCGCCAAACTGACCGGCGGCACGATCTGGCGCAATTATCCCTCCGACAGCTCTTTCGCCGACGAAACGGAATATGACGCCGCCCTCGGCTTCACCTGGGGCATCAACCGCTACCTCGATCTCACCAGCAACGTCGGCTACCAGCTGACGTCACGAAAGACGGGCGATGACACACGGCAGGTCCAGGCGGGCGTGGGATTGACGGTGAAGAGGTAAAACTCTCCCCGCCCTTTCGAAACTCTCAGAGCGGGGAGAAGAGACTTTGATCGCCGTTACTTCAGCGCCGCGACCAGCGCCTTCAGGCCGTCTTCGACGGTCGGGCGGATATCCGCGCGGGCGAGCGCGAAGGCGACGTTGGCGAGGATGAAGCCATCCTTGGCACCACAGTCGAAGGTCTGGCCCTGGAAGTGATAACCGGCGAAATCCTGCTTCTGCGCAAGCTTCAGCATACCGTCCGTCAACTGGATCTCGTTGCCCGCACCACGTTCCTGGCTCTCCAGGATCTCGAAAATCTCCGGCTGCAGGATGTAGCGGCCGTTGATGAAGAAATTCGACGGGGCAGTGCCCTTGGCCGGCTTTTCCACCATCCCGGTGATGCGGAAGCCATTGCCGATGGTGTCGCCGACGCCGACGATGCCATATTTGTGGGTCTGATCCGGCGTGCATTCCTCGACCGCGATGACATTGCCGCCGCTGGTTTCATAGAGCTCGATCATGCCCTTCATGCAGCCCTTTTCGGCGCTCATGACCATGTCGGGCAGAAGCAGCGCGAACGGCTCGTCGCCGACGATCTCGCGGGCGCACCAGACGGCGTGGCCGAGGCCGAGCGGCTCCTGCTGGCGCGTGAAGCTCGCGGTGCCGGCCTTCGGCAAGAGGCCGCTCAACAGCGTCAGCTCGGCATTCTTGTTGCGCTGGCGCAACGTCTGCTCGAGCTCGAACTGAATGTCGAAATAGTCTTCGATGACATGCTTGCTGCGGCCGGTCACGAACACGAAATGCTCGATGCCCGCCTCCATCGCCTCATCGACGACGTATTGGATCACCGGCTTGTCGACGACGGTCAGCATTTCCTTCGGCACCGCCTTGGTTGCCGGCAAGAATCGCGTCCCGAGCCCAGCGACCGGAAATACTGCCTTACGCACCTTTTTATGCTGTCCCACTCATACCTCCTGGGGAATTAAATCGTTCTGCGCCAACATTATTTGAGGGTCAGTAGAATAAATTTGCGACTGTTTTGCAATGATGACTGACCCCGGCTTCCATGGTAAACAATTTGTTGACTTCATTCCTGTAATGTCATGCTTGGGCGACTGCTACGCGCATCGCCGCTCCGAAATCCAAGTATTGATGGACACGGCTGTAGATGACTTCAAACCGCAAACACTCCCTTCTTGGTCTCGCTCTGGCGCTCGCGCTCGGCGCCTTTGCGGGATTGACCCCCATTAACGCCAATGCGGACCCAGGGTTCCAAAAATGGATTGCGGGTTTCTACAGCACCGCCGCTAAAAGCGGCATTACGCAGTCGACCTATCGCAATGCATTTGCTGGCGTGACGGACCCCGACCCCACGGTCCTCGAAAAAGCGCAATACCAGCCGGAATTCAAATCCCAGATCTGGGATTACCTGGATTCCCGCGTCAACCCCTATACCGTCGATGTTGGCCGCAAGATGGCGACCAAATACGGTTCCACACTGCGTTCACTTGAACAGCATTTCGGGGTGGACCGCAATATCATGCTCGCCATCTGGTCGATGGAATCAAATTACGGCGCGGTGCTCGCCAAGGAGGAGAAGCTGCATTATGTGCCGCGCGCGCTGGCAACGCTTGCCTATGCCGACCCGAAGCGCGCCAACTACGCCAAGAAGCAACTGATCGCGGCGCTGAAGATCCTGCAGAATAGCGACATATCGCGCAAGGAGCTGACCGGCTCCTGGGCCGGCGCCATGGGCCACACGCAATTCATCCCGACCAGCTACCTGCTCTATGCCGTCGATGCCGATGGCAGCGGCCATGCCGATATCTGGAATTCCATTCCCGATGCACTGGCGACAACGGCAAACCTGCTGGCCAAGAACGGCTGGAGCACCGGACACACCTGGGGCTACGAAGTCACCGTGCCGCCGGGCGGCAGCGCGCAGGTCGGCAAGACCCGCACGCTTGCCCAATGGGCAGCCCTCGGTTTCGCCCGCCCGAGCGGCAAGGGCTTCCGCCTGAACTCCGAACGCGCGCAACTGAAGATGCCAGGTGGACCTAATGGACCGGGCTTCCTGATGACCAGCAACTTCTTCACCATCAAACGCTACAACGCCTCCGACAGCTACGCCATCGCCGTCGGTCTGCTTGCCGATCAACTCGCCGGCTATGGCGGCATGCAGCAATCCTGGCCGCGCCCAAGCGGTACGCTGGATGTAAAGCAGAAGTTCGAGCTACAGACGCGGCTGAAGGAACTCGGCTATTATGACGGCGTCGTCGACGGCAATTTCGGCTCCGGCTCCAAGGCCGCCATTGCAGCGATTCAGCAACGCATCGGCATGGAGGCCGATGGCGAGCCCTCGATGAGCCTGTTGAACAGGCTGCGCAAATAGGTCGCCGCCGTCAATCATGAACCTTGGATCGGCTGGACGGCGGTGCCGTCCTCATGCGACCATGGGGCATTGAGCGGAAAAGAGCCCGATGAAAAACCGACCTGCCCGCACAATCATGGCTGTCGCGAAATCGACCCTCGCGGCGTTTCTTGCCCTCTGTTTTACCCTTGCCTGCCTGCTGACGACTGCCGAGGCGCAGGAGCGGCCGCGCAAAACTCTGCTCGACATATTGTTCGGTCGTTCCGAGCCCAATATTCCCGACCAGCCCTATGATCAGCCGGCGCCGAGGCGCTCGACGCAGCCGCGCAAACGGGTCGCGCCACCGCCGAAGCCGCGTCAGGTCGTGGTTCAACCGGATACGCCGCCACCAGCGGAAAAGCTGCCCGACGCCAAGACGATCCTCGTCGTCGGCGACTTCTTGGCAAGCGGCCTCGGCGACGGGCTGGCAGACGCCTTTTCGACATCGCCCGGCGTCGTTGTCCAGACCCGCGGCACCGTCGCCTCCGGTCTCGTGCGCCAGGACTATTACAATTGGCCGCAGCAACTCCCCGCCATGCTGGATCAGCTGAAACCGGCGGTCGTCGTTGTCATGATCGGCGCCAACGACCGCCAGCAGATCATAGGCGACGGCCTCAACGAAAAATACGGTACCGACCCCTGGTTCCTCGCCTACGAGGAGCGCGTGCAGCAATTCGCCAAGCTGGTGACGAACCGCCACATCCCGCTACTCTGGGTCGGCCTGCCGGCCTTCGGCTCGGATCAGCTGACCGAAGGCGCGGTGAAGCTCAATCAGATTTACCAGAGCCAAGTCGTAAGCGTCGGCGGCGAGTTCATCGATATCTGGGACGGCTTTACCGACCAGAACGGCGAATTCATCGTCACCGGCTCGGACATCAACGGCCAGCAGGTGCGGCTCAGAACCGCCGACGGCGTCAATCTGACGGCGGCAGGCAAGCGCAAGGCCGCCTTCTATGTCGAAAAGCCGGTGCGCCGCCTGCTGGGCGATCAGGCAAGCCCCGATATCACACGCCTCGATACCGGCAATCCGCTGACACCCGAACAGGCAAACCTGCCGGCGACGGAGACGGAAAAGATCACCCGCACCCAGCCAATGAGCATCTCCGACCCCAATCTCGACGGCGGCGCGCAGCTCCTCGGCGGCACTCCCGCCCCGCCGCCTACGACGCCCTCGCCCCGCGACCTCCTGGTCGAAAAAGGCCAGATGGCCCCGGCCCCGACGGGACGCGTCGACGATTATCGGCTGCCGGGGGCTGCTCATTGAAAAAATGTTATGTAAACACGCTTGATCAAGATAACGATTCGAAACTAAATCACCCCTCCGAACGAGACAGGCTCAGGCCTATTTATCGTGTACAGGGCAACGTCAATGGATACTCTGAGCCCCACCGCACGCAGCGCTAGAATGGCGCGTATCCGAAATCGTGATACGAAACCCGAGATGGTTGTTCGCCGTCTTTTGCATCGTATGGGCTACCGATACCGACTGCATCGGAACGATCTTCCAGGTAGACCGGATATTGTCTTTGGAAAACGTCGGAAGGTGATTTTCATCCATGGTTGTTTTTGGCATCGTCACAATGACCCAGAATGCCGCCTCGCCCGCCTTCCAAAGTCTCGACTTGATTTCTGGGAACCGAAGCTGAAAGGGAACGCTGAGCGCGACTCGCAGCGTCAAAAAACCCTAAACCAGCTCGGATGGGACATATTGATTGTATGGGAGTGTGAATTGCGGCAAAGTGAACAATTGCAGAACAAATTACAAGAATTCCTAGAGGAAAAGACTGTATGAAAGCGATCGAGCTTTTCGCGGGCGCCGGTGGGCTGGGCCTAGGAGTCAGTCGAGCCGGATTCTCTCCACAAATGATTATAGAATGGGATCGATGGTGTTGTGACACCATTCGTGAGAATCGCCGAGATGGTTTCGGCTTGATAGGAACGTGGCCGGAGCCGACCGAAGGTGACGTGCGCGGCGTCGATTTCAGAACTTTGGAAGGTAAGATCGACCTGATCACCGGGGGGCCTCCGTGCCAACCGTTTTCGCTGGGTGGGAAGCACCGAGCCCATGCTGATTCCAGAGACATGTGGCCAGAGGCCGTGCGTGCTTTACGCGAAACAAAACCCAAGGCTTTCATTTTTGAGAACGTTAAAGGCCTTACTCGCGAGAGTTTCGCCACCTACCTGTCTCATATTGTTTTACAGATGACTTATCCCGAATTGACTGCCAAGTACGGTGAAGACTGGGAAGGTCACTTAAGTAGACTTGAAAAGCACCACACAGGGCATCGCGGATCAACGGGATTGGAATACAATGTCGTCTATCGTGTACTCAATGCCGCGAATTACGGCGTGCCACAGCGCCGCGAACGGGTGGTATTCGTCGGCTTTCGCAATGATCTCGATATCGAATGGTCGTTCCCTCGCGAAACTCACTCCCACGACGCTCTCCTCTCGGATCAGTTGAGGGGGAATTATTGGGAGCGCCACAAAGTGCGAAAAGCCGATCGCATAGTCGATGACCGCCATTGGGGCCGGCTAGATCGTCTCACCAAAAAGACGGACGCACTTCCTTGGCGAACAACACGCGATGCCATCAGCGATCTACCCGATCCAGAACTCGAGCCATTAAAAGCTAAAAAGCATCACGATCATCGTTTCCAAGCCGGCGCGCGTACTTACCCTGGCCATACTGGCAGCCCATTGGACGAGCCAGGAAAGACCTTAAAAGCCGGTGTCCACGGCGTACCTGGTGGCGAGAACATGCTTCGGCGGCCAGATGGCAGTGTGCGTTACTTTACGGTGCGAGAGAGTGCGCGCTTACAAACGTTTCCAGACGAATTCCGATTTCATGGTTCATGGACTGAAACCATGCGGCAGCTCGGTAACGCGGTGCCCGTTGAACTGGCTAGCGTGATAGCTCGCAGCGTAAAACACCACCTAACTTTTGGGGGATCGGACTTTTTGAAATGAAAGGATATGTTGAATTCGAGTTTGACCTTCCGGGCGCGCTATTGACCCGGCTCATCGAGGTACTCGACGCATTAGAGGCCGCTCCGCTCAACACCGCAAGTTTGCTGACGATACCTGAAGAACAAGGTGTTTATCAGCTTCTCCTCGATGACCGCGTTGTCTATATCGGCAAAACCGATGCCGAGGCAGGTTTGCATAAGCGACTGTCCCGCCACGCGCGGAAAATCATGCATCGCGTTGGCCTCGATCCAACGCGTGTCAGCTTTAAGACGGTACGCATCTTCGTTTTCACTGCAATGGATTTGGAGTCTGATCTCATTCGGCATTACGGCGGAGTGAAAGCGCTTGACTGGAACGGAAGTGGTTTCGGCTCCAATGACCCCGGGCGAGAACGAGATACCACGAAGGTCGATCCCAAGAATTACGATGCAAAGTTTCCAATTGATATCGATCGAGAAATAGCGTTTGCGATCGAAACGAGTGAGGCCGCAGCGAGCGCCCTAGCTCGATTAAAGGAAGCTTTACCCTATACATTCCGCTATCAAGGAAAGGGCGGTGGCGGCAGAAAACCTCACATTGATATGGAACTAACTGGACTTAGCGCGCTAAGCGGCCCTATTACTCCGCGCAAGGCAATCCAGCACATTGTCAGTGCTTTACCGATCGGATGGCAAGCAACTGCCCTACCGGGCTACATTATCCTCTATAAGGAACCGCCTCGCGATTATCCTCAAGCGGAAGTCATCGCCACATCAACCATCGCGAGTTGAAAGCGGAGCCTTGTTTGTATTAAACAAGGCCCCACTTGGTATTGACTGGCCTTTTACCGCGGCAACACCGTGGCGCCCATCAGGGCCTCGTCGATCGCGCGGGCGGCCTGGCGGCCTTCGCGGATGGCCCAGACGACCAGGGACTGGCCGCGACGGACGTCGCCGGCGGTCCAGAGCTTGTCGACCGAGGTCTTGTAGCTCTTGTCGTCAGCAACCACGTTGGTCGAGCCGCGCTTGTCGGTATTGAGCGTCAGCTTGCCGTCGAGGTCCTTGAGCACGCTGTCGGTGAACGGGCCGCGGAAGCCGATAGCGATGAAGGCGAGGTCGGCGCGGATAACGAATTCCGTGCCGGCGATCGGCTTGCGGCGCTCATCCACTTCGCAGCACTTCACGCCGGTCAGCACGCCGTCTTCGCCGATGAACTCGAGCGTCGCGACCTGGAATTCGCGCACCGCACCCTCGGCCTGCGAGGAGGAGGTCCGCATCTTCGTCGCCCAGAACGGCCAAACGGCGAGCTTGTCTTCCTTTTCCGGCGGCTGCGGGCGGATGTCGAGCTGGGTTACCTTGACGGCGCCCTGGCGGAAAGCCGTGCCTACGCAGTCGGACGCGGTATCGCCGCCACCGACGACGACGATGTGCTTGCCGCCGGCGAGGATCGGGTCGGACGGCCAGCCGATGCTGTCGATGTTCTCGCGGCCGACGCGGCGGTTCTGCTGCACGAGATAGGGCATGGCGTCATGGACGCCGGCAAGCCCGACGCCGGGAATGCCGGCCTCACGCGGAGTTTCCGAGCCGCCGCAATAAAGAACGGCATCATAATCGGCCAGAAGCTGTTCCATCTTGACGTCGACGCCGACATTGACGCCGCAATGGAAGGTCACGCCCTCGCCCTTCATCTGCTCGACACGACGATCGATGAAGTTCTTCTCCATCTTGAAGTCCGGAATGCCGTAACGCAGCAACCCGCCAGCCTTCGACTCGCGCTCGTAGAGATGAACCTCATGGCCGGCGCGGCCAAGCTGCTGGGCGGCCGCCATGCCGGCGGGGCCGGAGCCGATGACGGCGACCTTCTTGCCGGTATGGACCGTGGCCGGCTGCGGACGGATGAAACCGAGCTCATAGGCCTTGTCGGCAATGGCCTGCTCGACCGTCTTGATCGCGACCGGAGCATCCTCGAGGTTCAGCGTGCAGGCTTCCTCGCAGGGCGCGGGGCAGACACGACCGGTGAACTCCGGGAAGTTGTTGGTCGAATGCAGGTTGCGGATCGCCTCTTCCCAGTTGTTGTTGTAGACGAGGTCGTTCCAGTCCGGGATCTGGTTGTGCACAGGGCAGCCGGTCGGGCCGTGGCAATAAGGAATGCCACAGTCCATGCAGCGCGCGGCCTGTTTCTGCACTTCCGGGTCCGACATGGGGATCGTGAATTCGCGGAAATGCCGGATACGATCCGACGCCGGCTGATACTTGCCAACCTGCCGGTCGATTTCCAAGAAGCCTGTTACCTTGCCCATGCTTTCGTTTCCTCACTCTAAAGAGAAGCCCGATGGCTCCTGTGCCTGAAGGCAAGTCCCGCTGCCTTGTCTGGCACTGTAATTCAAATCTGATTCCGCTATTCGACAGTCGCGATCGCCAATCGGGCGATCGCAATCAGGCGCGAAACCCTCGAATGGAAAGGGCGTTGCCGCGGATCACTCCGCCGCCACGCTCATCCGGTTCCGCTCCATGTCCTCAAGAGCGCGGCGGTATTCAACCGGCATGACCTTGCGGAATTTCGGACGGTAATCGGTCCACTGATCGATGATTTCCTTCGCACGCGTCGAACCGGTGTAGTGGAAATGGTTCGAAATGAGCTGGTAGAGCCGCTCCTCATCGTGGCGCGTCATGTCGTCGGAGACGTCTACGCGTCCCTTATGCATGAGGTCGCCACCATGATGGTGCAGTTTCTCCAGCAATTCGTCCTCTTCCGGAACCGGTTCCAGCTCGACCATCGCCATGTTGCAGCGGCGGGCGAAATCGCCCTTCTCGTCGAGCACATAGGCAACGCCGCCCGACATGCCGGCTGCGAAGTTGCGGCCGGTTTCGCCGAGCACGACGACGACACCGCCGGTCATGTATTCGCAGCCATGATCGCCCACGCCTTCGACAACGGCGACGGCACCGGAGTTGCGCACCGCGAATCGCTCACCGGCAACGCCACGGAAGTAGCATTCGCCTTCGGTCGCGCCGTAAAGCACGGTATTACCGACGATGATCGAATGCTCGGCCAGGATCTTCGAGTTCTCCGGCGGACGGATGATGATGCGGCCGCCCGACAGGCCCTTGCCGACATAGTCGTTGCCGTCACCGATAAGGTTGAAGGTGACGCCCCGCGCCAGGAACGCGCCAAACGACTGTCCGGCGGTGCCGCGCAGCGTGACGCTGATCGTATCGTCCTTCAGACCACGGGCACCGTAACGCTTGGCGACTGCGCCCGACAGCATCGCGCCGGCCGAACGGTCGACGTTCTTGATGTCCACTTCGATCGCAACAGGCGTCTTGCTGGCAAGCGCCGGCTCGGCCTGCTCGATCAGCTTGCGGTCGAGAATGTCGTCGATCGGATGCTTCTGCAAGGACGTCCAATAGGTCGCTTCCTTCGGCGCATCGACCTTGTGGAAGATGCGGCTGAAATCGAGCCCTTTCGCCTTCCAATGGGCGAGCATGTCGTCCTTCTCCAACAGCTCCGAAGCGCCGATGACATCATCCAGCCTGGTAAAGCCAAGCGAGGCGAGGATTTCGCGCACTTCCTGCGCGACGAAGAAGAAGTAGTTGATGACATGCTCGGGCGTGCCCTTGAAGCGCTTGCGCAGGACCGGATCCTGCGTCGCAACACCCACCGGACAGGTGTTGAGGTGGCACTTGCGCATCATGATGCAGCCGGCCGCGATCAGCGGTGCGGTGGCAAATCCGAACTCGTCGGCGCCGAGCAGCGCGCCGATGATGACGTCGCGCCCGGTCTTAAGACCTCCGTCCACCTGCAGGGCGATGCGCGAGCGCAGCCCGTTCAGCACCAGCGTTTGCTGTGTCTCGGCAAGGCCGATTTCCCAGGGCGAACCGGCATGCTTCAGCGAGGTGAGCGGCGAAGCGCCCGTGCCGCCGTCGAAGCCCGCGACGGTGATGTGGTCGGCGCGCGCCTTGGCAACGCCTGCGGCAACCGTGCCGACGCCGACTTCCGAGACGAGCTTGACCGAGACATCGGCGGTCGGGTTGACGTTCTTCAGGTCGAAGATCAGCTGCGCCAGATCTTCGATCGAGTAGATGTCATGATGCGGCGGCGGCGAGATCAGGCCGACGCCCGGTGTCGAATGCCGGGTCTTGGCGACGGTCGCGTCGACCTTGTGGCCGGGCAACTGTCCGCCTTCGCCGGGCTTGGCGCCCTGTGCGACCTTGATCTGCAGCACGTCGGCATTAACAAGATATTCGGTGGTGACGCCGAAGCGGCCGGAGGCGATCTGCTTGATCGCCGAACGTTCCGGGTTCGGCGAACCGTCGAAGAGCGGCATGTAACGGTCGGACTCTTCGCCGCCCTCGCCGGTGTTCGACTTGCCGCCAATCCGGTTCATGGCGATCGCCAGCGTCGTATGCGCCTCGCGGCTGATCGAGCCGAAGGACATGGCGCCTGTCGAGAAGCGCTTGACGATATCGACGGCAGGCTCGACCTCATCGACCGAAATCGGCTTGCGGCCGAGCGCTTCCGCGCTCTTGATCTTGAACAGGCCACGGATGGTGTTCATCCTGAGCGCCGAGTCGTTGACCATGTCGGCGAACTCGCGATAGCGGTCCTCGGCATTACCACGTACGGCATGCTGAAGAGCAGCCACCGCATCCGGCGTCCAGGCATGGCTTTCGCCGCGCATACGGTAGGCATATTCGCCGCCGATCTCGAGCGTGCTCGCCAGGATAGGGTCGGCACCGAAGGCCGACTTGTGACGGGCGACGGTTTCCTCGGCAATGGTCTCGAGGCCGATGCCTTCGATCATCGTCGCCGTGCCGAAGAAATACTTGTCGACCAGTTCTTCCTGCAGGCCGATCGCGTCGAAGATTTGCGCGCCGCAATAGGACTGATAGGTCGAAATACCCATCTTCGACATGACCTTGAGGATGCCTTTGCCGACCGCCTTGATGTAGCGGTAGACGACTTCCGTGGCATCGACTTCCTTCGGGAATTCGCCGCGCTGATGCATGTCGAGCAGCGTGTCGAAGGCGAGATAGGGGTTGATCGCCTCGGCGCCATAGCCGGCGAGCAGGCAGAAATGATGCACTTCGCGCGGCTCGCCGGTTTCGACGACGAGACCGACAGAGGTGCGCAGCCCCTTGCGAATCAGGTGATGGTGCACGGCGGCGGTCGCCAGCAGTGCCGGGATCGCGATGCGGTCCGGTCCGATCTGGCGGTCGGACAGCACGATAATGTTGTAGCCGCCGCGAACCGCCGCTTCGGCGCGCTCGCAGAGACGGTCGAGCATCTCGGGCATGCCTTCGGCGCCGCGATCGACATCATAGGTGAAGTCGAGCGTCTTGGTGTCGAAACGGTCTTCCGTGTGGCCGATCGAGCGGATCTTTTCCAGATCGCCATTGGTCAGGATCGGCTGGCGCACTTCCAACCGCTTGGCGTTGGCCATACCGGTATGGTCGAGCAGGTTCGGGCGCGGGCCGATGAAGGAGACGAGGCTCATCACCAGCTCTTCGCGGATCGGATCGATCGGCGGATTGGTCACCTGCGCAAAGTTCTGCTTGAAGTAGGTGTAGAGCAGCTTCGGCTTGTCGGACATGGCCGAGATCGGCGTATCCGTGCCCATGGAGCCGATCGCCTCCTGCCCCGTCGTCGCCATCGGCGACATCAGAAGCTTGGTGTCCTCCAGCGTATAGCCGAAGGCCTGCTGGCGATCGAGCAGCGACACGTCGCGGCGCAGCGCCCGCGGCTCCACCGGCTTCAGGTCTTCCAGGATCAGCTGCGTGCGCTTCAGCCAGCTCTGATAGGGATGCTTGCTGGCAAGCTCGGACTTCACCTCGTCATCGGAGATGATGCGGCCCTTTTCCATGTCGATCAGCAGCATCTTGCCCGGCTGCAGGCGCCACTTCTGGATGATCTTCTCTTCCTCGACCGGCAGAACGCCGGCTTCGGACGCCATGATAATGCGATCGTCGTTGGTGACGAGATAGCGGGCCGGACGCAGGCCGTTACGGTCGAGCGTCGCGCCGATCTGCTTGCCATCGGTGAAGGCAACGGCAGCCGGACCATCCCACGGCTCCATCAGGGCAGCATGATACTCGTAGAATGCCTTGCGCTCGGCAGCCATCAGCTGGTTGCCGGCCCATGCCTCAGGGATGAGCATCATCACGGCATGCGCCATGGAGTAGCCGCCGCGCACGAGGAATTCGAGCGCATTGTCGAAACAGGCTGTGTCCGACTGTCCTTCGTAGGAAATCGGCCAGAGCTTGGAGATATCGTCGCCGAACAGTGGCGAAGACACCGACGCCTGACGCGCCGCCATCCAGTTGACGTTGCCGCGCAGCGTGTTGATTTCGCCGTTGTGGGCGACCATGCGGTACGGATGCGCAAGCTTCCACGACGGGAAGGTGTTGGTCGAGAAGCGCTGGTGCACGAGGGCGACCGCCGATTCGAAGCGCGGATCGGCCAGGTCCTTATAATAGGCGCCTACCTGATAGGCGAGGAACATGCCCTTATAGACGATGGTCGAGTTCGACAGCGAGACCGGGTAGAAATTGCTCTCTTCGCCCTCATATTCCGCATAGATGCGGTTCGAGATCACCTTGCGCAGGGTGAACAGGCGGCGCTCGAATTCGTCATGCGTGCCGGCATCGCGGCCGGCGCCAATGAAGACCTGCACATGATGCGGCTCGGTGCCGGCGATATCCGGCGCCTTGGAGAGCGAGGAATTGTCGACCGGCACGTCACGGAAGCCGAGCAGAACCTGGCCTTCCTCGGTGACGACCTGCTTGATCGCGGTCTTGAAATGCTCGATCAGCGTCTCGTCGCGCGGCAGGAAGAAATGGCCGACGCCATACTCGCCCGCTTTCGGCAGGATGACGCCCTGAAGCGCCATTTCCTCGCGGAAGAAACGGTCCGGGATCTGCACGAGAATACCCGCGCCATCGCCCATCAGCGGATCGGCGCCGACGGCACCGCGATGCGTCAGGTTCTCGAGAATGAACAAGCCGTCGCGCACGATCTGGTGCGACTTCTGGCCCTTCATATGCGCGACGAAGCCGACGCCGCAGGCATCGTGCTCATTGCGTGGATCGTAGAGGCCTTGCTTCCGTGGGATGCCGGCGGCGCGTTTCGACGTTTTGGCCGCGGCGACAGCATTGGCTGCAGCGATCTGGTCAAAAGTCATGGACGGCGTCCTGTTCGTCATCGTCTTCCCTCCGGTAAGGCCCGCGGCGCGGGCGATCCTTCGTCCCGCGTCGCCCCGTTACCCGGTCCGACGCGCGACAGCGCTGTTGCATTGTGAAGATCCGGTCGCAAACCTGGCCCACGGTGGAGCCTGTCGTCAGCGTTCCGCGCCTTGCTATTCCACCGCCGCTCCACCCCGTCGCCTTGAAAGCTTAAAAGGGCGTGCTCCCGGTAACTATAGCTCGAAATCCCGACATCGTCAGGACCCCTGGCGCATCTTCGGCCTCGGCGGCCAAAATAGGACAGCAACCCTGTCCTAATTCACCAGTTCTATGACAGAAAGCTTTTGCCTTCGCAAGAGCAAAAGGGCAAAATTTCATCAACGCGCGACGGAAGATTGCCGATGTTGCAAATTTCAAGCAAGAAAGTTTCGCTGCAGCGCATCATTTTGTTTGTTGATTGCTTAGATCAATTTCTGTGATGAGTCCTTCAGCACTGCACTCTTGATAGCCCGCACCATTGGATTAATGTCCGGTAGACCTTAACTACCTTTCCCGCAAACCTATAGTCTCAGTTGGTGCCATCAATGTTTTTTGCTTCCGATAATTGGGCCGGCGCCCATTCCAAGATCGCCGAACGTCTGCTTGCCGAATCCGGCGGCTTCGCCTCGGCCTACGGCGCCAGCGATCTCGACCAGAAGGTTGAAGCCAAGTTCGCCGAGATTTTCGAGCGCGAGGTCTCCGTCTTCTTCGTCGCAACCGGCACCGCCGCCAATTCGCTGTCGCTCGCCAGCGTCCAGAAGCCGGGCGGGATCAGCTTCTGCCACAACGAGGCGCATGTCGCCGAAGATGAATGCGGCGCGCCGGATTTCTTCAGTGGCGCAAGGCTCGCGACCGTTGAAGGCGCTCTCGGGAAGATCGATCCGAAGGCGCTCGCCACCAAGGTCGCCCGCTTCCCGCAGGATGCCATCCATCATGGCCGCGCCACCGCCGTGACCATCACCCAGGCGACGGAGATCGGCACGGTCTATTCGCTCGCCGAGATCGACGCCATCGCCGCCATCAGCAAGGCGAACGGCCTGCCGCTGCACATGGATGGGGCACGCTTCGCCAACGCGCTGGTCGCGCTTGACGCCAGCCCGGCGGAGATGACCTGGAAGCGCGGCGTCGATATCCTCTCCTTCGGGGGCACCAAGAACGGTTGCTGGTGCGCCGAGGCGATCGTCTTCTTCAATCCGGAGCAGGCCAAGGAGATGCATTTCATCCGCAAGCGCGCCGCCCAGCTTTTTTCCAAGTCGCGCTTCATCGCCGCCCAGTTCGACGGCTATTTCCAGGACGACCTCTGGCTCGACCTCGCCCGCCATTCAAACCGCATGGCCGACCGCCTGCGCGCCGGTATCCAACAGAACCCTGACGCACGCCCCGCCTGGCCGACAGCCTCGAACGAGGTCTTCGCAATCATCCCGAAATCGGCAGCCAAGAAAGCGGAAGACAAGGGCGCAAAGTTCTACGAATGGCCGATCCCGGAATCACAGCCGGAACTGGTGAACGAGGACGAAGCCTTGATTCGCCTCGTCACCAGCTTTGCCACGACCGAGGACGACGTCGCCAGCTTCCTGGCCTGCCTTGCTTGACGATTGAATAAAAGAGAGCGCCGAACTGGCTTTCGGCCAGCCGGCGCTCAGTCTGGCGACAAAAGCCTAGTTCTGATTCCGATGCGTGAACATCGTGAAGTTCGATGCGCCGTCATAAGGGGGCGCATGATGAACGATCATCGTCATTGCCATTACGCATGCTACAAGTCCGGAAATGAAGATGGCACCATAGATCATGGAGGCTGATACCCTCGCTTCAGCTCATTCACTGCAAAATACGATAGCAGCGTAAGCTGACTCGAACCTGAACCGCGTGCACTTCCGAATCGGGACACGCGAAAAGGGAAACGACAGCCGGCGAAGGAATCTTAACAAATCCTTTACGCCTATTCACATGATCGGCTCGAAACAAGCCCGACATGTCACATCGACCGCAATCCCCTCACCTTCGCCAGGATATCCTCCGAGAGGGCACTGACCAGCAGCTGATCAGCCCCCTTGCGCGGCACCAGCACGAATTCGACATCCTCCAGCGCCGGCAGCCAGCCCGGCGCGATTTCCGACAATCCTGCCGGCGCCATGCTGCGCGGCTGGACAAGGACGCCCATGCCGGCGCGGGCCGCGGCCGTCAATCCGCTGAGGCTGCCGCAGGTGCAGACGATGCGCCACGGCACTTGCTGGCGGCGTAGCGCTTCCAGCGCCACTGCGCGCGTAACACTCGGCGCGGGAAAGGCGATCAGCGGCAGAGGCCCGGAGAGCGCCCGGATACGGGCAGGATCGCGCGCCAGCCAGACCAGCGGCTCGCGATAGACCAGCCTTCCCCTGACATCGCCAAGACGGCGTTTGGCGAGCACGAGGTCGAGATCGCCATTGTCCTGCATTTCATAAAGTGTACCGCTGAGCGCAACTGTCAGCTCGAAATCGACGGAGGGATGCGAGCGGACGAAATCCTCCAGCACGTCTGGCAACTGGCTGGTGACGAAATCCTCGGAAACGCCGAGCCGCAGACTGCCGCGCAGGCTATTGCCGGCAAAAAGCTGCTGTACCTCGCCTTCGATCGACAGCATCTGCCGGGCATGACCAAGCAGCGCCTCGCCGTCGCCCGTCAACACCACCCGATGCGTGTCGCGAGCCAGCAGCCTGCGCCCGAGCGTGGTTTCCAGCCGCTGGATATGCTGGCTGACCGTGGATTGGCCAAGACCGAGGCGCTCGGCAGCCAGCGTAAAGCTACCCATCTGCTCGACGGCGACGAAGCTGCGCAATTGCGTGAGATCGAGCATCGCTTTTATCCTGAATTGCGATAACTGTTATTCCTTGCATCGTGGATCACGATAGGTCTATCTGCAAGGACTATTCTTACGGCTTGTAATTGCGATTGGGGTTGGCACGATGCGCCGCTTTCTTCCAGACACCTTCACCATGCTGCTCGTCCTGACGGTCCTGACGGCTTCCTTCTTTCCCGTTCAGGGAGCGAGCGCTCACTATTTCAGTATCGCCACGAACTTCGCGATCGGCCTGCTGTTCTTCCTACACGGCGCGCGCCTGTCGCGCGATGTCGTCATTGCCGGCATGCTGCACTGGCGGCTGCATCTCATCATCCTGCTGACGACCTTCGGCGTCTTCCCGCTGCTGGTGCTCGGCATCGGCCAGGTCGTCCCGAACAGCATTCTGCCCGTATCGCTCTATACCGGCCTGTTGTTCCTGAGCGTGCTGCCATCGACGGTGCAGTCGTCCATCGCCTTTACGTCGATCGCCGGCGGCAACGTTCCGGCCGCCATCTGCTCGGCTTCGGCTTCCAACATCTTCGGCATGTTCCTGACGCCGCTGCTCGTCGGCGTGCTGTTTTCGGTCGGCGGCCAGGGCGGCGGCTTTTCCTGGGATGTGCTGTGGCAGATCATGTTGCAGTTGCTCGCCCCCTTCATCGCCGGCCAACTGTTGCAGCCGTGGATCGGTGACTGGATCCGCTCAAAGAAGAAGATCCTGATGCCGGTCGATCGCGGCTCGATCCTGATGGTCGTCTATTCGGCCTTCAGCGAGGCTGTCGTCGAGGGCCTGTGGCACACGTTTTCGGTGATCGACATCGCCACCGTCATCGTCGCCAACATTGTGCTTCTGGCCATGGTGCTCTGCATCACCATGTTCGGCAGCCGTGCGCTTGGCTTCTCCAAGGCCGACGAGATCACCATCACCTTCTGCGGCTCGAAGAAATCGTTGGCAAGCGGCGTACCGATGGCCAATGTCATCTTCGCCGGCCAGGGTATCGGCGCCATCGTCCTGCCGCTGATGCTGTTCCACCAGATCCAACTGATGACCTGCGCCTTCCTTGCCCAGAAATATGCCGATGCGGCCAAGAAGCGGGAAACGGCCAAGGCCGAAACCCAGGCCAACGGGGCTACGAACGCAGCCTAGCCACATCCCTGACAGTACCAAACACAAAAAGCGGCGCCCCGATGGAGCGCCGCTTCTTTTTGATCTTGGGAGGATCTGTCCTCAACCTGTCGGCTGACGACGGTTAGCTGATATGAGCTTCGATCGCCTTCGGGGTATCGACCGGCTCGGCGGCGATGGAGATGCGGCGGGGCTTCATGGCTTCGGGAATGTTGCGCAACAGATCGATGTGCAGCAGACCATTCTTCAGCGAAGCCGCCTGGACCTCGACATGATCGGCGAGCTGGAAGCGACGCGCGAAGGCGCGCTTGGCGATACCGCGATAGAGATATTCGCTGGCTTCCGCCGGCTCTTCGCTCTTTTCACCCTTGACCTGCAGAACATGGGCGTGAGCCTCGATGCTCAGTTCCTTTTCGTCGAAACCGGCAACGGCCATGGTGATGCGATAGGTGTTCTCACCGGTGCGCTCGATGTTGTAGGGCGGATAGGTCTGACCCTGATCCGGCTGCGCAAGGCTGTCGAGCATGGTGAAGAGACGGTCGAAACCGACGGTGGAACGGTAAAGGGGAGTAAAGTCTACGTGACGCATGGTGTCCTCCTGTGAGCGACGATTGCGATTTATGATTTGCCCCGCGACCCCGCTCTGGGCGGCCTCGGGACGGTTTTGCAGGCCCGTTTGGCACCCGCAGAATGGAGATGGTGATCGCATTTCAGGAGTTCAAGGCCCCGATGGCTGGCCTCGGATTTCGGCGAAAAGCCGCGTGAACCGCAGATGAACGCCCGGTTCGGCACCCGTTCAGGCTGGCGGGGCTATCAATATAACCGTCGGATGCATCAAATACATCCGATGACTGAAGCATATCGTCCCTTCTTCTTCAGTCCTTACTCGGCCGGCTCAGCGGATCTCTCTATCTCCGCAAGCCGGCCTTTTTTATGCAATCGGTGGCGATCAACCTACCGCAAAAGCTTCAACGATCCCGTCAGCGATTTCACCCATTTCGATGGACCTGCGAGCCCCAGGCCGTCGATCACCTCTTCCGACAAGTCTCGGCCGGGGAATGTCGCCTCATAGTCCGCATAGGCGTGCAGCGACCGCGCGAAGGCTGGGAAAGGCACGATTGCCCGCTCGTTCGGCTGCGGCAGGGCCTTCAGCATCAGCGCCCGGATCGTATCCGCATCCGCCTGCAGGATCGGAACCGGCAGGTTGGAGCTGATGTCGATGGCGCGATCGTCGCGATCGGCAAGCTGGCGGGCCGCAAGACCCGGAAATCGGGCGCCGAGACCAATGGCGATCGCGCCCGCCGTGTTGGCGATCAGGCCGAGCGGCAGTTCTGGGTTTATGACAATGGCGAGGCGGGTATCGGGGAGCATGGGAACCTGCGGCAAGAGTGAATTTGCACTGCAGGATATATCGCTCCCCACGAATGATCCTGCCTTTCATTGCTTAAAAATTGCCAATTATGGTAGGGTCTACCCAATTTAACTCCCCAGAAGGTGAAACATGCCATTTCCGCTCGAACCTGTCGATACACGCATCCTGGGCGCCCTCCAGAACGATGGCCGCCTGACGAATCAGGCACTCTCCTCCGAAGTCGGGCTTTCGACCTCGCCCTGCTGGCGGCGGGTTCGGCAATTGGAGGAGAGCGGCGTCATCCAGAGCTATACGGCGGTTCTCGATCGGCGGCAGATCGGCCTTGGCGTTCTCGCCTTCATCCGGGTCAAGATCGACAGCCACAGCGAGGCGGAAGCGGAAGAATTCTCGCAGGATGTCCTGAAACTGAGCGAGGTCGTCGCCTGCTACAGCATCGCCGGAGACGCTGATTTCCTGCTGCAGGTCGTGGCGGCGGACCTCGACAGCTACGCCGACTTCGCCATGCGGGTGGTGCGCCGCCTGCCCCGGATCAAGGAAATGCAGACGACGTTCGTTCTGAAGGAAATCAAGCCTTTCAAGGGTTTTCCGCTGGATGTCGGACAGCAATAAGCGCCTAGGACGTGGAACGTCGGGCACGGCATGGAGATGGTCGCTCGTCATGCCGAGAAAAGCAAAAATCTATTGCAACTCCCCCAGCGTCTCGCGCGACCTCATGATTACCTCAACCAGCTAGTCTTCCGCGATAGCAAGGAATGTCCGAGACGATTGAAATCTGATTGAAAAGTCAGCCATAAATCGCTTATTTCACTGGTCAACACTTGGCTGCCATACCTGTCCCGCAAGCCCTTTACGTTTGGACCGAAGGCATCCTATTCTGGGAGAGTGGCTGCCCAATCGGGGTATTGAATGTCGGCGCTCTCTTTCTCGAAGATTTCCGCATCGCTGAACGCGCTGCTCGCTGCAGTCGGTCTGTTGACGGTGGCTGCGCTGACGACGCCTGATATAGCCGGACAGACCAGGCTCGTCTTGGAAGTGCTGCTCGCCAGTGTCTGGGCCGCCTATGTTCTGCAATTGATCGAGACGCTGTTCATGCAGCGGTCGAGAGAGGCTCGTGGCAAGGCGCTGGAAACCACCGTCGACGTGCTTGCGGTTTTGGTCCCCGTGATCGCATTGCTTTTCGTCCGCGGGCGCGACCAAAGCCTCTATTGTGCCATCTGGCTGCTGAAGCCACTGCGTGGCTCGACCTTCTTCCGGCTGTTGGGCAGGGTGCTGACCAAAGAGGCGCGCAACCTGATCGGCGTCACCTCAATCTTCGGCATCGTTCTGTTCGGCGCGGCACTCGCAGCCTATATCATCGAGCGCGACGTCCAGCCTGACAAGTTCGGCAGCATCCCCCTGGCGATGTGGTGGGCGGTGGTCACGCTGTCGACCACCGGCTATGGCGACGAGATTCCACAAAGCTTCGCCGGTCGCGTCCTTGCTGGGCTGGTCATGATGAGCGGTATAGGCATCTTTGCGCTGTGGGCCGGCATCCTCGCCACCGGCTTCTACGAAGAGGTTCGTCGCCAGGACTTCGTGCGCAATTGGCAGCTGGTTGCAGCAGTACCGCTGTTCGAGAAGCTTGGTTCGGGTGCGCTCATCGAGATCGTGAGAGCATTGAGACCTCGTGTCGTGCCGGCGGGCGGCATCATCTGTCGCAAGGGCGAGGCTGGCGACCAGATGTTCTTCATCGTCGAGGGCCGCGTCACCGTCGCCACGCCGAACCCTGTGGAGCTCGGCTCCGGCAGCTTCTTCGGCGAGATGGCGCTGATCAGCGGCGAGCCGCGTTCGGCGACCGTCAGCGCCGCAACTGAAGTCTCGCTGTTGTCGCTCTATTCGTCGGATTTCCAGATGCTGTCCAGCAGCAGCCCGGAAATCGCCGACATTATCCGCAAGACCGCACTCGAACGACGCGGTGCGACACCAAAGGCCTGATGAAGACGATGTTTTGAGAAGGCCGTATTTGGAAGCGCCTTGGGTACCAGCGCTGCCATCGGAGAGGCTGATGGAGGACTATATCGGCACCGGATATTCGACCACAAGGATCGCCAATAAACCTGTTGCAATTCCCCCTGCCTGCGCTATCCCCTTCAGAAGAACAACCCGCTAGCGAGGCGCGACATCGCCATGGATTCGATCCTCTATTCCACGCCAGACAATCCGGTGCCGGAAAACCGCATCGAGGGGTTTTTCGAGAGCTTTGACGGGCGCAAGCTGCGCTATGCCGTCTTCCGCAGCGAGCAGCCTGTCGCCAAGGGAACCGTGGTGCTGCTGCAGGGCCGCAACGAGTTCATCGAAAAATATTTTGAGACGATCCGCGATCTCACCGCCAAGGGCTTGTGGGTCGCGACCTTCGATCTGCGCGGCCAGGGCGGATCCGAGCGGCTGCTGAAGGATCCGCGGCGCGGACATGTCCGCCATTTCTCCGATTACGAACGCGATCTCACCGCCTTCCTCGACAAGATCGTGCTGCCGGACACGCGCCTGCCCTTCTTCCTGCTGGCGCATTCGACCGGCGCGCTGATCGCGCTGTCGGCAGCACCCCGGCTTGCGAGCAGGATCGAGCGCATGGTGCTGCTAGCGCCCTTCGTCGGCCTCATGGGCCAGGGAGCTTCGCCTGGTCTCGTGCGTGCTATCTCAAGCACAGTCAGCGCGATCGGTCTTGGCCGGATCCAATTCAGCAAGAAAAATCTGGAACGGCCCTTCTCCGAAAACCCGCTGACCGGCGACGAGCAGCGCTATCGGCGCAACACGGAAATCGCCGCCGCCTATCCGCAGCTCGTTCTCGGCCCGCCGACGGCGCGCTGGCTGTCGGAAGCCTTCCGTGCCATCGATCACGTCACAAGGCCCGAGCATCTGTTCTCGATCAGCATTCCGACCGTGCTGATCGCTCCGACCCGCGACGGCATCGTGCCCTATGCCGATCAGGAGCGGCTGGCGCGCTACTTCCGAGCAGCCCAGCTCGTGCCCATTTATGGGTCCAAGCATGAAATCCTGCAGGAGCGGGATATTTACCGGAACGCGGCGCTTGCCGCCATCAACGCTTTCATTCCCGGCAGCGACGCCGAAGCGAGTGCGCAGACGATGGAAGTCGAAAGCTAGCGCGACAGGACGGCCCGCGCCTGATCATAGACCGCGCGGCTGCCGGCAGCGATGATGGAGCCGCCCATTTCCGGCCGGCCGCCGTCCCAGGTGGTGATGATGCCACCCGCCTGCTCGATGACGGGGATGATGCCGCCGACATCATAGGGCTTCAGCGAATTTTCGATGACGAGGTCAATATGGCCGGCGGCAAGCAGCGCATAGGCGTAGCAATCCGTGCCGTAGCGGAAGAGCCGCACCTGGCTCTCAATCTCGCGATACCTCGCCAGCTCCTCGCCGACGAAGAGATGCGGCGACGTGGTGAAAAGAATGGCCTTCGACAGGCTGCCGCAATCGCGAACCTGTAGCCGCTTTTCGCCATCCGGACCGGAATAGGTCGAGCCGTTGCCATCGGCAAAATAGCGCTCGCCGGTAAACGGCTGGTCGATCATGCCCATGATGGCGCGGCCGTTTTTCTGCAGGCCGATCAGTGTTCCCCAGACGGGTACGCCCGAGATGAAGGCGCGCGTGCCGTCGATCGGGTCGATCACCCAGACATGCTCGCGGTCGAGGCCGACACTGCCGTGCTCCTCGCCCAGAATGCCATGATCGGGAAACTCCGCCTCGATCAATGTCCGGATTGCCACCTCGGCGGCCCGGTCACCCTCGGTCACCGGATCGAAGCCTTGGGCTTCCTTGTTGACCACATCGACGCCGGCACGAAAGCGCGGCAAGGTTTCGGCCTTGGCCGCTTCGGCCAGACGATAGAAGAACGAGCGATCAGGAAGCATGGTCGATCCGGATAAATGGCAGGGCGGGCGAAGTCATAGCGCATAAAGATCGGGAAGCAAACCAAATGCCGATGCAAGAGGCGGAATGCTCGCAGATCAAGCAGAAATTCCTAAATTGCCTAAATATCTTGCACTGCAATATTCTGCTTGACATTTGTGCAATGCGGTAGCATCATCCCCCTACAGTCTTCTGACTGTAAATACCCTCCTTGGGTGTTTCCTCCCTAGACTTAGCCGCGCCACAAGCGCGGTTCTTTTTTTGTCAGGATTATTGTTTCATTGGAATGACGCGGCAGACGCAGAGCCGATTTCTCCGGTGTGGGTGACTTCAAAGGTCCTGCGATATTCGGCCGATCACCAAACCCCCGCAAACCGCCTGCCTGGAATTTGCAAAGCGCGCCAAAGCACCGCTTACGCTAGTAGAGCGTCCTTTTGTAATCCTCCTCCAAGTCGTCATCCATTTTGCGTATCTCATCCTTGTCGCTTGGCGCACCGGTCGTTTCATCAAGAATGATCTTGACGAGCGACGGCATCTCGGTACGGCTTTGAAAATGATCCGGGCTCCACAACCGCGAGCGCCGAAATGCCTTGGCGCAATGCATGAAAACCTCAGCCACCTCGACGACAATTGCGAGCTTAGGGGCGCGATCATTGACGCTCATGCTTTTCAGCAGATCAGGGTCGTTCACCAGAGTAGCCCGCCCATTCACGCGCAATGTGTCGTCAAATCCTGGAATAACGAACATCAGCCCAACGCTCGGATTGGCTATGATATTGACCAGGGTATCAAGGCGGTTGTTGCCAGGTCGATCCGGTATCGCCAACGTGCGCTTATCGAGAATTTTGACGAAACCCACAGGGTCACCACGAGGACTGACATCCGCTTTTCCATCCAGATTTTGTGTGCCTATGCACAAGAATGGTGAACGCCTGATGAAGTCTTGTGCGTGCTCGCCGAGAGTGTCCTGACACTTCAAGATTGCCAGAGCGTGCGTGGCTTCAAATAGGCTTCGAAGAGACTGTTCATCTGCTATCACGAATTCTGGATTAAGCCTGAACTCCTCCATTATCTGGCCTCCCTAAGTTGCCTTGTTGGCTGAATCAGCCCTGCCTGAGCAGTCGGGTTTGAAGGTCAGCGCCTCACGTTCCTGCTCAGTGAAACGTCGCCTTCGGTACTGCAGATAGGTGCATGGTGTCATTTTGACGTACGTACATCAAAAATCATTATCGCAAGATCTCGACGTGATCAAGATGACCGAGCTTGTTTGGCTTCTAAAACAGGGCGCCCGCCGCAGCCGATAACGTTCATTATCAGCGCGGCAACACCTTCGGTTGTATACTTCGCGAAAATCCCGCAGCCCGTCCAAAACGCGGGCGGGGGTTCTGAAGGTTAGACTGTGCCCAGATTTTCGGACGGTCTGCCCGATTTCTGCACTCGCCTATATGCTGATTTTCTGTCTCGCTCGCCCATTTCGTCGGGTTCGGAGTGCGAAATACCCGCTACTCTGCCGCCAACGCCGGATCGCCGGCATAGGATTCCACATGCTCGGCGATGCGTTTCATGAACAGGGTGATGGCAGCGGCGACCTGATCGAAATCCGCACGCTTCTCCAGCGTCGTCTCATCGACATAGAGCGAGCGGTTGACCTCGATCTGCAAGGCGTGCAGCCCACGGGAGGGGCGGCCGTAATGCTCGGTGATGAAACCGCCGGCATAGGGCTTGTTGCGCACGGCGTTGAAGCCCATCTCCTCAAGGATCTGCATGGCGGCGCGCGACAGCTCCGCCGAGGCGCTGGTGCCGTACCTGTCACCCAGAATGAAATCGGGCCGCATATTGCTGCCTGCAATACGGATATTGCCCGGCATGGAATGGCAGTCGACCAGGACGCCGAAGCCGAACTGAACATGGGTGCGGGCAATCAGCCGCCGCAGCGTCGCATGATAGGGCTTGTAGATCGTGTCGATACGCCGGAGCGCCTCCTCGACGGGCACGCGACGGGCATAGATTTCCATGTTTTCGGCGACGATTCGCGGGATCGTGCCGAGACCGCCGGCCACCCGCAGCGAATTGACGTTGGCATAAGGCGGCAACGCGCCATCGAACATGCGCGGGTCGAGCTCATAAGGCTCGCGATTGACGTCGATATAGGCGCGGGGGAAATTGGCGAGCAGCAACGGCGCACCAAGAGCGCTCGCCGCCGAAAACAGCTCGTCGACGTAATGATCTTCCGAGCGGCGGATAGCGATGCCCTGCAAGCGAGACTGGGCAATGAAATCGGGCGGATAGATGCGGCCGCTATGGGGCGAACTATAGACAAAGGGAATTGTCTGGGAGACGGGCTCCAATACCTCAAAAATCTCGAAATTACGCATCTCTGCGGACATCAACATCTTTACCGTGTCTACAACCTGTCGCAATATCCATGTTGCCAGCTGCACGCCCGCAAGTCCATACTAACTTTAGCAAAATGGCCTTAATCCAACGCCATGAAAGCGGCGGACCCAGCGGCCCGATCCCATGCCCGCGCGAGACGGACTCCGGATGCAACCGCGCGGCAGCGAACGCGGATGATTATATCTCGCCCAACCATTCACGGCTTGTTTACGGCCACCGGCTACCTTACACGCTGGACAAGTCCAACAAGACAACAGTTGATTAGCGAACAGATGATGACCCAGAAGATACTTCTTGCCGAAGATGACAACGACATGCGTCGCTTCCTTGTGAAGGCACTGGAAAAGGCCGGTTACAAGGTCTTGTCCTTTGACAACGGAGCAAGCGCCTATGACCGGCTGCGCGAAGAACCATTTTCGCTGCTCCTGACCGATATCGTCATGCCGGAAATGGACGGCATCGAGCTGGCGCGTCGCGCCACCGAGCTCGATCCCGACCTTAAAGTGATGTTCATCACCGGTTTTGCCGCCGTGGCGCTGAACCCTGATTCGAAGGCGCCGAAGGATGCGAAGGTGCTTTCCAAGCCATTCCACCTGCGCGAACTCGTCGACGAAGTGAACAAACTCCTTGCCGCATAAGGCTTGCCGCGCGCGGCGTCATAAAATTGAAAAAAGCCTATTGACGGCTCCCAAGGTTTTATGATCTATGCGCCGCCATCGGATGGGCGTGTAGCTCAGCGGGAGAGCACTACGTTGACATCGTAGGGGTCACAGGTTCAATCCCTGTCACGCCCACCATCCTAATTCGCTGAAAAGCAAGGGCTTTCGGGAAACCGAAAGCCCTTTTTTCATACGACGCCAGCGTACCGAGCCACCCCTTCCTCCAGGCGAAAAGCACCCTTTCCAAAGTGTGGAAAAGACAGCCCGGCATGCTGCGGGATCAGCGGTCCAGGAAGTGCTGGAACACCGCCGACGTGGGATAGGCATAAGCGCCGCGATCCACGAAGCTGTGCCTGTACAGGCAATTTCTCAATGCCAGGATATACAGCGTGCTGTCCGGATCGGGCGATCCCCGACGCCAGGAATAGGCCTCCGGTTCGCAACGGTTCAGCGCCCTGTCATATCGCTCCAGAAGCACGGGATCGCTGTCGGCGCGGACGCCGCCATAATATGATTGATAGTTCGAGGGCGCTTCGCCTGCGGAGACGCAAGCCAAGCTCAATAGAGCTCCCAACGCTAACATCATTCTCATCTGCTTTGACCTCTCGCTCATGGCGCCTCGAATGCTCGATCGCGCAGCCTGAGAATAATGGTCTTTGCTTCAATATCCAATCACATGCTGATGTTCCGTATCCGAACCGCTTGCCGGCGGGCAGGATCCGCACAATTTCCACCCATGAGCGCTTGACTTCCGCTCGCGCTGTCACACTACTGTTATGCTAAGGCATTGATCGTACGGGAGGACGAGATGGCGGTCGTAAAGAAGCAGTTCTATAAAAATCACAAGCCCAACGGTGATGAGTATCTGTTCCACCTGGCCCGCGACACCGACAGCGGCGAGGTCTTCATCATCCGCCAATCCGATTATCTCGTCGATGGCGGCACCGAGAAGCAGATGACCCTCTATGACTTCCTGGCCGGCGGCGGCAATCGACAGAATGCGCTTCTGCAACTGATCGGAACACTTGTGCCGGAGTAATCCGGCGCCTCGCCCACGGTCGTATCTGAGCGCTGCGGGTTGACTGCCACATTTCGATCGGCAAACGTGTCCGGGCTTTAAAGGAGCCCGTAACATGCGATTCGCAGGCCTTGCCGTTGCTTTGACAGTCATGACCGTTGCCACGAGTGCCGGCGCGCAGAATTTTCCTGGCCCCGGCGTGGCTGTCATCGACGGCAAGTGCTCCAAGCTGGTTGTCGGCAAGCTCGACGCATCCAAAGGCTGCACGCCGCAGATCGCCAGCGTGACGGGACCGGACGGCTCCGTAACCTTTATCTTTTCGGCCGGCGGCAAGATGCTTGGCTTCCAGGGCGACGGGCGCGGGATCAAGCCCGGCGCGACCAAAGGAACGATAGAATTGCCGATCGAGGTCATCTCCACCGGCGCCGGCAACAAGATGGCCGGCCAGGTCGAGGCAAAAGGCGTCTGCACCTTCTCCAACCCCTATTCCGGTAAGCCTGTCGCGTTCCAATGCTCGGCGAAATCGACCGAACTGAGCTTTACCGGCAGCTTCGTGTCGAACGGCAAGCCGCCGCGCACCAAAAAGTAACCGATAGCTTCAGACCAGCCGAACGCATCCCTGTCGAGGAAGGGCGCCCGAAAGCACCCTTTCCAGATTTTACTGGCCAGATTTTACTGGGAGCCGCCTTTTTTCTTGCCCGCCTGATTGGCATCGCCCGGCGCTTCGCGCGAAAGATCCGCGCCGCTGACATGGGCCGGTACGTGGACATCGGCATGCGTCGTTGGCTGCAATGTCAGATCGACATTGTGGGGTGGCAGCACCTGCGCCTGGCGCAGGGCGTTCGGACGCGCGCGTTTCTGCCGTGCCGTCAGCTCCGGCCTTGGTTCCTTCGCTTTGGGATGGATGGGATGGGGGCTCATGGGAGGTTCTCCTTGTCCGCTGTTTTCTGTTCGGCAATGGACATAGCCGTGCCCACCTGAGAGCCAACGCCCCCTTCTCCGTTTGGTTCCGAAATTTCTGGATTATGGGAGGCAATAGCATCATGCCCCACACTCGCCCTTGACGTGCGCCGGAACATCACTAATTATCGGCAATGTTCCGCGCCTTCTGACATCGGTTGCGGACTGAATATGGTGCCGGGCCCCTCTGGCGAGAGTTTTTACGGCGCTCTCGCGATGTCGGTACCGCCTGCAGATGAGCCGGCGGATTTCTTTCCATGAATAGTTTGACCATGCCTTACCCGCATGCCGTCTTCGGCACGCGGCTGCGCCTTCGATCCGAATTTCTCCCCTCCGTTTGCAGCGAGGTGCGCCCATGACGCAGTCCACCTCCTCCAAATCAGTGCTCGGCTATTTCGGCTGGGCTTTCGCTGTTACAGCCGCCGGTCTCGCCCTCGGCGCACTGCTGGGCTGGAATGCGACCGGCACGTTCAGTGGCCTCGCGACAGCCTTCTTCATCTGCTCGGTGCTAGCCGTGCTGGAGATCTCGCTCTCCTTCGACAACGCCATCGTCAATGCCAACAAGCTGAAGGAGATGACGCCGCTCTGGCAGCATCGCTTCCTGACCTGGGGCATCGTCATCGCCGTCTTCGGCATGCGGATCGTCTTCCCGCTGGCGATCGTCGCCATCGCGGCTTGGATCAATCCCTGGGAAGCGCTGAAGCTCGCGGCCGCCGAGCCGGAGCAGTATGCGCGGATCATGCATGACGCACATCTGCCCATTGCCGCTTTCGGCGGCACCTTCCTGATGATGGTCGGCCTCACCTACTTCTTCAATCACGAGAAGGATGTGCACTGGATCGCCTTCGTGGAAAAGGCGATGGCGCGTTTCGCCACCATCAAGGGCATCGAGATCGCCTTCGTACTGATCCTCATTCTGGTTTTCTCCTCCCTGCTCGACGGTGAGGATTCAACGACGTTCCTCCATGCTTCCATCTACGGTCTCCTGACGTTCCTGCTGGTGGAAGTCCTGGCCGGCTTTCTCGACGCCTCGCAGAAGACGATGAGCACCGCCGCCAAGGGTGGTTTCGGCGCCTTCCTCTATCTCGAGGTTCTCGACGCCAGTTTCTCCTTCGACGGCGTCATCGGCGCCTTCGCGCTAACCCAGAATCTCTTCATCATCGCCATCGGCCTCGGCATCGGCGCCATGTATGTGCGCTCCATGACGATCATGCTGGTGGAAAAGGGCACGCTCGCCCACTACCGCTACCTGGAACACGGTGCCTTCTACGCGATCCTGATCCTATCGGTGATCATGTACGTCCAGACGCTCACCCATATTCCCGAGGTCATCACCGGCCTTGGCGGCGCCGCCCTGATCGGCATCTCGCTGTGGTCGTCGATCCGCTACAACAAGCGCAACGGCGTCGAGCATGGGCCTGCCCATGAAGAACCGGGCGACCGGGCCGAGGCGTAAAGGAAAATATATGACCGTTGCCGCCTTGTGCGGCAGCGGTCACCTCTCGCGGCAAGCGATCCGCCATACGGCTGCCTCCTTTTCGTCGAAACGTAAGCTCTCCGATGAGAGTCTATTAGAACTTCCACACTAAGATCGATGAAGTTCCCAGTCGACGGCAGATCGCAATGGCGATATGAGTTGTCGAAGGAATGACGTTGACAATCTCATAGGTTGCAAACCTTCGCGTAACGCTTGAACAAGTGTCTAGGAGAGAGAAAGAATGGCAGCGAAAATCGTCCCGGTGATCATGGCCGGAGGCAAGGGAACACGGTTATGGCCGCTGTCTCGCGCCTCGGCGCCAAAGCAATTCATCCAGTTCATCGGCGACAGGACGCTCTTTCAGAATACGCTGGAGCGCGTTTCCGATCCCGAGCTTTATGAAGCGCCGATCGTGCTCACCAACGAAGAATTCCGCTTCCTCGTCGCCGAGCAGGCGCGTGAACTCGGCCTGACACTGGCCGCCGTGTTGCTGGAGCCGGTTGCTCGCAACACCGCCGCCGCCGTCGCCGCCGCCGCCGCGCTCGTCACCGAGCTTTTCGGCAAAGACGCGACCATGCACGTCCTCGGCTCCGACTACGAGATCGATGCCAACGCGACCTATTACGATTGCGTCCGCATTGCCCGCGACACCGCGCTCCAGGGCAAGCTCGTCACCTTCGGCATTGCACCGACCGAACCGGCAACCGGCTATGGCTATATTGAAAGCGGCAAGGCGCTGCCGACAGGCGCCCATGTCGTCAAGCGCTTCGTCGAAAAGCCGGCCCTCGAAAAAGCCGAGGAGATGATCGCCAGCGGCGGGTTCTACTGGAACTCCGGCATGTTCATGTTCTCCGCCGCCCAGCTTCTGTCCGAAATCGGCGAATATGCGCCCGAAGTCGAAAAAGCAGCCAGCAAGGCGGTCTCCAAATCGAAGCGCGACCTCGACTTCACCCGCCTCGATGCCGAGGCCTTCGCAAAGAGCCCGGATATCTCCATCGACTATGCGCTGATGGAAAAGACGGCGAACGCAGCCGTCGTCCCCTCGCCCTTCACCTGGTCGGATCTCGGAAGCTGGGATTCGGTCTGGAAGGTCGGCAAGCAGGACGACAACGGCAATGTCGCGGCCGGCAGCACGACGCTGGTCAATACCAAGAACTCGCTCGTCATGACCCACGGCATCCACCTCGCCGTACAGGGGCTTGAGGACGTCGCGGTCATCGCCAGCGAAGATGCCGTCTATGTCGGTCATCTCAAGGACAGCCAGGAAGTCGGCAAGCTGGTCAAGCTACTGGCGGGCCACAAGACCACGGCGAAGCTCACCGAGACGCATCCGACGTCCTATCGCCCCTGGGGCGGTTATACCTCGGTGCTGAATGGCGAACGCTTCCAAGTGAAGCGCATCTTCGTGCTTCCCGGCAAGAAGCTGTCGCTGCAGAAGCATCACCACCGCTCCGAACACTGGATCGTCGTCAAGGGCACGGCTGAAGTGACGGTCGGCGAGAATGTACAGATGCTGCGCGAGAACGAGTCGGTCTACATCCCGCTCGGCGAAGTCCACCGCCTGTCCAACCCCGGCAAGATCCTGCTGGAGCTGATCGAGGTGCAGACGGGCTCCTATCTCGGCGAAGACGACATCATCCGTCTGGTCGATGAATTCGGCAGAAGCTAAGGTCTTTAATGGCAATGACTTCACGGCGGCGGGCGAAAGCTCGCCGCTTTTGCTTTGGCATTGTACGTGACAGCCCCGATTGACCGCCAAGACGCCTTGCATTCTCTCGCTGCATTGCACACACTGCCACCGGGAACAGCAACTGCCGCACAACGATGCGGGGCTAGGCAAAGAGACAATATGGCGATCAAAGCGAGCATCTATCATCTCACCCATTACAAATACGACAATCCGATCCGCCTTGGCCCCCAAGTCATTCGCCTGAAACCAGCCTCGCATTCCAAGACCCGCGTCCTCAGTCACTCCCTGAAGGTCACGCCCTCCAATCACTTCGTCAATCTGCAGCAGGACCCCTACGGCAATTATCTCGCCCGCTTCGTTTTCCCCGATCCGGTGACCGAGCTGAAGATCGAGGTCGATCTCGTTGCCGACATGACGGTCTACAATCCCTTCGATTTCTTCGTCGAGGAAGAGGCCACCAAATGGCCTTTCGACTATCCGGAGACCCTTCGCGAGGATCTGTCGATCTACATGAAGCCGGAGGTGCCGGGACCGCGCCTCGAAGCCTTCCTCGCCACGCTCGACCGCTCCGAGCAGCAGCCCACCGTCGATATGATCGTCGGCATCAATGCACGGCTGCAGCAGGAAATCGGCTACGTCATTCGCCTGGAAACCGGCGTGCAGACGCCGGAGGAAACGCTGGAGACCGCCAAAGGCTCCTGTCGCGACACGAGCTGGCTGCTCGTCCAGGTCCTTCGTCACCTGGGTCTCGCCACCCGCTTCGTCTCCGGCTATCTCATTCAGCTCACCCCGGACCTGAAGGCGCTCGACGGTCCCTCGGGCACGGAGGTCGACTTCACCGACCTGCATGCCTGGGTGGAAGTCTATCTTCCCGGCGCCGGCTGGGTCGGCCTGGACCCGACGTCCGGCTTGCTGACCGGCGAGAGCCATATTCCGCTCGCCGCTACGCCGCATTTTCGCAACGCCGCCCCGATCTCCGGCGGCTATTTCGGCGAAGCCAACACCGAATTCGACTTTGCGATGAAGGTCACCCGCGTCGCCGAGCATCCGCGCATCACCAAGCCTTTCTCCGATGAAAGCTGGGATGCCCTGAATGCACTTGGCGAAGAGGTCGATCGCATCCTGCAAAGCGACGACGTGCGCCTGACCATGGGCGGCGAACCCACCTTCATCTCGATCGACGACTTCGAAGCTGAAGAATGGAACACCGCCGCCGTCGGCCCGACCAAGCGCGACCGGGCCGATCAGCTGATCCGTCGCCTGCGCGATCGCTTCGCGCCCGGTGGCTTCCTGCACTACGGCCAGGGCAAATGGTATCCGGGCGAAAGCCTGCCGCGCTGGACCTTCTCGCTCTACTGGCGCAAGGACGGCAAGCCGGTCTGGCAGAACCCCGCTCTGATCGCGCAAGAGACGGCAAAGACCGGCGCAAGCGTAGAGGATGCCGGAAAGCTTCTGAGCGCAATTGCCAAGGAACTGGCGATCGAGCCCGAGATGGTGCTGCCGGCCTATGAAGACCCGGCCGAATGGATCATCAAGGAAGGCAGCCTGCCGGAAAACGTCGATCCGTCCAATTCGAAACTCAAGGACCCCGAGGAACGCAGCCGTATTGCCCGCGTCTTCGAACGCGGCCTGACAACGGCGACCGGCTATGTCCTTCCCGTACAAGCCTGGAATGCGCGGGCTTCAGCAACGCGTTGGATCAGTGAGAAATGGAGCACGCGCCGCGGCAAGATCTACCTGATGCCGGGTGACTCGCCGATCGGCTACCGCCTGCCGCTCGGCACCCTGCCCTATGTGCCGCCGTCGCGTTATCCCTATATCCACACCGTCGACCCCTCCATCCCGCGCACGCCCTTGCCCGATGTCATCGTGCCGGCCGGTCGCGCCATGCCGGAAGCGTCCTTCCAAGCCGGCGAAGGAGCGCAATCGCGCACCGAACAGACGCTTGGCGACATCAAAGGCGCGGTCCGCACGGCCATTTCGGTCGAGCCGCGCGACGGTCGGCTCTGCGTCTTCATGCCGCCGACCGAAGGGATCGAGCAGTATCTCGAACTTTTGGCCGCGGCGGAAAATGCTGCGGCGGAACTTGGACTGCCGGTGCATATCGAAGGCTATTCGCCACCCCAGGACGAGCGTATCAACGTCATCCGCGTCGCCCCCGATCCCGGCGTGATCGAGGTCAACATCCATCCGGCGTCGAACTGGCAGGACTGCGTCGACATCACCACGGCGGTTTATGAAGAGGCCCGGCTGACACGTCTCGGCACCGACAAGTTCCTGATCGACGGCCGCCACACCGGCACCGGCGGCGGCAACCATGTCGTTGTCGGCGGCGCCAATCCGGGCGACAGCCCTTTCCTGCGCCGGCCGGATCTGTTGAAGAGCCTGGTGCTGCATTGGCAGCGCCATCCGGCGCTCTCCTATCTCTTTTCCGGCCTGTTCATCGGCCCGACGAGCCAGGCCCCACGCTTCGATGAGGCGCGCCACGACAGCCTCTACGAGCTGGAAATCGCGATGGCCCAGGTGCCCGCACCCGGCCAGGGCATCCCGCCGCTACCCTGGCTCGTCGACCGCCTGTTCCGCAATCTGCTGACCGACGTTAGCGGCAACACCCACCGCTCGGAAATCTGCATCGACAAGCTGTTTTCGCCGGACGGCCCGACCGGCCGCCTGGGCCTGGTGGAATTCCGTGGCTTCGAAATGCCGCCGAATGCCCGCATGAGCCTTGCCCAGCAATTGCTGGTCCGCGCCCTCATCGCCCGCTTCTGGCGCAACCCGATCGACGGCAATTTCGTCCGTTGGGGCACGGCTTTGCATGACCGTTTCATGCTGCCGCATTATATCTGGCAGGATTTTCTCGACGTGCTTGCCGACCTCCGGCAAAACGGCTTCGACCTTCGTCCCGAATGGTTTCAGGCTCAGCTCGAATTCCGCTTCCCCTTCTGCGGCGAAGTCGAATACGAGGGCAGCAAGCTGGAACTGCGCCAGGCGCTCGAGCCCTGGCATGTCATGGGTGAAGAGGGCGCGGTCGGCGGCACCGTCCGTTATGTCGACTCATCGTTGGAACGGTTGCAGGTGCGGCTCGAAACCAACAATCCGGCGCGCTACACTGTCGCCTGCAACGGCCGCGCCATGCCGCTGACGCCGACGGGCGCCTCCGGCGTTTCGGTTGCCGGCGTCCGTTACAAGGCCTGGCATCCGGCATCCGGCCTGCATCCGGTTTTGCCGATCAATACGCCACTGACCTTCGACATTTATGATACATGGTCGAAACGTTCGATCGGTGGCTGCATCTACCATGTTGCCCATCCGGGCGGCCGGAATTATGACACCTTCCCCGTCAATGGCAACGAAGCCGAAGCGCGGCGCTTGGCGCGATTCGAGCCTTGGGGACATATGGCGGGCGATTATACTCTGCGGACGGAAACGGTGTCGGGCGAATTTCCGCTGACGCTTGATCTCAGGCGGCCGATAGGAGTTTGAAACAGGAATAAGCATGCGCAAAAAAACAGCGACGAAACGGCGTGATCCGGTAAAGGCTGGCATCGGCAACGATCCGGCCTTTGCCTATTCGGCCCTGCCTGGCGTCGCCGACGAGATGGTGGACAATACCGGAGCCGTGCGCCCGGTCTGGCAGAACCTGCTCGCAGCCCTCAGCCGCATGCCGGAACAGGAACTTCTGGAGCGCTTCGCCCGTGCCGACCGCTATCTGCGCGACGCAGGCGTCTTCTATCGGGCCTATGGAGCGAAGGGTCTCAGCGAACGCAACTGGCCGATTTCGCACATTCCCGTGCTGATCGATGAGCGTGAATGGCAGACGCTGTCGGAAGGTCTTTGTCAGCGCGCCGACCTGCTCGAAGAGGTCATCGCCGATATTTATGGCGACAACCGGCTGGTGCAGGAAGGCCTGCTGCCGCCGGCGCTGGTGGGCGGCAATCCGGAATTCCTGCGGCCGCTTGCCGGCATCAAGCCTGCTGGCGGGCACTATCTGCATTTCCTCGCCTTCGAGATCGGCCGTGGGCCTGACGGCAACTGGTGGGTGCTCGCCGACCGCGCCCAGGCGCCGTCTGGTGCCGGCTTCGCGCTGGAGACCCGTGTTGCCACCACCCGCGCCTTTTCCGACATCTACGCGGAAACCAAGGTGCATCGCCTCGCCTCCTTCTTCGGTGCCTTCCGCGATACGCTTCAGGGCGCAAAGCGCGGCGCGACGGATCGCATCGCCGTCCTGACGCCGGGGCCGGCCAACGAGACCTATTACGAACACGCCTATATCGCCCGCTATCTCGGCTTCATGCTGCTCGAGGGCGAGGATATCACCGTCGTCAACGATCAGCTCATGGTCCGCACAGTCGCGGGGTTGCGGCCGATCAGCGTGCTCTGGCGCCGCCTCGACGCCTCCTATGCGGACCCGCTGGAACTCAACCAGCAATCCCATATCGGCACGCCGGGCCTGGTGGAAGCGCTCAGGGCGCAAACCGTTACCATCGTCAACGGGCTCGGTTCCGGCATTCTCGAAACCCGCGCGCTGCTCGCCTTCATGCCTACCATCTGTCGGCATTTGCGCGGTGAAGAGCTGAAACTGCCATCGATCGCTACCTGGTGGTGCGGACAGAAGGCCGAGCGCGCCCATGTCGCCGCGCATATCGAGAAGATGGTGATCGGCCCGGCCTATTCCTGCATGCCCTTCTTCGATGACAACGGCCAATCCGTGCTCGGCTCGACGCTACGCACCACCGCCAAGGAATCGATTGCCGACTGGCTGGCGAAGGACGGCCAGAAGCTGGTCGGCCAGGAGGTCGTCACGCTCTCGACGACGCCCGCCTGGGTAAACGGCAAGCTGATCCCGCGGCCGATGAGCCTGCGCGTCTTTGCCGCCCGCACCGAAAAGGGCTGGCAGATCATGCCCGGCGGCTTTGCCCGCATCGGCAGCGGCGACGATGTCGCCGCCATCGCCATGCAGGCCGGCGGTTCGGCCGCCGACGTCTGGATCGTCTCCGACAAGCCGGTGGCACGACACACGCTGCTGCCCGCCGAAGAGACCTTTACCCGGAACATGCCCGGCAGCCTGCCGAGCCGCGCCGCCGACAACCTCTTCTGGCTTGGCCGCTATATCGAACGCGCCGAAGGGGCACTGCGCATCCTGCGCGCCTGGCACGCGCGCTTTGCCGAATCGGCCGATCCCACCCAGCCGCTGCTCGCCGATGTCAGCACCTATCTCGGGGCTGTCGATATCGATACCGAGGAGGCCGTGCCGGAAAGCCTGCTGCGCAACATCGAAAGTGCCGTCTATTCCGCCAGCAACATCCGCGACCGCTTCTCACCGGACGGCTGGCTGGCGCTGAACGATCTCGCCAAGACCGCCCGCCGCTTCCATGAAACGGTCAAGCCCGGCGACGACGCCAGCCATGCCATGACCATCCTTTTGCGCAAGCTCGCGGGCTTTGCCGGTCTCGTGCATGAAAACATGTACCGCTTCACCGGCTGGCGTTTCCTGTCGCTCGGCCGCTATATCGAGCGCGGACTGCACATGACGCGTCTGCTCGGCCACATGTCCGGGCCGGAAGCGCCCGACGGCGCGCTCGACATGCTGCTCGAAATCGGCGACAGCGTCATGACCCATCGCCGCCGCTACAATGTCAACACGGCGCGGCTGACAGTGACTGATCTCTTGGCGCTCGATCCGCTCAACCCGCGCTCGATCCTCTTCCAGATGAACGAGATCCACCGCGAGGTCGAGCAATTGCCGAACGCCTTCGTCAACGGCCAGATGTCGCCCTTCTACCGCGAAGCCATGCGGCTGCATTCGGGCCTGGCCGTCATGACCCCAGAAACAATGAACGACGAGGTCTATCAGCGGCTGGAACGGGAGCTGGAACGGCTCTCCGACCTTCTGGCCCAGACCTATCTCGGATGATGTGATGCTTTACGACCTGTCGCTGCACATGGGCTATATCTACGACGTGCCAGCGAGCGGCGCGCGCCATATCATGCGCCTGCTGCCGCTGTCGCTTGACAACCGCCAGCGCCTGATTGCCGGCTCGCTGAAAATCTCGCCGCAGCCAGACGAACAATCGAACTTCACCGATTTCTTCCAGCATCCCACGACCTCGATCCTGGTGCGCAATCACCACGAAAAGCTGGATATCCGCATGCAGGCGCGCGTACAGGTGGAAAGCCAGCCGGTTAGCGCCGACTTCTCCCCCGTGCTGGCCAAACTGCCGGACGAGATCAGCGACTGCTGGACGGTCGGCTCGTCCTCGCCGCACCATTTCCTCGGCACCAGCCCGCGCCTGCCGGAAACGCCCGAGATCGCCGACTATGCCCGGCAATGGGCGGCGACCAAGCTGACCGTGATGCAGATCGCCCATGCCGTCTGCACCCAGATCCACAAGGATTTCACCTATGACGCCAAGGCGACGACGGTGGAAACCACGCCGAAGGAGGCGTTTCGCCTGAAACGCGGCGTCTGTCAGGATTTCACGCATGTGATGATCATCGCGCTGCGCAGCCTCGGCATTCCCGCCGGCTATGTCAGCGGCTTCCTGCGCACCATCCCGCCGCCCGGCAAGGAGCGGCTGGAGGGAGCCGACGCCATGCATGCCTGGGTGCGCGTCTGGTGCGGCGAAACGGCGGGCTGGATCGAGCTCGACCCGACCAACAACATCCCCGCCGGCACCGACCATATCGTCGTCGCCTATGGCCGCGATTATTCCGACGTCGCCCCCGTCATCGGCGTGCTGAAAAGCTACGGCAGCCAGAAGACCGTCCAAGCCGTGGATGTTATTCCACTAAAGCAGCATTAATTACGCCAGTCGCTAAAAGTCGAACGATCATCTAAACGGCGAGCTTAGATTTCTCGCCGATATTTGCCGCCATTCTGAGGCTATTACTTCGTTGGGGCGAACGTGATGATCAATGGTTCGGGTAAATTTCGCAGTCTATTACAACTTATACACGATCGCGCGGGCAATTTCGGCATCCTGACCGCGATTGCCGTTCCGGTCGTGGCGGCGACGGCAGGCGTGGCTGTCGATGTCACCAACATGACCGTGTCCAACAGCCAGTTGCAGCAGGCGACCGATGCGGCCGCCCTTGCGACGGCGACGGCGCTTGCCAATGGTAACGCCACGACAAGCAATGCCCAGCAACTGGCGACCCAGTTCGTGACCGGGCAGATGTCGAACTATCTCGCCGGCGATACGAATACCGCCAATGCCTTGAAAGCCGGGACGACAGCCAACGTGACATCAGCCACAAACTCGTCCGGCGGCACCAGCTATACCGTCGCCGTCAATGCCTCCTACGGCATGTCGGTTAACGGCATGAGCCAGTTGCTGGGTATGAAGACAATGCAGGTCTCCGCTTCGAGTACATCGACCAGTGGGAGTGCGGCAGCGGCTAAGCAAATCGCACTTTCCATGGAGATTGCGCTCGATAAATCCGGATCCATGCTGCTGAACACCGATGTTATCGATACGAGTCAGAAGAGCTGCACCCAATATTACACCGAAGGCAATTACCTCTACCAATATCCGAAGGCAAAAAGCCCCTGCTATATTAAGAAAATAGCAGCTCTGAAGACTGCGGTCGGCACTCTGCTCGATCAATTGGATAGCGCCGATCCCAAGTCACAATATGTCCGTACGGCTGCCATTGCCTGGAGCAGCGAAGTCGACAGTTCCAGCGCTCTTGCGTGGGGAACAACAACAACGCGCTCCAATGTCATCAGCGGCTTGAACGCCAATGGCGGCACAGAGTCGAGCGCTCCAATGGCGCTGGCCTATAAGAACGTTTCGGCATCTTCGGAAGCAAACGCCCAAGCGGCGAAGGGCAACACGACTTTTCAGAAGATCATCGTCCTCATGACGGATGGTGAAAACAACGCGACTAGCTCCGACACAAAAACGTTGGCCACATGCAAGGCAGCTAAAGATGCTGGCGTCCTCATCTATTCCGTCGCCTTCATGGCACCAGATCGTGGGCAAACTCTGCTGAAGAACTGCGCCTCAAGCCCCAGCAACTATTTCGACGCACAACAAATGTCCGATCTCATCGCTGCCTTCAAATCCATCGGCGCGCAGACATCGAAGCAAATCACCCTTCTGACCAGATAAAGTCCGCCGCCGGACACACCGGCCACCCCACAAATACAAAAGCCGCTCCGAAGCAATCCGGGGCGGCTTTTTCTTGTCAATCAATCCGCCGATAAGAGCCGGAAAAACAACCGAAATCAAGTCTTTTCGCTACCTCGGGAAGGCTGGCCCGCTATTTTCACCTCCGCCCGAATTCACCTGTTGCAACAACTTTACATCGGTGCGTAAACTGCTAGTTAGACGAGATGGCAATTTGGTTTAGACAGGCGTAACATCCTGAATATAAATCACAAATGGCGAGAGTTGATAGTATGAATAGCTTGACGAAGGCCAATCTCCCCGCCCCAGCTCCCCGCAGTTCCCGCCCTGAAATCCTCGCAGAGGAAATCATCGAGCGCCTGACCTATCGCATCGGCAAGGACGCAAAAGTCGCCAAGCCGCATGATTGGCTGACGGCAACCATCCTCGTCATTCGCGACCGCGTCATCGACAAGTGGATGGAATCGACCCGCAGGGCCTACGAGACCAACGCCAAACGCGTCTATTATCTCTCGCTCGAATTCCTTATCGGCCGCCTGATGCGCGATGCGGTCTCCAACCTCGGCCTGATGGAAGAGATCACTAACGCGCTCACCTCGCTCGGCGTCGATATCCGCGTCATCGCCGGCCTGGAGCCCGATGCGGCGCTCGGCAATGGCGGCCTCGGTCGGCTCGCTGCCTGTTTTATGGAATCGATGGCGACCGTCGAGGTCCCAGCCTATGGTTACGGCATTCGCTACGTCCATGGTCTCTTCCGCCAGCAGATGGCCGACGGCTGGCAGGTCGAGCTGCCGGAAACCTGGCTCGCCCACGGCAACCCCTGGGAATTCGAGCGCCGGGAAAGCGCCTATGAAATCGGCTTCGGCGGCGCCGTCGAAACCGTCGGCGGTCACGACGACCAGCCCCGCTATGTCTGGAAGCCGGCCGAGCGCGTCATCGCCGCCGCCTTCGACACGCCCGTCGTCGGCTGGCGCGGCAACCGCGTCAACACGCTGCGCCTCTGGTCAGCGCAGCCGATCGACCCGATCCTGCTCGACGCCTTCAACGCCGGCGACCATATCGGCGCGCTTCGCGAAAGCAACAAGGCCGAAAGCCTGACCCGCGTCCTCTATCCGGCCGATGCGACGCCCGCCGGCCAGGAGCTGCGCCTGCGCCAGGAATTCTTCTTCTCCTCGGCTTCGCTGCAGGACATCCTGCGCCGCCATCTACAACAGTATGACGACCTGAATAATCTGGCCGACAAGGTCGCGATCCAGCTCAACGACACCCATCCAGCCGTCTCCATCTCCGAAATGATGCGCCTGCTGGTCGACGTGCACGGAATGGAATTCGAACAAGCCTGGGATATCACCCGCAATACCTTCGCCTACACCAACCACACGCTTCTGCCCGAGGCGCTGGAAAGCTGGCCGGTGCCGCTGTTCGAGCGGCTGCTGCCGCGGCACATGCAGATCATCTATACGATCAACGCCAAGATCCTGCTCGAGGCCCGCAAGACCCGCAATTTCAGCGACGGCGAAATCCGCTCGATCTCGCTGATCGACGAGAACGGCGACCGGCGCGTGCGCATGGGCAATCTCGCTTTCGTCGGCTCGCACTCGATCAACGGCGTCTCGGCGCTGCATACCGACCTGATGAAGGTCACGGTGTTTGCCGACCTGCACAAGCTCTATCCGGATCGCATCAACAACAAGACCAACGGCATCACGCCGCGCCGCTGGCTGATGCAGTGTAATCCGGGCCTGACCGGCCTCATCCGCGAGGCCATCGGCGACGAGTTCCTCGACGATGCCGAAAAACTGAAGCCACTCGACAAATTCGCCCGCGACAGCGCCTTCCAGGAGAAATTCGCCGCCATCAAACGCGCCAACAAGGTGCAGCTTTCCAATCTGGTCGCCAGCCGCATGGGTATCAAGCTCGATCCCAATGCGATGTTCGACATCCAGATCAAGCGCATCCATGAATACAAGCGCCAGCTTCTCAACATCATCGAGACCGTGGCGCTCTACGACCAAATCCGCTCGCATCCCGAGCTTGACTGGCAGCCGCGCGTAAAGCTGTTCGCCGGCAAGGCGGCGCCGAGCTATCACAACGCCAAGCTGATCATCAAGCTGATCAACGACGTTGCCCGCGTCATCAACAACGACCCGTCGGTGCGCGGCCTGCTGAAGGTCGTCTTCGTACCAAACTACAATGTCTCGCTCGCCGAAATCATGGTTCCGGCCGCCGACCTTTCCGAGCAAATCTCGACCGCCGGCATGGAAGCATCCGGTACAGGCAACATGAAATTCGGCCTCAACGGCGCGTTGACCATCGGCACGCTTGACGGCGCCAATGTCGAGATGCGCGACAATGTCGGCGAGGACAATATCGTCATCTTCGGCCTGACGGCCGATGAAGTCGCCAATCTGCGCAGCGACGGCCACGATCCGCGCGCCGTCATCGCGCGGTCGCGCGAGCTGGCGCAGGCACTCGATGCCATCGCCTCGGGCGTCTTCTCTCCGGACGATCGCACCCGCTATACCGGCCTGATTGACGGCATCTACGCTCACGACTGGTTCATGGTCGCCGCCGATTTCGACGCCTATGCCGCCGCACAGCGCGACGTCGATACGATCTGGGCCAAGCCCTCCGAATGGTACACCAAGACGATCAACAACACCGCTCGCATGGGCTGGTTCTCCTCCGATCGGACGATCCGTCAATATGCCAAGGAAATTTGGAGAGCCGGATGAAGAAGCCGAAAAGACCCGTTGACGGCGTAGCCTTGAGGGACATTTCGGCAGACGAGATTGCTGCAATTCTCGCAGGCACCCATTCCGATCCGTTCGCCGTGCTCGGCGTACACAAGACGGAAGACGGCTTCATTGCCCGTTGTTTCATTCTCGGCGCGGAAGCCGTCACCGCCATGGCGCTCGACGGCACCGTCATCGGCGAGCTGGATTGCCTCGACCCGGCCGGCTTCTTTGCCGGCAACGTTAAAATCACCAAGCTGCAGCCCGTCCGTTATCGCGCCCGGCGTGGCGACGTCGAATGGGCGGTGACGGACCCCTACAGCTTCGGCCCGGTCCTCGGTCCGATGGACGACTATTTCCTGCGTGAAGGCACGCATCTGCGCCTGTTCGACAAGATGGGCGCTCATCCCCTGAAGCACGAGGGCGTACAGGGCTTTCACTTCGCCGTCTGGGCGCCGAACGCACAGCGCGTCTCGGTGGTCGGCGATTTCAACGGCTGGGACGGCCGCCGCCATGTCATGCGCTTTCGCTCCGACGCCGGCATCTGGGAGATCTTCGCGCCGGATGTTCCGGCCGGCGTTGCCTACAAATTCGAAATCCGCGGCCATGACGGCGTGCTGCAGCCGCTGAAGGCCGACCCCTTCGCCCGTCGCAGCGAACTTCGCCCGAAGACCGCCTCGGTCACCGCCAACGAGATGACCCAGGTCTGGGAGGACACGGCCCATCGCGAGCATTGGGCAAGCGTCGATCAGCGCCGCCAGCCGATCTCGATCTATGAGGTGCATGCTGGCTCATGGCAGCGCCGCGACGACGGCACGATGCTGTCCTGGGATGAACTCGCCTCGCGCCTCATCCCCTATTGCGTCGATATGGGCTTCACCCATATCGAGCTCATGCCGATCACCGAGCATCCCTACGATCCGTCCTGGGGCTATCAGACCACCGGCCTCTATGCGCCGACGGCCCGCTTCGGCGAGCCGGAAGGTTTTGCCCGCTTCGTCAACGGCTGTCACAAGGTCGGCATCGGCGTCCTTCTCGATTGGGTGCCGGCGCATTTCCCGACGGATGAACACGGCCTGCGCCGGTTCGACGGCACGGCACTTTACGAGCATGAAGACCCGCGCAAGGGCTTTCATCCCGACTGGAACACGGCGATCTACAATTTCGGCCGCACCGAAGTTCTCGCCTACCTGCAAAACAACGCACTCTACTGGGCGGAGAAATTCCATCTCGACGGCGTGCGCGTCGATGCCGTCGCCTCGATGCTCTATCTCGACTATTCCCGCAAGCACGGCGAATGGATCCCTAACGAATATGGCGGCAACGAGAACCTGGAGGCCGTTCGCTTCCTGCAGTCGATGAACAGCAGGCTCTATGGCGCCCATCCAGGCGTCATGACCATCGCGGAGGAATCAACGTCGTGGCCGAAAGTCTCGCAGCCTGTCCACGAAGGCGGCCTAGGCTTCGGCTTCAAGTGGAACATGGGCTTCATGCACGACACGCTGAGCTATCTCGCCCGCGACCACGTTCACCGCAAGTATCACCACAACGAACTGACCTTCGGCCTGATCTACGCCTTCTCGGAAAACTTCGTCCTGCCGCTCTCCCATGACGAGGTGGTGCACGGCAAGGGGTCGCTGATCGCCAAGATGGCGGGCGACGACTGGCAGAAATTCGCCAATCTGCGCGCCTACTACGCCTTCATGTGGGGTTATCCCGGCAAGAAGCTGCTGTTCATGGGCCAGGAATTCGCACAGTGGAGCGAATGGAGCGAAGAACGCGCGCTGGACTGGAACCTGCTGCAATACCGCATGCATGAGGGCATGCGGCGCCTCGTGCGCGATCTCAACTTCACCTATCGCAGCAAGCCGGCCTTGCACGCCCGCGACTGCGAGGGCGAAGGTTTCGAATGGCTGATCGTCGACGATTTCGAAAACTCGGTCTTTGCCTGGCTGCGCAAGGCGCCCGGCGAAAAGCCGGTGGCGGTCATCACCAATTTCACGCCGGTCTACCGGGAGAATTACACTTTGCGCCTGCCGGCTGAGGGACGGTGGCGCGAAATACTGAATACCGATGCCGACATTTATGGCGGCAGCGGTAAGGGGAATGGCGGGCGCGTCCAGGCCGTCAGTGCGGGTGGCAGCATACATGCAACAATAACGCTGCCGCCGCTCGCAACCATCATGCTCGAACCGGAATTTTAAGACCATTACGGACAGGGAGGAATGAAATGGTAGAAAAACGCTTTCAGCCGCTGGCGCGCGACGCCATGGCCTACGTTCTTGCCGGGGGCCGTGGAAGCCGCCTGAAGGAACTAACCGACCGCCGCGCCAAGCCGGCCGTCTATTTCGGCGGCAAGACCCGCATCATCGATTTTGCGCTCTCCAACGCACTCAATTCCGGTATTCGGCGCATCGGCGTGGCGACCCAGTACAAGGCGCATTCGCTGATCCGTCACATGCAGCGCGGCTGGAACTTCTTCCGGCCGGAACGAAACGAAAGCTTCGATATCCTGCCCGCCTCCCAGCGCGTTTCCGAAACGCAATGGTATGAAGGCACGGCCGACGCCGTCTACCAGAACATCGACATCATCGAGCCCTACGGCCCGGAATACATGGTCATCCTTGCTGGCGACCACATCTACAAGATGGACTATGAGTGGATGCTGCAGCAGCACGTCGATTCCGGTGCCGAGGTCACCATCGGCTGCCTGGAAGTGCCGCGCATGGAGGCCGTCGGCTTCGGCGTCATGCATGTCGACGAGAAGGACCAAATCATCGACTTCGTCGAGAAGCCGGCCGATCCGCCGGGCATTCCCGGCAATCCGGATTTCGCGCTGGCGTCGATGGGCATCTATGTCTTCCACACGAAGTTCCTGATCGAATGCCTGAAGCGCGATGCGGCCGACCCGAACTCCAGCCGCGACTTCGGCAAGGACATCATCCCCTACATCGTCAAGAACGGCAAAGCCGTCGCCCACCGCTTCGCACAGTCCTGCGTCCGCTCCGATTTCGAGCGCGAAGCCTATTGGCGCGACGTCGGTACGATCGATGCCTATTGGCAGGCCAATATCGACCTGACCGCCGTGGTGCCCGAACTCGACATCTACGACAAGTCCTGGCCGATCTGGACCTACGCCGAACTCAGCCCGCCAGCCAAGTTCGTCCATGACGACGAGAACCGCCGCGGTTCGGCCGTCTCCTCCGTCGTTGCCGGCGATTGCATCATCTCCGGTGCGAGCCTGTCAAACAGCCTGCTGTTTACCGGCGTGCGCGCCAACTCCTATTCCAAGCTGGAAGGAGCCGTGGTGCTGCCAAGCGTCAAAGTCGGTCGTCATGCCCAGTTGAAGAATGTCGTCATCGACCATGGGGTCAACATTCCGGAAGGCCTGATCGTCGGCGAGGATCCCCTACTGGATGCCAAGCGTTTCCGCCGCACGGAAAGCGGTATCTGCCTGATCACGCAGACGATGATCGACAAGCTGGATATCTGACAGATGAAAGTTCTTTCGGTTTCATCCGAAGTCTTCCCCTTGATCAAGACAGGGGGCCTGGCCGATGTGGCCGGCGCCCTGCCTATTGCGCTGAAGCCGCATGGTGTCGAAACGAAGACCCTGATCCCCGGTTATCCCGCGGTCATGAAGGCCATCCGCAATCCGGTGGCCCGTCTCGAATTCGCCGACCTGCTCGGCGAAAAGGCCACGGTCTTCGAAGTCGAGCACAGCGGCATTTCCTTCCTGGTGCTCGACGCCCCGGCCTATTACAACCGCACCGGCGGCCCCTATGTCGATGCCACCGGCAAGGATTATCCCGACAACTGGCAGCGTTTTGCCGCCCTGTCGCTTGCCGGGGCGGAAATTGCCGCCGGCCAGATGCCCGGCTGGCAGCCGGATCTGGTGCATGTGCACGACTGGCAATCGGCCTTGGTGCCGGTCTACATGCGCTACTCTTCGACGCCGGAACTGCCGAGCGTGCTCACCATCCACAACATCGCCTTCCAGGGCCAGTTCGGTCCCAGCATCTTCCCCGGCCTGCGTCTGCCCCCACATGCCTACTCCGTGGAAGGCATCGAATATTACGGCGATATCGGTTTCCTCAAAGGCGGCTTGCAGACGGCCCACGCCCTGACCACTGTCAGCCCTTCCTATGCCGGGGAGATCCTGACGCCGGAATTCGGCATGGGGCTGGAAGGGGTTATCGCCAGCCGCGCCGCCAGCCTCCACGGAATCGTCAACGGCATCGACGATGGCATCTGGAACCCCGAAACGGATCCAATGATCGCCCGAACCTATGGCCCCTCGACGCTGAAGGACCGCGCCATCAATCGCAAGCAGGTCGTCGAACATTTCGGCCTTGATGACGATGACGGGCCGATTTTCTGTGTCGTCAGCCGGCTGACCTGGCAGAAGGGCATGGACCTGCTCGCCAGCATTTCCAGCGAGATCGTCGCCATGGGCGCCAAGCTCGCCATTCTCGGCGCCGGCGATGCAGCCCTCGAAGGGGCGCTCTTTGCCGCCGCCGGTCGCCATCGCGGCCGCGTCGGCGTTTCCGCCGGTTATAACGAGGCGATGTCGCATCTGATGCAGGCCGGCTGCGACGCAATCATCATTCCCTCCCGCTTCGAACCCTGTGGCCTCACGCAACTTTATGGTTTAAGATATGGCTGCCTGCCAATCGTCGCGCGCACCGGTGGTCTCAACGATACCATCATCGATGCCAACCATGCCGCGCTGCAGGCGAAGGTCGCAACCGGCATTCAATTTTCGCCCGTCACCGCCGAAGGACTACTGCAAGCCATCCACCGCGCCATATACCTTTTCCAGGACCGAAAGGTCTGGACGCAGATGCAAAAGCAGGGCATGAAATCCGACGTATCCTGGGGTAAGAGCGCAGAACGCTACGCGGCTCTCTACTCCAGACTTGTCTCGAGAGGCGCTTAACCCAATGATTAAAACCGTTACCACCACCCCCTTTGCCGATCAGAAGCCTGGTACGTCAGGCCTTCGGAAGAAGGTTCCGGTATTCCAGCAACCGAACTACGCCGAGAACTTCATCCAGTCGATCTTCGATTCGCTCGAAGGCTATCAGGGCAAGTGCCTGGTCATCGGCGGTGACGGGCGATACTACAATCGCGACGTCATCCAGAAGGCCATCAAGATGGCCGCCGCCAACGGCTTCGGCAAGGTAATGGTCGGCAAGGGCGGCATCCTCTCGACGCCCGCGGCCTCGCATATCATCCGCAAATACAAGGCCTTCGGCGGCATCATATTGTCGGCCAGCCACAATCCCGGCGGCCCGACCGAAGACTTCGGCATCAAGTACAACATCAGCAATGGCGGCCCGGCGCCGGAAAAGATCACCGACGCGATTTACGAGCGCTCCAAGGTCATCGATAGCTACAAGATCGCCGATTTCCCCGATATCAATCTCGATCGCATCGCCCGCGAGGATGTCGGCGGCATGATCGTCTCGGTCATCGACCCGGTCGAGGACTATGCGGCCCTCATGGAAGAGCTGTTCGATTTCGGCGCCATCCGTAACCTCATCAGCCTCGGCTTCCGCCTCAACTTCGACGCGATGAGCGCCGTGACCGGCCCCTATGCCAAGGAAATATTCGAAATCCGTCTCGGCGCGCCGGATGGCTCGGTGCGCAACTTCCTGCCGCTGCCCGATTTCGGCGGCCATCACCCCGACCCGAACCTCGTCCATTGTAAAGAGCTCTATGACGAGATGATGGGAGACGATGCGCCCGATTTCGGCGCGGCATCGGACGGCGACGGCGACCGCAATCTGATCATCGGCAAGGGCATCTATGTCACGCCCTCGGACAGCCTGGCAATCCTCGCCGCCAACGCCAATCTCGCGCCTGGTTATTCGAGCGGGCTTACCGGCATTGCCCGCTCCATGCCGACCAGCGGCGCTGCCGACCGTGTCGCTGAAAAGCGCGGCATCGGCATGTATGAAACCCCGACCGGCTGGAAATTCTTCGGCAACCTGCTCGACGCCGGCATGGCGACGATCTGTGGCGAGGAAAGCTCCGGCACCGGCTCGAATCACGTCCGCGAGAAGGATGGCCTCTGGGCCGTGCTGCTCTGGCTCAACATCCTCGCCGTGCGCGGCGAAAGTGTCATCGACATCGTCACCCAGCATTGGGCGACCTACGGCCGCAACTATTACTCGCGCCACGACTATGAAGGCGTCGACACCGATGCCGCAAACGGCCTGATCGATACGCTGCGCGAAAAGCTGCCGACTCTGCCGGGCACGAAGTTCGGCGATCTCACCGTTTCGGCAGCCGACGACTTCGCCTACCACGATCCGGTCGACAAGTCCGTCAGCCAGCATCAGGGCATCCGCATCCTGTTCGAGGGCGGCTCCCGCGTCGTCTTCCGCCTGTCCGGCACCGGCACGACGGGTGCGACCCTGCGCGTCTATATCGAGCGCTACGAGCCGGATTCGACCCGTCACAACATCGAGACGCAAGAAGCACTGGCCGACCTCATCGACGCCGCCCAGGCGATCGCCGACATCAAGGGCCGCACCGGCCGCGATGCGCCGACTGTGATTACCTAACGGCAGAAACCCTTCGCCCCGCAAATGCGGGGAGAAGGTGGCCAGGCGCCGCTGAACGAAGTGAGGCGGTGACTGGTCGGATGAGGGGCCTTCTCAAAATTCGCCGCGGCGGCACAGTTTGCCGAAGGCTCCGCCCCTCACCCTAGCCCTCTCCCCGCCCTTCGATAAACTCAGGAGCGGGGAGAGGGAACTATCTCGAGCCATCCGGAGAGCCCGCGAGACATGTCAGAGCCCGCCACCCGCTCCCTTGGCGCCACCCTCACCGACGACGGTGTCGAATTCGCAGTCTGGTCCAAGCATGCCGACAGGATCGAGCTTTGCCTGTTCGATGCAGAGGGTAAAAAGGAAGTTGCGCGCCTGCCGCTAACCCGGGAAGGCGAAGAGCACCGCTTGTTCGTCGAGGGCATCAAGGGCGGCACATGCTACGGCTTTCGCGCCCATGGCAGCTATGATCCAGACCAGGGCCTCTGGTTTGACCCGGCAAAGCTGCTGGTCGATCCCTATGCCAAGGAGCTCGATCGCCCTTTCCAATACGATCCGCGTCTCGGCACGTTCGGCGAGGATACGCAGGATCTCATGCCGAAGGCCATCGTCTCGCGCGATGTAGCGGTCAAACCGGCCAAGCCATTGTTCCAACCCGGCGGCCTGATCTACGAAATCGCCGTCAAACCTTTCACCATGCTGCATCCGGACGTGCCGGCGGAAAAGCGCGGCACGCTCGCCGCCCTCGCCCATCCCGCCGTCATCGCCCATTTGAAACGCCTGCATGTCGACGCCGTCGAGCTGATGCCGATCACTGCATGGATCGATGAGCGGCATCTGCCGCCGCTCGGCCTTACCAATGGCTGGGGCTACAATCCCGTCGCCTTCATGGCGCTCGACCCGCGTCTTGTACCCGGCGGCGTTACGGAATTGCGCGAGACCGTCGCCGCCCTCCACGCCGAGGGCATCGCCGTCATCCTCGATCTCGTCTTCAACCACACCGGCGAAAGCGACCGCCAAGGCCCGACGCTGTCGCTGCGCGGCCTCGACAACCCCACCTATTTCCGCCATCTGCCGGATCAGCCGGGCACGCTGGTCAACGACACCGGCACCGGCAATACCGTTGCCTGCGATCTGTCGGCAACGCGCCGGCTGATCATCGACAGCCTGCGCCATTTCGTGCTTCACGCCGGCATCGACGGCTTTCGCTTCGATCTCGCTACTGTCCTCGGCCGCACCTCCAAGGGTTTTGACCCTGAAAGCCTGACTCTGCGGTCGTTGTTTGCCGACGAGGTGCTTCAGGATCGCATCATGATCGCCGAGCCTTGGGATATCGGCCCCGGCGGCTACCAGCTCGGCAATTTTCCAGCGCCCTTCCTCGAATGGAACGACCGCGCCCGCGATGATCTCCGCTGCTTCTGGCGCGGCGATGACAGCAAGATCGGCGACCTCGCCACCATCCTTGCCGGTTCGTCCTCCGTCTTCGGCCGCGACGGCCGAACCCAGACCCGCAGCGTCAACTTCCTCGCCGCCCATGACGGCTTTACGCTGATGGACATCGTCTCCTACGCCCAGAAGCACAACGAGGCGAACGGCGAGAACAACCGCGACGGCCACAACGAAAACCTCTCCTGGAACAATGGCGTCGAAGGCAGGACGGACGATCCGGCCATCCTCGGCAAGCGCTGTACCGACATCGAAGCCATGCTCTCCACGCTCTTTGCCACGCGTGGCACGATCATGCTGACCGCCGGCGACGAAGGCGGCCGCACGCAGCGCGGCAACAACAATGCCTATTGCCAGGACAATGACATCACCTGGATGGATTGGGCAGCACTGGACGAGGAACTGATCGGCCACACGGCCTGGCTCGCCAGCCTCCGCCGCCGCTTCAGTGCTTTCAGTGATATGGAATTTTTCAACGGCAAGGGCGACGTGCTCTGGTTCTCCGCCGAGGGTACGGCGATGACGGTGTCCGACTGGGAAAGGCCGGATGCCGGCCTGCTCGGCATGGCGATCGAGACCGAGGATCGCGACAGCAGCAGGAAAACGCGTCTCGCAATACTGCTCAACCGCGGACATCAGGAACAGCGTTTCAAGCTGCCGGCGTCGGGCCAAGGTGGCTGGTCGCTACTAACCCCGAAAGGGGCGACGGCAGTTCAGAACGACATCATGGTATCGGCGCGCTCCGTCAGCTTCCTCATCGAAAACTGATTTCCTTGCACTTTCCGGTCTTCTTCGCCAGAAAGGGCAAAGAAGCAGTAGAACGGACGAGGACCCTATGCCCGACGATATTTCGCTTGTTGAGATCATGCAACGTGTCGGAACCGAACTCGGCATTTCCGACTGGATCACGGTCGACCAGACGATGATCGACACCTTTGCCGATGCGACGCACGACCATCAGTTCATCCATGTCGATCCCGAGCGCGCCAAGGCGGAAACGCCCTATGGCGGCACCATCGCCCATGGCTTTCTGACACTCTCGCTGCTCTCGGCCATGAACTACAGCGCGCTCCCCAAGATCCGCGAGGAGGTCATGGGCATCAATTACGGCTTCGAAAAGATCCGCTTCATGTCGCCGGTCAAATGCCGCGCCCGCGTGCGCGGCCGTTTCGTGCTTGCCGAAACTCGGCTGCGCGGCGCCAATATGCTGATGTTGACTTATGAGGTCAGCGTCGAGATCGAGAACGAGCGCAAGCCCGCGCTCACCGCGACCTGGACGACCCTCTCGCAATTCGACCCGAAGGATCGGCCGGAAGAGGCTTAGGGCTTCTTTGAATTGCTAGACATTTTTCTGAAGAACAAAATGACAAACGCGGTCACTGCGAACGATATATGAACTATATAAAAACTCAAATCCGGCTTTACGTACAGAAAACTTAGAGAAAATTCCTTATATACGATCTGCTCTATTATACGAAAAACTATCCAGCTCAAGCTTAGCCATAAACAGAGACTGCACATATAATCTAAGCTGAAATACTCACTTCGCGCCGAGGGCTTTGAGCTTTCCGGCGGCGTCCCTATTCCAGTCCATGACCTGGGGAATCGACTTCAAGGCTTTCTTTGTCAGAGCCCATGAGCACGAACCTTGTATCGCGCATCACAGCGCACTGATTGCCGGCGAGTATTTCGAGCCCGCTGATACAACGAGTATGCAACCGAAATTGATGGCAAACAAGATCGATTGCCATCAACTATCGACGACACATAACGAGCCGGTCCTTATAGGAGCTTTGCTCGCGAAGGCCTGTCGAACCTAAAGGCTCGCATCCTCCGCCGCTTCTCCGAGCAAGCCGAAAGCGTAGTCGGAGAAGGACCGCCAGACTTCGACGCGGAATGTCTCTTCGTCAAGCCGCAGCAGCACGATTTCCACCTTGCCGAACAGCGTTCGCGAGCAGGCGCCGACAGGAAACGCGACAAGCGACAGATCCTGCGGGCAACCGCCGGCAAGCGTCGCTTCCGCGCCGGGACCGGAGACGATGATCGCGGTGTTGCGATGCGAGACATCGGTTGCCGAATGCAGCACGCCGGCGGACGCCGCGAGAGCGACAAGCTCGGCGCCGCCATCGTCGATCACGAGCCATTCGTCCGGACCAAGCCAGAGGGCATAACGCCCATGACCGTGAGCCGACGTCTTCGGCTTGCGCGGCAATTTCACGCCGAGTGCCTTGGAGAGACCGGCAATCGAATCCTCGGGTGCGCGCAGCGCAATACGGCTGGCAGGAGCGGCTGGGGTCAGTCGGACGGTTCCGGAACCGCCGTGGCGGCCGGCAAGCGGCAGTTTACGGGTTGCGAGATCAGCCATTGATCCGGCCTCCTTCCTTGTCAAAGAACACCAGATCCGTCACCTCGACGGCAATCGTCTTGTCGGGCATCGGCACATACAGCGTCTTGCCCATGCGCTCGCGGCCACCGGCAACCAGCGCGAAGGCGATCGAACGGCCGAGATTTTCCGACCAATAGGCCGACGTGACGTGACCAAGCATGGTCATCGGCTTCTGCTCGTTCGGATCGGCGACGATCTGCGCGCCTTCCTCCAGCACCACCTTCGGGTCGCGGGTGACGAGGCCGACCAACTGCTTGCGGCCTTCCTTCACCAGATCGGGCCGCTTCAGGCCGCGAATGCCGACGAAATCGGTCTTCTTCTTGGACACGGCCCAGGAAAGCCCGGCGTCATCTGGTGTCACCGTGCCGTCCGTATCCTGGCCGACGATGATATAGCCCTTCTCGGCGCGCAGGACGTGCATGGTCTCGGTGCCGTAGGCGCAGGCGCCCAGCGGCTCGGCCCGCGCCCAGACGGCTTCCAGAACCGACTGACCGTAATCGGCCGGCACGTTGATTTCATAACCGACTTCGCCGGTAAAGGAGACGCGGAACAGCCGGGCCGGCACGCCGCAGACCTTGCACTCGGCAACGCTCATATGCGGGAAGGCTTCGTTGGACAGATCCTGCCCCTCGACGAGCGGCTCGATAATCTCGCGTGCCTTCGGTCCCTGTACGGCGATAACAGCCCATTGCTCCGTGGTCGACGTCAGCCACACCTTCAGATGCGGGAATTCGGTCTGGAGATAATCTTCCATATGGTGCAGCACGCGCGGCGCACCGCCGGTCGTGGTCGTCACATGGAAGCGGTCCTCGGCCAGACGCCCGACGACGCCGTCGTCATAGACGAAGCCATCCTCGCGCGTCATGATGCCGTAGCGGCAGCGGCCGGGCTTCAGCGTATCCCAGGCGTTGGTGTAGAGCAGGTTCAGGAACTGCGCCGCGTCCGGACCGACCACTTCGATCTTGCCGAGCGTCGAGGCATCGAACACGCCGGCCACTTCGCGCGCCGTGCGGCATTCGCGATCGACGGCCTGATGCATTGTCTCGCCGGCACGCGGATAAAACCAGGCGCGCTTCCAGTTGCCGACATCCTCAAAGATCGCGCCATGCGCTTCTTCCCAGGCATGCATCGGCGTCTTGCGCGCGGGGTCGAAGAAGGCACCGCGCGAATGGCTGATCAGCGTACCGTAGGTAACCGGCGTATAGGGCGCACGGAAGGTGGTGAGACCGACCTGCGGAATGTCCTTGCCGAGCATTTCGGCGGCAATCGCCAGACCGTGCATGTTGGAAAGCTTGCCCTGGTCGGAGGCCATGCCGTTGGTGGTGAAGCGCTTGATATGCTCGATGGAGTGCATGCCCTCGCGCACGGCAAGCCGGATATCCTTGGCGCAGACATCATGCTGGAAGTCGACAAAAGCCTTGGCGTTGGTGTCCGGCCCTGCCCCTTCGGCAGCGCCGATCATGCCGCCGGTCCATTCGAAGGCCTGTTCGGCATGGAGCGAAATCTTGCCCTCGCCGCTCGCTCCCGTCGCCCGCGCCATCAACTCGCCGGCGGCGAGCGATTCTTCGATTGCGGCCTGCAAGCCATCGGTGCCGTTGCAGGCGCCGACGGAGAGACAATCCTGAACATAGGTGCCCGGCAGGAAACGCTGCTTCTCGGCATCAAATTTCAGCTTGCCGCGCGACTGCGAGAACAGATGCACGGAAGGCGTCCAGCCGGAGGAGACGAGCAGCGCATCGATGGCGATCTTGCGCGAGCCCGAGCTGCCATTGCGCGCCACGGTCATCGAGGAGACGCGCAGCTTGCCGGCGGTGTCGATGACGGCATAGTCGCTCAACACTTCGATGCCGAGCCGCTTCGCCTCGGCGGCAACCGCTTCGCCCGGACGCACGCGGCTATCGACGATGACGGCGATGGAGACGCCAGCGCGCTTCAGGTCGAAGGCGGCTTCGTAGGCAGAGTCATGCGCCGTATAGACGCCGATCTTGGCACCGACTGCGACGCCGTAATGGTTGAGATAGGTGCGGGCCGCCGATGCCAGCATGATGCCCGGACGGTCGTTGTTCGGGAACACCATATGGCGCTCGATCGCGCCGGTCGCCAGGATGACGCGCTTGGCGCGCACCTGCCACAGCCGCTCGCGCGGCAGATCACGGCCGGGCTTGGCGAGATGATCGGTGACGCGTTCGGCAAGGCCGAAGAAATTGTGATTGTAGTAGCCAAACGCCGTCGTGCGGGTCAGCACCTCGACATTGTCCATCGACTTGAGCTTGGCGATAACGCCCTGCGCCCAGGCATAACCCTCGGCGCCGTCGATCTTGACGCTGGCGTCGAAGCGCAGCGCACCACCGGCTTCAGCCTGCTCGTCGCAGAGGATGACCTTGGCGCCGGCCTCGGCTGCGGCAAGCGCCGCCGAAAGGCCGGCAACACCGGCGCCGACCACCAGCACGTCGCAATGGGCGTAGCGGCTGGCGTAGTGATCGGGATCCTCTTCCGTCGGCGCAACGCCGAGACCGGCGGCACGGCGGATAAGCGGCTCGTAAATATGCTTCCAGGCCGCCTTCGGCCACATGAAGGTCTTGTAGTAGAAGCCGGCGGCGAAGAAGGACGACAGCAGATTATTGGCGCCGCCGACATCGAAGGCAAGCGACGGCCAGCGGTTCTGCGACTGCGCCTTCATGCCGTCGAAGACCTCCTGCACGCTGGCGCGCACATTGGGCTGGCGGCGGGCTGCATCGCGGGAAATATCGAGCAGCGCATTCGGCTCTTCGGCACCGGCCGAGAGGATGCCGCGCGGACGGTGATATTTGAACGAACGGCCGACGAGGTGAACACCATTGGCAAGCAGCGCCGAGGCGACGGTGTCGCCCTCCAGCGCCGTGTAGCTTTTGCCGTCAAAGGTGAAGCGGGCGGTTCTGGCCGGCGTCAGACGCCCCTTGCCCGCAATACGATTGGCGCCGCTCATTCCGCAGATCCCTCTTTTTGTGCCGTTTGTTCTTGTACGTTTTTATCCTGCGCCACCGGCTCGTTGGCCGCCGGCAGCAATGTCGAAAGATCCGGCTTCGGCTCGCCGGCCTTGTAGGTGAGATAGAAACGGTCGCTGACCGTATCGCGCGCCGCATTGAAGAAGCGGCCGCAGCCATGGATATGCCGCCAGCGCTCGAAGATCAGGCCCTTCGGATTGTCGCGCAGGAAGAAATATTGCTCGAATTCCTCGTCGGAAATCCCGGCAATGTTTTCCGGCCGCACGATATGCGCGTCGCCGGCATTGCGGAATTCCAGTTCCGAACGCTCTTCCTCGCAATAGGGGCAGTAAATCAGCAGCATCGTTTTCTACCTAATGTTAAAGCTCGGAACCGGAGATATTGGTGCCGGGAGGCTGGGCACAGAGCTGACGCCCCATGGTAATGAAGGGCGTGATCCGCACCACAAGCTCCTCCAGCGATCCATAGGGCTTCAGCACGTCGGTCATCCCCAGATTAATCATGCTCATGCCGAGCAGGTCGGTGTCGAGCGCAAAGGCCCTGGTCGCAGGCGGCGTCTTTTCCGGCACGAAGTAAACCGCCGGCTGGTTCAACACCTTGACACAGGCGAGGATGCCGTTCTCAGCCATGAACGGCCAATCCGCTTCCGTCTTCGCCTTGTGAATCTCCTGCGTACGCACGTCCTTCACGTCCGGAAAAAGGTCGCTCACCTCGGTCGCAGCCATGGCCCCGAACGGAATCGAAGCTCCGGCCATAACAGCTATCCCGTGCGCGACCGCCAGCATCAATGCGCCACGGCGGCAGCCGCCGCTTCATCGATCAAGCGACCGGTGCGGAAGCGATCCAGATTGAGCCCGGCATTGAACTTATGCGGTTCGTCGCGAGCGATCAGGTGCGCAAACAGGTTGGCCGAACCGGGCGTCGCCTTGAAGCCGCCTGTCCCCCAGCCACAGTTGACGTAGAGGCCCGGCACCGGCGTCTTCGACTGGATGGCCGAACGGTCCGGCGTGTTGTCGACGATACCGCCCCAGGAGCGCATCATCTTCACGCGCCGGAACATCGGGAACAGCTCGCAGATCGCATCCAGCGTATGGGTGATGATCTGCAACCCGCCGGTCTGGCTGTAGGAATTATACTGGTCCGTGCCGGCGCCGATGACGAGCTCGCCCTTGTCGGACTGCGAGATATAGGCATGCACCGTGTTCGACATGACGACGCAGGGGAAGATCGGCTTCAGCGGTTCGGAAACCAGCGCCTGTAGCGGGCTCGATTGCAACGGCACGCGCACGCCGGCCATCTGCATGACGACCGTCGTGTGGCCGGCCGCCGAAACGCCGATCTTCTTGGCACCGATAAAGCCGCGATTCGTGTCGACGCCGGTGACGCGCCCATCCGGTCCGCGCTGGATGCCGGTCACTTCGCAATTCTGGATGATGTGCACGCCGCGATCGGACGCCGCGCGGGCAAAGCCCCAGGCAACCGCATCGTGACGCGCCGTGCCGCCGCGACGCTGGAGAGCCGCGCCGTTGATCGGATAGCGAGCGCTGCCGGAAATATCGAGCGGCGGACAAAAAGCCTTGGCCTGCTCCGGCGTCAGCCATTCATTGTCGATGCCGTAGAGACGGTTGGCATGGATATGCCGTTTGAAGGATTGCTGGTCATGCACATTATGCGACAGCATCATCACGCCGCGCGGCGAGTACATGACATTGTAGTTGAGATCCTGGGAGAGCCCTTCCCAGAGCTTCATCGAATGCTCGTAGATGTGCATGCTCTCTTCATAGAGATAGTTCGAGCGGATGATGGTGGTGTTGCGGCCGGTATTGCCGCCGCCGAGCCAGCCCTTTTCGAGCACGGCGATATTGGTGATGCCGTGCTCCTTGGCGAGATAATACGCAGCACCCAGACCATGGCCGCCACCGCCGATGATGATGACGTCATACTCCTTGCGCGGCTCCGGCGAGGTCCATTGGGCCTCCCAGCCCTTGTGAGCCCGCATCGCTTCCCGTGCCACGGCAAAAACCGAGTATTTACGCATTCGCCCTCAACTCCTTCAGGCAACAAGCCCGTTTGATCGGCCATACAAATCGCAAATCGAAAACCGACACAACGGCTCTTTTGCGACGCATTCAGCACCGGCTTTCGACACGGTTAAAAAGAATGAGCAACAGCAAGACTGAACCATGCGAGGATTGCTGCTCCCGCATGACCGAATTCATGCCCGCTGAGGTACAAACCATGATGTTGCGTCACGCGTAAAAAGAAGACACGTGGCAAGCAGAGACAACGAGGTCGACAGAATTAGGAAAACGAGTTCCAAAACGGTTCCCTCGGCCTGCTCCTTAATACCGAAGCCGAAACCAATGATAAACATCATAGCGAATTGCGCGCCAAGCGTCATCCAGCGCGCCCAGTTCGCCCGTCTATGAACAACCAGCCAAACCCAGAAGATTTGAACACAAAGAAACATAATTTGTAAAAACGTGAAAGCGAACGGCGCTTCAACAAAATGACTGACCGTCTTATCCCAGTTCACCAGCTGATTGATAAAAATGATCGCCATCGCGGCATATGTGAATCGTTCGAAATATCGAATACTGGCCGGCATAGTCTGATCGTTCATAGTTCCCCTACCCATCCTACTTGCGCTGCAAATGGCAAATCTTCACCCGGCCACCATGGCCGTCTTTGCGCCAGACGCATCCTTCTATCTGCGGCTTATGGTTGTAAAGATAGATTCTTGCCCGATGCTTGCTGTCGAACCTCTGGTTCGAAAAGTCGTGGCCGCCGACGCGGACATTCTTGCCAAAACGGACTTCGCCGGCGGCAACTGGCGAAAGCGTCGCGGCCAGAACGGCACAGGTGAGCGCCAGCGCCGCAAACAGTCTTCCGGCGGGAAGGACGTTCGTGAATATCATGCCGCGATTCTCCTTTAACGCACGCCGGTACTGCCGGGATCAGACGGCCGCGGCAGCATATGGTAACAATGTGAAGCAGGACCTTCGCACAGGCATGTCAGTCTCGCAAAATATGACGAGGCGGCCCTTATTCGATAGCCGCAGCAACGCGATTGAGATATAGCGAGCCTGTCTCGCTTGGGGCAAATTGCTTTTTCCCCTGCTAATGCACGATCCGGCTAGACTTTGACAAAGCGATCTGATATCTCGCCAAACCAATCGCAAGGCTACGGCCGCGCGAACGTTATTTTTTTGCCTCCTGGCGCTGCCGTCGCCGCTGGCATCAACCAAACTAAAGGAACGTGATTCTCGTGCAGGTACTTGTCCGCGATAACAATGTCGACCAGGCTCTCCGCGCTCTCAAGAAGAAGATGCAGCGCGAAGGTATTTTCCGCGAAATGAAGATGCGCGACTACTACGAAAAGCCGTCGCAGAAGCGTGCTCGCGAAAAGGCTGAAGCCGTTCGTCGCGTTCGCAAGCTGGCCCGTAAGCGCGCACAGCGCGAAGGTCTGGTTGCACGGTAATCGTCGTTTTTTCGACGTTTTCAGATGCATGTTAGGCGGGGGCGAATCGTTCGCCGCCGCCTTTTTGATTTATTCTCCGTGCAAATCGGATTAAATCAGAACAGCCTGATATGACGCATGGCGAAAGCGAACCCGATAATGGCAATTACGACGTCCGACCAGTTCCGCACTTCGAACCTCACCTCCTTTGTTTCGAAGCGCGCTGCTGCCCTGCCAGCTTTGGCGCTTCTCGCTGCGATCGGCCTTTCCGGCTGCCAGACAGCCTCCACAGATACGGTGATCCGTATCGACAAGGCGCAGGGCTCCTCGGAAAACATTGCCTCGCTGACATCGGTCATCAGCGCCAATCCGCAGGATCCTGAAGGCTATAACGTTCGCGGCACCGCCTATGGCCGCGGCGGCGACTTCAACCGCGCCCTTGCGGACTTCAATCAGGCGATCCAGCTCAATCCGAAGTTCTATCAGGCCTACGCCAACCGCGCGCTCATCTACCGCAACATGGGCAAGCTGCCGGAAGCGGTCGCGGACTACAGTGCCGCATTGCAGATCAACGGCAATTACGATGTCGCCTATATCGGCCGTGGCAACCTTTATCGCCAGTCCGGCCGCGACAATGATGCCTTCAACGATTACTCCAAGGCGATCAGCCTCGGCACGACGGACGGCCGCGCCTATAATGGCCGCGGCGTGATCTTCCAGAAGCGCAATCAGCAGGACAAGGCGATCGACGATTTCTCGAAGGCGATCTCACTGTCGCCGAATTCGCCCGAGCCCTATAACAGCCGCGGCATCTCCTATCTCGCGCAGAAAGACGAAGACAACGCCTTCGCCGATTTCAACCACGCGATCGACCTCGACAACAAGGTTGCTGAATCCTGGGCCAACCAGGCGTTCGTCTACGAGCAGCGCGGCGATAAGGCCAAGGCCCGCCGTTCCTATCAGCACGCCGTCAACCTCGACCCGACCTACCAGCCTGCCAGGGATGGCCTGGCGCGTGTCGGCGCGGGCAGCTAAGATCGCTGCATATCATCGAAACAGTGGGCCGCCCGGCGATCATCCGCCCGGCGGCTTTTCTTTGCGCTGTCGAGCGCATAGTCTCGCACCGTCCCCAAACCGAACGAGACACACGACATGCCCTCTCCGCAAAAAATCATCGTGGTCGGCGCCGGCATCATCGGTGCATCCATCGCCTGGCATCTCCAGCGCAAGGGCGCTGATGTCACCGTGATCGCCAAGAAGGCCGGCGGCGAGGCGACGCCGAATTCCTTTGCCTGGATCAATGCGAGCTGGGGCAATCCTGAATTCTACTACCGCTTCCGCCGCCGCTCGATGGCCGAATGGTCACGGCTGGCGACCGACATTCCCGGTCTACCGCTCTCCTGGTGCGGAGGGCTCTGCTGGGACATGCCGGAGGCCAAGCTGGAAGCCTATCTCGCACAGCATCATGGCTGGGGTTATGACATACAGCCGGTCAACCGCGCGACGAGCGCCGCCATCGAACCCAACCTCATCGATCCGCCCACCTTTGCCGTGCATGTCGCCGAAGAAGGCGCCGTCGAACCCGTCGCCGCCGCCAATCTTCTGCTGGAAGACGCCGCCCGCAATGGCGCAACGCTGTCATACGGCACGGAAGTCACCCGGCTTTTGCAGGAGAACGGCAGAATCACCGGCGTCGAGACAACGGATGGCATACTACTCGCCGACCATGTCGTTCTTGCCGCCGGCGCCGGTATCCTTCCGCTTACCGCCGCCATCGGCATCGATGTGCCGCTCGAAACACCGCCGGGCCTGATCGCGCATTCGCGCCCTCACCCTCGGCTGCTGAATGGCCTCGTCATGGCACCGGAACTGCATATGCGACAGACGCAGGAGGGCCGAATCATCGCCGGCAGCGATTTCGGCGGCGGCGATCCCGGTGACGATCCTCGAAAGGCCGCTGAGGAGATTCTTGCCAAGGTCAGAGCCATGCTGCGTGGCAGCGACCAGCTCGAACTTGACTTTTACACGATCGGCTATCGCCCGAACCCAAAGGACGGCTTCCCGATCATCGGCGGCGTCGACGGCGCGCCGGGCCTCTATCTCGCCGTCCTGCATTCCGGCGTGACGCTGGCGCCGCTCGTCGGACTGCTTGCGGCGGAAGAGATCGTCGGCGGACATCCGGACACGCAGCTCGCTCCATTCCGCCTGTCGCGATTTACGAAGGCGGGCGAATGAGCTGTGCAATGATCGACGTCAAATCCACGCCGCGTGCATCCGAAGCGTCCGGCGTCACTTACGATTTAACGACGGTGACTTTTCGTATGTTGCAACAAAATTTACCGGGCCATAACATGACGCTTTCGAGAACATGCTGCTCGGACAAAAGCATTGGGGGCGCTCGGCATGATGACTGAAACCGCTATTTCCACTTTCGCAGACGCGCTCGAGTCCTATGGTGGTCCGATCGGTTGATCGCGTTATGAAAAAGCTGCATTTCCCAAGAGCTTCGATTGGAGCTTATCTGATCGCCATAGCGCTGGCGATTGCCTTGCCGATCCTTGCCTTCGTGGCACTCCTGCTGTTCCAGCTCGAAAATAACGAGCGCGACGTCTTGAAGCGCGACGCGGTTCAGGACGCACAGGCGCTGGGACGCACCATCGACCGGCAATTGCAGGATATGGCGACGACCCTGCGGCTGCTCTCCTCCTCGCCGGAGTTGGAACACAACGATATCACCACCTTCTTCTACCGGACGGAGACGGTGCTGCGCACCGATTCGCTGTTCGTCCTGCTCTTCGAAAAGGACGGCCAGATGCGACTGAATACGCGATGGCCGCTCAGCAGGCCGCTAGGCAAGACCGGCAATATGGCCGCCCTGCAATCGGCGCTCAATTCGGGACGCATCGAGGCGTCCGACGTCTTCGTCGGATCCAACGTTCACCGCTGGGTCTACAATGTCACCCTGCCGCTCGACCATTCGCCGGCCGGCGCCGCCCTGGCCATGACGCAGGACGCCGATGTTCTCGCCAAGCTCGTCACGACGGACGCCCTTGCCCCCGGCTGGTCGGCCGCCGTCATCGACAGTTCAGGCCATATCGTCGCCTCCAGCGGCCCCGCCAATCACTCTCCCGGCGATCCGTTCAACAAGGACATCCTGCCGAAGCTGATCGCTTCGAGCGGCGTCTATCAGGATGAAAAGATCCTGCCGCACTCCTTGCTCGGCTATGCGCAAATCCCCGGCTGGTCCTGGAAAGCCGTCGTGTGGGGACCTGTCGCCTCCGCTCAGGCGTCGCTGATGAGCACCTGGCGCTTCCTGATCTACGGTGGCGTCACCCTGCTCCTGGTCGCGCTGATTGCCGTCTATGCCTTGGCACGCCAAGTCCGCACCACCATACGCAGCATCGCCGACATGGCCGAACGCATGGGCCGCGGCGAGATCGTTTCGCCGGTCGAGACCAGCGTCGTCGAGGCCAATCAGGTCGCCATCGCGCTGTCCAACGCCTCCTTCGATCGCAGCGAGACGGAGGACCGGCTGCATTTCGTCATGCATGAGCTCGTCCACCGCACCAAGAACCTTTTGGCGCTCGCCCAGGCGATGACCCGCCAGCTCGCCCGGCAGACCGACAGCGTCGACACCTTTCAACGCGCCGTCGCCGACCGGCTGGAGGGGCTAGCACGTTCGATTGAGGTTCTCACCAGCGAACAATGGTCGGGCGTATCGCTGCGCCGGGTGATCGACATCCATCTCGCCACCTTTCTGCAGGCACCGCAGCAACTCGACATCACCGGTCAGGATTTTGTGCTGAAACCGGAAGCCGTGCAGAATCTCGGACTGGTCCTGCATGAACTGGCGACGAATTCGGTGAAGTACGGCGCCCTTTCCGCGCCCGAGGGCAAGATTGCTATCGAGTGGACGAATGTCGACGGTGATATCGGACCGATGATCCAGTTCACCTGGACGGAAAGCGGCGGCCCGCGCGTCAAGAAGCCAACCCTCACCGGCTTCGGCACCACGGTCACCAAGGCCCATGCGGCATCGGCCTTTGGCGGCAACGTCGAAATCGACTTCCGGCCAGAAGGCCTCGTCTGGGTGCTGAATGCGCTGCGGAGCACTATGGAGCGAGAACGCGAGCGGGCTTGAGGCCAGTGACTACTCGTCCCGCGGCGTGAACCGAAGTTTCTGAATTTTGTTTCTCTCCACAATCGCCGATCTTATTTTTTCAAAGAATGGCTCCGGCAGAAGACCGTAGTCGATACGGCCAGGCTGATCCAGTCGTTCCCGAAGATCGTAACCTGGCCAGATAAAACGGTTCAGCTCGGTAATGCGAACCCAATGCCTTTGATCGTCAAGACCGAGACGCCTGCAAATCTCCCGTGGAATCTCCACCGATGCGGTCGGATCAGAGCGCTCCGGCTCGGAATGGGTTATCGGCACGACGACGGTTTGAAAAAGACCGGCATTGCCGACCTTTGTCGCCAAGACGATTGCGCAGGGGCGATCCTTGGCAGCTTCGTAGATACCACGCTTCTGATCACTCCCCCAGAGGAACGCATAGCGAATGACGAGGCCGGGCATCGGCTCCGGATATTTCACCTGGGCACAACACCATATTGAGCGTTTTCGAGATCAGCTATCGTCTCGTCATCAAGCTCGCCGACAACAAGAACTTCTCGTTCCCTGCGCTTCAACAGCTCATAATGAGCCAATTCGCTGGCTGAGAGATAGCCGCCAACAACGCGGCCATGACTGGTGATCTCGATGACCTTACCGGAAATCGCTTCATCCTGATATTTCGCAAAACTGCGCGAAAACTCGGTCGCAGAAACTTTTAACGCCCCGGTCATATCGCGGCCTCCTTTTCAAATGTGTAAAATACGCATTTTACACATTTTGTCAAAGATGGCGTTCGTGACCTCTACTCATTCATCGCCTTGACGATCTCCTCCGTCACCTTCTTGGCATCGCCGAGCAGCATCATCGTGCCGTCCTTGTAGAACAACGTGTTGTCGATGCCGGCATAGCCGGAGCCGAGGGAGCGCTTGACGAAGAGGCAGGTCTTGGCCTTGTCGACGTCGAGGATCGGCATGCCGTAGATCGGTGAGGTCTTGTCGTCGCGCGCCGCCGGATTGGTGACGTCGTTGGCGCCGATGACATAGGCGACATCGGCCTGGGCGAGTTCCGAATTGATGTCCTCGAGCTCGAATACCTCGTCATAGGGAACATTGGCCTCGGCAAGCAGCACGTTCATGTGGCCGGGCATGCGGCCGGCAACCGGATGGATGGCATATTTCACGTCGACGCCATGCGCCTTCAAGCGATCGGCCATCTCGCGCAGCGCATGCTGGGCCTGCGCCACCGCCATGCCGTAACCCGGCACGATGATGACCTTCGAGGCATTCGCCATCAGATAGGCCGCATCCTCGGCCGAGCCGAGCTTCACCGTCTTGTCGCTGTTATCAGTGCCGCCGGCGGACGCCTCACCGCCGAAGCCACCGAGAATGACGGAGACGAAGGAGCGGTTCATGCCCTTGCACATGATGTAGGAGAGGATCGCACCCGAGGAGCCAACCAATGCGCCGGTGATGATCAGCGCCAGATTGCCGAGCGTGAAGCCGATACCGGCCGCCGCCCAGCCGGAATAGGAGTTCAGCATCGACACGACGACCGGCATGTCGGCGCCGCCGATCGGCACGATCAAAAGCACGCCAAGCGCCAGCGCCAGAACGACGATCGCCCAGAAATCGAAATGGCTTTCGCTGATCGCCAGGCCCACCATGAAAAACACGATCAACGCCAGCAGGGCTGCATTGATGAAGTGACGATAGGGCAGCAGGATCGGCTTGCCGGACATGCGCCCGTCGAGCTTCAGGAAGGCGATGATCGAACCGGTGAAAGTCAACGCGCCGATGGCAACGCCGATCGCCATTTCGATGCGTGCCTCGGTATGGATCGAGCCGATATTGCCGATGCCGAAGGAGGATGGCGTATAGAGCGCCGAGGCCGCAACCAGCACAGCCGCCAGACCGACCAGCGAATGGAAACCGGCAACGAGCTGCGGCATCGAGGTCATCGGGATGACACGGGCAATATAGGCCCCCGCCCCGCCGCCAATGGCCAGGCCGAGGACGATCAGCACCAGCCCGCCGAAGGACGGCGTCGCCAGGACCAGCGTCGTGGCGATGGCGATGCCCATGCCGATCATGCCGTAGAGATTGCCGCGCCGACTGGTGGCTGGATGCGACAGGCCGCGCAGCGCCAGAATGAACAGCACGCCGGAAACGAGATAGAGGAAAGCCGCGATATTGCTCAGCATGCCGCCCTCACTTGTCTTTTTTCTTGTACATCGCCAGCATGCGCTGGGTGACAAGGAAGCCGCCGACGATATTGACCGAAACGAGCACCAGCGCCACGAAGCCGAAGCCCGTCGCAAGCCCGCTGGCGGAAATGCCGACCGCCAGAAGCGCGCCGACGACGATGACCGAGGAGATGGCGTTCGTCACCGCCATCAGCGGCGTATGCAGGGCCGGCGTTACCGACCACACGACGTAATAACCGACGAAGATCGCCAGCACAAAGATCGCAAGCTGGAAGACGAAGGGATCGATCGCACCGCCGGATGCGGCGCTGATGGTCTCGGGGGCCTGCGCAGCAGCGGTCGTTACCGCGGTGACGGCGTCATTCAGTTGTTGGAGCGCCTGATCCATTGCTTGGCTGGCCATTTAGACATCTCCCTTGTTGACGGTCGGCTGATCCGGGTCGACGAAATTCGGGTGCACGACTTCGCCGCCATCGGTCAGCATCGTCGCCTTGATCAACTCGTCGGCGCGATTGAGCCCGAGGCTCTTGGTATCCTTGTCGACCATCGTCTCCAGGAAGGTGACGAGGTTCTTGGCGTAGAGAGCGGACGCGCTGGCCGCAACGCGGCCGGCCATGTTGGGATAACCAACCACCTTGACGCCTTCGACATCGGCCACGGTACCAAACTCGGCGCCCTCGATATTGCCGCCGCGCTCGACGGCGAGATCGACGGCAACGGCACCGGGCCGCATCGCCTTCAGCATCTCGCGGCTGACGAGCCGCGGCGCCGGACGGCCGGGAATCAGGGCCGTCGTGATGACGATATCCTGCTTGGAGATATGCTCGGCCACGAGGGCCGCCTGTTTGGCCTGATAGGCTGCCGACATCTCCTTGGCATAGCCGCCGGCGGTCTCCGCCGCCTTGAACTCTTCATCCTCGACGGCGATGAATTTCGCGCCGAGCGAGGCGACCTGTTCCTTGGCGGCCGGTCGCACGTCCGTCGCCGATACCTGCGCGCCGAGGCGCCTTGCTGTTGCGATCGCCTGCAGGCCGGCAACGCCGGCGCCCATGACGAAAACCTTCGCAGCCGGCACCGTGCCCGCCGCCGTCATCATCATCGGCAGCGCTCTGTCATAGACCGCAGCCGCCTCGATCACCGCCTGATAGCCGGCAAGGTTCGCCTGCGACGACAAAACATCCATCGACTGCGCGCGGGTGATGCGTGGCATCAGCTCCATGGCAAAACTCGTCAGCTCTGCCTTCGCCATCTCGACCAGCGCGGCCTCGTTGCCATAGGGGTCCATGATGGCGATAACAATCGCGCCACGCTTGTAGCCGGTGACCTCCTTGGGTGTCGGCCGCCTGACCTTGAGGATGACGTCGGCCCGCTTGGCATCCTTGATGGCGCCGATGCGCGCACCGATAGCCTCGTATTCGCTATCCGGAATGCGCGACAAGGCACCAGCACCCGCTTCGACTACGATATCGAAGCCGAGGCTTTTCATCTTCTTCACCGTTTCGACGGATGCCGCGACGCGCGTCTCATCCCCAACGGTCTCCTTGGCGACAAAAACCAGATTGCCCAACGACACCACCTCGCATCAAACGACAGCCCCGCTGGAGACAGCGGCGCACCAGCCTGCGAAATCAGGCCAAAATCTCAGGGAAAGCGCGGGCCGGACGGCCCGGCGTCGTTCAGCGCGCGAGAAAGACGCCAACGATTGAAAGAACCACGAAAATGAGAAACCCGCCGAACAGGCCGGCGTGACCGAAGAAACCCGCTGTCATCGCGATCAACAGCGCGGCGATGATCGCCGATCCGACCCTGGCGACCAAAAGGAACCCGTTATAGGTTTTCTCGTGCTCCTTGTAATCCATCGGAGCACCGGTTTCGATCGGTCCGGTATGATGTTCGGCCATGCAAAAAGTCTCCCCTCAATCCGCTCCCCGACAGGCCTTGCAACAGCTGCCGGCTGGAGTTCGCCCTCGAAAGCTGCGGCATCTCCCAATAAGGCACCGCAGCCAGATTTCCTCTACCGAGGCGTTACACAAAGCGAGAAAAAATGCAATGCACGAGAACGTCGCAGAGGTTCAATCTCCTTGTGCGACTACCCTTAGGGCGATCGGAAACAGATCGAAGACCTCCCGGCCGCCTCAGGCCGGGATATCCTGGCGCAGCGCCGGCCGATTGCGATCGAGACTGTCTATCATCTCGCCAATCCGTGCCGGCGACACCGGCATCGAAAACACATAGCCCTGGATCACATCGGCCAGGCCGCGCTCGTTGATCAGCGCCAATTGTTCCGGCGTCTCGACGCCTTCGACGACGACTTTCAGACCCAGAGCCCGTGAGAGATCGGCAATGCCGCACAGGAGCTTGAAACGGCGGCTGTCGCCGGTGATTTCGTGCACGAAGGAGCGATCGATCTTGACGATATCCACCGGCAGTGAATCGAGATAGCTGAGACTGGAAAACCCGGTCCCGAAATCATCGATGGCAATGGTGATGCCCTTGGCCCTGAGATCGGCGAGAACGGAACGAACGGTGGCAATCTCGTCCATTAGGCAGCTTTCGGTCACCTCCAGATGCAGACGCGACGGCTCCAGCCCCGATGCCTCCAACGCTTCCATAACGACAGCGACAATGTCATTGCCGCGCAAATCCTGCGCCGAGAGATTGACCGAGACAGAGAGAGACTGAGGCCAGCCGGCACAATCCCGGCAGGCCCGGTTGAGCATGAAGCGGGTGATGCCGGAAACGATCCCCATCTCCTCGGCAATCTGCACGAACATGTTGGGCGGGATAGACCCTTTTTCCGGATGAACCCAACGCGCCAGCGCTTCGCAACAATCGATGCGGCGGCCATCCGGGGTGAACATCGGCTGATAGACCGCATGCAGCTTGCCAGCCTCGATTGCCTCGCGCAGATCGGTCTTCAGCTTTTGCCGCTCGATGTAGCGAGCGTCCATTTCCTCTTCGAAAGCAGAGCAGCCGCCCTTCGTCCGCAACTTGGTGTCGAAGAGTGCCAGGTCGGCCTTGATCTGCCATTCTTCCGGACGGAACTCGCAGCTCGACATGGTCACGTAGCCACCGCTGAAGGAGATACGCAGGCTGTGATCATCCACCTCGTAAGTGCCCGCCATCGCCGCATGCAGCGCGGATATGCGGCCGTCCAGATCCTGGGTGCCGTCATCGTTCGGAAAGAACAGCACGAACTGGTCTCCAACGAGACGCGCGCAAAGCGCCCTATCGCCCGCCGTGTCCCTCAACCGCGCGGCGATGGCGACCAGCAGCCGGTCGCCGGTCACATGCCCCTTGAAATCATTGACGTGCTTGAAATCATCGACATCTAGAACCAGAAAGCCGATCCGGCCGTCGCCGGCATGCGCGGCCAGCTTCTCCTTCGTCAATTCGGCAAAGTATTCGCGGTTCGGCAGACCGGTCAGCGGATCGAAGCGCACCATATGCAGGATCTTGCGCTCGGCCCGGATACGCGCCGTGACGTCCTCAAAGATCAGGATGACGATACCATCGGCGCGACGGCTCGCCGAAAACTCCAGAAACAGGTCTTCGCCGAGCTCAATCAACGTGCGCGATAGCGAACCGCCGACAAGCTGCTCGATCTGCTGTTGGATCAGGCCGGGAAGAGAACCGTCGATGGAGGCGTGGCGCAGCCCATAGCGCAACATGGCATCGAAATCGCAATCCCTGAGCCGCTCGGGATCCGTCAGGTTCAGGAGTTCGCAAGCCTTTCGATTGACCACCAGGATGCGGTTTTCGGCATCCAGCATGAACAGGCCATGCGTCATGTTGTTGAGCGCTGTGTCGAACCGATCAGCGATCAGCGATATCTCGCGCGACGCTATGACATTCTTGTAGAGAAACTCACGCAGGCCGTTGGCCATCGAGCGGGTCGTCAGCCCGAAGGGCACCAGCATGATGGAAACGATTGCCATATAAAGCTGCCCCGACATCAGGCAGGCGACGATGATCGGCAGGCAGCACGCCATGGTCTGCAGGTCGATCGCCTTCCGCGAACCGTAGTTGCGGCCGAGGATCGACACCATCGACCCCATGGTCACCGCGATACAGATGAATTCCGCCAGCGGATTCTGGACGATCAGGATGGCATAACCGCTGGCAACACCGAGGATCAGCGTCGCTGCCGTCGCGCCGATCACATAACGCGTTTCCCAGCGCGCGATATCGGCGCGCGAAAGGGCGTTCTTATCGAGCGCGTCAAATTGCCGGAACGAGTGGATGCGGAAAGCGAAGACGATGGCCAAGGTAAGGCCGAAACCAAGATAGATGCCGGCGCCCGTGCTCAGGAAGACAATGCCATAGGCGAGGATATGAACGAATACCCCCGTAAGCAATGTGCTACGGTTTCCGAAAAGCGAACTGACGAACGACAGATAGACATCCGTCGGTACGATGTTCGGGTTTTGAGGCTTCATCCAGAGCTCCCCTGATGCGGCGCGAACTCTAGTTGAAACGTTTTAAAATTTGATTGCCCAGATCGCGCATATTTGGATGGATTTTCCAATCATGCGATAAATTACATCGATTTTTAGTGATATTTTGCACCACATTCGAGCAATAGATGCAACCATGCTCTACTTGGATTATAGTCTTTTCGTCATAAACCACTAAAATAGAAAATAACAATCAGCAAAGCATCCTCGGTCAAATCTTGCCTGCCCGCTGCTGGATCATCATGAACGTATCGAAAGTGTATTCCGAAAGTTGCATCCAGAGATAGGCATCTTTCTTGTAGGCAACCTGATCCTCATAGATCCGTTTGAAATAGTCATTCGATTTCGAAAGGTCGGCATAAATGCCGGTGGCCGCCTGGAAGCAGGCTTCGAGAATTTCCTGGCTGAAGGGGCGCAGCGTCACGCCCTGCTGGACGATATCCTTCAGGGCCTGCGGATTTTTCACGTCATATTTGGCCAGCATATTGGTGTTGGCAAAGGCGCAGGCATCCGCAAGGATGGCCTGGTAGTTCTTCGGCAGCGCGTTCCATTTTTCCAGATTGAAGAAAGCATGCACAACGGCGCCGCCTTCCCACCAGCCGGGATAGTAGTAATATTTGGCGATCTTCTGGAAGCCGAGTTTCAGGTCGTCATAGGGGCCAACCCACTCAGCGGCGTCGAGCGTGCCCTTGTCGAGCGCGTCGTAGATATCGCTGGCGGGGATATCCTGCTGCGGCACGACGCCGATCTTCTCGATCACCTTGCCGGCAAGGCCGGCAATACGCATCTTCAATCCCTTGAGGTCGTCCAGCGTATTGATTTCCTTACGGAACCAACCGCCCATCTGCACGCCGGTATTGCCGGCGGGCAGGCCAAGTATGCCCTGAGTGGCATAGAACTCGTTCATCAGCTTGTTGCCGTCGCCCTGATAAAACCAGGCATTGGTAAGCCGGGCATTGAGGCCAAAGGGCAGCGCCGTGCCGATGGCGTAGGTCGGGTCCTTGTTCCAGAAATAGTAGGAGCAGGTATGCGCCGCCTCGACAGTGCCGGCGCTCACCGCATCGGCCGCCTGCGCGCCGGGAACGATCGCTCCGGCCTCATAGGTCTGGATGACGAAATTGCCGTTGGTCGCATCCGAAACATGCTGCGCGATATCCTCCGCGCCGCCATAGATCGTATCCAGGCTCTTCGGAAACGACGACGTCATCCGCCAGGTGATCTTGGGATATTCCTGGGCAACGGCAGGACTGGCAAGCGCTGAGGCTGCTGCGCCCGCACCGACTGCTCCAGCCCGTCTGATGAACGAACGGCGATCCATTATAACCTCTCACACGGATGGCATTGCGGGAAATAGATTCTCCCGATCATGGCGCAAGCATTCGAGCTTAACCATGCCGCGTATTGTCTTTCAAGTTTGCTTTTGCACTGCATTATGGCGATTCCTGTACATCGTCATGACAAAGGGAAACAAAGCCCGGCCGCGGCCGTCCCGCGTTGCCGAATGCCTGCTCTTCGCGTAGATTTGCCGACAAGTTGGCCCATCGCGGCATCGACACCATATTCATTCGGGGTCTCGACCAGACCCGGCAGTTTTGCATGTTTCCGGAGCCTCGCATGTCCAGACCGATCATCGCCATTCCCGCCGATATCCGCGAATTCGACGGCGCAACCTGGCATGCGGTGCAACAGCAATATGTCCGCGCCGCCGTCAAAGCCTCCGGTCTGATGGCGCTAATAGTCCCGGCGATGGAAGACGGCAACGATATCGACGCAATCCTCGACCGCGTCGACGGGCTGTTGGTATCCGGCTCGGCTACGAACGTGCATCCGTCGCTCTATGGCAAGCAAGCCCACGAGAGCGACGGTCCTTTCGACCTGGCCCGCGACGCCACATCCTTGCCACTCATCCGCCGCGCCATTGAGCGCGCCATTCCCATGCTCGCCATCTGCCGTGGCATTCAGGAGCTGAACGTCGCGCTCGGCGGCACGCTTGCCAGCGAAATCCAGGAACAGCCAGGCATCTGGGATCACCGCAAGCCGCAAAATGTCGACCGAGACACGATGTATTCGATCCGCCAGAGCGTTTTCGTCAAGGAAGGTTCCTGCATTGCCGCCGTTGTTGGCCCGGGCGAAGTCCGCGTCAACTCGCTGCATCGCCAGGCGATCGCCGATACGGCGCCACGGCTGCAGGTGGAAGCTATCGCCGAGGACGGCACGATCGAAGCCGTTTCCGTCATCGACGCCAAGGCTTTCGCTGTCGGTGTGCAATGGCATCCGGAATATTGGGCGGAAACGGATTCGCCGTCGCACAAACTGTTTGTCGCCTTCGGCGATGCCGTGCGTGATTATGCGGCGGCCAAGGAACAGCCGATAGCTGCTCCCCGCCGCCAATCGGCGCTCTGATCAGCCCTTTGGCTTGACCGGGGTTTCCGGCACCGGCGTCAGTACCGCACCCTTGCCGAACCACTCGATGATGTTGTCCGCAACGAGATCGGCCATGGCATTGCGCGTCGGCACCGAGGCGGACGCCACATGCGGCAGCAGCGAGACGTTCGGCAGGGAGAGATAGCCTGCCGGAACATTCGGCTCGTCGTAGAAGACATCGAGGCCAGCAGCCCCGAGCGTGCCGTTTCCAAGGGCAGCGATCAGCGCGTCGTCATCCACCGACCAGCCGCGCCCGACATTGATGAACACGCCCTGCGGCCCGAGCGCCGACAGAATCTCGGCGTCGATGACCTTATGCGTCTCCGCCGTCTTCGGCACGATGGAAATCAACGTATCCACGGCCTCCGCCATCGCCTTCAGCGACGGATAATAATCATAGGCCAGTTCCGTGCGCGGTGTGCGGGTGTGATAGCCGATCTTCACCTTGAACGGCTCCAGACGCTTGGCGATCTCCTGGCCGATGCGACCAAGGCCATAAATACCGACGCGCCGCCCCTTCAACGAGAAAGGCGAAAGCGGGAAAGGCCCCTCCTTCGCCCAGCGGCCTTCCCGCAGCCAGGTTTCCGCCTGCGGAAACTGGCGCAACGTGTTCAAAAGCAGCGCCATCGCCGTATCGGCCACTTCGTCGTTCAACACATCGGGCGTATTGGTGACGACGACACCCTTCGCTGCCGCATGATTGACGTCGATACCATCATAGCCGACGCCGAAATTGGCGATGACCTCGATATTCGGGAAGGCGTCGATCCAGGCCGCGTTGAAACCACCCGCTACGGCAACACCGCGCACGCGCGCCGCAGTCCCGGCATCGACCTGGGGACTCTCGCTACGATCGGCGGCGATGACATCGAAATGCCCGCCAAGCCTTTCGAGGACGCGCGGATGTATCTTCCCCGGAACGAGGATGGCGGTGCGGTTATCGGACATGGATCTTTCCTCTTGAATATGTCGTGCGGCGCTATTGGCGGGCCTGATAGGGAGATGTCGACTGGCGAATACGCATTTCCGGCTTGATAAGATGGATACCATCCGGCTCATGGCTGCCCGCCAGCCTATCCAAAAGCGCGCGTGCTGCAAGCCTTCCAACTTCCGCCTGGCCGTTCCACACCGTCGTCAGCGCCGGCGTCGCGATCGCCGCCTCCTCCAGATCGTCATAGCCGGTAACCGAGATATCCTTACCCGGCACAAGGCCGGCGCGGGAAATGCCGTTCATCAGGCCGATGGCGACGAGATCGTTCCAGCAGACGGCCGCCGTCGGCTTCTGCGGCAACGACAGGAAATGCACCGCCGCCTCGAAACCGCCCTGCTTGGAACGGGCGCCGGGAATGCGAAGGTCCGGATCGACCTCGATGCCCGCCTTGCGCAGGGCATTGACATAACCCTGGTAACGATCGCGGCCGGTCGAGGTCTGGTCCGTTCCGCCGATCATCGCGATAGTGCGGTGGCCGAGGCTGATCAGGTGATTAGTGGCAAGCGAAATGCCGTAGCTGTCATCGCCGCGATAGGTCGGTAGATCCAGCCCTTCCATCGAGCGGGCAACAAGAATGGCCGGCATGCCGTTTTCTTCCGCCAGGTCGAAATCCTCCGCCGGAGTGCCGATCGCCGGCGACATGATGACGCCGTCGCCGCCAAGCTGCAGCAGGGTTTCGATGAAGGTTCGCTGCTTCTCGACCGAATCGTAGTGATTGGAGAGGATGAACGTGTGGCGGCTACGATCGAGCTCGCTTTCGATCGCCTTGAGGATCTCGCCGTAGAACGGGTTCATGATGTCGTGGACGACGACGCCGATGATCCCGGATCGCGATGTCCTGAGGCTGGCCGCGCGGCGATTATAGATATAACCCAGCGCCCGCGCCTGATCCTTGATCTTCTCACGCGTGTTGACCGCCACCAGCGGACTGTCGCGTAAGGCAAGAGATACGGTTGCCGTTGAAATACCCAGCGATTCCGCAATGGTAGATAGTTTTATCTTTTGCGCCATGCGCTCCCCTCCCCGTGAAACGCAGCCGAATATGCCATTCCGTCGTTTTACGATTCCGGAATTTAAAAACTTTAATTAAAAGCTTTAATCGGCCCGCGCAACTCGAATCCTCGGGAATTCTTAAAATTCCTCAGCATCCTCGTCGTGGTCGCCGATATGAAGGTTGCCCTCGATCGCCTTCAGCAGCCGCACCAGTGAACGGACATCCTTTTCCGAAAAGCCGCGCGTGGCGAGTTCGTCGCAGGCAGCAGCCGAGCTTTCGATCTCGCTGACGCTGTTGCGGCCCGCCTCGGTGAGATAGACCTTGGTCAACCGCGCATCCTCGGCGTCCGGCCGGCGCTCCAGGAAGCCCTGCGCTTCCATGCGGCCGATCGTGCGGGTCATGGTCGGCGCCTTGACGCCGAGCTTCTGCGCCAGCGTTCCCGCCGGCAGACCGTCGCTGGCCGCAAGCGCGAGGATAACGCCATCCTGGCCCGCATAGAGGCCGCTGGCCGTCAGGTTGCGCGTCAGAACCGTTCGCATGGACCGCGCCGCCTGCGTCAACGCCGGCGACAGATCAGCGAGCGTGTACTCGCTGTGATCCTTCTTTTTACCTGACTTACTTTTCTTGCCGTCCTTGTGCTTCTTACCCATTGTGATTCCGTTGCTCTTTCCGCCACTGCATCATCACGTTATGACATTGCCTAGGTTATTGACATAAACAAGAGGCACACCTGCAGATGGCACAGCCTTTGCCACGTTTCGATGACAATGATAGGACGTTGGCGCCTGCGGAAAGGGCAAACTGGATCGCCGTGCTGCCACTTGGCGCCCATGAGCAACACGGCCCCCATCTGCCGTTCGACACCGACACGCTGATCGCCGAAGGCATCGTTTCGCGTTTGAGTACCGCCCTACCGGCCGATTTGCCCGTCACTTTCTTAGCCGTGGAACCGGTCGGCTATTCCATCGAGCACATGGATGTCGCCGGCACAAAGACGCTCGACTTCGATGAAGCCGTCAATCGTTGGCTCGGCATTGCCGAGACCATGCATCATCTCGGCATCCGAAAATTCGTGATGCTGAACGCCCATGGCGGCAACTCGCCCCTGATGACCATCGTCGCGACCGAGGCGCGCGTCCGCTTCAACATGCTGGCGGTGGCGACCAGCTGGACGCGCTTCGGCGTGCCGGATGGCCTGATCGCGCCGGAGGACAAGGCCATCGATATCCACGGCGGCGACATCGAGACATCGGTGATGCTCGCGCTCTATCCAGAGATGGTCGACATGAGCAAGGCTGCGGATTTCCCCTCCCGGCAATCTGATTACACGCAGCACTTCAAGCACCTGCGGGCCTATGGACCACACGCATTCGGCTGGAAAATGTCGGATCTGAGCGCCGCCGGCGTGGCCGGTAATGCAGGCGCCGCAACGGCGGAAAAGGGCGAGCGGCTGATTGCGCATGCGGTACAGGGGCTGGTGGAGCTTTTGCGGGATGTCGATGCGTTTGATGTGGAGGCACTGACCTAAAACCCGACGGATCCGCTTACCCCAAACCTAATGTGATCTTATAACATACAAAAGCCTTTGAACTGCCGCCTTCAACTCCTTATATGGAACCCGATCATTTTCCGCCCCCTTGGGGGAAATCCCATATTTCGAGGCTCCCATGACCGAAACAGCCACGCAAAAGCCCATTCCCGTCACCGTTCTCACCGGCTATCTCGGCGCCGGCAAGACGACGCTGCTGAACCGCATCCTCTCCGAAAACCACGGCAAGAAATACGCCGTCATCGTCAATGAGTTCGGCGAGATCGGCATCGACAACGACCTGATCGTCGAGTCGGACGAAGAAATCTACGAGATGAACAATGGCTGCGTCTGCTGCACCGTGCGCGGCGACCTCATCCGCGTCGTCGAAGGCTTGATGCGCCGCCCCGGCCGTTTCGACGGTATCATTGTCGAGACCACCGGCCTTGCCGATCCGGTTCCCGTTGCCCAGACCTTCTTCATGGACGACGATGTCCGCGCCAAGACCGAACTCGATGCCGTGGTCGCGCTTGTCGACGCCAAGCATCTGCCGCTGCGCTTGAAGGATAGCCGCGAGGCCGAAGACCAGATCGCCTTTGCCGACGTCGTCGTCATCAACAAGTCGGATCTCGTGTCTTCGGAAGAACTGGCGCAGATCGAAGACATCGTCCGCGCCATCAACCCGGCCGCCCGCGTCTACAAGACCACCCGCTCCGGCGTCGATCTCGCCCGCGTCCTCAACCAGGGTGCCTTCAACCTCGAGCGTGCGCTCGAAAACGATCCGCATTTCCTCGACCAGGGCCATGACGATCATGTCTGCGGCCCGGATTGCGGCCATGACCATCACGACCATGATCACCATCATCATGATCATGACCACCACGATCATCGTCACCATGATCACGATCATGGCCATCATCACCATGCCCCTTCGCCCATTCATGACGTGACGGTGCAGTCGGTGTCGCTGCGCGGCGGCGAGATGAACCCGGATCGTTTCTTCCCGTGGATCCAGAAGGTCACCCAGACCGACGGCCCGAAGATCCTTCGCCTCAAGGGCATCATCGCCTTCAAGGACGACCCCGAGCGCTATGTCGTCCAAGGCGTGCACATGATCATCGAAGGCGACCACCAGCGCGCCTGGAAAGATGGCGAGAAGCATGAGAGCCGCCTGGTCTTCATTGGCCGCGAACTCGACCGCGAAAAGCTGGAAAAGAGCTTCAAGGCCTGCGAGGCGACTGCCTGATGCCGACTGTCGCTCCGCTTGATATCGACGGCCACGTTCTGGCCGTCGAATTTTTAGGGGATACCCCCGTCTTCGCCAGCGCCGCCGGCACGATCCATCGGCTGGAAGGCGGGGAAAAGGTAAGCGAAGCCCATCAGGGCATGCTCACCTGTATCCGTGATCCCCATAGCAACAGCCTGATTTCCGGCGGCGAGGACGGCAAGGTCCTGCGGATCGCAGCCGATGGCGGCGTGACCGTGCTTGCCGAAGCGCCGCGCAAATGGATCACCCAGCTTGCCGCCGGCCCACAAGGCGCGGTCGCCTATGCCTATGGAAAAAGCAGCTTCGTGCGGCTTGCCGACGGCTCGACCAAGGAATTCACCGAGGAGCGCACTGTCGAAGGCCTCGCCTTCGCGCCAAAGGGTCTGCGCATCGCAGCTGCCCGCTACAATGGCGTGTCGCTGCATTGGGTCGGCATGAGCGCGCAACCGGTCAATCTGGAATGGAAGGGCGCCCATACCGGCGTCACCTTCTCGCCGGACGGTCAGTTCGTCGTCACCACCATGCAGGAAAACGCCCTGCACGGCTGGAAGCTCGATAGCAAGCCGGGTGGCGAAGCCCGACATATGCGCATGACCGGCTATCCCGCCAAGGTGAAGTCGCTCTCCTGGTCCGCCAAGGGCAAGTGGCTCGCCTCGTCCGGTGCACCAGCGGCGATCGTCTGGCCGTTCCAGAGCAAGGACGGCCCGATGGGCAAGGCGCCGCAGGAGCTCGGCACCCGCGCCAACATCATGGCAACCTCAGTCAAGTTCCATCCGGTGGAAGACATCCTGGCGATCGGCTTCATCGACGGCATGATCCTTGCCGTGCGCATCGGCGACGCCAAGGAGGCACTCTTGCGCCGTCCGGGCAAAGGTGCGATCACCTCGATGAGCTGGAGCAAATCCGGCAAGCTGCTCGCCTTTGCCTCCGAGGCCGGCGATTGCGGCGTTGTTGATATTTCCGCCTGACGAGAAAGACAGGACTATGTCCCAGACAGGTACGGCAATTGCCGGACATTCCACTGCCGCACCGGGCAGCGTCTGGGATGTGATCCGCCATGAGGCCATCGATCTGGCCGGCCGCGAACCGACACTGAAGCCGCTGCTCGCAACGCAGATCATCGCCACCCAGTCGGATGCCGAAAGCCTCGCCAATGTCCTGGTCGCCAGACTTTCCGTCGCCAAGATCGAAACCGGCGATCTGTTCGCGCTGTTTCATGATGTGCTGACGCGCCACTCCGAGATCCTGCCGGCGACAGAGGCCGACCTCGTTGCCGTCCGCACCCGCGATCCCGCCTGCACGACCTATCTGCATGCGCTGCTCAATCTCAAGGGCTTCCACGCCTTGCAGACCCATCGCATCGCCCATGCGCTCTGGACGGAAGGCCGGCCGGAAATCGCCAGCTGGTTGTCCAACCTCGCTTCGCTGGTCTTCGGGCCGGACATCCATCCGGCGGCAAAGATCGGCTCGTCCATCATGCTCGACCACGGTTCCGGCATCGTCATCGGCGAGACCGCCGTCATCGAGGATGAAGTCTCGATCCTGCAGAACGTCACGCTCGGCGGCACCGGCAAGGAAACCGGTGACCGTCATCCGAAGATCCGCCATGGCGTGATGATCGGCGCCGGCGCAAAGATCCTCGGCAATATCGAAGTCGGCGCCTTCAGCAAGGTCGCGGCCGGCAGCGTCGTTGTGAAACCCGTGCCACCCCACTGCACCGTCGCCGGCGTCCCGGCCGTGGTCGTCCGCATCCACCCCGCCGACGAGATCCCGGCCGAGACGATGGATCAGAATATCTAACTTTCAGTCGATGGAGTACTGTGGCCACCTCATCCTTCGAGGCTCCGCCCCCTTCGACAGGCTCGGGGCGCTGCGCACCTCAGGATGAGGTGGAGTGAGCTCGTCGTAACACCAAGCAGAGACCGAACGAGCGAGCCCTTGCTGCGGCTGGGCACCAAAGGTTAGCCCTCACCCTGAGGTGGGAGCAAAACGACCCTCGAAGGGCGGGGCAGCTGGAGAGCGCCAATGTCACCCGTGACATAAGGTAGCAGGTCAATCCTGCCAATTTCACCGGCACACGACACCCTTTTTCATCCCAGTAAAATCAATCACTTGGCCGCATCCCTCATGGGCGACACCACCCTATCTGAGACACACCGTCACGGAACTGTCATGTACGCTTGATAGCCCGGCATGGCTCCCTCTGCCCCGGCGCGGCGCAACCAAGCGCCAGGGCAATGCCCCCACTCGAGAGGATATCACCATGACCCGTCTTTCGCGTCGCGCCGCCCTTGCTGCCGGCAGCGCGCTTACCCTTGTTTCGCTCTGTTCCACCGCGGGCGCCGCTGACACGGCACCGCCAACGAATACCGCCACGCCGATCAAGCATCTGGTCGTCATCTTCCAGGAAAATGTCTCCTTCGACCATTATTTCGCGACCTACCCCAAGGCCGCAAACGTCGCCGGAGAGCCGGAATTCAAGGCCACCGACAACACGCCGGCCGATATCAACACGCTCGCCAATGCCGGTCTCATCGACAATAATCCGAACAAGACCAATGCAGCCAATGGCGCCGACGCCGCTGCCCCCTTCCGCCTCGACCGCACGCAGGCGGCCACGCAGTCGCAGAACCACGGCTATACCGCCGAACAGGCGGCCTACAACAACTTCGCAATGGATCTTTTCCCCGCCAATACCGGCAAGGGCACCAAGGGTGCGGCCGGCGCATTCGGCACCAAGGGCCAAGTCATGGGCTATTATGACGGCAACACCGTCACCGCCATGTGGAACTATGCCCAGCACTATGCGCTGAACGACAATTCCTTCTCCACCAATTTCGGCCCGTCGACCCCCGGCGCGCTGAACCTGATCTCCGGCCAGACCAATGGCGTCATCCTGCCGCCCGGCTACACGCTGGAGAAGGACGGCACCTATTCCAAGGGCCGCATCGTGCCCGACGGCAATGGTGGCTGGACGGCCATCAGCGACTTCGACCCGACTGGCGACGTCTGTTCCGTCGGCCAGACCGCTTTGATGTATGGCAAGAACATCGGCGACATGCTGAACCAACACCAGATCACCTGGGGCCTCTTCGAAGGCGGCTTCGACCTGACCCAGACCAACGCTGACGGTACCACCGGCTGCAAGCGCGCTACGACCTCGACCGTCACCCGGGTCAGCTACGGCGACTACATTCCGCATCACCAGCCATTTCAGTACTATGCCTCGACGGCCAACCCGACGCATGCACGTCCGTCCTCGGTCGCCGCGATCGGCACCACCGACGCCGCCAATCATCAGTATGATGTGACCGACTTCTATGCCGCTCTGAAAAACGGCAGCATGCCGACCGTCAATTTCCTAAAGGCGCCCGCCTATCAGGACGGCCATGCCGGCTATTCTGATCCGCTCGACGAGCAGGAGTTCGTGACGCAGGTGGTCAACACCGTCCAGAACTCGCCGGACTGGAAGGACACCGCGATTATCCTCCTCTACGACGACTCGGACGGCTGGTATGATCACGCACACGCGGTCGTCAATCCGTCGAAACTCGGCATCAAGGGCTATGACGTGCTGAGCGGCGACAGCTGCTCGACCGGTACGCCGCTGCCGGGCCTTAGCGGCCAGCCGGCCCAAGGCCGCTGTGGCTACGGCACGCGCCAGCCGCTGCTGGTCATCTCGCCCTACGCCAAGTCCAACTTCGTCGACCATACGCTGACCGACCAGACCTCCGTCATGCGCTTCATCGAGGATAACTGGATGGGCGGCGCACGCCTCGGCGGCGGCTCGTTCGATGCCATCTCCGGCTCGCTGAACGCCATGTTCGACTGGTCGAAGGGCGATACGCCAAAGCTGATCCTCGACACGAAGACCGGCAACAGCGCGTCCTAAGCGAAGAAAGGAGACGGACGATGTCTCTGAAATCCAATCGCCGTCTCCTGCCGCTCATCGCACTCGCGGGCGTCTCGCTCGCGGGGGCGAGCATCGGCATGGCGAACCAGCCAGCCCCCGATGCCTCCTCGACCACGAATACCTATGAGGAGACGGCGCCACTGAGCGCCGTTGCCCAGCTCGGCAAGAAACTGTTCTACGATCCCTCGCTGTCCGGCGGCGGACAGATGTCCTGTTCCACCTGTCACGATCCGAACAATCACTATGCGCCGGCCAATGAGCTTTCCGTGCAGCTTGGCGGGGCACATCTCGACCAGCCGGGCATCCGCACCGTGCCAAGCCTCGCCTACAAGATGTCGACGCCCTCCTTCTCGATCGGTGAAAGTGCCGCCGACGAGGCGGCGGAAGCGGCCCCCATGACCGAGGCGTCCGGCGTGGCGCTCGCCAATACACCGGCAGTCGTTGCCGGGCCGCTGACCGCGCAAGCCGTCGTCAAGGCCGATGCCGCCGCCGCAAACCTGGTGCCGCAAGGCGGGATGTTCTGGGATGGCCGCGTCGATTCGCTGGAGGAGCAGGCGCTGCAACCGATGATCTCGCCCTTCGAAATGGCCAATGCCGACGTAGCCACCGTCTATGCGAAGCTGAAGCAGGGCTATGGCAAGGACATCGCCGCCCTCTTCGGCAACAACGTCCTCAACGATCGGGACATGGCGATTGCCGAAGTCGGCTTCGCGCTTGCCCGCTACCAAATCGAAGAGCCCTCCTTCCATCCCTATACCAGCAAGTACGACTATTATCTGCGCGGCAAGGCGACGCTCTCAGATGCGGAACAGCGCGGGCTGAAGCTGTTCGACGACGCCAACAAGGGCAATTGCGCCTCCTGCCATCTCGACAAGACGATGGGCGACGGGCAGATGCCGAACTTCACCGATTTCGAATTCGAGGCGCTGGGCGCGCCGCGCAATCCGGATATTCCGGCCAATGCCGATCCGCATTATTACGATACCGGCATCTGCGGCCCGCTGCGCAACGACACCTATTCCGCCCAGCCGCAGAATTGCGGGCTGTTCAAGACGCCAACACTGCGCAATGTCGCCAGCCGCCGCGTCTTCTTCCACAATGGCGTCTACCGCTCGCTGGAGGATGTCACCCGCTTTTACGTCAAGCGCGACACCAATCCGGAAGAGATCTACCCGAAGGATACCAGCGGACAAGTGCGGAAATTCAACGATTTACCGCAGCAATATCAGGCGAATATCGATGTCATCGACGCGCCGATGAACCGCAAGCGCGGTGATGCCCCGGCCTTGAACGACGCCGAGATCGCGGACGTCGTGGCGTTTCTGAAGACGCTGACGGATGGATATGATCCGGCAAAGGATGGGGTGAAGGCGGCAAAGTGAGATCGTGCCCTCGCCCCATCGGGGCGAAGGCAAATCAGCCTCAAGCGGCCTTTGCGACCGGCGGCTGGGCCAGTTTGCGGCCGCTGGCAATGATCATGCCGGCAGCGCCGGCAAGCCAGCCTTCCTTCAGCTCGAGCGCCAGGAAGCGGTCGCGCTGGAACGGCCCCGGCATGACGAGATGACGGGCCCTTTCGGCGAAGAAGCCGAAACGCTCGTAGTAAGGTGCATCGCCGACCAGCAGGATGGCGCCATGACCGCGCTTCTTGGCTTCGAGAATAGCCGCACGCATCAGCGCCGAGCCGATGCCCTTGCCTTCATGGGCGGCATCGACAGCCAGCGGGCCGAGCAGCAATGCTTCGACCGGACGGGTTTCGCGATCAACGCCTGCTTCGACGTTCCACAGACGAACCGTGCCGATGACATGGCCGGTGCGGTCGCGGGCGACAAGCGCCAGACCCTCGGCCGGAACGCGGCCGCGGCGGATCTTTTCGGACGACTTCTTGCGGCGGTCAGCACCCATGGCCTGATCGAGCAGATTTTCGCGAGCGACGACATCGCCTGCGTTTTCCAGGTCGAGCGTGAAAGTAGACGGCGCAAAGAATGCGCGGACAGAATCAAGAACAGCGGCCATCTCGGCCTCCCGTGCCCAATACCGTTATCAGCGGCGGTGACAAATAATTGTGAAGGTGCCGCCCCGGCTGATTACGGGGTCGGCGAAGTCGGACCTCAGCCTGAGCTGAGATTTTTCTTTGGCATGATCTTATCCGAAAACCGCTGCGCACTTTTCGGGATGCATGCCTTAGATGATGTAGGACTTCAGCGGGTCGAACCCGTTGAAGGCTACAGCCGAATAGGTCGTCGTATAGGCGCCGGTACCTTCGATCAGGACCTCGTCGCCAATGGTGAGCGTCACCGGCAGCGGATAGAGGTTCTTTTCATACAGCACGTCAGCCGAATCGCAGGTCGGGCCGGCGATAATGCAAGGTTCCATCTCGTCGCCGTCGCGCTCGGTGCGGATCGGGTAACGGATCGCCTCGTCCATGGTTTCAGCCAGACCGCCGAACTTGCCGATGTCGAGGAAAACCCAGCGAGCATCGTCATTGTCCGACTTCTTGGAAATCAGGACGACTTCCGCCTTGATCACACCGGCATTGCCGACCATGCCGCGGCCCGGCTCGATGATCGTGTGCGGGATCTGGTTGCCGAAATGGGCGCGCAGAGACGCAAAGATCGCCTTGCCATAGGCTTCAGCGGACGGAACGTCGCGCAGGTACTTGGTCGGGAAACCGCCGCCCATGTTGACCATCTGCAGGTGGATGCCCTGCTTGGCCAGCGAGACGAAGACGCGCTTGGCATCGGCAAGAGCAGCGTCCCAGGCATCGACCTTGGTCATCTGCGAGCCGACGTGGAAAGACACGCCGTAGGATTCCAGGCCCAGCTGATGGGCATAGACGAGAACGTCGACGGCCATCTGCGGAACGCAGCCGAACTTGCGCGACAGCGGCCATTCGGCGCCTTCGCCATCCGTCAGCACGCGGCAGAACACGCGAGCGCCGGGAGCGGCACGGGAGATCTTCTCGACTTCTTCGTGGCTGTCGACGGCGAAGAGGCTGATGCCGAGTGCATGTGCACGGGCGACATCGCGCTCCTTCTTGATCGTGTTGCCAAAGGAGATGCGGGCAGGCGTCGCACCGGCGTCGAGCGCCATTTCGATTTCAGCGACGGACGCGCAATCGAAGTTGGAGCCGAGGCTTGCGAGCAGGCGCAGCACTTCCGGAGCCGGGTTGGCCTTGACGGCATAATAGATGGCGCTGTCCGGCATGGCGTGACGGAAGGCACGGAAATTGTCGCGGACGACGTCGAGGTCAACCACAAGGCAGGGACCGTCAGGACGTCGGGTAGCGAGAAAGTCGCGGATACGTTGCGTGGTCATGTCAATTCCCTTCTCAATTCCAATAGCTCCGGGAAAGACCCAGAGGACAAAGGGCAACGCTCATTCGCTAGGTACCAGCCGGTGGAGACCCCGGAACCGTGCAAACGCGCGAAGCGCAGATGATGAACCAGTGCCACGAAAGCGGCGCTAATTCGGCTTTGTCTGCCATGGATTGGAGGGAATATCCCAACCGCACTTCCGGCAATGAAGGTGTGCCTCTTCAGTAACCCCGGCTGATGGAAAGCCGGGAGAGAACAAAAAGGCCCGCACCGTCGTTGCTTTAGATGTCCTCGCATTTTTCGGTTGGCCGAAATAGCGACTGGAGGGGTTAGTTCCAGGTACCTTACCGATTTTCTCACCACATCGAGGATCGGCGGACACCCACGGGCACGTGCGACTTTGGGCTGAGGGGGAGATAAGAATATTCGCCGTCATAATCAAGAATTTTTTTCGTTGGCGGCCTAAAAAAATAATTGAACAAGTCAGCGCGTTTTGTTCAACATCTTGCAACAGTTAACGGGAGGCATCGCCATGGACACTTTGACCCGGATTCGCGCCTTCATCGACGTGGTCGAAGCGGAAGGGTTTTCGGCCGCCGCCCGCAAGACCGGCCGCTCCAAGGCGCTGCTGTCCAAATATGTCCGGGAACTGGAAGACGATCTCGGCGCGCTGCTGCTCAACCGCACCACGCGGCAATTCTCGATGACCGAGGCGGGTCATACCTATTATCGCACCGCATCCGACATCTTGAAGGAAATCGACAATCTTGCCGACCTGGTGCGCGAGAACAACCAGCAGCTCAAGGGCCGGCTGCGCGTCTCCGTGCCGCGCACCTTCGTCGATGCCGATGTCGGGCAGTCGCTGATCGACTTCGCCAAGGAAAATCCCGACCTCTCGCTGGAGATCGCCGCCGACGACCGCTTCGTCGATCTAATCGAAGAGGGCTTCGATGTCGCCGTACGTGTCACCAAGCTCGAGGATTCCGGCATGATCGCCCGCAAGATCTCGGATTTCCGCGTTCATCTCTGCGCGACCCAGGAATTTCTCGACCGCTATCCGGCGCTGGAGCATCCGAGCGATCTTGCGCATGTGCCTTTCATCATCGACACCAACACCCGCTCGCAAGGCACGATGCGCTTCGTCGATGCCGACAGCACCACCTTCAATGTCGCGATCAGCGGCACGCTCGAAGTCAACAGCCCGCATGCGACGCTGCGTGCGGCGCTCGCCGGCCTCGGCATCGCCATTGTCCCGGATTTCATCGGCCGCAGGGCGATCGAGAGCGGGCAATTATTGACACTGTTCAACGATTATCTTCCGACCGACCGCGGCATCTACGCCGTCTATCCGCACCGCCGCTATCTCCCAGCCAAGGTGCGCATCTTCGTCGACTACCTCCATAACTGGTTCCGCAAGCACGGCTGAGCGCTCCAGCTATCAAAACCAGCGAGGCTTGCGGCTGATTGCCCATGTCCCGCATGGCCATTGGAGGAAATGTGTCCAACTCTGTCTCGGTTGAAATTTCTCCCCGCACCCTGTCAAAATCGCACCGGTTCAAACGTCACTGCTGCAGCGGGCATTAAAGCTCCGCGTAACGCGAGAAAGGAACGCGTCATGCAATATATGCTGTTGGTGTATTGGAACGAAGCCGAACACAAGAATGCTAAAAAAGAACAGAAGGCCGAGACGTTTGCGGCCTACGCGGCCTACACGGAAGTGTTGAAAAAGGCAGGAGCGTTCCTGGCAGGCAGTGGATTGCAGGATTCCTCGATGGCAACCGTGGTGCGTGCGCCGGATGGCAAGCCCTCGGTTCTCAACGGCCCCTATATCGAGAGCAAGGAGCAGTTGGGCGGCTATTATCTCATCGAGGCGGCTGATCTCGACAGCGCCGTCGTCTGGGCGGCCCGGTGTCCGGGCGCTCAGCATGACACGGTAGAGGTTCGTCCTCTCATGGTCTATTGATGCCATGTCGCGAGAGGACGACCAGCCTGCGGTCAAAGCTGCCGAGGCGGTTGCGCGCCGAAGCTACGGCAAACTGGTCGCCATTCTCGCGGCGCGCACGCGCGATGTGGCCGGCGCCGAAGACGCCTTGTCGGAGGCCTTTGCCTCCGCTCTGGCCGATTGGCCAGTCAAAGGCGCACCCCTAAGTCCCGAAGCTTGGCTGCTTGCCGTTGCGCGACGCAAGATGATCGATGCCATCAGGCGCGGACGGGTCAGCGCCGACGCCTCCGAACATCTTCGGCTCATGACTGAGGAGTTGGAGGCAACCGCGAGCCAGGCGCCAGAAATTCCGGACGAACGCCTTGCTTTGATATTCGCTTGCGCGCACCCGGCAATAGAGCCTGGAATCAGGGCGCCGCTGATCCTGCAGACGATCCTCGGGTTTGACGCTCAGACGATCGGTTCCGCCTTCCTGGTTTCGCCGGCGGCAATGGGTCAACGACTGGCGCGGGCCAAAAACAGGATTCGACACACCAAGATTCCTTTGCGCGTGCCTGACAGGGCAGACATGCGCGCGCGCCTGGCGGCAGTCCTGGAGGCGATTTACGCGGCCTATACGGAAGGCTGGAGTGATCCTTTCGGCACCGATGCGAGCCTGCGCAACCTGGCTGAGGAGGCGATTTGGCTTGGCCGGCTGATTGTCGCGCTCTTGCCAAAGGAGGCCGAAGCGCTCGGCCTGCTTGCGCTGATGCTCTATTCACATGCGCGGCTTGGCGCCCGGCGCAGCTCGGCCGGCGAATTCGTACCGCTGGCCGATCAGGATCCTGCTCTATGGAACGAAGGGTTGATCGACGAAGCTGAGGGACTGCTCATTCGCGCCAGTACGTTCGACGCCTTTGACCGCTATCAATTGGAAGCGGCGATCCAATCGGCTCATGTCGCACGACGCCGAACAGGCACGACTGATTGGCCGGCGATCGAGCGCCTCTACGATGGCCTTTGCGCAATGACCGGCTCGCCAGTGGCGGCAATTAATCGCGCGATCGCCGTGGCGCAGACACACGGTCCCGCCGCAGGGCTGGCGGCGCTGCCGGCGCTGGACCCCGGCAGCCGCCTCATCGAGTATCAACCCTATTGGGCGGCGCGAGCCGAACTTCATACGAGAGCAGGGGAAATGGCGAAAGCACGCGAGGCCTATGACCAAGCGATTGCGCTGGAAATAGACCCTGCCGTCCGCCATTTCTTGCAAAAGCGGCGGGCGGAAAGCCTGGCGCCCCCTTACTAAGCTCGGTGTTCGCTTTAGGCCGACACCACTCCCCCAGAGGACGCGTCAGGCAAAAGACAGTTCGTGACAAAACAAACTTGCTTTGAGTTACCCCAATTCTTACCCACTCGTCAGGTTAGCGAAGCGTTGGCGCATTTGTTTTTCGCAAAATGGATCAGTTCTTCTTGGCACGTATTGCGAGATCAAATACTTGAGTGATTCGCCTTGACCTGGTTTTGATACTAGGTCCGCCGGGCGGTCCCAATTCCGTCTCATTTCCTGACCAGAAGTTGAAGTGAATCAATGCTCACGAAGCACATCGGACGCATGAGAAAATCCATCCTCGTCAAAGTCACCCTCCTGTCCGGAGGCCTGTTGCTCGCGCCCGTCGCGGCGTCGGCACATCCGCATATTTTCGTCGAGGCGCGTCTGGAAGTGCTGGCGGGCAAGGACGGCAATGTGCAGGAGCTGCGCAATGTCTGGCGCTTCGACGCGGTGTTCTCTTCCTCGGTGCTGATGGATTTCGACAAAAACACCAATCTGAAGCTCGATCCGGACGAACTCAAGGAAGTCGGCAAGACAGTGCGCGATTCACTGGCCGACTACGATTATTACACAAACCTGTCGCTCAACGGCAAACCCGTCAAGGTCAACAAGCCCGACATCATCAATGTCGACTATCAGGATGGGCAGCTCCTGATGTTCTTCGCCGTCAAGCCGTCCGAGCCGATGCCGCTGAAGGGCAACAAGCTCAGCTTCGGCATTTACGACCCGACACTCTACACCTCGATCGACTTCCCCACGGACAATGAACTGGTGACGGAGGGTGATGCCTTCAAAGCCTGCAAACAGCAGGTCGTGCGCCCCAATCCCGACGAAGTCATCGCCGAGAACAAGACGACCCTGACGGACGCCTTCTTCAACGATCCGACGGGAACGACGATGTCGAAACTCTTTGCAACGCGGATAGACGTCCAATGCTGATATCGCGGATATGGAGGCTGGTTCCGGCTGTAGCGTTCGCCTTTCTGGCGGCGGCGAGCCTTGCCCATGCCACCGGTTCTCCGCTCGGCATTGGCACGGCAGAGCCCAGCTTCCAGCCTATGGGCGGACCGCTGGCGCCCATCTTTCTCTATGTGAACTACGAGCAGCAGGCCTTCTACCGGGCGCTCACCAAATCGATCGAGGCGATGCGCGAGGATCCCTGGCAGCTCTGGACGCTGATCGGCCTCTCCTTCGCCTACGGCATCTTTCACGCCGCCGGCCCCGGCCATGGCAAGGCGGTCATCTCCTCCTATATGGTCGCCAATGAGATCGAGCTGAAGCGCGGTATCGTCATCTCGTTCATCTCGGCCCTCATCCAGGGCCTGGTTGCCGTCCTCGTCGTTGCTGTAGCTTATTTCGTCCTGCGCGGCTCGGGCATCACCATGACCATGGCCACCAACGCGATGGAGATCACCAGCTTCGTCATGGTGATCCTGTTCGGCGGCTGGCTGCTGTTCCGCAAGCTGCGCTCGATGTATCAGAGCCGCCCACAGCGCCAGGAGGTGCAGCTCGCGACGTCGGCAGGCCCGATCAGCATGTCGCTCTTCGCGGACGAACCGGGATCTGCCAAAAAGCTCTCCCGTCTCAGCGCCGCGCCGCAAACGGCCAGCCAGTATCAATGCTACGATCCCGCGCATGATCTGGACAACGGCATGGTCTGCGAGACCTGCGGCCATTCGCACCTGCCCGATCCGAAAATGCTGTCGAACGAGAAATTCAGCGTCCGCGAGGCTTGGTCGGCAATCATCACCGTCGGCCTGCGCCCCTGCTCCGGCGCGCTGCTGGTCATGACCTTCTCGATGCTGAATGGACTTTATCTCGGCGGACTTTTGTCCGTCCTTGCCATGTCGATCGGCACGGCGCTGACCGTCTCGCTGCTCGCCATCATCGCTGTCTTCGCCAAGGGCGCGGCGGTACATTTCACCGGGCGTGGTTCGAAGCTCTCGGCATGGGTCGGCAATGGCATAGAGATTTGCGGGGCGCTGCTGGTAATCTGCACCGGCGTCGTGCTGCTCGGCGCCTCGCTGCAAACCTGATCGATTACAGGTCCCGGCGCCGCTGGTAGCGGGCTCTCAGCCAGAAGACCAGGAAAAAGGCCAGGATGACGAGGACGCCGAAGCCGGTGCCGAGCCAGGGCGAGATATCGCCGAGCCGAACGATGACTTCCGGCATGAAGTACAAGAGCGCCATGGCGACCAGCAGGATGATGGCGGCGGCGATGGCCGGTGAGCGGGTTTCGCTGTTCTTATCCGTCAAGATGACCAATCCCTCGCGCATCGCCATTTATTGTCCGGCGAAGGCTTAGGCCAGCCGCCTGTGAAAGGCAACCGGCCCATCCTACGCAAACGATCAGATTTTGGCGGCCCCAACGGTCGCATCAATATGATCGACCAGAGCATCGGCAAGCCCGAGCCGGCCCGCCAGCTGATCGAGATAACCGCGCTCGGCGCGCGAATCCGGCTCGATCGCCAGGCGTGATGCGGCATAAAGCTGCACGCGCTGCTCCTCGGTCTGAGCCGATCCGACGATGGCGTCGAGATCGACGGGGTTGGCAAGCTCGCGCTCGAAAAACGCTTCCGCTTCCGAGCCGACACCCGCCTGCTGCACCTTGCCGAGGATCTGCTGCCGCTCCGCGTCGTCGATATGCCCGTCGGCGCGCGCAGCGGCGATCATGGCGCGAACCAGGGAGAGAGCAAAATCATTGCTGGTGACCGCCGGCGCGGTGCTGAAGCCGGAATTGGACGGCGGTGGCAGGAATTGCGGCTCTGCCTGCTGGGCGGGCTGCGGTGCCGGTTGCGGCGTATTGCCGGACTGATAATTCTTATAGGCTTGATAGCCGAGCCCAGCGATGGCGGCGAGCCCCCCGAGCACCAGCGTATTGCCGGCAACCTGGCGTCCGGTCTTGGTTCCGAGCAGCACGCCGGCGATGGCGCTGGTCGCCATTGGATTGTCTCTGGCGAGATTGATGGCCTGCGTCGCCTTGTCTTTCACGCTTCCTTGCAGTCCTGGTACCTGCGTCCCCAGAAATTGGTCCAAAAGCTTGCGGGCGTCGATCATATGGGTGGTCCTCCGTCCTTGTGATGGCCAGAGTGAGATAGGAATTGCTGCCGCAAATACAAATCCGCCACATGCAAAAAGGGCGCGCATGGAGCCCATGCACGCCCTTCGAGCAAAGTTTTTACGAAGTTCAGCCCTTCAGCGCAGCCGCCTCGGCAGCGAGCTTGGTGATCCCGGCCCAATCACCGGCGGCGACCAGCTCCTTCGGCGCAACCCAGGAGCCGCCGACGCAGATGACATTCGGCAGCGACAGGTAATCAAGGGCATTCTTCAGCGAAATGCCGCCGGTCGGGCAGAACAGCGTACCGGCGAGCGGCGAGGACAAAGCCTTCAGATAGGCGGCGCCGCCGGCCTGTTCGGCCGGGAAGAACTTCAGAACCTTATAGCCCTCTTCGCGCAGCGCCATGACCTCGCTCGCGGTCGCCGCACCCGGCAGCAACGGCACGTCGGAGGTGCGGGCAACATCCAGCAGCTCCTGCGTCGTGCCGGGGCTGACGATGAACTTGGAACCGGCCTCGATGGCGGCGTCCCACTGGGCAACATTCAGGATCGTGCCAGCGCCAACCTCGGCGCCTTCGACCTCTTCTGCGACGGCGCGGATGGCATCGAGCGCGCCGGCTGTGCGCAGCGTGATCTCGATGGCCTTCAGGCCGCCGGCGACAAGCGCGCGGGCGAGCGGCACCGCCGACTTCGCATCCTCAACGACGAGGACGGGAACGACGGGCTGCAGTTTCAGGATGGAAAGAAGCTTTTCGGTTTTCTCGCCCATGGTCGGCGCGCTCCCTTAAAACGATTGAAATCGGGTCCTCGAATAGCCTTCCCGAGGGGCCTTGTCGAGACAAAAGCTAAGTTTGGATGCAACGGGTAGGAAAACCCGAAAACTTCCGTTAGTCTATCTGGATATGATGCTGACGGAGCATGTCGAGCATATGGCAAAAGAGATCGAGCGAAAGTTTCTGGTCCGTGGAGATCGCTGGCGCGAGCTTGCTTCCGAGAAGCTCATCCTGCGGCAAGCCTATGTCGCCACCATGGATGATCGTTCCGTACGGGTACGGCTGACCAACGACACCATCGCGACCTTGACGATGAAGATCGGCAAGGCGATGACGCGTGACGAGTTCGAATATGAGATCCCTGTCGGCGACGCCGAAGAGCTGCTCGGTAATGCCATCGGCCTCGTCATCGAGAAAACCCGCTATAAGGTGCCTCACAAGGGTTTCGTCTGGGAAGTCGACGTCTTTCGCGGCGTGCATCGCGGCCTGGTGGTCGCCGAGGTCGAGCTGGAGAACGAAAGCGACGATCCGGAATTGCCGGATTGGATCGGCCGCGAGGTGACCGGCGAATATCGCTATTCCAACCAGGCGCTCGCGACGCAGTTCGAACAGGAATACGATGAGTTATCGCATTCGGCCTGACAAGGCCTTCGATGACGAAGTCTACGCCGTCGCGGCGCAGCAGCTCGGCAAGGCGATCGCGGCACTGACCGATCGGCCGCAAGGATTGCACGAGGCGGTGCATCGGGCACGCAAGCATATCAAGCGGGTGCGTGCACTCTACCGGCTTATCGCCCGGCGAGCACCGGAGTTCCAGCGACGGGAAAACGACAGGCTGCGGGAGATGGCGCGGACGCTCTCCGGTGTTCGCGACGCCACCGCCCTGATCGAGGCCAGCCACTATCTGCACGAAACGGCGACCACCAAAGACGAGATCAAGGCGCTTGCCCGCATCACGAAGGTGCTCACAGCGCGGCGCGATCGCTTGTCGGAGGCCGAAACCGATCTTGAGGACAAGGCGAAGGCAGCGATTGCCACCTGCCACGATGCACTGGGGGCGCTGAAAGCCGCTTCGTTCGACAGCGGCCGACGAGAGACCGCCCGCCTCTTTCAAAAGAGCTGGCAAAGGACCGGCCGCAAGGCAAAGCAGGCACTCTCCGAATGCCATGCCGAAGCCCATGCCGACCAGTTCCATGACCTGCGCAAACGCAGCCAGGATTGCTGGATGCATCATGCATTGCTGCGCGATGTCTGGCCCGCAGCGATGCACGCGAAACAACTCGAAGCCAAAGCGCTGGTCGATATACTCGGCCGTTATCTCGATCTGTCGATGCTATCGGACGTCACCGACCGCGAACCGCATCTCTTCGACAGTAGCGACGACCGCGCACGCCTGCTGGAGGCCATCATCTCCCGCCAGCAAACCGCCCGTCAGGAAGCGCTCGCCAAAGCCCGCTGGGTCTTCGCCGACGAGCCGGAACGCGAGGCGCGGACGATCAAGCGGCTGTGGCTGGAGGCGGGAGATTGAGGCTGGCGAGAGTTGGAGGCCCCACCCGCCCCCGTGCTTCGAGACGGCCCTGCGGTCCTCCTCAGCATAAGGGCTGATCTTTTTCACCGGGCCTGTCGCCACGTTTGTTGCCCCGAGCGCGAAAGTCACTCCACCCTCATCCTGAGCCCGTCGAAGGACGAGGATGGCCCGATGGGGAAACCTCGAGATTAAGAATCCCGATTGCCTGACGGCGCACAAAATTGTATTTCCCCGGCATGACGGACATTCTTTCGACCTCACGACACGAGGCAGGTGGCGCATTTCTCGTTGCGGCCCTTTATCATTTCGTTTCCATCCCGCGCTTCGAAAGCCTGCGGGAGCCCTTGCTTGCGCTCTGCGAGGCGAACGGAGTCAAGGGGACGCTGCTACTCGCCCATGAGGGCATCAACGGCACCATCGCCGGCACGGATGCGGGCATCGGCGCGGTGCTCTCCTTCCTGCGCGCCCAGCCGGAATTTGCCGGCCTGGAGCACAAGGAAAGCCGGGCGTCGAAAATGCCATTCGTGCGTATGAAGGTGAAGCTGAAGAAAGAGATCGTCACCATGGGAGTCGAGAATATCGACCCCACCAAGGTCGTCGGCACCTATGTCGCGCCCAAGGACTGGAACGCGCTGATCTCCGACCCCGACACCATCGTCATCGACACGCGCAACGATTACGAGACCGCAATCGGTCTGTTCAAGGGCGCGGTCGATCCGAAGACCAAGACCTTCCGCGAATTTCCGGAATGGGTCCGCCAGAACGAGGGCCTGCACAACAAGCCGAAGATCGCCATGTATTGCACCGGCGGCATCCGCTGCGAAAAGGCGACCGCCTTCATGAAGGAACAAGGTTTCGACGAGGTCTTTCATTTGAAGGGCGGCATCCTGAAATATCTCGAGGAAGTGCCCGCCGAGGAAAGCCTGTGGGAAGGCGCCTGCTTCGTCTTCGACGAGCGCGTCTCCGTCGAGCATGGTCTGAAGGAAGGCAATCACAAGCTCTGCCATGCCTGCCGCCAGCCGATCACAGCGGAAGAGATCACTTCGCCCTTCTATGAAGCCGGCGTTTCGTGCAGCCATTGCTATCACGAGCGCAGCGAGGAAGATCGCGAACGTTACCGCGAGCGCCAGCGCCAGATCGCTCTCGCCCGCAAGCGCGGCCACGAGCATATCGGCGGCTGATTTTCGAGAAAATCTGTGAAAAGCTGAGCTGTTCTAGGCGGCGGTATCGCGTTCCCTGTCCGGGACACAGGCCGTTTGCGCCGCCAAGCGCCTGCTGATTTCGGCTTCCGGCATCGGCTTGCCGAAGAAATAACCCTGCAGCTCGTCGCAGCCGAAGAGTTTCAACGCCATCCCCTGCTCTTCCGTCTCGATGCCTTCCGCCGTCACCGGCAAATCGAGCGAACGCGCCAGCGCCACCGTCGCCTGCAGCATGTCGCGAGAGCGGCTGTCCGTCAGCACATCCATGGTCAGCGACCGGTCGATCTTGATGCGGTCGAAACCGAATTGGCGGAGATAGCCGATCGAGGAGAAGCCGGAGCCGAAGTCATCCAGCGCCACCTTGACGCCGAGCCTCTTCAGCCGCTCGATCGACTGGCGGGTGCGCTCCGGATTCTGGATCATGTAGCCCTCGGTGATCTCCAGCGTGACGCGCTCGGCTTCGATCTCCGCATCCTTCAGGACGTGCCGCACATAGTCGGTGAAGGCGGGATTGCGGAATTGCCCCGGTGAAACATTGACGGCAATCCGCAGATCCGGCCATTGCCGTGCCGCGGCACAAGCCTTGCGGAGCACGAGCAGCCCCAGCGCCTCGATCAGGCCGCTGGTTTCAGCAATGGGAATGAAAGCATCCGGCGAGACCGGCCCGTGACCGGGTCTGTTCCAGCGCACCAGCGCTTCGACACCAGTAATCTCATGGCTCACCGCATCGACCAGCGGCTGATAGGCAACGGTCAGCTCTTGTCTGTCGATGGCATTGCGCAGATCGAGCTCCAGCGCGTTGCGCTCCTCGCGATCGGTATCCATGGCCGTCTCGTAGCAGATCATGCGGGCACGGCCGGCTTCCTTGGCCTTGTACATGGCGAGATCGGCGCGGCGCACCAGTTCCTCGCGGTCGATCCGGCCCTCCGGCGAGCTGGCAATACCGATGCTGGCGCCGACGACGATCACGCGACGGCCGATCTCCAGCGGCTCGGAAAAGAAATCCAGCACCTGTTCGGCAAGTCGTAGCGCCGGCGCGTGGTTCAGCTCCTTGGACGGAAACGCAATCGCGAACTCGTCGCCGCCGAGCCGCGACAGCGTCGCGTTCGGCGGGATCAGCACATTCAGCCCAGCAGCGACGGAGCGGATCAACTGATCGCCGGTGCCGTGGCCATAGGCGTCGTTGATCTCCTTGAAGCCGTCGAGGTCGAGATAGAGCAGAAGCACATTGCTGCCGTCGGCGCGGGCGCTGTCGACCAGCCGATCGACATCAAGGCGCAGCCCTTCGCGATTGAGAAGACCGCTCAGGCGGTCGCGCAGCGAACCCTGGCGCGCCAACACCTCCTCCGCCCGCAGCCGGCGCCCCGCCAGCGATCCCAGGATCAGCAGTACCAGGAAGAACATGCCGACGAGGCCGAGAGCGCCGAGCACAAGCGGACGCGCTTGCTGGTAGCTCGTGTCGCCCGGTCCGCGCGAATTCCAGACCAATCGCCCGAGCGACTTGCCGAGCGGATCGACGATCGAAACGGCGTAGCGTGCCTGGGTGTCCGGCGGCACCAGGCGCAGCCCGCTGATGATATAGGTATGGGAGAGCATCTTAAGCTTGGCGGCATCGAGATGCCGGGCAAAGATCAGGTAGCGACGCTTGCCCTCTGGCACGGGGATGCGGCCGGATGTCTCGCGGATCGTCGCCACGCCGACAGCCGCGATACCCCTTGAGGTCGTCACATAGCCGCTCGCCTCCGGCTCGCCGGTTATCCTCATCTTGCGCACCTGATCAACGAGAGCCCAGATCGAGGCATCGAAGAAATTCCCCGCCCCCTCGGCCATCGGCTTTCCGTCCCGATAGGCAATGATCGGCTTGTTGGCGTCATCGACCACCAGCGCCGTATCGAACAGGGTGCCATCGGAGGTCATTTCGCCATAATTGCCGATGATCCATTCCTGGCCGTCTTCCGCATAGACATGTTCGGCGGCGGCGTCCCGCGCCGCGTAATCATGCAGCGTCGCGTCGAGCTGGCCTTCGAAGGTCTTCAGTGCCCCCGCCGTGGTTTCCCACGAGCGTTCGTCGTCCAGCTTGTTGGAATAATCCGCAACGCGGCTGATCGCCGTCAGCACCATCAGCGTGACCACGGTGACGACCAGGGCGAATGAAAACAAAACGGCCGTCACGATGGAATGACGACCGAGCTGCTTGCTCCGCCCGAATGACCTGAAAACTGCTCCCAACATGCTTCTCCTTGCGTGGCGAAGTCTGCCGTCAGGTCTTCAAGAAACGGTTAAAGCGAGCCTATGATTCTTACAGGAAAGGGTTGTATTTTTATCGCCATGGTGGTCGATCAAGCAGCGGCGAGGATCGCCTGCGCAAAACGATCAAGAGCAGCTCCGAGTGCGCCGCTTTTCTGCGCCTCTACAAGGATCGCCGCCTGCGCCTCATCGCTCTTGCCAGCAAGCGAAACGCGCAAAAAAGCTTCCGGCACGATGCGGAGCGACATGGTTTGCAGCACGTCCGTTAGTTGCTCCAGCACAAGATCGCCGCGATGCGAGGCATGCGCGAACATCAGCGGCTTGAACGGCACCTCATCGCGCGACACCAGCCAATCCAGCGCATTCTTGAACCCGCCGGGAATGCCATGGGCATATTCCGGGCATGAGACAATCAGCCCGTCGGCATCGCGGATCTTCTCCGCAAAAGCTGCGACAATGGCAGGTGTCCCGTCGCCCTCGTCATCCGGATTGAAGATCGGCAGCTCACCGATGAAATCGCAGATCTCGATGGAAACGCCATCGGGCGATGCCCCGCGCAAAGCCTCCAGCAGCCTGCGGCTGGTCGAAGCCTGCCGTAAGCTGCCGCAGAGAGCATAGAGGGAGAGCGAATGCCGGATCATATTTGAGATTTATCAGGCACCGTCGATTCGGGCGATAGCCACCCTCCCCTCGATGGCGAGGGTCGGACCAAAGGTCCGGGGTGGGGTGACCATTGCGGGTACCGAGCGCCACCCCCACCCGCCGCTTTGCGGCGACCTCCTCCTCAAGAGGGAGGTAGAACCATGTCAATCCGCCTTGTGGTTCCCCTTCGGGAACTGAGCGGCGAGCTCTCTATACCATTTGCCGCTCTTCTTCACCGTGCGTACCTGCGTCTCGTAATCGACATGCACGAGGCCGAAACGCATGCGGTATCCCTCAGCCCATTCGAAATTGTCCATCAGGCTCCAGGCGAAATAACCGCGCATCGGATAGCCGTCCTTGATCAGGTCGGCGACGATGCCGAGATGCTCGACGTAGTAATCGAGACGTGGCTGATCATCGACCTCGCCGTTGACGATTCCCATGTTGTAGCAGGCACCGTTCTCGGTGATGTAGCATTCCGGCAGCTCATAGCGCTTGTTGAGATCCTCGACGACGTGCTTCAAGCCCGGCGCATAGATTTCCCAGCCGATGTCGGTCTTTGCGGCGCTGACCGGCGGTGCTTCCTTCGTCCAGGGGAAATCACCGCTCTTCGTCGCATCGTCGAAAACACGGTTCGGTGTGTAGTAGTTCAAGCCCCACCAATCGAGCTTCTGGTTGATGGTCTTCAGATCGCCATCCTCGACCTTGGGCATCCGGTCGCCGAGCGCCTCGACGAATTCCTTCGGATATTCGCCCTTGAAGATCGGATCGAAGAAGGCGCCGTTGTGGAACTGATGGGCGCGCTCGACCGCAGCCTTGTCCTCGGTGCTGTCCGAGGCCGGCAGGATCGAGGCGGCGTTCAGCACGATGCCGACAGGCACCTTCGGCGCTTCTGCGCGGATCGCCTCGACGGCAAGACCGTGCGCGAGGTTCATATAGTGCATGGCGTAAAGCGCCGCCTGCATGTTGCGTTCGCCCGGCGCATGGATGCCGTAGAGGTGGCTCAGCCAGACGATGCACCAGGGCTCGTTGAAGGTGGCGACGGAATCGAGACGGTCGCCTAGGCGGGCCATGACGGTCTTGGCATAACGCTGGAAGGCATGCGCCGTCGACCGCGCCGTCCAGCCGCCGTCACCGGCGAGCGTCAGCGGCAGGTCCCAGTGATAGAGCGTCGCGAAGGTCTTGATGCCGCGCGCCTTGCAGCCGTCGACTAGACGATCGTAGAAATCGAGACCGGCTTCGTTCACCGGGCCAGTGCCGTCGGGGATGATGCGCGGCCAGGCGATCGAGAAGCGATAGGCCTCGACGCCCATATCCTTGATCAGGTCGAGATCCTGTTCGAGCCGATTGTAGTGATCGCAGGCGACATCGCCGTTATCGCGGTGATAGACGTGGCCGGGCATGTTGGCAAAGGCATCCCAGATCGACGGCTTGCGGCCATCTGCCTTGGTGGCGCCTTCGATCTGGAAGGCCGCGGTGGCAACGCCAAAGGTGAAATCGCCGGGGAAGCGGTCTGCAAGAAGCTTCGGATCGATCATGATGAAAATCCCGTCTGTTGTGGCTTCGTTGACGGCGGTTTAGCCAAGCCGAATGGCAAAGTACAGCGTCGGCCGAAGAAAAACTGCAACGTTGCAGCCAATGAAATTGAGCCGGCTACCGGCCTCCCGCAACCATCGGTCGGCTATCTCCGCATACACTTCAGCGTGGCCGATAACGCCAATGTCAACAGTCGTGACTTGTCTTTCCGGCTTCGACCAATTGGAAGTAGCAAACATATCCCATGTGAAAGGAATCAAATGCTTCCAGCGATCCATACCTTGCAGCCCCATCTGCTGAGCCTCCTGCGCATCGTCTCCTCGCTCGTGCTGTTCAGCTATGGAACACAGAAGATCCTGCATTTTCCGGCAGCTGCAAACGTGCCGGCCACAGGCTCCCTGCCCTGGATTGCTGGCCTGCTCGAACTCACTCTCGGCTTCCTTGTTCTGATCGGCTTCCAGACGCGCATTGCCGCCTTCGTACTATCGGGCCTGATGGCTTTCGCCTATTTCATGCGCCATGCGCCGCAGAGCTTTTACCCGGCGCAGAATGGCGGCGTCTCGGCGATCCTGTTTTGCTTCATCTTTCTCTATCTGGTCGGCGCAGGCGCCGGACCCTTCAGCATCGACGCGCTGACCAAGCGTAAGCAAGCGGTCACTGCTTGAACGAAGATCTGTCCCGAGGCAGCGACCTGCGCTGCCTCGGAATGTCTCGGTCTTAGACCTTGACCCAGGCGCCGTTGCGCTTCGAGGAAGCAACGCAGGCCTCGACGAAAGCAACACCCTTCACGCCGTCATCGACGGTCGGATAAATGACGGCCGGATCGACCGCCACGCCCTTCTTTGCGGCGTTGATGGCACGCGCGGCTTCGGTGTAGATCGTCGCGAAGGCTTCCAGATAACCTTCCGGGTGACCCGACGGGATGCGCGAGACGCGGGCAGCCGCAGCGCCCGAACCAGCGCCATTGCGGGTGATCAGCCGCTTCTGTTCGCCGAATGGCGTGTACCAAAGATAGTTGGGGTCAGCCTGCGTCCATTCGATGCCGCCCTTGGTGCCGTAGACCCTGAGCTTCAGGCCGTTCTCATGACCCGGCGCCACCTGGCTGCACCAGAGCATGCCCTTGGCCGGCTTTTCCGAACCCTTGGCCTTGAAGCGCAACAGCAGATGGGCGTTATCATCAAGACGGCGGCCTTCGACGAAGCTGTCGAGATCGGCGGCGAGGCTGTCCAGTTCCAGACCGGTGACGAAGGAGGCGAGATTATAGGCATGCGTGCCGATATCGCCGGTCGAGCCGCCAGCGCCGGATTGCGACGGGTCGGTCCGCCACGCTGCCTGCTTCTGTCCGGATTGCTCGATATTTTCCGTCAGCCAATCCTGCGGATATTCCGCCTGCACGATGCGGATATCGCCGAGCTCACCATTGGCGATCATCTCGCGCGCCTGCCGGATCATCGGATAGCCGGTGTAGTTATGCGTCAGGATGAACAGCGCACCGCTTTCATCCGCCACCTTCTTCAGCTTCTTGGCATCGGCGAGATTGGAGGTCAGCGGCTTGTCGCAGATGACGTGGATGCCACGGCGGAGAAATTCCTTGGCGGCGTCATAGTGCACATGGTTCGGCGTGACGATCGAAACAGCCTCGATGCCGTTCTTCAGCTTGGCTTCACGGATCGCCATGTCGCGGTAGCTGGCATAGGTGCGGGAGGGATCGAGACCGAGATCGCGGCCCGAGGCCGCTGCCTTTTCCGGCGAGGACGACAGCGCGCCGGCGACAAGATCGAACTGGTCGTCAATGCGTGCGGCGATGCGGTGCACCGCACCGATAAAGGCGCCAGCGCCTCCGCCCACCATGCCAAGCCGAATGCGCGGCTCGCGCGTCTGTTCCGATGATCCTTCGATTGCCATAGGTTCCTCCTGGGAAATTTGAATTGAACTTCCCTTCTCCCCAGCGGGGAAAAGGTGGCCCGAAGGGTCGGATGAGGGGGAATCTCAGCAGACACTGCCTTTCGCTTGTCGCTCAAGGCACTCGTCGCGACGCTCCTCGTCCCCCTCATCTGTCCTTCGGACATCTTCTCTCCGCTGGGGAGAAGAGAGAGTGTTTACAGCCCCAGCATGCGCCGGTTGGCAGCCTGATCCGTGCCGCTGCCGGCAAAGTCGTCGAAGGCCTTTTCGGTGACGCGGATGATGTGCGACTTGACGAATTCGGCGCCCTCGCGCGCGCCGTCTTCGGGATGCTTCAGCGCGCATTCCCATTCGACCACGGCCCAGCCATCAAAATTGTTGGCCGTCATCTTCGAGAACACCGCGCCGAAATCGACCTGGCCGTCGCCGAGCGAACGGAAGCGGCCGGCGCGCTCGACCCAGCCCTGATAGCCGCCATAGACACCCTGCCGACCCGTCGGATTGAATTCCGCGTCCTTGACGTGGAACATCTTGATCCGGTCCTTGTAGATGTCGATGTTGTCGAGATAATCGAGGCACTGCAGGACGTAGTGCGAGGGGTCATAGAGCATATTGGCGCGCGGATGGTTCTTCACGCGCTCGAGGAACATCTCGAAGGTGATGCCGTCATGCAGGTCTTCGCCCGGATGGATCTCGTAGCAGACATCGACGCCATTTTCGTCGGCATGATTGAGGATCGGCGTCCAGCGGCGGGCAAGTTCGTCGAAGGCCGTTTCGACCAGTCCGGCCGGACGCTGCGGCCACGGATAGATGAACGGCCAGGCGAGGGCGCCGGAGAAGGTCGCATGCGCCTTGATGCCGAGATGCTTCGACGCCGTCAGCGCCATCTTTACTTGCTCGACGGCCCATTCTTGCCGCGCCTTCGGATTGCCGCGCACTTCCGGCGCCGCGAAACCGTCGAAGGCCTCGTCATAGGCCGGATGAACGGCGACGAGCTGGCCCTGCAGATGGGTCGAAAGCTCGGTGACCTCGACGCCGTTGGCACGGGCAACGCCGGCGAATTCGTCGCAATAATCCTTGGAAGAAGCCGCCTTCCTCAGGTCGATGAGCTCGCCCGCCCAGGTCGGCACCTGCACGCCGACATAGCCGGCATCGGCCGCCCATTTCGTGATTGAATCCCATGAGTTGAACGGCGCTGTGTCGCCTGCAAATTGTCCGAGAAACAGGCCGGGGCCTTTGATCGTCTTCATGCGTAATTCCTCCCTGATCGCGTTCTGTAAACGTTTCCGATCCATTTTAACGCCCAGTTCCAGATGAACAAGGCGCAATTTCCTCGAAAAACAATAGGGCCGTCCGGCCGAAAGTCGAATGCATCGCGACCTAATCATGGCCCGTCGCAGACGGCAAGAGGTACGTGCCGCAAAAATCGTCGCGCCGCGCTAAACTCTTTGGCGGAACGCATAAAAAACGCCCGCCGGAACCGGCGGGCGCATCTGTCCAAATCAGCCGATCAGAACGGCGAATCGGGGAAGTAGAAATCCTTGGCATTGTCCTTGGTGACCAGGGTCGCGTCCAGGATATAGGTGCCACGAACCGGGACCTGATCGTAGAAGTGAGCAGCGGTCAATTCCATGGCAGTGCCGACCATCGCCGGCGGATAGAGCACATCGACCGGGATCAGCTTGTCGCCATCCATGACCTTCTTGATCATATCCTTCGAGCCGGCGCCGGCCACGACATACTTGATGTCGGTGCGCTTGGCCTGCTCGATCGCCTGCAATACGCCGACGGCCATATCGTCATCCTGGCACCAGACGACGTCGATCTTCGGGAACTTCGTCAGATAGTCCTGCATGACCTTGAAGGCGTCGTCGCGGTTCCAGTTGCCATACTGGCGGTCGAGTACCTTGACGTTCGAGCCGGCGATGCCCTTGTCGAAACCGTCCTGGCGCTGCTGATCGATCGGGATCGGCAGCCCGCGGATAATGACGACCTGCGCATCCGGCGTCGTCGCCTTGATATATTCGCCTGCAGTCTGGCCGAGCGCCGGATTATTACCGGCGACATAGAGGTCGCGCACGGAATTGTCGTTGTTGCTCGGCGCACGGTCGACGAGCGTCACGAACTTGCCCTTGTCCTTGACTTCCTTGATGGCGTTGACCAGCGGATCCGGGTCAGACGGCAGGATCACGAGGGCGTCGATGCCCTGGGTCTCGAGGTCCTGCACCGCATTGGCCTGGCTTGCCGCATCCGGAGACGTCTTGACGATGACGGTGAGCCCCGGATGCTCCGCCATCAACAGCTTGGCGACGCGCTCGGCATGAAAGACGACGCCCGAGGTCCAGCCATGGTCGGCGGCTGGAATGGAAACGCCGATGGTTACCTTCTTGTCCTCGGCATGCACCGTGCCGGCCAGAGCCGCCATCACGATCGCCAAACCAAATAGTCTTTTACGCATGTTTTATCCTCCCAGATAGAGACAGGGCCTTGTCATAAGAACCGGGCGCCCCCTGACCCGGTTATTCACGATTTGCGCGCAAGCGAACGCTGAACCAGCATGGCGATGATGATGATCGCGCCCTGGATGGCGCTCAGCAGATACTCGCTGATGAAATTGGACAGCAGCATGATGTTGCCGACGAGTTCGAGAATGAACGCCCCACAGATCGTGCCCCATACCCTGCCCGCACCGCCCTTCAACGCCGTACCGCCGACGACGACGGCGGTGATCGCCTGAAGCTCCCAGAGAATGCCCGTCGTTGCCGATGTCGAACCAAGCCGCGGCACATAGAGAAGCACGGCAATCGCCACACACAGGCCCTGGATGACGAAAGCGACCGTGCGGACGCGATTGACCGCCACACCGGAATAACGCGCAACGTCACGATTGGAGCCGACAGCGATGACATGCCGCCCGTAGCGGGTGCGATAGAGAATGAAGGCCGCAACACAGGTGACGGCAAGGATGACTACGATCGGAATCGGCACACCGAGCACGGAGCCGTAATAGGCGGGCTTGTAGAGCGCCTGCACCTCGGCCGAGCGCAGGGTGATCGCGCCGCCCTGCGACAACCATGTCGTCAAGCCGCGATAGACACCCATGGTGCCCAAGGTCGCGATGAACGGCTCGATCTTGCCCATGGTCGTGATGAGACCATTGGCGAGGCCGCACAGGACACCGGCGACGATCGCGAACAACGCAGCGGCCGCCAGCATCAGGGTTGGATCTGCAATGACGCCCGAGTTCATCAGGAGGATCATCAGGCTGGCGACGAAGGCGACCATCGCACCGACCGACAAATCGAGATCGCCCGCCGAGATGACGAAAGTCGCTCCCACGGCGATGATCGCGATAAAGGCGCATCTCGTCGCGACATTGGTAAGATTGGTCATGCCGATGAAATTCGGATTGACCAAGGCGCCGACGATCAAAAGCAGCAACAGCGCTGCAAACGGTGCCACGGCCCGCAGATCGACATCCCGCCAGGACCGACCCCGTCGGCCGGTCTTCTCGCTGCTATCCTCGCCAACACTCATATCCAAAACCAACCTCCCGCCCCATTATTCCTGGGAATTCGCCCGTATTTTGCCGCCTCAGGCAGCAGTCTTTTTCTTCAGGCCGGCCGCGTAGCGCATGATCTCCTGCTCGGAGATCTCCTCGCCTTCGAGCACGCCGACGATCCGGCCTTCGCGCATCACGGCAACCCGCGTGCACAGCCCTATGACCTCAGGCATCTCCGAGGAGACCACGATGATCGAGTGGCCGTCGCGCGCCAGCGCCGAAATGAAATGATAGATCTGCTGCTTCGTGCCGACGTCGATGCCGCGGGTCGGCTCGTCGATGATGATGATCTGCGGCTCGGTCTCCATGACCTTTGCCAGAAGCAATTTCTGCTGATTGCCGCCCGACATGCGGCCGGCGACGATATTGCCGTCACGCACGCGGATATCGAAACGGCGGCGTGCTCGCGCCAAGGCATTCGCTTCGCTTGCAGCGCTGAGATAGCCGAACTTGCCGTGCCGATCGAGGGATTGCAGGGTAAGGTTTGCCGTCATCCCCGAATTCAGAAGCAGGCCCTTGGATTTCCGATCCTTGGTCATATAGGCAAGGCCGGAGCCGATCGCGGCGTGAACATCATGCGCCGGCACGGATTGCCCGTTGACGATGACGTCGCCGGCAAGGCGCGAGCGCAGACCGACGATGGCCTCCATCAGCTCGGTGCGCCCGGAGCCGATCATACCGGAAAAACCGAGGATCTCGCCCTTGCGCAGCTCGAAGCTGGCGTCACGAACATAGCCCGTCGATACGGATTTCACGGCGAGCACGACTTCTTCATCGACATCGGGCTCATGCTTGGCGGGATAGAGGCTGGATAGCTCGCGCCCGACCATCAGCTGGGCAATCGATTCACCGTCAAGCAGCGACGTCGGCGATGTCTTCACCCATTGGCCGTCGCGCAGCACCGTGACCCGGTCCGTCAGCTCCATGACCTCGTCGAGCTTGTGGGAGACGAACACGAAGCTCGTCCCCTGGTCGCGCAGCTTGCGCACCTGCTTGAACAGGAAATTGGTTTCCTCCCGCGACAGCACGGCGGTCGGTTCGTCCATAAAGACGATCCGCGCGTCGCGGCTGATCGCCTTGGCGATCTCGACCATCTGCTTGTCGGCGATGGAAAGCGTGCCGATCATGGCATTCTCGTCGACATGCGAACCGAGCAGATCGAGGACGCGCCGCGTTTCCGCCCGCATATGCTTGCGGTCAAGCACGCCGAAACGCGTAACCTCGCGGCCGAGAAACAGGCTCTCGGTGACGGTCAGATGTTCGGCAAGATTGAATTCCTGATGGATGATGACGATGCCGAGCGCTTCGGCGGCGCCATTCGGCGGCAGCTTCACCGGCTTGCCGTCGAGCAGGATCTCGCCGGAGCTTGGCTGCTCGAAACCGGAGAGAACCTTGACGAGCGTCGACTTGCCGGCGCCGTTCTCACCCATGAGTGCATGGATCTCGCCGGCCCGTAGATCGAAATTGACGCTGAACAGAACCTGCACGCCACTGAAGGACTTGCAAATCCTCCTCGCGGACAGCACCACAGCGCCGTCGACGGCCTCCGAACCCATCACTTCCTCCCTGTGGCTCCACCCACTTTCCATGCTATGTAAACCTTTACATATGGAGTGTAAAGGTTTACATCGTTGGTTATTGCACAAATCTTCAAGGTCGCCTTTGACCTCCACCGAAGTCTGTGTAGTGTCCGGTCCGAGACGAGACCCAAGGCAGAGCGCAGTGTCGAATTCCACGCCCGCAACCATCGAAGACGTCGCCCGAATTGCCAATGTTTCGATCGCCACAGTCTCCCGGGCCATCCATATGCCGGAGAAGGTCGCAAATTCGACGCGGCTGAAGGTCAATCAAGCGATTGCGATCACCGGCTATACGACCAACGCCATGGCGCGCAGCCTGCGGCTCGGCCGTTCCAATATGATTCTGGTCGTTGCCCCTGATATCGGCGATCCCAATTTCTCCAATATTCTCATTGGACTGGAAAACGAGGCACGGTCGCACGGCTACGGCATCCTGATCGGCCATACGCAGAACGATGCCCAGCGCGGGCTGGAATATCTGAAATTCCTGAATTCCAACCAGGCAGCGGGGCTGATCCTGTTCACCGGCATCCTGCCCTTCGGACACCAGACGATGACGGCGCGACTGCCGCCAAGCGTCGGCGTCTTCGAGCCGGTTTTCAACGGCGGCATTCCCTATGTCGGGGTGGACGATATCGCCGGAGCCCGCAAGGCCGTCGACCTCTTGATTGCCGAGGGCCACCGCAAGATTGCCTTCATCGGCGACTCCCGCACCCGCCTCGCCTATAGCCGGCGGCGCATGGGCTATGAGGCCGGGATGGACGCCGCCGAAATCGGCACCGAACTCCGCATCGTCTTCGAAGGCGACGGCACTATCGAGAGCGGACGGCTGGCCGTCGAGCAGCTTTTCATGCGCGACACGCTGCCGTCGGCCTTCATGTGCGTCAACGATCAGACTGCGATCGGCGTCATGATCGGGCTGAAGGCACGCGGCTATGATATCCCTGGGGATTTCTCAGTGACCGGCTTCGACGACGTGCCGCAGGCCGTGTTCATGTCGCCATCGCTGACGACGATCAGGCAACCGCGCACCGCCATCGGCAAGCAGGCCATGGCGCTCCTGCTCGAACTCCTGTCGGACGGCGAGCCTCCCGAGGCGGAAATCCTGCTGCTGCCCGATCTCGTGGTGCGTAACTCGGTCTCGGCACCGTCACGCAGCCGGCGATAGGGGTATGTAGCGATGCCGCTCGGCAGGATCACCCTTTATGTCCGCGATGTCGAAGCGACGATCAGCTTTTACGAGAAGCATTTTGGCTTCAAGCCGCTCCGGCTCGAAGGCGATCGGATTGTCGAGCTGCTAGCGCAGGATGGTGGCGCCAATCTGATGATCTATCCGGCAGCAAAGGCTCAAAAGATGGGCCAGGTGCTGGTGAAACTGGGCTTCGACGTGGAAGATGTCGAAGCATTCCGCGCCAAATGCGCTGCCGAGGGACTTGAATTCGGACCTTTGCATCAGGCTGACGGCTATGTGTTCGCCAATGCCAAGGACCCCTCTGGAAACCCCATAGCGATTTCCAGCCGCGCATTCAGGCGGTAGCTCGGGAGGCGATGAGCACCGCCTCCCGCATGTCGTCGATCCATCAAACGTAACGGTTGACGATGTTTTCCAGCAGTTCCTGCTTACCGGACTTCGGCTGCGGGTTGATGTCCTTGGCCTCGACCCACTGTGCGATCTGGTCGAGCGAGTATTCGCCGCGGAGCAGCTTCTGGCTTTCTGCCGAATCCCAGCCGGCGTAACGGTTGGCGAGCGGCTGCGACAGGGCCTTGTCCTCGATCATCTTGGCGGCTGCCTTCAGACCACGGGCGCAGCAATCCATGCCACCGATATGGCCGATCAGCAGGTCTGCCGGATCGAGCGACTGACGGCGCAGCTTCGAGTCGAAGTTGGTGCCGCCGCTGGTGAAGCCGCCGCCTGCCAGGACCTGGTAATAGGCCAGCGACATTTCCGGAACATTGTTCGGGAACTGGTCGGTATCCCAGCCGGACTGGTAGTCGTTGCGGTTCATGTCGATCGAGCCGAAGATACCGAGTGCGTTGGCAAGCGCCAGCTCGTGCTCGAAGGAATGGCCGGCAAGGATCGCGTGGCCCTGCTCGATGTTGAGTTTCACTTCGTTTTCGAGGCCGTTCTTCTTCAGGAAGCCGTAGACGGTCGCGACGTCGTAGTCGTACTGATGCTTGGTCGGCTCCTGCGGCTTCGGCTCGATCAGGATCGCGCCCTTGAAGCCGATCTTGTGCTTGTACTCGACCACGAGATTGAGGAAGCGGCCCATCTGGTCGAGTTCGCGCTTCAGGTCGGTGTTGAGCAGGGTTTCATAGCCTTCGCGGCCGCCCCAGAGAACGTAATTCTCGCCACCGAGCTTATGCGTCGCGTCCATGCAGGTCTTCACAGTCGCGGCCGAGAAAGCGAAGACATCCGGATCCGGATTGGTCGCAGCACCCGACATGAAGCGGCGGTTGGAGAAGAGGTTCGCCGTGCCCCACAACAGCTTGACGCCGGTATCGGCCTGCTTCTGCGCGAAATAGTCGACGATCTCATTGAGGTTCTTGGTGTTCTCGGCGAAATTCTTGCCTTCCGGGCGCACGTCGGCGTCGTGGAAGCAGTAATAGGGCGAGCCAAGCAGGGTGAAGAATTCGAAGGCGACGTCGGCCTTCAGCTTGGCGGCTTCCATCGTCTCGTTGAACCAGGGACGCAGGAAGGTCTGTCCGCCGAAGGGGTCGCCACCCGGCCAGGTGAAAGTGTGCCAGTAGGCGACGGCAAACCGCAGATGGTCTTCCATGCGCTTGCCGAGAACCACTTCATCCTTGTTGTAGTGGCGGAAGGCCAGCGGATTGGTGCTGTCAGGGCCTTCGTATTTAACCTTGGCGATATCGCCGAAAAATCCGGTGTTCATGTCCTGTCTCCTCAGAGTTTTGAGTATTTCAGTATTGTTATTCATTCCGTGCAGCCCTGCCCCTCACCCTAGCCCTCTCCCCGCAAGCGGGGAGAGGGGACGACCTCTGTACCCTCTCCTAAACCGGTGATGAGAGGGACGGTGATGGTGCGTCTATCCCCTTCTCCCCGTCAAAACGGGGAGAAGGTGCCCGACAGGGCGGATGAGGGGCTTTAGGCCACGATATTTCAATGCGCGCTCAGCGGCTTAATCGCCGGATAGAGCGCGCGGTAACGCTTGTAAGCATCCTCGTAAGCGCCGGTCAGCGCGGTAACCGGCTCGATCGTGCCGGCCGTTTCCGGAGTCGAGCATACGGCGACCGGATCGGCACCCGTCGCCGCGATCAGGCCAAGACGGGCAGCACCAAAGGCTGCGCCGAAATCGCCGTCGGCCGGCAGGTCGACAGGAACGCCCAGTGCTGTCGCGATCGAGGCCAGCCAGTAGCGCGAGCGCGAACCGCCGCCGATGGCCGTGACGCGAGCAATGTCGGTGCCGGCCGAGCGCAATGCTTCGAGATTGTCCCGGATGGCGAAGCTGACGCCTTCCAGCACCGCCTGCGTCAGCACGGCGCGGCCGCTCTCATGGCCAAGACCAATGAAGGCGCCGCGGATGGTCGCGTCATTGTGCGGCGTGCGCTCGCCCGAGAGATAGGGAAGGAAGGTGACGCTCGACGGCGCCTTCAGCGCCTCGCCCAGCTCACCGGTAAGATCGGCGGCGGATTTGCCGGTGACGCCCGAATGCCAGTTCAGCGCGTCGGTCGCCGACAGGATGACACCCATCTGGTGCCAGGTGTTCGGTAGCGCGTGGCAGAAGGCATGCACGGCGCTTTCCGGCTTCGGCAGGTAGGATCCATTGGCGGCAAAGAGCACGCCCGAGGTCCCGAGCGAAACGAAGGCGGCGCCATGGCTAACCGTGCCCATGCCGCAGGCGGAAGCGGCGTTATCACCAGCGCCGCCAGCCACGACGACGTCGCCGGCAATACCCCATTTCGAGGCCAGTTCGCCGCGCAACTTGCCAGCGGCGTCCGTGCCCTCGACCAGGGTCGGCATCTGCTTTTCATCGAGATCGGTCGCGGCCAGCAGCTCGGACGACCATTTGCGCTTGCCGGTGTCGAGCCAGGAGGTGCCGGCGGAATCCGACATTTCCGAAATGTGTTCACCCGTCAGCCACAGGCGCAGATAGTCCTTCGGCAACAGTACCCAGCGCACCTTGGCAAAAACATCCGGCTCATGCTTGGCGACCCAGGCGAGCTTCGGCGCGGTGAAGCCGGGAAAGACGATATTGCCGGTGAGCGCCCGGAAACGCGGATCGGCGTCGAGGGCCGCGGCTTCATGATAGCTGCGCGTATCGTTCCAGAGGATGCAGGGCCGCAGCACCTTGTCGTCGGCATCGAGCAGCGTCGCGCCATGCATCTGGCCGGAAAGCCCGATGCCGCGCACGGCTGCCAGCTCCTTCGGATGCGATGCCCTCAGACCGGCGACCGCCTCTTCGGTGGCGCGGATCCAGTGCGACGGCTCCTGCTCCGACCAGCCCGGATGCGGACGCGACACGTCGAGCCCGCCATTGGCCGAGCCGATGATCTTCTGGTCACCGTCGATCAGCATCGCCTTGACGCCGGACGTTCCGAGATCGAGACCCAAATACATTTGATAATACTCCCTAGAGTCCGCCGCTGGTCTTGATGATCAAGGCAGATTGTCCTTCACGAAAATGTCGAGGCGTATGCGCTCCTGGCCGGCAATGAAGCCCTGGCCGTCCGCCGTCGCCTTCAGGACGCGGATGGCGCTGCGCACCTCATGGCCGGCATCCTGGTTGAGCACGGCATCGATCGTGCCATCCTGCAGCGCCGCGCGCGTATGCTCGGTGAGTTCATGCGCCACCACCGTCAGGCCACGCCCCTGCCCGGTCGCCTTCAGCGCCCTGATCAGGCCGCGATTACCGGCACCGAGACTGTAGACACCGATGATCTCCTTGCTGCCCGCAAGCGCCTTAGAGACCAGCCCGCTGGTGATCTCCGGATCGTCGCGGCCTTCAAGCACTGGCAGCAGCCGCAATTGCGGAAACTCCGCCGCCATCACAGCGGCAAATCCTTCGAGACGCTCGCGATGGTCGCGCACCAGCATGGAACCGGCAAGCACGGTGATGTCACCTTGGCGTCCACCAAGAAACCGGCCAAGCAACCGGGCTGCCGTCCGGCCGGCGGCAATATTGTCGACGCCGGCATAGTGATGCCGCGCGGAACCGGTGAGATCGGAAACGAGGGTGACGACGGGAATGCGCGCATCCACCAGCCGGTCAACGGCGGCGCGCACCTCCGGCGCATCGGTCGCCACCAGCGCCACGCCGGCAACATCCTGCCCTCGCAACGCATCGAGTGCGGCCACCAGCGCCGGCGGATCGAAGGCAGGCACTTCGACAATACGGATCTCAGTGCGCTCGAGAGACGAACGCGTCATCGCCTGGCGCACCTCGGCGTAAAGGCCGTGCATGAAGGAATTATCGCCGGTTGGCAGGATGAAGACCAGCGGATAGACACGACCCTTGGCAAGATTGGCCGCCGCCACGTCGCGCACATAGCCGATGTCGCGGATCGCCGCTTCCACCTTCTCGCGCGTGACGATGCGCACGCCCGGGCGCTGGTTCAGCACCCGATCCACGGTCGCAAGGCTGACACCCGCGGCAGCGGCGATATCGTACACAGTGGGTCTCATCAGCTCCTCCTGACGAGATGCTTAACGCCATTTTTGATGTACGTAAATCAGAAATTTTTTTGCCCTGATATTTTCCTGTCGATCGCCACAACGAAAAAGGGCTCCTCGATGTGAGGAGCCCATTCATTGCAAGAAGGCAAGACGAGATCAATGGCCTCCGCCACCGCCGCCACCCGCCGCCTTCGGCTTGCTCAGCATCAGTACGCCGAGGATCATCGCCAGGAACAGGATCGTCAGCATCAGGAAGATATCGCTGAAGGACATGATCATCGCCTGCTGCGTCGTCATATTGACCATCTGCCTGAGCGCGGCCTGCTGGCCGTCCAGGCCCGAGGCGGTGAAGCTGGTGGCCATATTGTTCAACTGGGCCACAGCCGCCTGGTTGCCCCATTGGATGTTGTCGCGCAGATTGAAGTAATGCAGATCCTGGCGGTTCGTCAGAAGCGTGTTGATGATGGCAAGGCCGACGGCGCCGCCGAGGTTACGCGTCAGGTTGAACAGGCCGGATGCGCCCCGCATGCGAGCGGGCGGCATGGTTCCGAGCGCAATATTGTTGATCGGCACCATGCAGAGCATCAGCCCGAAGCCGCGCAGGATCTGCGGGATCAGCAGCTCGTAGAAATCCCAATCCGTCGTCAGATGCATCATGATGTAGGTGCCGGCCGAGAAGCTGGTGAAACCGATGACCATCATGATGCGCAGATCGAGCTTGCTCGACAGGAAACCGGCAAGCGGCGCCGTGAAGAACATCGTCAGGCCCGACACGAACATCGTCTCGCCGATCTGCAGCGAATCGTAACCACGAATGCGAGCGAGATAGAGCGGATAGATATAGGTCAGGCCATAAAGACCGATGCCCATCACGAAGGAGAACACCGAGCCGAAGGAGAAGTTCTTGTTGGCGAAAGCCTTGAGGTCCACCACCGGGAAATCCACCGAGAAAGCACGGTAGAAGAAGATGACCGCGCCGATGCCGGAGGCGATGGCCGCAATGGTGATGTAGCTGTCGTTGAACCAGTCGTTGGTGTTGCCTTCTTCCAGCACATATTCCAGCGCGCCAAGGAAGACGCCCATGGAGATCAGCCCCCACCAGTCAAACTTCTTCATCAACGACAGCTCGGGCTTGTCGAAGTCGATGTAGTTCCAGGTGACGATGGCAACGACGATGCCCGGCGGAATGTTGACCAGGAACAGCCAGTGCCAGGAGAAGGCATTCGAAAGATAGCCACCGACGGTCGGGCCGATGGTCGGCGCCAGCGTCGCGATCAGGCCGATGATCGGCGAGACGATATTGCGCTTCGACGGCGGGAAAATGGTAAACGCGGCCGCAAAGACCGAGGGGATCATACCGCCGCCAATGAAGCCCTGCAGCGCGCGATAGACGATCATCTGGTCGATATTGGTGGCGGTTGCCGCGAGCGCGCTGGCCATGGTGAAACCAGCCGCGGAGATCGCGAAGAGGTAACGCGTCGAGATGATGCGCGCCAGCGTTCCCGACAATGGGATCATGATGACTTCGGCGATCAGATAGGCGGTCTGCACCCAGCCGATTTCATCCGAGCCGGCGCTAAGGCCGGCCTGGATTTCGCTGAGCGATGCCGAAACGATCTGAATGTCGAGGATCGACATGAACATGCCGAGCACCATCGCAAGAAAGGCGATGAGCTTCTTTGGGTCCATGCGTTCGTCCGCCGGAGAAACGGCGGGCGCCGGCGCCCGCGGAGGGGCGCCTGCGGTAGTGCTGGCCGACGACATGATATGTCTCTCCCGAGCTTACTTCTTGTCCGGCGCCGTGCGGGTGTCGACATCGACAACGACACTCAGGCCGGCGCGCAGGCGACCGCTATCGAGCGCATCCTGCGGCAGGGCAATGCGAACCGGCACGCGCTGGATGATCTTGGTAAAGTTGCCCGTCGCGTTTTCCGGCGGCAGCAGCGAGAAGACCGAGCCGGACGCCGGCGAAATCGACTCGACCGTGCCGACGATCGGATGATCGCTATAGGCGTCCACCTGGACGTTGACCTTCGAGCCGGGAACCAGATGCTGGATCTGCGTTTCCTTGAAGTTGGCGTCGATGTAGAGCTGGCGGGTCGGAACGATCGCCATCAGCTTCTGGCCGGGAGAGACGAGATCGCCTTCCTGCACGGACCGGTTACCGACGACGCCGTCATAGGGCGCCTTCAGGACCGTGAAGGAGAGATCGCGGGCAGCCTTGTCACGGGCGGCTTCGAGACCCTTGATGGTGCTCTCGGCCTGGGTGCGCTGCGCCTGCAGCAAGTTGATATTGGCCTGGGCCGACGCGATGGCGGCGTCGCCACCGACGAGATTGGCCTTGGCCTGGTCAAGCGCGATATTGGCGCTGTCGAGCGAAGCTGTGGTGCCGACCGACTTCGCCTGAAGTTCGGCGGCGCGGGTCTGGGTGATCTGCGCACCCCGTACGGTTGCCTCGAGAGCGACCTTCTGGGCCTGCGACTGGGCAAGGGTCGCCTGACCGGCTGCAATCTGCGCGTCGATCGTGTGCAGCGACAGCTGCTCGGTGACGAGCGAGGCCTGCGCCTGTTCCAGCGCCAGTCTGTAGTCGCCGTCGTCGAGCGTGGCGAGCACGTCGCCCGTCTTGACCTGCTGGTTGGCGACGACATTCACCTTGGCGACATAGCCGGTGACCTTCGGCTGGATGGTCGCGATGTCGCCTTCGATATAGGCGTCGTCGGTGGAAACCATGAAGCGGCCCGTCGTCCACCAGTCATAACCGTACCAGCCGCCGCCGACGAGCGCCAGAACGACGATGATAGGCATAACCAGGCTGCGCCGCTTCTTCTCGGCGGGCGGTGGGGCCACCTCTGCCGGAGATGCTGGCGCAGCCTGGGCGGGGGCTGGATTGCCGCGTGTTTCCGCGGCGGGAGCTTCGGCGGATACGCCAGCTTCCGTTGCTTCCATTTCGGTATCAGCGGCATCGTTGACGATGCGCGCTACGTTGTTACCATGACTAGACGACATTGCCCTACCACCGGAAAATCTGGGTAAAATAATCGAACTGAACGGTTCGGTTCAGTTGACATAGATCGTTTTCCACTCCATATCAAGTGGCATCGAACCACTGAGTTCGATTTATTTGGCGAATCTGATTAAGGTTCTCCAAAAATGATCGAGTGTAAGGAGACCATGAAGCACGAACCGCAAAATGTCGCCGTCTTGAACGCACCCGCATCCGGTGGACGATGGGCCGCCGGTGAAGATCCGGTCAAGCGCCAGCAAATTCTGGAGGGCGCCAAGCGCGTCTTCATGAAAATGGGGTTCGATGCCGCGAGCATGAACGACGTCACGCGCGAAGCTGGCGTCTCCAAGGGTACGCTCTACGTCTACTTCGCCAACAAGGAAGACCTGTTCTCCGCCATTGTGAACAGCGAACGCGCGCATTTCGTCGAAATCGTGCGCGCAGCACTCGCCGAGGATACCGACATCGCGTCGAGTCTCCTTGAGTTCGGCAAGGTGTTTGCGACGCACGTCACATCCGACAAGATCATCAGCGCCATGCGAACCGTCATCGGGGTACGCGAGCGCATGCCGTCTCTCTGTCAACGCTTCTTCACCGGCCCGGATAACCTGCGTACCGTGTTGCGTAGCTATCTGGAGCGCAAGGCCGAGGCAGGCAGCGTCGAGATCGAGGATTTCGACATGGCCGCGCGCCAGTTTCTCGAAATGGCCAGCGGCGGCTATTTCAAGCTAAGGCTGTTCGGCGACATGGAAGCGCCTCCTTCCAAGGAGGAGATCGACTATGTCGTGCGCGGCGCCGTGCGTGTCTTCCTGGCCGCCTATGGTTCCAAACAGAAAGATTGCGCCTGACGGCCAGCCGAGGGCTCGCAGGTCTTGCCATCAACTCCGCAATCGCGATCAAATCCCATCGCCGGTCAACGCCTAACAATGGGCCGGCAACCAGGGAGTTAGACATGAGCGCGATCGGACGAGCGATTTGGTTCATCGAAAGCCATTTTTCCTCCGATATCTCACTCGACGAGATCGCCGACACGGCCGGCCTGTCGCGTTACCATCTGTCGCGCGTCTTTGGACTGACCACCGGCCATTCGATCAGCGGCTATATCCGGGGCCGGCGCCTTAGCGGAGCCGCGCTTGCGCTGATCGACAGCTCATCGACCATTCTCCAGGTTGCCCTCGATGCGGGCTACGGCTCGCATGAGGCTTTCACCCGTGCCTTCCGCGAACAATTCGGCATGACGCCGGATGGCTTGCGCAAACAAGGGCACGCCAGAAACCTTACCTTACTGGAGCCGATCAGAATGGACGACACCCACCTCCCCAAGCTCGACGCGCCGCGTTTCGAGACCCGCCCCGCAATGCTGCTCGCCGGCCTTGCGGAAACCTATACCCACGAGGCCACGCAGGGGATCCCCTCGCTTTGGCAGAAGTTCAACCAGCATTTCGGCCACATCCCCGGCCAGGTCGGCAATGTCGCCTATGGCGTCTGCACCCAGGCTGAAGGCGAGACCGAAAGCTTCCGCTATATGTCCGCCGCCGAGATCAGCGCGGCCGACGACCTGCCGGAGGGTTTTGCGACCCTGAAGCTGCCGCAGCAGCGCTACGCGGTCTTCACGCATCGCGGCCACATCTCCGGTATCTCCGCCACCGTGCACCAGATCTTCGGTGACTGGCTGCCACAATCCGGTCACCAGCACGCCAGCCTGCCCGACATGATGGAGCGCTACGACGACCGTTTCGACCCTCAAACCGGCATGGGCGTGACGGAGATCTGGATACCCCTGAAAGCATAGAAGCAGCTGCGGCGTCTACTAAAACGGCGCCGCCGCTTGCACCTGTGAATTCGCTCCTTACATTACCGACGATTATTGAAGAGCCGGAGCTGGGGGTCAGCGTTCGGTGAACGCTGACCAAAGGGAAATCGTTAATGGACATTGTTGGCTTGATGCAGGATCCGAGCGCATGGGTTGCGCTGATCACGCTTGTCGTCATGGAGGTGGTCCTCGGTATCGACAACCTCATCTTCATTTCGATCCTGACCAACAAGCTGCCGCCGGAACACCGCGAGAAGGCACGTAAGATCGGTATCGGCCTCGCGCTCATCATGCGCCTCGCCCTGCTCGGCACCGTCGCCTGGATCGTGCAGCTGACGACGCCGGTCTTCGAACTTTTCGGCCACGGCTATTCGTGGAAAGACATGATCCTGATCGGCGGCGGCCTCTTCCTGGTCTGGAAGGCCACGAAGGAAATCCATCACAATGTCGATCCCGCCGAACACGGTGAGGACTTCATCGCCAAGTCGACGACATCGACCTTTGCCGCCGCCATTGGCCAGATCCTGCTGCTCGACCTCGTCTTCTCGGTCGACAGCATCATCACCGCCGTCGGCATGACGCCGCATCTGCCGATCATGTTCGTTGCCGTCATCGCCGCCGTTACCGTCATGCTGGTGGCCGCCAACCCGCTTGCCAATTTCATCGAGAAGAACCCCACCATCGTCATGCTGGCGCTGGCCTTCCTGCTGATGATCGGCACGACGCTGATTGCCGAAGGCATGGGCTTCCACGTTCCCAAGGGCTACGTCTATACCGCCATGGCCTTCTCGGCCGCCGTCGAAGTGCTGAACATGGTGGTGCGCAACAAGCGGAAAAAGGTGGCGGGCGGGCATTGAGGAAAAGGTCCGCACCCGCAAATGGGTGCGGCGCTCACTCCTCGACGTGGACGTCGACCCATTCGCCGATGTTGCCCCGACCGTAAATCTCGACCCTGATCCATACGTTGCCGCGAACGATGTCGTTTGCGGCGGCGTCGGTGATAGCGCCACTTGCAAGCATCGCCTCCAGGCGCTGGCGGTTGGCGGGGTCCGAAAAGAAATTGTCACCCTGGTCGCCCCGGTCGCGGCGTCTATAGGCATGGTAGTTCGCGCGGTCCTGCCGGATGATCTGCCAGGGCTGCGTCAGGCGTTCTCCCTTGGAATTATAAAGGTCGTCGGAGCCGATATAGGCCCGATAGCTGTTGAGAAGACGGGCCGAACCATCATGCGTGATCGTCGATTGGGCGGCGGCAGGACTGAGCATGGTTCCGACGAATAAAAAGCTCAAAATGAATTTCTTCATCGCTTTCTCCCAGTGGTGAATTGAGGACCCATTCTGCCACTGTCGCAGAAATTGCAAATAAAAATAATATGTCCGCCTTTCTATTCCGGTTTTTCCGAATGGAAATAGGCGAAGACATGGTGATGGCCGAAGCCACGGGACGACACCGCGCGTGCGTCCGCACCGTGTCGGGACGCACTTTCCCTTGACGTCATCCATTGAATATGGCCTAAGGCCACCCAAACGGAAAACGCGGAATTGAAGCGGCAAGACGCCCTTTTCCGGCCGGTTTCCTGATCCAGATAAACATTTCCAGCCGGGCAGCGCTTATCCCACGCAGCGGCCTGGCTTTTTCTGACGGGCAAACAAAATGACCACTTCAGGCGTTCGCGTCCGCATCGCACCCTCCCCGACCGGCGAGCCCCATGTCGGCACCGCCTATATTGCGCTGTTCAATTATCTCTTCGCCAAGAAGCATGGCGGCGAGTTCATCCTGCGCATCGAAGACACCGACGCGACGCGCTCGACGCCGGAATTCGAGACCAAGGTGCTCGATGCGCTGAAGTGGTGCGGCCTCGAATGGTCGGAAGGTCCCGATATCGGCGGCCCCTACGGCCCCTATCGCCAGAGTGACCGCAAGGACCTCTACAAGCCCTATGTCGAGAAGATCGTCGATGCCGGTCACGGCTTTCGCTGCTTCTGCACGCCCGAGCGTCTGGAACAGATGCGCGCCGCCCAGCGCGCCGCCGGCCTGCCGCCGAAGTATGACGGGCTCTGTTTGAACCTTTCGGCCGAGGAAGTCTCCACGCGCGTTGCCGCCGGCGAGCCGCATGTCGTGCGTATGAAGATCCCGACCGAAGGTTCCTGCAAGTTCCATGACGGCGTCTATGGCGACGTCGAAATCCCGTGGGATGCCGTGGACATGCAGGTTCTGCTCAAGGCCGACGGCATGCCAACTTACCACATGGCCAACGTCGTCGACGACCATCTGATGAAGATCACCCATGTGGCGCGCGGCGAGGAATGGCTCGCCTCGGTTCCGAAACACATCCTGATCTACCGCTATCTCGGCCTCGAACCACCGGTCTTCATGCACCTGTCGCTGATGCGCAACGCCGACAAGTCGAAACTGTCGAAGCGCAAGAACCCGACCTCGATCTCCTATTACACCGCTCTCGGCTATATCCCCGAAGCGCTGATGAATTTCCTCGGCTTGTTCTTCATCCAGATTGCAGAAGGTGACGAGCTGCTGACCATGGACGAGCTGGCGGCAAAGTTCGATCCGGAAAACCTCTCCAAGGCCGGCGCGATCTTCGATATCCAGAAGCTCGACTGGCTGAACGGCCGCTGGATCCGCGAAAAGCTCTCGGAAGAAGAATTCCAGCAGCGGGTGCTGACCTGGGCGATGGAAAACAGCCGCCTGCAGGAAGGCCTGAAGCTGTCGCAGTCGCGCATCTCCAAGCTTGGCGAGCTGCCGGATCTCACCGGCTTCCTGTTCAAGTCCGACCTCAATCTCGATCCCTCGGCCTTTGCCAAGATCAAGTCGACGCCGGAAGAGCTGCTGGACATCTTGAACACGGTGCAGCCGGACCTCGAAAAGATCCTCGAATGGAATGTCGAGACGATCGAAGCCGAACTGCGCGCCATCGCCGACCGCATGGGCAAGAAGCTGAAGGTCATCGTCGCGCCGCTTTTCGTCGCCGTATCGGGCTCCTCGCGCTCGCTGCCGCTTTTCGATAGCATGGCGATCCTTGGCCGCTCCGTCGTGCGCCAGCGGCTGAAACTTGCCGCCCAGACCGTTGCGACCCTCGTCGGCCCGAAGAACTGAACCGGACGTAGAACCATGAACGACAAGACCGAAACATCAGCCCTCTCCTCCGACGCAACGGAAGTTCGCGCCCAGAAGCTCAAGCTGCTGCGCGAAAAGATCGGCGACGTCTATCCGGCGCATTTTCACCGGACGCTGACCAATGCCGAGCTGACGGCGAAATATGAAGGCCTGGAGCCGGACATCGAAACGACCGATGTCGTCACTGTTGCCGGCCGCGTCTACTCGTCGCGCAATTCCGGCATGTTCATGGATATCCATGACGCCTCGGGCAAGATCCAGATCTTCAGCCACAAGGACGTCACCGGCGAAGAGGCCCGCGCCCTGCTACCGATGATCGATATCGGCGACATCATCGGCATCACCGGTATCGTCCGCCGCACCAAGCGCGGCGAGCTGACGATCAACGCGCAGCAGATCACCATGCTGACCAAGTCGCTGCTGCCGATGCCCGAGAAGTGGCACGGCCTCTCCGATATCGAGCTGCGCTACCGCAAGCGCCATCTCGATATCATGACCAACGAGGAATCGAAGCTCCGCTTCCAGCAGCGCAGCCGCATCGTCTCCGGTATCCGTCGCTTCATGGAAGAAGACGGCTTCATGGAAGTCGAGACGCCGATGCTGCATTCGGTCTATGGCGGCGCCACCGCCGAGCCGTTCAAGACGCATCACAACACGCTGAAGCTCGACATGTATCTGCGCATCGCGCCGGAACTGTTCCTGAAGCGCACACTGGTTTCGGGCCTCACCGACAAGGTGTTCGAAATCAACCGCAACTTCCGCAACGAAGGCGTCTCCACCCGGCACAATCCCGAATTCACCATGATGGAGTGCTACTGGGCCTACGCCGACTACGAGGACATCATGGACCTCGTCGAGCGCCTGTTCTCGACGCTCGCCATGTCGATCCACGGCAGCACCGAATTCGCCTTCGGCGACAAGCAGATCTCCTTCAAGGGTCCGTTCCGCCGCGTGCCGATGCCCGACGCCGTCAAGGAAGCAACCGGCATCGACTTCCTGGCGATCAAGACCGACGAGGAAGCCCGCGCCGCCTCCAAGGCCGCTGGCTTCGCCGTCGAGAAGGACGCCACCTGGGGCGAATGCCTCGCCTTCATTTTCGAAGAAAAGGTCGAGGGCACGCTGATCCAGCCATCGCACGTCACGCATTTCCCGAAGGACATCTCGCCCTTCGCCAAGGAAGTGCCGGGCGAGCCGCGCCTCGTCGAGCGCTTCGAGACCTATTGCAATGCCTGGGAACTCGGCAACGCCTTCTCGGAACTCAACGATCCGGAAGAGCAGCGCGCCCGCATGGTCGAGCAGCTCGAACAGGCACATGCGCGCGGCGAGAAGCAGAAGGAACTGGACGAGGAATTCCTCGACGCCATCGACCAGGGCATGCCGCCCGCCGGCGGCCTCGGCATCGGTGTCGACCGCCTGATCATGCTGCTCACCAACTCCCCGTCGATCCGCGACATCATCCTGTTCCCGGCACGGCGCGCCAAGGCGGACTGAGCCGGCTTCGCCAAGACAGCTTGAGAAAAAACAAAGGCCGCCATGGTTACCCTGGCGGCCTTTGTCGTTCATTTGATAGCGTTATTCGTAGTCTACCCAGACGGCGCCGGCATCAGCGGAGCGCACGCAATTCTCGACCCATCGCACGCCCTCAAGGCCGGCATGGACATCGGGGAAACCGAGCTCCTCCATTCCGGCTGGCGCGAGACCGCGCTGTCCGTCGATGGCAAAGCCGAAACGGCGGTAAAGATTGGCCCAGGCTTCGAACAGGCCTTCCGGATGGCCGCCGCCGATGCGGTCGTCGATCCGGGCCTCCGGATAAAGATAATCCATGCCCCGTTCAAGGACACGCACCGGCTCGCCCTGGATCTCATAGGAAAGCTGGTTGGGGCGCTCATCCCACCACTCAATGCTCGCCTTCGATCCGACGATGCGGACCTTCTGGCCATGCATGGAGCCGGCATTGACGGCGCTCGACCAGACGGTCGCGAGCGCGCCGTTGTCATATTCCATCAGGGTCACGGCATTGTCCTCAAGCGGCGCCCGGCTTTTGACGAAGCTCTGGCGTGTGCACATCAAGCGCTTGATCTTCAAATGCGGCAGGATGACTTCCGAGATATAGAGCGGATGCGTCCCGACATCGCCGAGCACATAGCTCGGACCCGCGAATTTGGGATCGACGCGCCAGCGCGTGGACGGGTTAAGCTCCTCCACAGCCGCACTATGGAAACCATGGGCAAACTGCAGGTTGACGATGCGGATTTCCCCAAGATCGCCGTTCCTCACCATAGCCCGCGCCTGCTCGATCATCTGGTGCCCAGCATAGCCATAAGTGACACCGACGATGCGGTTCCGCGCCTGCGAAAGCGCCTTCAGCTCTTCGGCCTCGGCAACGGTGAAACAAAGCGGCTTCTCGCAGACGACATGCAGATCATGCTCCAGCGCCGCCTTGCAAATGGCGAAATGGGTGTTGTTCGGGGTCGCGATCGAGACGGCTTCGATGCCATCTGGCCGCTTGGCCTCCGCCGCAAACATGGCTAGGTAGTCCGGATAGCTGCGCGCCTCGTCGAGCCCGAGCTCCACACCGAAGGCACGACCGCGCGCCGGATCGATATCGAAGGCGCCGGCCACGAGTTCGAATATGCTATCCCTGAGTGCCGCGGAGCGATGGATATAGCCGATCTGGCTGCCGCGCCCACCCCCGACCATGCCCCAGCGGATCGGCTTTCTCTTCATTCCTGACATTACGCTATTCCCTGTTCCTAGAAGCCGACCGACCGCAGATAATCGCGGCTTTCCTTCACATCCTCGAGACTTCCCGCCACGCTCAGCGGATCGCGCTCCTGCTCGACGGTGATGAAGCCGTGATAGCCGATCTCGTCGAGCGCCCGCTTCACTGCGGGATAATCGATGGTGCCCCGGCCGATCGGGCACATGACGCCCTGGGCGCAAGCCTCGAAGAAACGGATCTTCTCGCCGAGCACGCGCTCGAACACCGCCTGGTCGATATCCTTGAAATGGACGTAGTCGAGCCGGTCCGCGTAATGGCGCAGCGTCTCCACGGGATCCATGCCGGCATAATAGGTGTGGCCGGTATCGAGGCAGAAGCCGGCCGTCTCCGCCGGTACGTCGGTCGCGATCCGCTCGATCTCGTCGGCGAACTCGATATAGCCGCCGGCATGCGGATGGATGACGGCGCGGACGCCGTATTTATCCCGAGCAAGCTCGGCGATGGCCTTGATGTTGGCGACCATGCCGGCCCAGTCGTTGTCGGTGAGCCGTGGCGCGCGGTCGGAATGACCGGCGGCGTAATCCCTCTCGTCATGACCCCAATCCATGACAGTGAGATAGGGCGTCTTGAACCGCTGGCCGTCAACCTGCTCCGGCTGCGGCAGCCTGGTGATCATCGCACAGATCTCGTCCGTCTGGCGGAGCAGGTTCTGGCGATTGTCCGGAGACACGAGATCGTCGAAGATCGTGCCGGCGACGATGAAGAGATTGCGCTCCGAGAGTGCCTCGGCGACCCGCTGGTGGTCGAGCGGCACATAGCCGTACGGCCCAAGCTCAAGGCCACCATAACCGGCGGCGGCGGCTTCGTCAAAGACGCGCTCCCAGGCGGGCAGGTTCGGATTTTTGACATCGTCCACGCCCCAGCAGCATGGAGCGGTCGTAATCGTGATGGTCACGCGGTCATTCCCTGTCTGATATCGGTAAGGTCGAATGGCGGGCCGGTGATCAGGCGCGCTTTGCCGGCCAGTATTTGTCGACGTACTTCTGGATTTCCGAACGCATGAACTTTCCGGAAGCGTCAGCCCGCTCTTCCCAGCCGAAGACGCAGGCCGTGACGATGCCATCAAAGCCGACCGCGGCCAGTGACGAGAAGAAGGCATCCCAGTCGATCTCGCCCTGGTACATGTCCATATGCTGGTGGATCGTCACCTTCGCGCCCGGCGGATTGACGATGTAGCGCAGGCCGGAAGAGGCCTTGTGGTTATAGGTGTCGGCCACATGCACATGGTTGATCAGCGGACCCGCATCGCGGATCATCTTCGCCATGTCGTCGCCGAAGTAGAAGGTGTGCGGCGCGCAATAGAGAAACTTCACTCTGTCCGAACCGATCGTCTTCAGCATGTCGATGGCCGGATGCAGCGTCTCGCACCAGTCTTCCGGATGCGGCTCCATGTTGAGGGTAACGCCTTCCTTTTCGAAGACCGGAACGAGTTCCTCGATCGAGCGCCACCAGGCGGCTTCACTGTGTTCATGGGTATGCATGCCGCCGCAGCAATTGGAGCGGTGGCTCCGGTCCGGCGAAGGGCCGCGGCCGAATTCCGAGTTCATCGTGTCGCAATCCATCTCGACGGCGATTCGGATCGCTTCCTTCCAATAGCTGACCGCCGCCTGCCGCTCATCTTCGTGCGGGCTTGCCCAGCGATACATCGGCAGGAGCGATGCGAGCTTGACGCCGTGGTCCTTCAGCGCCGACTTGAATTCGGCGATGCGCTCCTTGTGCGCACGCGGCCGCACCCACCAGGGAAGGAAGTCGTCGCGCGGCGACAATTCGATATGGTCATAGCCAAGCTCCGCCGCCTTGCGGCAAAGCTGATCGAGCGGCAGGTGCCGGTGCATATGCGGGTCGAGTGCGATCTTCATGGGGCTCCTCCGTCATCCGGCGTAACCCTGAGTAGGCCAGTGGATGATCTTTCGTCTGGATCGTTTTGGGATTCGGTTTTCCTCCCGAATTGCCCGAAGGATAGGCCCGCACTGTGCCGGCTCTCCAATCCTTCCTTGATCAAATTTGATCATTGGCGTAGGGCAGCATGAATGCAGGGCCGAACTGGTGCGGCCGGAGGAGTGGGATGACGAAGGTCACCTTGAAGGATGTCGCGGAAGAGGCCGGCGTCGGCACGGCCACGGTCGAGCGCGTCGTCAATGGCCGTGGCGGCGTCCGGCCCGAAACCGTGGAAAAGGTGTTTCTCGCCGCCAAGAGGCTGAACTACCGGCACGCGCTGTCGAACGCCCATCGCGGCCTGATCCGCATCGAGGTGATCCTGGTGCGGCCGGAAACCAGCTTCTATTCGCGAATGAACCAGGCCTTCGAACGCATCGCCGCCTCGCTCGACCATGGCATCGTCGTTCACCGCACCTTTGCCCGGGAAAATGACCCGGCGGACTTCGCCCACTATATCGCCAATCCGAAAGTGCGCAGATCCGCGCTGATCGTCGTTGCGCCCGACCATCCGGACGTGGTCACCAGTGTCAGACAAGCGCGCGACCTCGGGATTCCCGTCGTCCAGATCATGACCCGCCCGGCACCGGAGCTGCCCTATGTCGGGATCGACAACTACGCCGCCGGCCGCACCGCCGCCTACTATATGTCACGCATGCTGACCGGACAGACGGGCACCTTCGTCGCGCTCTGTCACAGCGGCGCCTACGAGAACCACAAGGAGCGCATTCGCGGGTTTTCCGTCTATCTCGCCGAACAGGGCTCGAACGCCCACGCCTTCACCGAGGTGATGTTCGACCTCGACGACGAGCACAATGCCATGGAGCTGCTGCGCAACGCCCTCACCCGTGACCCGGCCATCATCGGCGTCTACAGCGCCGGCGGCGACAATGTCGCCGTCGCATCCGTTCTCCAGCAAAACCGGCAGCGAGGGATCTTCTGGGTCGGCCATGAACTGACCGAGCAGACACGCGGCTATCTGCGCCAGGGCATCCTCTCGATCGTGCTGGATCAGGCGCCGGAGATCCAGGCGCGCCGGTCGATCGACCTGACGTTGAAGACATTGGGCCTGATCGATGTCGAGGTCAGCGCGGAGCCCGTGCGCTTTCTCACCGTAACCTCGGAGAACCTCTGAACCAATCGCGGTTGCGGGTGGTCATTGCCACCAGATGGCGTATAAGTCCCGCCAACCGCGGCGACATCTTCGCCGCCCGCAAATCAAAGGTGCCAATCCATGACCGACAACACGACCGCAGATACCGACAACGAACAGCAGCGGCTGGCCGATCTTGCCGAGATCGGCGATGTCGATCTGTCTCAATTCGCACCAGGGACCTTCGGTTGCCACGAGGCGATGCACACGGCCTCGCTCATGCTCGATATGACCGACGATCACCTGCTGCAACACCCCGCCATCCTCGCCGATCCGGAATTCTACCGCCTCGCCAGCAATGTTCACGAGGCGCTGTTCGCGCTGTACCAGGCCATCGGCGAGAAGCATCTGGCGGACTGAGGATGCCTATCCCCGGTCCAGCGGCATGAGGCTAGTTTGGATCAGTTGGTCACCGGCGACGGCCGGCTGCTGGCGCCCGTCATTGTCGGGTCGAGACCCAGCGGCGGTGCCGCCTTCGGGTCGGTGGCATCGACGCCGATAAATTCGTCGCCTCTGTCTGTCTCGGGCGGCACGTTGCCGGTCGTCGCGGGCTCGTGGGGCTTAGGCGGAGCATGGGCGGCTTCCTTCGCTGCCGCCTTTTCTTCCGCCGCCACTGCTGCCTTACGCTTATCCGTCTTGGCGTCGCCCTTGTCGTTCTCGGCAGCCAGCGGATTGTCGCAATCGCTGTAGTCTTTCAGCTCGGCCAGTGTCTCGTCGATATCGGTGGGCAGCATATTGATCTGCTCGCCGTAGAACAGGCCCTGGGCGCTTGCATCCCCATTGTAATAACGCGCCGTGACCGGCGCCTCGACAGTGCCGCCCACAACCTTATCGGGATGCGGAACATAGACGACATCGGCGCCCAGCGCCCGTCCGCGAATATCGGATCGTAATGTCGGCCCGTTCTTGTCGAGAACCACCACCTGGACGAGATCCGGCTTCTGCTCCTCATAGACGGCCTTGGCGACGCGAAGCGCCGTTCTGACGCGCGTCAGGCCATCGGTCGGGTCGGTGCGGATGTATTTGCGCACCCAGAAGCGGTTTTCCTTGCGGATGGTGATGAGGCTGACGTCGCTGCATTGCAGGCCATTTGGAGAGGCCGAGACAAAACCCCGGAGCTTGTCCTTGCCCAGATAAAGCGCGAAAGCGCCGGAGGAGCCTATCAACAAGGCCACTCCGCCGATAAGGACGACAAGCTTCCGGGGTGACCGGAACATATGCAGTAAGGCGCTCACGCCAACTGCTCCAGCATAAAGCACTCCAACGCGACAAGGTGATCGATCCTCACGTTAGGGATGCGGTGTTTCGGAATGCTTAAAACAGAGATGAAACTTGTGTCGCTCTCGCTGCTTTTACCAAAAAAGGTCCAGATTTTTCAGGCCGATGTCGGTTCTTGCCTTGCACCGCGCGGCCATGCTCTAAACGGGACATGGCGTTCACCTTGAGACAGCTTCAATACTTCGTCGCCGTGGCGGAACAGGGCTCGGTCACCCGCGCCGCGCAGAACCTGTCGATCTCGCAATCCTCGGTCACCGAAGCCCTGAAAGAACTGGAAAGCGATCTCGGCGTCGAGCTATTCGACCGCCATCCGCGCGGGCTCTCCATCACCCATAACGGCCACCAGTTCCTGCGCCACGCGACGAAGATCCTCGCGACGGTTTCCGACGCCCGCACCAGTTTTTCCGGCCAGCAGAATGCGACCGGCGGCACGCTGAACATCGGCGTCACCTCGCTCGTCGCCGGCTATGTGCTATCCGACCTGCTGGCACGCTATCGCCGCGTCTGCCCCGGCGTCGAGGTCAGTGCCATCGAGGACAATGGCGGCTATCTCGAACATCTTCTGGTCGGTGGCGAGCTCGACGTCGCGGTCATGGTCATTTCCAATCTGCGCGACCGCATGGCATTGCAGGCCGAAATCATCGAGACATCACCCTATCGCCTCTGGCTGCCCATGGGCCACCCCCTCGTCTCCGCCGACATCATCAGCGTCGCCGACATCACCCGCGAACCGCTGATCATGCTGACCATTGACGAGATCGAGGAAAACACCGGCAAACTGCTCTCCGCACTCGGCGCTCGCCCGCATGTTGCCTTCCGCACGCGCTCCGTCGAAGCCGTGCGCAGCCTGGTCGCCACCGGTGCAGGCGTGGCGCTACTGCCGGACCTCGTCTATCGCCCTTGGTCGCTGGAAGGCGACCGCATCGAGAGCCGCGACGTCTCCGGCTCGCTGCCAGTCGTCCAGGTCGGCATGGTCTGGCGCAAGGGCTCCAGCCTGCCGCAGGCCGCCCGCGATTTCGTCGGCGTCGCCGAAAGCATGCGCTCGGGGCGGCAGCGATAGCGCCGTAGCCTCTCAATCTCCAACTCTACTTCGCGAGAACAATATGCGTGGCTCGCTCTGTCGGAACATGTTCGATTGTCCGGTATCCCAGAGCGTGAAGATCAATGCCGCTAAAGAGCGGTTCTCCCTGGCCGAGCACAGTGGGAGCAAGAGCAAGGTGAATTTCATCGACGTGGCCGGCTTGAACGTATTGCCTCACGGTGTCGGCACCGCCGCCAATCTTGATGTCCTTTGCGCCTGCCGCTTCGCGCGCCTTTTGCAACGCCTCCTCAATACCATCAGTGACAAAATGAAATGTCGTTCCACCGAGCATCTCGATTGATGGTCTGGGATAATGTGTCAGTATGAAAGTCGGTGCGTGATAAGGCGGATTGTCACCCCACCAGCCTTTCCACTGATCGTCCGGCCATTCCCCACGAATAGGCCCGAACATGTTACGGCCGAGAATGAAGGCGCCGAACCCTTCCATTGCGCGTTGGCCGAACCGGTCATCAAGGCCCGTTTCTCCGTCGTCTTTTCCGAGCATCTGGCGAAACGCCCGCGTCGGGAAAAACCACTGAAAAAGTTCCTCGCCTCGCAAACCAAGCGGCCGATCTAAACTCTGATCGATGCCCGCAGCGAAACCATCAAGCGAGACACCGAACCCGGCAACTTTTACTTTAGTCATTCGTACCTCCGTCCGTGCCGGCTCTACAGGGCAGAGATCCGCGCCGGCGCATTGCGGTTAACTCCGTTCAGTAGGACGATTGGCGTTGTCGGGAGTCGACAACTCATTTTAATTTTTTTCGATCATCTCGAATGGATGGAGAACGCCCGTTCCCTCTCCAGCCACATGATCGACTTTCTGAAATCGGAATTTCCGATATCGCCTTTCTGATAAATGAATTTGCGAATGCGGCAAAATCGGGTCACCTTTTCTTCCGGGAACAAGACGTCACAAATTGGCTCAAAAACCGGGAGACTCCGATGAAGCATTTGCTGAAATCATGCACTGCTGCACTCGCATGCCTAAGTTTCGCCACCCAAGTCATCGCCGCCGAGCCGCTGAAGACGCTCGGCAAGGGCGAAGGCGCCGTCAGCATCGTTGCCTGGGCCGGCTATATTGAGCGCGGTGAGAGCGACAAGAATTACGACTGGGTGACCGGCTTCGAGAAGGAGACCGGCTGCAAGGTCAGCGTCAAGACTGCGGCCACCTCGGATGAAATGGTGGCGCTGATGAACGAAGGTGGCTTTGACCTCGTCACAGCCTCGGGCGATGCCTCGCTGCGCCTCGTTGCCGGCAAGCGTGTTCAGCCGATCAACACGGATCTGATCCCGAGCTGGAAGACCCTCGACACGCGCCTGCAGAACGCGCCATGGCACACTGTCAACGGCGTCCACTACGGCGTTCCCTATCTCTGGGGGCCGAACGTGCTGATGTACAATACCGATGCCTTCAAGGATCAGGCGCCGAAGAGCTGGAACGTCGTCTTCGAGGAAATGACCCTGCCCGATGGCAAGTCCAACAAAGGCCGTGTCCAGGCCTATGACGGCCCGATCTACATCGCCGACGCCGCTCTTTATCTGATGGCCCACAAGCCGGAACTCGGCATCAAGGACCCCTACGAGCTCAACGAAGACCAGTACAAGGCCGCTCTCGAACTATTGCGCGGCCAGCGCAAGCTCGTCAGCCGCTACTGGCATGACGCGATGATCCAGACGGACGACTTCAAGAACGAAGGCGTCGTCGCCTCCGGTTCCTGGCCGTTCCAGGTCAACCTGCTGCAGGCCGACAAACAGAAGATCGCCTCGACTTTCCCCGACGAAGGCGCGACCGGATGGGCCGATACCACCATGCTGCATGTCGACAGCGAGCATCCGAACTGCGCCTATATGTGGATGGAACATTCGCTTCAGGCCAAGGTCCAGGGTGACGCCGCCGCCTGGTTCGGCGCGGTCCCCTCGGTTCCCGCCGCCTGCAAGGGCAATGAACTGCTCACCGACAGCGGTTGCGCCACCAACGGCTACGATTACTTCGACAAGATCAAGTTCTGGAAAACCCCGGTCGCCAAGTGCACGAGCGAGAGCGAATGCGTGCCTTACCATCGCTGGGTTTCCGACTATATCGGCGTGATTGGCGGACGATGATAGGAACTCTCCTTCTCCCCTCGGGGAGAAGGTGGCCCGAAGGGTCGGATGAGGGGGGGGGTGCGGCATAGAAGGAATTGCCTTTCGCTTGCCGCTCAAAGCCCGCTTCGCTCCGCTCTTCGGCCCCCTCATCCGCCCTGTCGGGCACCTTCTCCCCGCTGGGGAGAAGGGGAAAACCAGTATCTCCGGAGCACCCCATGACCGCTGTTCGTTTCCAGCAGGTATCGCGGCATTTCGGCCAGGTCCGCGCCGTCGATCACGTCGATCTGGCGATCGCGCCCGGCGAATTCTTCGCCATGCTCGGCCCCTCCGGCTCCGGCAAGACCACCTGCCTGAGATTGATCGCCGGCTTCGAGCAGCCGACCGGCGGCCATATCGAGATTTTCGGTGAGACCGCTGAAGGCGTGCCGCCCTATCGGCGCAACGTCAACACCGTGTTTCAGGACTATGCCTTGTTTCCGCACCTAAACATCCTCGACAACGTCGCCTACGGGCTGATGGTCAAGGGTATCGGCAAGGCCGAGCGGTGGAAGGCTGCCGAACAGGCGCTGGAAATGGTGAAGCTGCCGGGCTACGGCGCCCGCCGCCCCGGCCAGCTCTCCGGCGGCCAGCGCCAGCGCGTGGCGCTCGCCCGCGCACTCGTCAACAAGCCAAAGGTCCTTCTTCTCGACGAGCCGCTTGGCGCTCTGGACCTGAAGCTGCGTGAACAGATGCAGGAGGAGCTGAAGAGCCTGCAACGGGCACTCGGCATCACCTTCGTCTTCGTCACTCATGATCAGGGCGAGGCGCTGTCCATGGCCGACCGCGTCGCCGTCTTCAACAACGGCAAGATCGTACAGGAAGGCACGCCACACGACATCTATCAACGGCCGAAAACCCGCTTCGTCGCTGATTTCGTTGGCTCATCCAACGTCATCGCGCCCGAGACGATGTCATCGCTTGGCGGCGAACGCCGCTGGGCGAGCTTGCGGCCCGAGGCAATCCGCCTTGGCGACAGTGCCGGCCTTGCCGCCACTGTCCAGGCGACCAGCTTCCTCGGCGCCGCTACCCGCCTCTCCGTCGAAGCCCATGGCACACGGCTGCACGTCACCCTGCCGGCCGGCCAGCCGATCCCGGAAACCGGCGCATCGATCCGCCTCGCATGGGCACCCGCCGACGTGCACTATATGGACGACGCCGCATGACGATGGCGAGCATCACCACGGCTGCACCCGCCTCGATCCTGCCAAGTCGCGGCGGGTTCTTCGGCCGCCTCTCGGACCTCTTCTGGCGCCACCCGAAACTCTTCCTCTTCCTGATGCTGACGCCGCCGCTCCTCTGGCTCGGCATCATCTATATCGGCGCGCTGATCGCGCTGCTGCTGCAGAGCTTCTTCTCGATCGACGACTTCTCCGGAATGGTGAACTACGAATTCACGCTCGCGACCTATGCGCAACTTCTGAATTCCGCCAATTTCGACATCATCGTCCGCACCGTCGTCATGGCGGCGCTGGTGACCATCGCCTCCGCCTTCGTCGCCTTCCCCATCGCCTATTACGCGGCGCGTTATGCGCAGGGAAAATGGAAAGCGCTGTTCTATCTCGGCGTCATGCTGCCGCTCTGGTCAAGCTATCTGGTCAAGGTCTATGCCTGGAAGCTGATCCTTGCCAAGGAAGGCATCCTCACCTGGCTTTTCGGCAAGCTCTATCTCGGCTGGCTGCTCGACGGCGTGCTTGCTTTGCCCATCATTGGCGGCAACTCGCTGTCGGTGAGCTATATCGGCACCTTCCTGGTCTTCGTCTATATCTGGCTGCCTTACATGATCCTGCCGACGCAGGCCGCGCTTGAACGCGTGCCCACCAATCTGCTCGAAGCCTCCTCCGATCTCGGCGCTATGCCGAACCAGACCTTTCGCACCGTGCTGCTGCCGCTGGCGCTGCCCGGTATCGTCGCCGGCTCGATCTTCACCTTCTCGCTGACGCTCGGCGACTACATCATCCCGCAGATCATCGGCTCCTCGCGCCTCTTCATCGGCCAGGCCGTCTATGCGCAGCAGGGCACCGCCGGCAACGTGCCGCTCGCCGCCGCCTTCTCGGTCGTACCGATCATCATCATGGCCATCTATCTCTGGATTGCCAAGAAACAGGGGGCCTTCGATGCGCTCTGATCGCGGCCAACGCGCCTCCCTGCCCCTGAAGACCGCCGCCGGCTGCGGCCTGCTCTTCCTGCATCTGCCGATCCTGCTGATCTTCGTCTATGCCTTCACGACGGAAGAGAAGAGCTATCAGTGGCCGCCGCCGGGCTTCACGCTGCAATGGTTCGGCATTGCCTGGAACCGGCCGGATGTCTGGTCGTCGCTGGCGCTGTCGGTACAGGTAGCAACCATCGCGACCGCCATTGCCCTGGTACTCGGCACGCTTTGCGCCGCCGCCGTCAGCCAGACGAAATTCTTCGGCCGTGAGGCGATCTCGCTGCTGGTCATCCTGCCGATTGCGCTGCCCGGTATCATCACCGGCATCGCGCTGCGCTCGGCCTTCAGCCTGTTCGATATTCCCTTCTCGGTCTGGACCATCGTTCTTGGCCACGCCACCTTTTGCGTCGTCGTGGTCTATAACAACGCCGTCGCCCGCTTCCGCCGCACCTCCGGTTCGCTGATCGAGGCCTCGATGGACCTTGGCGCCGATGGTTTCCAGACCTTCCGCCATGTCATCCTGCCGAATATCGGCACGGCGCTGCTGGCCGGCGGCATGCTCGCCTTCGCACTGTCCTTCGATGAAGTCATCGTCACCACCTTCACCGGCGGCCAGCAGATGACCTTGCCGATCTGGATGCTGCAGGAGCTCATTCGCCCGCGCCAGCGCCCCGTTACCAATGTCGTCGCCATGGTCGTGGTGCTCGTCACCTTCCTGCCGATCCTGGCAGCCTATTATCTTACCCGCGACGGCGACCAGATCGCCGGCGGCGGCAAATAAAGGGAGATTATTATGGACATCCAAATGCTGATCGGCTCCCGCTTCGAGGCCGGCACGGAGACGGAAGAGCATATCCTCAACCCGAAGACCGGCGAGACCGTGCTCGACCTGCCCGAGGCATCACTCGGCCAGATCGACGCCGCCGTCGATGCCGCCGAAAAGGCATTCACAAGCTGGTCGCAAACCACGCCTGGCCAACGCTCCGCCTATCTCCTGAAGATCGCCGATGCCATCGAGAAGGATGCCGAGGGTTTTGCGGCGCTGGAAGCGCTCAACTGCGGCAAGCCGATCAATGCCGTGCTTAACGATGAAATCCCCGCCATCGTCGATTGTTATCGCTTCTTTGCCGGCGCGGTGCGCAATCTGCATGGCCCGGTCGCCGGCGAATATCTGCCCGGCCATACCTCAATGATCCGCCGCGACCCGATCGGCATCGTCGGCTCGATTGCACCCTGGAACTATCCACTGATGATGATGGCCTGGAAGCTGGCGCCGGCGATTGCCGGCGGCAACACCGTCGTCTTCAAGCCCTCCGAACAGACGCCGCTGACGGCGCTGAAAATGGCGAAGCTGCTGGCGGACATCCTGCCCGAAGGCGTCGTCAACGTCATCCTCGGCCGCGGCGAAAGCGTCGGCAACGCGCTGATCAACCATCCGAAGATTGGCATGGTGTCCATTACCGGCGATGTCGCCACCGGCAAGAAGGTGTTGCAAGCTGCTGCCAAGACGGTGAAGCGCACGCATCTCGAACTTGGCGGCAAGGCCCCGGTCATCATCTTCGACGACGCCGATATCGACGCTGTCGTCGCCGGCATCCGCACCTTCGGTTATTACAATGCCGGCCAGGACTGCACCGCCGCCTGCCGCATCTATGCCGACGCCAAGGTCTACGACAATTTCGTCGCCGACCTCACCTCCGCCGTCTCCAGCATCAAGTTCAACCTGGCCGATGACACCGAAAACGAAATCGGTCCGCTGATCTCCAAGCGCCAGCGCGACCGCGTGGAAAGCTTCGTCACCCGCGCCGCCGAACACAAGCACATGGAGATCACCACGGGCGGCAAAACCTCCGGCGACCGAGGCTTCTTCTACGCCCCCACCATCGTTGCCGGCGCGACGCAGGATGACGAGATTGTTCGCCGCGAAGTCTTCGGCCCCGTCGTCTCCGTCACCCGCTTCACCAATCCCGACGACGCCGTCGCCTGGGCCAATGACAGCGACTACGGCCTCGCCTCCTCCGTCTGGACCAAGGACATCAGCCGCGGCATGCAGACCGCCGCCCGCCTGCAATATGGCTGCACCTGGATCAACACCCACTTCATGCTGGTCAACGAGATGCCGCATGGTGGGCTGAAGCAATCCGGCTACGGCAAGGACATGTCAGTCTATGCTCTGGAGGACTATACCGCCGTGCGGCATGTGATGATCAATCATGGGTGAGAGGAGCGGTTCGGCGCAGCCGAAGCAATCGACCCAGTGAGTCGATTGCAGCGCCGAACGCCCTGAGCCATGCGAAGGGCCGGCTGGTGCGGCACATCGGGAGCGCACACACAGGTCTGATGTTCCTCAGTTCTGCATTCCTTCACTGACGTCGCGTAGGGATTAATCTCTACGCGGCACGGCCTTCGTGCGGCGCTCTCTGGCAGCCTGCGTGAAGGCACGAAGCGCCTTTTGCTGGAAGGCAGCACTGAAGCTGCCGAGACGACCGTTCGGATCGAAATAGAAAGATCCCTCCAACAAGTCATGATTGTATTCGTCAAGCATGACGCAGAGCGGCATGTCGTCGAGACCGGCCCTGCGTCGCTCGATCTGCGGCACTTCCAGCGCCAAGCGATCGGCTGCGGGCGGGCTGGAGGTAATCGGCAGGATGAAAAGATTGGTCTTGCCGTCCTTGTCCGTGACGACGGCGACCAATGAGACTGGGCGGGACTTACGCCCTTCAGTCTCGCGGGCCTCATGCTGCCAGCGCCAGAGATAATCGTAGCGCCAGATGTCCCCCGCCGTGGGCTTAGTCACGCTTCCTATCCTCGTCTTCGCTGCTCAAGGCGCTTTCGAGCAGAGCCAAATGCTCAGCAGGCATTTCCTCGACAGCATAGCTACGGCGCGGATCATTGCCGAAGCGCGCCTCATAGGCCTCGATGCTCATCAGCACGTACCGTGTCTTGCGATGCTTCGTAATTGAAACAGGCTCCTGACTGGCGGCGGCAAGCACATCGCCCAGGCTCTGCTTCAGTTCCGTGGATGCATAGGACTTCATCAGGCAACCTCCAATCGTCTATTTTAGACAAAATAGACGATTTAGATCATATAGACAATATTGATAGGAAACCGACCAAACTCCATCGGATGGAGTGCCGATTGATAACCTGAGTTATCCAGCCACACCGGAACAATTTCCCCTTTCATGCGTCTCCACTGAACGCAACGCAGAGGAGATTTTCAAATGCTGAAATGGGCCATTATATTTTTCGTGATTTCCCTGATCGCCGGCTTTTTCGGCTTTTCCGGCGTTTCCGCCGCAACGGCGACGATTGCACGCGTACTCTTCGCGATCTTCCTGATCGTCTTCCTGGTGTTCCTGATTCTGGCCGTCATAGCCGGTAACGTCGTACTGTGACAATCGGTAATACCTTGCAGGGGCGAGCTATACCAGGCTCGCCCCGACATTGATGGCAAGCGCCAGGATCGTCGTGTTGAACAGGAACGACAGGATGGAATGCAGCAGCACCAGCTTGCGCATGCTGACCGAGGAAACGCCGATATCGGCGGTCTGGGAGGCGACACCGATGGTGAAGGAGAAATAGAGGAAATCCCAATAGATCGGCTCCTCCACCGGCGCGGCGAACACCAGTCCCTCCCCCTTGCCCGGGCCGCCATAAAAGCGGTGCGCGTAGTGGATGGTGAAAAGAATGTGCAGGAATGCCCAGGAGATCAGGATCGTTACGATCGCCATCCCCACGCGGAAAGCTGCGACCTCGGGCGGTGCATCCTTGATGCCGAGCAGATCCAGGGCGATGCCGCCAATGCTGGCAACCGCCGCGGCGATCGACAGAAACAGCAGCAATGCATCCGAGAAATCAAGATCGGCGGAACGCTTGCGGATAAGACGCGCATCGGCCGTCAGCATGCGATAGAGGCTGAACACGATATAGATGATGGCTGTCGCATTCCAAGCGATGAGCATATTGCCCGCGTTCACTGTGCGCGAGGTCAAAAGCAGGAAAACCGCCACGCCGATCGCAATGGCGATGAGGATCACCTGATGCTTGCGCAGCAGCACGAGGCCTCTGGAACGATGCAGCTGTCCGTCCACACCCATGCCGTTCTCCCGATTGCAAATCGTCTCTCAGACATCGATTCGCCGATGAGAGTGGCAAATAAAAGGAGGCCCCGCAATGCGGAGCCTCCGATCCGAAGGAAGATGGCGTTCAGGCCGTCCAGCCGCCGTCGATGACATGGGTCTGGCCCGTGGTGAAGCCCGCCTCGTCGCCGGCGAGATAGGTTACCAGCGCGGCGATTTCCTCGGCATTGGCAATCCGACCCATCGGCTGGCGACCGATGAAATCGGCCATCGCCTTTTCGTAATCGCCGGTGGCGCGCAGGCGATCATGCAGCGAGGGGCTGTCGACCGTGCCAGGGCAAATGGCATTGGCGCGGATGCCCTTGGAGACGAAATCGGCGGCGATCGACTTGGTAAGCCCGATGACGGCGGCCTTGGAGGCGCAATAAGCAAAGCGGTTCGGCACGCCCTTCACGCTGGAGGCGACTGACGCCATGTTGACGATCGAGCCCTTGCCCTTTTCCAGCATGCCCGGCAGGAAGGTGCGGCAGGTCGTATACATCGCCTTGGCATTGAGGTTGAAGGAGAAATCCCAGTCCTTTTCCTCACAATCGAGAATGGTGCCGGCATGCACAAAGCCGGCGCAATTGAAGAGCACGTCGATCGGTCCGATTTCGCTTGCGTAAGCCTTGACCGCGGCGCTATCGAGCACGTCCAAAACATGCGTGCTGGCGCCTTGCAGCGTCGAGAGCGTCTGCTCGTTGATGTCGGTGGCATAGACATGCGCGCCGAGCGAGATGAAGCGCTCCGCCGTCGCCCGGCCGATGCCCTGACCCGCCGCCGTGATGACGACCTTCTTGCCTTCCAATCCGTGACCCATAATCCTGATCCTTTCCTCCATGGCTTGATTCCGATCCGGAGAACCCCAAGGCCATCTCCGGATAAGAACAAGCAAAAACAGACAGCTAGAGCCGTTCCACTCTAGCCTTCAAACGATTGCGCGAAGCGCCGGTTGAGTTTGTCGATGAGGACTGTATGCCGCTCGGCGGTGCGCAGTCCATGGGTAATCATCTCCGAAGCCTCACTTTGAAACGCCATGTAGCCATCATGACGCGGCCGCACGTAGGAACCCTCCAGCGTGGCCCGCGTATTGCGATAGAAATCGAGCGCCGGCGCGTTGACGGCATCGCTGACCCAGGCATTCGCGTGCCCCGGCTGGCCGTTACTCCCGGCATAGAGACCCGCCTGCACCGGTCCGCCGGCGATCCAGCGCGCAAAAGCTTTGGCTTCCTCCGGCGCCCGCGTCGCGGCCGAAACGGCGATCCCCGTGCCGCCAAGCGCTGAACCATCCGGCGCGCGGCCGTCGATCACCGGCATATCGGCAAAGGCGATACGCGCCGGTCGGAATCCGGCGAAGGAATAGCTGACATAGCCGTATATGAAGGGGGAGACATCATAGGGGCAATCCGGCTCGCCCATGAGATCGAACACGGCGATCGGGTCCATGTCATAGCATCGGGCATTCATGCCACTGAGGATCCGCGCCAGCCAGTCGAGTACGACTTCGCCATCCGCCCTGGCGATAAATTCCGGCCCTTCGATACTGCAAGGCGTGCCGAGATGCGCCGCGAGGGTGAAGAAGGTCATCAGCACATGCGGCGAGCGCATCGGCAGGATCGCCCTGCCCTTCTCGGCCAGTGAAATGATCTCGGCAAGATCGGTGACCGGCCCGCTCAGCCGATCCGGTCGGTAAGCCTGGACTTGCGTTGCCGCGTCGATCGGCAAGGCCCATTGCCGGCCCTGCCAATGATAGCTCGGATAGGACCGGCCGACCGTACCGGCTGCGATGGCGGCGAGTTTGTCGGCATGGTCGGCGTCATCGAGCGGCAGCAGGCAATTCTCGCGGGTGATCTGGCCGACATGCGGATGGTCGATGACGATCAGGTCGTAAGCGGCGGCAAGCTCCTCCACCGGAAAGGTCTCGAAATCCTGCAGCGAGCGCTTTTCCCAGGCGATCTCGACGCCGGTCTTCTCCAGCCAGAGTTTTGAGCAGGCTACCATCGGGTCGTAGCCGCGCGGATGTGACCAGGTCATGCCTTTGAGCTTCGCCATCAGCCTGCCGCCTTGCGCTCGACGATCAGGATATGGTCGGCGGCGAGCACGACTTCATTGCGCTGATTGAGCACCTCGCAGCGCTCGACCACCCGGCCGGACACCGGGCGCTTCGGATCGTCCTCTTTCGCCGATATCGTCACCCGCGTGCGGATCGTGTCGCCGATATGGACAGGGCGGATGAAGCGCAGCCGGTCATAACCATAGGAGAAGGCGACGGGATTGATCAGCGACGCCGTCAGCCCGACGCCGATCGAGAAGATCATCGTCCCGTGCGCGATGCGCTGGCCGCCCGGTAGGGTCTTGGCGAATTCCGCATCCATGTGATGTGGAAAGAAATCGCCGGTATGGCCGGCATGGACGACGAAATCGGTCTCGGTGATCGTCCTTCCGGTCGTGATCCTGACATGGCCGAGTTCGTAGTCCTCGAAATGGATCGTCTGTTCGGCCATCACTCACACCTTCGGAAGTTCGGCAATCGGCGTCGCCGGAGCGGCGCTCGATTGATAGGCGGCCTCGACCAGCGCCATGGTCTGCCAGGCATCCTCAACGGAGCCGACCAGCATCTTGTCCTCGCCCGAGGCGAAGCGCTGCAGATTGGCCATGCGGTTGACGAAAGCATCCGGGAACCAGGCGCCTTCGAGCTTCACCTCGACCCACTCACTGCCGCCGGCAGGCTTAATCCACAGCTCGTCCGGCTCGCCACGCGGATAGTCGAGATTGACGCCGAGCTTGATATAGGCCGCACCCTTGGTGCCCGAAATACGAAACTCGCAGGCCTGGAACTTGCGGCCGAAATCATGGTCGTGGTTGACCGAGAGCACGCAGCGCACCCTGTCGCCATAGTCGAGGATCGCGGCGGTCCGCGTCTGCGCCATCTCATGGTTCGGATGGCCGATGGTCTTGGCATGCACGCCCAAGGGATTACCGAGCAGGCCGCGAATGAAATCGAGATAGTGGATCGAGTGCATGGCAATCTCGATGCGCGGCAGGCCTTTCAGGAACGGCCAGAGTCCCCAGGGCGTCGCCAGCGCCAGCCAGGCGTCGAAATCGACGACCTCGCCGAGATAGCCCTTCTCGACCGCATCATGCAGCGCCAGCATCATCGGCGCAAAGCGAAGCTGGAAATTCACCGCCGCCTTGATATCGAGCTCGCGGCAGACCTTCAATATCTCCGTCGCCCCGGCAAGATCGCTACCCATCGGCTTCTGGATCAAAGCGAAAGAACCGTGCGGCAGCTTGGCGAGAATAGCGGCATGAGCCACAGGTGGCGTCGCCAGATCGAAGATCGCCCCTTCGACGGCCAGCGCCTCGGCCTCGGTGGTGAAAGCGCGGATACCCCATTGATCCGCCAGGACCTTCGCCTTTTCCGCATTCGGATCATAGAGGCCGACCACCGGAAAACCGCCCTTCTTGTAGGCCGGCAAATGGGCATCGCCGACGATGCTGCCGGCGCCGAAGACTACGATCGGGCGTGGGGCACTGGGCTTGGGCCACCATTGGCGGAGGGATTGGGGATCGAAGGTCATCACACCCTCCCCTTAAGGGGGAGGGTCGGACCGAAGGTCCGGGGTGGGGTGATCTCTGCTCGCACGGAAACGTCAGATATGAAGATGCCGAGCGTCACCCCCACCCGCGCGTTCCGCGCGACCTCCCCCCTCAAGGGGGAGGTGGTCGCGTCATTCCGATCCCTAATCAAGATGAAACACCTCCTGCATCATCGCCCACCATTCCCCCTCCTTGCGGGTCTCAAACGGCTTCTGGCAGGGGATGCACACCGACCACCATTCCTGGTTCTTCGGGCTCGCCGCCATCTTGGCCATATCGGCCTCGAAGTCCGTGCCGACATATTCCCAATAGCCGAAGAGCAGGTTTTCCGGCTCCTTCAGGAAGATCGAATAGTTGGTGATATTGCATTCGGAGATCAGCGCCAGGATCTCGGGCCAGACAGCCGCATGAAGCGCCTTGTATTCCGTAACCTTAGCCGGCTCCAAGCCGATCACCATACCCATCCGCTGCATGACCGTGTTCTCCCTCAGCCGTGAATCTCTCTGGTGAATTCGCCGATCGAGCGCGCCTTCACCGCTTCCCAATCCCAGGCGATGCCGATGCCGGGCGCGGATGGCGCGATCGCCTTGCCGTCGACGATGTCCATGCCTTTCGTGGTAAGGTCGTCGAGCTGCGGGATATATTCGACATATTTCCCGTTCGGCACGGCGCAGACGAGGCTGACATGCAGCTCCATCAGGAAATGCGGGCAGACCGGGATGTCGAAGGCCTCGGCCGTATGCGCCACCTTCAGCCAGGGCGTGATGCCGCCAATGCGTGCAACGTCGACCTGGACGATCGAGCAGGCGCCCTTCTGCATGTATTCGCGGAAATGCCGGATTGAATAGATGGATTCCCCAACCGCAATCGGCGTCGGCGTCGAGCGGGTCAGCCGGATATGGCCATCGAGATCGTCGGCCGGCAGCGGCTCCTCGATCCAGGCGAGATCCAGCTCCTTGAGGCGCGCGGCACGGCGGATCGCCTCGTCGACGGTAAAGCCCTGATTACAGTCGGTCATGATTTCGAAACCGGAGCCGAGTGCCAGACGCATGGCCGAGAGCCGATCGTAATCCTCCGAGCCATGCGGCTTGCCGATCTTCACCTTCGAGCCTGAAAAGCCCTTGGCCTTCGCCTGCAAGGCATCCTCGACCAGGGCTTCCTTTTCGATGTGCAGCCAGCCGCCCTCGGTCGTGTAGAGCGGGCAGCGATCCCTGGCGCCGCCGGCGAGCTTCCACAGCGGCAGGTTCTGTTTCTTTGCGCGCAGGTCCCAGAGCGCCGTATCGACAGCGGCAAGCGCCAGCGCCGTGATCGCGCCGATGGTCGTCGCGTGGGTGGCGAATTCCATTTTGTGCCAGATCGCCTCGATGCAATCGGCATCCTCGCCGATCAACAGCGGCGCCAGATGGTCGGCTAAGAGCCGCATCACCGACGAACCGCCGGTGCCGATCGTGTAGCTGTAGCCGGTGCCGTCAGCGCCGTCGCTGTCGGTGATGGTGACGATCGGCGTCTCCTGGCTGACGAAGCTCTGGATCGCATCCGTCCGCTTCACCTTCGGCGGCAGGTCGACCATGCGCAGTTCAATTTTCTCGATGCGGGCCATGTCTCGCCTTCCTCGCTCAGATCGCCAGGCTCTTGCCGGTTTCGATGGAGAAAAGATGCGCCTGGCTGAAATCGAAGCTCATCTTCAGCTGCTCGCCGCTTTTCAGGCCGCGTGGATTGAGCATGCGCGACACCCATTCGCGACCGGCGAATTCGACGAAAACAAGGGTTTCGTTGCCGAGCGGCTCGGTGATGGAGACGGGCAGCGTCACCTCATGCACCGCTGCCTCGGGACCAGAATGCAGGCCGTGGCCAGTCGGGAAAATATCGTCCGGGCGCAGGCCAAAGGCGACCTTGTCGCCATCCTTGACCCGATCCGTGAATTGGCCCGGCAGCGGCAGCCTGTCACCATTCTTGAACACCAACGCGCCGGCAGACACCAGCGCCTCCTCGATATTCATCGGCGGTGAGCCGATGAAGCCGGCGACGAAGCGGGTGGCCGGGCGTTTGAACACCTCGTCCGGCGTGCCGACCTGCTCGATATAGCCGTCACGCATGATGACGATGCGGTCGGCAAGCGTCATTGCTTCCACCTGATCGTGGGTGACATAGATCACCGTCGACTGCACCTTGGCATGCAGCTTCTTGATCTCGGTGCGCATCTGCGTGCGCAGCTTGGCGTCGAGGTTCGACAGCGGCTCGTCGAAGAGGAAGACTTCTGGTTGACGGACGATGGCGCGGCCCATGGCGACGCGCTGGCGCTGGCCGCCGGAAAGCTGCGCCGGGCGGCGATCCATCAGCGTATCAAGGCCGAGGATGGCAGCGGCTTCATTGACGCGCTGGTCGATCTCCGTCTGCGGCTGCTTGGCGATCTTCAGCGAGAACCCCATGTTCTCGCGCACGGTCATGTGCGGATAGAGCGCATAGGATTGGAACACCATGGAGATATTGCGGTCGCGCGGCGGCAGGTCGTTGACGACGGTGTCGCCGATTTCGATCGTGCCGTCGGAGATATTCTCGAGGCCGGCGATCATCCGCAGCGTCGTCGACTTGCCGCAGCCGGACGGCCCAACGAGAGCGATGAATTCCTTGTCCTTGATATCGAGATCGATCCCGTGGACGATTTCCAAGGCACCGTAGCGCTTGACGAGTTTTTTGAGCGAGACCTGAGCCATGGGATCAACCTTTGACCGCACCGAATGTCAGACCTGACACCAGATGCTTCTGAATGATGAATGTGAGTGCGAGCGCCGGAACGATCATCACCACGGCGAGGGCACACATGCCGCGCCAGTCGATGGTGAATTCGGCCGTGTAGTCGAGCAGGCCGACCGGCAGCGTCTTGGAATTGACCGAACGCGTCAGCTGCGAGGCCAGGGCATATTCGTTCCAGCAGGTGAGAAAGGCGAAGATGCCCGCCGACGCGATGCCAGGGCCGGCAAGCGGAAACTCCACCTGCCAGAAGGCCTGCCAGCGCGTGCAGCCATCGATCTGCGCGGCTTCGGCCAGATCCTTCGGAACCTGCCGGAAGAAGCCGTCGATCAGCCAGATGGTGAAGGGCACGTTCAGCGCGACATAGGTGAGGATCAGGCCGAAATGCGTGTCGATGATCCCGAGCCGCGCATAGACCATGAACAGCGGCAGCGACAGGGCGACACCCGGCACGGAACGCGTCAGCATCAGGCCGAGGAACACGGTCGACTTGCCGGTAAAGCGGAAGCGGGCAAAGGCATAGCCGCCGGACATGCCGATGACGAGCGCAATGGCCGTGGAAGTAATGGAGATCACCAGCGAATTGCGGAAATAATCCCAGACGGGAATGCCGCCCTGCCCCGCACCGCTGAACATGGCGCGATAGGCTTCAAGGGAAAGTTCGTGCGGAATCCAGACCGGCGGTTTCGCCATGATCTCGACCGTCGGGCGCAGCGAGCTCAGGATGATCCAGAAGCCCGGCAGGCAGATGATGAGCATCGCGATGAAAAGGCCGATGAGATAGGCGACGTTTCCGATACGGCGGCGCAGGCGTTGTTCGGCGTTGCGATCCATGATTACCACTCCGCTCCGATCTGGGTGCGGGCAAGCGCCAGCTTACGGAAAAAATACACTGTGAAGGCGATCGACAGGATGATCGAGACATAGGCCATGGCGTTGGCGAGACCCATTTGTGCGTCGGCATAGGCGGTGCGCCCGACCAGCGTCCAGATCAGCTCCGTGCGCCGTGCCGGACCGCCATCGGTCATGATCTTGACGATGTCATAGGCGCGGGCGACGTCGAGCGAACGGATCGTCATGGCGATGAAGGCAAAGGGCATCAGGAACGGCCAGGTGACATAGCGGAAGGTCTGCCAACCCGTGCAGCCATCGACCTTCGCGGCCTCCACAGGCTCCTGCGGCATGGCGAAGAGGCCGGCGAGGATGAGGATGGCGAAGACGGAGGTGGAGGACCAGACTTCCGCAACGATGATCGAAAACAGCGCCAGATTGCCGTCGATCAGCCACGGAATGGCATCGTTTGTGATCCCGAGCGACTGCAAGGCATTGTTGATGATGCCGACATTGTCGTTGAACATGAATTTGAACTGGAAGCCGACGAGCACGGGCGAAAACATCATCGGAAACATCATCAGCGTGCGCAGGATGCGCTTGCCGTGGGTCGCCTTGTTGACCAGGAGCGCCAATCCTAGGCCGAGCAGCATTTCCAGATTGAGCGCGATCGTCAGCAGCACGACGGTGCGCACGAACGCCGCCAGGAAGACGGGATCGGTCAGAATGCGGATGTAGTTGCGCAGACCGATGAAGGTGAAGAGCGTCGACGGCCGCGTCAGGCGAAACGGCGTGAAGCTGGAATAGAAGGACAGGAGCAGCGGAAACAGCACCACCGCCACAAGCACGATGATCGCTGGAAGAAGCAGCAGGACCGGTGGGGATATTTTCTTGAACATGGTTTGCACCTGTCGGCATTCCTCAGCAGCGTGGTGTGACTGCGTGGAATGCGATTGCATGGGGCCGAGAGGCCGGATTGACGTCCGGCCGGACAGACCGGCCCCTAGAGGCGCAGGTCATAAGCATTTTTCAAAGACATCCCGCACCCGTTTCCGGGCGCGGGACCTGATTGCGTCGATCAGAGCGAACCGGCGTCCTTCAGAACGTCAGTCGCCTTCTGTGCGGCCGTGTCGAGCGCTTCCTTGGAGGTCTTGTCGCCAAGGATGGCGGCCTGAAGCTCAGGATAGACGACGTTGGAAATCTCGATCCATTGCGGCGTGCGCGGAACCGGGAAGGCGTATTTCATCGATTCCTGGAAGGTGCTCAGCACTTCCTTCTTGTAAGGATCGGACGCAGCCTGCTGGATGTCCCACTCCCAGACCGCCTTGCGGGTCGGCAGCGTGCCGTTGGCGGCTTCGAGCTTCTGCGAATCGTCATTGGTCAGGAACCAGACGAGCGAGGCGGCGGCATCCTTGTTCTTGCAGGCTTCGGTCACCGAGAAGCCGTGATGGCCGGACCAGCCGGTATGCTTGCCGGAGGAGCCGACGGGTTGCACGACGACGCCGACATTGCCGGCGACCTTCGAGGATTTCGGATCGTTGAAATAGGTCGCCCAGCCCGGCCAGTCGAGATCGAGCGCGACGGTGCCCGAGGCAAAGCCGGCGCCGAGATCGTCCCAGAGATAGTTGGTGGTGCCGGCCGGGACGGCTTTCGCCTTGTACATGTTCACGAACCAGTCGAGCGCGCGCGCACCGGCGTCGGAATTGAAGGCCGGCTTGCCGTCCTTGTCGAGATATTCGCCGCCTTCCGCGACCAGCATTTCAAAGAAGCGGCCGTTGATCGCCTCTTCCTTGCCGGGGAACTGCGTGCCGAAGAAATTCGGCGGATTGGCGAAGAACACCGCCTGATCCGACACTTCCTTCCAGGTCTTCGGCGGCGCCAGATCGTAGCCATACTTGGCCTTGAACGCCGTCTTCTTGGCTTCGTCGCTATAGAGGCTCTTCTGGTAGTAGAGCGCCGAAACGTCGAACTGCGCGCGCGGCAGCATGATCAGCCGGCCGTCGATGGTGGATGCCCCAATCGTCGAATCAACGAACTGGGCGATCTCTTCCTTCGGCAGCAGCTTGCCGAGATCGGTGTAAAGGTCGGGATATTGCGGCGCGAAGGACGAGTGGTTCGAGCCGACGCACCAGGAGATATCGCCTGACGCCATGTCCGACTTGATTTCCTTGTCGAGCTCGAAATGGTTCTTCTTGGAGAGGATATTGACCTTGGCGCCGGTCTCCTTCTCCCACTCGGTAATACGCGCATAGAGCGGCTCATATTGCTGGCCGCCGATCAGCTTGGCATCGATCGTCACGCCCGGAAACTTGCCGGGCAGGTCGGCGGCGAAAGCCGCGGAGCTCGCAAGCAATGCCAATATGCCGGCGGCAAGACCGGCCTTCAAATTCCTCATTGTCATTCCTCCCTAAAGAACCGGACTCCCCGTCCGATCGCCCTTGCGACCCAAATATGGATCATTGATTTATAAGTAAACATCTTATTCATTGGCCGTCAAGCCGGGATCAACGGCGCTTGCAAATCGCAATCATTCACATATGAATGATGATTCATGTTCATTGATGAGAGGCCCGCCGTGACCATTGAAGACGACAGCGATCGATATCGCGCACCGGCGCTGGACAAGGGCCTCGATATTCTGGAACTGCTGGCGCGTATCGACGGCGGGTTGACGCAGGCGGAAATTGCCAAGGCGCTCGGCAAGAGCCCGAACGAATTCTATCGCATGCTCGACCGCCTGGTGCGGCGCGGCTATGTGCAGCGGCAGGATGGCGACCGCTTCTACCTGACGCTGAAGCTCTTCGGCCTGGCGCATTACCACGCGCCAGTGCGCCGGCTCGTGTCCTTCGCCACGCCGCTGATGCGTGAATTCTCCAACCGCGCCGAGCAAGCCTGCCATCTGGCAATTTTCGACCGCGGCTCCGTCGTGGTCATCGCCCAGCAGGATTCGCCGACCTATTGGGGCATCTCGATCCGCGTCGGCGCCCAGATCAACCTGTTCAACACTGGCTCCGGCCATATCCTGCTCGCCTTCCGCGACGAGAAGCAGCGCCAGATGATGATCAACGAGCAGCGCCGCCAACAGGACCAGGAGGACGACCGACCGCCGGCCGATCTCGACGACAGGCTGCGGGTGCTTCGCGACAAGGGTTTCGAGACCATGGACAGCTTGCAGACCAACGGCGTGCGCAATATCTCCGCGCCGATCCTGGCCATGGACGGCAATGCGCTGGCCGCACTCACCTGCCCCTATATCCAGCCGGTCAATCCCAACGCGCCAACCTATGATCAGGTCATCGATTATGTGCGGGAAGCGGCAAAGCAGATCTCCGAAACGGTCGTCGGCACAGTGGATACCAGCGAGCTATAATTTCTATTTGAATAAATTATTCTTCTGTGAGTATATGCTGACCAGCATGATGGGAGGATCGCCATGCTTTTCGATAGCCACCTGCACATTGTCGATCGCGAGAAACTTGCATATCCCTGGCTGGAGGGGGCCGGCGCGCTAAACCGCGACAGCCTCTACGAGGACTATGCCCGCGAAGCGCATCGCTGCGGGATCACCGACACACTGCATATGGAAGTCGATGTCGCCGAGAGCGATATCGAACGGGAAACGGACTATGTCAAAGGCTTGAGCCAAAAGCCCGGCAGCCTGATCCGCGGCGCCATCGCCGCCTGCCGTCCGGAAGACGCAGCCTTTCCCGCATATCTGGAACGGGTGCTCGCCGAGCCCTTCGTCAAAGGGTTCCGCCGCGTCCTGCATGTCATGCCGGATGATGTCTCCGAAGGTGCTCTCTTCCGCGAAAACCTGAAGCGGCTGGCCGGCACGCGCCTTACCTTCGATCTCTGCGTGCTGCCGCATCAGATTTCCAAGGCAATCGCGCTCGCCGACCTCAATCCCGACGTCCGGTTTATTCTCGACCATTGCGGCGTGCCCGCGATCAAGAAGCAGCTCAGCGAGGTCTGGTCCTCGGGAATAGCTGCGATTGCCAAGCGTCCGAATGTCGTCGTCAAGATTTCCGGCATCGTCGCCTATGCCGATCCCGACAGCTGGACCGTCGACAGGCTGCAACCCTTCGTCGAGCATTCGATCGCAAGCTTCGGCTGGGATCGCGTCATCTGGGGCAGCGATTGGCCGGTCTGCACGTTGGGCGGCGGTCTCTCCACCTGGGTCGCCGCCACGCATGCACTGATGCAAGGGGCAAGCGCCGACGAACGCGACCGGCTCTATCAGCTGAACGCCAAGCGTCTCTGGTCTCTCTGAGCGCTGACGCAGAAATCGAAGGATCCAGATGCCGACGGAAAACAACGAAGGCCTGCTTGCCGGCATAGTGGTGCTCGATATGAGCCAGTTCCTGGCCGGACCGATGGCAGCCCTTCGGCTTGGCGATCTCGGCGCGCGGGTGATCAAGATCGAGCGCCCCGACGGCGGCGATCTTTGTCGGAGGCTCTATCTCAGCGATACCGAAATCGGCGGCGACTCGACACTCTTCCACGCCATCAATCGCGGCAAGGAAAGCTTTGCGATCAACATGAAGGACGAAGGCGATCTGCGAGATCTCAAGACGCTGATCGAGAAAGCCGACGTCATCATCCAGAATTTTCGCCCTGGGGTCATCGAGCGCCTGGGCCTCGACTATGCCTCGGTCACAGCGATCAATCCACGCATCGTCTATGGCAGCATCACCGGCTACGGCCCGGACAATGAATGGCGGCAGTTTCCCGGCCAAGACCTGCTCGCTCAGGCCCGCTCCGGCGCCATGTGGCTGAACGGCGAGGCAGATGGCGGCCCGGTGCCCTTCGGCCTTGCGGTCGCCGACATGCTGGCCGGCAATCTCATCGTCCAGGGCATTCTCGCTGGCCTTGTGCGGCGAAGCGTTACCGGTCGCGGCGTCCATGTCGAAACCAGCCTGCTGGAAGCGATGATCGATTTCCAGTTCGAGGTGCTGACCACGCATCTCAACGACGGTGGCCGTCTGCCGCAGAAATCCTCCGTGCGCAACGCCCACGCCTATCTTTCGGCACCCTACGGCGTCTATCACTGCGCCGACGGCTGGCTGGCGCTGGCGATGACGCCGCTGCCGAAGCTGGCGCAGCTGCTCGACCTGCCCGCGCTTGCCGATTACACAGCGGACGAAGCCTTCTCCCTGCGCGACGAGATCAAGAGCCTGATCGCCATCCGCCTGCATCAGAAGATGGTGGCGGAATGGCTCGCCATTCTCGAACCCGCCGATATCTGGGCGACGGAGGTGCTGGATTGGCCGCAACTGCTCGAAACCGCCGCCTTCCGCCAGCTCGACGTGCTGCAAACCGTGACCCGCGGCGACGGCATTTCCGTCCGCACGACGGCAAGCCCAATTCGCGTCAATGGCCAGCGCCACAAGAACGATCTTGCAGCCCCAACGATCGGCAGCGGCTCCGAGAAAATCAGGGCGGAATTCACAATCACCGCAGACTGACCGCAGCCAAAGAAAAAGCGCGGCCACCCTTCGGTAGCCGCGCCTTGTTCATCTCAGTCCAACTGCTTAAGCAGCAGCGAGCTGCAGTTCCTTGCTGACCATGGCGCGAAGCGTGCCGAGGTCCTTGGCGAATGCGCGGATGCCTTCGGCGAGCTTTTCGGTCGCCATCGCATCTTCGTTCATCTGCCAACGATAGGTCTTTTCATCGACGATGATCTTGGCAACGGAGGTCTTGTTTTCCGGTGAGAGCTTGCGCTCCAGCTTGCCTTCGTCCTTGGCGAGCTCGTCGAGCAGGTTCGGGCTGATCGTCAGGCGATCGCAACCGGCCAGAGCTTCGACTTCGGCAGCACTGCGGAAGGAGGCGCCCATGACGATCGTCTTGATGTCGTTGGCCTTGTAGTAATTGTAGATTTCGCGAACGGACAGAACGCCCGGATCTTCTTCCGGGGTGTAGTCCTTGCCGGTCGACTTCTTGTACCAGTCGAGGATACGGCCGACGAAGGGCGAGATCAGGAAGACCTTGGCGTCAGCGCAGGCGACGGCCTGAGCCTTGCTGAAGAGCAGCGTCAGATTGCAGTCGATGCCTTCCTTCTGCAGCACTTCGGCGGCGCGAATGCCTTCCCAGGTAGAAGCGAGCTTGATCAGAATACGGTCGCGCTCAATGCCGCGCTCCTTATAGGCAGCGATGATGGCGCGGGCCTTGGCGAGCGATGCCTGAGTATCGAAGGACAGGTCGGCGTCGACTTCGGTCGAAACACGGCCGGGAACGAGGCCGGACAGCGCGGAGCCAACGGAGATCGCCAGACGGTCGGCAACGGCAGCAGCAACTGCATCCGGCGTACCGCCCTGCTTCTTGCCCCAGGCGACGCCTTCCTTGATAGCATCGGCGAACATCGGCGTGCCGAGCGCCTTCAGGACGATGGTCGGGTTGGTCGTGCAATCGACCGGCTTCAGACGGGCAACCGCCTCGATATCACCGGTATCGGCCACGACCGTCGTTATGGCGCGAAGTTGGTCAAGCTTGGATGTCATGATACCTATCCTTGTTGAATTGAGCCCATTGGGGTGGGAAATGTTGACCGGCGATTCCGTCCGGTTCGATGGACGATACGAAGACTGCGAGCGGATCACGCCGCACTGTCTCCCATGCCTCGGTAACGGCAGAAACAGCGCGATGGTTCCATTTCCGGCGAACGGTCAGCGCTGCGAAGAAACAACTTTCCGGGACTGGCTTTTCGACGGGTAAGAGCGCCCTATATGGCTCCCTGCCCGACCAAGCATGCCCACGGCGCAGCACTCGCACATTGCCCTCCTCAACTGGACAAAGACCGTATTCCTCAGGCCGACTATCATCAATCTCGCCAGGAAAAGTCAAGCGACATTTGTGCATTTCAATTGACATAAGTTTCAAGCCATAGAATATCTCCAGGCGAAGAGCCGATCTCGCCGCCCCTGCCCTGTGCCACTGCGGCAACCTTGGTTGCTTGCGACCAGTATAACAGAATGGGTAGGCGAAAATCTTGCTGGAGGACCTGTGGCCAAACTCAGACGCGGGACACACACTGCCTATTCCGAGACGGCATCTTTGCGGCTACGCGCCGCCTGGCTCTATTATAATCAGGGCCTGACGCAGAAGGATGTCGCCGAGCAGCTCGGCATCAGCCGCACCACTGTCATCCGCCTGCTCGACGAGGCGATGCGCCGCAGCGAGGTGCAGATCTGGATCAATGAAGGCATTGATGACTGCGTCGAGCTGGCGATCAAGCTGGAGCGTATTTACGGGCTGGACGAGGCGATCGTCGTTCCGGCACCGGCCGGCGGCGACGTCAATGCCCAGGCGAAAAGCGTCGGCCTGGCGCTCGGCCAGTTTCTGACCGAAGCAATCCCTGACAATTACACTATCGGCGTCGGCTGGGGCCGGACGATGACCGCCTCGCTCGCAAGCTTCCGCCCGCCCCGCCGCGACAATTGCAAAGTGGTCTCGCTGCTCGGCGGCATCGTCGCCGTCCACCAGACCAACCCGATCGACTACACCTGGCGCCTGGCAAGCCAGCTCGGGGCGGAATGCTATATGTTCCTGGCGCCGCTGCTGGTCGATTCCATCGAGACCAAACGCAATCTGATCGAAAAATGCGGGCTGGAAGCGATCTACCGGCTGGCCGAAAACCTCGATCTCGCCATCGTCAGCTGCGGCGATATCGGCCCGCAATCCACTTCGCTGTCGGAAGGCTTCATCTCGAAACGGGAGCTGGATCAGTTGATCGAAGCCGGCTGCGTCTGCGACACCATGTTCAATTTCCTCGACGCCGAGGGCAATTCCGTCGACCACCCGATCAACAAGCGCGTCATGTCCGTCGATCTCGACACGCTGAAGAAAGCCAAGCACATCGTCATCTCCTCCGGCGGCGCCCACCGCGCCCAGGCGATCAGCGCCACCATCAAACGCATCGGCTGCAACACGCTGATCACGGATGAAAGCGCTGCCAAGGCATTGTTGCAGATGGCGATGGCAAAGGCGGCTTGAGGCATGGATCGGCTGGTCTGGCTGCGGGGCCGCCTCGTGGCTCGAGGCCCTGCCGTCCACGCTACTGCTTCGACGTCAGGGCACCTCACCATGAGGCGGGGAGAGTTGCCCGACCGAGCGCAAATGATTAGCCCTCATGGTGAGGCGCGAAGGTCCAGAGGACCGTAGCCTCGAACCACGAGTGCGAGTAGTTAGCGAAAACAGCTCTTCAAGCGCGCGCAAACCACGCCAAACCCCTCAAGCCTGCCCCGCCTCCCAGCCAAGCATCGCCCGCTTGCGCGTCAGGCCCCAGTGATAGCCGGTGAGATCGCCGTTCTTGCCGAGCGCGCGGTGGCAGGGGACGACGAAGGAGAGAGGGTTGCGGCCGACAGCGGCGCCGACAGCGCGCATTGCCGTCGGCTGGCCGATATCCCTGGCGATGTCGGAATAGGTGACGGCGCGGCCCATCGGGATCTTCAACAGGCTTTCCCAGACCCGCACCTGGAAATCCGTGCCGATCAGCACCACGCGCAACGGCTGGTCGCTCGACCATTTCGACGGCTCGAAAATCCGTGCCGCATAGGGCATGGTCGCCTGCAGGTCCTCGACATATTGCGCATTCGGCCAGCGGCAGGTCATGTCCTCCAGGCAGGCCTTCTCGTCGCCGGTATCGCTGAAGGCAAGGCCGGCAAGACCACGGTCGGTGACCATGATCAGGGCAAGCCCGAACGGCGAGATGTGGAAGCCGTAGCGGATGGTCAATCCACCGCCCTTCGCCTTCCATTCGCCGGGCGACATCGCCTCATGCGTGACGAAGAGATCGTGCAGCCGGCTCGGACCAGAAAGCCCCACTTCGAACGAGGTTTCGAGCAGCGGCAAATCTTCCTGGCGCAGCAACCGCTTGGCATGATCCAGCGTCACGGCCTGCAGGAAGGCCTTCGGCGACAGGCCGGCCCAGCGGGTAAAGGTTTTCTGCAACTGGGTCGACGATTGCCCGAGCCTGTCGGCGATCGCTTCCAGCGACGGCTGGTCGCGATAGTCCTCGGTGATGAGTTCGATCACCCGGCGGACGGTATCGTAATCCGGCCCTTCCGGCGTGATGTCTTTCTTCAACTGTGCAATGGCATTCATAATCTTTCTCCTTGGAAAGGAGAACACCACGAAGAGAAGGGCAAAACCACCCGTTTCTTGCGCAACCAACTATATCCTCTGGGTTACAGTCGCCAAGGCACGCTTGAAAGCCTTGGCAAAACTCTCGCGGTCTTCCGGATTGAGAAACGAGCCGACATCGGTGTCGTGGCTTTTGTCGCGGACATGCATCGACACCACGCCGATCTCGCTATGGCGACGAACGAGGAAGCGTGTCCAGAACGGATTGAAACGGTGCTCGACCATGCGGCCCGACGGCGAGAACTTGCGGATGGAAACATCGGTGCGCGACACCGTCACCTCTTCGCGCACCCGGCCCGAGCGATAATTCAGCCAGAAGGCGCCGTAGAGCAGGAAGAAGTCCGCACCGAAGAAGATGCCGATCGGCCATGCGCCGCGGATGACAAACAGGATGCCATAGACTAGGCAGAACGTGCCCATCAGCGCCAGCATCACCCTGAACCCCTTTCGCCCCAGCGAGCGATGAGGAAACAATTCGGCGGCAAAAACCGGCCTGCTGTTGTCGGCGCCAGGATCGGCGTTGCGTTCCATCATGGGTCTTGAGTATAGGTCGTTCATGGCAAACCCCAAGATCAAATCCAGCGCCCAAAACATGAAAAAGTCAAATGCGACCGCAAGCCGCAAGCCGGCTTTCAAGTGTCCTTATTCCAAGGCGGAGCTGGAGGAGATTTTCCGCCGCTTCTCCATCCAGCGGCCGGAGCCGAAGGGGGAGTTAGAGCACGTCAACCCCTTCACGCTCGTCGTCGCCGTGGCTTTGTCGGCGCAGGCGACCGATGTCGGCGTCAACAAGGCGACCCGCGCCCTCTTCGCTGTGGCTGATACACCGCAGAAGATGCTCGATCTCGGCGAAGACCGCATCCGCGACTACATCAAGACGATCGGCCTTTATCGCAACAAGGCCAAGAATGTCGTGGCACTGTCGGAAAAGCTGCTCCGGGATTTCGATGGCGAAGTGCCGCAGACGCGCGAGGAGCTGATGACGCTCCCGGGCGTCGGCCGCAAGACCGCCAATGTGGTGATGTCGATGGCCTTCGGTCACGCGACGCTCGCTGTCGACACCCATGTTTTCCGCATCGCCAACCGCCTGCTGCTGGCCCCCGGCAAGACGCCAGACGAGGTCGAACAACGGCTATTGAAGGTGATCCCGGATCAATATCTCTACCACGCGCATCACTGGCTGATCCTGCACGGGCGTTATGTCTGCAAGGCGCGCAAGCCGGAATGCGAACGCTGCGTCATCGCCGACCTCTGTCGCTCGCCGGAAAAGATCTGCGATGTGCCGGCACCGCTGGTTGAACTACCGCAGCAGATGATCACCGCCGAGGCCGGCAATTAGGGTCGCGACGGCCTGCTCGTAGTCCCGGCGGCTACCGCCCGCCTCGATCGCCAGTGCCGCGCGATCGAAAGCCGCAGACAGCAATGTTGTCAACTGAGGCAGCAACGCATCCGGCCCACCCATTTCCGCCAGAAATTCAGCCAGCCCCTCCCGCAGACTTGCCTCCGCATGCTCGCCGTCGATGGCACCGATCGCCTGTGCGCCAAGCACGGCGGGTCCATCCAGCAAGAGAAGTCGGGTACGGCCAGCGACCACCATGGCATCGAAATAAGCGGCGGCGCCGGCAAGCAACCGATCGTAAGCCGAGCCGGACGGTAGAGACCTCTCCTCGATCGCCCGGGTGACGGCCTCCGCCTCCTGCTCGACCACGGACCGGAACAGCGCCTTCTTGTCCTCGAAATGGTGATAGAGCGCGCCCCGCGTCACCCCCGCCGCCTGGACGATGTCGGGCGTGGCCGTCTCCGCATAGCCGTCCCTGACGAAGAGGATACGGGCAGCGTCGATCAAGGCCTGCTTGGTGGCTTCGGTTCGTTCGCGATTGCTGCGGCTCATATCACCTCTTTACATGCATGCTGTATGCATGTTAATTAAACACATACAGATTGTATGTGGAAATCAAACGGAGGAAAAGATGAAATCGACGAGCTACTATCCTGTCATCATGACTGAGGACGTTGCCGGCACAGCGGCCTTCTATTGCGCCCATTTTCGCTTTGCCGCCCTCTTCACCAGCGACTGGTATGTCCATCTGCAATCGACGGAAGATGAGACGGTAACACTGGCGATCCTCGACGGTAGCCATGAGACGATCCCCCTCGCCGGTCGCGGTAAGGTCTCGGGCCTCATCCTCAATTTCGAGGTCGAAGATCCAGACGCGGTATATGACGCCTGCCGCGCCGCGGGCCTCCCCATCCTCAAAGCCCTCTGCGACGAGGATTTTGGCCAGCGGCATTTTATCACCGCGGACCCCAACGGCGTGCTGATCGACATCATCAAGCCGATCCCGCCTAGCGCCGATTATGCCGCCATGTATGAGGCCACGGCTCTGCCCGCCTGAAGGGAGTTGGCGGCTCAGCTACGCTGAGCTGCTTCCTTCCGCGAAATCAGCTTGTGCAGATGCACCATCATCCCCGCAGCGAACAGCGGCGTCAGCAGATTGACCAGGGGAATGGCGAGGAAGGCGGCGATCACCAGTCCCGCGAGAAAGACGGTGAACGCATGCTTGATGCGGAACTGCCGCGCCTCGTCCGGCGAGCGAAAGCGCATGGCGGCGAATTCAAAGAATTCACGGCCGAGCAGATAGCCGTTGACCAGGAAGAAGGCGACAAGATTGACGCCGGGAATGAAGAGCAGAAACAGCGCGATGATGTTGCCGACGATCACGACGCCGAGGAATTTCAGCGAACCCTTCATCGCCGGCCCGAAGGGCAGTGCCTTTCCGGGCGGATCGGCCGGATAGTCCCGTTTCTCCACCACATCGGCGACATCGTCGAGAAACAAGCCCGCGATCAGTGCCGTCACCGGCGCGATCAGCAGCGCCAATGCGAGCGCCAGACCGAGGCCGGCCAATATCCCCAGAAACAAGGTAAGCCAACTCGTCCAGTCCGGCGCTGATGGCAGGAAGCTTTGCAGCCAGGGCAACACAACGGCCACGACGGTGCTGTTCAGCGCAAACCAAAGAGCAAGGAGCGCCAGCAACGTCAGGCCGAGCACCTTCCAAAAAACCTTGCGCGTTTCGGCGGCAAAGAGGTTGGCAAGGGAAAGACGCGCGGCATCAATGATCATTCGTTCGACATCTCCTGGGCAATCATCCGAGAGGTAGGTAGCGATTGCAAATATATCAATATCTTCCCGCCATGCGGGCGCGGATTACGGAAAATTGAATTATTGTAATAAAGTATCTACTAATATATTGTGAGCGTCATACTAAAAACAACAACCTAGACATGATCGACGACTTCGGTAACCTGCACGCTACCCGATTGTTCCCGCAATCGGTGCGATAGCAGATCGGATGAACCGTTAGCGAGGCGCAACATTTGGAAGACCTTGGTCACAAGCTTAGACAATATATGAAGAGCGGTACTCCCGCAGAGCGCCGAATAGCCAAGTATTTTTCCGAACACTTGAACGAGCTGCCTTTCGAAACCGCCTCTTCCGTGGCCGACAGGCTGGAGTTGAGCCCGATGACCGTCGGGCGCTTCCTGCGCTCGCTCGGCTATCAGGGCCTGGACGGGATCAAAGTCCACCTGAAGGAAAATGTAGCTCCGGTGACGCTGCAATTGTCGAGCCTTCTGGAGCAGTTACAGAAGGATGCCCTTGAGGGCCGCCCGATCGCCGGCCAGATCGTCGAGCAGGTCGAGATGCTGCAGTATCTCTACAATCTCACCGGCCAGTCGCAATGGCTCGGCGCCGTGACGGCGTGCTTGTCCTCCAGCGAAGTTTTCGTCGCCACCCATCTCAGTCTTGCGGGCCTTGGCCGCCATTTTTGCGATCGTCTCGAATTCGCCCGCGACCATGTGCGGTTCCTCGACGGCGCCAATGGCAGCTATATCGAGCTGCTCGGCCGCCCGGCAAACGATGCACTGGTGGTGATCATCGACTCACCCCGTTTCATCACATCGCGGCTGCTTGCGCGTTCCGCGCGCCGCGCCGGCTACAAGGTGCTGCTGATCACCAGCCAGTACACCGAATGGGCGCCGGAATTCGCCCACAGCACCTTGTCATTGCCACCCCTGCGCGTCAGCGGCCACGACAATCTGTCGGCGATGACGGCGCTCCTGGAATGCCTGGCCTCCGCCGTCATTCAGGCAGCAGGTGAAGAGGCGGAAAACCGCATACGAAAGATCGAGGAACTGGAAGGCATGTTCACTTACACGCCGCTTCGGTAGGGATCCGAAACAGCGATCAACTGCCGGCCCATTCCAACGAATCCAGCTCGGCACGGTGGCGATACATGGCAAGGAAGCGCCGATAGTCTCGATCGTAAAGCGTCTTCTTGGTGGTATCCGGCAAGCGTTCGTGACCACCGGGATACATCGCGGCACCGGCAGCAGCAAGGTTCTCGTAAAGCCCGCAGGAGACCGAAGCCGCCATTGCCGTTCCCAAAAGCACCGCCTCGTTCATCTTCGGCACCACAACCTTGCAGCCGGTGACATCGGAATAAAGCTCCATGAGCACGGCATTCTTCACATGGCCGCCCGCGACATGCAACGTGTCGGGCACGTAGCCGTAATCATGCATCTTCTCGAGGATATGGCGGATGCCGAGCGCGATGCCGACGCTGGTGCGCCAGTAGAGACGGCAGAGGCCATCGAAGGAGGTATCGAGCGTCAGGCCGCTGATGACGCCGACCGCATGCGGATCGGCAAGCGGCGATCGGTTGCCGTGAAAATCCGGTAGCACATGAAGGCGCTCGGCAAAGGCATCGCCCTCGGCAACACGCAACTCCGCGATGCGCCGGACGATGCGGTCATGCAGCGCCGCCGTCGGTTCGCCGCCGGCCGCATGCATGTTGACGATATGATCGAGCAGCGCGCCGGTCGCCGACTGCCCGGCCTCGGCCAACCATGTGTCGGCAAATACGACTTCGTAATATGGCCCCCATAGCCCGGTACTGCGCTTGCGTTCGCGCGAGAAGGCGACAATGCAGCTCGACGTGCCGGCGATCAGCGCCAGTTGACGCTCCAGCGCATCACGGTCGCCGGCATGGCCGCCGAGCGCACCGAGCGCACCGGCATAGGCGTCGACCATCCCCGCACCGACATGGCATTCACGGTCGAGCCCCAGGGCTTCGGCCGCTTCCGCCGTCAGCTGCCCGACGCTTTGCCCGACGGGCGCGGTCTCCTCCGGCAGGTTGCCGCGTTCCCGCAGATCGCCAAGACCGATCACATCGAGGAAATCCGCCTGCCAGCCCGGCCTGCGATGGGCGAGATAATTCCATTTCGCCGTCAACGTACAGCGCGAACGCGCCAGCGAACCGGTCGCCTTCCAGGTCATGAAATCGGCGAGATCGAAGAAATAACCGGCCCCGGCCCAGCTCTGCGGCAGGTTCTTCTTCAGCCACATCAACTTCGGCATCTCCATCTCCGGCGACATGAAGTGGCCGGAATGCTCGAGAACCTGATGTCCGGTCGCCGTGCAGAAATCCGCCTCGACAAGCGCCCGGTGATCGAGCCAGACGATGGTGTCAAACCGGTCCTCGCCACCGGTCGACACCGTAAGCGGCATGCCCTCCGTGTCGCGCACCACCAGGGAGCAGGTGGCATCGAAGCCGATCGCGCCGATGACGGAGGAGCTGACGCCGGAGGCCGTAACAGCGCTGCGCACAGCCGCGCAGACTGCGGCCCAGATATTTTCGGAACTGTGCTCAGCGTGGTTCTCACGCGGACGGTTCATGAGGATCGGATGTTCGCCCTTTGCAAGCAGGGCGCCGCGCGACGTGAACACGCCAGCGCGTGCGCTGCCAGTGCCGATATCGACCGCAACCACATGATCACGCATCAAAAAGGAGCCCCGTCCACTTATATCTTGTTACGGACAAGGTGTATCAAATCCGGCATCGCGTCAAACACCACCTCGGGCGAAAGTCGCTCCAATTCCGCCCGGTAACTCGGCGAATGGGCATGCGAACCGCCGGTGAAGGCGAAAACCGTCATGCCCGCCGCCCGCGCCGCCATGATGCCGGCCGGGCTGTCCTCGATGACGATGCAGTCCTTCGGCTCGACCCCCATTTGCTCGGCAGCATAAAGGAAAAGATCGGGCGCCGGCTTGCCGCGCTTGACCATGCTGGCGCTGAAAATATGCGGTTCCAACCGCCCCAGAAGGCCGGTGACGCCAAGCGATAGCCGGATGCGCTCCAACTGGCTGGAGGAGGCCACGCAACGCGACACGGTAAGCGCGTCCAGCGTCTCGGCAATACCGTCGATCGGCTTCAACTCATCGCGGAAGCGCTCATAGAGGTCGTTGCGGATGCGATCGAGAAAGACCTGGTCGATGAAGACGTCGAACTCGGTCTCCAGCGTATCGACAAGCGTGGCGAGGCTCTTGCCGAGGAAGCGGCTGTAGACATCCTCCTCGCTCATCTCCACGCCGACATCGCGCATGGCATCGATGAGCACGCTGACGGACAACGGCTCGCTATCGACGAGCACGCCGTCGCAATCGAAGATTACGAGTCCTTTATCCGCATTCGTCATAGCAGATCCAACCCGAACCCTGTTTTGGCCGCGCCTCTTACGAGCATCGACCTAGCCATAAAAATTCGGCCGGGACTTGGGCGCCCCGGCCGACAAACAATTAATCCGCGAGTTTGTTGTCGAGGTATAGCTGCAGGGTGGCGCGGGTACCCTTTTCCCACAGCGTTTTTAGCGCATGCGCAAAGCGCTTGCGGAAAAGATCCGATTTGGCGACGTCGCCGAAGATGTCGTCAAAGACGAGGAAGGCATCCGGATCGTCCTTGGCCTTCAGCGCTGCTGCATGCAGCCGGTCGGCGCTGGCATCGTTGAAGACGATGTCCTGGCCGCTGTCGGTCTTGCCGGCGAAATAGCGGCACCAGAGCGCCGAGACCAAAGCGAGACCGACGACATCCTCTTTGCGGGCAAGACGATCGGCGGTCGACGGCAGGATGAACTTCGGCTGGCGGTTCGAGCCGTCCTGCGCCAGGCGCGGAATGGTGTCGGCGATCTTCGGATTGGAGAAACGGTGCTCGATCAGCTTGAAATAATCGGCCAAAACCGTGTTCGGCACCGGCGGAATGACCGGGATGATCTCGTCATTCTCGAGCTTGGCGAGATAGGCGCGGATCAGCGGCTCTTCCATCGCCTCATGGACGAAATGCACATCCATCAGCGCCGCCGGATAAGCGATGGCCGCGTGGCCGCCATTGAGGATACGGATCTTCATGTGCTCGTAGGGCGTGACATCCGGAACGAAGGTGACGCCGACCTTTTCCAGCGCCGGCCGTCCGGCCGGGAAATTGTCTTCCAGCACCCATTGCTTGAACTCTTCGCAATAGACCGGCCAGTTGTCCTCGACGTCGAAGGCGCTTTTCAGGAGATCGATTTCGCGGGCGCCGGTTGCCGGCGTGATGCGGTCGACCATGCCATTCGGGAAGGCGACATTGGCGGCGATCCACTCGGCAAAGGCCGGATCCGAAAGCTTCGCTGTGCCGACGACGGCGGCTTTGGTGACACCGCCGTTGTGGGGAATATTGTCGCAGGACATGACAGTGAACGGCTGCAGACCGGCAGCGCGGCGGACCTTGAGGCCGGCAACGATCAGGCCGAATACCGTCTTCGGCGCATCCGCGTTCTGGCCATCGGCAACGATGGCGGGGTGAGCCGGATTGAACTTACCGGAGGCGTCGATGAAATAGCCGCCCTCGGTGATGGTCATCGAGACGATACGGATCGAGGGATCGGCAAGCTTGGCGATGATCGCCTCGGCGTCGCCGACCGGCAGGATGTCGACCATCGGCGCCGTGACGCGGGCGGCCGTACGATTGTTGTCCTGCTCGACCACCGTCGTCAGGAAATCCTGGGCGGCGAGCTTTTCGCGCATGGCGGCGTCAGAGGGCAGCACACCGGCGCCGATGATCGCCCAATCGTGATCCTGGCCAATATTGAAAAGATCATCGAGATAGATCGCCTGATGGGCGCGGTGGAAATTGCCGACACCGAAATGAACGATACCCGCCGATAGCGACTTCGGATCATAGGCCGGAATGGCAGCGGTTGTAGCCGCCTCCTGAAGCGTTGCGAGCGATAATTTGCACGTCATGTCTCAAGTCCTTCTGAAAGGTCTTTTTGCTCCGGATGGCTTGGGAGGCCCGCTCCGGTTGGGATGACCCCGGCCCGCCTGCATCGACAGATGCGGGCCGAGTTAAATGGCATTCGCCCCGCTTAGATCGCCAGTCCGTTTCCATCGAAGCGGTGGATGCGGGTCTTGTCGGGCGTCATGTACACGGTATCGCCGGCGCGAGCCGGGAAGTCGCCGGTTCCGCGCGCGGTGATGGCGCCGATGCCATCGGCCTCGATATGCAGGAAGGTGTCGGAGCCGAGATGCTCGGCATGGTTCACCCTGCCCTTCCAGTCTCCGCTTTCCGTCGACAGCAGCACATGTTCCGGACGAACGCCGATCGTGTCGGCGCCGAGCGCTTGCGCATAGGCACCCTTGACGAAGTTCATCTTCGGAGAGCCGATGAAGCCGGCGACGAAGAGATTGCGCGGGCTCTTGTAGAGCTCCAGCGGCGAGCCGACCTGCTCGATATTGCCGCGGTTCAGCACGACTATCTTGTCGGCCATGGTCATCGCCTCGACCTGATCGTGCGTCACGTAAACCATCGTCGTCTTCAGCTGATGGTGCAGATCGCTGATTTCGAGGCGCATGTTGACGCGCAGCGCCGCGTCGAGGTTCGACAGGGGCTCGTCGAACAGGAAGGCCTTGGGCTGGCGCACGATCGCACGGCCGATGGCGACACGCTGACGTTGGCCGCCGGAAAGCTGGCGCGGCTTGCGCTCCAGATAATCGGTGAGATTGAGGACACGCGCGGCGTCGGCAACCTTCTTGTCGATCTCGGCCTGCGGCATGTTCGCCATCTTCAGCGGAAAGGCGATGTTCTTGCGCACGCTCATATGCGGATAGAGCGCGTAGGACTGGAACACCATGGCAAGACCGCGCTGGGCCGGCGCCAGATTGGTGCCATCCTTGCCGTCAATCAGGATCTGGCCGCCCGAGACGTCCTCGAGGCCGGCGATCAACCGCAGCAGCGTGGACTTGCCGCAACCGGACGGGCCGACGAACACGACGAATTCACCTTCGTTGATCTCGAGGTCGATGGAAGGGATGACCTTGGCTTCGCCAAAGACCTTAGAAACCTTCTTAAGGACAATGCTACCCATGTTTCTCTTCCTTACTTAACCGCGCCGAAGGTCAGGCCGCGTACGAGTTGTTTCTGGCTGAACCAGCCAAGGATCAGGATCGGGGCGATCGCCATCGTCGATGCCGCCGAAAGCTTGGCGTAGAACAGGCCTTCCGGGCTGGAATAGGAGGCGATGAAGGTGCTGAGAGGCGCCGCATCGACGGACGAGAGATTGAGCGTCCAGAAGGCTTCGTTCCACGACAAGATGATGTTGAGCAGCATCGTCGAAGCAAGACCCGGGATCGCCATCGGCGTCAGCACGTAGATAATTTCCTTTGCCAGCGACGCCCCATCCATGCGGGCCGCCTCCAGGATCTCGCCGGGGATTTCCTTGAAGTAGGTGTAAAGCATCCAGACGATGATCGGCAGGTTGATCAGCATCAGCACGACGACCATGCCGAGACGGCTGGCGAACTGATTGTTGAGCAGACCAAAACCCTGGAACAGCAGGTAGATCGGAATGAAGGCGCCGACCGGCGGCATCATCTTGGTGGACAGCATCCACATCAGCACGTCTTTGGTGCGCTTGGTCGGCGAGAACGCCATGGCCCAGGCGGCCGGAACGGCGACGATCAGGCCGAGGATGGTCGAGCCGAAGGATATAATCACCGAGTTGGCGAAGTGGAGGAAATAGTCCGAGCGTGACTGCACCTCGAAGTAATTCTCCAGCGTCCAGTGAAAGAACAGGAATTGCGGCGGCGAAGCGATCGCGTCGCCTTCCGACTTGAAGCTCGTCAGGATCGTCCACAGGATCGGGAAGAAGATGAGGAGCGCGACGGCCCAGGCCGCCACCGATACGACCACCTTGCGCCGTGTAGAGACATTGCGTGCCATCTCAGGCCTCCAGGTTCTTGCCAACCGCGCGCATCACGAAGATGGCGACGATATTGGCGAGGATGACGGCGATGATACCGCCCGCCGATGCGCCACCGACATCCTGCGACAGAACGATCTGCGAATAGACGAGATAGGTGAGGTTGGTCGTCGCCGTGCCGGGTCCGCCATTGGTGGTGACCAGGATCTCGGCGAAGGCAGAGAGCAGGAAGATCGTCTCGATGAGGATGACGACCGTGATCGCCCGCGCCAGGTGCGGCAGGGTGATGTAGATGAACTTCGAAACCGCGCCGGCGCCGTCCATTTCGGCGGCTTCCTTCTGCTCTTCATCCAGAGACTGCAATGCCGTCAACAGGATGAGGGTTGCGAAGGGCAGCCACTGCCAGGCGACGATGATGACGATCGAAAACAGCGGCACGGTCTCCAGCCAGGTCAGCGGATCGAGCCCGAAAAACTTGAACAGATGCGCCAGAAGCCCGTTCACCGGGTTCATGAACATATGTTTCCAGATGAGGGCGGCGACCGTCGGCATGACGAAGAATGGCGCAAGCACCAGCATGCGGACGATGCCCTGGCCGAAGATCGGCTGATCGAGAAGGAGCGCGAGAGCGATGCCGCCGACCACGGTGATGACGAGCGCGCCGCCAACCAGCAGCAGCGTCACAATCAGCGAGTTCAGGAAGGCGGGATCGGTGACGAAGTATTCGTAATTGAGCAGCCCGATGAAATCGTGTGCGCCGGGCGACAGAAGATTGTAGTTCAGCGTCGAGAAGTAGATCGTCATCGCCAGCGGGACGATCATCCACGCGAAGAGCAGCAAGACCGACGGCGTCATCATGACGCGGGCAGCAGAACGGGTGTGTAACGTTGCCATGGCAAGTACCGACCTATCTTTTGAGCGGGAAAGGTGGCCGTAGACCGGCTGGATAAAGGGGCCGCCGAAGAACAGTTCAGGCATTCGGCGGCCAAGGGAAGGAAGCACCCGAAGGCGCTTCCCGCCATCCCTCAGAAGGCTGATTATTTCGGATAACCAGCCTTGGTCATTTCACGTGTGGTCAGCTGTTGCGCAGCCTTGAGGGCAGCGTCGACGGTGATCTGGCCGGCAAGGGCAGCGGAGAACTGCTGGCCGACGGCGGTGCCGATGCCCTGGAATTCAGGGATGGCCACGAACTGAACGCCGACATACGGGACCGGCTTGACGGTCGGGTGGGTCGGATCGGCCGAGTTGATCGAGTCGAGCGTCATCTTGGCGAAGGGAGCGGCCTTCTGGTAGTCCGCATTCGCATAGAGCGAGGAACGGGTGCCGGGAGGTGCATTCAGCCAGCCTTCCTTCTGGGCGACAAGGTTGGTGTAATCCTTGCCGGTTGCCCAGGCGATGAACTTCTCGGCCGCTTCGGTCTTCTTCGAGGAGGCTGGGATGGCGAGGTTCCATGCCCAGAGCCAGTTGCCGCGCTTGCCGAGGCCGTTGTCTGGAGCGAGAGCAAAGCCGACCTTGTCGGCGACCTTCGATTCCTTCGGGTCGGACACGAACGAGGCGGCAACCGTCGCGTCGATCCACATGCCGCACTTGCCGGTCTGGAACAGCGAGAGGTTCTCGTTGAAGCCGTTGGACGAAGCGCCCGGAGGGCCGGCGTCCTTCATCAGCTTGACGTAGAAGTCGAGCGTATTCTTCCATTCCGGCTGATCGAACTGCGCCTTCCACTTCTCATCGAACCAGCGGGCGCCGAAGGAGTTCGCCGTTGCCGTCAGGAACGCCATGTTCTCGCCCCAGCCGGCCTTGCCGCGAAGGCAGATGCCGTAGACTTCATGGCTCTTGTCGGTGATCTTGCGGGCAGCGTCGGCGATAAAGGTCCAGGTCGGCGCGTCCGGCATCTTCAGGCCGGCCTTGTCGAACAGGTCCTTGCGGTACATCACCATCGAGCTTTCGCCGTAGAACGGCGCGGCATAAAGCTTGCCGTCCGTGGTCAGGCCGCTGCGGATGGCCGGGAGAAGATCGTCGACGTCGTAGGTCTTGTCGGCGCTGAGCTTGTCGAGCGGCGCCAGCCAACCGAGCTTGCTCCAGATCGGCACTTCATAGGTGCCGATGGTCAGCACGTCATACTGACCGCCCTTGGTGGCAATGTCAGTCGTGACCTTCTGGCGCAGGACGTTTTCCTCGAGCGTCACCCATTGCAGGTCGATGCCGGGGTTCTTCGCTTTGAAGTCGTCCGTAAGCTTCTGCATACGGATCATGTCACCGTTGTTAACGGTCGCAATCGTGAGGGTTTCGGCAGACGCCATTCCGGCAAACATCAGGGCCGAGCAGGCGCTCAGCAGAAAGGTTTTCAATTTCATATCTTCCTCCCCAGAAGATCAAACTTGAGCATTCGCTTCGCTCGTGGGCAATTACTCATATCTTGCGACAAAATGTCAATGCAGATTCGTTGCTGCGATGCCGAACATGCAACTCATCCAATTGTTTTTATGGTGTTATTTTTTGCTCAGTTCTTGAGCAGAAATTCGGCTGTCGCCTCGTCGGTGATCAAACCATTGATCTGATGGCCGGTTACGGCGGCCCTGATCGCCTCGAACTTGCGTTTGCCCTTGGCTATTCCGATGACGGAAGACGTATCGCGCGGCGGGATGGAGGCACTGGCAACGCGATCGTTGACGGCGTCCGACATCAGCTTTCCGTCGCCGTCAAAAACCCAGCCGCAGATTTCCCCGGCCGCGCCCCGCTTCATCAGCGCCATCATCTCGTCTTTCTCGAGAAAGCCGTCGACGCAAAGCGGCGCCTCGATGCCCAGCTCGCCGACACCGACGAAGGTCACGTCGGCCTGCGCGCTGATATCCAGCGTCGAGCGCACCAGCGCCTGCGCATGCAGCAGTTCGCGCTCCTCGGCCGAGGAGACGAGCACCGGCAGCGGCATGGGATAGTGCCGCGCCTTGATCGCGTCGGCCATGCTGAAAATGACGTTGTAATAGGCAGCCGAACCGTCCGGGCCGATATTGCCGGTCAACGACACGATGCGGTGCTGCGGACATTCGATCGCCGGCAGCTGATCGACCGCGGCCTTCAGCGTGCGCCCTGTACCGATCGCCAGAACGATCGGATCGCTGCGCTTCAGCCAGCGCTCGATTTCGGCCGCCCCCGCCTCGGCGATGCCAACCGTGGACGACGTCCCATCAGGATCGCTCGGCACCACCTCGATATGTTTGAGCTTGAATTTTTCGCGCAGCGCCGCGCCATATTCGAGGCAGACGGCAATCGGGTGATCCAACCGCACCTTGATCAGCCGCTCGGCGACGGCGAGCGACACCAGCCGCTGCGCCGACTGCCGGGAGATTCCCATGGCGATGGCGATCTCGTCCTGCGTCCGTCCGGCCACGTAATACAGCCAGCCAGCTCGCGCCGCGTCGTCAAGCCGCCCCTGGGAATCCAACTTTCTGGCCATCATAGTCCTTTGCGAAAACAGCGCCTCTTGCCCAGGCCGAACGACCTGGCCTAGTCGCTCATTCAGTTTCCGGCGGGATGACGCCTTTGGTCAAGGTGAAACAACCGTAGAAGCGGCGCTCGCCGGTCTGGATCACGCAATAGGCCTCTTTCGCCCGCTCATAGAAAGCGTAGCGCTCGACGGGCACGAGCGGCCAGTGCTTGCCTTCGGCGCGATCGATGGCCGCCTGCACTTCATGCTGAACCTTCGGCATTTCCTCCGGCGCGCCCACCACTTCCATGCGCGTCGCGGCATCGTCGATGAAGGTGTCGAGCGGCATCAGCGACAGAAGCGCCTCGACGGCCTCGGCCGCCGACACGTTGTCGATCCTCAGAAGATGGCCGAGCATCGTCTGCTGCGCGATCGACTCGGCGGGGAAGTTCGTATCGACGACGACTAGCATGTCGCCATGCCCCATCGATGCCAGCGCGTGCAGCACATCCGCGTTCAACCGCGGCGAAATTCCCTTCAGCATGAAAGCCTCCTCCAGTGCGTAACCGGCGACGGCCCTGCCCTCGCCCTCTTCTCTTTGGGAGCAAACAAGTAATCGTGGTCACGATCTCTGTCCATAGCCGCCGTGAACCTTATCAGCCGGAGAATCCAGGGATCAGAAAAGCGCTTCTCATCCCGGCTTATTTCAGCCTTTATTGACCAGATAGGTTCGGCGGCGTTAACTGAAGCACAGGCACTGGTTGCGAGGGCAAGTGAGAATTCTTCTGGTTGAGGACGATGAAACGATCGGCGGCGCGGTTCGCGACCATATCGCGGCAACCACTCACGCCGTCGACTGGGTGAAAAATCTCGCGGACGCGACGGAGGTCACCAGCGCCGTGAAGTACGGCCTGATCCTGCTCGACCTGCAACTGCCCGACGGCGTCGGCATCGATTTCCTCAAGAAGCTGCGCCGCAAACCGGATGAGACGCCGGTGATCATCCTCACCGCCCGCGACCAGATTTCCGACCGCATCGAGGGATTGAACAGCGGCGCCGACGATTACCTCGTCAAGCCCTTCAACCTCGGCGAACTCTCTGCCCGCATCCTGGCGGTGGCTCGACGCTACAGCGGCAGCCCGCAACCGACCATCCGCTTTGCCGATCTGGAGATCGATCAGCCGCAACGGCGGGTCCGGCTGGATGGCAAGGATGTCGTGCTCACCGGCCGCGAATGGGCCGTGCTCGACCTTTTGGTGACGCGGCCGGGCGCCATCATCTCCAAGAATCAGATAGAGGAAGCGCTTTATGCCTTCGGCTCGGAGATCGAGAGCAACACGGTGGAGGTCTATGTCAGCCGCCTGCGCAAGAAGATCGGCAAGGACCGCATCCGCACGGCCCGAGGCGTCGGCTATTGCCTGGGTGAGAGATGACCCTGCGTCCCACCAGCATCACCCGGCGCCTGATCGCGGCACTCACGGGTACCGTCGTTGTGTTCTGGCTGATCGCCGTCGGGATCGGCGTCTATGTCGTCAATCATGAGCTTTCCGAAACCTTCGACGGCGCACTGCAGGAAACCGCCGAACGGCTGATGCCGCTGGTGGTCGACGATCTTGCCAATCGCGAACCCTCCAGCGATCCGCAAAGCCTTGAGGAGCGAAACAAGGGGCTGAACCGGGAATACCTGACCTATCAGGTGCTCGACGCCTCGGGTAAGGTCATCCTGCATTCGCACGACGCGCCGCCGGTGGCCTATGAGGTGCCGCTGAAGATCGGCTTCCATAATACGCCGAAGTACCGGATCTACACCGAATCCTCGATGAACGGCACGATCTTCCTGCATGTGGCCGACGCTTTCAAGAACCGGCGGGAGGCATCGCGCGAGAGCGGCGTCGCCCTGCTCTGGCCGCTACTCGCCCTCATCCCGGCCAGTATTCTCGCCATATGGTTCGCCGTCGGCCGCTCGCTGCGTCCGATCGACCGGTTGCGCGCGGACATCGCCACCAAGGACGGCGGCAACATGGTCCCGTTGGAAAGCGACGCGCTACCGCGCGAACTCCAGCCGATCGCCCGTTCGGTCAACCTGCTGCTCGAGCGCCTGCGCTCGGCGCTTGAAGCCGAGCGGGAATTCACCGCCAACAGCGCCCATGAACTGCGCACCCCGATCGCCGGCGCGCTCGCGCAGACACAGCGTCTAATCGCCGAACTGCCGAAAGGGCCGCTTGTCGAGCGCGCCGGCCGGATCGAAACCTCGCTCTCCAATCTCGGACGGCTGGCGGAGAAATTGCTGCAGCTCTCCCGTGCTCAGGCAGGCATCGGCACCGGCGACAAGCCCGCCGACCTGATGGCCGTCATCGAAACCATCATCGGCGACTACGACCGCGACACCGGCACCGCCGGCCGCATCCTCCTGGAAAGCAACCCGGGCGAGACGCTGATCCGCAACGTCGATATCGATGCCTTCGCCATCGTCATGCGCAACCTGATCGAGAACGCGCTGATCCACGGCCCGACCGACGACGAAGTGACCGTCAAGATCGATGGCAACATCATCCGCATCCTGAACGGCGGTCATGCGCTTTCCATGGAAGAATTGGCCGGCTTGAAAAAACGCTTCCAGCGCGGCAAGACGAAAGCCTCAGGCTCCGGCCTCGGCCTTGCCATCGCCGAACGCATCATCGGGCAGATCGGCGGACGTCTCGATCTCCTCTCGCCCGCCGCCGGCCAGACGGATGGTTTCGAAGCCCGGATCACCTTGCCAGAAGCCTGACCCGACCTCGGCGGATGTCGCGCGCTTATTGGCCTTGCAAAGAACGGCAAAGGGTGCGAGCAAGTGCCGCATGTTTCCTGCAGGTGAAGTTTTATGATCGTTTCCTTCGACATCGGCGGCACCGCCATCAAGGGCGGTATCGCCCGCTCCGTGACGGATATCACGCCGCTCGCCCGCCGCCCGACGCCGAAGGATGATTTCAGCGAATTCGTCGCGGCCCTGCGTGCCGTCATCGCCGAGGCCGGTGAGAAGCCGGACTGCCTCTCCTTTTCCATCGCCGGCGTCGTCGATCCCGACACGCAGGCGCTGATCTGCGCCAACATTCCCTGCATCCACGGCCGGCGTCTCGCCGCCGAACTGGAAGCGGAACTCGGCTATCCCGTCCTGATTGCCAACGATGCTGATTGTTTCACCATGGCAGAGGCCATGTCCGGCGCGGGGCGCGGTCATCGCATCGTCCTCGGTGTCATTCTCGGCACCGGCGTCGGCGGCGGCCTTGTGGCGGACGGCCGTCTCGTCAACGCTGCCGGTGGCTTTGCCGGTGAGTGGGGTCACGGCCCGATTATCGCCTCCTTCGCCGGCAATCCACCGGTCGCCATCCCTGCCTATCCCTGCGGCTGCGGCCAGAAGGGCTGCGTCGACACCGTCGGCGGTGCTCGAGGCATCGAGCGCCTGCACAAGACCCTGCACGGCCTGGAATTTTCCAGTGAGGAGATCATCGGCCAGTGGTTGGCGGGCGATGCCAATGCGGCGCGAACGATCGAGGTCCTGGTTGATCTCGTCGCCTCACCGCTGGCTCTGACCGTCAATATCACCGGCGCCACCATCGTTCCCGTCGGCGGCGGCCTTTCCAATGTCGAACCGCTGCTGGAGCGGCTGGACGCGGCGGTACGCACCCGCATTCTGCGCAAATTCGACCGCCCGCTCGTCGTGCCGAGCGAGTGCAAGCTCGAGCCCGGCCTGATCGGCGCGGCCCTGCTGGGGCTGAAATTCGTCGAGGAGCGGAACCATGCTGCTTGAGGTCTGCGTCGAGGATACCGCTGGCCTTGCCGCCGCCATCGCCGGCGGCGCCGATCGCATCGAGCTTTGCAGTGCGCTCGCCGTCGGCGGCCTGACGCCGAGCGCCGGGCTGATGGCGACAGCGGCCCGCGCGCCCATCCCCGCCTACGCCATGATCCGCCCGCGCGCCGGGAGCTTTGTCTACTCCGCAGACGAGCTTGCCGTCATGAAGGGCGATATCGACGCGGCCCGCCAAATGGGCCTGCCCGGCGTGGTCCTCGGCGCCTCGCTGCCGGATGGCCGCCTCGACCGCGAGATGCTCGATGCCCTCGCCGCTCATTCCGTAGGCCTCGGCAAGACGTTGCACCGCGCTTTCGATCTCGTACCCGATGTCGAGGAGGCCGTAGAACTCGCCATTTCCCTCGGTTTCGAACGCATCCTGACCTCGGGCTGCGCGAAGACGGCCGTGGAAGGCATCACCATCCTCGAACAGGCCATCGCCATCGCCGCCGGCCGCATCTCGATCATGCCCGGCTCGGGCGTCAATATCGAGACCATCGGCGCGCTGTGGCCGCGACTGGCGATCAGCGAAATTCATGCCTCCTGCTCCATCCCTCAGGCGGAGACGGATGAACGCCTGCTCGCCTTCGGTTTTTCCGCACCCACGACGCGCCGCACGGACACCGCGACCGTCAGGGCGCTCAAGGCGTATTTCGCCTGAACGGCAACCGCGAATTGACAAAGAAACGGTAGAATGATCAATCGTTCATAAACGTATATTCTGTAGCTATAGCTCGGCTGCGGAATGCCAAGCCATTGCAGTTAAGCGGGTTTCCTCTGGAGTAGCTGTAGATCTGAACCATGTCGGTGGCGCCACCTCGCAAGAAAAGCAGGGCTGTCTTCTGGATTGCGGCGATCGTCATCGGCTCGATCATTTTGGCGACGGCGCTGCTTGCCAATGACATGCGCAATCTCAGGGCGCTCGACACCCGTTATCATCTGAACCTGTTCAGCCAGCCGGCGCCTCCGCCTGCCCCTCCTGCGGCAGCCATAGCCGCCCCGCAAGCCGCCAACGTCACCCATCCCGCGCCGACCCCGGCCGCCACGTCAGCGCCAGCGCCCGCCAAGCCCGTCAAAGCGGCACAGGCTGCACAGACGGCGAAACCGGTGCATGCCCGGCCCTCGTCCCACATGCTCGACCCGCCCGTCGATGCCCTGCGCGGCGCATTCCTGCGAAGCTGGCGGATATCGGGCCAGGCGCTTTGCTCCAGCCTCGTGAAGTCCGGTTTGCCGGTCGGCGAATGGAAACAGAGTGCGCTCGGCGTTGGCACGTTCGAATGCAGCTACGCGATCCAGAAGGGCATCTACGGAGACCCCGACGCCGCCTCGTTCTTCATCATCGCGCGTGGCGCGCCAACCGGCGAACTCACCAATATCCGCATCAAGGTGATCATGCCCGACAGCACCGATGGACGCGCCGTCGCCGGCACCTTCATCGACACGGTCGTGCTGCTGTTGAGCGAAACCCACTGGCTCGACTTCCAGACGGCGTTGGACAATATCGGCAAACTACAGGATCTGACGCAAGACGCCTTCGGAGCGAGACTGAGCTTCCTCCGGGAATTCCAGAGCAACAGCAACTTCAACCTTCAACTGGAGCTGCGCAGAACGACGCCGGAACAGATCCGCACCGCCATCGTCTTCGACAAGGCACGATGGACGCTCCAGTCGGTCCCACCCGGCAACTAGGCTCAGGACTCCTCGTTCAAGGCTGAAAACACGACCTTGCTGGAGAAATTGCGTGTCTATAAGGTGGGGCTGTCAACCATATGAGATGCTGCTGAATATGCCGTTCCTCGGCGGGGAGCAACATTGTCTGAGAACAATTACGATGCGTTCGCAGCTGCTTATCAAGCTGACAACGAGAACAACGCCTGGAATGCCTATTATGAGCGACCGGCGATTCTTTCACTGGCTGGTGATGTGGCTGGACTTCGGGTCCTCGATGCGGGATGCGGTGGCGGGGCTCATGCCGCCGCACTCGTTGATCGAGGAGCGATCCTAACTGGAATCGATGCAAGCGCGGGCTTGCTCGAAATCGCGCAACGTCGCCTTGAGGGGCGTGCGAGATTGTTGCTGGCTGATTTGAACAAGCCGTTACCCTTCGAAGATGGCGCTTTCGATTTGATCATCGCCTCATTGGTCATGCACTATCTGCCCGATTGGTCGCCGGCTCTTTCACAGTTCAACCGTGTCCTGTCCGAGGGCGGTCGCCTGGTTTTTTCGACACACCACCCCTTCATGGATCATCAGTTGGCCGGCAGCGACAACTATTTCGAGACCTACAGCTTCAGCGAGACATGGCAGCGCGGAGGGAAGGCCGTCATGATGCGATTTTGGCACCGACCGCTCCATGCCATGTTTGATGCGCTCAAATCGGCTGGATTTCAGATTGATGTCGTGAGCGAGCCTCAGCCCGACCCTCAAATCAGCACCCTTTTCCCAGCGGCACACCAGAGCCTGACGACCAAGCCCCGGTTCCTCTTCTTCTCGACGGTGAAGGCATGAGCACACTCAAAGCCAGAAGATGACGGCGGCGGCGATAGAACGTCTCCATCGACCCACTTTTTGTTGCGCCGCGCCATCGATGGTGATCATATGGGCCTGATTTCGATGGCCGGCGGAAAGCGGGCCGACCACAGCATGATTCCCAAAAATGCGAAGCGGTTCTTGGATCAGATCATGCGCCAGCATTGACGCGCCGGACCTCCCATCCGGCCGTGGAAAGTCATAGCATTCCCATGGACTCGCCAGATACCGCCCCGCAAGGCCAGACCTTCGCGATCGACCGCGACCCTCGCCTGCGCTACATCATCCCCGCCGTGGTCGCCGTCGCATTCCTGATGGAACAGCTCGATTCGACGATCCTCATCACCGCCGTTCCAGACATCGCCAGAAGCCTCGGCACCACGCCCGTCCGCATGAACCTCGCGGTCACGACCTATATCCTGACGCTCGCCATGTTCATCCCGGTGAGCGGCTGGTTCGCCGACCGTTTCGGCGCCAGGCGCATCTTTGCCCTGTCGCTATTCATCTTCACGCTCGGCTCGATCCTGTGCGGCCTGGCGACAAGCCTGCCGATGCTGATCGCCACCCGTGCCCTACAGGGCCTCGGCGGCGCGATGATGACCCCCGTCGGCCGCCTCATCCTCATCCGCAGCTTCCCGCGCAGCCAGCTCGTCACGGCGATGACCTACATGACATTGCCGGCGATCATCGGTCCGGTGATCGGGCCGCTTCTGGGCGGTTTTCTGACGACCTATCTCTCCTGGCGCTGGATCTTCTGGGTCAACCTGCCCTTCGGCATTATCGGCATGGCGATGGCGTTGAAATATATCGAGGACACTACTCGCGACACGTCGATCAAGTTCGACTTTCCGGGCTTCATCATGGTCGGCCTCGGCTGCCTGCTGCTGCAATATGGCATCGAGAATATCGGCCGACCGACCATCCCCGTCTGGGCCATCGTCGCGGTGCTTGCCGCCGCCGGCCTGCTGCTCGTCGGTTTCGTCCGCTATGCCAGGACGGCGGAATCGCCGGCAGTCGATCTCACTCTGTTCAAGCTGCGCACCTTCCGCGTCGGTACGCTTGCCGGCGGCGTCTGTCGCATCGGTCTCAACGGCGTGCCCTTCCTGCTGCCCCTCATGCTACAGGTCGGCTTTGGCCTGAGCCCCATCATCTCGGGCACGCTGACCTTCGTCAGCGCCCTGAGTTCGCTTGCCGTGCGTCCGATCTCCTCGAAGATGCTGCGGTTGTTCGGTTTCGATCGCGTGCTGACCGCGAGCGCCATTTTCGGCGCCGCCATCGTCGCCGGCTTCGCCCTGATCGGGCCGGATACGCCGCACTGGGTCATCATCGTCTATGTCTTCATTTTCGGCCTGGCGCGTGCCTCGCAGTTCATGACCTCCAACACGCTATCCTATTCCGATACCCCGGCCGCCCAGCTCAGCCGCGCGACCAGCCTCGGCGGCGTGCTCCAACAATTGAGCGTCAGCTTCGGCGTCTCCATCGCCGCCATGCTGCTCGGTCTGGTCACGCTGGACGGCTCTGCACTGACGCCGGAAAAATTCCATATGGCTTTTCTGCTGATGGCGGTGATCCCGCTGCTCGGCTTGCCCGGCTTCCTGAAGCTGCGGCCGGAGGACGGCCGGCAGGTCAGCGGCCATTATCGCCGGTCGAAGGAGGTGGCGTAAGACCTCACGCCATCAGGCTGCAACGGAAGACAAGCGCGGATGGGCGAGATGCTCGCGCAGCACCAGACCGGTGCTGTCGATCTCCTGCATCAGCACGTCGTAGCTCCAGAGATCGGCAAGGTGTTGCAGCACGCGCTTGGCGTCGGCATCCTCCAGAAAGCCGCCGTTCAGCACGGTATGCTTGACCAACAGCCTGCGATCGCCGGCGAGATCGACATCGACGATCTCGATATGCGGATCGATCCAGCCGACATCATATTGCCGCGCCAGCTCGCGCCGGATGCGGCGATAGCCGCGCTCATCGTGGATCGCCGCCACCCGAAGCCCCTCCTCCTCTTCCGGATCGTCGGTGAGGTGGAACATGCGCATCTTGCGCATCAAATGCGGGCTGAGGAACTGCGACACGAAGCTTTCGTCGCGATAGTTGGCCCAGAGATCGCGTAGCACCGCCATAGCGTCGCCGGTACCGGCAATATCGGGGAACCATAGCCGGTCCTCTTCCTTCGGCTTGGTCACGATCCGCTCGATGTCCTGCATCATCGCAAAACCGAGCGCATAGGGGTTGAGGCCGGAATAGCGCTGATCGTTGAAGGCCGGCTGGAAGACGACATTGGTGTGGGATTTCAGGAATTCGAGAAAATCACCATCGCCGATGCCGCCGAGCTCATGCAGCCGCGTCATGATGCGGTAGTGCACATAGGTCGCCGTACCCTCGTTCATCACCTTGGTCTGGCTTTGTGGATAGAAATATTGCGCGACATGCCGAACGATGCGCAGGATCTCCCGCTGCCAGGCCTTCAGGCGCGGGGCCATCTTCTCGAGGAAATAAAGGACGTTCTCCTGCGGCAGACCGGCCAGCGAACGCCGGCGCTCGAAGTCCAGGTCGGGCATGACCTTGCCTTTTCCGACCGGAACCGTGCGCCAGAGATCGTTGAAGATCCGCTCGTCATATTCGCGGCGTTCGCGCTCGCGCGTTTCTTCCTCGCGCAAGCTCGGCGTCTTCCTGCCGGCATAGCGATGGACGCCGTGCGACATCAGCGCATGCGCGGCATCCAACGTCCGCTCGACGGCGGCATGGCCGTAGCGCTCCTCACAGCGGGCGATATAGCCCTTGGCGAAATTGAGATATTCCAGAATGCCCTCGGCATCCGTCCAGAGCTTGAACAGGTAATTGTTCTTGAAGAAGTGATTGTGACCAAAGGCGGCATGCGCAATCACCAGCGCCTGCATCGTCGCCGTATTCTCCTCCATGAGATAGGAGATGCAGGGCGAGCTGTTGATCACGATCTCATAGGCAAGCCCGCGCAGACCCTTGCGGTAGAAAGCCTCGTGATGGGCGAAATGCTTGCCGAAGGACCAGTGCTTGTAGAACAGCGGCATACCGATCGAGGAATAGACGTCCAGCATCTGCTCGGCGGTGATGATCTCGATCTGGTTGGGATAGACGTCGAGGCCGAGCTCGTCGATGGCGATCCGCTCGCAGGCATCATGGATCCGCTGAATGGTGGAAAAATCCCAATCCGCACCATCAAAAAGCCGTTCCATCGATGCTTTCGCCATCATCCGCTCCTTGTTTCCGCCGCCCGCCGTTGAAAGAGATCATGGAAGACCGGGTAGATCTGGCTGCGATCGCTGACGCGCCGCATCGACAGCACCGGCCAGCCCGCCTGGATGCGCTCGTAGAGCGACCAGAGCGCCGAGCCGGAGGAGATCGCGACGCTCCGCGCCTCACCCACTTCGAGATAGGCGAAATACTGGCTGACCGGCAGGATGGCGTCGGTGAGCAGCGCCGCCGCCGTTGCATTGTCGGAATAGGCATTGTCGCCATCCGACGCCTGCGCGGCATAGATGTTCCAGTCCGACGGCGGGAACCGGTCCTGAACGATCCGCCGCATCGCTTCGAGCGCGCTCGACACCTGCGTGCCGCCGGTCGCCGGGCTGCGGAAGAACGTCTCCTCGTCCACCTCTTCGGCCACATCCGTGTGGCGGATGAAGACGATCTCGACGCGGCGGTACTGCCGGGTCAGGAAGATGTAGAGCAGCATGTAGAAGCGCTTGGCGAGATCCTTCATGTGTTCCGACATCGAGCCGGAAACGTCCATCAGGCAGAACATCACCGCTTGCGCCACCGGCTTCGGCTCGTTCTCGAAACGACGATAGCGGATATCGATCGGATCGATATAGGGAATACGCCGAACCTTCGATTCCAGCATCTTGATCTCAGCTTCGAGCGCCGCGCGGCGCTCGTCGTCCTTACATTCGGCAGCCTCGGCGGCGAGCTTGGCGACCGTCTCCGGTTTCGGGCGATGCAGCGCCACGCGCCGCATCATCGCCAGCCGCATGGTGCGGTTGATGGCGAGATTGGCAGGCGACCCGGTCACCGAATAGCCGGACCGAACCGGATTGATCTGATCGGCCGACACCAGCCGCTTCTTGGCGAGATCGGGAAGTTCGAGGTCGTCGAGGAAAAGATCGAGGAATTCGTCGCGGGTCAGGATGAAGCGGAAGGCGTCCTCGCCGCTGCCCTCGCCGCCGGCTTTCGGTTTGCCGCCGCCGCTCTCCGGCCGTGGAAGGATGTCGCCCTCCAGGAATTCCTTGTTGCCGGGGAAAATATGCTCCCGCAGCCCCTCCGGGCCGCGATGGAACCGAGGCTCCTCGGTTCCATCTAGGGGAATGCTGATCTCGCCACCCTTCAGAATGTCCTGAATGTCGCGATTTTGAGAGGATTCATAGACCGCTCTCTGCACCAGCGCTTTTGCTCTTCGCAAAAACCGTTGACGATTTTCTAGACTTTTTCCGCCTGGGTTCAGGCGTCGGTCAACAATGTGCATTCCTTCTTCCTTGGTGGCTCATCCTGCCTGTTTCACACGCATGTACCATTCCACAAGCCGCCGAACCTGACGCTCGGTATAGCCGCGCGCCATCATGCGTTCGACGAATTCGCCATGTTTCTTTTCCGAGTCGCCGTCCTTCTTGGACCCGAACGAGATGACCGGCAGCAGATCCTCGACCTGGGAGAACATCCGCTTTTCAATGACTTCGCGGATCTTCTCATAACTCGTCCAGGATGGATTCTTGCCGCTATGGCCCGCCCGCGCTCGCAAGCAGAACTTGACGATCTCGTTGCGGAAATCCTTCGGATTGGCGATGCCCGCCGGCTTCTCGATCTTGGTCAGTTCCTGGTTGAGAAGCTCTCGGTCCAGAAGCTGGCCGGTGTCGGGATCCTTGAAATCGACATCCTCGATCCAGGCGTCGGCATAGTCGACATAACGGTCAAAGAGATTCTGGCCGTAGTCTGCATAGGATTCCAGATAAGCCTTCTGGATCTCATGTCCGATGAATTCCGCATAACGCGGCCCGAGCTCGCTCTTGATGAATTCGATATAGAGCTTCTCGGTTTCAAGTGGCAGTTGTTCGCGACGGATCGACTGCTCCAGCATATACATCAAATGTACCGGATCGGCGCCGATCTCCGTCGTATCGTAGTTGAAGGTCGCCGCCAGCACCTTGAAGGCGAAACGGGTAGATGCCCCGTCCATGCCTTCATCCACACCGGCCGAGTCGCGATACTCCTGCACGCTACGCGCCCTCGGATCGGTCTCCTTCAGGCTTTCGCCGTCATAGACCCGAAGCTTGGAGAAGGCCGTCGAGTTCTCGTGCTTGGCGAGCCTCGTCAGAACCGTGAAGCGGGCGAGCGTTTCCAGCGTCGACGGTGCGCAGGGCGCATCGCTGAGTTCGGATTCCTCGATCAGCTTCTCGTAGATCTTCTGCTCTTCGGTCACCCGCAGGCAATAAGGGACCTTGACGACGCAGATGCGGTCGATGAAGGCCTCATTGTTCTTGTTGGCCTTGAACGTCTGCCATTCCGACTCGTTCGAGTGAGCGAGAATGATGCCGGAGAAGGGAATGGCGCCGATATTCTCGGTGCCGATATAATTGCTCTCCTGCGTCGCCGTCAGCAGCGGATGCAGCATCTTGATCGGCGCCTTGAACATCTCGACGAATTCGAGAATGCCCTGGTTGGCGCGGTTCAGAGCCCCGGAATAGCTGTAGGCGTCGGGATCGTTCTGTGCCAGGCTTTCGAGCTTGCGGATATCCACCTTGCCGACCAGCGAGGAGATGTCCTGGTTGTTCTCATCACCCGGCTCGGTCTTGGCGATGGCAATCTGCCGCAACCTGGATGGCTGTATCCTGACAACGCGAAAGCGGGAAATATCGCCCTCGAACTCTTCCAGCCGCTTCAGGCACCATGGACTCATCAGCCCGGTCAGTCGGCGGCGCGGAATGCCGTAGCGCTCCTCGATCATCGGTCCCATGGTGACGGGGTCGAAGAGGCTGAGCGGGCTTTCGAACACCGGACTGAGCTCATTGCCGGCCTTCAGCACATAGATGGGATGGACTTCCATCAATGACTTTAGCCGCTCGGCAAGCGAGGACTTACCTCCGCCGACCGGGCCGAGCAGATAGATGATCTGCTTGCGCTCCTCCAGCCCCTGCGCCGCATGGCGGAAGAAGGCGACGATACGTTCGATCGTCTCCTCCATGCCGAAGAAGCCGGCAAAGGCGGGATAGGTCCGGATCGTCCGGTTCATGAAGATACGCCCAAGGCGAGTGTCCTTGGCCGTATCGATCAGCAACGGTTCTCCCATCGCGGCCAGCAGGCGCTCCGACGCATTCGCGTACATGAGCGGATCGTCCCGGCACGCTTCCAGGTATTCAGAGAATGACATCTCGACTTCGCGCCGTGCTTCGAAAGAACGGGCGAACGTGTTGAATAGGACATCGTTGTTTGACATGGCGCCTCGTTAGCTTGCTACTGCAATAAACGTGGACTTAGCGAGACACTTTCCCGCTAGTATCTAAGGTGCGGTAATAGTCGCTTCGAATCAATAGGTGACCCTTCAATAATTCGTACGCTTGATTACGGCGGCCATCAATATCTTGAAAGGTTCTTTCACCGGAATTAATTTTAATTTCACCCAAAGTTGAATGAATTTTATAAATTCCATCAATAGGGGCATGCACCGGATCGCGGAAAACGCGAATCCGGATTTACCCATGCGGTCCGGCCCGGGTCACGGCATCCCGATCGAAACAATGGGAAATTCGGGACGAGGAATACCAGCGGCACCGGAATCTCCGCTTCCATTCTCGGCCGTCATGCACACCTATTGCGATCCTGCCCGGCACTCCATCGCCGCCACAACCGTCAAACAACATCTAGTGCGTCACCAAGGCGCAAATAATCCAGGCCGAACAGGCGGGAAAACCACCATCAAATTCGCCGCATATCTGAAAGTTTTGTGATTTCTTGCGGAAAGTGGTGGCCAGAGCCGGAATCGAACCAGCGACACGCGGATTTTCAATCCCCGCCTAACCCTTTCCTTTCACCTCAACGCGCCTGCAGTCCTTCACGACCTGGGCGTTGGTCAGGAGCCACCCATCCGACGTAACGGCAAATCCGGTCCCCGACGAAGTTGGATCGCCGGCAAGACAATTGGAAGCGATAACTGTGGACAAGCCGGCAGCGAGAAGTACGCGATATAGGACAGACATCTGAAGTTCCCCATGCGAGTGGAGCCTAGAATTTCCGACACATCATACGCAACCTTATATTGCAACGATCATTAACGCCGGGACTTCCATGTCTCTAGGCTGTCTTCGACCGACAGGTTCCAATCCTGCGGGCCAAAGGCATGTCCCGGAGCTGACCGACCGTAGCCGTGTCTGCGTTCGAGTTGAAAGCTTTGCCCTGCCGTCCGTCGGCGCGTTAGATAAGCTTGAAAAGCTGGTGTCCAAGGGTGCATCGCGGGCCGCCATCGAGGCGGAAATTGCAAGACTTTATGAGATTGGTGACGCATGCTTGACATCCTAGCCTGGCCCGACACTCAGGTCCGATTACGTGAAATCTTTCCTGAGGGCACCCCGCACAGGAACTATGCAACTTGGGAAATCGCAGCAAAACGGTGTTCGTGATGATTTACGTCGATGCCGTCGAAGGTCGGGATCAATGGCTTCGACCGGACCAAGTGCGCCGTATGACGGATGCCCAATCAGTCCAGACCGATGAAAATGATCGAGATGCGTGGGCAAAGCACTCGGTGATCCTGGTGGTGGCAATCGAAGTGAACGTTCCTGAACTGATAGTCGCCCGCACCGTCATTGGCGACTTCCAATCCATGATCCGCTCGAAGACAGTACGAAAGCTCGATGAATGGCTTGAAGTTGCTAAAAACAGCCTGGTCGGATCGTTTGCCACCGGCGTCGAGAAGGACCTCAACGCTGCGAGAAACGCAATCATCTCACCTTGGTCAAATGGGCAAACGGAAGGTCAGATCACACGACTGAAGCACATCAAACGACAGATGTACGGGAGAGCAAAACTCGATCTTCTGCAGGCGCGATTGATCGGCACATCGTAGGATCTGCACGTCAGCAAAAGTGCGTCAGAGCCATTTCGCGACGGAAAGTAACACTATTGGCCGCCAATATCTGCAGGTTGCAGTATAAGGGAAAATTCCATCATCTTAGAATTTCGGATGCTTCACGTATTGCCTTAGCAGGGCGTGAATTTCGTCAATTTTTCTAGCCGCACCCCAGTTGCCGGAGTTGTCAATATCTGGTGGAGGAATCATTCCAACTTCAATCTCAAACCGTGGGTGAGTCCATTCATATAGCTTATCTATGTCCGTATCATTCGCTTCTCCGGCAATGGCGCGCTCAATGGGCGGAAATAACGAGGAAATATTCCTTTCCGATTTGTCCCAGCCGTTGCGAATGAAGTTATCCCTCATCCAGACCAAACCACTCACGGTGCGATCATCTAATAATGCGGTCATTTTAATGATCCTCCGGGAACAAAGACTTGCCATCCGCACTTTGGCGCCGGGTAGCGGTATGGTATCGACACAGCTGTCTGCAACCATAGGCTAGCAGTTTTCCGTGATAGTGAAGCGTCCTGGACCTGACCATTCGACCCTTCGATAACTTCCGATCAATAAACCTTGGTCCCTTAAGTACTCGAATACCTCTGAGGGAGACCAAGCTGCTCCCCCAGAAAAACACACCCCATAGTCTCGCAGATCCACCAAAACCTTCACCTTCGCATTCGGCTCTGGGACGCTCTTGGAGAATGTGTTTAATCGCCCGTCTCCAACTGGTGAGAAGCCCATTGTAAGAAGCTGTTCCAAAAACGTGTCATCCAAAAGCCGCACCAAGACACGAGACATGGAGGCCTCCGCCACAAACGCTTTCACGGAAGATTTTTCTGGGTTCATTTTACTCGTCAAGAGCCGTCAGTAAGGCGCGTCCCAGATCGGGGCTATTCAAGTCGCATTCGATGGTTTTCTCTGGAACGGATTATTTCTCACGCAGATAGCCGGTCTTTGCATAGGCCCGCCAGTCATGGACCCAATCCATATCGGCGCAGCGAGCCTTGTATTGGCTCATGCCGTTTAGCAATGGCTGCTTCAAAACACCCAGTTTGTCTGACCATGTGAGTTCCGCAAGCGTCTTATCGACCTTTCGACGCTCATCGCTAGAAAGGACATGACACTTGTCGTCAATTTTTGCGGTGTGGCCTGCAAGTATAAACACCAACCCAAACCGGGATGTTTGGCCTTGCGTCGCATCGACCTGACCGCAGAAAGATGCACCGGGGGCGATCAGCATGGCTATCGCGAAAATAATGATGTTCAACTTTGTCAGGGGCCGCATTTTCTACTCAGATCGTTAAAAGCGTACTGATGCACCCTAGCGTGTCTGCGGGAACAGATCTTGTTCTAGCCCCATAATACTGAACACTAGATATTTAACCTTTGCTTTAGAAGCTCAACCCTTACGCTGTCTTTCAGGTCGAGTACGTAGAAATCCTTGATATAGGATAAAATTTCCATCTCCTCTTTTTGTGACCGTGCCATCGATGAGACCACATGAATGGCTTTCATAAACTTCTCAGCGTAAGCTGTTTCAACACTACTGAAGTCTCGTTCAGAGATCGTGAGTTCATAGATGAGATTTATAGCGAACATGGGGACGACTCCTTCGCAAGTATGTCACTCCAACGGAAAGAATGGTTGACGTGCATATTTTGCCTGACTCAAGCCGAGGTATAAGATTATACGGCACTGACCGCTATTCGCGCGGCAAGGTCAGGCGGCGCCGACATCTAATTGCGTGGCAGAGAAAAGGTTTGTAATAGACTAGAGGCTCTTCAGATCCCGAAAACTACACGATACTGCTTTCTTAAATTTGGCCCAAGTGCATCAACTAGCCAATGTCCAGCATCGGTCGAGGCAGGCAAGTGTTCGATAAACGAAACTGCAATAAGCTCACGAATCTCCGCTTTTTCTTCAGTCATTGCCTGTTCGAGGCACTCTAAAAGGGCAGATTTCCATTCTGCAAGCTCTGAGTTGTCTTCAACCATTCTCAAGTAGTCAGCCATGATTAAATGCGGAAGAACTTGACCTCTATTGTCATTCAAACTCTCTGCCAGAGTTGGCATCAATTCTCGGCAAACGAACGCCAAGTGGCAAATAAAAGAAACCGTCAACGCGCTCATTTTTACTTTCCTGCCAATGCGTTTTGAAGATCATACAATATATCTTCAGCGACTCGCCTATCGACCGCGAGAGCGTCCGGATTATTTGCAAGCCAGTTTTGGAGACCATTTATGGTTTGCTCGGCTTTGATCGAATGGTATGAACCGTAAACTGGTTGCCCTGTGCGAAGCTCGTACCTCACTGTGTCTCCTAAAGTGCCATCACCAATCAGACCCTCCGTGTGGACGATTCCTTTGTAGACGTTGTCAACAAGGTTTTGCAATTTTTGATCCATGACTTGCGGCTTTATCGCCGGCTTATTTTTCTCTTGGTCCCCTCCAGAGTTGTTATCATCGTCTGGATCTGGCGATCCAGTGGCTGCAACCGAACCACCAGTCGTGGTGCCATCGCCGTTCCCCGATCCGCTTTTCTGGTTATAGACGACCAGCTTCTTTCCGTCGCGGGACATCATGTTGGCCCAGTCGCCGAGATCGGCCGCCGACATTGGTGTGCTACCAATTTGGCCTCCGATCAGGGTGAATGATCCATCGCTCTCTTCGCGCAGCGTCAGTGACAGAGATATGCTCCCGCCTCCCGGCAATGGAACATCGGTCGATACCGTGGTGCCGAAAGAGTAGGACGTCCAGGTCAGGGTCGTGCCATCATCCAGACGCTGCGTTTGAGCACTCAATTTGCCCTTCAACAGCTCATAGCCCATTCCCGTCACGAACGAAGTAACCGCGAGAACCTGTTTCGTCCTGTCGGCAATCTGGTTCAGGATGAGCGTCGCAAGCGATGGGGTCAGATCGAGGATATCGCCGTCGGGTGTCGTGACTTTGCAGGAGGGCGCATCCGCATAAGCGGGCGTGATCAGCCAGTCGAAGATGCTGTGCCTGATTTCGCCATGCTGGCCGCATGTTTGCAGACCAGCCATCATTTTCGGATCATCCTTGTACTTGATGATCTTCTTGACGACCTGATTTTCTTCCGGCGTGATCTGCTTTGCCGCCTCCAACTTATCGAAGGCGTCGCCGATTGCCTCCGCAATCGTCTTTCCTGCAGCGACGACTGCAAGCGCGCTCTGCACCGAGACATATGGCTCAAGCAGAATATGCTTGTCCTTGGTGATAACGCTCTGCAGTGCCGGATCGGTGTTGATCTGATCCACCGGCCGGGTCGTGCCGTTTTGTTCGAGCGCCGCCTGCTGGTCGGGGTTGCGGATGGTAATGTTGCCGGGAGCTCCGCTGCCGCTGATCGTCGCCTTGACGGACTGCTCGACATCGTCAAGCTGGTATTTGCCCTCCGCGCTCGAATTGTTCTGCGTCTTGCCGTTGGCATCCTTGCCGCTGTAGAGGTCGATATTGGCATCGACCTGATAGCCCTGATATTTTTGCGTGCCGACAAAGTCCGGCCAGGTCAGCGTGCCGGTGTCGAGATTGACCTGTCCATCGCTGGAGATCAGGCCGGAGGCGGCCAGGTTGGTGTTGCCGCCGACGGTGATGGTCTGGTCGCCGGTCGAGTAGAGGCCGGACGGCTGATCAATCCAGCTGGTCGAGCCGCTGCCCTTTCCGAAGCCCGGCTGCACGCCGCCGAGCGTAAGACCACCGAGCGCCGTCTTGGCGTTGTCCGTCGTCAGCAGTGGCGAACCGTCGTCACTCTTGCCAACCGTCGGGCCGGTGAAGGAGAAGCCGAGGGATTGTGAGCTGTTGGACTGACTGCCGAGAGTGTGGACGCTCTTTGCACCGAGGACGGTGAGATAGATACACTCATTGTGTGTCTAATCATCAGCTATACACGGGATAGATTGCAACGATGATATCTGTCTAAATTTTAGCATATATAGCTGACAACGCCGCACAGAGGCCTTCATGTTCGTCCGCAGCGAATGAATCCCAATTGTGTAGACCGAACCTATTTATCATATCAATTAGTATTTTTGTTCCGCTGAAATACAAAGAATCCCATAATATGTCAGCGCCTACATCGCTTTCCCTGTCTCCACCCAACAACAACTCCCTTAAATATTCCGCGCCCATAATTGAAGAAAATTCTGGCCGATTCGTACTTTCAATAAACCCACATTTCAGATTAGTATCCAAAAATTCAACTACAGCTAGTCGCCAAGTGCCAGAATCCTTACCGAACTGGCCTCCGCAATAATTTGGGAATGTTGCATTTGGTGTAAAGTCATCAAGACTCGCAAATATTAACTGCCGTTGATATTCAATCTTCAGGAATTCTTCCACAGCGCCCTCACTGTCCTGGAAATTTGAACTTCGCCACATTTCCATTATTAATTGACTTTATCGCGGAACTATTAATTTCAACTGTAGCAGTTGTTGGATCGGTTTGCGAAGATGCCTGACCTGCCGGCCTATAAGTAATTGCAGTCCCATCGGGCATGATGGCCACCCAGCTCCCTTGACCGGTTATATTGTTAACTACTCTTGTTGGAGCTTGGCCATTAAATGCCGCTGTAGCAAATTGTTCCGCAGTTGCATCTGGATTCGCGCTAACTGGCATTGGAATCGGTGTACCACGTCCGCCAATTCCCGGCGGTAGACTGCCGTCAGTCCCCAGGATGGAGGGTGGGATACTGGCGCTGTCGTTTTGAGACGAATTATTACCAGCGCCGGGCGGAACGATGACGAGTTGCGGTCCGCCGCCATTATTATTTCCGCCATTTGGTTGATTGGTACTCACACCCGCATCATCAAGCGGCGGACCACCATTGTGACCAATCCCACCGTTCGACCCGCTCTGCTGATTATAGACGACGTCCATTCCGCTTTGCTGGGAAATCTGTTGGGCCAGAGCGTCAAGCATTGACGCAGGCATGATACCGCCCAAAGCAGTACCCGACATTATTTCAAATCCACCATTGCCGGTAATTTGTAGCGTCAGCGATATGGTGCTCTTATCAGGCAACGTAATGGTTGCCGTGCGCCTCAACTCGCCAGTCTGCCCCATCAAATGGACAACCGTCCCATCGCTGAGCGATTTAGTCTCATCAATGGCGCCGGCGGTTGAGGTCGCCGACATGAGAAGGAAGCCTCCCGTCAATAGGCCGGCAACAACAGTCCCTCCGATTGTTGCATCTGCGACGACCATCTTTGTCACGTTCTGGAACAACTGCAGGCAGCTCTGCGCGGCATCCGGTGAGATAACGTAACTGCCGCTGGCTGTGTTGATGACGCAACTCATCGAGTCGGCGTAAGCGGGCGTGATCAGCCAGTCGAAAATGCTGTGTTTGATTTCGCCATGCTGGCCGCAGCTCGCCAGCGCGGCCAGTACTTTCGGATCGTTCCGATAAGCGGAGAGTGCTGCTGCCGATCGCAGGTCTTCCGGCGAAAGTTTCTTATCCCCCGCCATTTTGGCAAGAGCGTCACCGATCGCCTGTTCGATCGTCTTGCCTGCGGCCACCGCCCCCTTCAAACTCTGCACCGAAACATACGGTTCCAGATCGATATGCTTGTCCTTGGTGATGACGCTCTGCTGGGCCGGATCGCTGTTGATCTGATCCACCGACCGGGTCGTGCCGTTCTGCTCAAGCGAGGCCTGCTGGTCGGGATTGCGGATGGTGATATTACCGGCGCCCCCGCTGCCGCTGCCGCTGATGGTCGCCTTGACGGACTGCTCGACATCATCGAGTTGATACTTGCCCTGCGCACTGCTGTTGTTCTGCGTCTTGCCGTTGGCGTCCTTGCCGCTGTAGAGGTCGATATTGGCATCGACCTGATAGCCCTGATACTTCTGCGTGCCGACAAAGTCCGACCAGGTCAGCGTGCCGGTGTCGAGATTGACCTGTCCATCGCTGGAGATCAGGCCGGAGGCGGCCAGGTTGGTGTTGCCGCCGACGGTGATGGTCTGGTCGCCGGTTGAGTAGAGGCCGGACGGCTGATCAATCCAGCTGGTCGAGCCGCTGCCCTTTCCGAAGCCCGGCTGCACGCCGCCGAGCGTCAGGCCACCGAGCGCCGTCTTGGCGTTGTCCGTCGTCAGCAGTGGCGAACCGTCGTCACTCTTGCCAAGCGTCGGGCCGGTGAAGGAGAAGCCGAGGGATTGTGAGCTATTGGACTGACTGCCGGTGCCAGGCGTCGAGACGATGGAAAGATCGCCGCCGACAGCCCCGATGATCGTGCCTACCGAGAAAATCGTGTTGTCGAGCGTCGTGTTGCCCTTCGACGTGAAGGTGATGCCGTTCGAGGCACTAACGACCGACACCACAGGCGTCGTCGAGGTGGAACTCGACTTCGACTGTCCGGCCGAAACGCTGCCGGTCGGAGTGATGCCGGTCACGCTGCCAGCACCGACGCCGACAGAGACGCCGATGCTGGCCCCCGCCGACTTGCTGCTGCTGGAAGCCTCACTCGATGCCCACGCGCCGCCCATATCAATATTATTGGCCGAGATCGACACGCTGCCATTGTCTGGATCATCGGCATGGTCGGAGCTGGCCAAGGCCGAGATTTGCAGGCCGCGGCTAACAAAGTCGCCATTTGTCGAGATATCGACCGAGCTGGCGCTGATTGTCGGCACGACCGGCGTCGAGGTGGTGAGAGATGTCTCCGTCTTCGAATAGGTGAAGCCCGCCGTCAGCGAAATCGAGGCGAGGTTGCCGGCTTTCAGGCCGTCGGAAAGGCTCGACAGCGCGTCATAAGCCTTCATGCCGGCAAAGGCGGCGTTGGCTGCCGAGTAGCCGTCCGTGACATTGCCGATCTTCGATGCCAGGTTCTGCACACTTTGTCCGGCGCTGAGGATGCCTGAGGATACACCGAGGCTGACGCCGGCAAAGAAGCTGGTGGCCACCTGGTCGAAGTTGCTGACATCATTGCCAGAAAGGAAGTTGACGCCGTTCTGGCCGAAGATGGTGACATTGCCACCGGCAGAAATCTGGCCGGCCTGATCGTTGAAGGTATCGCCCGCCTTGAGGGTGATATCGCCGCCGGCTTTGATCGTCGATACCGCATTGGTGTCGGAGCTCTGGGTCGTCTTGTCGGTGAAGCGACCTGCCCCGATGCCGATCGAGACTCCAGAACTGCTGGCCGATACCTGAAGGCCGAAGCCGGAGCGCTTGTCGTCCTTTGAGCTCTCGGTGCTTTCATGGCCGGGCAGGATGTTGATGTTGCCGGAAGCGATACCAGTCACGTCGCCCATGTTTGCCGTGATCGACGAGCCGATGACGTTGAGATCGCCCGCCGTTGCCGTCAGATTGACATTGCCATTGGCGGCGGAAAGTTGCGATCCAACATTGTCGGTCGAACTCTCGCTGATCGTCTTGCTGTGGCTGCCATAGATCGAGATAAACCCGCCACCAGAGCCCACGCCAATGCCGGATTTCTTGGTCTGCTTGTCGCTCTCGTGTTCTTCCTCTGCCCCCATGACGGTAACGGTCGAGCCCGAGAGGCTGAGATTGTTGCCCGCCGCCATACTTGAGCCGGAAACAACGGCCTCATTGGCGGCGTTAACATTGACATTGCCCGTTGCCGAGATCGACGATCCAACATTGGTCTCGTCGTAGGTATGGGTGTGGGTCTTCGAGGACGACAGGAAGCCGCTCTTCTTGCTGTCGGAGGTGGTTTCGTCCGTGTCCTTGCCGGAGGCGATGACGATGTTGCCGGCGGCCTGGATATTGGCGTCGGCTATGTGCGTGGCATCACCGGCCGTGACGTCGGAGGCCGAGATCGTAACGTTACCGCCGGTTGAGGCGATATTGACCCCGGTTTGGCCGGAAACCGACGAGCCCTCTGCCGTCGTCGTCGCCTCGCTCGCTTTCTTCGAGCCGGACTTGCTGGACGACGAGGCAATGCCGGTTGCCTCGCCAATAGTGACATCGCCCTTGGCGCTGAGGGTGGCCGTGCCGCCCTTGGCATCGATATCCGAGCCGATGACACTGATATCGCCCTTGTCGGCCTGGACGCTCACGTTGCCGTTTTGCGAGGTAATCGACGAACCGTTGCTGGTGACCGAGGTCGAGGACGAACTTCCGCTCTTGTAGTCGTTGGCCGAGCCAGCCTTGGTCTTCGAGCTCGAACTCGTCTGATCCTGGGAGGCTGTGATGGCGATATTGCCGTTCTGCGAGACGATGCCGAGATTGCCGCCGGCATCGAGCGACGAGCCGCCGATCAGAACACCCTGGTCGCCAGATACGAGCATGGTGCCGCCAGAAACAAGCGACGATCCCTGCTGCGTCTGGCTGGTGGTCTTGGTGGTGGTGCCTCCTTCGGCAAGGCTCAACCGATCCTTGCCGAGCACAGTGTTTTCCACACCGGCAGAGATGATGTTGACCGCACCGTTCGTGGAGAGGACGGAGAGATCGCCGCCGGCCTTGGCGGAGCTTGCGATAATGTTGACGCCGCTTGCGCCGGCGATGCTGAGATCGCCGCCCGTCGTCACCGTCGTGCCAACCAGCGTCTGGACGCCGCCATTATCCTGTTTCACAGCCCCGACTGTCACAGTCTGACCGGAGAGCTGTGCGGAGCCACCGCTCGTCACCTTGGTGCCGGCAAGTGTCAGGCTGCCGGCGCCGGCATCGACCTTCAGGCTGCCACCGGCTGTTATGCCGCCATTGGCAGCGACGATCGTCTGGCCGCCGATGTTCATGGTCTGCGCGGCGAGCGTGATGCCGTTGGAGGCATTCAGGTTCATATTGCCGCCGGCAAGGAAGGCACCGCCATTCGCCTTGATGTCGGTGGCGTTGATGGTCATGCCGTCGGCCGCGGCGATCGCGCCGGAATTGTCGACGGAGCCAGCGTCGATGCTGACGGTATTGCCGGCGATGGTGGCGGCGGACGTGGTCTTTGCCCGATCGGCGGCCGAGAGATAAACGACGGGCACCAGCACCGACGCACCATCGACGACTTCGGTCTGGTAGATCACCATCGACTGGGTGAGATTGGCCGCTTGCTCGGGGCTGAGCGCCTGCCCAAGGCCAAGTCCGTTCGCCTCGGCATAGGCAACGCCGTTATCGAGCAGCGTCTTCATCTGATCGGTGGCGTTGTTGCCGGGCACGAAGGAGCCAGCACCAAGGCCGTCGCCGACCAGTTGCCGCATCTGCTCGTCGACGAGCTGGTTGTCGAAATAGGCGTCACCCAGGAAGGGAACCTTGGTCTCGGGCGTATAACCAATCCGGTCGATGAAATAGCCGGAACCATAAAATTTGGAGACGTCGAGGAAGGCCGCCCGCGTCTCGAACAGGAAGACCTGTCCCGGCACGGTGCCTCCGACCCCGCCCGACTGCGGCTTGGCAAGCGCGGCAAGCTGAGCGCCATTCACCTGCAGGATCTGGGTGAGATTGCCGCTGTTGCCGATAGCAGCGGTGAGCTTGCCCATCAGGCTGTTGGGGTTGATCGAAGCGCCACCCGCCGTCAGGGTGTTCGAACCGATCGAGGGGCCGGTCGCCGCCGTGACGCCGTTGCCGCTGACCGAGGCACCGCCGGCTGCCGTCAGACTGCTGCCACTGATCGAGGCACCGCCAGCCGTCAGGTTGCTGCCGTTGACCGAAGCACCGCCGGCCACGGTCAGATTGTTGCCACCGATCGACGTCGCGCCGGCAACTGCAAGGCTATTACCATTGATGGCCGGACCGGAACCGACCGTCAGGCCGCCGTTTGCCAGTGACGGGCCGCTGCCAGCTGTTACGCTGCCGTTGGCTGCCACACCTGTAAGAGCGGCGTTAACGTTGAACAGGGCGCCGCCGGCCGTCATGCTGTTCAGGGCGCCAAGCGGATTGTTCGCAGTTGCCGGCGCGTCGATTGCCACTTGCCCTGCGATCGAACCGTTGGAAGCGACGTTGTTGACCGCGCCGGCGGAGATATTGAGTGCGCCCCGCGCCTGGATGACGCCCGACAGGACGCCAATGGCCTGGACGCTCACTGCGGTGCCGGCCGCCAGATCCTTCGATGGGTCGCGTGTGCCGTTGGGGTTATCCGAATAATTGACCGTAGGAACAGTGCGGTCGATACAACCCCGGTTGGGGCCGCTACAATCCAGTCCGCCCGTGCTGCCGGGGGAGGCGACATCAGGGTAATATTGGCAGGGCGTCGAGCTGTCGCAGGTCGTTGTGACCGTGCGGTTCAGCGTTGCGCCCTCGTTGGTCAGCGTTCCCCCGACCGTGAGCGCCATGTCGCCGTCGGATTTGATCGAGCTGTAGGAATTGTCGAGATTGGTCGCGTTGATCGTCAGGTTGCCACCGGCACGGATCTTGGCGTCAGCACCAGCACCCGCCGTCAATTGGTCCTCGGCAATAAGCTGGCTGACCAGATGATCGATAGTCTGGACCGTCTCGTAAGTCGGTCCGTCATGATCGCCCGAGCCATTGCACCGCGTAACGCATCGGGTTGTCTCGGTTATTACATCATAGGGCGACAGGATCGTATTGGAGATCTGCACATTGCGCTGGATCGCCGGTGTCGACGTCGTGGTGTTGATCAGCGTATTGGTCAGGATCGACATGGTGCCGCCGGACTGAATGAGGCCCGCGGAATTGACGACGGCGCCATTGCGCTGACCGCCACCAGGCCCTGCAATGGTGAGCCCGTTGCCGGATAGGATCGCACCCTGATTGTTGTTGAGCGTGCCGCCGACGAAGAGATTGGCGTTGTTACCAGCAAAGACGAGACCGGACGGCGTATTGTTGAAATCGCCGGCGATGTTGAAGGTAACGTTATTGGCGGCTGCCAATTGCCCGGTATTGCCGAGCGATGGCAGGGTCAGCGTCAAATCATGCGCCGCGAGCAGCTCGGTATTGGCGTTGGTCGTGAGACCACCGGCAGCCGAGATGGCGATGTCGCCGGAACCGCCAGCATTGGTAACGGTACTGACCTGCGCGTTGGAGAGATCGGCGCTGCCGGAAAGATTGAGCGCCAGGCCGCCGAAGACGAGATTGCTGCCCGACAGATTGGCCGATGATGCGTTGACGATCAGTGTGCCGCCGCCGGCGATCTTGCTCCCCCTGGCGCCGGACAGATCCAGCGCACCTGTGTTGAGCGTCAGATTACCGCCGACGCGGGTGGTGCTGGTATAGGCGATGCTGCCAGGCGCTGTGAGGGCAGCGTTGCCAAGGCTCTGCAGGCTGGAATAGCCGATATTTTGCGTGGCCGTGGCGGCAAGATTGCCGCCGGAGAGCAGAGAATTGGCATTGATGCTGCCGTTTGAGGCCGACAAAGTCATCGTACCCGCACGCCGCAGCATGAGGCCGCCGGTCGATGATGCCTTGGTGGCGGCGAAATCTACGCCGGATACCAGCGTATCGATATTGATCGACCGGGCGTTGAGGTTGACGTTGCCGGTACCGAGCGATTGGCCCTTGAGCGTAATGGCGTTGCCGGCGCTGATGGCCAGATCGCCATGGGCAACCGCATTGGTGCTGACATTGTTTGCTGCGTTGGCGGTGATGGTCCCCGCAGCGAGCAGGCTGTTGAACGCGATATCTCCCGCCGTTGCGGTGAGCGTTAGGTTGCCAGTCTGGCCAAGGATGACATTACCTGCCCCCGATTGGTTCGTCGCCGCAAAATCGACCCCGGCCGCGATGACATTGCCGCTAATAGCAGAGCCGGTGATCGAGACACCGCTTGCACCGAGGAGCTGGCCGTTGATCTTGACCGCTCCAGGGTTGGTGGACGAACCGATCGAGACTGCGCCGTGGCTTGTAATGTTCCCGGCAGTGACCGAATTAGCCACGGCGTCGAGGGTGCCCGCAACGATCAGTGTGCTGGCGGTGGCGCTTCCTGCATTGATGTCGAGATCGCCGCTTCCTCGAAGAGCGATGGCACCGTTTGATGATTGCGCGGTGGCGGCAAAGTCGACACCGCTGATGGCCTGGCCAAGCTGGACGGTCTGGCCGGAGAGCGAGACGTCGTTGGCGCCGAGGAGCTGGCCCGTGACATTGACGCTGCTGCTGCCGGCAAGGGTGATATCTTTGTGGCCAGTGACAGACGCGACGGAGATATCGGTGGCGTTGGCATTGATGCTGCCGGCCGCCAGCATGGTTTGCGCGGATAGCTTCGTGGACGCTGCAAGCGTCATGTCGCCGGCCTGCCCCAACACGATGCTGCCACCGGCGGCGTTGGTGGCAGCAAAGTCGATGCCCGAGATCAGCGTTGGTGCGCTGATGCTACCGCCGTTAATGGCGAGGTTGCTCGCGGAGAGGATCTGATTGGAGACAGCGACGTCTCCGGTAATGCCGACCTTTCCATGGCTCGTGATGCTGTCGGCGGTTAGATTCACTGCCTTCGCCGTGAGATCGCCGACAGACAGGATCGTTCCAGCCACGATATTGCCCGAGGCGGTCAGATTTATGGTGCCGGACGAACCCAGCACGATATTGCCGCCAGCAGCGTTGGTGGCGGCAAAGTCGATGCCGGAGATCAGAACCGGCGCGGTGATACTGCCGCCATTGATGGCGATGTTGCCGGCTGCGAGAACCTGGCTCGTCGCATCGACGTTGCCGGTAATGCCGACTTTGCCGTGACTGGTGATGCTATCGGCCGTGAGATTGGCCGCCGTCGCCGTGACATCGCCAGCCGAAAGGATCGTGCCGGCAGTGGCGTTACCGGAGACGGTGAGGTCCGTGGCGCCGGAGTTGGCAAGCTTGATATTACCGCCGCTGGCCCCGGTCGCCGCAAAATCGACGCCAGAAACGAGAAGGCCGGCGTTGAGGCTGTTTGCGTTGACCGAGAGAGCGCCTGCCGACAGCACCTGGCCGCTGATGTCAACGCGACCGCTTGCGCCAGTGCCGCTGGCCTTCAGGTCTGTGTCACCATGGGCGGTCAAGCTGGCCGCCTTGAGATTGGCGCCCTCGGCGGTGAGACCGCCGGCCGACAGCAGCGTGCCGACGGTGATATCGCCGGTGGAGATCAGCGAAACGTCACCGCTTACCGTCTGGACGATGTTGCCATTGGCGGCCGCTGTTCTGGCAAAATCGACACCGGAGACGATGGTGCCGGCCGTTATGCTCCGGCCCGAAATGGCAACATCGTTACCGCCGAGAATCTGGCCGCTCACATCTACGCCGCCGGCAGCCGTGCTGGAAAGAGTGATGTCCTTATGGCCTGTGATCGCATCAGCGGTGATGGACGTGCCACTGACATCGATGGCGCCGGCTGCCTGCAGTTTTAAAGCCGCCGCACCGCCGCTGACCGACACGGTCAAATCGCCAGCATGACCAAGAATGATATCGCCGCCGGCCGCATTGGTTGCATCGAAGTCGATGCCAGAGACAACCGTCTGGGCAGACAGGCTCAGACCGGTGATCAAGACATTGCCCGCACCGAGAATTTGACCACTCACGGTGGTTGCACCATCGAGCGTGACAGTGCCATGCGCCGTGACGGTATCGGCGGCCAAGGTTGAGCCGGCAGCCTTGAGATCGCCAGCCGACAGCAGTGTAGCGGTGTTGATATTGCCTGTTGAAGCAAGGTTCAGATCACCGCTGTTGGCGAGTGCGATGTTGCCATTAGCGGCAGTTGTTGCAGCGAAATCGACGCCAGAGACGATGGTGCCGGCTTTGATGTTTGGCCCGGAGATGTTGACATCCCCTCCACCCAGGATTTGACGATTTACGGTCGTGGCACCGGAAAGGGAGATATCTTTTTGGCCCGTGATCGCGTCGGCAGCGACGGACGCGCCGCTGATATCAATGACGCCGGCCGCCTGTATGGTCGGCGCCGCAACGGCGCCGTTCACCGACACGCTCAGATCCCCGGCCTGGCCGAGAACGATATTGCCACTGGCCGCATTGCTGGCATCGAAGTCGATGCCAGCAACGACCGTCTGGGCGGACAGGCTTTGACCCTTGATCAGGACATTGCCGGCGCCGAGAATCTGGCCGCCGACGGTGGTGGCGCCATCAAGCGTGATGTCGCCATGGGCAGTAACGCTATCAGCGCTGACAGTCGTACCGGCGGCACTGAGATCGCCGGCCGACAGCAGCGTGCCGGCGTCCACTGAACCGGCCGAAGCAAGCGTCAGGTTCCCGCTTGTCGACTGGACGATGTTTCCATTGGCGGCTGCGGTTGCAGCGAAATCGACACCAGAAACGACAGTGCCGGCCTTGATGCTCGAGCCGGAGACACTGACATCCCTTCCACCCAGGATCTGACGATTAATGGCCGTGGCACCGGAAAGAGTTATGTCCTTGTGGCCAGTGATCGCATCAGCAACAAGCGTTGCTCCGCTTGCATCGATGGCGCCAGCTGCCTGTATGGTCGACACTGCTGCGGCACCATTGACGGACACCGTCAAGTCGCCGGCCTGGCCGAGAACGATATTGCCATCCGAGGCATTGGTAGCGTCAAAATCGATGCCGGCGACGAGGGTCTGCGCCGAAAGGCTCTGGCCGGTGATCAGCACATTGCGGGCGGCGAGAATCTGGCCGCGAACACTGGTCGCGCCATCAAGCGTTACAGCGCCATGGGCTGTAACATTGCCGGCGGTGATGGTTGCGCCATTGGCGTTGAGTTGATCAGCCGACAGAAGCGTGCTCGCCGTCAGGCTACCCGTCGAGGTCAGCGAGAGATCGCCGCTCGTCGTCAAAACGATATTGCCGCCCGCAGTCGCCGTCCTCGCGAAATCGACACCGGAGACAATTGCACCGGCCTTGATGCTGGAGCCGGAGATGCTGACGTCGCCGCCGCCAAGGACCTGGCTGGTGATATCCACGCGACCGCCTCCCGTCGTCGTGCCGGTCATACCGGAAAGGGTGATGTCCTTGTGGCTGGTGATCGCTTCGGCAGTGATGGATGCGCCGCGTGTATCGATGGCGCCGGCTGCCTCCATGGTCGACGCCGCAACGGCGCCATTGACTGACACCGTCAAGTTGCCGGTCTGGCCAAGGACGATATTGCCATTGGCCGCGTTGGTGGCATCGAAGTCTGCGCCTGAGACAATGGTCCGGGCGGACAGGCTCTGGCCCGTGATGAGCACATTCCCGGCCCCAAGGATTTGGCCGCTTATAGCGGTTGCACCATCAAGCGTGACATCGCCATGCGCCGTGACGCTTTCGGCGCTGATGGTTGAGCCGTCGGCACTGAGATCTCCGGCCGAGAGCAGAGTACCGACGGTGATATTACCCGAAGACGCCAACGAAACATCGCCGCTTGTCGTCTGGACGATGTTGTCATTGGCGGCCGCTGTTCTGGCGAAGTCGACGCCGGAAACAATAGTGCCGGCCTTGATGCTCGCGCCGGAGATGTCGACGTTACCGCCGCCAAGCACTTGACGAGTAACATCCACGCCTGGGGCAGCCGTGCCAGAAAGAGTGACGTCCTTCTGGCCGGTGATCGCATCGGCGGCGACCGACGCGCCACTGATATCAATGACGCCGGCTGCCTGTATGGTCGGCGCCGCGACGGCACCGTTCACTGACACAGTCAAATCCCCGGCGCGGCCGAGAACGATATTGCCACCCGAGGCATTGGTAGCGTCAAAATCGATGCCGGCGACGAGGGTCTGGGCAGACAGGCTCTGGCCGGTGATCAGTACATTGCCGGCGCCGAGGATCTGACCACTAACGGTGGTTGCGCCATCGAGCGTTACGGCGCCATGGGCAGTAACGTTGCCGGCGGTGATGGTTGCACCATCGGCGTTGAGGCTGCCGGCCGACAGCAACGTACCGGCCGTCAGGCTGCCCGCGGAGATCAGCGAAAGATTGCCGCTTGTCGTCAGGACAATGTTGCCGTTGGCCGTGGCTGTTCTTGCAAAATCGACGCCGGACACGACGGCGCCGGCCTTGATGTTGGAGCCGGAGATGCTGACGTCATTTGCACCGAGAATCTGACCGTCAACTGCGGTGGTCCCGGACAATGCAATATTCTTGTGGCCGAAAATGGTGCCGGCAGAGATATTCCCGGCCTTTACGTCGATGGAACCGGCTGCCTGGATGGTCGGCGCAGCGAGAGCGCCGTTGACCGATACCGTCAGGTCACCGGCGCGATTGCCTGCAATCGTCGTGGCCTGGCCGAGAACGATATTGCCCCCTGTCCCATTCGTCGCATCGAAATCGAGGCCGGCGACGACCGTCTTGGCCGACAGGCTCTGGCCGGTGATCAGGACATTGCCAGCGCCAAGGATTTGGCCACTGACATCCACGCGACCGCTTGCAGTCGTCGTGCTCGAGGCGCCCTTAAGCGTCAGATCACCATGCGACGAGACATTGCCGGCGGTGATCGTTACGCCACTGGCATCCAGATTGCTCGCAGACAGGAGTGTGCCCGCGCTGAGCAAGCCTGAGGCGGCGAGCCTCAGATTGCCGGTTGCCGTTGTCGTCGAGCCAAGGATAATGCGCCCTCCCGCCGCATCGGTGGCGGCGATGTCGACGCCGGAGACGATGGCGTCGGCCGCGATAGTTGGGCCGGAGACGCTGACATTACCGGCCCCGAGGATCTGGCCGGTAACGGTCGTGGCGCCGGAAAGCGCGATGTTCTTATGACCGGTGATGGTATCGGCGGTGATCGTCTGGCCGACGGCATTGATCGCACCGGCCGCAAGCACGGTTCCGGCTCGTATGCCACCGGCGCCATCATTGACAGTGAGATCGCCGCTACTCGCCACCACAATATTGCCGCCAGCCGCCTTGGTCGCTGCAAAGTCGACGCCGGACGCAAGAAGATCGGCACTGACACCATTGGCGTTGCCGTTGATGGTGATGTCGCCGGCACTGAGCAATTGGTTGGCGACACTGACGCCGCCAGCGATGCCGACATTGCCGTGACCTGTCAGAGTGTTTGCCTGTAGCAAAGCTGCCCGAGCATTCAGATCACCAGCCGACAGCAGCGTGCCGACGACGATATTGCCCGCCGTGGCGGTCAAATTGAGCGTGCCGGCTGGACCGACAGCGAGGGTGCCGCCGGCCGTGTTGGTGGCGGCGAAGTCGACGCCGGAGGCGATGGCGCCTGCCTGAATGGCAGTCCCGGAGATCAGGATGTTGCCAGCACCGAGCACTTGACCACTCACGTTGGTCGATGCGTTGACAGCGATCGCCCCGTGCGACGTGATATTGCTTGATGTCAGCGAGGCTGCGGTCACCGTCAGGTCACGGGCCGACTGGATGCTCCCAACCGTCATATTGCCGGTCGCACTGGTGCTGAGGCTTCCCGCCGACAGCAGATTGCCGGTGGCTATATTGCCACCCGTTGCTGTCAGGCTGAGATTCCCGGCGGAGCCCGCGACAATCGCAGGCGATTGCGCTGAGAGCACGACATTGCCATTGGGATCGGCGCTGGTGGCGGCGATATTGATGCCTGAGACGACCATGCCGGAAGAGATCGACCGGCCGGTGGCGCTGACATTGCCTTGCGCCAGTACGTTACCGACAACCGCGATACCCAGCCCGGCGCTGAGTGCGATGTTGCTATTGCTCAGCAGTAAAGCGGCCGAGATCGAGCCGGATGTTGCGATCAGATTGAGATCGCCGGTACTATGGGCAGCACCAGCAATCGCGATATCGCCGGAACTGGTAGAAAGCGTCGCCGCACCATTGCCCGCCGTCACGCTGCCGGCAGCAATCCCGCCGCCCGAACTCATCTGCACGCTCATGCCGCTGTTGACGTCACTGGCAACGCTGAGCAACCCACTACCGCTTGCAAGCACGACATCGCTGTCGGCCGCGACCGACTGCAGGGTGATACCCTGATCGGCCTGGACGGTGACCTTCTGTTTGGAGGTTACCTTGGCGGCTGTCACCTTTTGCTTCGAGGTGATGGTCACACCCTGGCTGCCCGAGGCATTACCGATCGAGATCTTGCCGTCTGCCGATAGCGACAGCTCGCCGGCGTTGGCGGCCATATCGCCGCTCATCTTGACGCCGGCGCCCTTCTCAGTAACGACGATCTTGATGCGGTCGGCCTGCATGGCGCCGAGAGCCGAGCCGTCGATGGCGTATTCCGGTGTGCCGGACGTGGCGGTCAACGCGGTCGCCTCGCCGGTGGCATAGTCATATTTGCTGGCGCCGCCGGTCAACCGCAGGGTCTTGCCGTAGATCGGCGCATTGACGTGAATATTGCGGGCAACGACATCGAACAGGTCGACGGCACCGGGAGCAGCCGCGAAGTTCCCACCCGCCCCTTCGAAGGTGACATCGCCGCCATTGACGGTGAAGCCGGTCAGGCTGCCATCAGATCCGATATTGGGAACGCCGGTCGTCAGCGTCGCATGCGGCGTATTGATGAAGCCGCAGCCTGCACATGAGATTCCGTTGGGGTTCGCTATGATGACGTCGGCGCGGCCACCAAAGACTTCGGTCGGACCGTTGAGCGCTGAGCGATTGCCGCTGGTGACTTCGTTGAGGATGACGGAGGCCGGGCTGGAATTATTAAGATTCGGGTTACCAGGCGTGGCGCCGCCGAGATTGGAGGTGCCAACTTCGCCTTTGAAGTTGTTGAGGATCAGGCCCTGCGTGCCGACATTAAAATTATCATATTTGTTGTGAGACAGGCCCGACGAATTCGGCGTGACGATGTCGATCAGCGGTACGCCGTTCGGTGCAGCACCGACGCCCGGCTGATTGGCGACAGGTGCGGTGGTGCTTGCGGAGACGGACTGGGCGTTGGCAATCGCCGGCTGCAATATCAGGAGGCTGCTCAGCGTCAGGGCAAGCACCTTGTGAGCAAGGCGCGCTAGCCGATGAACAAGGTTGCCTACCGGCGACTGCAAGGCGATCCGCTTTTTGAACGATCTGCCAGACCACTGCCCCGTATATTTGCCCACGATACGCTCGCCCTTCTGAGGTCGGGCTACGTCCGCGGCTCTCGCCGGAACATGTAGCCTACATCTCACCTCGCCCAGGCCGCGTCATGCGGCTCATATTATTGAATTTTCTTGATCGACTTGGTGGCGAACGTCAATCTCTACACGGATACAGAGAGCGAACTTGGGGATGTTCGCGTGAGTTTGGTAAAGACCGTGTGAATTTTACACCCATTGCTATCGGCAATACGGCGAGAACACGTATTGCGGATAGTTCGCCGCAAGCACTTCAAGTCTTGCGGCGCCGTGGTCGTGCAGCGAGCCGGCTAACAGCAGACGCGTCGACGCCTCCAGCTGCGATCACCGATCGACCGAGCATTATCTTCCGGCTCGTTGCACGCCTTCACTGCAATGTCGTTTGCGATGCTCACTATGGCCAAAGCCGATGCTCTTACCGCTCTCGACGCTATTTCTTTGTCAGCAACCACTGCTTGACCTTGCTTGTGAACGAGTCTGACAGTCGCTGCGCCATCACGTCGGGTGATCCGGAGGTTTGCATGGCGTTAACAGCCACGGCGACAATGACGCCGTACCCGCTGCCTCGCATGGAAAGATCTTCACCGTGGATGTTCTGGGCCTCAGCGATCAACTCGCCGGTCCGGGCATTTTCCAGCCTTACCGTTCCGTCGATGCTGCTATCGTGGCCACCAATGACGCGAGCCTTCTTGGTCGTGACATCGAAGACATGCAGAGTGACGACCAAGCGGCCCGGAACGGGTCCGCCCGGCAGGCCGACCAGATCCTTCGTCATAGTAGCTTTAAGAACGCGAGTAGCATCCGCAAGCTGTTGCGACGCGAGCTTCTGATCCCTCTCCGGGAATGCGGTCAGATCCGGCGTCGTCTCGATACGGATCTCCCGCACCGAGGTCTGCTGCAGCGCGGCTATTAACCGGGGGTCGGTTGTGACGCAGGACGCCACCGCGAATGCTGGAACCAGTATTGTACAGAGGCGAAACCCCATTGAGATTCGTTTGAAGATGCTTTGCATGATTATCCTATTCCCTAATAACCCAATCACCATTTTATTGATGTGCTGACGAACAGAAGCCCGGAGCCATGCCGGTCAACCGTGCCGCCCAATATGTCCGAATAGCCGATATCGAAATTTACGTGTCCGCCGGCAAGCTTGGCGCCAGCCGTCCAGCCAAGCATGTCGCCGCCATCGATGCGATAGCGCGCTTGGCGTGCGATCCGGCCGTAGTCGAGGCCGACATAGGGCCGGAACTCGCCGAAGATCCTCGCAAGCTCTGCGTTGTCGGCGAACGGCTGCGTACGCCAGACCAGGTCGTTGCGGACGAAGAAGCCGTTATTGCCGTAAAGCATGGTCTCGCGCGTGCCACGAACCGACGAATAGCCGCCAAGCGAGATCTGCTCGGCCCCGAACAGATTGTCGGGGGAATATTGTCCAGTGACGATCGAATTAACCTCGAAGCGCTGTTCGGCAAGCTCGAACGGCCGCGTCACGGTGATCGTGCCGCTGAACTTGGAGAAGCGAGGATCGGCGTCGCCTGCCCCGGCATCGCCAGGTGCAACGGCGTCGAAGAGATTAAGTCCCTGGCTGTAGGAGAGGTCGAAGACCCAAAGACCTCCCAGCATGCGGCGGGAATGGGAAATGCCGAGATCCCCGGCCGTATATTTGCGGCTGCCGACCTCTATTCTACTGCCGAGCAGGAAATTGTTGGTTTCCTTGTAGGTCAGGCCAGTGTTGAGGGTGGTGATCGAATCCTTGTCACGGAAGATCACCCGGTCGGCGCCGATACCGACCTGCTTGGAATTGCCTGATGTGTCCAGTGTCCCGAAATTACCCGGAACCGAACTGTCATAGCCGTACCAGGAGCCATTCAGCGAGTATGTCCAGTAGCCGTAGGGCACACTGACATTGCCGGAATAGCTGTTGCTCTTGCCGACGCCGTCGTTCCGCCAGGGGTAGTCCGGGCCGCTATGCTCGTAGGAAAAGTTCCATTGATCGTTGATACCGAACAGATTGTCATAGCCGACCGAGGCCGAGGACTTGGAATATCCCGTCTGTTCCTGGCCGAGATTGCTGTTGCCGAAGGAGAGATGCCAGGGGTGGTCCGGCTTGTTCTCGATGTTGAGGATCGATGTGCCGTCCGTCTTTCCCGGCAGCATCGCCGTCTTGGCGTTGTTGGACGACAGGCGGTTGATCTGGTCCAAACCCTGTTCGATATCGCGCAGATTGGTGATGTGACCCTTCATACCGGGAAAGGCAGTCGCCAGCACACCGGAACCGGGGGCCGGCTTGCCGTTGATGTAAATATCGGACAACGTGCCTTCGACGGCCACCAGGCGCAGCACCTTCGTTCCGGCGATATCCTGGGCCGGCACGTAGACGCGCGACGTGACAAAGCCCTTATCGAGGTAGAGGTGCGTCAGGTCGCGCAATAGCGAGTTGATCTCGCCAACGCCAACGCAACGGTTCGCATAAGGTGCAGTCACCGTGTCGATAGCGGTGGCCGAAAACTGCTTCACCCCCTCGACCTCGACATGGGTGATGGCGAAGCACGTACCAGCTTTCTGACCGCCAGATGCGGCCGGTTGCTGAGCCTCGGTCTGAGCCGGCTTCGGGGTCATCCGGCCCAAGGTCTCCAGGCGCTGCTGCTCGGCCGCTTGCGCCTGCCGGCGGGCGAAGTCGTCATTCGGCGTCTGGGCGGCTGCAGGCGATATCGCAAAAATTACCGCCAACAGTGCGCTGGCGGTCAGAACGATATTGTGGCGAGGGGCAGCTGGGCGCCGGGCTGACGTCATAAGCCTGTCTGCTTTCGCGTCAGTTGGAGGCAGACTTCTGCAGCGCATCCAGTGCCGCCGACAGACCCTTCAGTGAGAACTTGATGTTGACCTTCTGGCCATTCATCATCTGCACATGACCAACCCCATCCGCCGCCTTGGCAAGCGCTGAGATCGTCTTGGTGTCCAGCTTCTGCTGTGACCAGCAGCCGGCCTGGTTGCAGTTGCGGTAGGCAAGCTGAACCACAGATTTGTCGCCCGCATCGATGCTAAGTCCGGCCGGCAGGTACATATTGAGTGGCACGAGCGTCGTCAGCACGAGATCACTTGCCGCCGGCTTCCCGCCCTTTTGCGTGGGAGTTGCAGGCGCCTTGGCGATTGCCAGGGTCAGGATGTTGACGTCCTTCTCACCCTGTTTGACAGTCGCGATCTGCGCCACTTCGCAATTGGCGGTAGCCGAACCATCGGCTGCCTTGCCATCGACGCAGCGATAATACCAATCGTCAAACTTCTGCACGCGGGCCTGCGGAGCCGGCTGTTGCTGTTCGTTTGCTGTCGCATTGGTACTCTGCTGGGTACCTGCGCCCGCGGTCGCCCCCGACTGATCTTCAGCTATTGCCAGTGATGCGAACAACATTGAGGAGAGAAAAACTGCGGATGCCAGAGTCTTGACTGCAAACGTCGCATTGGCGGTCGTCATGAAAAACTTCCCAAAGTCAAAGCCGTATGCTTGCGCAAGGTAGCCCTTGCCCATTCGGCAGATCATCAAAATTCATGAAAAAACACCTCACGAGGTGTGGCCGATCATGGGCCTGATCGGCTCAATACCACCTTTCAAGAAAAATACAGCGAAAAGTAGCACTGCTATGGGTGATCTGCATGCTCGTTTTTGGAGGCGCGTGTAGATTATGCAACACCTGCGTTTATTAATTAAAATTGTCACCTTGAACGGATCAGAACCCGCGACCACTCCGTTGGCAACAGCCTAAAATCCCGTGTCTTCACCTTGATCGCATCCAGATGCAGATAAGGGCTATTCAGCCTCTTCAGCACCGTAACAGGCACCTTGTTCAATCGCCGCTTCGCGCCCTCATATCGGCCGTTCATGCCTTATCCGCAAGCTCCTGAAAGCGGCTACTCTGCTATGGAGCGGCTACGTCATTAGCCGGGTGGAGTGACGCGGCACAATGGCGGCCACTCAAACATCGTAATCAGGCACCCACGTTCGCTTGCCCTTCTGGAAGACAGGCTACTAAAATCGCACTACTAACGGCGGCAAACGAAGATTCGGCGGACACCCGAAGCCCCCCACGCACCGTGACAAACATGCTTGCGATTGAGTACTAATCTCTCATGCACCGTGGAGCGCGGTGCCGGTTTATCCCGCTGTTGGGGAGCAACTGCCACCAGAATTCTCACTCGTGGGCGACGCCGTTATGCCATCGGCCTTGTTCGCGAATGTGAGATCGACCGATTGTGGCGGCCTTGACCCAAGCGATGCGGTGAAGCTGCCGCGCAACGCTGCCAAGGACGGCATGGTTGATACGCGGCGCGGCAAGACCGGCGTTCCGGTATGGATACCGCTTCCCTCCCCGCTCGTCGAAATTATGGAGGCTGCACCAAAACATGACGCCGTGACGCTTTGCGCCAACAGTCGCGGCAAGCCATGGACCTATAGCGGTTTTTCTTCGAACTGGGACAAGCTGAAGGACAAGTATCTGGAGCAGGGAATTATCCAACCGGGCCTGACGCTGAAGGGCTTGCGGCATACCGTCGCCTCCATCCTCGCCGAACTTGGCTACAACGATCGGACCATAGCGGACATGCTCGGGCAGAAAACCGAGGTGATGGCGCGGCGCTATTCCAAGCGAGCCAACAGGACACGGAAAATGAAAGGCGTCGTCGCCGACTTCGAGCAGGAAGTGAACAGACGAAAAACGGAAGTTGTCAAACTCGGCAAATAAATCTGTCAAACTCGACTATTTAAGAAAGAATGCGAATATGGAAAAATATAAGCGCAGCAATGGCTTAGAGTGGTGCCCAGAGCCGGAATCGAACCAGCGACACGCGGATTTTCAATCCGCTGCTCTACCAACTGAGCTATCTGGGCATCCGTGCTTCGCGCAAATCAGAAGGCCTTGGAAGGCCCTGGGCGGTTGGTTCACCCCGGAAGCGAGCGGGGTTATAGCATCTTGTTCGTCCATGTCCAGCCGCAAATGACTCTTTTTTGACAGGAAATGGATTTTTGGCAATTTGCAAACAAAATGAATGGCTTCGCCGGGCCGAACATCGAAATGGCGGTGGGACTATTCCTCTTCGGGATAGTCCGCCTTGGTCTGATCCTCGGCAACGGGAATGGCATAGGAGCCGTTCAGCCATCGTGACAGATCGGCCGAGCGGCAGCGATCCGAGCAGAACGGGTAGTGCTCGCGCACCGAAGGCCGGCCGCACTCCACGCAAGGCCGCGTCTTGCGCAGCGGCTCGATCTTTGCGCCGACTTTGATCTTGTCGTCATCCGCCATGACAATCACCCTTCCTGCCAGGTGGCATGAACGTCGAAACCCTCTCCCGCCAGAAGCAGCATGGTTTCATAAAGTGGCAATCCGACGACATTGGTGTAGGAGCCAATCAGTTTCTGCACGAAGGAGCCGGCCAGCCCCTGGATGCCGTAGGCACCCGCCTTGCCGCGCCATTGGCCGGAGGCGAGGTACATGTCGATGTCCCTGGCCGACAGCCGCTTGAAGCGAACCTTGGTCTCGACGACCTTCTGACGCAGCTTGCGGTCCGGCGTGATCAGGCAGACGCCGGTATAGACGACATGGCTGCGGCCGGAGAGCAGGTGCAGCGCCGAAGACGCCTCGTCGACGAACTCCGCCTTCGGGAGAATCCGACGGCCAACGGCGACGACCGTGTCGGCGGCAAGGATATAGCTTCCCTGCCAGGCGACATCGCCCTTCACCGCGGCAAAGGCCGCCTCGCCCTTTTCCGCCGAAAGCCTGCGCGCCAGCGATCGCGGGTGCTCCGACTTCTTCGGAGCCTCATCGATATCCATCGGCATCAGGCGCGCTGCTTCGATCCCTGCCTGATGCAGGAGGTCGACGCGGCGCGGCGATCCGGAGGCCAGTATCAGCTTGTGTTTCAGCGCCATAAAACCTCGACCTGTCAGGCGGGAGACGGACAGCCGGCTCGAAAACGAGCAGCGACTACTTGAAACGGTAGGTGATGCGGCCCTTGGTCAGGTCGTAAGGGGTCATTTCCACCAGCACCTTGTCGCCGGCGAGAACGCGGATGCGGTTCTTGCGCATGCGGCCAGCAGTGTGGGCGATGATCTCGTGCTCGTTTTCCAGCTTCACACGGAAGGTCGCGTTCGGCAACAATTCGGTGACGACACCCGGAAATTCTAGGACTTCTTCTTTCGGCATTAAAGCTTCTTTTCCTGTAGGGTTGAGGCCGGCGCCCGTGGCAAAATGCGGGGTCGCCGGAAATTTGCGCGGAAACTACACAATCGACGCGGTTTTGTGAACCACGTTGATAAGGCTTTCTGCATTTGTTTCACGCGGCACCTTAAAGGGAGCCGCGATGTTCCACCAGCCTGCTTTCGATCAGGCCCTGAAGATAATCCCGGACATCGCGGTAGGCATCGAGAATCTGCTCGCGCGTATCGCCGATCGCCGAGGGGTCCATGGTCGGCCAATAGATGACCTCGATGGCATTGGCCCGCGTCAATTCCAGAGCCGCGTGATGCGCCTCGGGAGAGAGCGTGATGATGAGATCGAAGAAATCATCCTCCAGATCCTCCAGCGTCTGCGGCTGCCGACGTCCGAGCGACAGGCCGATCTCCTCGAGAACGACATCGACAAAGGAATTGCGTTCGCCGGCCCGCACGCCCGCCGAAGCGATATAGGTGCCCTGCGGCAGCATTCCGCGCGCAATCACTTCCGCCATCGGCGAACGGATGGCATTCAGCCCGCACATGAAGAGGATGGCGCCCGGCGCCTTTACGCTATGGTCGATGGCCTCTCGTTGCTCCATCGCCGTCACCCACGCCAATAGAGCACGCAGACGAGGGTAAAGAGCCGCCGCGCCGTGTCGAAATCCACGGTGATCTTGCCCTGCAGCCGCTCCATCAGCGTCCGCGACCCCTCATTGTGGATGCCGCGGCGACCCATGTCGATCGCCTCGATGCGGCTGGGGGTGGCCGAGCGGATCGCCTCGTAATAGCTTTCGCAGATCATGAAGTAATCCTTCACGATGCGGCGAAACGGCGTCAGCGACAGGATATGGGCGGCAACGACCGTCCCCTCCTCGGTGCGGATATCGAAAACCAGCTTCTGGTCGACCAGCGACAGGTTCAGCAGATAGGGTCCGCCGGCATGTCCCGCAGGCTCAAAGCTGTTTTCCTCGATCAGGTCGAAAATGGCGACGGCGCGCTCATGCTCGACATCAGGCGTCGAACGGCCGATCGTGTCGTCCAGGACCACATCGCTCAGCCGGAAGACGCCATCAACCATGCCTTACCCCTCGAGATTGAGGCGGATCGCAACCGACCGCGCATGAGCATCGAGCCCTTCTGCTTCCGCCAGCGCGATCGCCGCCGGACCAAGCGCACGAAGCTGCTCCGGCCCGAGCCGCAGAATCGAGGTGCGCTTGACGAAATCGAGCACCGACAGGCCGGACGAGAACCGGGCGGAGCGGGCCGTCGGCAGCACATGATTGGAGCCGCCAACATAATCGCCGATCACTTCCGGCGTATGACGGCCGATGAAGATGGCGCCGGCATTGCGGATGCCCGACAGCAGAGCATCGGGATGGTCGACCGCGAGCTCGACATGCTCGGCGGCGATGCGGTTGGCAAGCGGAACGGCTTGGCTCAGATCCGACACCAGAATGATGGCGCCGAAATCCCGCCAGCTTGCCGCCGCCGTCTTCGCCCGGCTCAGCCGCTTCAGCTGCCGCTCGACGGCGCCTTCGACGGCCTTGCCGAACTCGGCGTCATCGGTGATCAGGATCGACTGCGCGCCCTCGTCATGCTCGGCCTGCGCGAGCAGATCGGCGGCCAGCCAGTCCGGATCATTGTGCTTGTCGGCAATGACCAGCACCTCGGAGGGGCCGGCGATCATGTCGATGCCGACAGTGCCGAAGACATGGCGCTTGGCAGCGGCGACATAGGCATTGCCGGGGCCGGTGATCTTGTAGACCGGGGCAATCGTCTCCGTGCCATAGGCCAGCGCTGCAATCGCCTGCGCGCCGCCGATGCGGTAGATCTCTTCGACGCCGGCCATGCGGGCTGCGGCCAGCACCGCCGGATTGATCGAACCACCCATGGTCGGCACCGTGATGACGACACGCTCGACGCCGGCGACCTTGGCCGGCACGGCATTCATCAGCACCGAGCTTGGATAGCTCGCCGTGCCGCCGGGCACATAGAGACCGACGGCTTCGATCGCCGTCCAGCGCGAGCCGAGGCCGACGCCGAGATCATCCTCGTAGATATCGTCCTTCGGCAATTGCCGGCGATGATGCGATTCGATGCGGGTGGCCGCGACCTTCAGCGCGCCCAGCACTTCAGCGGGGACGGCGGCAACCGCCGCGTCGATCTCCGCTTCGGTGACGCGCATCGGCGTCGTGGCAAAATCGATGCCTTCGAATTTCCGGGAATAATCCGCCAGAGCCGCGTCGCCCCGCACCCTGACATCGTCGATGATGGCGCGCACGACGGCATTCACGTCCTCGGACACTTCCCGCTTGGTCGTGAGAAAAGCGGCGAACTGCTCCTCGAACCCTTCCGACGCCTGATCCAGCCAGATAGCCACGCTGATAATCCTTTTACATCGAGGCCGCCGCCGGCGGCCGAAACTCGTTTTCCGTCCGGCCTAGAGCGCTTCGTCCGGATGACTGGGCTTATTAGCCGTTTCCCACGCGCCGCCGATATCCGCAAGCTGAACTTCGATACATTCGACATCGAGCGCGATGGTCGCCTTGCCGGCAAGCGTCAGCTCGATGGTGCCGTCAGGCCCGTCGCCCTTCTGGTCGAAGCGGATGGCGAGCAGCGATAGCACCTCGTCGCGCCGGCGCCGGTCGACGCCGCTGGAGCGCACCGCCAGCACCCGCTTGAACACCAGCGCGGCGCGACGTCGCTCGAAGGTCTTGCTCTTCTGATCCAACAGGTCCCAGACGAAACGATTGGCCGCGAGCGAAAACTGCTTGAGCTTCGGCGCATAGGACATGTCGCCGACCTTGAAGACGCTATCCTGCATCTGCGCGGAAATGACGCCCAGGTCTTCTGTGTCGAGTGCCATTAGCTTGAGATTGGTCATGCGCCTGATATCCCTGATCGCCCACGGAATGCCGATAGCGGCATTTCCTCGTGATGGAAATAGGGTGCGGCCACGAAAGACGCAACCGGAGAAAACTAGCTTCTCCGGTCCGCTCACGGCAATAGCGAGGATTAGTCGCTGATACGCTCGACGATCGCGCCGCAACGCGTCAGCTTGTCTTCCAGCCGCTCGAAGCCACGATCGAGGTGATAGATGCGCGACACCAGCGTTTCGCCCTCGGCGGCAAGGCCGGCGATAACAAGCGAAACCGACGCGCGAAGGTCCGTCGCCATGACCGGCGCGCCCTTCAGCCGCTCGACGCCCTCGATCTTGGCCGTCTGGCCGGAAAGCGAGATTTTTGCGCCGAGGCGGGCGAGTTCCTGCACATGCATGAAGCGGTTTTCGAAGATGGTCTCGGTGATATGCGAGGTGCCGGTCGAGCGCGTCATCAGCGCCATGAACTGCGCCTGCAGGTCGGTCGGGAAGCCCGGGAAGGGATCGGTGACGACGTCGACCGGCTGGATGCCGCCGCCATTGCGGCGGATGCGGATGCCGTTATTGGTGGCCGAGATATCGGCACCGGCGCAGCGCAGGCTGTCCAGCGCCGTGTCGAGCAGCACCATGTCGGTGTTTTCCAGCGTGACATCGCCACCGGCCATGGCAACGGCCATGGCATAGGTGCCGGTCTCGATGCGATCCGGCAGGACGCGATGACGCGCGCCGGAGAGCGAGGTGACGCCTTCGATGGTGATCGTGCTGGTGCCGGCGCCGGAAATCTTGGCACCCATGGCGATCAGGCAGTTGGCGAGATCGACGACCTCAGGCTCGCGCGCCGCATTGCCGATGACCGTCGTGCCGCGGGCAAGGGTCGCCGCCATCATCATCACATGCGTCGCGCCGACCGAAACCTTCGGGAAATCATAGCGCGCGCCGATCAGGCCGCCCTTGGGCGCGGTGGCATTGATATAGCCGCCGTCGATTTCCATGTTGGCGCCGAGCGCCGTCAGGCCCTCGATGAACAGATCGACCGGACGCGTGCCGATGGCGCAGCCGCCGGGCAGCGACACGCGCGCCTGGCCTTCGCGGGCAAGCAGCGGCCCGATGACCCAGAAGCTGGCACGCATCTTGGCAACCAGCTCGTAAGGCGCGGTGGTGTCGACGATCGTGCGGCAGGTGAAATGGATGGTGCGGGAATAGGCGTCTTCCTGGCGCTCGCGCCGGCCGTTGACGGCAACGTCGACGCCGTGATTGCCGAGAATGCGCTGCAGCAGCTCGACATCGGCCAGATGCGGCACATTCTCGAGCGTCAGCGTATCGCTGGTCAGCAGCGAAGCGATCATCAAAGGCAGAGCCGCATTCTTGGCGCCGGAGATCGGAATGATACCGTTAAGCTCGTTGCCGCCGACAATCCTGATACGATCCATATATGATTACGGGCCGAGCCCGCCTTTCCTGAAGTTCCATGCCACCTGGGAAAAGGCGCTCTTTAGACGAAATAGATTAAAGCTTCAATTCGTTTGATGGCTGTTTGATGATGGGCGACATGAATCATTACGATTCGTCCATTTTTGCGGCGGAGTCTTTCTCCGGCACGGTATTTGCGGCCGGCAGCCCATCGGTCTCGTCCGCTTGGCCTGCGCGGCGCGCCCGCACCTGCTGCTTGCGGCGGCCAAGATTTTCGCGCAGCTTCTGCGCCGCCCGCTCCCGCCGCCGATCCGCCTCTGTAACCGGTGCCGCAACCACGCCCTCGCCCGCCTCGCCAGCCGGCAAACCGCCTTGCGAGATCGGCTTCTCATCCATTTTCGTCTTATCCGCACCCATGCACTTCCCATAGCCGAAATCCCCCGACTTCAAAAGGCCGACGCATTTTTTCCCGCGATCTTTTCACCGAAGTTGAATTTTGCGGCTTGCACTCGGCCCCGACCTATGGCAATAGCCGCCTCGCCCAATACGGCGCGCCAGACGCGCCACGGTTTGCTGCTATAGCTCAGGGGTAGAGCACTCCCTTGGTAAGGGAGAGGCCGAGAGTTCAAATCTCTCTAGCAGCACCAGTTTTCTTGGGTTTTTAGCGATCATCGAAGAGAACAAAGTGCATACTAATGCAAGGTTTTGCATAGTCGTGCGGCATAGAATTGGCACAACCTGCTCACTGATCGTTCGCGATCGCCGGCCTGAAAATCATACCGGCAGCTGGGAAGCACCACTTAGTCCCTCCTTATCATCAAGGATTGAATTTGTTTCTGCGCCTTACCGGCGTCGCATTTCATGGTGCAGGCCGATGCAAGAGTCATCGCTTTTACTGTCTGCCAGGAAAATAACCTAAGGTTTCCCGTTGACAGGAAACTACAACTCACTTGTGATGGCGCCTTCATTCGCGAGATGGGTCATGCGCATCATTCTAAATTCTGACGTTATATTTTCAAAGGATCTGCGCCGCACGGGTCTGCCTGGTCACGTCATCGAATTCCTTCAGAAATGCGCAGCCGCCAATATTGAAGTAGTTATTCCAGAGACAACGTTAATTGAGTTTGAAAAAGAGCAAGCCAAGGCACGCGCCACGAAAATTGCTGACATCGAAAAGGCTGCCGCACTTTTAAAATCAAACGGCATAAAAGTTGAAGAATTCAGTGCAAATGAGGTCGTTCCGGAGCCGAAATTAATATCTCTTTTGGACAAGATCGAGGACCTAAAATACACAACCGTAGAAGCATCCCTTGCTGAATATAAAACCGCTTTACGAAAGGCTTGCCTAAGAGAACCTCCCCATCCGCCAGACACTAAGTCCGACGAAATGCGAGATCTATTGATTTGGGAGACTTCTTTAGGTGTTGCTGCAAATTCTGGTGGAGCGATACTAGTTAGCAAAGACGAGGTGCATACGCACCATCGTGGTGATCAGGAAGCCACGGAACATGATCTTCTGCGAACAGGTGAATTCGATGTGGCTCTTGAGATGATGAATCTTGAGTCCACCTCGGGTGCGATCATCAGAAATTTGATGCGTACGCAGTGGGATGTTATTGTGAACAGTGAACTCCCCTTGGTTTCCGGCGCGAATATAGCCTCGATAAGAGATGCAGTTTTCACGACAGAGGACGACGGAAGAACTCACATAGAATGCATCGTCGCGATATTCACTGGTGACGGAAACAAAATAACTTGCGATGCAAAATTGGCTAGCTCTGGCGATATACTCCTAGAAATCGATTTAATAGATACGGGGTCTAAAGGCGCCTTCCGCTCCTCGTTTGTAGACGTCAAATCGGAAAATGATTACGAAGAGCGACTAAATTCGTTGAAAAGCATGTTGGATTGATCATGAATCTAGAGATTGGCAGTCAAAAATTCATAAATGTTACAATCCCTATTCTATGGGGAAAGCGTGCAATACTATTGGATCGAGAGAATAGATTGTCGATAATTGATCTGTCAGGATCAGTTGCTCGAGTAGAAATACTTGCAGGAAAGCCGGCACCAAGGGTGTCGTATGAGCCATCTGGGTCTGGTTATAAGGTCTTCGATAGTGACAAGGTTGCACTTTATGTCTTCGACCCAAATAGCCGATCGGTTGCAGGTGTGGAGTTGCGTCTGCCCGATATTCAAATTTCGAACCATGCTATCCGAGTTGGTGGAAGCACATTTTCAGCGAACATGATTGTCGGCTCAGCCGTCGGCATTTCAGTCACAGAAGACACGATATCTTTGGGTGTCGCTTCGCTGCCATCAGGATTGGCCAAACTCAAGATTTAGCTAGAATTAAATAGAAGCTTACAATACCTGAGCCCATACTGAGACGTAGCATTTCCGAGTAGGCATGATGGAGCTGACATGGACAGCAAGAATCCAGCCGTCGCCCATTCCCCACCCCCACCAATCAAACCTTCTCCGTCTTCTTCACCTTCACCTTCGGCTCCACGGGCGCATCCGGCGTCGGGGCCAGCAGCTTGCGCAGGGTCGCGATCTTGTCCTTCACCAGCGGGCGGAAGCGGGTGGCGCGGTAGGGCATGTCGGCGGCGCCGTAGCCTTCGGGGCCGTCGTCGTTGCCGCGGTGGATCTCCTCGAGCTTCACGCCGATGAAATTGCCGTCGACATAATGCGAATATTCGCCGACCCAGCGGATCGTGTAGATCGTCCCCTTGCGGATCAGCTGGTCGATGCTGACATGCTTGAACTTGTCATCGATACAGACGACCTTCTGGCCCACATGGAAATCGTAGCTCACTCTCATCTCCTTGAAGCGACGCTCCTGCATCGCCTGTCGTCAGGTCCAAGCATATTCGCATATGCACCGGCTGGTAAATGCAAAGAGCATTGCGGCGGCTGATTTATGGCGGCGCACGCGGCGGCGATCGATATTCCCTACAGAAAAAAGGCCCCGCCGGCGCAAGCCAGACGGGGCCTCTCGAACGATGGACGGGACGTTTCTTAGAACTTCACGCCGATGCCGACGGAAACGACGCTCTGGTCGAGGTCGGCCTTGATGCCCAGAACTTCCTTGTCGCCGAAGCCGTTGTAGCGGTATTCGAGGCGGCCGAAGATGTTGTTGGTGAAGGCATAGTCGACGCCACCGCCAACGGTCCAGCCGTTGAAGGTTTCGGTTTCCTTTTCGCCCAGCGCCTTGACGTAGCCGCGCGTGGCCGTCCAGCCGCCGGTTGCAAAGATAAGGGCGCGGTCGACGGCGTAGCCGACGCGGCCGCGAACGGAGCCAGCCACATCCGTGCCGACCTTCACGTTGGTGCCGAAGACATCGTAATTATTGCCGTTCCAGTTGTAGTTAATATCGCCTTCGATGCCGAATACGACATTGTTGATCTGGTAGTTCGCGCCGGCAAATCCACCAATAAAACCGCCGTTGAAATTGTCGGATGCGCTTGCGCCCGGAACGCTGAAGTCGCCCTTCAGCCAGCCGGCGCCACCGTTCAGACCAACGTAACCACCTGTCCAGGAAAAGCTTTCCACTGGAGGAGCGACCGGAGCAGCCTCAGCGGCAAGGTCAGCGGCGTGAGCAGAAACGGCAAATGTCGACGCAATCATCGCAACGGATGCGAACAGGGATTTCATGAGGATTCTCCTTACAATCTTCTTTGCCACACAGAATCGTAGCTGACGAGGCTACTACAACCTAAAGACAAACAATGCTGTGCTAAAATTGCCACATTTGTGACGCAATCTGCAATGGGCCGAGGCGTGGCAACGCAACTTAAAAAACAAACTGTGGAAACGGTCCTCAGCCGGCCACTTCGCGGCATATTTCATCGCCAGATTGCAAACACCCACTCCACCGTTTCCGACAAAAAAATTTTACACTCCCCTGTCGGCTCTGCTCCTCACCATCCGTCCTTGGAACATTCCAACCGACGAGAGGAGCATCCCATGTCCAAAATTGCCCCATGCCTGTGGTTCGCAAACGAGGCCGAGGAAGCGGCCAATTTCTATGTGTCGCTGTTTCCGGGCTCGCGCATCGACCATGTGCAGAAGAATGTCGTCGAAACGCCGTCCGGCCCGAAGGGTAGCGTGCTGGTGGTGAGCTTCACGCTCGCCGGCCAGCGCTTCATGGCGCTGAATGGCGGCAGGCGCTTCGACTATACCCACGCGATCTCGCTGGAGGTGGATTGCGACGACCAGGCCGAGGTGGACCGGCTCTGGGACGGGCTTGGCGCCGGTGGCGCCATCGAGCAATGCGGCTGGCTGAAGGACCGCTACGGCGTCTCCTGGCAGATCGTCCCGACAGTGGTCAAGCAGATGCTGGCCGACCCCGATCCGGCCAAGGCCGCCCGCGTGCTGCAGGCCATCATGGAGATGGTGAAGCTCGATATTGCCGGCCTGCAGGCGGCCTATCACGGATAGTTTGGGCAGATGTTGGCGTGTAGCTTCCGGACGATGCCGCTGGCGAGCAGGGCAATTGCATATGGGTATGCCAGCGCTGTAAGTTCCTTCTCCCTTCGGGGAGAAGGTGGCCCGAAGGGTCGGATGAGGGGGCTAACCGCTTTGGAACCATCGATTTTGTGCTCTCCGCACCCCCTCATCCGCCTGTCGGCACCTTCTCCCCGAGGGGAGAAGGAGTTGCGCGGCAACGATCTCATCTCTATGCGATTCCCCTACGCTGGCGGGCGGGAGCGCCCTGGCGGTATCCAAGATCGATCACCCTCAGGCCCGCTCCCGTCGCAGCCGCGCGATCGCCTGGAGCTGCATGGCCTTTTCGCCGAGCTGCATCAGCTCGATGCGGTTGCCTTCTGGATCGGCGATCCAGGCCTGGTAGTTGTGATCGACGCCGAGCTGCTTTTCGGAGGTGAGCGCGACACCCTTGGCGGTCAGCTCGGCAATCGCGCCGTCGATGTCGTCGACCTCAAGGCAGAGATGATTGAAGCCAACATTGGCAAACGGCGGCGCGCTGTCGCCAACTGCATCGGGAAACAGCTCGAGATATTGCGTATCGGTGATGCGCAGATAGACGATCCAGAGGCGGTCGTCCTGCTCCAGCCGGAACATCTCCTCGAAGCCGAGCTTGTTGACGTAGAAATCGAGCGACCGCTCGATATCCTTGACGCTGACGGCGACGTGGCCGATCGATTTCACATGCTTCACGCGCAATTCCTCCTCTTGTGTCTGTTTCCCTGACCGGAGCCATGGGGAGCAGAAGGCTGCAAGATCGTCAAGGCCGTTCGACCGCCGCGCACTGACAGCGAGACGCATCACCCGCCCCAAAACGCTCCACCGCGCCTGCCGCACACCCTCGTGCCGGTCAGATTGACGCATAGCGGCATTTATCGCTTGCCATTTCTTAACCGCGCACAGGCATCGCCCACCAACGCATATTGCGCCGCAGCATCGGCTGGACTACCGTCGCATAAACGCCCTAAGTAAGTGGAATTATTGGGTTATTTCAATAAAAGGTTGCGTCGCCGTGCCGGCGCTTGCGGATGTCGATGATGGGACTATTTTATCGGCTATTCAGCAGCAGGACGGCGAGATCCATGGAACAGTCCCGGCGTGCCCGCATCGATCTTCCGGCTCAAAATTACACAGCCATCTATGCGCTTAGCGACATCCATGGCTGCCACGATGAGCTGATCGAGGCCGAGAGGCGCATCGTCGCGGATGCCGCCCAAATTCCCGGCCGGAAGCTGCTGATGTTTCTTGGCGACTATGTCGATCGCGGCCCGCGATCGAGCGATGTGCTGCAACATTTGTGCGCCCCGCCGCCGCTGGGTTTCGACCGCTACAGTCTGCTGGGCAATCACGACGACGTCTTTCTGAAATTCCTCGACGATCCACACAGCAACCGCGATTGGCTGGAATATGGCTCGGGGCCGACGCTCGCCTCCTATGGCGTCGACATGGACTATTTGCTGAGGCAAGAAGGCCGGAGCGTCGAGGAACTCGGCGAGGCCGCCCTGCGGGCCATCCCGTCGGCGCATGTCAAATTGTTGCGGTCGCTGCCGGTCGCCGTCACCGTCGGCTCCATCATCTTCGTCCATGCCGGCATCCAGCCGTATATACCACTGACGGGACAGACCGATAATGACCTGATCTGGATCCGCGAACCCTTCCTCTCCCAGGGGCCGCAATTGCCGGTGCTGGTGGTGCATGGCCATACGCCGAGCCCGCGCCCGACCTTCGGCAGCGGCCGCATCGGCATCGACACCGCCGTTTCCATGGGCGGAACCCTGACCGTCCTCAAGATTGCCGACGGTCAGCCGACGATCCTCTAGGCGAGCATCAGGCAAGAAACAAAAAAGGGGTCCCGACATCGGCCGGGACCCCTTTTTGCTTTGATTGCGCCGGTTATTCCGCGGCCATGGCCGGCGGCAGATGGTCCACGGCGTCGTTGCTTTCCTGCGTCTTGTCGACCAGCGGCTCGGCCGATTTCTTCTTCGGCTCACGGCCGAAGAACAGTGCGTAACCCGCCGGCAGCACGAAGATGGTGAGCACGGTGGCAACCAGGATGCCGCCCATCATCGAGTAGGCGAGCGGCCCCCAGAAGACGCCGCGCGAGATCGGGATCAGCGCCAGAACCGCCGTCAGCGCCGTCAGCACGATCGGCCGGAAGCGTCGCACGGCCGCGCCGATGATCGCTTCCTTCCGGTCCATGCCCACCGCGATATCCTGGTCGATCTGGTCGACGAGGATGATCGAGTTGCGGATGATAATGCCGAGCAGTGCGATGACACCGAGGATCGCCACGAAGCCGAAGGGGGCGCCGCTGATCAAGAGGGCGCCCGCAGCACCGATGATGCCGAGCGGGCCGGTGGCCAACACCAGCATCGCCTTGCCGAAGTGTTGCAGCTGCGCCATCAGGAGCACGACGATGATGATGAGCATGATCGGCGCCTTGGCGGCGATCGAGGCCTGGCTTTCGGCGCTGTCTTCGGCGCCGCCCTGGATCTCGATCTTGTAGCCGGCCGGCAGGCTGTTCCGAAGGTCGGCCATGTCGTTATAGAGCTTGGCCGTGACATCGTTCGACTGCACGTTGTCGGGCAATGTCGCCCGCACCGTGATGGTCGGCAGGCGGTCGCGACGCCACTCAATGCCCTGCTCCATCACGGGCTCGATCTTGGCGACCTGCGACAGCGGCACGAAACCACCCCTATCGGTCGGGATATAGATCGAGTTGACCGAGGTCAGCAGATGACGGCTGGCAGCCGGCTCCCTGACGACGATGCCGACGGTCTCCTCGCCCTCGCGGTAGTTGTCGAGGGTGGCGCCGGACATGGTGGCCTGCAGCATCTGGCGGATGCGCTGCGAGGTAACGCCGAGCGCGCGGGCACGATCCTGATCGATCACCAGCTTCATCGCCGGCACCGGCTCGAGCCAGTCATCATGGATGGCGCCGAGCAGCGGGTTCTGTGTGAAGCGCTGCTTCACCTCGTCAGCAATATGGCGAACTTCCTGCCTGTCCGGACCCATGACGCGAAGCTGCACCGGCCAGCCGGTCGGCGGGCCGAGGAACAGGCGGTCGACCTTGCCGCGGACCGTGGGGAAATCGGCGGCAAGAATGCCGCGCAGCTTGGTGATCAGCCGTTCACGCGCGGGCTCGTCCTTCGCCATGACCAGCATCTGGGCATAGTTCGGATTGGTGAGCTGCTGGTCGAGCGGCAGGAAGAAGCGCGGGGCGCCCTGGCCGACATAGGTGGCGACGAAGCGCTTGTCCGGATCGTCGGCCACGCGCGCCTGCAGCGCCTGTGCCTGCCGTTCGACCTCCTTGATGCTGGTGCCTTCCGGCAGCCAGAGATCAACGAGGATTTCCGGGCGTGAAGACTGCGGGAAGAAGTTCTGCGGGATGAACTGGAAGGACCACAGGCTGCCGACGAAGGCGGCGATCGTCAGAAGCAATACGATAACGCGATGGCGCACCGCCCAGGCAACCGACGAGCGCAGGCGGCGATAGAAGCGCGTGTCGAAGACATCATGATGCTCGCCGACATGGTGGCGCTGCTTCAGGATCATGTAGCCGAGCCAGGGCGTGAAATAGACCGCGACGAACCACGAGATCACCAGCGCAATGCCGACGACGTAGAAGAGCGTGCGGACATATTCACCCGCTGTCGAGGCGGCGAAACCGACCGGAATGAAGCCGGCGGTGGTGATCAGCGTGCCGGTCAGCATCGGGAAGGCGGTCGAGGAATAGGCAAAGCTTGCCGCATCGAGCTTGGCGAGTCCCTCCTCCAGCTTGCGCTCCATCAGTTCGACAACGATCATGGCGTCGTCCACCAGCAGGCCAAGCGCGATGATGAGAGCGCCAAGCGAGATGCGCTGCAGGTCGATGCCGAGCTCGTACATGATGGCGAAGGTCGCCGCGAGCACGAGCGGAATGGCGATGGCGATCACCAGGCCGGAGCGCCAGCCGATCGACAGGAAGGAGACGATCAGAACGATCACCAGCGCCTCGCCGAGCGCATGCATGAACTCGCTGATCGCGTCAGTCACGACCTCAGGCTGGTTGGAAACCTGGTCCACCTGCACGCCGACCGGCAGCGAGGCAGTGAAGCGCTTATAGGTCTCCTCGACCGCCGCGCCGACGTCCGTCACCTTGTTGCCATTGGCCATGACGACGCCGAGCTGGACGCTCTCGTGACCGTTATAGAGGAACTTGGCCGTATAGGGATCCTGCAGCCCGGCGCTCACCGTGGCGATGTCGCCGAGACGCGTCACCTGGCCGCCGGCGGTCAGCCGGAGGTTCTTGATGTCCTCGATCTTGTTGACGTCACCCTCGACCGAGATACGCACGGAGCGCGTGCTGGTATCGACGGTGCCGGCCGGGTCGACATTGTTCTGACCGACAATGGCGTTCTGCAGCGCGGTCAGCGTCAGGCCGCGCTCGGCCAGCACCTTGGAGGAGACATCGATATAGATCTGCTCGGGTTGATCGCCGATAATCACGGCCTTCTCGACGCCCGGCGTTGCGAGCAGCATGTCGCGCGCCTGGATCGCGAATTTCTTCAACTCGGGATAGCTGTAGCCATTACCGCTGATCGAATGCAGGGTGATGTAGGTGTCGCCGAACTCATCGTTGAAATAGGGACCCAGCAGGCCGGACGGCAGCGTATTGGCGATGTCGCCGACCTTCTTGCGCACCTGATAGAAGGCATCCTTCACCTGTGCGGTGTTGGTGTCGCCCTTGATCTGGACGGTGGTGATGGCAAAGCCGGCGCGGGTATAGGATTTGACCCAATCGAGATGCGGCGTTTCCTGCAGCTTACGCTCGATCTTGTTGACCACCTGGTCTTCCATGTCCTGGAGCGAGGCGCCGGGCCAGACGGTCTGCACGACCATGACGCGGAAGGTGAAATCCGGGTCTTCCTTCTGGCCCATATGGGTCAGGCCGAACGCGCCGGCGATGATGATCAGCGCGAACAGGAAGCGCGCGATGCTCGGATGGGCAATCGCCCAACGCGACAGGTTGAAAGGCTTCTTCTCTTCCGAGGTGCTGTTGATAGTCATTGTCTCGCCCTCGATCCGCTTAGCGCACGATATCGGCAGCGGCCGTAGCGGCACTGCCATTGGTCGCGGCCGATACCTGCTGGGCATCCGGCACCTTGACCTTCATATTCTCGGTCATGAATTGCGTGCCGGCGGCAACGACAACATCACCGGCCTTGAGGCCATCGGCGATACGCACGCCGTCATCGGCAAAATCGGCGACCTTGACGTTGCGGGAATGCACAGTGCCGGCGCTGCGGTCGACCAACCAGACAATCTGCTGGCCATCCTTCTGGGCAAGCGCGCTCAGCGGAACGGAGACGTAAGGCTGGGTATTGCCGGCCTCTGCCTCGATCGTCGCGGTCATGCCGAGCAGCACGCGTTGATCGCCCGGCAGGCTGACACGCACCGCAAAAGTCCGAGACTGCGCATCGGCGCTGCCCGCGACTTCGCGCACCTTGCCGTCAAGCACCAGCGCATCGTCGGACCAGAAGCGCGCCTTGACGTCCTTGCCGACCTTGAATTGCGCGATATCCATTTCCGGCACGGCAATCAGCACTTCCTTCTCGCCATCGACAGCGACGGTAATGACGGGCGTGCCGGAACTGACGACCTGGCCGACATCGGCATTGACGGTCGTCACGATGCCGTTCATGTCCGAGGTCAGATCGCTATAGGCAACCTGGTTCTTCGCCTCAGTCAGCGCCGACACGGCGGAATCCCGCGTCGAGACGGCCTGGTCATAGGAAAGCTGGGCCTGTTCGAGCTGCGACTTCGAGCCGACGCTCTTGTCGAAGAGCTGCTGGGCGCGATTGCGGGCAAGCGCCGTCGTCTGCACCTGCTTTTCAGCCGAATCGAGATCCGCCTGCGAGCGGCGCACCGCCAGGGCATAATCCGTAGGGTCGATGCGGGCGAGCACGTCGCCGGGCTTCACCTTCTGGCCGATATCCACCTTGCGCTCGACGATCTTGCCGCTGACGCGGAAGCCGAGGTTCATATCCGTCCGCGCCTTGACAGAGCCGGAATAATCGAGCTTGCGCGTCGTATCCGCCTGCGCGATCTCGACCACCTTGACCGGCCGGACCACCGCCGCCGCCTCTTCCTTCTTCTCGTTGCAGCCAGAAAGCGTCAACCCAACAGCGGCAATAAATGCAGCGCCGGCTATGGATCGTATCGTGGTGGTCGTCAGCGAACGCATGTCGCTCTCCTTAGTCAAACGGAATGCAAGCACGGCCGATCATTCGGCACGCGGACTGCTATTTCTTCAGCGCCCTGATGGCGAATTCGATAAGGTCTTCGGGTTCGGCCCTGTTCGGTTTGCTAAGACTTTGCGCGACCATCTGCGGATGGCAGAGGATGGTCGTCGCCGCGCCGAAGCATTTCGATGCAACATAGGGGTCCTGTTCAAGAAATTCGCCGGCAGCGATACCCTCAGCGATGATCTCGGCTATCAAATCATGAATGCGATCGATAAACTTTTCGATGACGTGCCAGTCGTGCTCGATGGCGATGACCACCATCTCATGCACCTTCTGCTCGTCGAGCATGTTTTCGCAGGTCTGCTTGTATTGCGCATAGACATAGGCATGCAGCCGGTCGGAGGCGCTGATCGGGCGATGGCGGATTTCCAGCGCCATCTGGTAGCTGGCCTCAAGCATCCGACCGCAGACGGCGTGGCGGATATCCGTCTTGGAGGCGAAGAAACGATAGATATTCGCCGTGGACATGCCGAGGTCGCGAGCGATGTCGGCGACCGTCGTCTTGGCGTAGCCATAGTGGCGAAACAGCCTTTCGGCCGCATCGAGGATTTTCGTGATGTTTTCCTGACGCGCCGGGTCGGCGCTGACATCGGAAAGATCAAGCATGGTTTACTTTCGGTTTACGAGTGACGATTTTCAATTTTCGTCACTCGTAAACCGAAAGCGTTTACCTGTCAAGAAACCTTGCCCGCGACGAAGCGGTTAAAATAGCGGTGGTGATCAGATGTCAGGCACCCAGAATATGGGGGCGGAAACGTCGTACGCTCAGCAAGCCGACAATCAGGAATGCAATCAGCACCACCGCCTGGACGGCCAGAAGCGGCGGCTCGTTCCCCTGTGGCGCCAGCGCGTTCAGCGCGGGGATCTTCTGAAAGGACTGAACGATCAGCACAACGCAATTGAGGTAGTGCATGACCAGACTGCCGATGACGAAGACGAGCCGCCAGATGCCGGCCATCTGAAATTTATAGCGCGCAAGCGCCGTCGGAATGAAGATCAGAACCGAGACGATGCCGAATATGATGCCCGGCGTCACACCGTTGAAGGGAAAGAGAAACCCGGTCAGGCTCGTCAGCAAGATCGTGACCATGTAGACGAGCGTCGACCGCTCATGACGGTCGCCGGCGATCAATCCTTGCGCGACGATAATGCCGGCAACGATCGCGATCAGGCTGATGATGACGTGAATCCAGGTCAGTGTGGACATGTAAACAATCTCCCTCGCGCAGGACATTTCCGCGACAAACCTAGTTCGGCGCCATAATGAGGGATTGTAGATTTATGCGTGAAACCACGCCTTCCCGCCGCAAGACAAGGAAATGCCGCCGGGCCGCACGCACACAGCCTTGCGGATCCTGCTGTATAGCCAATACTTATGAGGCCGCCGGCTGTTTGAATTGGCGATGCGGCGATATCCCTTCTATTCATCCGACGAATGGCCGGATCGCGAGACGAAATATCGAGAGCGCTGTCAGTTATACGATTGATGAATAACCGGCCGTCATGACCGGCCCTTGTGTGGCTCTCGATAAGACTCACTCCCGTTCCCCTTATGAAATCCTCTGGAGGAGGAGCCTGCGCGCATCCGCAATTGACGCGGTTGAGCGAGAACCAAGCGCGGAACAAACAGGGAGGAAATCAGGCATGAGCACCAATTATGGCGATGTCCGTCGAGATACGGGCGTGGGAACGAACGTCACCGATAGACCGGCCCCGTGGTCGACCATAAAAGCAGGCTTGATTGGGGGCATCGCGGGCGGCGTTCTGATCTGGATATATGAGGCGATCGTCTGGGTCGGCATCCAGCAATTGATGCCGCTGGCGGGTATTCCCCGCAATGCCACGGGCCTTGTGTTCGGCAAGGGCGTGCAGGAATCCCTCGGGCTGACGGCCTATTTTCTCGGCACGGCAATCCATTTCTCGTTCGTTTTTGTCTGGGGTATCGCCTTCGCCTACATCTGGCCGTACTTCCGCCGTCGCGGTTATGAGGCGACCTTCGTGGCGCTCTTCTATGCTGTCCTGATCTGGATCGTGATGCATGCGGCAATCATGGTTGCCACAATGGATCATCCCAACTATTTCGATCCGATGGTCGTCATCGGCGGCTTTATGTCGCACTTCTTCTACACGGTGCCGCTGGCCCTGATCGTCAAACGACGCCTTGCAGCGGAAACCGGCTCCTAAGACCCCAATACCCGCTGATGTGCAACAATAGGTCACCCTTGCCATCACGGGTAACGTTCGACAGGCTCTTCGCGTGCGGAGAGCCTGTCGAATCATGGGATTCCGAGCCTAGGTGAGGCGAACCTCCAGCGAGATCGGCACTGAAGCCAGCGCCTTGGAGACAGGGCAACCGGCCTTGGCCTTGTTGGCAAGCTCGGTGAACTTGGCCTCGTCGGCACCGGGAACCTTGCCCGTCAGCGTCAGGTGGATCGCGCTGATCGCAAAACCGCCCTCAACGCTTTCGAGCGTGACCTTGGCCGTCGTCTCCATGCTCTCGGCGGTCAAGCCCGCCTCATTCAGGATCAGCGATAGAGCCATGGTGAAGCAGCCGGCATGGGCTGCACCGATCAGCTCCTCTGGATTCGTGCCCGCAACGCCTTCGAAGCGGCTGGCAAAGCCGTAGGGATAATGGTTGAGCGCGCCGCTCTGGGTCGAGATCTGGCCCTTGCCGTCCTTCAGACCGCCGGACCACTGGGCCGAACCTGTGCGATTGATCTGCATACCGTCCTCCTTGTCGTTGATTGAGCGTTGGGAAAAGGGGCCTTGCCCTCCCGGCAATGACCGATGGGAAACGGCCTTCTGGCAGCCCCAATCAGCAATATAGTGTTCTATCCGCCGATGACGACAGCGCGGTAACGGCGAGCCCACCGCTGCCTTGAAAAGACGCGCTGTTTTCTTCCCGGAAGATCCAAAATGGCGCATCCAGCCTTTCCAGTCGCGCAAGCTCGTTGACAAATCATCATACCAGGGAATTGCCTGTGTATGATGATTGTAGTAAGGTGGTTTCGACTGCGAGGAGCGGGGAAGAGATAGTTGGATTCGTTTGAACGACAAGAGCATCGCTTGGTCGATCGGCCGGAACGCCGCCCGCGCGTGCGCCGGAACGTGACGGCGGCGATTGCCGAGGACATCTGCTCCGAACGCTATCCCTCCGGCTCGGCCCTGCCGCGCGAAAACGATCTCTGCGAGCTCTATGGCGTTAGCCGCACCGTCATCCGCGAATCCCTGAAGATCCTCGAATCGAAAGGCTTGGTGCGCGGCAAGCCCCGCATCGGCACCACCGTCTGCGACAAGGATGATTGGAACATCCTCGATCAGGACGTGCTCGAATGGATGGGGCCGTATATTGCCGAATTCGATATTCTCGGCAGCATCCTCGAGGCGAGGCGTACCATCGAGCCTGTGGCCGCCGAATATGCCGCCGCGCGCGCCACCGCCCAGGAGATTGCCGATCTCGACCGGGCCTGGCGGCAAATGTGCGATGCCAGTGACGATCCGGAGCGCTTCACCGAAGCCGACGTGATGTTCCATACGGTGCTCCTCGGCGCCAGCCACAACCAGGTGTTCCGACGCCTGTCGAGCGCCATCCATGCCGGCCTCAAATATGCGCTGCACGCCTCCAATGTCGCCGCCGACAGCCGCGATGAGGCAATCGCCGTCCATGGTGAGCTGGTGGAGGCACTGCGCCTGCGCAACGGCACTGCCGCGCGCGACTGTACCCATCGCCTGCTCGACCTTGCCGCACGCGACCTTGCCGCCGGAAAGGCGACTGAGCGAGTGGAAAAAAGCAGAACCTGAAACCCCGAGATCCGCGGCCTTCCGCCGCCGATGTGACCAAAAGCCGAAACGGAAGCATTCCCATGAAAATCACCAAACTGACGACCTATATCGTGCCGCCGCGCTGGATGTTCCTGAAGATCGAAACTGACGAAGGTATCGTCGGCTGGGGTGAACCGGTCGTTGAAGGCCGCGCATTGACCGTTCAGGCCGCCGTGCACGAGCTGGAAGACTATCTGATCGGCAAGGACCCCTTCCTGATCGAAGACCATTGGAATGTCATGTATCGCGGCGGTTTCTATCGCGGCGGCGCTGTCCATATGAGCGCCATCGCCGGCATCGACCAGGCGCTGTGGGACATCAAGGGCAAGGCGCTGGGCCAGCCGATCCATTCGCTGCTCGGCGGCCAGGTGCGCGACAAAATCAAGGTCTATTCCTGGATCGGCGGCGACCGTCCTTCAGACGTCGCCAACAACGCCAAGGAGGTCGTTGCCCGCGGTTTCAAGGCGATCAAGCTCAACGGCTGCGAGGAAATGCAGATCGTCGACACCTATGACAAGGTGGAAAAGGCGATCGAGACCATCGCCACCATCCGCGAGGCGATCGGCCCCTATATCGGCATCGGTGTCGACTTCCACGGCCGCGTTCACCGGCCGATGGCCAAGGTTCTCGCCAAGGAGCTGGAGCCCTACAAGCTGCTGTTCATCGAAGAGCCGGTGCTCTCCGAGAACCGCGAAGCCTTGAAGGAAATCGCCAATCATTGCTCGACGCCGATTGCCTTGGGCGAACGCCTCTTTTCGCGCTGGGACTTCAAGCAGGTCCTGTCGGACGGCTATGTCGATATCCTGCAGCCCGACCTCAGCCATGCCGGCGGCATCACCGAATGCCGCAAGATTGCGGCGATGGCCGAAGCCTATGACGTGGCGCTGGCGCCGCATTGCCCGCTCGGCCCCATCGCGCTTGCCGCCTGCCTGCAGGTCGACGCCGTCAGCTACAACGCCTTCATTCAGGAACAGAGCCTCGGCATCCACTACAACAAGGGCAACGACATCCTCGACTACATCTCCAACAAGGAAGTCTTCCACTATGCCGACGGCTTCGTCTCGATCCCGCAAGGCCCCGGCCTCGGCATCGAAGTGGACGAAGCCTACGTCATCGAACGCGCCAAGGAAGGCCATCGCTGGCGCAACCCGGTCTGGCGTCATGAGGATGGCAGCGTAGCCGAGTGGTAGGTCGCTGATATTTTACGAGGAATGGGTGTCAGGGAGCGCGAATTTTGAACATGCCGCACCTCTGATACCCCCCTCGTCCTGCGGACCTTCGTGACATCTCCCCCAAAGGGAGATCGTTGGGAGGATGCCGATCGTCCTCGTTAAAACAAAGAATCCCCGCTTCAGCAGACTCAGTATCAATATGAGGCGAGAGGGCACCACGAGTTACCAATCTCCCTCCTTGTGGGGGAGATGTCACGCCAGTGACAGAGGGGGGTGTCGCACCCTCCGCGAACTCGAAAGCCAACCACCCCAATCCCCCCCCAAAATAAAATACGCCTGCGGTATCGGCGCAGATACCGCAGGCGCGTCATGCGTCTCACAAACCCCCAGGGAGACGCATTCCCGGAGCACGATCAAACGAAAGAGTGGAGTAACTTTCAGATCATGCCCAAGCTTGAAAGTCCGATGCTATTCCCGCTCGCCCGTGAAGTTCAGGAGGAGTTGGAAGATGTTGACGAAGTTCAGGTAGAGCGACAGGGCGCCGAAGACGGCGAGCTTCTGCGAGGTCTCCTGATCGTGGTTCTCGGCATACTGTTCCTTGATGTTCTGCGTATCCCAGGCGGTCAGGCCGACGAAGACCACGATGCCGATGATCGAGATGGCGAACTGCAGCGCACTGGAACCCAGGAAGATATTGACGACGCTTGCGATGATGACGCCGAACAGGCCCATCATCAGGAACGAGCCGATATTGGCAAGGTCACGCTTGGTCGTATAGCCGTAGAGGCTGGTCGCGCCGAACATGGTGGCGGCGATGAAGAAAGTCCGCGCGATGCTGGTGCCGGTGAAGACCAGGAACACCGATGCGAGCGACAGGCCCATGACGGCACAGAAGGCCCAGAACATCGTCTGCGCGGCACTCGCCGACATCGTCTGGATGCGGAACGAGAAGAACAGCACGAAGGCGAGCGGCGCCAGCATAACGACCCACTTCAGCGGCGACTGGAAGATCGGCACGTAGAGCGCCGGCGTCGTGCCGACGATCATCGCGACGATACCGGTCACCACAAGGCCAATGCCCATGTAGTTGTAGACGCGCAGCATGTGCTTGCGCAGGCCTTCGTCGAAGAGCGCCTGCGAGCCGGCAGCGGCGCCATAGCCGAAGCGCGGATTGGTCGGGTTCATAGTCGATCTCCTTTGATCAAAACTAATAAAGGGTGCGAGCGAGCTTTTCAGCCTCGCCATCGAGTTCGTTGGCCTTGCCGCCGCCGATCAGGGCGTAGGCGACTTCGCCGATCTGCCAATAGGCAGCCTGGACGTTGTCGCGCGTGACATGGCTGACCTTCTGGACGGCGAAGTTGCCCGGACGGATGGCAAACAGTGATAAGTGCCCGCCCTTGCCGGCATCGACCGTCATTTCAACGCTCGGACCGAATTCGGACGGATAGATTTGTGCATCGGTGACGCGCCAGCCCGCGGGCATGTCCGGAAGAACGATCGCCGTCGAGGCGCGGATCTCTTCCGGATTGTAGCCTGCCTGCCCGGGCTGCGATGTCATTGCCTCTCGCGTCGCGGTCGTCTGATAGGCGCGCACGGCATCGTCGACGAAAGCGGGCGCCGGAACCGAAGCATTGACCTCGCTCGCCGTGAAGGCGCCGAAGGATGTATGCGCCACCCAGCCGGCCGTCATCAGCATGGCAACGGCCGCAACCCGCTGAAAGGAGTTCAGCACGCGACCATAAGCGAGCCCGCGCTCCAGCCGCCGGGCGGCCTCGCGAGTTTCAACCTTCACCACCACGCTCTCGCCCGCCAGCGCCATGCGCAGCTCGCCCCGCATGCTGAGATCGGCCATGACCTTGGCGGCGATCGCCGGATGCTCGGACAGATAGGATTCCACCTCGACACGCCGGGCCACGGTCAGCTCGCCATCGACATAGGCGTCGAGATCGCTATCGATGATCGGATCAATTGTTTTCATTGCCGCCTCCGTCGATGAGCCGAAGATGCGAAATCTTGGGTGCCGTCTCCTCGAAATTCCGGAGGCTGGCGCGAGCCCTGGCGATGCGCGACATCAGCGTCCCCATGGGAATACCAAGCGCCGAGGCCGCTTCCTGATAGGAAAGATCCTCGATCGCCACCAGATGCAGCGCCTCGCGCTGCTCTTCCGGCAGATTGAAGAAGGCGTCGCGCACCTGGCTCAGGCGCACGACATGGTCCTGCGAGGCCGGCAGCGCAGGCTCGAACTCGACTGCCGCCTCTTCATGGCGACGGTTCAGCGAGCGCTTCTCGCGCAGACGGTCGATATGGGCATTGTGCAGGATCGACAAGAGCCAGGTGCGCAGGTTTGCGCCACGACGGAAACTTGCCTTGCGTTCATAGGCCTTGACCAGCGCATCATGCACCAGGTCTTCCGCCTCATCCGCATTGCGGACAAGCGAACGGGCGTATCGTCTCAGCGAACCGAGCTGCCCTAAAACGTCGAATGTCCGTTTGTTGCGTTCCATACCCCAATATACGGAAGCCGGGCCGATCTTATTCCATGGCCCGGCAAATATTTTTTGCACGCCCCTACATCAGCACGAAATCCCTGGGCTGCGGCATCGGCGGCAGGTCGGTTTCGCCGAGCGCTTCCCTGAGATTGATCTCGATCGTATCGGCAAGAGCACCAATCGCCAGCGCATTCGGGCGATTGCCGAACGGGTCTTCCAGCTCGTCGCCAAGCGCATCGAGGCCGAAGAAGGTGTAGGCGACCAGCACGGCCACGAAAGGCGACCCCCAGCCGAGCGTATCGACAAAGCCGAAGGGCAGCAGGAAGCAGAAGAGATAGGCGGTGCGATGCAGAAGCAATGTGTAGCCGAACGGCAGCGGCGTGTTGCGGATGCGCTCGCAAGCCGCCTGCACCGCTCCCATCTGAGCGACGCTGGCATCGAGCATCTGATACTGGATATCCGAAATCCCGCCCGCCGCTTTCAGTCGCGCCAGATCGGCCGACATCAGGCGCAGCAGGAGATCCGGTTTGTTCTGAGCCGCGCGATAGAAATCGACTTCGCTGGGCGCCAGGTGTTGCAGCACCTTGTTTTCGTCGCCGCCGGGCCGCAGATGACAGACCAGCGCCTGCGCAAAGGCCATCGTCAGGCGCAGCAAGTCTTTCCGGGCCTCACCGGCGGCCTCCAGTATCAATGTCTGCCGCGCAAAGCCGCGGCTGACCTGGATGAGCTGCCCCCAATCGCGCCGCCCTTCCCACCAGCGGTCGTAGCAGGCGTTGTTGCGGAAGCCGAGAAAGATCGAAAGCGCGATGCCGAGCAGCGCAAAGGGCGATCCGTTGAAGGAGAGGATGACATTCGGCCGCTCTTCATGCCCCCAGACGATCAGCGCCGACAGCAGGAAGATCACGACGATCTGCGGCAATATCCGCCGGATCACCGACCCGCGGAGAATGAAGAAAAGCTGGAAAAGGTTCGGCCGGTCGCGGACGATCATGGTGGGAAGCGCTCTCGATTGATGTCTGGCGTTGCCGAGCAATACACCAGACACCGGGAGAATAACGAGCATTTCCTGCAAGGCCGCCGTGACCGGCCCGCATTGCTAGCCGGTCTTCCTTAGTTCGCCGAGGCGTTCGCTGCGACCAGCACCGGATCGGAACGATAATCCCCCGGAAACAGGCGTTGCAGATTCTTGACCTTCGGCAGGTCGTTGACGACGATATAGGGATAATCGGGGTTCATCGTCAGGAAATTCTGGTGATAGCCCTCGGCCGCATAGAATTGCCGCTCCGGTTCGATCTTGGTGACGATTGCGGCGTCGAAGACCTTGGCGTGATTGAGCTGACCGATATAGGCCTTGGCGACATCGGCCTGTTCGGCACTCGTCGGGAAGATCGCCGAGCGGTATTGCGTGCCGCTGTCCGGCCCCTGATAATTCAGCTCCGTCGGGTCATGGGCGACCGAAAAATAGATCTGCAGGAGATGTCCGTAGCTGACCTTGTGCGGATCGAAGACGATACGCACGGATTCGGCATGGCCGGTATCGCCGCCGCTCACCGTTTCATAATGAGCAGTATCCTTCTTGCCGCCGGCATAGCCCGAGGTGGCGCTGATCACACCGTTGACATGCTGGAACACACCCTGCACGCCCCAGAAGCAGCCGCCGGCAAGAACGGTGGTTTCCGTGCTGCCCGAACCCGGCTTTTCGTCCACGGCCGGCGCCGGAATGACACGGGCGTCTTCAGCCGAAGCATGGCTTACGAACTGCAGCGCAACGCCGGCCAGCAACACGGCGCCCACAGCAAACGCCGCCGGGCGGGTAACACGCAACAGGGCCTTGCGGATCGTATCTTTCATGATGATCTCCTCTCGACCGCGAGTGTAAGTTCTCCGGTCAAAAGGGATACGGTAGGATAGCGGCTTTTGTTACACACGCCCGCGTGAAACACCGAAACGTGATGGTGTGCCAAGCCGGTCCCGTCCATATCGGCCGCTCAGTAATGTGGCGGCTTGGTGATGGCTGGCGCATCCATCGACTGCTCTTCCAGCGTCAGGAAACGCTCGGCCAGCCGGTCGAGCTTCAGCCTCGTCTGCTCGACCACTTTCCATTGCTCCGCCACCTGGTCGGACAACTCCTCGATGGTCTTTGCCTGGTAGGCAACCAGCTCTTCGAGCGTGGTGATGCGGCTTTGTTCGTCTGACATCTCTGTTCCTCTTTCGGCTGCGATCTATATCACTCGAACCACCGACGTATAGTGTCTCAATTAGGCATATGACAGGCACCGGCGCCATTTGACGAATATATGACAAAACTGGAAAACAGCTGAAAAGACCCGTTACCTAACTGACATCGGGGCCTTCTAAAGAGATCGGCAAGAAGCGCCGGTTTTGAAGGAAAAACCCTCCACAGGCGCTCTCTTTCAAGATTTCCGGAGACGCGCCTTGAAGATCATCCAGATCACCGACACGCATTTGAGCCCAAACAAGCCGCATTTCAACGGCAATTGGGAGCCGCTGGCGCGGTGGATCGAGGCAAGCGGTGCCGATCTCGTCGTCCACACCGGCGATCTCAGCGTCGACGGCGCCGACAAGGACGAAGATCTCACCTTTTCCATGGAGCTGATGCGTCAGGTCTCGGTGCCGATGCTGATCGTGCCCGGCAATCACGATGTCGGCCATCTGCCCGGCTCCTATCAGCCTGTCAATCCCGAGCGGCTGGAGCGCTGGCGCCGCCTTGTCGGTCCGGATTACTGGGCAAAGGACGTGGACGACTGGCGGCTGATCGGCCTCAACAGCCTGCTGATGGGTTTTGAGGATGCTGAAGAGCAGAAGCAATTCGACTGGCTACAGGAGATGCTGGAAAGCCGTGGCGACCGCCGCGTTGCCCTGTTCGCCCACAAGCCGCTGTTCGTCGATGCGCCGGACGAAGGCGACACGGGTTACTGGAGCGTGCGCCCGGCGCAGCGCCGCCGGCTCTATGATCTGATATCAGCCCATGACGTCGCCCTGCTCGGCAGCGGCCACCTGCATTGGACCTGGGAAGGCCGGTTCAATGATACGGCCCTCGTCTGGGCGCCGCCCGCCGCCTTCATCCTCGACACGATGGAGCGCGAGATGCCCGGCGAACGGCTTGTCGGCGCGGCGATCCATGAGCTCGGCGACAACGTCACCACCGAAATCGTCGCTGTCCCCGGCATGACCGCCTATTTCCTCGACGACGTCGTCATGGAAGTCTATCCGCAGGCAGCTCCCAAGGCGAAGGAGCCGACGGAATGAGCGCGCTCTCGCTTCGCGGCATCACCAAATCCTTTGGCGGCAATGCCATCCTGAAGGGCGTCAGTCTCGACGTCGAACCGGGTGAGTTCATCGCCCTCGTCGGCCCCTCCGGTTGCGGCAAGAGCACGCTGCTGCGCATCCTCGCCGGCCTCGATCATGCCGATACCGGTGAGATCCTTGTTGCCGGCAATGACATCTCGGGCGTTGCGGCCGCCGACCGCAACATCGCCATGGTCTTCCAGTCCTACGCGCTCTATCCGCATCTGACGGCATCCGAAAACATTGCCGTGCCGCTCGCCATGCGCCGCCTGACACGCGTCCAGCGCCTGCCTTTCATCGGCGCGCTGATCCCCGGCCAGCGCGCGACCCGCAGCGGCATCATCCGCGATGTCCGCGAGATGGCGACCTCACTGAAGATCGACCATCTGCTCGACCGCAAGCCCGGCCAGATGTCCGGCGGCCAGCGCCAGCGCGTGGCGCTCGCCCGCGCCATGGTACGCCGCCCGAGCGTCTTCCTGATGGACGAGCCGCTCTCCAATCTCGACGCCAACCTGCGCGTCCATGCCCGCGGCGAGATCGTCGATCTGCATCGCCGCGCCGGCGTTCCCACCGTCTATGTCACCCATGATCAGGCGGAAGCCCTGTCGATGGCCGACCGCGTCGCCGTGATGATCGGCGGGCAGTTGTTGCAGCTCGCCGCGCCGCAGACGATCTATGACGATCCGGCCCATGTCGAGGTCGCCCGCTTCGTCGGCCAACCGCGCATCAACCTGCTGCCCGCCCTCGCTGAAAACGGCACCGTCGCCTTCGGCGGCATCAGGCTGGCGCTGGAGGAAAGCACCTTTGCCGGCTCCGCCGTCACCCTCGGCATCCGCCCCGAATTCGTCCGCCTTTCCGATAACCGCCAGGACGCGCTCGCCGCCCATATCGAGCGGATGGAATTCCTCGGCTCGGAGGTGATCCTGCACGCCAAGCTCGACGCCATCGGCGAGAGCATCGTCGCCAAGCTGACGCCCGCCGACACATCAGGCCTCTCCGCCGGCATGGCGGTCGCTCTGACGCTTGCGCCGGAACAGGCCATGGTCTTCGCCGAAGACGGCCGCCGCCTGCGCACCACTCCCGTTGCGGTCGATGCTAACAGGGAGAAAGCCCATGGCTAGCATCGCCGCCACGGCTATCCCGATGCGATCGGCGGCAAAGCATGAGCGCAGCGAGACCCGCACCGCCCTTTTGCTGGCCCTGCCCGCCATCATCCTGATTGTGCTGTTCGTTCTCCTGCCGATCGTCGCCGTCATCTTTCTGGGATTCACCGACTTCCAGCTTGGCGACAAGGGGCTGCGCTTTGTCGCCTTCGAGAACTACGCCCATCTGCTGAAGGACCGCACCTTCCAGAAATCACTGTGGAACACGGCAGTCTATACGGCCATCGTCGCTCCCGCCTCTATCGTGCTCGGCCTCGGCGTTGCGCTGTTGATCGAGAGTGAAGGCATCGGCCGTAGCTTTTTCCGCACCGCCTATTTTCTGCCGGTCGCTTCGCTGATCGTCGCCATGGCAACGGTTTGGCAGTACCTCTTCCATCCGACCATCGGCCCGATCAACGCCCTGCTCGGCGAAATCGGCCTGCCGCGTCCGAACTGGCTCGCCTCCTCGTCGACCGTGCTCTACAGCCTGTCAATCATCGGCGTCTGGCAGACGGTCGGCTTCAACATGGTGCTGTTCCTCGCCGGCCTCACCGCCATCCCGCGCGAGCTTTATGCCGCCGCCGAAGTGGATGGCGCCAAATCGGCGCTCGACCGCTTCTGGCTGGTTACCTGGCCGATGCTCGGGCCGACGACGCTGTTTGTTACCACCATCAGCATCATCAACGCCGTCAAGGTCTTCGATACCGTCAAGACGCTGACCGAAGGCGGCCCGAACCATGCCTCGGAAGTGCTGCTCTTCACCATCTACCAGGAAGGCTTCGTCTATATGCAGGTCGGCTACGCCTCGGCGATGACGACCGTCTTCCTCGCCATTCTGGTGGTGCTGGCCTTCCTGCAATATCGCGTCCAGGACCGGCAGGTGCATTACACATGACCTCTACAGGCTTCACTCCCGGCCGCATCCTGCGCCTTTCGCTGCTGATCCTCGGCTCGCTCGTCTTCCTGGCGCCCTACATCTTCATGATCTCGACGGCCGGCAAGGCGCAGGACGATATCTTCACCTCCGCCCTGAAGCTGATCCCGACGCATTTCTTCTATGTCGAGAACATCACCAAGGCGCTGAGCAAGGTGCCGATGGGCACGCTGCTGCTCAACGGCGTTGTCGTCTGCGGCCTGATCTTCTTCTTCCAGGTGCTGATCGCCATTCCCTGCGCCTACGCCATGGCGAAGCTGAAGTTCCCTGCCGCGCGGCTGATGATGGTGCTGATCATGCTCGGCCTCTTGATCCCGATCCACGCCACCGCCCTGCCGCTCTATGTCGCCTTCAACAGCCTGTCGCTGCTGAACAGCTACACCGCTCTGGTGGCGCCCTTCTCGATCTCGGTCTTTGCGATCTTCATGTTCCTGCAATTCTTCCGCGCCATGCCGGATGATCTGATCCATGCGGCCCGCCTCGATGGCATGTCGGAGCTCGGCATCGTCGCCCGCGTCATCGTGCCCAACGCCTGGCCGGCCGTCACCGCCTTCGCGATCTTCTCGGTCGTGGCGCATTGGAACGATTTCTACTGGCCGCTGATCGTCATCAGCAACCAGAACTACGCCACGCCGCCGCTGGGCCTCATGTATTTCCGCGCGGCCGAGGCCGGCGACGACTACGGCGCGCTCATGGCTGCCACGCTGATCATCACCCTTCCCCTCGTCGCCGCATTCCTTCTGGCACAGAAGCGCTTCGTCGAGGGCATCACCATGACCGGTCTTAAAGGCTGACCGGTTCGAAACAGGAGAACGAGCGATGAAGCATATCACCCAGATTCTCGCCGCCGCGGCCATTTCGATGGTCGTGTCGGTCCCGGCCTATGCCGAGACGACCTTGACGGTTCACTATCCAATGCCCGGCTTCTTCAAGAACGTGATGGACACGATCTCGAAGAAGTTCATGGAAGAAAATCCGGATATCAAGATCCAGTTCGCCGCACCTTCGGCCACCTATGAGGAAGGCATCCAGACCATCCTGCGCCAGGCCGGCACGAGCGAAATGCCCGATGTCACCTTCATCGGCCTCAACCGCCTGCGGATGATCGACGAGCGCAATGTCGCCGTCGACCTCGGACCGCTCGTCCAGAAGGACGGCAACATGGCCGCCCAGGGCTTCTCCGACACCATCCTCAAGCTCGCCCAGGTCAAGGGCAAGCAGGTCGGTCTCGCTTTTGCGACCTCGAACCCGATCATGTATTACAATGCCGATCTGATGAAGGCCGCCGGCGGTGACCCGGAAAATCCGCCGAAGACCTGGGATGAGGTCATCGCGCTCGCCGGCAAGATCAAGGCACTCGGCAACGGCGTCGACGGCATGGACTTCCGCTGGCAGGGCGACGACTGGATGTTCTCCGCCCTCCTCTTCGGCGCCGGCGGCAAGATGCTGAGCGACGATGAAAGCAAGGTCGCCTTCAACGGCCCCGAGGGCCAGAAGGCCGTCGAGCTGATCCAGCGCTTCGTCAAGGAAGGCGGTATGCCGGTCTTCACCAAGTCGGCCGGCGAACAGGCGTTCGCTGCCGGCAAGGTCGGCTTCGAATTCCAGACCACCGGCGCGCTTGTCAACACGGTCAAGAATGTCGGCGCCAAGTTCGACCTGCGCACCGCCAAGATCCCGCTGATCGACCCGGTCAACGGCCGCCTGCCGACCGGCGGCAATGCCGTCGTCATCCTGACCCATGATCCGGTCAAGGAAGAAGCTGCCTGGAAATTCGCCAAGTTCGCCGCCGGCCCCTACGGCGCCTCCGTGGTCGTTCCCGGCACCGGCTATGTCCCGAACAACGAGCTCGCCGCCAAGTCGGCCGAGTATCTCGGCGACTTCTACAAGAAGAACCCGCTGTTCCAGGCCGGCCTCAGCCAGATGCCGGTGATGATCCCCTGGTACGCCTTCCCCGGCGCCAATGGCGTCAAGGTCACCCAGACGATCGTCGACAACCTGTCGCGCATCGTCGACGGCTCGGCCGAGCCGAAGGAAGCACTCGATGACGCCGCTGCCGACGTCGAAGGCATGCTGCCGCGCAGCTAAGGCTTGATTGACCACCAGACGCGCCGCCTCTTTTCCCCGAGGCGGCGTTTCCATGTCCGCGAATACGTCAGGACGAGGTGTTGAGATTGCGGACCGTCCCGCCCGGCCGCAGCCTGTAGGGTACGCTCAAGTGGCGTGGCGGTGCTGCATTTTCCGCCATGTCGAGCAGCAGCGAGGCCGCCGCCGCCCCCATGGTCGCATCCGGTATATCCACCGTGGTCAGCGACACTTCCATCAGCTGGCCGAGGGAGATTCCGTCGAAACCGGCCACGGAGATATCCCGTGGGATCGAAAGCCCCTGACGTCGCAACGCTCCCATCACACCGAAGGCCAGGAGATCGTTGGAGGCTATGATCGCGGTCGGCCTCAGGCTTGATGTAATATCCACCAGATCGAGCTGCTCCAGGCCGTCGGTGAAGGAAATCTCCAGGGCATCGAAGGGCGGATGGCCGGCGGCCTCCATCGCCTTGACATGGCCGAGATAGCGGAGCCTCGCCCGATCCGAGGCGGAGAAATGTCCGGCGATGAACAGGATGCGGCGATGTCCCTGGCGCAGGAGATGATCCGTCAGGTCCCGGCCGGCACCGAAATTGTCGGTCGCGACAGCGGCGGTAAAGCGGGCCGTCGGCAGATTGCCGAGCAGCACGGTCGGCGGCAGCGCGGAGGAAAGAGCGGGGCTGTGTTCGGGATCGCAGACTGTAAGGATGAGGCCGGTTGGCTGTTGCTGCAGCAACGAGGCGACTGCATCCACCTCCTGCGCCGGATCGTAGTTCGACTGCGCGATCAGCACGCTATGGCCGGCATGCAACGCCCGGTGCTGGATGCTGGAAAGCGAAGCGGCAAAGACCGGATTGGTGATGCTGGGGATGAGCACGCCGATCGCCGGCCGGCGGCGGGCAAAGGTGCTGGCGCGACCGCTGGCGCGATAGCCAAGCTCGGCCGCCGCCCGGCGCACGCGGCGCACCATCTCGTCGCTGACCGGACCATTATGATTCAGCACCCGGCTCGCGGTCGCGATCGAACAGCCGGCACGAAAAGCGACTTGCTGGAGCGTCGACATGATCTCATGCATCTCCGGCTTCAGGTCCGCCGACAAATGCCGGCGGCCATGGGAATGGCGGGGATTTATAGCAGTTCGATGACAGTTATTTGAATGGGGGCGCGATCAACACTCCCTTTATGATCGGCGCTGGCATGATTGCTTTATTAGCAATAGTATATTTATATCATATTTTAACGCGACTGACGGCTTTCGCTTTGCACTATCTAGGATAGTGGCGCGAAAATTGGTAATCGTCAGTGGCATCGGTCCCTAGGGGCCGGCTATTGTTGGCTTGGGGCGTGGCAACGATGCTGCAAGATGCGCAGTCCAAGGACTATTTCAGGCTGAGCGCGCCGGCGCGCTCGCTTCGCGCTCTCCTCTGCAAAAACGGCATTGACATAGACTGTCCCGAGGCACCCGCTTTCGTGCTTGGCCTGCGGGGTCAGGAGCCAGCGCTAGACCGGGTCACGCTTGATGAATGCGTCGTTCCGGTCATTCCCTTTCCTCACGGCATGATCGCGCTTGCCCGCCTGATCCTCGACCCGCCTGCGGAGGCAGATGACAAGGAGACGATCAACCTCTATCTGTCACGCCACAGCTTCGACCGGATTGCCGAACTTTCGCTTACGCCCGGCTGCGCTGCGGGCGATACCGTCCTCGAAAACCTGCTATCCCGCCTGATCCCAGCTATCGAACAATCGGACGGCGCAAACCCTTTGCTGCTCGATCCCATCGGCAGGGCCTTCAATGCACATATCGCGGAGAGCTATGGCCGTGTGCCGACGGCGCGATCGGCTGTTATCGGCGGCTTGACGCCATGGCAGCTGCGCCGTGCCCGCGATACGATCAATGCCCGGCTGGATCGCGATGTATCCCTGGCGCAACTGGCCAGTAACTGCGGCCTTTCCACCAGCCATTTTGCCCGCGCCTTCGCGCGCAGCACCGGCATCCCGCCGCATCGCTGGCTGATGCAGCGCCGTGTCGACCGCGCCAAGGAGCTGATGCGCAAGGGAACGCCGCTTGCTGAAATCGCACTGATGTGCGGCTTCTCGGATCAAAGCCATTTGACGCGCGTCTTCTCGCAATCGGTCGGCCTCACGCCGGGACGCTGGCGGGAATCGCAGAGCCCCGCCGCCTTCGACATGACATCGATCGTATTGGGCGAAGCGTGACCCGCGACATCTAGGCTCTTGATCTTCGCTGCACCGCAGCAGATCCTCAATTAGACCACGAAGACGAATGATGCTGTCATCAAGCGATGCCATCATTGCCCTGCTGTGATCCGCAGATCCGACCCTTTGAAAGGATGCTCTCATGTCTGAAGCAGAAGCACGGACGCCTGCCACCTCCCCCGAAAACACTGAACGGCTGTTCTTCCTCGACATCAATGACGGCCGAATTCTCTCCTCCGCCATCGACGGCACCGACCTCCAGCTGATCATCCAGCGGCCCGGCCGCAGCCCGGACGGCATTTTTGTCGACAGCGAAAACGGCTGGCTCTACTGGACGGAAATGGGCACCGACTACAATGCCCATGACGGCTCGATCGAGCGCATCAATCTCGACGGCCGCAACCATGTCACGCTGATTCCGCCCGGCAGCACACTGGTGACGCCGAAGCAGATCCAGATCGATTACGGCAACGGCAAGCTCTACTGGTGCGACCGAGAAGGCATGCGGGTGATGCGCGCCAATATCGACGGCTCCGACATCGAGACGCTGGTGCAGAACGGCGACAGCCCGCAAGACAGCGCCGATATCGAACGCTGGTGCGTCGGCATCGCGCTCGATCTGCCGCTCGGGCAGATCTACTGGACGCAGAAGGGTCCGCCGGACGCCGGCCTCGGCCGCATCTTCCGCGCCGGCATCAACATTCCCAAAGGCGAGACGGCAACGAACCGCAGCGATATCGAAGTCCTGCTCGACAAGCTGCCGGAACCGATCGACCTCGAACTCGATCTCGCCACCCGCACCATCTACTGGACCGACCGCGGCAACCTTCCACGCGGGAATACCGTCAACCGCGCCGAGATGGACGATCTCGCGACAACCTCCGAAGTCGTCCTAGAAGGCCTCGACGAAGGCATCGGCCTGTCGCTCGACCTGCCGAACAACCGCATGTTCTTCACCGATATCGGCGGCAATCTCTACTCGGCCAGCCTCGACGGCTCGGGCGAGCGCGAGCTTCTACATCACGCGGGCTCATTTACGGGGATTGTCTACGCGGAAATCTAACCAACCGGCGACACCAAACCCATACCGTAGGCACGCAAAGGAGCGTGCCTACGACCCATCTTCTTCCGCAATCATCTGCTCCAGGTTCTGATTGAGCCGCCGCATCAGTTGCAGCAGCGTTTGAACCTCGTCGTCGTTGAACCCCGCCAGAACTCTCTCCCGTCCCTCGTCCAGAGCGTCGCGGGCAGCGGGAAGCTTCGCCAGGGCCGCCTCGGTCAAGGACACGAGGCTGCTGCGCCCATCCGCGGGGTCGGGCGTGCGCCGGATCAAACCATCGCGCTCCATGCGGGCCAACATCTGCGCCATCGACGGCTGCTCGATCTTGGCGAATTTCGCCAATTCCTTCTGCGACATCCGCGCTCCGTTGCGGAGCAGATAGAGCACCGGCAGCTGCCCGATATTGAAGCCCAACGCCTTCACCCGACGCTCGCCGAGCCGCGCAAAGCTGCGCGACGCCGTGTTGATGAGCGGTGCCGGATTCTCGAACAAGTCCCAATCGGTCATATTTTCTTCACTTGAATAGGTACCTATATTAATCTATATAGGTACCTATCTACAGAAAGAAGAGAATTTTGTCCATGACATCTTATCCCCGCATCGCCATCATCGGCGCAGGCCCCGCCGGCCTGACACTCGCCCGCATCCTTCATTGCGGCGGACTGACGACCACCGTGTTCGAACGCGAGGAGCATGCACTCGTCCGGGCGCAGGGCGGAACGCTCGACCTCCACGTCGAATCCGGCCAGCTGGCGCTGCGTAACGCCGGTCTCCATGAAGAATTCCTGCAGATCGCACGCTATGAGGACCAGGGAAGCCGGCTCTACGACAAGGACGGCACCCTTCTGTTTGCCGATGACGAGGCCGATGAATCCGACAGGCCGGAGGTGGACCGCACGGCGCTGCGCGAAATCTTGCTCGCCTCCCTGCCCGCGGAAATCATCCACTGGAACCACGGCCTGCGCGAGGTGCGCCCTCGGGAAGACGGCGCATATGATCTGGTCTTCAAAGACGGAACGGCCGGTCCCTTCGACCTCGTCGTCGGCGCCGACGGCAGTTGGTCCAAGGTAAGACCGCTGGTCTCCCACTATCGCCCGCAATATAGCGGCATCAGCTTCATCGAATTCGGCATCGACAACGTCGACGCCAGCCATCCCGAGCTCGCTGCCCTTGTCGGCCATGGCAAGATTGGCGTCGAGGCTGACGGCAGAGGCATGATCGTGCAGCGCAACGGCAACGCCCACATCAAAGGCTACGCGATTTTCCGCGTGCCCGCCGACTGGGCCGACAAAGCTTTTGACTTTGCGTCGCCGGCGACAGCCCGCGCGCAGCTGGCCGCAGAGTTCGAAGGCTGGGCGCCGAAGATCCTCGCCCTCATCCACGCGAGCAACGACCATATCGTTTCGCGGCCCATCTATGCGCTGCCGGTCGGGCATCGCTGGCAGAATCGTATCGGAATAACGCTTCTGGGCGACGCCGCACATGTGATGTCGCCCTTTGGTGGAGAAGGCGTGAATGCCGCCATGCTGGACGCAGCGGAACTTGGCGGCCAGCTTTTGAAAGGTGACGATTGGCGGAATGCCGTCAGAGCCTATGAAGCAGAGATGTTCGAACGCGTCATCGAGCCGGCCGAACATGCGGCGGAGGCCGTCGCCACCGAGCTGTCCCATCTCGGAGCGGAACTGTCGCTCCAGCACTATAAGGCGCATCTCCAAGCTCGCCACGGCGCAGCGGCATAACATCAATTGGAAGCAGAAAACGGGCCAAAATGGCCCGTTTCCAAAGGGTGGCAATCTCCCCAATCGCTATTGGGGATTGAGGTCTCGCTCAATAGCCCCCGCGCACGCCATCCAGCAGATGCGGCAGGCCCTTGACCCCCTCATCCCGCAATTCCACCGGCAGCAAGCCGTCCGGAATATCCTGATAGGACACCGGGCGCAGGAAGCGGCGGATGGCAAGCGTGCCGACCGAGGTGGTGCGGCTGTCCGATGTCGCCGGGAATGGGCCGCCATGCACCATGGCGTGGCTGACTTCGACGCCAGTCGGCCAGCCATTGGCGAGAATGCGCCCGGCCTTGCGTTCCAGCACCGGCAGCAGCTTGGCGGCAATGGCGTGGTCGCCGGCATCGAGCTGCAGGGTCGCGGTGAGCTGGCCCTCGAGCTTTTCGGCAACCGCGATCATCTGGTCGATATCCTTGCAGCGCACCAGCAGGCTCGCGGCGCCGAAGATCTCGTGACCGAGCCGCTCATCGGCGAGGAATTGCTCGACATCGGTTTCGAAGAAGATGCCGGGGCTACGGTTGACACCCTCGGCAGGCGCGCCGTGAGCAACGGTCTTTACAGCCTCATGGCCGGCAAGAGCTGCAACGCCATTGTCGAAAGCCGCATGGATGCCCGGCGTCAGCATCGGCGCCGGCGCGCGGCCGGTCAGTGCGCCGCTGGCTGCATCGACGAAACGATCGAGATCGGGGCCGTCGATGGCGAAGACCAGGCCGGGATTGGTACAGAACTGGCCGGCGCCGAGCGTCAGCGAATCGATGAAGCCTGTGCCGATCGCCTCAGCACGGGCGGCAAGCGCTGCCGGAAACAGGAAGACCGGGTTGACGCTGCTCATCTCGGCATAGACCGGGATCGGCTCCGGCCGTGCGGCTGCGATGGCGCCAAGCGCCAGGCCACCGCCACGCGAGCCGGTGAAGCCGACAGCCTTGATATGCAGATTGCGCACCAGCGCGGCACCGGTCTCGTTGGCGCCGGTCAACAGTGAGAAAGTACCTTCCGGCAGGCCGCAGGCGGCAACGGCAGCGCGGATGGCGCGGCCGACCAGCTCACCAGTGCCCGGATGGGCAAGATGACCCTTGACGACAACCGGGCAACCAGCTGCAAGCGCCGAAGCGGTATCGCCACCGGCAACGGAGAAGGCGAGCGGAAAATTGCTGGCGCCGAAGACGGCGACGGGACCGAGCGCGATCTGGCGCAGGCGCAGATCCGGGCGCGGCAGCGGCTTGCGTTCCGGCAATGCCGGATCGACACGCAGGTCGAGCCATTCGCCGGAACGAACCACTTGCGCGAACAGCCGGAGCTGGCCGACGGTGCGAGCGCGCTCGCCCTGCAGGCGGGCGACCGGCAAGCCGGTCTCTTCCGTGGCGCGCTCGATCAGCGCATCGCCGATCTCCAGAATGTTCGCCGCGATCGTCTCCAGGAACGTCGCGCGCGCCTCCGGGCTGGTGGCGCGATAGATATCGAACGCCTGGGCGGCCAGCTCGCAGGCGCGGGCAACCTCCGCCTCGCTGGCAATCGCGAAGGCTGGCTCCAGATTTACGCCGGTCGCCGGGTTGATGGCGCGCACGGACTTGTTTTCGCCGGTCGACTCCGCGCCGATCAGCAGATCGCCGCTAATCACAAAAGACTGTGTCATGGGTATTCCTTGATGATGCCGGGGCGCTGGGAGGTGCGCCCGTCAGGAGCAGATAGCAGGATGAAATGACAGATGTAAGATGATAATCGTCATCTAAATATCAAGCCTTATCCCGAGGATAAGACGATGACGGCCTTATGCGCCGGCCCTGCCCGGGGATCAAGGCTGAAGAGGGCAGGAAAACGAGCATGCCATCCCTATATGGTATTGCGGCGGAGTTCGTGCCAATTTACCGGCCATCCGAACGACTGATTGCGGCCAAGTCCCCATGTCCATTGCGCTTCTCGCCGATCCCATCGTCCAGTTCTGCATCCTGGTGGTCATCGGCACATTTGTCAGCCGCTTCCTGCTTCGTCACCGGCGCGCCGGACGCCTGATCGGGCAGATCGCCTTTTTCGTCAGCCTCACAGCACTTCTGCTCTATCACGGCATCGTGCCTTATGAGCAGAGCCCGCCGCAGGAAACGGTGACGCTGCGCGTCTTCACCGGCTTCGCCAAGATCGTCTGGTGGGTCAACGGCGCCTGGGTGCTGGTCGCCTTCGTCCGGCTGTTCCTGATCTTCGAGCGCAAGCCCCGTGAAGGCCGGCTGCTGCAGGACGTGGTCGTCGGCATCATCTATCTCGGTGCCATCCTCTCGGTGGTCGCCGATGTCTTCAGCGTCCCGATCGGCACATTGATCGCGACGTCCGGCGTCTTCGCCATTATTCTAGGCCTAGCGCTGCAAAGCACGCTGAGCGATGTCTTCTCCGGCCTGGCGCTCAATCTCGGCCGGCCCTACTCCATCGGCGATTGGGTGGTGCTCGACAACGATATCCAGGGCCGCGTCGTCGAGACCAACTGGCGGGCCACCCATCTGCTCAACGGCACCAACGACCTCGTCGTCATTCCGAACAGCACCCTTGCCAAGACGCGGATCACCAATCTCTCCAGCCCGGACGAAAGCCACGGCGTCACCATCACCGTGCGCGTCCAGCCGACCACGCAGCCGAACGTCATCGCCGAGGTGATGCGCAACGTGCTGATCAGTTGTAACGCTATCCTAAAGACGCCCGAACCCAGCGTGATGGTCAATTCGATCGACGCACAGGCCGTGGAACTGCAACTGACCTTCCGCATCCGCGACATATCGCAGACCACCGCCGCCAAAAACGAAATCTACGATCTCATCTACCGCCATTCGAAAGCCGGCGGCCTGAAGCTCGCCGGCCCTCCCGGTGCGATCGTGATGCCGTCGGAAGAGCGCGCCGAGGCGGCGGCGAGCATCGCCCAGCATCCGGGCACGCCCTGGCGGCTGCTCAACAATATCCCGCTGTTCTCGTCGCTGACCGAAGACGAGAAGGAACACCTCGCATCGCATATGCAGCGCCATACCTATCGCAAGGACACCGTCATCGCCGAGCAGGGAACCCGGCTGCGGGCGCTGACGATCGTCCGCTCCGGCGTTGTCAGCATCACCCGCAAGGAGGCGCAGCGGCAAATCGAGCTGACGCGGCTCGCCCCCGGCGACTATTTCGGCGAAGCCGGCCTGCTGATGGACACCGGCGAAGTCGGCACGATCCGCGCGCTGACCTTCGTCGTCACCTACGAAATCGGCGAGGATTGCCTGGCGCCCCTGCTACACGACCGCCCCTCCCTCGCCGAGGAATTGGGAGCCATTCTCTCAAAGCGCATCGAGGCCGAGCATCATCTCTTCGGCGCCAGCAACATACTGGTCAACGGCGCTCCCGTCAGCTCGCTGAGTGCCCGCATCAAGCATTTGTTTCAGATACAGCACGATTAGGACCTGCCGTTACCCGTTCACGCCGCCTCAGTTCGCTGAGGTGCACGGAAGAGATTGCGACCGACGGCGAGCGCCGCGTTCAGGTGAGATGCCACATCCTGCGCCTCCGATCCGAGCAGAAGCTCGGATGTGACAACGCGCGCGCCGCAGTAACCGAAGATCCCGTGGTCGATCTGCGTCTTCATCGCACCGAAATAGCCGTGCCGCGCATAGGTGCGCAGGCTGGCGCCGCCGATGGCGACCAGATGAACCTTGAGGTGGCGAAGCTTCTTCTCCGATTTTCCGTCCGGACCTTCGTCATAGGCCCATCCGTTGGTGAACACCCGATCGATCCACCCTTTCAGAAGCCCCGGCATCGACCACCAGTAGACGGGGTAGACCAGCACGAGGGCATCGGCGCGATCGATTCTCGTCTGTTCGGCGGCAACATCGGCGGCGGGCGGCGCGTGCCTCAGATGGAGAGCGATATCGGCGGCGGTGAATCGCGGATCAAAACCCTCCGCCGCAAGATCGGCGATTTCGAAAGTATTGCCTTCGCCGGCCAGGGACACACCCTCGGCAATATGCGCCGCGACACTGTGGCTGAGCGACGCCTGATCGGGATGCGCGACAACGATAAGCGCGTGCATGGCAAAAACTCCTGCGAACGGATTGCGAGCTGGGGAAACATCTTATATACTTTTAGTAAGTTACTTTTGGTATATAGACATGTCAAGCACTCAAGACCTGAAACAGGCTTCCAACTCGCCACCGCGCCGCCGGTTGACGAGAGAGGAGCGGCATCGCCAGCTTCTGGCCGTTGCATGGCAGGTGATCCGCGACGAGGGTACGGAAGCCCTGACACTCGGCCGCCTTGCCGAGCAGGCCAACATTACCAAACCCGTGGTCTATGATCATTTCAGCACGCGGCCGGGCCTGCTTGCCGCCCTTTACCAGGATTTCGACGCGCGGCAGACGACGGCCATGGACGCCGCATTGCAGGCAGCCAAGCCGACCCTGACCGACAGGGCATCGGTCATTGCGACCGCCTATGTCGATTGCGTACTGCTTCAGGGGCGTGAGATACCCGGCGTGATCGCTGCATTGGCCGGCTCACCGGAACTCGAAAAGATCAAGCGTGACTACGAGACGGTATTCATCGAGAAATGCCGGATCGCCCTCGCCCCGTTTGCAAAGACCGGCACCATCGCTTCCGCCGGTCTATGGGCGATGCTCGGCGCCGCCGAGGCCCTGTCCTATGCCGCGGCGACCGGGGACATTACCGCTGCGGAAGCACAGGCCGAACTCTTCGAAACCATCATCGCCATGGTTGCCAGGAACGTCTGACGGCAGCATGCATCCGCTCTAATTCGATTGCGTCGTGGGAGGTGTCGACGGTTTCGTCGTGAAGAATGCTTCGGCATCCCCAGTGAACTGCTCGCGCGACGTCGGTCGCGTGTAGAACATATGCCCGCCGCGATAGAGCTTCAACGCTACCCGATCGGCAAAGGCCGGCGGCATGTGGTCGAGCACATATTTGTTGACGCCGAAGGGAATGATGATGTCGCTGTAGCCCTGTGCCACCAGCAGCCGGGAGGATGGCACCAGCGACAACATCTCCTTGATATCGTCCGTCGCGCTGGCACTCAGGCGCGAGCCGCCTTTGCGGCCGCCCCAGTTCCATTGCTCGTTCACGGAGCTCGACAGCAGCGTATAGGTCATGTCGGTATGGAAGCCGAGTTCGTCGCGCGCATAGCTCGAAAAAGCACCACCATAGGCGCGCACGAAACCGTCCAGGATCGGATCGCCGCCATGCTCCGCATCCGACTGGGGATAGGGATCGGGCGCCAGGAACGAGGCGTCGTACATACTAGCCACATCGGCGCCGGTGCCATCGGAGTGTTTCTGGTAGACCCCGCCAAGAAAGCCCTGGTTGCGAGCAACGACATCTTCGGGAATGCCGGTCAGCTTGGCAACGCGCCCATAGAAGGCGCGGCCGGCATCACCGGTCGGCGGCGGGCCTGCCAGTGCCGGCAGATATTCGTTCAGCGCAAATGTCTCGGCGTCGCGAACCCCGTGCTCGCTAAAGGCATTCTGCCGCTCCAGTTCGGCGGCGGCCAGCGACGGCAATTCAAGCGCCGCGCCGAACGGCAGATCATTCGCCCCAAAGACCAGCCGCCCCTCGATCAGAGGCGACAGCATGACGATGCCGGAAAGCAGGATGCCCTGCTCGCGCCGCAGGCTGGTGGCGACCTTCGCCGAACGGAACCCGCCATAGCTTTCGCCGAGAATATATTTTGGCGAGGCGGCCCGCCCATTGTGGGCGACGTACAGCGCAATCGCCTTGGCAAGACTGTCGGCATCCGAACGCACATCGTAGAAATCACTGGCGTCATCCGGCTTGACCGTGCGGCTCCAGCCGGTGCCGATCGGATCGATCAGGACGAGATCGGTAAAATTCAGCCAGCTCTTGGGATTGTCGACCAGCTTGGCATTGGCGCCATCGCGGGCGTCCGGACCAAAATCGAGGATACGCGGGCCGACGAGGCCGAGGCTCAGGAAGGCAGAGGCAGCACCCGGCCCGCCATTGAAGACGAAGGTGATCGGCCTGTTGGCGTCCCGATCCTTGGCGACATAGGCAGTGTAGAAGATCGCCGCGGTGCGCGCGCCATCCTGGCCAAAAAGATCGAGCGTTCCGGCCGTCGCCTTATAGGGAATACTCTTGCCGTCGGCATTCAGCACATGATCGCTGACCGCGTCGGCCGGCAACAGGGAAAGAACGCTGCCGCCACCCCCGCCGCCAGTGTGGCCCGGCTCCGGCGGTGCGGCAAAGGCGAGCGTCGAGATAAGGGAAAATACCAGCGCAAGGCCCGGAACCATCTGACGAAAAGACATAAGAATGCATCCTCCATCGACCCCGCGCATCGACGCCGTTGCCCCGGATACTATTCCATCGATAGCAAAAGCGGGAACTCAAGAGATGTTGATCGCTGCCCCGCCTGTCGCATCCCTTTGAAAGGGAATTGCTATTGAGTGCCGGCCGGCCCTTTGCCAAAGTACCGGCCCCGGGGAAAACGCTCACGAGCCTGGATCGCAAGGAATTCGACAATGAAGCAGGATATTGAAATCAATACCGCCGATGGCGTCGCCAAGGCGTCGATCTTCCGCCCCGACAATGATGCATCCGCCGAGCGCGGCGTCATTTTCTACATGGATGCCATGGGTCCGCGCGCGTCGCTCTTTGGCATGGCTCAGCGGCTTGCCGATTCCGGTTACACCGTGCTCTTGCCCGACCTCTTCTATCGCTTCGGCGACTATGGCCCGTTCAATGGTACAGCCTTTGGTGACCCGACCTCGCGCGAGGTAATCATGACGATGCTGCGTGGCACGACGCAGGAGATGACCAAGCGCGACAGCGCTGCCTTCCTCGATACTCTGACAACTGCCGGCGCCAAGGGTCCGGTCGGCGCCGTCGGCTATTGCATGGGTGGCGGACGCGCGCTGACGGCTGCAGCCACCTATGCCGACCGTATCGCGGCGGCGGCAAGCTTCCACGGCGGCAATCTCGCCAGCGACACCGAAGACAGCCCGCATCGTCTTGCCGCCGACATCAAGGCGCGCGTCTATATCGGCGTCGCCGGCGTCGACAACAGTTTTCCGCCGGAACAATCCGCTCGCCTGGCCGAAGCGCTACGGATCGGCGGGGTCGACCATGCGATCGAGAACTATGTCGGCATGGGCCACGGCTGGACCGTCCCCGACCACGGCGTCTACGACGAAACGGGCGCGGAACGGCATTGGAAACGCCTGCTGAACCTGTTCGACGAAACCCTGTCCTGAAAGATCAGCTGACCTCAAACAAAAACACCCACTCTCGAACAGTGAGAGTGGGTGTTTTTATGGATTGGGCTTTGTCTGGCAAAACGAGCGAGCGTTCAGAACTTGATCATATCGATCCTAGTCAGCGTCGTCTTCTGCGAGACGCCGGGTGCGTTGACCATGTGCCAGGCGACATATTGCTCGGCGTAAAGCTCGGTGGACGACATGCCATCCACCGGCAAGATGATGTTCATACCATTTAGCGCCGCATCCGTGGCAGTATCGAGAACCGCGCCTTCCGACGCCGTACCCGTGACGATCACCGTCTGGATCCCCTTGTCGGCGAGGATATCGCGGAGATTGGTGCCGATGAACTTGTCCGGGCCGGATTTCACGATCGGGTCACTCGCCAGCGGCGCCAGATCCGTCGCGATATCCTGCGGCTCACCCTTGCCGGCGAGGCTATAGACGACGAACACATCCTTGGCGCGCGCCTCATCCAGCATCGACTTGACCTTCGGCACGGAGGCAAGGCAGCGCGGCTTGGTATTCTGGTTGCACGGTCCCTTGGTCGGATCCTGTGCTCCGTTGAAATCGAGGATGAGCAACGCCGTCGTCTTGAGATCGATCGTCACCGGCTTCAACTCCGGCGCCGCCGGCGGCTTCACCTTCTGCCAATCGTCGATGATCGTCTGGACAGAGGCCGCGGAAGCGCCGAGGGGGCTCAGGACTACGCCGAGAGCAATGAAACCCATGCCGAAAGCAAAGCCCGAATTCCGCATCACCCTGCCTATATCTCTCATGACGTCCCTCTCCAATTCTCAAGATCTCATTGGCCAGACTACCCGCTCTGGATAGGTGAAAACGCGCGCTATGATAACGAAACTCTTTGTGATCCCCAAAATGGCCGGAGCAACGCCAGACGCACAAGCTTGCCGCGAAATTTCTGCAAGACAATCCACCGTTGACAAATACCGGCCGCACCATAATCTCCCCTCAAGCGTTTGCGATCGCCACCATTCTTTCGGAGATGAAGATCATGCTGGCGAAATGCATGAGACGGTTGGTTCTGGCATGCCTCGCCCTTGGCATTGCGGCACATATGGCCGCCGCCGGTCAGACGCTTGACCTTATCGCCCAGAAAGGAACCATCCGGGTCGGCTATATCACCGACGAGGCACCTTTCTCCTTCAAGAACAAGGACGGCATTCCTACGGGATACACCATCGATCTCTGCGGCAAGATCGCCGATGCGGTGACGCAGAAGCTTCCGCAGGTGAAGCCGGACTATGTCGAAATCACCCTTGCCGACGGCTTCGACGCGGTGAAAAACGGCCAGATCGACCTCCTCTGCGGCGCCATCACCATCAATCTTGCCAGGCGCGAAACCGTCGATTTCTCCCAACCGATTTTCCTGACCGGCGCAAGCGCGCTGTTGCGCAAGGATTCGCCCGAATACCTGCAAATCCTCTTCCTCGACAAACGCCCGACCCGAGCTGCCGACACGAAATCGCCATCCAAAAGCATCATCGGCGTCCACGCGGACACCACCACCGGCGCAACGCTGCGCGAGGCTCTCGGCCCCGATGTCCCGCAAACGCGCGTCGTCGATTTCGCCACCCATCAGGACGGGCTGAACGCGCTCGAGAACCACAAGATCGACGCCTATTTCGCCGACCGCGCCCTGCTCATCAGCCTCGCCGCGCACGCACGCAATCCCTCGGCGCTGGCCATCGGCAACCGCCTGTTCACCCACGAACCCTACGGGATCGCGCTAAGGCGCGACGATTCCGCCTTCAGGCTCCTCGTAGACCGAACACTCACCGAGTTTTACCAATCCGACGATTTCCCGAAGCTTCTGAAGACTTATTTGGGGGATGAAGGACTTGTTCTGCACAGCGAAATCATGACGCAGTCGATTCCGGATTAGAGCGGAACGCACTTGTATTTCCATTTATGTCAAACGTCAAAAAGCCCGCTGGTTCTACCAAGCGGGCTTTGTTTGGATGATTTTGAAGTCTTCGCGCAGCGATAGTGATCTTTGGTGGGAAGGTTTTGGTTTCGGGGTCAGGATTTGAACCTGCGGCCTTGAGGTTATGGTCGGCAGGACGACGCGCTAGCATCGCCAGCAAAGCGGCATGCTTTGCGCCAGCGATAGGGTCTTGGCGATGGATTGCCTCTGAACGCCGAACGGCCTGTGGGCAAGGGGCTATCGGATAATGGTTTTATGGAAGGTTGGTTCGGGGTCAGGATTTGTTGTTTTCTGTCCCACTGCGTCGGCTTTCGCCTCCTTGCGGGCCCCTGAGGAGGCGTTAAATCCTCGACCCGTTACCAACAAAAAAGCCCGCTTGAAGCGGGCTGTTTTATTGGTTGCGGGGGCAGGATTTGAACCTGCGGCCTTCAGGTTATGAGCCTGACGAGCTACCGGGCTGCTCCACCCCGCGCCATCGTAAACCGCGGAGCGGTTTATCGCTTGTTTCCTTGGCACCGTATTTCGGGGCCGAGGGAGTAACTGCTTCCTTTGGAAAGCACAAAGGCCGCTTTTAGCGGCCTATTGTAACACGGCTTTGGCCGTTTTGATCAGAGAAGATTTGAGCGCATAAACCGCTTTAAGCAGTTTAGCGTGAAGTTGCGATTTGCAGACCTGGCAGCGACCTACTCTCCCGCGTCTTAAGACGAAGTACCATGGGCGCAGGGGCGTTTCACGGCCGTGTTCGGAAAGGGAACGGGTGCGGCCACCCCGCCATAACCAC